>NZ_CPYD01000001.1 GCF_001112925.1 Yersinia nurmii
CCGTCCGTTGGGGTAATAAAACCAAAGCCTTTACCCGCGTCAAACCATTTTACTAAACCAGTCATTGTATTAGACATAGCGATACTTCCTTTATTTATTTTTTAAGTGCCATAAGGCAAGAGAGGTCTGTCTTTCAGTTATTTCTTATGGGGCACTTAAGAAGGAGTTTCGCGGTGAAGAGGTATCTATCGAGGATAACGCTAATACTGTGAACTGCTTTACTAAAACTGCTTTCATAAGGTCTGTGTTCCAAACCGATGACGCTATTTACTCATACCCAATGATTTTAATCAAGCCTTATTTATAAATAAATCAAACACCCGTTTAGACGTCTGGCTGTTTAGCCATAAATATATCCAATAAAACTGCGTCAGCATAAAACCAAATAAAGCACACAGTTTTACGCCGACGAAACATTAGAGTAAATATATTGATAGAAATTTATTTTCACCATTAGCTATTTATTAAAAGTTTTATTAAAAACCCCTTCGGGTGCTCTGATAAATTAAAATAACCAAAAATTAATTTACAATAACCCTACCGTGTAACTCTTGGACCGGCCGGTTATTATCGTGATGGATGACCGACTTGAACTGCGTAATCTGGTTTTCAGAAACGCTTAACGGCTGTTTAAACACCAGCCAGCGTACCCCTTCTGAACAAGGGGGTGTGGTTAGCGAGCCACTGAAACGATAATAGTATTTGCTGTCCGGAATCAGGCCATTAAGATCCAACGCCTGCTTGATCTTCTCTTCCTGGTTCAATCCTTTTGGTATTTGCTGCCACACTTTTTCCAGCACCACATTTTCTTTGCCCAGTTCGTACATAACGGCGACAACCAGCAATTCTCCCTGCTTATTTTTGTGTAGAAAGTGCGCCTCCATCGGATATTGCTTACCCTTTATTGTATTTTCACTAGGAGAATGGAAATGCAGCTGTTTTAGCATAAAAGTTTCACCATCTAGCTGCACTTTATTCCCGCTGGGTACGTTCAACTGAACCGTATGACCATTATTTACGATACTCAGCGCCGTGGTAAAATATTGCATGGTCAGCGGCGCCAGGTTACTTCTTAATTCCCCGCGGATATCTATCGGTGACTGGTTGCGTCCATCCTGACAAAGATGAAACTCTGGTTTCAGCGTCCCCCAATGCTCTGGAGCCCGTTGACCTTCATAAGTCCAGGTGCTGGTTTCATCGGCCTGAAGCGAAAAGCTCGCGCTCAGTAATATCGCTAATAACAACTTACCGTTCATTCGTCTGTACTCCATTACGTTGGTGTTTTACGGTTAAACCGAGCTAGGCGATATATTACATCCCATATCCTTATTTTATTAATAGCTATGAGAAATATCTCCAATGCGTCAGCCTCTATTTCACTCTTTTTTACCACCGCAGACGCGAACTCTCACTCCACTTTAAGACCAACTAAAGTTTTAAAGAATATATACGCGATGATTCACCCCATAGGAGATATCCCATACGATGAAGATGAAACGCTCAAGGTAACCAATATGGTCACGGCATAAATACAAAGCAGAAAATCCTAATAGGCGATGGTTCGCGCCAGAGGCTCAATAAAAGACATAGTGATCCTTCCACTGCCGCTTTACGTTAATGGCTGCCAATAGAATTATTCATTAATTTCACCCAAAATAGCGGGTTACGCCATGTGGCATTGGCATAGCTTGAGTCGTACGCGGCCGATTGTGGAAATCTTTGTTAGTAAGGCAGTTTTTATTATTAAAGCGGGCGCTATGCCACAACAAAACCTCTATACTCGCAAGATAAGCGCGCTATACTTCGAAGAATAAGGGGGATATATGCTTATTGGATTTGTTCTACTGGTCAGCACATGCGGAATAGATGCTTGTGACGCGCTTCCCGTGTCTGAAGATATATATCCTACCCGTCAGGAATGCCTTGCCGTGGCGGCTAAAATCCATCAGCGTCGCCCGGATGTGGTGCTGCTTTGTGGGGAAGTTCATCGGCAATAATTTGATAAATGGAAGGAATACGCTCATTTATCCACGGTGAAATCGCTGTTTGCGCTTTCTGGCAGGCAGCAACTGACCGCCACACTCAACCCTTGCTGATACCAGTGAAATATTTCGCTGCCGACAATGCCCAATGTTTCGGGCTTTAGCGCTATCGAACGCATTTGCCAAACACTCAGCCCGCGTTGTTTTAATAGTGCCTCGTGGGCGGTCCACAAACGCCAAAACGCCATCATGACATTTTCAGCTGGCTGCGCCGCCAACCACAGATATTCAGCCTCACCGAAATAGTGCTGGGCAATCTCTATCGCAGCGGAACGCGGCCTGATCACTTCGATATCGCAGCCAATCGGCCCTTTATCACTCACGGCGACAAAAACAAAATCGCCGCTGTGACTGATATTGAAATGTGGCAATTGAGCACACCTAAACGTAGGTTTTCCCGATGCGGTAATGATCATTTCCCTGAGAGGCCGCTGACCCACCTGCTGTGCCAGCAGCACTCTGCCCGCTACCCACGCATCCCGCCGTTTGCCGTTGGGAGCCTGATCCAGTAACGCCGCCGACAACCAACCGGTGATTACATCCGGTTGGCTGAGAACGCTGATTCGAGCCAGAGCAGTGCGCATCATCGGTTAACGCCAGCGACGGAAAACCAGTGAAGTGTTGATACCGCCAAAGGCAAAGTTGTTGCTTTGGAAAAACTCGGTATCAATATGCCGTGACTCTCCCATGATGTAATCAAGTTCTCCACAGGCCGGATCGGGCTGAGTCAGATTGAGCGTCGGCGCAAACCAGCCTTCATTCATCATTTCCAGACTCATCCAAGCTTCCAGCGCTCCGCAGGCACCTAACGTATGGCCGAAATAGCTTTTCAACGATGAAATCGGCGTATTACTGCCAAATACCGCGGCGGTAGCCTGACTTTCAGCCAGATCGCCACGGTCGGTCGCCGTACCGTGAGCGCTGATATAGCCGATATCCACCGCCTGCAACTGCGCCATACGTAGCCCCTGTTCGATGCAAATTTGCATAGTTTCACGCTGTGGCTGAGTAATGTGGGCCGCATCACAGTTAGTGGCGAATCCCACGACTTCCCCGTAGATCTTCGCATCTCGCGCTCTGGCGTGCTCCAACTCTTCCAACACCAGCGTGCCCGCGCCCTCCCCAATGACCAGCCCGTCTCGATTGATATCGAAAGGCGACGGCGTGGTATGTGGCGAATCATTGCGCTGACTGGTGGCAAATAAGGTATCAAACACCGCCGCTTCAGACGGGCAAAGTTCTTCCGCTCCACCGGCAACCATCACCGTTTGATAACCGTGGCGAATGGCCTCCCACGCGTAACCTATTGCCTGGCTCCCGGAAGTACAGGCGCTAGAAGTAGGAATCACTCGCCCACGCAGTCCGAAGAACAACCCGGTATTCACCGCCGCGGTGTGCGGCATCATCTGCACATAGGTGGTGCCGGTGATATTATTGGTGTGTTTTTCCGTTAGCATGGTGGCAAATTCGCTAACCGGTTTAGTACTGCCGGTAGAAGAACCGTAGGCGATGCCGGTTTCACCATTAGTTAGCACCGCTTCGCCGATCAAACCCGCCTGAGTCAGTGCCAGCTCGGTCGCTCTGGTCGCTAGTAGGGAAACTCGCCCCATTGAGCGAATGCGTTTGCGGGTGTAATGCTCCGGTAAGGTGAAATCATCAATAGGCGCGCCCACTAAGGTATTCAATCCCGCGTATTCACGCCATTCCGGCATGCTGCGCACCGCATTTTTACCGGACTTCAGGCCAGCAGCCACGCTCTGCCAGTCATTGCCAAAGGCGGTTACGCCGCCCATGCCGGTAATCACGACTCGGCGAGTCATAGCATGCCCCCATTAACGGAAATCACCTGACGCGTCACGTAACTCGCAATATCAGACATCAAATAACTGGCGAGCCCGGCCACTTCCTCTGCGGCACCCATCCGTTTCATCGGGATCATATTCATCGCTTCTTTTAACGATGCTTCTTCCATCTGAATCATGCCGGTATCAATCAACCCCGGCGCTATGCAGTTTACAGTGATTTTGCGCTTCGCCAGTTCTATTGCCAGCGCTTTTGTTGCGCCGATAATGCCCGCTTTTGCCGCGCTATAGTTGACCTGACCTCGATTCCCCATTAAACCGGAAACCGACGATAGCGTGATGATTCTGCCGCCTTGACGCAACCCGATCATCGGCATGATACAGGGATGGATCACGTTATAAAAACTGTCCAGATTGGTATGGATCACGCTGTCCCAGTCGTCTTCACTGAGCGCCGGGAACGCGCCGTCGCGAGCAATTCCGGCATTGTTCACCACGCCGTAGTAGGCACCATGAGTTTCAATATCCTGCTCAATGGCCTGCCGTGTCGCGTCACGATCGGCTACGTCAAAACCGATAATCCGCCCTTGTCCGCCTTGCGCAGTTATCTGTTCTGCCGTTTGCTGAGCCCCCGGAAGATCGCTGTGATAATGCACTGCCACGCTAAATCCATCGGCAGCCAGTTGGAGGGCTATCGCTCGCCCGATACCTTTACTGCCGCCCGTGACCAAAACTGAACGCGTCATTCCATTTCATCCCGTTGAAATAATTGTTTAAGTTCTTGTTGATCCGGTTGATAGGTATTCAACCGCGCGGTGGCTAAAACCTGCCCCGCACTGCTGATTTCACCTTCAAAGCTGCCAAATTTTTCGTCCTGCATCAGCAAGACCATAGTGATATCCAATAGATTGCCGTTTTTAATCAACGAAGTCTGGCTGCGTAACGCGCGCGCGCCGAGCAACATGCCCAGACTCGCCACCCGCTCACCCCGCTGCCGACTATGCCAGCCCGACCACACGCCGACGGTTTGCGCCATCAATTCCAACGCAAACCATCCAGGCAAATGCCCTTCGGCAGTGAGAAAAGGAGCCAAAACCCCCTGTTCTGTGACTTTAACCCGACAATGCACGCGTTCTTCTTCTACCGCTACAACCTCTTCCAGTAGCATCATCGGCGCATGATGAGGCAAATAATTTCCCGCCGGTAAATATTCAGGCATGACGCTTCCCCAGAATCAGGCAGGTATTATTACCGCCAAAGGCGAATGAATTGGACATAACTATTGTCTTTATCAATGGTTCCTGCTTGAGCAATAACCCGCAAGGCGGCAAACTGTCATCCAGCGTTGAATGAGAGAAATCCTGCGCCGGCAATGGTAAATCACGAGTCAATAACAGCCAGCACAGCGCGGCTTCGCACGCGCCTGCCGCACCTAATGTGTGCCCGGTTAAATGCTTGGTCGAGCTACAGGGCGTGCCATTACCAAAGATGTGATTGACCACTTTGGCCTCGATGTGGTCATTAAGCCGGGTAGCGGTGCCATGCAGATTGATATACCCCACATCCTGCGGTTGAATTGCCGCATCATCCAACGCCTGTTCAATAGCGCGAATGGCGCCTTCGCCTTCCGGATGCGGTGCCGACATATGCCATGCGTCACTGGATTCACCGACGCCGAGCAAGGCTATCTCCTGAGGTTCCCGCGTGAGCAGCATAAGAGCCGATGCTTCACCTATAGTAATACCGCAGCGTTCCGCGGCAAAAGGCTGGCAACGCTGAGTGGAAAGTGATTCAAGACTGTTAAAACCGTTGACGGGCATCCGGCTGAGCGTATCCGCACCGCCAACAATTGCCACATCCGCCAGCCCGGCTTGGATCAAACGCCGACCGCTGATAATAGCTCTGGAGCTGGAGGAGCAGGCGGTAGACAAAGTGAACGCTGGCCCTTCCAGTTCGAGATAGGCCGAAAGAAAACGTGCCGGATCGCCTAATTCCTGTTGATAATAATCATAGCCGTCACTTTCCTCGTCGTGACAGCGGTGGTTAACCTGTCGATCGCCCTCATTTAATCCAGAAGTACTGGTGCCCAACACCACCGCCACGCGATCGCGACCAAAGCGTGCTATCGCTTGATCGACCTGCGGACGAATTTGCTGCAACGCCGCCAATAACAGCTGATTATTGCGGCTGCGGTGCATAGCAAGCGCCGCCGGAATTTCCGGTAGTTCACCTTCAACGGCGCCTAGCCAGCAGGACTGTTCGGGTTGAACCCAGCCATCGCGTGGCTGCATGCCGGGAGCGATGCCCAAAGGAAGCTGGCTGGCAATCTGATCGGCATTGTTTCCTAACGCATTCAGCATGCCTACCGCAGAAATATAAATCATGTTAGCTGTCCAGATGTTGAATCGCGATCTGATAACCAAAAACGTACTGGCGGATGCTAATCGGTTGGCGCACGCCTTTGCTGGTCATATAAACAATTTCGGTTACCCGTTGTCCTTGCTTATCACGCAGTTCGCGGCGGGATCCGTTGTCGACCAGCGTCCAACCTACGGGTAACTGCTCATGCCAAGCAGAAACCGGCCAGTAACTCAGCATAATATCGGCCAGAACTTGGCTGGCCGGAGGCAACTCAGGTAGCACAATTGACTGCTCGCTTTTGATCCCCTGCGCATCGTAGGTCAGTTTGAACAGGCGAATACCCAGAGATGACAACCCCGCCAGCACAATCTGTTGCCGATCCGCATTGAGCAATACCAGCAAAGACTGCTGCTTACCTTTCACCGTGGCAGTCAGCAACTGTTGTTCATTCACCGCCGGCGTGATACCTGGCGCGGGTAATCTGACCTTCACGCCCGGTTTTAACCAGGCCTGGGGGCGATTATCAGCGGGTTTAGTGGCGCAGGCCGTCAGCATCAAAGCCAAGGATAAAGCCGAGATACAGCGTAAAATCATCATGATTTCTTCCCTTTACGACGTTGATGCATCGCCAATGGCGCCAGCAAAAATGCGGCAAAGATGCCGCTGCACAGCACAATACCGAAACTGCTGATAGCCTGAGTGCTGCTAAAGATCAGCATACCCAAGGTCAGCAGTGAGGTACTCATCGCCACGGTTACTGCTAATAATGACGTTAGCGGTGTTCCCCGCGGATTACTGAAAAATAGGGTGTAATTAATGCCAATCCCCAACACCAGAACTAACGCAAGTAGGGAGAACAGGTTGAGGGAGTGACCGCTAAACGCCAGCACTGCTAGCCCACAGCCGAGAGAAAGCAACGAAGGCAATACGCAGACTAGCCCACGCCGCACGCCCAAGCGCAACATGTAACTCAGGGCAATAATCGCAATGGCTCCCAGCAACAGCCAGCCCAGCATAGTGCGATAGAAAGAAAACATCTGGTCGAAGCTGGCTTTGCGATCGACCCAACTGACGCCAGTATGATTTGCCGCCAACTCAGCCAAAGCGGCGCTGTTTTGCACGCCGTCGGTCGGCACCAATACTCCACTACGCCCATCCGGTAACGTCATCCACATCAACGCCCATCCCTCGCTCACTACGCTATTGAGCCAGTTCTCCGGCGTGACCGGTCTTGGTGTGAGATCGACCGTCAACCCACCCATCCCAACGGCAGCAAGCTGTGCCAGCACGTTGGGGGCTACCTGTTGCAGCAGTGTCAGATCCCGCTGTTGCTGCGCCTGAGAGGCCAATGGCAACAAACGGTAGCCGCCGAGCCAGCCCTGTTTTTTCGCCCGTTGTAACTGCGGTGCAAATTGCTCTAACCGCTGCAACGTCTGCTCGGGAGTATCGCCATAAACCACAAACCACTTTTGATCGATACCTTGCCCAGTCAATGCCGTGATTGCCTGCTCCTCCCGATGAATATCCGGCGGCAGCGCCTGCAATTGGGCAATATCATCATTAATCTGCAACCGCAGTAATCCGGCGACGGAGAACAACGCCAATGCCAGCGGCAAACCTAAATACAGTGTGCGTTGGGTACGCCACGCGGAAAGCCAACGCATCAACGGCATCATGAATGGCACTGGCCTGACCGGTAATCCACGACATAACCACGGATACCAACACACCACGGTCAGACATGAGGCGGTCAGACCTGCGGCGGCGAAAACCGCCAACTGACGTAAGCCTGGGAACGGCGCCAACATCATAATTAGGTAGGCCAGAACCGTGGTACCCAACGCCATCATTAACGCCGGGAAAACCTTGTGCAGACTTTGCCACGGCGTGGTTTCACGTCCATGCACCATGCGCTCGGTAAGATAATAAATAGTGTAATCAGCAGAAATACCGACAATGCTGATACTCATCACCAACGTCATTAAATGCAGTTGGCCAAAAAGCAATAAGGTCAGCGTACTTCCGGCCAACGCGCCGATACCAACGGACAACACGCACAACAGTAACGGACGCAGAGAACGAAACACGCCCAGAATCAACAACAAAACACCGATTACCGTGGCGGAACCCAAGGTGGAAATATCATGTTTGGCCTGCTGGCTGGCATAATCGCTATAAAATAGCGTGCCGCGGGACATGACCTCAACGCCAGGAAAATGATGCTTAAGATCGGTCACGAGCGCCGCCAAATCTGTCACTACCTGATGCGCCTGCTGCATATTGTAGGAGGACCCACTCAGCTCGCCGTGGATAAAATACCAACTGCGCCCCGCCTCATCCTGAGCCACCAGCCAGCCATTTTTCATCCCCAAGCGACTGGCATTTTGTTGTAACGCCAGTTGGGCGCCCCGCACCAGCATCAACGGGTCGTTCTTTATTTCACTGCTGCTCACACCAGCAAAAGCCGAATAAAGCTGTGCCAGTACCCAGTTAGCCTGCTCATCACCACCGCTCATCAGGCGCTGACGCGTCTGCGGGTCAATCATGCCGTTACGATGCAGATAGAAGAATTCCCCCCATTTCTGCTGCTTCTCCGCATCGAGCGGCCCTTTAACTGCGGTCAACGACGGCAAACCCTGCAAGCGTTCCAGCCAGCGCGCGGCCGCCGCGGGATCATCTCCCTCGGCTGGGCTGACCATCCAGACCAGCTGCCGATCCAAACGCTGCATAAAACCGTCGTTCAGCGCAGGAGGAATCTGTCCCATGCTTTGGGCAGGCAACAGCGCCAACACGCTACTGGAAAGCTTGGATTGCGGTAACAGCACCGTGAGAGTGGCCCCTAGCAGCAGGCAAGCCGCCAGCCATAGCCAGGCCCATAAACTCGGCCTAGAAGACAAAACGTTGCTGCTCATCATGGGTCAACGTGTCTGGCGTCAGGCGCTGATTGCTAAAGGTAATCTCAGTGCGATCTCCTTGACGATCGTTAAGCGAAATATGATCAAGATACTGCTGCCCTTGCAGGATAATCGTGTTAAACAGCTTATCCAGCGGTGAAGTGGTCGGTTTCAGCTCCAACTGCCATTTACCCTGTCCTAAATCGCTGAATGTCAGTGAGAAGTTTTGTTCCAACGCCTGACGTTCGGCCTGAAAAAGTGCACGCAACAAGTGGTTAAACTGGAACATCTGCGGATTGGAATCAGCGGTAACAATCTGCGGCTCCTGCCCATTAATGACCTGAACCATACGCTTATCATCCAGCACCAGCGTCAATGGAAAAGGTTTCTGCTGTTGCCACCACAGCCCATTTTTCTGAGCGATCAATAATTCACCGCTGGAACGCAGCGGCTGCGGCATATCCTTGATCTGGCGCTCCTGGCTAAACTGCGCTCGTACCACCGGCTGCTGCGCCAAACGCTGCTGTAACTCATCCAGCGTCACTGCCTGTGCGCCAGCGGCGACCGCCAGCGACAACATTAAAATCCATTTTTTCATGGCTTGATTCCCATTCTTTCAAACAATATGTCAGGGCTGACAAAACACATTTCTCGCGTACTTTCTTCGACGGCCACCTGAATGGTATAGCCGGTAGTAGTCCGCTTGCCGCTTTGAGCATCAAAAATCTGATAAACAATTTTCAGCCGATTCTCGAACTCGTCAACGCTGGCTCGGACCCGAATTCGCTGTTCAAACGCCAGCACGTCGCGGTATTTCACCCGCGTATCGACCACCGGCCAAACATAGCCAGACTCACGCATTTGCCGGTAACCATAATTAAACTGATTCAGCAGCGCCTCTCGCGCCACTTCGAAATAACGGAAGTAATTACCGTGCCACACCACGCCCATAGGATCGGTATCGTGAAAGGGTACGGTCATCTCTACTTCAGTGGTAAAACGAGCATCGGTCAGCACTTGTTACTCCTTGCCGGATGGCGAATCAGGCAGTCGCCAGAAATCAAAAAAGTTAAACCAGTCGAGCGGCGATTGCAGCGCATAGTGCTCCAGACGCGACGCATAGCGATCCACCGCCGATTGCAATGCGGCTTCACGCTGCTGACGTGGTAACAGCAACGGATCGGCAAAAGGTTCACAATGGATATGCAGTTTGCCCCGCTGGTGCAGAGCAAACATCAGTAAAACCGGACAGCGCAATACCGATGCCAGAACAAATGGCCCTTGCGGAAACGGCGCGGGTACCCCGAGAAATTCGCTCCACACCACGCGGCGCTCCCCACCGCGCTGGGTAGTGACCGAGGTACGATCGCCGACAATCGCCACCCATTCACCGGCATCCAGCTTCTCTTTCAGTAAAATAGCGGTATCTGGCCCCATGTGGGTCACGGGAATCAGATTCATCCCCGCCTGCGGCGCGATCTCTTCCAATACCTGCTTAAACCTTTGGGCATGTTCACTGAATACCAGCGCGTTAATTATTCTATGACCATCCTGCTGCGCTAATGCGCGGCACACTTCGATATCGCCGAGGTGAGAAGCCAGAATCAGCTTCCCACCTTCAGACTCGGTATTAATGGTTTCTTGCGCTCCGGGAGCAAATACAATTTGCTGCCCCAGCCGCAGATCACCGCGCCAACTGGCGACTTTGTCCAGCATCGCGCTACCGAACCGCAGGAAATGTCGATAACTAGTTAGATTGTCCGGCACAACCCATGACTTTTTTTGGGCAGTTTGCTGCAAACGCGCCAGATATTGCTGCGAGACCTGCCGCTGAGTTCGGCCCGTTAGCCAGAAATACCCCACTACCGGACGTAGTAATATCTCGAACGTTCTCCGCCCTAATAGACGATAAACCGCGAGCATAAAGCGCATGCCGCCCAAACCTTTACGCTCTTTAACTCCGGCCCAGTGACGCGGACTACGTCGCGTTAACAATCGCGGGAAACGCCTCAACATGCCCAAAAATAGCCGAGTATGCATCCACGAAATCCGCAGGTTATCCCGCAACGCATCAAAATGGGAAAGCCCGTCAACGGGGTAAGTCACTCGCGTAGGGACAAAACGGCTATCAGTGCCTTGCCAGTAAAGGCGCACCATGATTTCCGTATCAAAATCCATACGTTTCCCCAATGGATATTGCGCCATCAGAGCAATGACCGGAACCAGCGGATAAACCCGAAATCCGCACATACTGTCTTTCAGGGATAACGACAGGGTTTCGATCCACACCCACACATGGGTGATATAGCGACCATACAGACGAGATTTAGGTACCGACTGGTCGTAAATTGGGCGGCCGGAGATCAACATATCCGGATAGCGCTGCGCTTGTTTCAGCATCTCGGGGATATCCTCGATGCAGTGTTGTCCATCGGCATCCACCTGTAACACATGGCTATATCCCGCCTCTGCAGCCACGGTGAAACCTGTTAATACCGCCGCACCTTTGCCCTGATTGCAAGGCAACCGAACTAACGTGATGCCAGAGTGCGTTTCGGCCAAGCGCTGTAAAATCTGTTGTGTGGCAGGCTCGCTGCCATCGTCAATGATAAAACAGTGCTGGCCAAAGGGAGCCAGCCGCGCCACCACATCATTCATCATTGCACCGTGGTTATAGCAAGGAATAACCACGCACGGCGCGAAAGCGTGAACGGCTAGCGACATAATTTTATCACTCCGCTACTGGCCGTGTGTGCGGTAACACCTTCATTCAACGTATAACTAAAACTGAGCAAGCCACGGGATTCATTCCAATCGAGGCGGAGTAACACCTGATTGCCTGGCAACAGCGGCAACTGGAACTTGACCTTATCGATGCCGGAAAACTGCCAGTCTGCGCCCGCTATATCTGCCGCGTACCCCATCACCCACTCGATCTGTGCCACGCCCGGCAACAGAGGCTGTATATCAAAATGTCCGGTAAACCAACTTAATTTGGGGTCCAGATACAGGCTAACTTCCATCTGATGCCGTTCCGACTGTTGGCGGGAAAGCTCAACGGTTTTCATTAAATAACTCCTGTAACTGAGGCCAAGAACGTTTGCTTTGCTGATTAATTGGAATAGCCGATAATTTGCGCCAATAGCGCGGTAATGCCACCGGTTCCAGCCAACCGGCGAGCTGCTGTCGCCAGCGGCGGGGCAACCGCAGCCAGCCGATTTGCTCTAATTCGTCCAATCCTGCCTGATTCAGCACCACCGCCGCGGCGATACATTGCCTCGCACCGCGTTTAACCACCAGCACCGCAACGTCTTCGATGCCAGACAAAGTCCGCAATCGCCGCTCAATATCACTGAGAGAAAGACGCTTTTCTTCAATTTTGACTACCCGATCACGACGACCGGCCAGCGTAAATCGCCCCCGATCGTCAACAATAAGCCGATCATCCAACGCCATTCCCAACGGATTAGGAACCAAAGGGGAAACCACCCACCAGTTATCCCGCTCATCGCGATTCAGTTGCACGCCGCTAAACGGCTGCCATGCTGCCTGCGGATGATGGCGGCTACGCCATGCCATCACGCCGGTTTCTGTGCTGCCATAAATTTCATCGGGCGTGATTCCAAGCCAGTGCTGTGCTCGTTGAGCATCGTCAAAATGTAGCGGCCCGCCGGCGGAAACCACAAATTCGCAACGCGGCGGCGGCAACTGGCTATCCAGTCGCTGTAAAAACGCCGGACTGGTAATAAAGGCGCAGCGTGGACTGTTAGTCAGTTGCTCAGGGAACGCCACCGTTTCACTGGCGAAAGGTCGCCCCAACGCCAACGGTAACCAGATGCGGAACGTCAGACCGTACAGATGTTGATGGCTGACGGATGCCCGAATCACGCAGTGACTCAGCCGTTCGCCCCATAAATCAGCCAACCAGACGGCTTCTCTATCCATCACGGCAACCGGTTTATCCACCCGACGGGGTTCGCCAGAGGAACCCGAGGTAAATAACCGCAGACTCGCGTCGGCGGCAATCGGCGGTAACGGCACGCTCACAGGGGCAGCATCCGATAGCGACCACACTGGGCAGTCTAATTTCAGCGGCAGATCGCTTAATACCCCATCGAAATGCTGGCTTTGTTCAACGAGCTGTGCGCGCCGATGATGCCCTAGCAGTACCGGAATTTTGCCCGCATACAGCGTGGCCAGCAGCGCGACACAAAATTGATAGCTATCGTTAAAACACAGCGCCCAACAGGTTTCTGAACCGGTTATCAGACGAGCATAAAGTCGGGTCACATCCTGTCGAAACTCATTCAGGTGGATATCTTTATCACCGCTACGGGCAATCAAAGTGCTACCCGACCGTTCTTCAGACAGCCATTGAGACAGCGGTAATGTATTCATCCGTTTTTTATCCGCTGACGTACCAACCATTCCACACCCATCACGCCGCCAATAAAGATATAACTCAGCATGCCATTCCATAATGCCCAGATTTTCATGTCGTTATACAAACAGGTCGCCAATGCAATCGACCCGTTGATGATAAAAAACAGACACCAAACCTGAGTGACTCGCCGGGTATAGCCCACGCCCTGCGGCGGTAAATCCGGCTCGCGCCAACGGGCGATTTTCTCCACGATTGGCATGCCGTAAAACAGAGAGCTGCCGAACAGCGTCAACAGCACCAGATTAACCACCACCGGGTAATACATCAGCACTTGGTGGTCGCGCATCAGCACGCTCGCAGCACAAAGAGCAATACCGGTTAACGCCAGCGCTTTCCCCGCATACGCTTGACCGCCCGTTTTACCTTGCAGTCCCCCATGACCTTTCAGTAACCACAGGCGCAGCAGGAAAAAGGCAATAAACAACGGAATTAACCAGAAGGATTGACCCTGTGTCACGCCCGCCCAAATAATGAACGGCCATAACAGCATAATCAGCCCATTGGCGATGCGCAGGAAACTTTGCATAAACGGCGTGGTTTTCCGAAACAACCAATCAGTCTGGTTGCTGTAATAATTGTTCTACCGCATCCACGACGTCTTGCACGGTACGCACAGACTTAAAGGATTCGGGCTTGATCCGGCGACCGGTCTTTTTCTGTAAATGAACCACCATATCTACGGCGTCAATACTGTCCAGCTCCAGCTCTTCATACAGACGCGCCTGCGGCGTGATCTGCGACCGGTCGATTTCGAAAAGTTTAACCAAGAGGTCCGACACTTCCTGGTAAATATCTTGTTTATCCATAAGTTATCCGACTATTAAGCACGTTGAGATTGAATGAATGCCGCCAGCGTGGCGATGGAGTAAAAATGCTGACGCATTTCCTCACTTTCAGCAGATAACATCACGCCATAGCGATTTTTGACCGCCAGACCTAACTCCAGCGCGTCAATGGAATCCAGTCCCAAACCTTCGCCAAACAGCGCGGCGTCTGCCTCTATCTCATCGGGAGTAATATCTTCGAGATTCAGGGTATCAATAATGAGTTTTTTTAATTCAAGAGAGAGTTCTTGCATCATCCGTATCCATGGGTTGGCCTTTCTCAGGCGTCAATAACTGGGCTAATTGTCGATTCAGCTGGCGAGCGGCAAGCGCCTGCGCATCCTCTTCTACAGCCACAAAATATTCGTTAGCAATACGTTCGCCCACCACAACGCTGAACACCGGTTTTTCTGGCGGTATCTGATACCAGCGGCTCTGTTTATCCAGCGTTTGTTGGCTACAGTGAATATGCACAATACGCAAATCACATTCGCAACGGACGGCAACGTTGGCCGCACCCCGCTGTAACTTCAGCGGTTTTCCCGGACTGGTGCGCGTACCTTCGGGAAAAATCAAAATATTCTCGCCGCGGTTTAAACGTTGGCGACAGGCCGCCAACAGGGTTGGTCCCTGACTATTGACCAGGTAATCGGCGGCTTTAATCACGCCGTTTACAAAAGGATTACGCAAGAGTCCAGCCTTAACCAGACAATCGACGTCCGGCAAGGCCGAAGCCAAAATAACGTAATCCAACAGCGTGGGATGATTTGCGACGACCAGGCAACCTTTATCAGCGCGAATCTTTTCGATACCCTGCAAGCGGTAATCCAACACACCCAACCTGCGGGCCAAAGCGAGGAACAAGCGAAAACTGGCAGAAATGCTGCGTCTGGCTAGAATGCGTCGCTGCTGACCATCACGCTGAGTGAGCAGGAGAAAATTGAACCACAGCAACGATAGCAACAACCCGCCCAGCCCGAACAGGGCAAAACATAGCCCAGTCATGACCAGCCGCCACAGCCAATTGATTTGTCGCCCCAGCTTCAACACTTTCATCCTAACGGTTCCACTGCCAATCGAATCGACCACCGGTGACGACAAAGGAAGCGTGTGAACCTAGCCAATGATGCAAAAATTGCAGACTCTGAGGCACCTCCGGCTCGGGCCGCTGCCCCTTGCGGGTCGCGCAGCGCAAGATATCACCCGGTTCAATCAGTAAAGCGACGGCAAACGGATATTTTGGCATATCCGATGTCATATATGGATGGTAAAATTCTGGAATTACGCCATCGAAATCCACCATTAATACGCGGGAATAACCGGCCTGATGTAACGCTAGAACTTCGAGCAAACCTTGCTGAAAAGTTTCCACACCGGCGGATAAAGACGATGAAACCAGCGGTTTTCTGGCCGCAATAGTGAGATTACCCACCGCAGAATTATGCACCGACATAGCAAAATCCGTAGGCGACAGGCTTTGTTCCGTCGCCAGCGCCTGCAAAATGCGGTAATTACGCTCCAGCTCACCGTGACGGCTGGTATATACAATCGCGTCCACCGATTGGCGGCTCAGAATCGCTAATCCACATTCCACGGCCAGACGGCTCCCTGAACTCAGGCGACGGGCCGTCATCATCGGCAACAGACTACATTTAGCCAGCGGCTGGGTGTGATCTACCCTAGCAGGCGATTGATTAGCCCACCAGAGCCATTCATCTGCCAAGGCTAATCCGGGCGCGATAGCCTGCCAATCGGTGATGTTCAGAGTAAACTGCATGAATTCGTGATCTCTGGCGGAGAAAATGAGCAAAATACCGAGGCAATAATTGACTGATGCCAACTTGCCCCTTATTTCTTATATTTCTTAGGTTAATGCCTCGACTTGGCCATTTCCAATCGACCGCTATCGTTTTTTACAAATCAATAAAGTATGACCAATGCCAAGATTATCTATCTGTTTTTCCAACTCAAAGTCGGCTTTCTGTAAATAACCCAGGAAATCAGTGACGCGATAAAAACGACTGTTACCATTAGCCATGCAGGTAAAATACAGCGAAGAAGCATTTAAACTGAATGCTCCAGCCTCGTAGGGCTGACAATCCCAGAAGAGCTCCATAATACACACTCTGGCGTCGGGCTTCATCGCCGCTGCGATTTTTTTGAGGATAGCAATAATCTGAGCTTCCGAAAAACAGTCCAAGAACTGGCTCATCCACCAAACGTCTGCGTCCTGCGGTAATGGCGCATCGGTCAACATATCTGCTTCATGGAGAGAAATACGCTCAGACAGCGCATGTTCCGCGATGTTTTTCTTAGCTAGCCGAATTTGCTGCGGTAAATCGATGATGGTCATTTCGACCTGCGCATGATATTCGCAGCAGCGTAAAGCCCATTTCCCGGTATTGCCTCCCACGTCGTAGATTTTTGCCGGTTCAAGAGCAAAGACATGAGGCAAAGCAGCGCTGAAAGCGCCATCGGAATAGAAATGGTCGAAAGCAAACCAACTTTGCTTCGCTGGCTCAGGCAACTGGCTCAGCGCCGGATAAATCGTCGGCCAAGAACCGAAAACCTGAAGTCCCGCCGGTTTTCCTTGCTGTAATGATTCTTTCAGGTGATATAGACCCTGATAGCAAACGTCCTGCGTAAAATCCATATTGACGCGGGTCATAGCGTCATGCAGTAAATAGTGACCAATTTTACCTATAAAATAGCGGCCTTCGGTTTGGTAAACAATATTTCCGCTCATGCCCATATCTAACAACACGCCTACAGCATAATCGTCCAGCTCGCAGCCGTAGGTAATTTCCTGCCGGGTCGCGCCCTGCTTTCTGCAATTATCCAACAGCGATAGAATACCTGAATCCCTGAGATTTACCGCTGCTTGAAATAACATTGGCGCAAAAGCAATTCTCTGCGCCTCGGTAATTGCGTCAAGCGCACTAATATTATCTTTATCGTAGTTATAGCGCACGGTCATGGTTTGATGTCCAATATCAAATAGCCAAAGCCAGACTACGGTTAATCCAGCTCCGACTTAACTCAAATTTCCGTATTATTTATTAGCATTAGCCATTAAACGTTTTTGAATATCTTTATCGAGGTTATTAACCCAACGATTATAATTACGATGGATTTTTCCATTAGCAGCTTTTAAGTTTGTGCTGCTGACATATTTAATGGTGTAGTTGGTCGGGGTGTAGTTGATACGGATGTTTACGCTGTGATCGCGATTCATTAAGCGGCCATCAATCACACCTGGCGCTATCGGGGTCATGATCCAGTCACGATTCTGGCCTGCATCCAGTATGATCGTTTTGATCTGTTCGGTAGAATTATGGGTCGTGATATTGGTATACGGTGTTAATACAGGTGCGGTACGCGCGCAGCCGGAAAGCGCAGCGACACAAATGAAGCTGATAAGTAACTTATGAGAAGTTTTCATATATCCCTATTTCTCTAGATTGTATTAATTTTCCAATTAGGCTTGCTCAAAACCAGATACAGACTAAATACGCGCAGTAATGTACTAAATAAAATTAATATCTGCAATCATGGAGTTATTTAACTTATTTGCTACATTTAATCCTAACTCACACTTAATCGCTACTGATTGATTTTAAAATCCCATTCAGCAAATTAAAGGGGAGGATTATCTCTAGTCAACCAAATACGTTTTGGGAATGACTAAGATATATTACTTTGCTGCTGTAGCCAGGCAAATACCGCCATGACTTGAGACGATCGCGCCTCTCCCACCACGCGGGAAAGCCAGAACGTTTGCCCCGACAACGGCGTATAACCGGCGACCACTGCCAGCGTTCCATCCTGTAATCCGCTATCTGCCGCCAAACGGGACAGCAACGCTATTCCCCTTCCCCGCCGCACCGCATCCAACACGCCAGATTGATCATCATAAATGGCCGACAACCGGAAGCGCTGCAACAAGGTCGCCAGCAGCGCACCGGTTTTCTCCCCGGTGAGATGGTTCTCCAGACAAATCAGGCTGGTGATGTCACAGTGGTGATTCGCAGGGTGAAGAATCAGCTTTTCCGCTATGGTAGCGCTCGCCACCATCACCCACTCATCCTGCAAAAAAGGAAGCTGTAGTAATCCTTCCTGATCGAGCGGTCGACTCCCAATGGCAATATCCACATCAATTTCATCAATAAAACGTGCAGTTTCATCGGAGGATAATAGGGGACAAAGATCGGGAATCTGCTGTTGCAGCGCATCTAAACGCGGCTGTAACCAACCCTGTAATATCGGTGAGGGACAAACCACAGCCACCAGCCCAGGATCGAGATAAGTCGCAATCCGGCTCATTCCGCTGCGCAAAGTGTCCAGCGAGCGCAGTACCGTTCGCTGTAACACTTCTCCCGCTACGGTTAATTCTACACCGCGACCAACCCGTCGAAACAGCGGCTGCCCGGCCTGAGCTTCGATCTGCGAAATCTGATGACTAATGGCGGATTGCGACAGACAAAGCTCATCGGCAGCGCGAGCAAAACTGCCTAATCTCGCTGCGGCTTCGAATCCCATTAATAGTTTGAGAGAGGGAATGCGGTTCATTTTTCACTCACACATGAATTTTATTGGGGTATTAATGCAATAAACATCAATTTTTATCAATAAACAGAACACAGATAATAACGCTACTCACCCGCCATGCGGGAAATGATCGGCGCCAGCACGAGATATGCTGCCGCACCAATCAGACTTATCTACAGTAAACATAAAACCGACGGACAAAAACATGATAACGCGTAGACGATTTATTCAGGCCACAACGCTGATGGCGGGCGGCTTATTATCACAGCCGAATAAGGGGTACTCTATGATTGATCAAGATGATAAGCAGCGCTGGATTATGCCCGATGAAGGCACACCCCATCGCCGCACTTGGATGGCATTTGGTGCCAGCAAAGCCATTTGGGGCAGTCGTTTATTACCGGAAGTGCAGCGTAACCTTGCCACCATTGCGTTAGCTATCGCCGACTACGAGCCGGTCACCCTGCTCGTCAGAGAGAATGATTACGATATCGCCTATCAATTAATAGGATCGGCGGTAGAACTGCTGATTTGCCCATTAGATGACCTGTGGATACGCGACACCGGCCCGGTGTTTGTTCATAACGCTCAAGGTAAAAAAGCCGGTATTGATTTTAACTTTAACGGTTGGGGAAATAAGCAACAACATCAACAGGATGCGCACGTAGCCAGTTTTGTCACTGAACAGGCTGGCGTCGAACGGATTACCACGAACTGGGTTCTTGAAGGCGGCGGAATTGAGGTTGACGGCGAAGGTACCGCCATTATCACAGAAAGCTGTGTACTGAACGAAAATCGTAACCCAGGCAGGAGCAAAGCAGATTGTGAAATCGAACTTAAACGCCTGTTAGGTTTAGAAAAAATCATCTGGTTACCCGGTATCAAAGGTAAAGATATTACCGACGGTCATACCGATTTCTATGCCCGTTTCACCACGCCGGGGACGCTCGTGGCTGGCTACGATCCTGATCCGCAGTCTTTCGATCACGAAGTCACTAAACAACATTTAGCTATTCTACGCGATGCGCGGGATGCCAAAGGCCGTAAGCTCAACGTCGTGGTATTAAACGGTCCTTCTGACATACGAGGGAAATATGCCAGCCACGATTTTGCCGCCGGTTATATCAATTTCTATGTCTGTAATAATGCGGTTATCGCACCGGAGTTTGGCGACAAAATCACTGATTCAGCGGCCAAAGCACAGCTTAAACAACTGTATCCAAATAGAGATATCGTAATGATTAACATTGACGGGATCGCAGCAGGCGGCGGCGGTATTCACTGCACAACGCAACAAGAACCGCTATAACCAACCGAATAGATAACGTTCCGGTTGGTATTCACTATTGGTTAAGCCGATTTAATTGGCTACGTTGATGCCAACCAGGGTGATATTTCGCCCGAATTTCTCCGCCCCTTTAGCTAGGAGGGCACAATTCATTGTTAACAATGAGTTATGCATCGGAACGCTTCAAGATTAATAAAAAATGGAGACTTATATTGTCCGATTATACTTAGTCATATCGTGTTCCAGAAAAAGGACCAATAGATGCCTTATGCCGTACGCAGCACGCTTTGGATTTTAGTCTATCTGTTCTTTATTCTGGCTCCGCTATTTGCCATGTTGCTTGGCACACTGCCGCCTGCGCGAGATTTCTGGACCGAGTTTTCTGTGGCTCTGGGCTATGCAGGTTTGGCGATGATGGGGCTTCAATTCGGCCTAACTGCTCGCTTTCGCTATGTAACAGAACCTTGGGGGGAGGACGTGATTTATCACTTCCACCGCCGTATTTCTCTGATTGCCGTTGCGCTGGTTATTGCACACCCGATAATTCTGTTTGTTATTCGCCCCGAACTGCTGGCGCTGCTGAATTTTATCGAAGCGCCTTGGCGCGCCCGCTTCGCCGCTATTTCAACTTATTCATTAATTGCATTAGTCGTGATGGCTTTATGGCGTGTGCAGTTAAAAATTCGCTACGAAATTTGGCATCTGACCCATATTATTCTCGCCTTACTGGCGGTGACCGCCGGTATTCTGCATATGATTGGCTGGAGTTTCTATTTGCAAGATCCGTGGAAACGGGGGCTATGGGTGGCGCTGATCGCTTTCTGGTTTGCCTTGCTGCTATATATTCGCCTGATTAAGCCGCTATTTATGCTACGAAAACCTTATAGAGTGAGCGAAGTACGCCAGGAGCGCGGCGATACCGTGACGTTGGTGATGCATCCAGATGGGCATAAGGGCTTTCGTTTTACTCCTGGTCAGTTTGGCTGGTTAACGCTTTGGGGCAGCCCGTTTAAGATTACCGGTCATCCATTCTCATTTTCGTCCAGCGCCGAGGCTCAGGATGGGCGAGTTGAGATGTCAATTCGCAATCTTGGGGACTTTACTCAAAAAATACCTGAGGTCACCCCCGGACAACGTCTTTACCTTGATGGACCTTACGGTGCTTTTACTTTGGGTAATCCGGCCGATATGCATATCTTGATTGCGGGTGGCGTCGGCATTACCCCCATGATGAGCATGATTCGCACGCTGGCCGATCGCGGGGATAAACGCCCCATCATTCTGCTTTATGGCAGTAAAAGCTGGGAATCTATTACTTTTCGCGAAGAGTTAGAGTCGTTGCAATTAAAACTGGATCTGAAGGTGGTACATGTACTCACCCAGCCGCCGCCGGATTGGCAGGGCGAACGCGGTTTTATTACGGGTGAAGCACTAAAACGTCATTTGCCGCCCGACTATGCGGACCATGAATACTTTATCTGCGGCCCAGATATCATGATGGATGCCATAGAAAAAGCGTTGGATGAATTGAACGTGCCGCTATCTAAATACCACTCCGAACGTTATCACTTTGCCTGAGGATATACCTAATGCGTCGTCTATTTTCTGAACGGCTCGCTTTAGCCACGGGGGTAATCGTTATCCTACTGGCGCTATTATTTGCATTTATCCGCGTGATGTCCTGAATCATGAGCTGGAATCGGCGTTTGTGAACGATGGGAAATTACACTGCCCGCCCCGAGTTTACAAACGCCACCGCCATGAATAGATTGAAAATGGAAACAAAAACCGGCTGGCCAATATCAATGCGACCATTTAATCCATCGGACAATGTAGATAATTCTGCAATGCTCCATCCCAACGTGGCAGCGCAGAGAAATCAGGCATCATCTTACCTTCACCTCCTGCCATATAATTCGGTTGGTATGCCGGCGGGCCAATCAGGCGAACCATTCGGCAAACGGTATCCAGCTGTTGGCGATCTCCTAGCACCGATTGAATATTGCGCCACAGGTATTCTCTTCGCTCTGGCGCTAGCCGCCCGAAAGACTCTCCCAGTAATTGCACATGTTTATTGCGCGCCGAATCCGTATCTATTCGACTGGCGTCGTACCAGGTATAGGTTCCCGCTAATGAAAATAACAGCGTAGCTGAACGATAATTTCCCTGTTCTGCACATTGATTCATTTGCTGGTAAAGCGCCACCGGTAACAACGAGCCAGCCGTATTATCTTTAGCATCATTGCACTGCAACTGCTTTATTATCTCAGCTCGCGTTAAAGATTCCTGTGATTTAAACAAAGGGGGGATTTGCTTATGGTAACTACAGCCACTCAGAACAATGGCTAGCCCCAAAGAGAGCAAAGATAGCGGTGCTTTTTTTCTTTTAAATATCATCCACTTCACCATTCAACCTTATCTTCAGGGCGAAGTCCGTCTGATAATAATGTTTCCTGCATCCACTCGTTATAAAGCATTTTGAAAGCAAACTCTTTAGGCGTCATGGGCTTCTCTGCTTTTTGATTCATTATGACATCCAGCGATTCTACCTTTGCGTTATCACCCGCATCCCCAGCCACGATCACACCGCTAACCTTATTAATGTCTCCGACCATCACATTCATCCTTAGTTAATTACGCATCGTTTACCGGCAAATCCTGTGGTGAGTTATCCAACTGTCGGGTCAGTACAGTTCTCAACCGCTGCAAGCCACTCTCAGAAAGTTTTCCACATGATTCCCGTAGTGATTTTGCCCCTAACAGTTTTGGCATTTCGCTATCAATAAATTCATCTGGAATAAACTCCGCGAGCTGATCTTTATATTTCATGACAAAACGCCGTTCGGCATGGTAATCAATCACCACCGGTCCCTTCCAAATTCGCTCCAGCAATCCGGTCAATTCCTTCGAGCCTTGATTCATCGTGGCAGGCAGTAACAAATGCAGAGATTGTGGCGTATCTTCAACGCGTAATTCATGTAACCAATTATCCAGCAGGGCAAGAAAAACTTCGTCCTGATGCAATATTCCCGATAGTATGTTTTTAACCTCGAGCTGTAACTCTTGGTATAATTGGTGGCTAAGAGACTGATAATCTTCTATATAACCGACTACGGCTTCTGCCGCGCTCACTATCCCTTTTTCATAACCTTGGGTATAAGCCTGATGATGTAAAACTTCAGCTTCAGCTTGCGCCTGTTTAATTATTTTTCTGGCGCGAATTTGAGCCTCTACCAGAATATTTTTAGCCATCTTGCGTCGTAAAATAGCCGACTTAGTTAACAAGATACCTTCTAGCGCATTTAACGGATGGCTAGTCTCTATATCGTTTTGCATGCTGAATAGCTAACCTTAATAACAATACATCGGCAGTCGGATTTATCTGCCGCTCAAGGCTGATTCCTCCACCGACAGGAAAAAGTAATGGAATACGCTGCCTGATTGCGTCAGGTAAATCCTGGCTGAAGCACAATAATTCATTCATTGCCTCAGCCCGTAGCCACTGAATATCCTGTGAGATATCTGACGGGCAGCGACTGGTTTCCATTAATTCTAATTGGGCGAACTGACGTGCCATAGCAGAAAGCATTTCCAGCTTTCCACCATATGCCAGACAGGCACGATAACGCTGGCAGCTCATTAAAAAAGCCACCTTGGGAAGAATGAACCAGTTATCAATAAAAAGGCGCGTTAGCCCATTAGATACCCTGTGGTCGTATTGTGTCGAAATATTCAGCGCGTCAAGCAAGAATTGATTCATCACACTGCGACATAGACCGTGGTTAAATTGGTCGGGAATCCGAACGCGCTCAGGATGTATCCAGGACAAAGGATCAAATAATATCCGGTCAAGCTGGCTAACGCCCATTCCCTTCTTCAAGCTCATTCACTTTCCGCCGCTGGACGAATTTCAGTGCGTTTTTTCCGATACAGATACATAGCGATACTGGAAAAAATAAAGAGAATGACCGCGGCAATCATAAACCACAGCGTCCCGCCTAAACCTTTTTTCACCGTGAAAGGAGCCTGATGTTGCATTTGCGGTATTTTAGAAAGAACCACCGAAATATCGTTATAAGCAACGTCATCAAAGCTATTCTTCAGGAAGCGTTTAACATCGCTGATCATCACTGTGGCATCAATATTTTCAGCGTCGTATTTCACCAGCGCCGAAAGGTGAACCGGAATAGTTTTCTTTTGGCCTTCACTCGAACTTAAATCGTAGCTGACATGAACCCGAGCCGAAACAACCCCCTGCAAGGTTTGTAACGACTGCTCGAGGCGTTGCTCAATTCCCGAATAAAGTCGTGCCTTTTCCGCTCGTGGAGAAGAAATCAAAGAATCGCTGGGGAACATTTCGGCAATTTCTATTCGAGGTCTGGTTGGTAAATCATAGGTATTCATCAGATCAACTGCCGCGGCAAAATCGATCTTATTGACCGATACCACATAGCCTTCTTTGGTAATTTCCTTCTTACTGGCATCAATATTATTACGCAGTAATAACGCAATAATTTCATTGGCCTGCGTTTGGTCGAGCTTCTTAAGCAGTTCCTGTTCTTTACAGCCGACCAATAACAATAATAGCAGAGGAACAAATATTTTAAATTTAAGCATTGTTATGCACGCACAACGGTTTCAACTGCCCCGATAGCTTTTCGGGTTAGTGTGGCGAATAAGGACATTTTCAAATTATATTCAGCGGTTCTTTGCTGCAACTCGAATAGCTGTGCCGGATCTGACGTTGTTTGCTGGTCCTGTATTTTATTCAATACATGGTTTTTCTCAGCATCAGAAGTCACCGCGCCTTTAGCTAGAGCCTGCATAACCAGGCTATCTAGCGACATAACATCATCAGATGCCATCACCGCATCATGAGAAAACGCCGTGACGGACATAACTCCAGTAATAGATTCAGACATAGTCATCTCAATTAAATAATGACAAAGGGCAGTCATACCCTTTGTGTAATAACTCATACGCAATAACTAGCGGAAGTTGGTAATAATCGCCGAGCCAACGTCTTTATAGACTTTAACCACGTTGGACTGCGCATTTCGGTACAACGTATATTCGGAAAGTCGTGATTGGTATTGCGCTAACAGCATCGGGTCAGATGGATTGCCTTTCAACGAGTTCAATGCTTTCTCGAGTTCCTCATTCAAACTGGTTACGCCAGTATCAAAAGAGGCAGATTTTTGGGAAAGAAAGCCTTCCCACGGAGGCGTCGCATTAATTGTAGAATCAGCCATATTTATTTCTCATTTAAAGATAAAGGTTTTGGAAAATACCAGTGAGAAGGAGAAACCTTTACATACCCCTGATCACCATACTTAAAGGATTTGCCCTTGAGCCAGTCATTATTTAACTCTATGGAAAATTGCACATACTGGCCGCCCCAAAGCTGATAATAACTTTGGACAAAGGTCTTTATTCTTTGTAATTCGCTGTCATCCATTTCCCCCCGGATAACAAAAGTGACGCTATCGACGTTCTTATTCTCACTAAAAACAATCGACATTTTACTCAAACCTTGCTCAGCCTCTTTCGCCACTAACGAATCTTTCATTTGATTAAAAACAATTGAATCAGCATAAGGTATTTCTTTTTTCAGCAATTCAGACAATCTGTTTTTCTGTGTATTGTCCAGACGCCCTCTTTCATAACTCAACAGCACAACCGGCTCGGTGGGATTGCTGAGATAAATGCGGTGAAATTTTAACGATGGCCAATGTTCATTCAGCCAAAGGCTAATACGCAACTCCTCTGCCGGAATATTAACCACTTTAACTGAAGATGAAGGTAGATTTCTTACCAAAGCTTGTTGTGCCCAATACATGGATTTTTCATCATTGGCCAGAATATAAGTTATCTTGTCTCTTCCCTGAAGATACTGATACTGATCTTTTTTATAGCCAAGCAGAGACGAAATTTCTAAAATCTTGCGCTGCTGGCTATTAAAATAGGTATAACCCCAAACCGTTATGCACAGTGTGAGCAACAGAAGTATCACCCCAATCCAAAACCAACCTTTTTTCTTCTCCATCGGCTTAGGCGTATTTTTGATTCCCGCGACAGAATGGTTAAGGATATCCTGGCTCCACGTATCATGTTCAAAACGCGCGGCAAGATCTAAAGTACCGATATGAATCACTTCATTAAGATTAACTGTATTCTCGATGTTTCCGTCAGGTTTTAACTCCCGTAGTGTTAGAGAGGATTTTTCATTTTCATTATTTTTCACCACGGCTTCAAAGCTAACGCCGCCTTGCTCCATTGGAACAAATATCATATTTTCAGGAAGCACCGTTCCTGAACTTTGAGCGTGAATATTTTCCCGCTCAGACACGATAAATAAAGTTGTACCCGAGTCTAAAACAAACTCGCACCCTCGCAAGACACTGTTAAGTAGACGCACAACAATGCGTGGTGATGTGCCGCTATGTTCAGTTTCATTAACCATAATTGAGAGTTCTAGCCCCAGGCGCGCGTTATTAATTTATTGAAATATTCAAATTACTGACGCTATTAGAAACATTTTTTTGAAGGAGATCTTGATTAAAAAATGATGAGAGATTGATGCGGATTTATAGTCCTGATGGAACAGGTTGAGTAGTAGAGGAGTTCAAATGAAAAAGCGAGAGAGCAATATAAATACGCCCTCTCAAAACACGAAGTAAATCTCAATAAAAATCATTATAAAACCATATAGTTAACCATTAAGTTAACATTAATTTAGTAATGGATAGATAAATCGATCCGGCCGTTGAAAAAAGCTATTACTGCGGGAGAAAAACAGCGTTGAAGCTTCTTTTTCCTTAGCAGGAGGAACAAAGCGATAACCTCGCCCATATACGGTAACAATGTAATCTTTATTCCCACCTAACAATCGCCTTAAACCATAAACGCAGCGGGTTAAAGACTCATCAGAGATCTGCACACCATGCCAGATTTTTTCAATAATCATATCTTTAGAGAGCAGTTGCTCTCGTGAATCAAGAAACAATCTTAAGAGCGCCAATTCTTTCGGTGGAATAAGAATACGTTCGTTAAGATGCATAAGGTCGCCATCATAGCTTAATGAGTAATTACCAAATTCATGCTGAATCACTTTGCGGCCCTCATAGTTTACTCTTTCCTATGTTCACCCTTTAAAAAATCAAAAGGGAATATTAACTTTCCAAAAGGTAATGTAAATCATTCTTATTATGTAAAGTATCTAACGAGTCGTAGCCATGCTGAAAAATAGACTGATCGGCCTGCAAATATAAACTCACAAGATATCTACATGCTTATATAATTAACCAGATCACTAAGTGATTACTTTAAAAAAACGATCATTATAATTATTATGATTTAGATTGAATTGATTTTTTTGGGGTCGTAACCTATGGCCTTTTGATAAAGAAAGATTCTGTGCAATACCTTACTCTTTGCCAGTGATAAATATATACATATATTTACAAAACTATGATGACTAATGCATTAACTCAAAGTGATTTGTGAGTCATTGTTTTATCCTTATGATAAGAAAATAATGATTTTTATTGAAAATGCCGATACAACTAAAGAATCACCGCATTTCTCATGACAATTTTGTAAAGGTCGCCAACGGTCTCAAACTGCTCGATATCCTGTTTACTGAAATCAAATCCGAATCGTTCCTCCAGAGCCATCGTAATATCAAGCAAAGCAACGGAATCAGCATAAAGATCGTTAACAATGTGCTTCTCTGGTGAAATATCAATCTGCTCACAAAACAGGCAGGATACCAAAACTTCATCGATAATCGCTTTCATATCTAATCTGTTCCTTATTTTCACCCTCCCTTATTTATAATAAGGAAAGGTGAAATTAGCTAAGTTAAATTTATTTGTGTTCGCTGCGAGGAGGCTGATATCCAGATAATGCCGAGGAAGAACCGGGGCTCATCACTATGCGTTCAGAATTAGTCGCCGCTGCAGGTGCAGGATTTTTCGGTTTTAATCTTGACGCATCACGCCCTTTACTCTCATCTTCAAAACGTTGGCGTTTGGCGATAAATGATTCTGGTTGCTCTTCTGATACTGCATTTAAATTAGTGCGTGCAGTATTTGGCGTCGAAATAGAATCTGCTTCAGTGATATTTAGCGCTACTTCAACCTGAGTCTGCGCCTTAGGATTATTCAATGGCCGATTTGGAGGCGTTATCACGCGGGTACGATTGACATTATGGCTCTCTCGTTCTTGTGACGAGGTCTGCTCCGCAGTCACCTTAGGCAAAAACTGGCCGCTATTACGAGCCGATTCGCTACTTCTCCGGTTTAATTGATCAATTCGGCTTGGCGACTCCATTCCCCCGATAAATGCATCCCCTATCGTGCGCGTGTTAGGAGAATTGACATGATTTTGCTTTGGCAAATATGGGGTAACTGAATCCCACCGTTTAGTGGAATCATTAACCAGTGGCGGCACTATCCGATTATTTACCTGTGCGTTCGTCTCTGGCACATTAATATCAGCCTTAATCGGATTCGCTGTAATGGTTGCGGAACGAGCAGTGATTCCAGTTTCATTATGGGAATTCTTGCTACGCAGCACCACATCTGAATCAAGCTGTGAAATGCTATCTGTTACTGAACGACTTGTCAGAGATATCGCCGATTGATGAGACGTTTTTTTCTGCGCCACCAATCCGTCGTGGTTATCAGTTTCAGTCACAGGTATATCATCGTCCAGCGCTGGCGTGTCGCTGGTCAGAATCGATTTATTATTTATCAAAGGTTCAGGGCTAATGGGATTACGAGAATCTGTTGAATCCGTTGAATCTGTTGAATCCGTTGAATCTGTTGAATCCGTTGAATCTGTTGAATCCGTTGAATCCGTTGAATCCGTTGAATCTGTTGAATCTGTTGAATCTGTTGAATCTGTTGAATCTGTTGAATCCGTTGAATCCGTTGAATTCGTTGAATCCGTTTCTGGTGTATTACCATCGATAAAAGTAGTGAATAGCGGTGGTTTGCTTTCATTACTTACACCAATTACCGATTTGCCTATTGGCTCTCTTTGCCCAATGTCTCTTTGTCCATCGTTTTCCAGAGTCCTATCCGCAACATTAACGCTTTTAGTCTCCGTCGCATGAGCCGATGATGGTCTGTCGCCTGCCGGATGACCATTAATAGATGGGCTAAATACCGGATTAAATACAGGGCTGATAGTCGGATTTACCGTAATAGTCGCTGGATTGGCCGGTTGAGTTGGCGATGAGGAGCCATCACCATAGTAATAGTTATAGTTATAAGTATTGTAGGTGACTCCAGGCGTGGTTGCTGTCGGCGTTGGCGTGGCCGGTGCTGCCGGAGCGGCAGGCGTTTCTCTATTAGGTGCCGCGGGTGGATTTGGGCTGTCGAGGGTGTCCCCCTGCGGCGCGTTAATTCTCGATTGCAGAAGATCTAATACCACAGCGATCAGCTTGAAATCCTGGGTCAGATTCTCAAACCGTGACTTGGCACTGTCCGCTATATTTTGATCCCTTTGCTTATCGAGCAATGACAGTGATTCACGAAATATCTCCTGAGGATCGGCGTTATCGCTAAAATAAGCAGACACCAGCGGCCATACCTGATTAACCAATAATTGTTCACCGAGTTTTTTCGGTTCCGCTGATCCCATACTAATTAGCTGATGCTGCAATTCTGCAAATTTTTTATGATCTTTCTTTGTACTATTATCGCCTAACGCAGAATTATTGCGCAATTTATCCTGTGTCAGCAATTTGACTAAAGAATTAGCGATAGCAGAAAACGCCTTGTCTTTATTTTCCCCTGTAAGCTGGTTTTCGCGGCAATATTTTTTGGTTTCGCTAAATAACTGCATAAATCTCAGGACATTATCTTTCCCCTTTGCATCAACGGCTCTGTCCAATATTCCTTTGACCTCAGCCATTTTGTCTGCCGGTAGCTCTGAAAGAAAGGCTTCTTTGGCCTGTTCCAAATGCTGAACGTAAAAAATGTCGCCATTTGGAATATCAGCGGGAGCATTTAAGGTCGCAGCACGAGGCTGAGGCTCAGGAGAATTTGAACCGGGCAACTGCGACTGTGTTTGGGTATGTATCTGGGCACAAACACTACGCACATTAGAACACATGCTACTGGGATTATTGCATGCTGATGCTAATGAGGGTTTAACAGGCACATTGTGTATGTGATTAATCTTCGCAGCCACAGACTGGCTATCTATATTAGCATTGCGCGTGATACGGCTGATATCAATTTGAGGAGTGACAGCCAGTTTTATAGAAGATGGCATACTCTTTCCTTATCGCTAATTACTGAAAAAGCTTTTGTCTGTCTCGAGCAAACTGGAGATAGTGCTACTGAGAACTTTAATTAAATTATCGAACGTTGAGCTGGCGGTACTGTACTTCTGTAAGTGGCTTTGCATGGCCGTTTGTAGTTTTTCTGCCTGCGCGTCAAAACCCGCCATCCAAGCTTGGAATTTGGCGGAGTTCATATCTTCAACAGCGTTATGCGGCAGATCGCTTTTCATTTTTGTTAACGGGCTGGTGTCTATGGTACAAACCCAAGTACCGTCAGGCAGTTGTTTAACGCAGGTATTTGGATCAATGCCCAATTCGCTGGCCCATGCCTTCGCATCTTCTTGAGATGCCCCTTTAACCCCACCGGTCTCACTTTGTTTAGGAAATAAAACTGCGGCTTTAGTGACAGGGTTTACAGAATATTTTGCCAGTAATTTATCTAATTCCTTTCTGATCTCACCTGAATTAAGAATGATATTCCCATCTTTTCCAGAGTTAATAAATTCCTGTAATTTAGATTTCAGATTGGAGAAATCACTGAAAAAATCAGAATATTGTTTCACTGCGTACTCATGGACGGATAAGTAACTGTCATCCATTTCGCCAATGGCGTCGGCTAAGTCCTGGTAAATATCCCAACTGGAGATCGGGTCCTTCTTCTCCGTCGGATCTGTCGAACGAGCAGAACGAGCAGAACGAGGCGCAGCAGCCTGTAATTCAGCCGCGTCGGTTAAGTCATAGTCCTCAGGATTTTCCTGCGCCAATTGTGCAATGGTTTGCAATTGCTTACTGATGCTGTCAATTAACAACGTGCGGCGAGCAAGGCTGCTTTTATCTGAAGCCGTAGCACGTAATGCATCAAGCTGCGTGCGAGCAAGAGCGTCACTTTTATCGGGTGCCAGTAATATCTCCAGCTGTTTATCGCAATCCTGCTGACTTTTCCCCTCAGTTGAAAATGCGTTTAATCGCGCAGCTCGCTCAGGCTGACGCTGCTCAATATCACGTAATGTTCCTGACAGCGTTTTGGCAGCCTGATGAGTTTTATCTGAATTAAGTAATGCATCTAACTTAGTTTTTGTTTTCGTCAAAACCTGTTGCCGGGTGGTCATGCGAGCAGATTTTGCCTCTTCATCAACTGCAGCGGCGGGAGCCTGCCTCGTTTCATTAGAATTAACCGTTAAATGCTCGGAAAAACGCACCGTGTTGTGATTATTAGTAATTCCATCCATAACTGACTCACTTTTCGCTCAGAAATATGAAAAATTGCCCCCAAAACTCTGGGGGCATAACAACTAGGCTTTGTTATTGATCATGCTGCTAATCGTTTCATTTTTTGCCGTTACCGTTTGGAACAGCATATTCATCAGCATATTCAGCAACTGCTTATCACGATCGCTACGTTTGACTGATTCAGCATGCGTTTCCAGCTTGACGGATTTCTCATTTTCCTGAATCGCCGCGCCAGCTTTCTCCTCAGCCTCATTCACCTGGAACTGGGATGCCGCTACCGCCCCCATAGGATTGCCCATCTGGCTAGCTGCGTTACCTTGTCCAATGACTTTTTGCGCATTAGCCATTTGGCGACTGCTTTCGATCCCCTTCAGCGTTGCACTGTGTTGTTTATCGTGGATCGCACCACCTTCGATAATTGATTTATCATTTTGTAGTGCGGCAGAGCCAGGTTTTTGCCCTGGAGCCACTTTGTTCAGAGCACTGGTACTTTTGTTCGCTTGGTTCTGGAAATTAGCCTGTTGCTTGGACACATCAAGCGATTTATTCGACATTTTGGTGCCTTTCATCGCCCGAGCTTGCCCACCTACGGTGGTAGCCAACCCAACAACACCTTGAGTAATCGCCTGATTTCGGGCTTCTTTACCACTTTGGATAGTATGGTCGGCAGAGGCTTTCGCCGCTTTAGCCGAAAGCTCTAACTGATGGCCGCCCAGCTTATTTTCCGCCACTCGCATTTCAGTCAATACTTTCACTGCAAGCATCACGACATTAGATAGTCTGGCACCAAATGAATTATTAAGATTGGTGATGGCAAAGCCCTGTTTAGGCTGTGCTGCATCGATAGCCTTGGTTTGTTCAGCAGCGAAATTGCTGACGCCGGTAATATGCTTCAGTTGCTCTTGCAATAGCGTTGGCTGGGTCTCAACCGTCGGCGCGGCAATCGCCGGTTTTGGCGTGTCGTCCGCTGGACTCACCGCAGCGGTGGTTCTTTTCTCAGCCAAATCCACCATCATCAACTTACTCGCCGTTGGCTGCATCTCACCTTGAGGTTCTCGCAGCGCCGCCGCCTGAGGATTAATTTTCCCCTCTGTTTTTACGTTTTTGTTTTGAGCCGTTGATTTATTCGAATCAGTCGGCTGATTCGTATTATTTGCATTCTTTTTAATTAACTCTTTATCGCCATTTATTTCTTTTTTTGTATTATCTAGATTCGGATAATTCAGAATAAGGTTGTGACTATTACTGCCAATGGATGATGACATATTATTTACCTATTAGGTTATGGAGTGATATTAAACGTGCATGTTGCGAAGAATAGTACGTCCTGTGTCTTGTTGTTTAAGGAGTACCGAGGACATATTCTTCATCAACTCCTGCATTAGCGTTTGCTCTTGTTTAAAATACTCAAGAATCTGCTCAGAGAATTTTTTCAGTATATCCATGTCTGCGCTACCGAGTTTAAATGCCGCCAACGCCTCCATAGCATCAGCCTGTAAATTCCCTGCCACTATATTACCGGTGGCTTGAGTTACGCTAGAGCCAATGGTGGTTGCGCTACGCAACATCTCCATATTATTCAATTGCTTTTGCAAAGCCACCGGATCTTTTGACAGTGACTTGGACAGGCTTTTGCTCGCTTGTCTGATAACCTGATTCACTTGCTTCCCGGCACTTTTAACTACTTTCGGCACCAGTTTTTTCAGCGCTTGCTCGATGGTTTTCTTAATTGTTTCCATAATCATATTTGTCACCGCCTTGCCCATTTTTTCGATGACAAACTTAGCCGCTGACTTAGCAAAATAGGCTACGGCAATAATAACCGCCACGGTCACTGCGGCAGACACTACGCTATGAATGGTATCCATCATATTTGCCCCGGTGGCTTTATCTATTGCTTTAAGCAATAAACCAATCGGCGTTTTATCAAATACCTCTTCCACTACTTTAGAAATTAATGACATTAGTGGCATAAAGATATGTTCCATAAATGGATTTAAAATCATGCCAGTCAAAGATTGTCCCGTCGCCGCCTCCATAATAGGGTCGGCAACCATTAAAGCTATACCTATTGCCATTAATGCTACTCCGGCACCGCCAAATACCGATGTAATAGCACCAATGGCAATGGCTAGTCCGCCCAGAATATCGGCAATGCAGCCGGTCATCTTGCGTGTTTCTTCCGCCTTACGCAGTTGTTCATCGTAATCAGCGGCTTTTTTGGTCATGTCCTTTTGACGCGCTTCCTGGAGTTTTTGCGTCATGGCTAAATCATTCTTTAATTTATTGATCGAGTTCTCACCTACGATTTCAATAAATTTACCCATCAGCATGGTCATGGTGGCCATACTGCTGAGCTGTTTTTCTTTCTGCTGATCTATTTGCCCAGCGATAGCTGCGTTGCCAGGTAAGGCGGCGCTGAATTTAACGTCCGCCGCCTTTATTAACCCTTCAAGTTTCGTTTGCAGACTCATTGCCGCTTGTTGCTTTTGGTCCGCCACGGCCTGAGCTTTGCTGGTTGCCGCCTCTGCCGTATTGAGTTCGGACTGCGCACCAGCGACTTTCTTTTCTGCGGAAATATAACGAGGATCGTCTTTTTCTACGCCCTCTTTCTTTAGCTTATCCAGATCTGATTTAGCCTGATCGAGCTGCTCTTTTTTCTGTGTTAGATTTTTATTAGCCGAACCTAATTGGTTCACAGCATCTTCAAACTCAGATAAAGCCTGCTCGGTCTCACCCATGGCTTTATCAATCTCTGCATTTACCCTTTCTCCCTCTTTCTTACGCGCGTCCAAGGTAGACATTAATATGGAAAGGTTAGACGAGAGTTTACTCAATGCCATTTCACTGCTTAAATTCAGCATTTGAGTTAATAACAACAACAGAGATCCGTCTTTAGTCAGATTACTGCTCGCTTTTCTCAGGGCTGGGGCTTCCTGTAAAAGCGCATTATTCAGCTCAACTTCAACATCACCCGTTAGCGTTGGGTCAATGCCAGCGGAAATGATATTGCGTGCAGATTCTTGCGCTGCCTGCAATTTTTGATTAGCCGCCGCCAGAATAGAACCACCCTGCTGCGGCAGCATTTGAGTCTTTTGCTTTAATGCCGCCATATTTTCATTGCTGGCGTCATTTAACAAATAGCCAGCAAGCTGGATAGGGGTATTATTAACACTCGTCGTAGCCATAATTTCTCCAATTACGTAACGATCTTCGGCTTAATCAGCCTCTTCGTTCGTTTCTTTCCTGTTTTGTCGAATAGTTTCTAAATAAACTTTCGCTTTTTTAATTAAATTTTCATCGTTACTGCGCTTACACACCAAATCAAAACACTGCATGGCCTTAACAAAATTACCCATTAATAATTGACATTGACCGCTGAAGAATACCGGGTTGAAATTATCTTTCCCCATCACATAAGCAAGAGAATAGAGATCGCATGCCTTCTGATAGTTTTTCTTCAGCTGATTCACTGCGCCTAATCCAATAAAGTAATCGGTATTGTTTAAGTCATACATACAGAGAAAACTGAAGAAATTCTCAGCCTCGTCTAAATGCCCCTTGTGATAAAACTGATAGGCATGAGCATATATATGCTCCATCATTTCATCAGATACACCGTGAATGTCTTTTAGCATGGCTCCCTGATTGAGAGCAGCCCACAGCATGTTTTCAATTTCATTATCGCTGATAATCGTATTTTCCTGGGTCATACCTTGTTATCTCCTAGGTTGTTCGTTACCGCGTGAATGCTGCTGCCGATAACGATATTTAATCATGGGTAAATAAAAACTACATTTAAGGAACGCTCATCCCCTTTTAGACACAGTCAATTCTTAAAGAATGAGCGAAAAATACCTTTGTAAAACGATGCTTATTCTTTAGGAACCTCACTGCTCCAGGCATTTTCAACCTGTTCAAGCCAGGCCAGCAAACGGAGTACTTCATCTAACTCCTCCATACTGACAAAGGAATAGCGTCGATGAGTTTTAAAGATTTGTCGGGCTAATTTCACATCTTCGATTACTGGTATGCCGACCTTTTTCGCATAAGCACGAACGGCGATGGCACGCTGATTGGTTTCTAGCACCGAAATGAAGGGGATTGGAATAACATCTAGATTTAGATAAATTCCCACGGCGATGTGAGTTGGGTTAGCCACGATCACCTTGGAGTTTTCAATGTCAGACTTCACCTGTTCCGACAACATTTCCATATGTATTTCTTTACGTTTGGACTTCATTTCCGGATTGCCATCCTGCTCTTTGGCTTCCCGTTTAACCTCTTGCTTGTCCATTTTGTTATCTTTGATGTGCAGGAAGAACTCAGCTAATGCATCCAGAATAATGACCATCAGCAGGCAAGAGAGGCATATCATGATCAGCGAGTGAAACAGTTCCCCCCAAACTAATATAATCTGCTGAGGTGCCCCATTAACCTGCGAATAGAGGAGTTCTTTATTTTTTTCCCAAAAAATATTTGTGGCAACAATAAAACTAACCAAATATAAACATGATTTAATCACATCTTTAACTGACCGTAAACTAAATAGCTTTTTTACACCGCTCGCAGGATTAAGCGCTGCAAAATTAATCTTTAATGCTTTAGTAGCGATGAGAAATCCCGTTTGTAACAACGTCGGGAATACGGATGCAAATATGCATAGCAGCAAAAATGGGAGCAATAACTTCAATCCCGTCCATGCCACCATTCGCGCATACTCATGAAAAGTATTGGAAAAACCATTTGCGATGGCTTCGGTGACGATTTTCCCCATTTCTGAAAAGCTCGATATATTAATTATGTACTCGGCACCAATTAAGATAAGACATGAGATAATTAAATCTTTACTTTTAAAGGATTGGCCCTTTTTAGCCGCATCCTTCAGCTTTTTCTGCGTGGGTTGTTCTGTTTTATTTGATGACATAAAACGTCCATTTCACCGTGTTATTTCAACCAGCCAAATAATGAATCCGCATGAAAGCGCATATTAATGAGCTCACCTGGAATAATCGGGGTAAAATACAAAATAAGAATAAAGAACGCTATGCTGCTTTTAATCGTCAACGCCAGCGAAAATGCGTTCATTTGCGGAGCAAAGCGGGATAACAGACCTAACATGGCTTCAGCCAATAGAAAACCAACCAAAACCGGACTGGAGAGAACAAACGCTTTCGCCATCATAATACTCAGGAAAGTTAGCGCCGGATAAAGGGAAGGCAAAGTAAAAGACAGTGGGTCCCAAAGTTGATAACTTGCTTGAAATACCTGCGAAATGAGCAATAGCCCACCGCTTTCTAATATAATCACGGCAGCAAATAAATTAAATAAATTGGCCAGTTCTGATGTGTCGACACCGCTTAATGGATCGATGCTACTGCTGAGCGTCGCCCCCCGCTGGTTATCAATCATACTTCCCACAGCATGTAATACCCATAATGGCCAGCAAAAAAAACAGGCCATTAATAGTCCAATGATGACTTCTTTTGCAACCAGTCCAAAATAAAACAACGTATCAAAATTCGGTAATTCCTGGAGAGGATAAGGCCACAATGTCACCCCAACAATCATGGCAACCGGCATGCGGATCATCCCCGTCAGAGTATTATTATTAAGGAACGGCAATAGGATAAAAGAAGGCATCAACCTGGCCGAAGCCAATATCATTGCGTAGAGCCAGTCGTGAATATTAAAAAACAGTCCGATTTGCATAGGTTATTTCAACGCTATTGTTAATACTTCTTGGGCAAAGCCCAACAATACATCACCATACCAACCTGAAACTAAAAAAAGGCATAACGCGACGCTAAGTAATTTAATACCAAAGGGTAAAGTTTGTTCTTGTAGCTGCGTGACTGTTTGGATCAGACCGACAATTAATCCGACGATGGTTGCCACAGCAATTGGCCCAGCGGAAAGCATTAGAATCAGGTATAAGGCTTTATTACCGGCAAAGACGAGTTCATTCATTGTTCCAGCCCTCCGAGCTATAGAGCCAGATCCAGATATTGCGTGATTAAGCCTTTTGACAATAGCGACCAACCGTCCAGCACAATAAACAGCACCAATTTTATCGGCACAGAAATGGTCACCGGACTCATCATCATCATTCCCAAAGCCAGCAAAATGCTGGAAATCAGCAAATCAACCACCACAAAAGGTAGATATAAATAGAAGCCAATTTTAAAGGCACTTTTGATTTCACTTAGAGCGTAGGCTGGTAACAGGGATAAAATAGACACTCTTTCGGTATCTTCTGCACTGCCACTTTTAACACCATCCCTTTTTAGCTGTGCATCAGAGAAGAAACGCGCTAACTCTGGATCTGAATATTTTTCTAAATAGCGATGGTAACCTTCGAAGCCATTTTCAACGAAATAAGTCACCGACTCTACGCTGCTAATATCAACATTATTCTCGCGATAACTGTTGTAGCCTTCTTGCACCACAGGCATCATGACAAACATCGATAATAACAACGCGATACCGTTAAGCGTCATATTTGAAGGGATTTGCTGCAATCCCAGCGCGTTTCTGACCATAACAAAAACAATAGAGAATTTGATATAGCAGGTGCCACAGGCAATAATAAAAGGTAGTAAGGTGGCAAACGCTAATAGCCCAACAAGGGAAACATCATTTTCCATTGCCAGCCTCGTGGTATATCTCGGTTATTTCAACGCCCAAGCGATCTTCTATCCAAACTAATTCGCCGCGAGCCAATGCCAGCCCATTACCGCTAATGATGATTTTCTTTTCCGCGTCAGGATCGCAGGTAAAAATATGACCTTTATATAGTAATTCCAGTTCTTCAACCGTTACCTGAGTTTGTTGTAAGGTAAATGTTAAGCGAACAGGCATTTTAGAGCGAGGGGACAAACCCATAGACATTTCTTCATCATGATTAACATCACTCTGGTTATCCTGAGATTTGTTTTCTACATGCATATCTAACATCGCTTCCTCTAGCATTATTTCATCTCCATTACGCTGGTAATATCTAATATGTTTGCCATGAATTGTTACTTGCTGCCTGACATCAGAAATAAGTAAAATATCACCGCAGATTAATCTATTAAGTAACCTCAAACTCCCCTTGCTATTTCCTATTTCAAAACATATCGGCAAAGGAAGATGAGATAAATCTGTCCGTTGATTTTTTTCTGGAATATTGACAGATTCATGTGCAAATTTAGTCAACCATACTCGACCCTGATCCGTCTCTATGGCGTACAAAGGAGTATTAAATAGTTTGTTATCTTCAACCGTCTCAATATTCTGCAATGATTGATAGCTAAATTCCGGTAACCCCATATCTATCGGCTGCGAGCAGCCTATAAATAAAGTTTTAATTTGTTCATTGGTAAAAGCGCTGGTCGCCAACCCTGCCTGTTCTGGCATCATTTGCATAAACCAGTTACGTAATTCAATCAGGCCTTCCCAACCCGTATCAGTAGCAAATGCCACTAGGCAAACATTTTGAGGAGGGATCGTAAAACTCACGGGAATACCTTGCCCTTCCCAATGTTCAGCAACACGTGACCAAGCAAGTTGTTTCTGACTTATTTGACGAAAATGCTGGCCAATCACTGAGCTTCCTCCTCATCCTGAGTCGGTTGTTCCTGATGCTGTTTCTGCTGCTGTTGCGATTCGCCATCACGCAATAAGCTCCAATGCTGTGGCATTTCTCCTGTACCTAAACGCTGCTGAACCGTGGCGTCAGAGGGTTGAAAGACCACCTGAGCTGAGTGATTTTGGGTTTGCGTTGAAATATTGACATGGTGCCCTTCACCCCATTGTTTAAAACGGTAAGTGAGTTTTCCCGGCCCTTCTATTTCATTATTTCCTGATTGCGGCTGCGGAAACTTCTCGGTCTTCCCCATTGGCAAGGCAGCCTTAGTTGCTATATCCGCGACTGCATTGGTTGATTTATTCGGTGCCGGCGATAACAATTCAGGGCGCCCTTTTTCTGTGGACAGAGAGTCCACTTTTACCTCTTGTTTAAACTGAGGAAATAGAGCTTCATTCTCTCCAGTAGCCGTCATATCTGTCGATATCGGTTTTCCGACAATCTGTTGCACAGGATTTAATCTTTCATGATTCGGCGCAGTGAAATTTTGACGATATCCATTGGCAGAAAGCGCGCTGGTTTTCTCTGCAGAGTCACGGGCAAGAGAAGATACGGGAATGACATCGGTGACATGACTCTTTCTCTGCAACGACTGTGGATTTCTTATTACTTCAATATTTTTTATTTCTTTTCCCGTCGGTAGAACAGCCAGTAGGGATTTATCTGTCATATCTTTCGTTGTTAGACGCTCAGGGATCTTCTGCTGAAACTGAGCGTTCGGCTTAGCAGGAATTTCCTGAGTTAAATAATCTAAACGCGGATGAGCTGCCTGAACCTTAGTTTCTTTCAGCGCGCTTATTTCACCCTTTTTGGTCTTAGGGCCAGCAATATGACCAATCCCAAGCTGCAATGCCAATAGCGGCGATAATAGGGTGGGTATAGGCGGAACGGTTTTATCGGCAATCTCGGTAAAATGCTCGCCCTTTTCTTCCTGCTGTTTCTTTCTGACAATATCGGAAATAGGTTGCGCAGCTTCGGAGATATTTTCCGTTCGCACCGTATTGGCTCCTGAAACGCTATTTACTTGTTCCATGCAATAATCTCCTCAATTTCTGTTTCTTCCATTCGGGCGGCCATCTCGCGGTGAACTTTCCGCTCAAGCATTTGCAAATGCTTGTATTTATCAGACTGATGAATGAGTTTCAGACGCTGTACCTGCGCCTTCTGCCTGTCTTCCTCACAGCTTTTCAGATCCGTTAGCTGCTGTACTTTTTCCAGGTCAATATTGGCAATTCGGCGACGAAGCGCAGACTGTTTCCTCTGTACTGCATACAGCATGGCGCGATTTAATCCCTGCCCCTGCGGGCGTAAACTATGCAACAGGCCAGTTACCGCTTTACGTTGATCGTCTAAAGCCTGAACAGATCTTTGGGTCTGACGTATCCGACTATCAAGCTGCGTTAATATCCGCTCCTGACGCTGAGCTTTGCTTTCACTGCGCTGTAGTAGTGCAGTGAATTTATGAAGCAAATTCATGCAACTGACTCAATGTATTTTCGAATACAGCGTGTTCTTCAACGGGCTGACACAGCCAACGGAATAAATCATCACGTCGCTGAATAGCGCGATCGTTTTCCGCATTTTCTCCGGGGCTATATTCCCCAAGGTCGACAAAAATCTGTAACTCTTCGATTTTTGCCAACATCCGTCGGACTTCGGCTGCGCTGCGTAAATGCGGCGGTTGACAAACCTGGCTGGTTACGCGACTCACGCTGCGTAAGATATCAATTGCCGGATAATGATTTTTGGCCGCCAGTTTACGGCTAAGGTAAAAATGCCCGTCCAAAATAGAGCGAATCTCTTCCGCAATGGGATCTGGCTCATCATCACTTTCCAGCAAGATGGTATAAAATGCAGTGATACTTCCACTATGAGTACAGCCGGGACGCTCGAGTAATTTTGGCAAAGCCTCGAATACCGAAGCCGGATAGCCTCGCCGGGCTGGTGCTTCGCCTGCGGCCAATGCCACATCGCGCAAAGCGCGGGCATATCGTGTAACCGAATCTAGGAACAGCACCACTTTTTTGCCTGAATCGCGAAAATATTCAGCAACCGTGGTCGCCACTAAAGCCGCATTGCAACGATCCAAAGAAGAGAAATCCGAGGTGGCATAAATCAACACGCACTGCTCTTGCCGCCCAGATTTTCGTAAAATCTCAGTAAACTCAGTGACTTCTCGCCCACGCTCACCAATCAGTGCGATAACAAACACATCTGCATCTGCCTGCTCGATCAACATATGCATTAGCGTAGTTTTTCCACAGCCTGCCGCAGCAAAAATACCGAGTCGTTGACCGATTCCGCAGGTAATCAAGCCGTCAATGGCTCGCACGCCAGTAATAAACGATTGGCGAATACCCACGCGCTGCAAATATGACGGTGGCGGTGCATCAATGGGGCGAATTTCATGCCCCAATGTGGCAGTGGAATCGGAGAATCGTTCGACGATTTGCCCTGAGGGATCTAATACACAACCTAATAATGAATGCGTCAGAGCGACCGTCAATGCGCTACCGGTTGGGCTAATCACAGCATTTCTGGATAAACCATTGGCGTTACCAATCAGGCTAAGTACCGCCAGATCGCGATTAAAGCCCAGCACTTGGGCACGAGCAACCACCTCGGTACTTTGCCAATGCTGACGTATTTCACAGATCTCACCGATCTTTACCCCAGGCAGGACCGATTCAAGAATCGGCCCACTCAGGCGCAAAGGATGAGCCTGATAACGGATCAATGGTTTTTCACTCATTATTGAAGAATTTCCACAAACTTTTCTTGCAGTGCAAAGAACTCATCTAATGCTTCAGCAAATCGAGTACTTGTCTCGGTGTAGCTTGAACTAACTAGCCCCTTTAATTCGATATATCCGTCATTGGTGGCTAACTGTAATTGCCCTGATGGAGTGAAAGCGCAGCCTTCCATTAAAGTTTTTAAAAGGTCATCAGCTTTTTGACTTAATACGTGAGTGTTTTCCTCACCAATACGCGACCATAACCAAACCTGGTCGTCAACCAGACTAATTAACATGCTGGCACGATCGGAAAAATCTAGTGATATAGTTGAGTGGCCGTCAAAATTATTTAATAATGATTCATCGCAGCCTGTTTCCAATAGTGTGTCACGAATTAAAGTTACAATATCTACATTCATTATTACTCTCCTTGTTGATTAGACAGTTCTTAAAACATCAATAGATACGCTATCCGTGATTTCGCCAAAAGACATCACCTCCAAATCTTTAAACTGAGAATCTATAAAGCGTTTAACAAACCGCCTTATATCTACTGAAGACAAAATAACCATATCTTTATTAGATATTGTCAATTTATCCGTAGCTAACGTCAGCGCATCAATGAGTTCCTCCGCTACCGCAGGTTCCAGATTCAAAAATGAACCACCGGAGGTATTTCTTATTCCCTGCCGTAATTTTTCTTCAAACTCCGCAGAGAGATTAATAACGCGTAGCGTCTCTCCCTGTGAAAATTTATGGCATATATAACGCGATAATGAAGTGCGTACGTGTTCAACTAGCGCAATCACGTCTTTTTCTCTGGGCGCCCACAAAGCCAGTGACTCCATAATCATCTTCATATTACGGATAGATATCTTTTCGCTTAGCAAGCGTTGAAATACTTCGGCAATACGCTGAACCGTCGCATGACGCAGGACTTCTTTCATCAGGTCAGGATATTTATTATCTAGCTTATCTAATAAATCTTTGGTTTCCTGTACGCCAAAATACTCATTGACGTGGCGAACCAGAGAAACTGACAGACAGTAATAAAGCTCATCAATTGCCGATCTAAGCTGATAACCCAGCTGTGTAAGCGATGCCTGATTAGTGCTATCGGTCCAACTTTCTTTATTATGAGTAACACATTCAACACCCAACTGCTTTAGCTCATCGGTACTGTTGACGATGCGCAGCAGGCCAAAGTAGATACTAAATTCATCCGCTTTTATTTCATTAATTAAGATAGCGGCGGTATTTGCACTAAGATTATCGGATGCTTTCAGCATCATTTCAGGTAAATGAATGCCGTAATCGATAAAGAATTGGCTCCGATAACGCTCCACCACGCTGGCTTTCTGTAGTGCGGCCAGTTGCTCTGTCGGAACCAATAGGATTAAAGGCACAGTTTCTGCCGCCACGCTGTCTAGATCGCCAATTAACCCCAGAGATGTTCCTTCGGCATCGACATTCTTTTCTCCTGAAGCTATTTCTGCCGGAGCATTCTTTTTGGCTACCTGGCGCTTTTTCTCACTCCATTTGAAATAGAATAATCCACTGAGTCCTGCGGCAAGAATCGCAAAAATAAAGAATGGGAAACCCGGTAAACTACCAATTCCTAGCGCCAGCATGGCAGCAATCAGCAACACAAATGGGTTGCCTAATAACTGGTCCATCATGGTTTGGCCCATATTATCGCCATCGCCGTTTACCCTGGTGACAATAAAACCGGCGCTGATAGCAATGAGCAGAGATGGAATTTGAGCCACTAATCCATCACCAATAGTCAGCATGGTGTAAGTCGTCAGCGCCGTGGACATATCCATGCCATGCTGGCTAATTCCCACGCTGATACCGCCAATAAAGTTGATGAAAATGACGATAATGCCAGCGATAGCATCACCTTTAATAAATTTCATCGCACCATCAAAAGAACCGTAGAGCTGACTTTCTCTTTCAACCACGCTACGGCGCTCTTTTGCTGCATCAGAATCTATAGAACCGGCTCGGAGATCGGCATCAATCCCCATCTGTTTGCCGGGCATTCCATCCAGAGAAAAACGAGCGGCAACTTCCGCAACGCGTTCGGCACCTTTGGTAATGACCATAAATTGCACTATGGTCACAATAGAGAAAATAACGAAGCCAACGATCAGATTATCGCCAATAACAAACTGCCCGAATGTCGCGATAATATCGCCTGCATCAGCATCATTAAGTATCAATCGACTGGTGCTAATAGATAGAGCCAACCTAAACAGCGTGGTTATCAGCAGTACGGCTGGAAAGGTCGAAAAACTCAATATTCTGTCAATATAAAAAGACGACAGGAAAACCAATGCAGAAATAACAATATTCAGGCCAATTAGAAAATCGACCAGATAAGTCGGCAGTGGTATAACCAACATGGCAATAATGACAATAACCAGCAGTAAAATAAATAACTCTGGATGCCGTCTAGTTTTAATAAGAAATTCAGTAATCAAAATCAAGTTCCATTATTGATGCCAACCGAGTTATCAATCACATACGCAATAGGAAATTAACAGTAAACAGGTCTACTGCAATTTTAGGCACAACCAGACATACCCGATTTCATAAGAACGGGCGGTTGTCTAATAATAGAGTCAGTGTGCGATCTGGGTAATTTCGTCGTTTAATATAAATCACCCCGACGAAGCTCAATTAACTCATAGTGATAGGCTATTGTTGCCAGTCTCTCAAATTCCTGTGCTAATACATCGGCATCTTCAGGCTCATAAAATAATTCTCTGGGTAAATTTTTACAGGCTTGCGAAATAATATGTAGTAACGAGGAACGTTCCGTGTGTTTACTCAGTTTTATTCTCTCGCCAATCGCATTTTGTAAATAATCTTTTATATGTTCCGGATGCTGCAATACGCATAGCATAAATAATAACCAATCCTGTTCTGAATCGTTATGCGCTCGAATTAACTCATTTTTCAATACGTAATCTATAAAAGCACTGTCGCTTGAACGAATCAGTTTTACCTGCCCTAACCGCCCTAATAAATTACCAAATTCAATATGAGAACAACTTGGGTCTTGGGCATCCATATCGCTAAGCAGCGAACTTTCCATAAAATCGACGACCGCTGCTCGATGCCCAGCGCCATATGTCGAAATCCAATCTTGATAAACTTCGACCTCATGGGAATCACTCTCTAAAAAATCTCGGTAACTCTCACGCACGAGAGCCGGATCAAGCTGTAGTGCTTTCCCAAATAAGCGAGCCTTAAACGCAACATTTATTCCAGCCTTAAGCCGGCGCGGATTAGCCTGCTTTTCAACCTGCTGCAACATGATTTTAAGACGACGTCTAGCTAACTCACTAATATTACGGCGACGTAGCAGTTCGCGCAGCACCAAAACCAGATCGCTATCATCAGGAAATAATGAGCGCACCTGTTGCAATAGATTCTTTATATTTGATCCATCGGCACTCGACGTGACTTTTAATAATACATAGACTTTAGGCAGTACATCCTCGTCCAATATTTGTTCAAAGCTGCTTTCACTCGCACTACCAATCTTCTTTTCATAATCTCGACGATTGCGAAATTGCGATAATAAGATCGACATTTCATCAATAGAGTCGCCAAAACGCTGCACCGCAGCGGCTGGTGAATCATCTGCAATATTCTGCGTTTCTTCACTATTCACAGCCCCTTCTTGGGCAGCTTTTTGCGTATTAGCACTTTTTTCACTGCTCACCTTATCCCGACGTAACTGGTACAAATCGAGTGATGAAGAGGAAAACTTGCCAATATCTATAGCCATTTCTGACTATCCACATAATTTCGCATCCAGTCTTGCAACGCAGGATTGGCCAGGTTTTTTTGCATATCGGCAATAAGATTACTGGCATCCGGCTGCAACGGAGATTCAATCTCTCGCGGCTGAATCAGGAAAACCCGTACCGTATTAGAGTTACGTGATTTTTTATATCTGAATAACCCGCCTATTAGAGGAATATCTCCCAATAGTGGGACTTTGGCTTCCCCATCGGTACTTTCATCTCGCGTATAACCGCCAATTAACAAGCTTTTCCCTCTAGGTACCCTAGCAATAGTACTGATATTCGTGCGGCCAACTTCCGGTAAACCATTCGGGGTGTCTGAAGAGACAGGAACCTGCGACCCATCTTCTACGTTCAGCATCATTTCAATTTCATTTCCATCGGTAAACCGCGGTAATACGTTAACTGAAGTGCCATAGGTAATATGCTGTAATTCAACGCTACGCTCACCAATCAATTGAGTATAAAACGTCCGGCTATTATCAAAAATGGCAGGAATATTCTCCTGCGTTAATACCATCGGACGGGAAACTATATTCGCCTGGTTCTTTTGGCTTAATGCCAGTACTGAGGCCATAAATGTTGCGCCATCTACAGTACTGGACGCTCCACCGTTAAAAGAAATCCCCAGTTTCCCCCCAACATTCACGCCACCATTCCATTCAACGCCCATTTGTTCAAGCGCATCTTTTTGCAAATCGACAATCCATACCGATAGCTCAATATGGCGCTTGGGCAAATCCAGAACGCTGACAATATTTTGCACGTATGATACTTGCTCAGCGCTTCCTTTAACCAACAGACTATTGGTTCCTGGATTAGCCACAATCTGAAAACCCGAGGCTGAAGGACGACTCCTTATTGCTGTAGTCAAATCTGCAAAAGGTAATTTGGGCTTTGCCTGACTGACACCAGGAAATTCATCCAATCGAGGAGGCAAATCAGTGGCGATAGCATCCGTCACCGGTGCTGGCACCATAACATCCCCGCCAGATTCATTACCGTTAAGTAATTGCTGAACAATGCTAGCGGCTCCCGGAATAATGATCCTATCGTCACGATATTTAAAATCGCGATCCTGAACAAACGTATTAAATAACGGGATAGACGCAACTTTAGAGCGCCCATCCAAATCGTTGTTTTTTTCATCTAAGAATTTGGCTGTATTTGTCACCAATTCAACATAGATCGGGGGCCCAGACACATAAAACGTGGAACTCACGCTATCTGAGCGCAATGGGTAACGCTGATCGTACAGACCAGATTTACGCAAAAAATTGCTCACCGCTGAAAAAGAGGTGTTTCTCAATACCACCACGGCATTGCGCATCTCTGATGCATCATAAATATAAATAGCCTGTCCATCGTGATACCAAATCAGCCCTAACTGCGCCGAAATGTTGTCGATTAAACGCTGGGGATTATTAAGATCAAACTCCCCGCTAATCTTCTTTCGTGCCGCGGCTTTGCTGATAATAATTGGCTTATTCATTCTTGATGACAAAGCATCAATAAGCCCTTTAATATCATTCTGCCGTGCGATATAGCCTGAAATACTGGATGAATCTTCTTCAGAAAATGCCTTTTCAGGCATTCCTGCTAGTACAACCACCCCTAAAATACAGACGCAGGTTCTTTTAAAACCAATAACATAATTCATTTTTTAGCATCGCTGATAATGACATCTTTCAGGCTACGTGGAGAAACACCTAATGATATTTTGACGTCGTTAGAAAAATGGGAAAGAGACGAATAACCATGCTTCATCGCTAAGGTAGTCAAACTTTTCTGCTCTCCCATCAGATCTAATAACGCCCGAACCAGCCGCCAATCGCACATTTCTACTTTGGTTGTATTACCCAAAGCCTTACGCGTCAGGCGGCGAAAATGAGACACAGAAACGCCATAGCGTGCGCCCAAATCCTGTAAACGTTCAGTGCTATCAGCTTCCTGAAGTAAAAATCTGACCAAGCGATACCATTCGGTAGAACGTAAGATGCTGGCGATATTTCCCGTTCCGGAGTCTGCCTGTAACGATTGGCGGATTAACCAATACTCAATATGTTTAAAAGTAACATTATCTTGAAACCTTAGAGGTTCAAATCCCCAGCAAATATCATTGTTACGTTCAAAACCTACGCGATTGAGCGATGTATCTATAAATGCCTGTAGCTTGCACATGGCAATGAGATCCAATGACCGATAGCACATACTCCCTTCAATAATATGCAATGACATTGGTAAAAAAGCCGCAATACCCGTTTCACCCGGCTTAAACTGGTAGGTAAAATCGCTGCCGTTCTCACCGATCAATCTAAAATCAACACCGGTGCTTTTATGAGATTCAGTCAACAACAACTGCGGCTTTTGAAACTCTAACCGATCATTTTGTTGTAGATATAGATGAGTACTAAGCCTATCCATAAGTTAGTTACCATTCGTTTCAGGAACATTCCGACATATTCGATCAATGATATGTCTATTATATTCTTTATAGGGAGCGTCATGATCTCTTGGTTCAATATATGTGTTTGATTCAGTAAAAACATGATGAGAAAATGACGAGACACGGTGTAAGAGTATATCGATAACGAGAGTATTAACGAGAGAAAATTTAATTATTTAGGAAAAATAGTTACCTACCCACCATCAATCCATGATGTGAGGCAGTTTGTACCAGTGACAAATCAACCCCTTTTGATTTAGAATTACTTAATAAATACCCTAACCTTATCTGATAAGAACAAAAATCAAGCACCGGCAATAAAACACATATAATACAATGGGTTAATAAAGCAATTAAAAAGAAAAAATGGAAGTTCAATACAAAATATGATTATGTGAAATATTAATATTACTAATCCACAACATGTCACTTTTGTTCAAAAAAACCAACTATTTATAGAAAGACCATTATTATCATTCCATGACAATATATTTACTGATAAAATTCTCATGACCACATTTATCACGAAAATTGCTCCATTCCACCAGGGAAAATAAATTAATGAATAGCGTGACTTTATCGAGGATAATCATTTTTATCCTAAACCTTTTTTTTCCTTATCAAGGTTACGCCAACTGCTGGACCTATTCAGAACAATTTTTCGGCATTGAGGCTAAGCTGCTCTATTCTATCGCTCAGGTAGAATCGGGATTGAAACCAGAAGCCGTAGGAAAAAATAATAACGGAAGTTACGATTTAGGATTAATGCAAATAAACAGCAGCCATATTCCCCGACTGCGCAAAATAGGCGTAGACGATGCAATGTTGACCTCAGATCCCTGTGTTTCCATATTGGTCGGTGCCTCAATACTATCCGATATGATGAAGATCTATGGTTATAGTTGGGAAGCCGTTGGGGCATATAATTCAGGAACAGGAAAAAATCGTCATGAAATGCGGATGAAATATGCGAAAAAAGTTTGGGACGTTTACCGAAAAGGAAACCAGCCCTTCTAGTTTTCGTACCCGTTAGACAATGAGCACTACCTGATAAAAAATCCCATATCGCTGCAGATGACTCTCCCCCCAAAGACTATTGAATGTGCCCCCCAAAGAGGGCACATAGGCATTGACTAGCTATTATCGCGCTTAAAGGTCAGTTCGAGAGGATTGAACAAAGATCTGAAGAAATTATCGATTGTTTTTACCGTCTCCTTATCATTGACAGTCAAACTTTGGCTGCGGAATCGCTCTATCATGCCATCGTCCACATTCCTCATTGCCTGTAATAGAGATTTATTCTGTTGGGCGAACTCTGGATGTTCACTACCCAATTTCGATTCCAATGTGCTAAAACAATCTTTAGCCGCAGTGAAAAAATCATCGGAATACAACTCGGGTTTGGCTGGCAAATATGACGTGTTGAACAAATAATTTAGCGTTGTTGAAAACTCTCTGATTGTCGCCAGGCTATCGGCCAAAGTGTTATATTCACTTGGATTAAGGAATGGGAATGATTCTATATTGAAGCTCTTTGGATTATCTAACTTCAGCTGTTGTCCATAGGTATAAGTCTGCCTTAATACTGCAGCTGGCGTACCGCTGACCACGACGGTTGATACAGGTTTACCTGAATCAGCGACACGATCTAGAATATCTGCGACATTCGTTGCGTTTTGGCCACTGTTAGTAGAAAAAGGATCGACGGTTACCCGGCTAGCCGAAATCCCTTTCCCGACCAAAATTTCCTTGAAGCGATCACCTTCAGTTTTGTTAATCGCAATATTGTGCCGATCCGTTGTTCCATGTCCGCCAAATCCACTGGTAATGAAATTGATATTCTTTGAATCCTTCAGCGTCTCAGCAATAAAATTGACGTAGGTTTCATCATTATTTCCATTTAAGATGATAAAGGTTTCACTATTATCATTCCTTGCGACCCACTCCTTAACCGATTCTGTTTTAGCATTATTGAGTGAAATTCCCTGCTCTTTATCTATATGTAAGGAAATAGGTGCAGTGAGCGCTGATAATTTGTTTTTGGCTGCATCGAACAAAGTGTTTTGTATCGCTTTAGCCAAATCAATATTGGCATCAGGCATGTCCGATTTTTTGGCCGCGAGCATATTCCCCTCGGCAATTAAAGCCCTCATCGTGGCAGCCGTTTTGGCTCCGGATATATTAGCATCGGTATGTAATAAGGAGTGTACTTCCTTTGGATAAGGTTTAGAGGTGGTGAGTAATCCGCCTTCTTTAGTCACAGTAAACTTTGAACCATAAAACTCATTTACACGCTGTTCTTTAGGTGTAAATGTCTTATTCGCTTCATCTCTTTGAGCTTTATATCTGTTTATTTTTGCTTTTAATGTAGATGTCGTATTACTGACTGCCGTGGTTGTTGCGACATTGTTTTTGAGACGAGCACTCTCACTTTCAGCCTTATTATTTTCATTGACTTTGTTCGGGTTGATTACTGGCGTGTTTGAATTGTTAACCTTCATTATTGTTCCTTCTATATATCATAAAGTGAGAAATCACTTTTAGTTCACGTGACCTTAAAGTTCGATAATATATTGCGTACTTTAATCGCGCTTTATTTTTTCGGTCATTAGCAAAAATATGGCTGTACTGTCAATGTCACTTATGCGTAGGTTGGTACTTCATTTAGAATTTACACCCGCGGCGGCACGACCTTTTTAGCTTTAAACGCCCCACTTTCCTCAAGTGTTAATTGCAATGCAACTTTCCTTATCGTACCGACATCCTGTAAAAAATATTTTTCATATATCTGATCTGAGATAAATTTTGTTACTTCCGCACTGACAAAAGAATTTTCTTCTCTGATTTTTCTTTTTATATCTGGGTGGCTGGAATTAATTTTCGCGTCATTCTTCCGAAATAAATTGTCTAGAGATTTATTCCGACTAAGATAGTTCTCTACAGTTTGTCCAATAGAGGTCTTAGCTGCGTTCTTTACGTTAGTCACGCCAGAAAACTCGGTAGTCATATGCTTATATTCAAATGTCCTATCAAACACACGGCTCTTAGTCTCCGCATTTATCTTGGTGCCTAAGCACTCGGCCGCAGTATCAATTGATTTATTAATGGCAGCAGGGATATATACGTTTCGCTCCTGCCGTCGCCATTCCACCATATCTTCATTATTATTTTCTATTGTCTTCCAACATTTCTCAATCACCTTATTCAGATCTAATGACACTGAATTTCCTTTCCAACCAATATTAACATTGGAATTGCTTACACCCGATAAATTAGCAAATCGACCAGAATTGACCTCCCCTATATTTATAGAAATTTCTGATGCCTTTTTGATTATTTCTGAATTTTTAATAAAATAACTACAAGAGGATCTAAATGCGAAGTTTTTTAATAGCATATTTCATTCCTTTTTATTGATTGACTTGCTGTTATTGACATAATGGGAATCATGCCCCCCTAATTTTTACTACAAAATTCTCTGGTCTGATTTATCTTTACGCGTAGGGAAATAACCATTGGCGCAAAGGCTATGTTTTATCTCCTGTTTATTATTAATGCCAACAGGATTTTCAGATAAGGCAGTTCGCTGATTCAAAAAATAAAAACCTTCTTCATTACACTCGATTAAATAAATGGTTATGTTTTTTAATGTTTGTAATTTTACTCTACAGCTCAATACCGATTTATTTTTACTTCCTGCAAGTATTCTTTTATTCGACGCCGGATTTAAATCCAACACATCTTCGCTGCATATCATTCTGTCCTGAACAAAACTGTCTCCTATATTAAAAATATTCAGTAATTGAGTCTCTCTCAGAGAAAAAGGATCATCGTGGTCGGCTTGCTTCACAACATCATGGTTAAAATAACGAATCGAAGGACATTTCTGATTTTTTGATATCATTTTTACTGTGAAAATCATTGCCTGTTATTGTCAAAATAACCCTCACCGAAACTGAGTGTCGCGGTGAGGATTGTAAATAACATCCCTGTCCTGCTTATCTATAATGACTACCCCTTAGTCATATTTTTAGCATTAGAAGTTGTCCACGCGTGTCTTTTGATTACCGTCACCATTCCCCCCCCAACCATAATTCCCACCATAGTAAGTCTTTGTCTTTCCTCCAAACTTGACAACTAATGATGGCGAGTAACCCCCCAAGTCACCTCTCCAGCAATCGCTGTTAATTATGGCTTTTTTATGAATTTCAATACTCTCACTGGAGAAAATATTGCTGTGTGTATAAACATTCGGATAGGACTGACCTTTAGAGTCGACGTTTACCGCCACTTCCATTGGTGCTATTAATGTATCCCCTGGACTAAAGTTTAAGGTCAAATTACTAATGTACGCGCCAACATGAGTTTTATCATCAGTAAGGAAATACTGACATGATGGCATGACTACCCCATTTTTAGTTTTATAAATAATGCTAGACGATGTTAACGTAGCACGATTCCAAATAGCGTCCGGCGCTAAGGCGCTCGCGTCAACCGTATACTCGTAGCGATCTTGCAGATTATTAAATCCGTATGCTGTGGCAACGATCCTCAGCCTTTTTCCCCAATAGCTTTCTTTGGCTGGGAAGGTCGTTGTTTTCGACATAAAGCTGGAAGTTTCCGTTATTTCTTCAAGCTTATCGTTGGTGCTGTTATCAAACATCTGAATGACCACCTTCGTTGGCGCCATGTATTTATTACTGATCCCGGATGACCAGTTCACCGATATCGTGTCGCGGGTAAACGTCGGATTCCATTTATTCGAGCTAGATGACTGACCTTTACTCAGATGTACTACCTTGCCGCTAATACTCGGTTTTCCGAAGATCTCCACATCGTAGTAGCCGCTACTTTCCTCGTAGAATTCATTCGATGCCATGGTTAGCGTCAACCGAGCCTTGCCAACAGCCCGACTATTTATATCCCCTGTAGTAGGTTTAATATTAACGACGGAACTATCGCTGCTTCCCCAGCTATATTGAGCAGTAGCAGGTAGTGCCACAATAGGTTGCTGCACCGACAGATTTACCTGATCCGTTACCTGGAAAGTCGGTTGGCTGAAGGTAATAGGATGCCGCCCTTTACTTAAGGTATAGCCAATCTTTAATTCATTTCTTTTGAATTGATCGGTTTCCGGCGTTGAAACGGTAATATCAGCCGCTCCGGGTCTGACTTGCGTCAGATTACCTTGAGCATCGATAGACACCACTTTGCTATCACTACTTTGATAAGTTGGGGCTAAGGCGGCAGCATCACTATTATTGAGTGAAACCTTCACCGATGGATTGTTACCTCCCGCCCAGTAATCGGCAATAATCCCCTGACCCGCCGTGAGCTGAGGATCGGCTTTATCTACCTGAAGTTCATAGCTGCCCTGAGCCGGGTTATATTGCCCATTACCACTGGTTTGAATCGTGATACTGACCTTGCCCGATTTATATAGGGTCACTTTGCCCAAGTCATCTACTTGCGCCACATCAGGATCGCTGCTGCTCCAATATTGGCGCACGCCGACGGGAACATTTCTGACCGGCTGCGATTGATTAAAGGTTTTGACATAGGTCACTTGCTGCTGTGCATTATCAAAACGCAAATCCGGCGTTATTGCCCCGATGGTGATCGTAATATCTTTGCCAATTTGGGTGCTGCCCACTTTGGCACTGATCACCTGCTGACCTTTGGCGGTAGAGGTAGCAGCTGCGGTGTAATTACCGCTGCCTATATCCTTCATTCGCTGAGGCGTCACCTTAAAACCGGTCAATGTTGAAGATGAGGTAATGTTAACCACCTCATTAGGAATATTATTCCCGTAGATATCCTTCAGCTTAACCAGCAAATTGGCCGCTTCGGTTCCATCTGAGCCTATGGTGATTTTGTCACTGACAAAGGTCGACGCATTTTGATCGATGGCGCCGGGTTTCACCGTTACCGGTATAGCATTCTTATATTGGTTACTGTTCAGATAAGCTGCAATAACCACGTCACCCGCTACGGTGCTGCTCAAGGTAGTTTGTGCTACTCCCATCCCATCCGTTCTGGATATTCGATCAAAGACCGCCGAACCTGAGATTAATTGCCAAGACACAATAGCGTCCTTCAGTAAATTACCTTCAGCATCGCTAATCACCGCGCGATAAACGACGCTGTCCTTCCCCGCAACAATGCTGGTGACAGCCGGCGTAATGCTATCGACCTTTCCACTGGAAATATCAGCCTTAAGCGTTAACGTCTGCGCAGTTTTAAACGGAGCGTCATTGACCTGAGTGGATAATCTGACGGTGGTCGCCTTTTTACCCTGAACCAGGATCAGATATTCCCCCGGTAAGTTTTCCTTAGCCGTGGAGATGGTCACCGCAGCTTTTTGATCCGCCTCCGCCGATACTTTTTGCTGTGACAGCAAATTGCCTTGTTTATCACGCAGTATCACCTTCAATGTCGCAATATCTACGCCATCGGCGGTAATGTTGCCCGGACTGAGCGACAACTCGGATTTACTTTCATCGACCGCCCCTGCGTGGAAAGGCACATCCGGCGCAGCAAAGGTTCCACCGGTCAGTATCAGACTTAGTTTCGCCGTACCAACTTTGGTGCGACTGAGCGACACCTCGGTTATCCCTTGGGCATTAGTCAGGGTTCGCTGCTGGTCCAAATAGCTGTCGGCGTTAGCACGCCAGGTCACCGGAATACCTGCCCCCAGCGGGTTATCATAGGCATCCACTAAGGTCGCCCGATAAATAACCGATTCACCCACCATAGCGGACGTTGGGGTCGCCGTTGCGCTACCCAACATTTTCGCCGTAGCCGCATCCGCCCGTAGCGTTAATTGACGCTGCTGCTTCAAGGTTATACCTTTGATTGCAACGTTTAGGGTGGCGACCCCAGCTTTCGTCCCACTGATTTCTCCTTCATAAATTCCGGTGGAAACCTCATCAAATGCCGAGGTCATTAAGGTGAAGCCCCCCGATGAAAGCACGATCTCTTTCTTCAATCCAGTTAACAAATTCCCCTGAGCATCTCGCGCAGTTACCTGCAGCGTGGCGCTATCGTTACCATTGGCAGTAATGACCGTCGGTGACAACGAGAAGGTTGATTTGTCATCGGATACCATTCCGGCCACAAATGTAATGAGTTTGTCAGCGTTTTCTTCCTGACCGTCACCTAATAGCCCGACAACTTGCGCATTTCCGGCTTCGGTACTGGTCAGCGTAATCACTGCAACCCCTTGTTTATTGGTCTTGCTAACCGGCCGTATTAATTCTCCCAGATTGGTTTTCCAGCCTACCGCCACGTTTTCCAGCGCGGTATTTTGGTGGCTGTCTTCAACTTGTGCGGTTATTTCCACCGCATCGTTCCCATCAGCATTGGCCTGTGAGCGAGCAACGGTTACCGACTTAATCCGCACATCTGAAACATTGGCAACCAGCCCCAGATCAATACTCTTGTTAAATGGATTTGCTCCATCTATATGAGCGGTTAAGGAATACGTTCCCTGACGCGTTCCTATCACCTCGACCTGATAAACACCCTGACCTTTTTCGAGTTGATTGACGAAAGAAATATCGGAACCGTTTTCCGCGGTGAATCTCACACTTTGCCCCGGTACCGGGTTACCGTTGGTATCGCGCAATATCAATGTGGCCAGAGACTTAGCAACGCCATCCGCAACGATAGTTTGTGGTGATGTGCTCAATTGGCTGTTCCCACTTTCTGCCGCCGCAGGGTCAAAACTGACGCTTTTATCCGCCAGTTCTCCATTGAACAGTAGCGCCGTTACCTGCGCATCTCCTGCCTGGTTGCCTTTTAGCGTCATCCGCGCAACACCCTTGATATCGGTGTTGGACACTGATTGATTTACTGAATTAATCGAACTGCGCCAAGTGACTGGCAAGTCAATAATGGCGTTACCTTCGGCATCTTTAACCTCAGCCAGCAGCACAACAGAATCTACGTCATTCGCAATGGCCGAGTCTTTGTTATTTTCCGCCGTTAATAACACTTTTGCCGTACGGTTATCGGCCATAGCATTCAGCGTAATATTGCGTGAATCACCATTATTCAGGCTTACACTCGCTTTTAATACGCCAGACTGACGGGTATTTAAAGAGGCGGTCGCCAGCCCTTGAGTATCGGTCACTGACTCAACAGGAATGATCGTGCCGCTGCCTTCAATAATCTGCCAGCTTACCGGTACACCCGTCAGAATATTGTCATTCTTGTCAGTGATACCGACCGTCAAGATGGCGGTTTCCGTATTATCCGCCACGATGATATTTTTATCCGCGCTAAGCCTATCGATCTTGGCTTGAGTCATATCGGCAATAAAGGAAACCAACGTTGCCGATTTACGAGAAAGGCGACTTTGAGCGCTGACAATCACCTCACCCGCTTTCAGGCTGGAAGCCTCAATCTGCGCGATGCCCTGACTATCAGTTTCACTGCGGGCGGCACTCAATATAACCTGAGTATTGTCGCGTTCCCAATACACCGGCACATTAGGTAAAGCATTCCCCTTTTTATCTTTTACCGTCGCTCGATATATCACCTTCGTGCCGCCGTCAGCCACGGCCTGCGTCACTGATGGCGTAAGATCGGTAACAAAAGAGGTCGATAAATCACCGACAAACTGAGTATCGACAGATTTCGATTGCCCATTGACCGTTGCGGTGACAGGAATAGCCCCTGAAAGGGTGCTGGTCAGCAGCGTGGATGCCAATCCATTCACATCAGTTATGACGTGCGGTGTAAGGATCTGCCCGTTACTGGCGCTAAACTTGACCTCCTGATTTGGCACTAAATTACCTGATGCATCGGTCACTTTGACGCTAGCACCATTGGTTTCACTATCATTTGCCAGCGCGCCGTCGGAGGTCACCCATAAATTGCCATCGGTAATCTGCGCCGTTCCGTTATCGGCGGTCAGTGTGAGCAACGCCGCCGGACCACCGAGCGCCACACCGTTAATGACCGGTGTTAAACTGGCCGTGCCCGCATCGGTTCCCTGCAATGTTGCGCGATAAACCCCGTGATTCTCTGCCACTTTGCCTACCACCAGGCTGCTATTATCATTCAGCCCATTGATAGCAAAACTCACATCGGTTAAGCCGCTGACCAAATTGTCATGGCTATCTTTAGCGGTAAAGGTCAGCGTGCTGCGGGTAGAGCCGTCAGCCACAATAGTTTCAGGTGATACCGTTAAAGTAGAATGTCCGATATCCGCATCCCCGGCCACCAGCGTAACCTTGGCTTCAGCCAATGTCATATTGCGCGTTGAAGGCGTTAAGATGAGCCGCTCGGTTTGAGTTCCTGCTGTCACTGTTGCACGATATTGCCCCACATCCACGCGAGAAAATGGCGTAGCCTGAACCTGAGTGCTGACTTTACTTCTCGTCTGACTGCTAATATCTAAGTTGATCTCAGTATCTTGCACATCAACTGGCTGATTATCTTTATCGCGAATATTCAATATGAGATCGACAGTCTGCTGCCCATCGGCAGTGAGCTGACTTTCTGCTGGACTAAAGGTGCTGTATAAGGTGCTGACGGCGGCTTCCGTCACCACAATCTCAGTCTGCGCGCGGGATGAAGCGTTACCTTTTTTATCGTAAGCGACGGCGCTCAAGATATAGGTGTTCGCGGCGCGTCCACCGGGTTGATGATTCGGTAATATCACGCTAAATCTATCGGCGGCCTCTTGAACAATACTGCCGCCGTTCATCACCAGCGCGGCGCTGTCCCATTCAATACGATCCAATCCGTATTTTGCATTCACGGATACGCCCAGTGATTTTTGTTCACCGGCATAGCCACTGGCGTTATTAGTCAACGTGAGGAACACCACGTCTTTTTTGCGATATTCCAGGACAATATTATTGTTACGCTCAATAAGGTCATAACGGCTTCCCGCCAGACTACGACGAACGGCCACTGCCGCGCCGTCCAATTGCTGACTCCAAGGTGTTCCCGGCTGATAGGTTAATTGGATTCCAAATCGGGTATCATTTTCGCCGGATTTTCCCTGACGTTGTTCCGCGCTAAGGGTTAATAAAGGAAACGGCGTATAATTAACGCCGGCTGTAATAGCATGAGGATTGCTCTGGCGTTTATCTTTGCCAAATAATCCAACCTCATCGCCATAATATTGTTCATAACTTAATTTAGCGCCCAACTGCGGGTAAGCAGGCAAATATCCTTCGGCGCGTAAATCCCAACCGTTTGCCGGACGTTCTTCGTAATCGACAAAATCTTTAGAGTCTTTCCAGGTAGTGAGGCGCCAATAAGTATTGGCCCCTAACTTCAGGAAATCGCGCCAATATTCTAGCCCCCAGCCTAAGCGAGCATGATCTCGGGATAAATCATAATCCAGGAAACTATTTGTACCCACCATGTGGGTTGGCTGAAAATAGCGAATCCCCAGCCCCAAATTGGCCTGAGTCCGGCTATCAGTACGATGCAAACTACTCTGACTAAACCACAGCGTGTCTTTTCGATCTTTTAGTGGAATAAGCAAATCAATCTGTGAGTTTTGCAAAGAAAAGCTTTTATCCAGATTCAGTTGTACGCGCGCTGTACCAAAACGACTTAACCATTGCTGCACTTCCTGGTTAGCTTTACTGGTTGCCGCGCCTAACGCCAGATTTGCCGCTGCATCGCCATTAGGATTATTTTGAAGAAAGCGACCAGATTGTGAAGCCCAACTGGCCATTTTATTTTCTTTTTCGGACTGTTTTTTATTCAACTCTCCCATATTGGTTTCAGCTGTTTTTGCCGGAATTTTATTCGGCACATTCAACAACGTTCCTTCAGGCAATTTATCAAACTCCTGTAAAAAGAGTCGATGGCGGTTTAGCTGGCGTAACTCATCCAGACTAATACCATACTTATTTGCCACGCTTGATGGAGTTTCCCCCTTACCTAACGTATATACCTTAGTTAAATGTAATACATCTTTCTCCGAGGGAGGGTTGAGCAATGAGCGATTATCTGCTTTTGCTGCCATGATTGGCGTAAATGCACCCGCCAAAGGAAAAAGAATCTGTATGACAATATTTAACCAAGCAACCGGCATCGCAAAACGCGATGTAAGTGGAATAAAAATCCCTTTAATTTTACGTTTCATATTCTAGTGCTCTTTCCTAAATAACTTGAGGATTTATAAAAGGTTTCTTGCTTTTCCAATGAAAAGTGAAATTTATATTAAAACCCCATGACAGCTCATAATAGCCGCACTCGAGAGATCAATAATGATTGAAAAAAAATGAGAATATGATTGAAATATGATGCCTAACGATTAAGAAGTTAAACTTACTTTGAGCGATATTTGATATTTTTGTTTTACAACAGAAAATAAAATAAATTCAACCTCCAGAAAAATAATAATAAATATTACCACCACATAGGATAGACCACGCATGGAATCCAGCGCCATTTATAGTCACGCTATGAGAAATAATCGAATCTCTGGGAATCACTCTCTGACAATATTGATTGTCGAGAAAGATAATTACTATGCGGAAGGTTTACGTCAGTTGCTTACTGCATTTTTCTCCAGATTAAATATACGTGTATTTCTTACTAATGACATTTACTACCGTTATCGTGCCAACATCATTTTTTGTGGAAATTCACTATCAGACTCAGGATTATTATCGGAGATCGCCTCTAACCTGGAAACCTCTAACACTCGGTTCTTTTTGATCCAAAATCCGGATAGCGTTCATAACCTTTCATTCACTATCAATCAGGAAAATATTAGAGTCATTTCACGTAATTTTTCGGTTGAAAAATTACTGAGTTTGATAAAGCCAATGTTTTCCTCAATAAAGCCCCGGAATGCTCTCATTGGTATGAAACCCATGACGGAAGCGTTAACCCGCCGCGAGCGTGAAGTCTTAGAATCATTAGCGCTGGGTATGACAAATTGCAGTATAGCCAACGTGTTACGTATTAGCGTTAAGACCGTGAGCAATCATAAACGTACGGCGATGGCTAAGCTTAATTTCCGTAATAGCACCGAACTTCACTACTGGTTTTTACGCGGAGGATTAGCCGAACTCACGCAGCAAAATTCAGAACCGGTTCATCCTGCGATCAATATTGCTACCGTACTATCGCCCAAACTTTCCACCATGTTAAATACATCGCGGCTGATTACGACTTATCCAGCTTTGCTGAAACAAGTTTACTCCGAAGGGAATATCACGTCTGAAACCGGTAGCGCTAGACACTGCGGCTATCAGGATAAGCTTATGCTCAGCAAGATTAATAACGTTTCCAATATAAAAATTTATCACCATGTGTAGTATGTTTTTTGATCAACTCAAGATAACTACGGCGAATATCAATATCCTGATGATTCTGCTATTTGCCATAGAAATATTCCTATTATCTGGCATCGGATACTTTACAGCACAATGCTTTTAGCACTAGAGCCAGTATCAGTGCCAGCGGAAAAAATCACGCACTTGATTATATCTAATATTGTCAATAATTAAGCCGCCTCAGAGAGAAAGTCTATAATTTATTACACTGAGCTTAATCATATTTACCTTTACTCTCACTACTACAATATTCAGAGAGTATGGTCTGAGACCCATGATTAAGAAACTCCGTAGGGAAGATCAATGTTGAAAAATTCAAAATTCATCATATTGCTTTTGCTGTGCGTCCTGAGTGTCAACACGGGAGCAACCATGTTAAGCAACCAGAATATACTTCCCTTTCAAGTTTCTTCCAGCAATGACAATCATCCGAGTGGCTGTGATCTGGAGGAATTACGAAAAAGCTATGAAGACTCCACCACCGATGCCACCCATATTATTAAAATGGAAAAAAGCGGTTGCCATAAATTACTCAATAAAGTGAGTCGCAGCTGAAGAATAATGAACCAGAGCATCTGAAGTACAAGTAGGCCTTTGAGCGTTATTTATTCTCAACCCAACGGCCCTGATTGGGCCGTTTTACCCGGATGTTTATCAGATAAATAGGCGGGCGTTAGCAATCCCGAAAAGAACCTAATCGGTAACCGCGCAGCTCAATAGCGTGTTTTAGCGTGGGAGAGGTTAAAACGTCTAATTCAGTTAAACGCGGATAACAATAGCTGCTGGTCATTAGGATTTTATCTACAAAGGCCGGATGACACATAAACTCAATGGAATTCACGCCTCGCTCATCAGCTTTATCCAGCAATTGTAAAAATAGCTGTTCCGATATTTCTTCACCATAAAAGCCGTCCTCAAACCATTGGCTACTACGAGAATCACCCAACGAGATTTTTTGCTGCTGCGCATAATGACGGTCAATACGCAGCGGTAAATTTCGCTCACGGGCGAAAGCGGCAACCAGTGGATAAATCTGCGGCAACATATGAACATGATGATGGCTGTCGATATGGCTTGGGGGGCGGCCAAATAGGGCAACGAACTTATCAAATTGGCTCGCCAGCTCTCCGGCAATTTCATCCAGATTCAACGTGTCGGCCTCGGCGTGCTGCCACAGCGATTTATTCAACTCGCCTTTGGCATTAACCAAAGAAGGCATCGCAGTGAGTGGACGACCGTAAGTGAGGACAAAATGTAATCCCACCGGTAAATCAGGATGTTCCCGACTCAATGCCGCGGCGTGATCAATCGCTGTGCAGTTCACCATCGCCGTGGTAGAAGAAACGACTCCGTGGCGAAATGCTTCGATAATACCGTAGCTCTGCCCTTTGCTTAGTCCGAAATCATCGGCATTAATAATAAGTAATTTACCCATGAATAATACCTTTCTGCATAGCCCGCCGTCGCCAGCGTCGGCCAAAATTAGTGGGATAAACTCTCAGCAACGCCATAGAACTTCTTACGATAGTTACCCGGCGTAAAAGAGGTGAGCTTCTTGAAATTTTTAATAAATAACGTGGTGTCGCTATAACCCGCTTCAAAAGCGATATCGGAAACCAAGTCATTAGTCACTTCAAGCTGAGTTTTAGCAAAATTAATTCTGATTTCATTGATAATTTGCATTGGCGTTTTTTGATAATAACGCCGGGTCGCGCGAGTCAGATATTCCTGAGTTTTGCCAGAAAGTTCGACCATATTGACCAGAGCTCTCTCCCCAAACTGCGAATTATCATGCATCTTATCAACCGTATTTTTCAACCATAGGGGAATATCGTCGCTGGGAGCAGTCTCTTTATAATGACTAATACGGTTTGTGACATAGAATGTCAGCAATTCCAACAGCTCCGTTATCTCATCTTCCTGTACGTGAGCCGCAGAAATCGCTGATTCGATATAGGAAAGAAAATCGCCTTTGATGCGATAGGCCTGAGAAGCCACAAAACTACGGGATAAAATATGCTTATAGTGCTGCTCAAAAAATGCTTTGCTGATACCCACGTTGAGAATGCGAGTCACGCCAAACTCATAAAAACTTTGATGGTGAGACCCTACGGGGATAAAAACCACGTCTCCGCGCTCTAAAAACACCCGCTTACCGTTAATTTCCTGATAACACATTCCCGTCAAAATCAGCGTGTATTCATAATAATCATGCCGATGCAAACCTGTGGCACTTTCCGTTTTATTGTAAATAAATAGATGGAATTCTTTGTCGTTAAAAAGATCTTTTTCACGTACTAATCTGATATCCATTTTATTCACCGTCACTTTAATATTCAAAACGGACAAAGTGCCAATATCAACATCAACCCACTCGTTGGTGTAATTCGATCAATTCGGCAATTAATTCCCTGGCCAGCATGGCATTCATTAAATGATCCTGAGCGTGAACCAGCACTAACGTGACTTTGGTTTTCCCTTCCCCCTGATCTGCTTCAATCAGTTGGGTCTGCACCAAATGCGCCTCATTGAGTGCCAATCGGGATTGAGCCATCATTTCTTCAGCCTGAGCAAAGTCACCCGTTTTAGCCAGCCTCAACGCTTTGTAAGCCAGGCTGCGCGCCTGACCCGCGTTGATAATCAGCCCCATAACGACGTCTTCCAATTCACTGCTGGTTTCTTCATTATCAACGATAGAATCTAAATCAAACATGATATTACTCCGTCAGTTAAAGCCGTTTTGCCTTGCGACATTTGCAAACCAATAACCACTTTTTTTCAGTTCACGGGTTTGGTCTGCAATATTCAGCCGAACCAATCCATAACGATTCTTATAGGCATTAAGCCACGACCAACAGTCGATAAAGGTCCACAAATGGTAGCCTTTACAATTACTGCCTTCCTGTAGAGCTTGATGCAGCCAGATCAAATGTTCACGAATAAAATCAATTCGGTAGTCATCATTGATCATTCCAGTCGAGTCCATAAACTGCTCCTCGCCCTCCACGCCCATTCCATTCTCTGAAATATAGCAGGGAATATTGCCGTAATTTTCCTGTAGGTCTTTTAGAATGTCATACAGCCCTTTTTCATAAATTTCCCAGCCACGATGGGGATTAATCTTACGACCCGGCATCGCATAAAAACTAAATAAATCTTCCGGGGTCTTTACCTGCCCGGCAGAAACCGGGACCTCTTTAGCCTGGATACGTCTAGGCTGGTAATAATTCACTCCAAGCAAATCCACCGCTCCGCTGGCAATCAGCTGAGCGTCTTCCGGCTCAGTGTGAGGCAATAAATCATGCTGGCGTAATAATTCAACCAAATCAGTAGGGTAAGCGCCTTTCGTCACTGGATCGAGGAAACTGCGATTGAGCAACAGATCGGCATGATGCGCCGCCGCACGATCTTCGGCGCTATCTGAACGCGGATAAGTCGGGCTCAGGTTCAAAATGATACCAATTGTCCCGTTTTGCTCCGTGCTACGGTAGCGTTCCACCGCTTTCGCATGAGCCAATACGCTATGGTAAGCCACCGTCACCGCTCGCTTAAAATCCACCACGCAAGGGTAATGCAGGTCATTCAGATAACCGGCTTCAACCGGTACAATCGGTTCATTGAAGGTAAACCAGTGTTTAACTCTATCGCCATACAACTTAAAACAAGCTTCGGCATAACGGGCATAAGCCTCCACTACAACTCGGTTTTCCCACCCCCCCAGCTCTTGCATGCATAGCGGCATGTCAAAGTGGTAGAGGTTGATAAAAGGCTTAATGCCGTTCGCCAGTAAAGTATCTATCACCCCGTTATAAAAGGTGACGGCCTGAGGATTCAGCTCGCCGTCACCATCGGGGATCAGTCGGGACCAGGAAATAGACGTTCTGAACGTGTTATGCCCCAGCGCCTTTAATAGCAAAATATCCTGCTTATAGTTATCGTAAAAGGTCGAGGTATTTTCTGGACCAATTTGGTCATGAAAACGCTCCGGGGAAATCTCATACCAGTAATCGAAGATATTCTTGCTTTTACCATCCCGTAACGCCGCCCCTTCGGACTGCGTTGCCGAGGTGGCACTTCCCCACCAAAAATCATCGGAAAATTGATATTTCATTCCAGCTCCCAAACCTTTACGCCATAAACAGAGTGCGGCTTAAACAAAGTGTAATGATTAGAATTTCAGGCTGTTAGCGATCTCTTCTTCGCTTTCGACTTCACGGTCAATCTCGCCCTGCGCCTTGTTAGCAATAATCACGAACGGTAGATAAACCAATGTCGCCACTCCCAGGTTAAACAAACTGAGCAGTAAAGCCGCAATGCTACCGTTGGTATTGAAGAAGGCACCTAAACCGGCAGGCATTGTCCATGGCGCAATGTTGGTGATTGGCGGGATAAAGCCGCTGTAATAAGCCACGGAAGTAATAATGGCCAATATCGGCTGGATCATGATGAACGGGATAAACAGCAGTGGGTTCATAATGACCGGTAGACCGAACAGGATTGGTTCATTGATCTGGAAAATACTTGCTGGAGCGGCCAGTTTCGCAACCTGGCGGTAATCTTCACGACGTGAGGCAATAAAGATGGCAATAATCAGACCCAGAGTCGCACCGGTTCCGCCGAGGAAAATGTAGGAATCGACGAAAGGTTTGGCCCACATATGGAACTCTTTACCCGCCGCCAGCGCGGCATCTACCGAACCGTATTGGGTATAGGTTGCAACGTTTTCCAGCGCGAACGGCATCATAATGCCACTTTCCAGCGCGGATAACGCCATTGCGCCGTGCACCCCGAAGAACCACAACAGGGAGGAGAACATGACGTACACCCAGCCGACTACGTTGCCCATTTTAGACAGCGGTGCCGAGATACTATCGATAATCACCTGATGGAAGTTGGTGCCATATTGGGCGAGGAAATATGCAATCACCCCCATGATCGACAGGATGATAAAACCAGGAATAACCGCAGAGAATGAGCGCGAAACCGAGGTAGGCACGCTGTCTGGCAGGCTGATAACCCAGTTACGACGAGTGATAAAGGTAAAGAGTTCGGCTACCACCAGCCCGATAATGATACCGGAAATGATATTTGCTCCGCCCAGCCAGTTGGCACCAACGGCATAGGCTTCACCCACGCTGTACGGTGTAACGGTCATAAAGGCTGCAACCGCCAGCAGCGCAGCGGCCAGAGGATCGACCTTTTTCTCTTCGGCCAGTGCCATACTGATAAAGAACGGCGTCATCAGCGACATGATACCAAGAGTACCGTTATAAACGTTGCCGCCAATCCCTTTCCAACCATTCAGCATGGTTATGGTATCTGCGTCTAAACGCACCCCCATTGAATAGAAGAACGAGCCATCGCCGAAACTTAAGAACACGTTGTTGATCAGAACAAACATCGCCCCGGTCAGGGTTAACGGCATCAACCTGATAAACCCATTTTTGATGGCGTTGATATGCTGCTGTCTGCCTATTCTAACGGCAAAGGGTAAGATGACTTTTTCCAGAGAAGCAATAAATTGGCTCACGACAATCCCCTATTATTGTTTTGCTTTTTTTATAGCGGCCACGGCAGCTTTTAATACCCCTAAACCATCGACTTTGCCGTAGAGCTGCGCATCGATAACTTCAACGGGTTTGTGTGGGAACATTTTTTCAATTTCACCCAACATGTAGCTGATTTGTGGCCCTAACAAGATCACATCGGCCTCTGGGCCTTTTTCTGATGCCAGCGCTTCCGGATAGGCGTTAATCACCACCGGAACTTCATACTTCTCCGCTTGCGCCTTCATTTTGGATACCAGCAACGAGGTGGACATACCGGCAGAACAAAACAGATAAATTTTTTTCTTTTCCATACCCAACACCTTTTGATGTTCAAAAGACACAAGTTATTGATATGCCAGTTGCAATGGTAAAATTCCCTTTATCTGTACGTCATCGCGAGCCTTAGCCCACATCCATTGTCTCTGGTTGTCGAAAGTATACGGAGTTGCCAGATAAGGCAGTAATCCACTATTTGGGGTAATCGTCTCTCATTGACCTTTCAGATTGACATTCTTCACACTTCTTGGGGTTCGCATTGTGATGAACCTCCCAAAATCATCATTTTTTAGCTTTGCGAAATAAGTTTAATTTATTGATTTATAAAAAATAAAATAGCACCCACGAAAGGAATTGCGAAAAATCCGTACAAAATTATTGGGATAAGTAAAAAAATGGCCGATACCGCACATTAATTTGCAACTGGCATGAAATGCCAAACGCTGATTTTTTATAGAAAAAACTGCAGGAATTTCATCAAAAAAAAAGAAAAAGCGGTAGAATTCTCAACGCGAGGAGGCCTGAATCAAACTCACCTTCACGCAGAAAAGATAATTTAGCGGGAAATAGCCTGAATTCAGAAGAGTTTTTAATATATCGATTTGGGGAAATAGAGCTAAAGCTCTCAACAAAATAACAACAAATAAACTCGCTTGAATTCCAAGATAAGAATTGGTTATTTTTGCTATTTGTCGTTGAATAAAAACATAAGAAAAGGTTTTACGGATGAATGCCAAAAACACTAAAGGTGCCCAGGTTTATACCCCACTGTCACTGAAACTCTATGATTGGTGGGTACTGAGCATTTCGAATAAATACGCTTGGGGTTGTAGTACCAAAGATATTTTATTACCTCATTTACAGCAACACATGGGAAAAAAACATCTGGATATTGGCGTTGGGACCGGTTATTACCTAGCCAATACACCTCGAGGCTCGCAGGATATTACTCTGTTGGATCTCAACCCAAACTGTCTTGAAGCGTCTAAAAATCGCGTCGGACTGCATCGTATTTCAGAGTGCGTATTGCATGATGTTTTTCAGCCGTTACCTGAGCATCTGAATAATCAGTTCGACTCAGTTTCTTTATTTTATCTGCTTCATTGCCTGCCCGGCAATATGTCAGAGAAAGCGCCCGCTATTACACTCGCAGCGTCAGCAATAAAGGACGATGGCGTTGTTTGTGGCGCAACGATTCTGGGTGAAGGAGTGGAACACAATGCCTTTGCCCGCAAACTTATGTCAGTGTATAACCAAAAAGGAATTTTTAGTAATCATCAGGATGCGTTAGATAATTTACACTCAGTGCTCTCTACACATTTCAAACAGGTGGACGTGCAATTACATGGCTCCGTAGCCGTGTTTTCAGCTAAAGGCAGAAAATGCAAAAATTAAAGAGACATTAAACGTAAACTTCCTGCCTTTCCTGACGAAAGGCAGATTTTACAAACTATCCGCCTCTGACTATTCGGATTAGGGATATCGGATTTCAATTAAAGGCTGCGCTCTACTAAAAAGACAATGTGCCCTGTAGTGCGTTGAGGCTCATTCGTCGGATAGAATGTAAAGATATAGCATGGCCGATAATGAGTTTACTAAAAAACAAGGCAGTTTCAGACTGCTTCTCGATGTTCTTCTTGATGTGGGTATCACCTGCATCCCTTTATTTATGCCACACAGTCAGGAATTGCTGAGACAGGGATTTCGGCTCCCTCTATTCTGTATCTATTAGCGCTCAGTATTATCGTTCCATTATATTAGTTTTTCTTTAGAAAAAGTGACGACTTGGGGGAAAGGAAATTTTTATTATCGCCATTTTCTGATACTACTGCTCGTCATACTTGCCATTCAGTTCATCGGGCCTTGTCTGCAGGGGATAAAAAAATCAGAAAAGTGGATGACGGAGCAAGTTTCACTTCGTGGGTATATTTCAATCATAAATCCGTTATTACTGATATTTATTGTTCCGATATACGAAGGAATTATTTTCAGAGGCTGTTTGTTTGGTGCTTTTGCCTATTGGTTTAATGATAATATTTGCTGGTCAGCGATTGTCACTTCGAGAGTCTTTGTTGTAACCCACACCCAATATGTTGATATGATGACATTACTTCTGCTATTCCTCATATCCTTGGTGTTGTCCGTCGCCAGAGTAAAATCTAAAAGTTTATTGATACCAATCACGCCACATATTGCTATGAACGGCATCGGGTTGGGTTTTCAGTATTTGATTGCTAATTAAGTCGAGGGAACAATAAAACACAACACCCAATAAACGGGCCGCATTTCTGCGGCCTGAATGCTCCTCTTACCTTTTAAACCAAACCTAGCTGTCGACTTAACTGTGCAATTTCATGCTGCCACTGGCGCTGTAACTCTGGTTTTTGATGCTTGGGCTTCCGCGCCAGATCGCCTTCCAGTTTGCTTTCCAGATCCAGCAACATCGCGAGTAAGTGCTCTTCTTCAGTTTCCTGTTGCGCAATACTTTCCCATGTTGGCTCAACCGGAGTCGTGGCGGCGGGCGTAGGTTTGTCGGTCAAAATATCGTAAACCGGTGCCAGATCGTGCCACTCCTCCAAACGCTGTTTATCGATTAACCAGAAACGATTACAGCTCTGTTCAATCAACGTTCGATCATGAGATACCAGCAATACCGCGCCACTAAAGGTTTTCAGCGTTTCGGCCAGCTCTTCCTTCCCTTCCATATCCAAATGGTTGGTCGGTTCATCCAGTAGTAACAGCGAATAATTTGCCAAGGTTAAACCGATAAACAGTAAGCGTGAACGCTCACCACCGCTCAGCGTTTTAACCTGTTGCTGATGACGTAGATAAGGGAAACCGGCGCCGATCAATGCCATTTTCCGTTGTTCTTCCGTCAAGGGTTTGAACTGCGTCAACGCATCGCTTAGCGTGTCTTCGTCCCGCAGTTGCTGCAAACTCTGGTCGTAATAACCCACTCGCACCCGCGGATGAAAAACCACGCCATTGTCAGCCGTTTCAGGCTGACTAAATGCTCGCCATAGGCAGTGAAGCAACGAGGATTTACCGCAACCATTCTGGCCCACCAGCGCAATACGATCGCCACTTTTCACCCGCATTTCATCGAGTTTGAACAGTACCGGAGCCTCAGTCGCCGGACGCACTTGCAATGCTGAAAGCGCCAACACCCGATCCGCGGGCAATGCTTCACCGTTCAACCGCAATTGCCACTGGTTGCCAGCCGTCACTTCGGTTTGATCTTCTTTCAGCCTATCAACCTGCCTCTCCATTTGTTTGGCCTTGCGCGCCAGCTTATCGTTATCGTACACGCTGCCCCAAAGAGCTAACCGTTTGGCGCTTTTTGCCACGCGATCAATTTCCTTTTGCTCCGCCCGTCGGCGGTTGGCATCGGCTATATCTTGATCCACCAGCGCTTGCCGCGCCTGAGTGCAAGGCAAGCGGATAAACAGCAAGGTTTTATCACGCAAAATCCAAGTGCAGTTAGTCACGCTATCCAGTAGGCAGCGATCGTGGGAAACCAGCACAAAGCTGCCACTCCAGTTTTGCAAAAACTGCTCCAGCCACAGCAATGTCGGAAGGTCCAGATGGTTACTCGGCTCGTCCAGCAACAACAAATCAGGCTGCCGAATCAACGCGCGCGCCAGCAATAAGCGGGTATGCTGCCCGCCACTGAGCGTACCCGCCGTCAGACTCCAGGCTGCTTCATCAAATCCCAGGCTAGCAAGCAAGGCTTCCGCCTGCCAAGTTTCGGGCTGATGAAGACTTTCTGGCAGATGATTAAGAGTGGCTTCCAGTAACGTACTATTCGCCAGCGCACGGGGAAGATGCTGTTCTACCCGCGCCATCAGACACTGGTTTGCGGTCGTCACTGAGCCGGACGTTGCGGCCAAATCACCGCTGAGTATTTTCAATAAGGTACTTTTTCCGCTGCCGTTATGGCCGATTAAACCAATGCGGTCACCCTTTTTCAGGCCAAAAGAAATCTCAGCCAGCAATGGGCCGTACGTGTTATCAAAACGAATGGATTGTGCAGAAAGTAATGTGGTCATGTGCTTACTCAAGTTTTGCAGGCATAAGTATGCCTCTCGTCAATAAAGCTGACGATAACCGGTAAGCCGGAGGGAAGTTCTCAGATTGTCAGTTAGCTTCGCTCAAGCTGGTTATCGCAGCACGATACCGGTAACGCTTGAGCGGTTGCGATGACTGAGGACGGGTGAAAAAAGAAACAATTCACGAGTCAACATAGCAATCCTCCTTAATATATTTATAGTGAATGAATTAACCGATTATATTGAGGTTTGCTCTACTTTGCCAGTTCCCCCCCTTTATTACACCTGCTTATCGATTCATCGTCGCTAAAGCCCGTTTCACGGCAGCTTACTGGTCATAATTCGATGTTGATTCATAGGCCTGCAGGCAGGAATAAATCCGTTCGCCTTGACTAAATCAAGAAACCGACAATATTTAGGTAGCGATTGTCACATCAGGAACGATGATAAAAAGTTTCCTCTTTCATATTTAGGTTCAAGGGAGTTGATATATGCCTATCAAAATAATGCATCCGTATCGCATGGATGCACTGGCCATTGCTTTATTTTTTTTCGCCAGTGTCCCAACATTCGCTTACGACCATGTATATGTTTTCGGCGACAGTCTGAGTGATACCGGAAATAACGGCAGATTCACCTACGATAACAACCAACATTATTTATACGACGAGATTCTGGCGAAAAATGCAGGCGTGACATTAGTCGCGTCGGATAAAGGCGGGTTTAACTACGCTGCTGGCGGTGCCGTTGCTGTGCCAACACTCAACCCCGCAGACAATACGCAGAATCAAGTACAAAGTTACTTACAGCGAGTGAACGGTCAGGCCGACAGTAACGGCCTGTATCTGCATTGGATAGGCGGTAACGATTTGGCCGCGGCGGCCTCAAACCCGTCCAGCGCACCCAGCGTGGCGTATAGCAGCGCTGCCGCCGCCGCAACGCAGGTACACGCTTTACTCAATGCCGGAGCTGATACGGTTATCGTTCCGACCGTGCCCAATATCGGCGCAACCCCAATGTTAATGGAACGGGTTATTCAACAGGGATTGTCTGCCGTACAGCCTTCGGCAGTCCCCGGTGCTTTACAGGCCGCTTTCAGCACGCTAAATGCCCTGACTACGCCGGATAATCTCTCCCGCACTCAGGCTATTCATCAGGCACTCGCCGCTGCCGCTAAACAAATCAGTCCTATTCCACAAATACAAAAAGGGATAGCCGATCGGCTCATTACTGCCTTTGACGATCAAAGCGCGCTGGCCGAGCAACTCACCGATTTTTATAATAATAGTGAGGACGCCTTGCTCGCCCAAGGTGGCGGCAATATTGTCCGTGTCGATGTGAATAAACTATTCGGTGAAGTTATTAGTAACCCGAATCTGTTCGGGTTTACCAATACGGCGGGTATGCCCTGCCCGATAGGCGTTTCTTCAGCGGTTTGTACTTCGGGTCAGGCAGGCTTTGACTCTGCCCAATCTTACCTATTTTCCGATCATTTTCACCCAAGTCCGCAGGCGCATCAGATGATAGCCGATTATATTCAGGCGGTACTTGACGCCCCCGCTCAAGCCGCTGCGCTAACGCAGGCAACTGCGGCAATGGCTCGCGACACTCGTGCCACCTTGGATAGTCGCTTCCAGCAATTACGCACTCATAAAAATCCGCAGGACTCATTTGGCGTATTTGGCGGTTATGCCGGGCAGCATTATGATTATTCAGCCAACATTGCAGCCGGAGATGGCAATGCCACGACTCATAATCTGACCTTAGGGATAGATTATCAGTTGACCGAAAACTGGCTGATTGGCGCATTAATGGCGGGATCGGATGATAATCAGCGGCCTTCCAGCCGTTACGATTATAAGGCGCGTGGTTTGCTGCTTTCGGCCTTCAGTGCTCTAGAATTCGCAGATTATGCCTGGATTAATGCAGACGTACACTATGCCAGCATGAATTACGATGATATACGCCGTAATATGCAGATCGGCCCATTGACCCGAACTGAAACCGGTAATACCGATGGAAAACAATGGGGAGCCAGATTCACTGCTGGATATAATATTCCGATCACCAATTATCTGACCACTGGCCCAATGGCGCAATTTGCACTGGATTACAGCAATGTATCGGGATATAGCGAAAACGGTCACGACAGTACAGCCATGCGCTTCAGCGATCAAAATTATCATTCGCAAATAGGATCTCTGGGCTGGCGGCTGGATGGCAAATTATCCTTATTTAACCCTTATGCCGAAGTGAATTACCAACATCAGTTTGGGGATGACATTTACCGGACCGGTGGCGGCTTGAAATCAACCCAAACCCATTTCGTCCGGGACAGCGCCAGACAGGATAAGAACTGGGTGAATCTCACCCTCGGTGCCAGCGTGCCGCTCACGGATAACGTGGCCTCGTTTGCCTCCATATCACAGACCACCGGCCTGAGCAGCGGCGAGCAATTTATGTATAATATTGGGTTAAGCGCCCGCTTTTAATTCAATGGCTTAACATAAAGTCTAATAATAAATAAATGGAGCCCTCCCTTATTTCAGCATAAAGCTAAAGTTAGGGAGGAATTTGCGTCAGACGACCGCTGGAAATACTGACGCTAATCATGACCTTCGAACGTACTTTAGAGAAACGATATTCGTTCAACGCGCGAGCCTTGAAGATTAAAACTTGGACTTTCCACCCGTAACGTCAATTCTGCTCAGTCGGAAAACTCGCCGGTCATCACTTTTTGCTGCGCACAAGTACCTTTTTCCACCCACGCAACCGGCATGGTGATATTCATACCGTTGCGGATCAACTGAGTCTCTGCCGCCTGATTCAGCCCCATATAAAAGACCAGCGTTTGTTAACCTACCGACAGATCTTCTCAACCGACGGTTGGGTCTTTTTGAGCGTTCTCTATCATTAGCCGACGGTTTTGCGCATTATCGCGATGAGTGAGAGGAATGCCGCTTTAGCCTGCAAACCTAGTGAGGCTTTAATGCTTACCAACTTAACAGCGAGATGCGGTAAATTTGATTTCAATTTGTTAGATTCTACAGCCGGAGCGTTGGAAATGAATGGCAGGATGTAATCAGGTATTCCTGTATTCACGGGCAAATAAAGCCACACATTAAATAAGTGATTAGTCAGCGTCAATTTGCGAAAGGTCATAAGAAAATAAAATAACCCGCAAAATATAAAACCGTCGCATATCTCATCGTTACAAATCCTATAACCATATGAATCAACATCACTAAATCATATTCTTCGTAAACCGCCGATGACAAAACCTTAAAGACCGATTGTCACAAAAATAACGGCGTTATCGTTTTTTACCTTTCAGAAGGCTACAGATTCCGATAAGGATAAGACCTAGCCCCACCCATTTTTCAGGGATGGTACCGAGAAAATAAGAGGCAGATGAACAATTTTCTATGATTTACTATTTTTATTAAAACAATATAAACATTAGATTAAATAATGTTTATAGCGAATTTGACATAAGCACAATTATTAATCTTCAAATTAATGCATTGAATTTATTTGAGTTATAAATAAATGCGTGACATGAATCACATTAATAAGATTCAATATCCTTATAATCAATAAAATCATCTTAACTTTCCCTGGTGTTGGCCATTTGGCAACCCTTACCTCGTGTAAGGGTTTTTTGTTTTTAATCCCAGAAAAAAACAGCTTGCAACAAGTGAGCTCAAGTCCCTTTGTATGTGTTGCATCTCATTGCTATACGCTTATGCCTGTCACTGTTGGCCTATCGTTCTGGATTTTCAGTAACATCAACTTTGCCAATATGTTGAGCTTCACCTCAGTTATTCCCATAGGCTTAGCCCCTAACCAACGGCAAAATTGCGAAGATAGTATCTGGAGCCTCGCGGCTATCTGCCACTGGAAGCGGCAGCATTCCCCTTAGTTTGGATTCTCGAGAAAATATACGGCGCTAAGGCGCCAAGATGCAAAATAAGGCATGAGCAGAAAACATCATAGAAGGAGGACAGGTTTGTCGGCACGATCCTTGATCAATCGTTATTGAGACTCAGGCTGTAATAATGTTCACCTTTTTCAATTTTTCCGGTAAAGCTAAAACCGCAAGAAAGATACAGTTTCCTCGCAACCAGATTGCTCTCCTCTATCATTAAGGTGACTTTTGTCACGCCGTTATTCCTGAACAAGGAGAGCATTGCCTCAAATGAAGAGCGCCCCAACCCTTTTCCTATGAATTTATAATCCAGCATATAGCGGAAAAGCTCTACTTCGGTATATTCACCAGGTATCTGTTTGTACATAAAGAAACCGATCAAGGTCTCATTAAAATATAATGCCTTAGGTTCACACTCTGGGAAAAATTTTGATTCAGCAAGTGAAATGGCGTTACAACAAACAAACTCCTCTAACAGAGTGCCGATCCCATTACTATTCGATGTTAACTCACAGACATCAAAAAAATTCTCAGCCTCGACGTCCCGTATATCGATCATATCTGTCTCTCTATGGTTAAAACTACCGGTGTTATTCATTCTATTTTGCATATCATCCAATGCCCGACACTCGCAGGTTTTACTGCTTTTACCTCGAAGAAAAAATTCCATTAGGATGCATGACTTGGCATCTAACATATTGTAGGGATTAACTAAAATTTTTACACCTTATGATTTTCGTCACCATTACCAGACGCTCGGTCGATTTTGCGATAATATTTTGGATACTATTTACCTTGTTTAAAGTGATAGTTCAGCTTTTAAATGCGTCAAACAAACCGTGTTAATGACCAATGTCTGCCTGTATTAAGCAATGAAATGAGCTAGCATAAACTGCAAACCTTTGCGTCTGACTGATGCAGAACTAATCATACGAACAATATAGTTAGCAAAAATATAATCCCCCCTAGTCCTCCTCCGCCAAAGACGCTATATATACGGTGTAACCGTAGCCAATAGATGTCATTGACCGCCCTATCTAGCCGTAAAATGCTAAAACAGAAGAAATCTCGGTTACTTGCTATCAATAACGATAAGAGAGATAAGTTGTATTCCTTAACTGCTAATTATCATCGTTTGGAAAAAATAATAAATAAAAAAATATTTATACTGCCGAGGCATGTCTTAAGGAAAGAAATCATAGCGCTGACCTGCATTAATCAACACATCTATTAGTTACTTCACGACACACGTTCAAATTAACCAATTAGCAATAATCCTAATGTTGACTTGCCAATTAAACAGGACTTAAATCATCTGGCGAATTAATATCAAAAGAAAATAAATATCACGAAGAAAAGCCAGCGTGATTTCATAAGGCCATTAAAAACATGCTGAATAATCAATTAAAAGCATTAATACAGAAAGGTTAATTAGCAGTAATTAATTAATCCCATTGAGGAGGCTAATGATGATGAAAAAAACGTAGTGTAGAAAAAATAGATAGAAAAAAAAATTCAGTACTCAGCGCAAAACCTCCAAGCATTAGCCGTGATTATTAGCTTGGATAGTTACGCCTTTCGTAATCCTGGCCGTTGAAGCTACGTTAAATTCGAGGCCAGCATTTATTAACTCCTTCATTTCAATCAAAAGAAATAGGGATAAAATCAGGATATAGCCATGAAAAATACTATTGATAAAAACTGGACCACCAATCTGTCCCCTCTCATTGGGGTTCCTATGCTAGACTCAAAACCAGGTGTTGATATCGACAAATACTTCCATCCGCGAGCCGAATATACACAAAAACTCGATGAGCTCATACAACGAGTTTCCGATAACTTTTCAAACTATACCGATTCGCTGATACCCAACCCTACGCCCGAAGAAAAAAAAGCGATCAGGAAATTAACTAATTCTGTCAACAAACAATATCATACCCTTTTTCACTCAGCTCCTGACTGGGAAAAGGTGGATATAAATGACGAGGTCAATACATTAACCAACGCGCTAACTCAGTATTTCCCAGATAAAAAATCAGTTCTAAGATATTCTTTGGAAAAATATGACGAGCTATTTACGGTTATCGATCGACCTTTTGTTGCCGATCATATGCATGACAATGATCTATTTTCCTATTGGCGAGTCGCAGGCAGTAATCCCGTCGCATTGCGCGGCGTACAGCATATTCCTGAAAAATTCCCGCTAACCGATACTCAATACAAATCCGTCATGGGTAAAAATGATAGTTTATCATTGGCACTGAAGGAAAAACGGATCTACATGCTGGATTATCACTACCTTGAATCAGCCGTTACTGAGAATGGGTTTTCTAAGCAAGAGAATGGCCCCGGAACTCAAAACGTAACAGGATATTCCTATGCTGCTATTGCCTTATTTGCCGTCAGTAAAATAACAAAAAAATTGGTTGCCGTTGCTATCCAATGCGGACAAAATCCTGAAAATAATAATCCTATGTTCTTACCCTTGTTAGATAAAAAGCATTTCTGGGGTTGGGAGCGCGCAAAATACGTCATTCAGACTGCCGATGAATCAGAACATCAACTATCAACTCACTTAGGCCTGACACATTTATTAGCTGAAGTTTTTGCGCTCGCAACCGTGCGTAAATTACCTGAAAAACATCCAATTCATGATTTATTGATTTCACACTTTGAAGGGACTAACCGCATTAATCATAACGCGACTGTAGCGTTATTGGGCGCAGGGCAATTCGTTGACAGTTTATTTGCCGCCCCGCTAGAAAGCCTGGCGCAAAAAGTCATTGATGTACGCCTCAATTATAATTTCTATGAGCATTTTTTACCCACAGAACTAAAAATCCGTGGCGTAGATGATATAACCGCCTTACCCGATTATCCCTATCGTGATGACGGTCTGCTGATCTGGAGTGCTATTAAAGACTGGGTTTCTAAATACATTGAATATTATTACAAAACCAACAAGGCACTTGAACAAGATAAATATTTAATGGATTGGATGGATGATATTGTCGCCAACGGCAGAATCAATGGATTCCGAAAAGTCACTGATAAGAATGAAATAAAAGATGTACTTACAATGATAATATTCACCTGCTCGGCACAACATGCTGCGGTAAACTTCACTCAACCTCCGTGGATGATATACACTCCAGCCAGTACCGGTACCTTGCATCATAAAAAACCTACACAACGGCAAGATAATACAGAGGAACAATGGATAAATATGATTCCCAGCATAGCCCGCTCACTAAGAAAGGTTGAAATTTACACCCTACTCGGAGAGCTTCATCATGGCTATTTGGGAGAGTATATTGATTGGCAAGGGAAAGAAATTTTTACCAGAAAAGAGAACCCGATTATTTACCAACACCTAAAAGATTTCCGAAATGAACTATCGGAGATCACTGAGACAATTAATAGAAAGAACGATGATCGCCCTTTCCCTTATACTTACTTGATTCCTGAAAACATCCCGGCAAGCATTAATATTTAAAAAGCCTCCGGCTAACTTGCATAAATAGGCGAATATAAATGCAAGACTTTAATCATGACATTGACACTGCATAATTAAAATACGACTAGCTTTACTTCATGTACCAAGAGAGACTTAGGTCTCTCTTTAATTATTATCTGAAAGCCATCATGTTAATTAAATTTTGGTTCGACAGAGTGCGCGCAATCGCTATTTGCATCGCTGATATCATCCATGCAAGTTTGCGCATCCAGAGATTCAGCGGGGGCTTTGCCCAATTCGGAGCGATCCCCGCCGGAACATCCAGAAAGGGCACAGAGAAAAACACAAAAGATAAATTTATTCATTGGTATTTCCTTAAGCTAAAAGTGCGATAAATAACCTGATAAAAGATTTTCTGCTACCGCCGGCATATTCACCACGGTCATTGTGCATCTCGTTCCTTCTGAAATGATGGAAAGGTGCGTCTACACGTTCCGGAAATGCGCCAAAAACCATTGTGGGGATCAAACCGGTTATCTACGTGACCGTAAAAATCACCAAGACCATGGAACCAAGGGGCGACACCAATAAAACGTTCACCCACAAAACATTCCGAGCCGTAATATTCGTAAGGCGCGCATGTGCAAAGCTCATCGTCATAATAACCGTATGGGCACACAGGTTCAGGCCACACTTAGACAATAATTTCTGATAAGCATCACTAAAGTGTTAACAGCAGCCTAGGAAAAGTCAATGTGGTGTAATTAAAACGCCTAGGGTATTCAAAAAAATTAGATGCCAGTGTTGTAAAAACGCTGGCGTGTATAAAAACCTTACTGAATTCAGGTAACAAGTACACAATTATGTTCATCGCATTATTGAGAGACGGCGAAGGCATCTTGTGAGTCAAAGGGAGAACATCAGAAAGCCGGGCAACTTTATCTGATTAAGCAGGCTGAATAGGCAAAATGTAAAATCGCTGTTTTCTTTAAATAAAAAATACCAATTTGGTTAACAGGCGAAAAACTGAAACCGTTTATCTACCTATTATTAACGCCGGAACAAAATTAGGCTGCTACGATTAAGTTTGAACTGTACACAGTTCCAAACTTGGGCCTCTATAAACAACCCATCACCGAGCGTGACGACACGAACATATGCAGGTACAAATAATGAGAGCGGCTATCGCCACCGTTTTGATGGCTATTTCAACCAGTGCTATCGCATCAAATGACAAGCTTTACTCTGTGAATCCAGGGGCTTTTATATTTCATGCATATGAACCCAAAACTGACTATACGCAATACTTTGATAATCAATATATTGCTGTAGAGAGAAAATTAAATGCCCAGTCAGATTACAGTTTATCCGTTGGAACTTTAGTCAATAGCTTTTCCAACAGATGTATGTTGCTAGGCGTGCGAAAAGACTGGTGGGAAAAGGGTCATTGGACCTTCAAAGGCGGGTATGCGTATGCAGGAGAGTTTTTCTTTTCTCAATTTAGCCATTGTGGCGATGAAGGGATTTATAGAAATATCAAGGACGCCGTTGGGATTGGCTTTGCGCCCTATATTTATCACGCCCTCCAGTATGATTTTAATGACCATTTTGGCCTAGAAGGCGGCGTTATTCTCCCCGGCATTGTCGTTCTTAGTATGCAGTTCCACTTTTAGTGACACTCCGGCCTGGCTGAGATACTCATATTTCTACCACCAATAGCATTGCGCACACATTTTACCAAGCATGTTGCCAATACAGGTCAAGGGAGCGGAGATTCATTACTGGTTGATACTATCTTGAATGCCGCACGCTCAACTATCGGTGTGCGGGCCTGATATATCGAAGCAACAACTGCACCGGCTAAAACATTTTATATGAAATATGGTTTCATCCCTTTTACCTTACTCAGATAACACACTGTCCACTCACTTTATTTCTACCGCTATTCTTTGCCTGATACAGTTGTGTATCAGCCTTGAGCAAAAGGTTTGAGGGTGAATCTGCACTATTGGTTTCTTTACAACAGACCCCCAAACTTACGCTGACAAAGGGGTAAACCGTGGAACCAGAATGGGGAATTTTCTGCTCAAGAATTTGCAGTCTAATAGTTTCCGCAATATCCATTGCTCCGACTAACTCGGTGTCGGGGAGCAAACAGATGAATTCTTCGCCGCCATAGCGGGCCACCAGATCCGCAGGGCGTCTGAGAGTATCTCGGATAACCGTTGCAACCCTCCGCAAACAATCATCCCCTGCCTGATGCCCATATAAGTCATTATATTTCTTGAAAAAATCAACATCAATCATAATCATGCTAAGTGGAGTCTGGTTACGATTTGATAGTTTCCACTCCAGTTCTAACTGTTTATCAAAGTAACGTCGGTTATGTACTTCGGTTAATCCATCTAAATAGACGAGTTGGCGTAATAAGTCAGATTGAGCTTTAAGCAACAAGTGTGTTTTCACTCTAGCCCGAACGGTATTCCTGTTAATCGGTTTACTGATAAAATCTACGGCACCTTCGCTAAAGCAGCGGGTTTCGGTCTCTTCATCAATACGTGCAGTGACAAAGATAACAGGAATATCCTGCGTATCTGGCGATGCCTTAAGCCTAGTGCAGACCTCAAAACCATTCATACCGGGCATTTCAATATCCAGCAGAATCAAGTCTGGACGTTGGCTGATACAGACGTCGAGCGCCTGTTTACCGCTGGTTGCCATACACACATGATAATCCGAAGAGAATGCTTGATAGAGCATTTGGATATTTATCGGATGATCGTCAACAATAAGGATCTTAGGTTTCCCAACTCCAGGTAAATTCAAGGCCAAATCTTGAGAAAAAGAATGGATTATCGTCATATCTTCTAATTTCTCCGAGTTGGAAGATTAACCATTATGGTTTGGCATAACTGAATAGCTTTGGCAAAGTCTAATTGATTTACTGCATTGTTAAGGGTAGATAATTGTCCATTAAGTTGCTCAGCAAAAGTCATCATCAATTTATTCATCACTTCTAACGCAGCCATATCGGAGTTTTGTAACAACAACATCAAACGATTCAGTTCCGACTCAATAAGTTGTATATCAGATACCTCCGCCGAAACATGACTAACGTTATCCTGCGATAACATTTGGATTAATGTCACTATCCCAGATTGTATAGCGGATACTTTATTTCGCATCTCGCTCAGTAATTGATTAATCGTGTCTGCTGTGGGTATTGCCCCCTGGCTAAATAACTTCTCCCCCTGCCCCGCACTCAAAGAGAGTTCAGAGACCCCCAGCTGTGCGGAAAGTCCCTTGATGGTATGCAACAGACGAGATGCAGACATATGGTCGCCTGCAGTCAACAATGTCTCTAACTGAATAGGGAAACTAGCCAAATCCTCACTGAGCAGCGATAGCATTTTTTGGTATAGCGTAATATTGCCGCCTAATCGATTGAGGGCAGCATCAACGTCAATTCCTGCCGTTGCCGCCACATTTTTTAATTCATCAGATAACAAGCAAGGGGGCATATGGCTAACCGCGGCGGCAACATCCGCTTTCCCACTGTATTTTAGGACGATGTGTATTAGATTATTCAAGTCAAAGGGTTTACCAATATGATCATTCATGCCAGCTGCAAGGCAGGCATCGCGATCAGAGACCATCGCATTGGCTGTCATGGCTATGATCGGTAAGTTTTTTAACCCAATACTTTTTCGAATATACTTTGTCGCATTGAAGCCATCCATGACCGGCATTTGTAAATCCATCAAGACCAGATCAAATGAAGACGGATGATGTTCTAATATCTCTATCGCCTCTTTGCCATGATTGGCAATACTGACCTCTGCCCCTTCATCCTCAAGTAACTCACGGGCTATTTGCTGGTTATTCAGGTTATCTTCCACTATCAGCAGTCTTATGCCAGACAATCGGTGTAAAGATTCAGCTATTGCCGGTTTCACAACATCAGGTTGTTTGCGTTCACTTAATGCATCGATCACTGAATCCAACAACATAGATGCCGTGATCGGTTTAACCAGATAACCATCCAGTAATGCCTGATCTTCTTCACTGCGCTGTAATAACATTTCGCGATCATGGGCAGTTATCATGACAATCATAGGGCCGTTATCGACTGGCATCAGTTCACGCACATATTTACTGGTCTGCCAGCCATCTAACCCCGGCATTTGCCAGTCAATAAAGAGTGCCCCATAGGTAATCCCCCTATCATGCTGCTGTCTCATCAGTTGCAGTGCATCACTACCACTGGTGGCAACATCAACGCTCCATTTTAGCGATTCCCCCATCTGTTTGATCAGGTGACAGGCTGTCGGATTATCATCAACAATCAAGACCCGTAAATTATTCAATGCTTGTGCTCTACTTACCAACGTGTCTGGTGTTTCATTATTAATAACCAAATTGGTATAAGAAGGCAGCGGTAACGTTATAGTGAAATGAAACAGACTCCCCTTACCCGGTTGACTTTCTAAGGTGAGCGTCCCCCCCATCAGTGCAACAAAGCGCTGGCTTATCACCAGCCCTAAGCCCGTGCCACCAAACCGGCGCGTTGTCGAGGCTTCTGCTTGTGTAAAACCACTAAAAATACTTTCTTGATTCTCTGGTGCAATGCCAATTCCGGTATCGCGCACCCCAAAATGCAACGTCACTTGATGGCTATCCTGCTTGATAACCTTGATGAAAAGCACCACCTCACCCAGCTCGGTGAACTTCAGCGCATTGCCCCCCAGATTGGTTAATATCTGTTGAAGCCGCATGCTATCTCCCTCAACAAATTGGGGTAGTGAAGGGTCAATATCAAATAAGACCTCAACCTTTTTAACCTTCAGATAACTCGATAAGATAACCGCCAAATCACGCAGCATGACATGAATATCAAAAGGAATGCATTCCAGTTCCATTTTACCGGATTCGATTTTGGAGAAATCCAGAATATCGTTCAGCAAACGCAGTAAAGTGCGCGTGGCGGCTTCACTTTTAACAGCATAATCAGCTTGTTTTCTATCAAGACCCGTCCTACGTAGTAATGTCAGCATGCCGAGGATGGCATTCATCGGGGTCCGCAGCTCATGACTCATATTAGCCAAAAATGCAGATTTGGCCTTATTAGCTTTTTCAGCCGCTTCTCTTGCTGTTTTGAGGATATTTTCGGCCTCACGTTGTTGAGTAATATCGCGATTAATTCCCATCATCAATAAGGCTTTTCCATTTTCATCCCGCTCAACCGTTCCAGTTGATTGAATAAAATGGACTTGATTTCTCACTACAATACGGAAAATCTGGCGATAGACACTTTCATTTTCTAACGCCGCTTTTATCGCGCTTTTAACATTGGGAATATCCTCTGGATGCAAAAGACTATACCAATATGCCAACGGGATAGGAGCATGGTGTAACTCCTCGGGGACACCATAGATATCATTCATCCGATCATCGAAAGAAAGCGTATCTTCTGGAATATTCCAAGTCCAAATACCTAACTCAGCAACATCTGCCGCTCTGACTAATTGATTTCTAGCAATAATAAGATTGGCTTGTTGGTTTTTATTAGCGGTAATATCAACTTGAATGGAAATATATCGCTCAACCTGGCCAGAACTATTGTTAAACGGAGCAATTGTGGTATCGACCCAATATAAAGTACCATCTTTAGCTTTATTACAGATTTCCCCACGCCACGAGATCCCATTAGCAATATCATTCCACATCGATTGCCAGAAATCAGTCGAATGTGTATGAGAATCAACTAAGCGGTAAGTCTGCCCCATAAGTTCTTCGCGGCTGTAACCACTAATGGTACAAAATGCGTCATTAACATCGGTGATTATCCCATCTCGATCTGCGGTAGAAATAATACCGTGTAAATTAAGGGTGCTGAGTAAAGCATTATTTTCACGTAAGGCCGCTTCAAGACGTTGATAAGTCGCTTTACGTTCACTAATATCTGACTCAATAGCCATAAAACCGATAGGTTCATTCTTATCGTTATAACGCGGTTGAATCTCCAGCTCAATCCAATATTCTTGCCCTGATTTAGTACAATTGACTATTTCACCCTTAAATGGCTCTCCGGCATCTAACGCTACCTTGATCTGACTGGCTACACCTCGATCGGTATTACTGCATTGCAGTAATCTCCCCGGCGACTTGCCGAAAGCTTCGGCTTGACTGTATCCGGTAATACGTTCAAATCCCTCGTTAACCCAAACGATATTACGCTTTACATCGGTAATAACGACGGCATTAGAAGTATTTTTGGCAACTAAAGCCAAGCGTTCAAGATCTGCGGTCATATTCCGAGCCAACATCTCTGCCCGATTACGCCCACTGACTTGCTGGCGAATAAGTAAAGCCAATGCCGAACTTAGCAAAAAACCAAAAGCAAATAACAGCCATGGGACATAACGCTCTATCTGTGCTTCGAACGTAGGTGTACTACTGATTCGCAGTGTCATATCACGACCCGGCAACCGTAATACATTGGTACTATGGAATATTCTCGCAGAGATTACTTTATCGCTATGCTCTTCTGTAGGGACAAAATTAGCGGATTTGCTACCATCCGCATCAAAGACCAAATTTTTATCAGACAAGTCGTTGATACTATCAAACAGTTCAACATCCACTCGCCCACTCATAAACTCAGGAATATCACTTAATAATTCTGCAATGGCGATGGGTGAATAAAGAAGACCCACTAATGACGCTTGCCTTTCAGCTGGGGTGGTAGGATTTGAGCCATAGATATAAACAGGAACAAAAAGCAGTACCCCAGGAGTGTTAACGTTAGCCTGAACAAGATGAATTGAGCCTGAAAGCGTAGGCTTACCACTGTCTATTGCCGAGAGTACCGCTGCTCGTCGTACCGACTCAGATCCAACATCTAATCCTTCCGCACCTTGGTTTCCTTCTGATGGCTCTATATATTTAATAATATACAAATCATCATGTTGTTTATCCTGCAATTGACGTAGAGCGAAGTTTGGTGCACCGTCAGCACGGGTATCAGCCATAAAGGAATTTAACTGGTTGCGTTGCACCCGCTGAATAAAACCAAATCCCCTCACACCAGGAAACTCCACCGGCAAATTACGCGAGGCGACATAAGCATGAAATTGTTCACGGGTTAAATCACCGTCCGCCGCATAGGTTCCTTTTGCACCATTCATCCCATATATAGGGAGATTGAAACGCCGCTCAACTTCTCCAGAGACTCGATCGACATTGCGTTGAAAATCGACTTTGGCATTGGCTTCAATTTCGTTATAAAGCCACCCGGCTCCCACGCCTGAAATAACCAGTCCAATAATGAAAATAACCAGTGGCAGCAAAATATTTTGTTGTAACTTAAATGAAAGCCACGATGAGGATGATTGCTGGGTACGGGCATCGAATGGAGAAGGATTCATATAATATCTATACTCTTATCATCACTATTGGCTAATAGCATAGGATCACTCTACTACTTAAGATAGTATTGGCCGCAATCAAAACTCACTTAAGTATTCTCAGTTAATAATGAACAGCATGAGTTAGGGTTGAATGTGAATTTCTAGTTCATTGTGGCCTAATATCTCACCCCGTTCATTAATAATGTCACTCATTACGTTCACTGGTTGAATGCTACGAGGTGTAACTTGTAATTCAATCACTTTTTGACCGCTATCCGCCATTAGTTTTATTTTCTGCGTTCCCTCAGATAAAATCATGCCACTTTGCAATATTTTCCAATGTAATGATGCTTTTTGATAGTCGAACCAGCGATCGTTAATGGCCCATAAATCAATACGCCCTGTCTGTCCCTGACCCCAATTTTCTGTTTTAGGTTCTATGGAGGGTAAAACAGGTTGATAAGCTCGCTGCAAAGCAAAATAACCCGGTTTAGGATGGCGGAGATAATCCACAACGCCCCAGTTAATTGACGGCCAGTTTTCAGTAAACATAAAGTGAAATAATGCAGCGACCGGCTGATAACGTTGGCGTCGATAACTTTCTGCGGCGAGTTGGATCAAACTTGCCTGATACTGTTGGCTGTTATTGATAAACGTATTGATATTCGGCCCGCGACTCACTTTAGCTAATTCAAATGTCTCATGAGGTTGAAAATTATGGTATGCCCAGATATGCCAACCTTCATCTTGTTTATCCGTCGTTTTTGGCCACAGATCAGCGCACGGAATTATCGTTTTTAACGTTGCCAAATCAGGTAAGGCTTGTGCGCCAAACTCACTGATTATTGAGGTAGTTGCCGGTTTACGATGATCATTTTTCTGCCCTGAGTACCACCCTTGCCAGTAGTGTTCTGCGGTTGATGAGTAAGCATGAGTGATCCGGCTAGGGTCTTGACTAAGCACTCGCGCAACACTCGCAGTTAACGCTCGGTTGGTGTCTGGTCGCCAGTCTGAATAACGATATTGCATCCACGTAGCGTCCCAGGGAGGTTCATTGTGCCCAGACCACAGTACAATCGCTGGATGACTACCAAACTGCCGAGTCATATCTGCGGCCTGTCTGGCGGCCTCTCTGGCAAAAGAGGCTGAATTGTCATATCCCCATTGCAGTGGAAAATCTTGCCAGAGCAGTATCCCCATCTCATCAGCCAGACTGTACAAGGCACGCCCAGCCACATGGGCATGCACTCTTATGGCATTGATATTGGCCTGCTGCATCATTACTAAATCACGGTGATAATCGGCTGACGTCAAGCTTCCCAACCACGGGCTACCAATATAGTTCGTCCCTCTAATGAATAGGCGCTTGCCATTGATTGACCAACTTTGCTCTTGCGGATCTATCGCAATTTGTCGTAAGCCGGTGCGAACATGTGTCATATCCATCATGCCAAAACGATCGGAGAAACTGGCCTCCAGTCGATAAAGATTTTGTTTCCCATGACCAGACGGCCACCACAATACGGGGTTATCAAGCAGAAAATTGGCTGTAAGAGTTTGTGCATTATGCTGACTGGCAACCAATGAAACACTTTTCTCCAGTTGATAAGATTGGCCGATGAAATTATCGGGTATCAGACGTAGCAACATAACAGCGGAACGGTTGTGGTTAGCACGATAATCCAAACTCACTTTTAGAATCGGATGTTCAAGCCCCCGTGACCAGTCAGGCACCGCCAGTACATTATCGATAACGGCGCCACGGCTGATATGTGACGCCACCGGAGCCCAGATCCCCCCCGAATTAGCATCTTGTCCGCGATCCGACCACGCCCCTCCGGGTCGGGTGTCATGATGATTGAACACACCCTTAATTAGTCGCTTATGAAATGACCAAATTTTTCCCGGAGTTTCGTAAGGGCTATCAACACGCATAGCCAGCACATTATCTATTCGAGCTATATCGGTAATATCGACGCTAAATCGTTGAAAATAGCCCTGATGTTGACCTGCTTGTTGATTGTTAAGCCAAATATCCGTTTGATAGTCAACGCCATCGAATACCAAGGTCGCCATATCATCGGTATCTAAAACCGGTAATGTAAATTGGGTTCGATACCATAATACGCCTTGATGATCGACACCCTCACTGTACCAATTAGCGGGCACTTTCAAATATTGCCACTGGCTGTCATCAAGGGTATCACGCCAAGCTTCAGAAGCTGGCGGGTTGCCATCCCGTATTCGCCACTGACCGGACAAATCTAAAGTGGATGGCAACTGAGCAACAACAACCGGCGAGATTAGTTGCAAAAGAAAACCCAAACTTAAAATAGAAGCTCTGCACCGATAATTAATGTTCATTTCGATGCGACCTCTCGAAGGATGACTCTTTCTTGCGGCAGGCATAATTGCGGGCGTGAAAAAATATCACTCATACGCACGTCCAGATATCCTGCAGTAGGATCGGTATTAATTAAATTCCCCGCCACTTTATAGAGCAATGTTTCCAATACCATGGCATTAGTCGTCAGACTAATTGTCTTGTTATACGCGCCATTATTTTCATAACGTCCCTCATACCATCCGCGTTTTTCATCATGCTGCATCTGAGTCAACTGCATTAATGCATCGGTATACGGACTATTCCACAAAACCCATAAGCCAAAAACTGCGCGGGTTGATACCAATGCCAAATCAGGGTGGTATTGCCCGTTCTCGCTAATAGTATTCCAATGATAACCGTTAGCGAACACCGTATCGTAAACATGATATGGCGCAACCGAGGTGAAGTAATCACTACGTGCCGTCAATATATGCTCTTTTTGCCAGCGGATTTCCTGTACTCGATAGATATTATCTATCCTTTTTTTCTGCTGCTTAAATATTGGGGTACTCTTTAATTCCATCGCCGTCAGTAAATAAGGCAAACTGACAACAATAGAGGGTACATAGGTTATACGAGCATCTCTGATATCGAAATCAATGGGGATGCCGTAAATAAACGTGGTGTTATAAGGAAGATTAGCTGATATTCCTACAGGAAACCCCCACAGACCAAACGCGCCAGCGGTATATTCGCTGTAACCCAACACGCCTTCTGGCTTGGCTATAAATTGGCCATTAACAGTAGACGATTTCAACAACTCACCGTCAGCATCAATAATCTGACAAAAATTCCATCGCAATAGCACCTTATCCAGATACTCGGCATATTCAGGATAAAAACGCGCAACAACTTTCAAGCCAACCATTAAGCGGCCGATATCTTGTGCCGACCACCCCAACGCTGTTGTCTGGTGAGTATAATCAGTCATCTGCCCGTTGACGGTGTTATAAAGCAAATTTGGCGCTTTCCCCTCAACCAAAGGTAACTGACTGATCGTTGCTAATAATAGTGAGAGGCGCTGATCAAACTCCTGCCGATTAATAAGTCCTAATTGGGCTGCTGCGGTTAATGCAACAAGGGTGTCACCGATTTGCCAGAAATTAACAACCGGGTAATTATCCAATGAATTAACCAACCCAGTGCCCATTTGCGTATTATTAACAAAGTAACGCCAAGCGACTTTCGCCCATAATTGCTCATTATCAGATATCACACCACTACGGGCTGAATAGGCAACGGAACTAGGAGTAATACTGCTTGCCACAAACATACCGCCCGTAAACGCAGCACCTAGTAGCCCAGCCCCCATAACCCAGGCAATAGCGGCAGACGTCACTGTTTTGCGCATGATGTTGCTGCCGGTAATTTAAATAAATTATTATTACTGCTGCTTTCATCTGGACACTGAGCACACTGGCAGCTCTTACAATTTGGTGCTTTACGTATCGCGATGCCCGTTTGATCACAAAATGCTTTCAGGCTAGGCGTTGCATCAATATATGGCCTATTTCGTTTGCTGTTATTCGTATCAAATTCGTTAATTAATTTCCGCTCCCACAACGACGGTATATAGTCGCTGTGGCTAGGATCACCACTGGTGAACCGAAGTATTTTCCCTGCTTTTTTGAAAAATAAAGCTTCTAACATGATGCCATTATTATTTGCCGTAAATTCATTTATCGGCCCATGTCCATTCTCATAAAGCCCTTCATTGAAGCCAAATCCTTTCACATTGGCATTCTCTATCGCATCAAATAATCTGTCGGTATAGGGCGAATGCCATAATACCCACATACCTAATGCAGCTTTTAATGATACTGCCGCATTTTCGGGGACAAAAACACCTTGGTCGGTGATTGTATTCCAGTTATAACCATCGGCAAAAACCGTGTCGTAAACAAAGAAAGGGGCTTTATCCAACTGATGTTCTGAACGTGCAGTCAGTATCCCCGTTTCACGATAACGATTTTCCTGCGCCTGATAGACGCGATTAGCGAAGTTCTTCATCCACGGATGGCTGTAGCTTCCCGCTTTATTGGCCCGATCATCACTACGATCCCATCCCATTTCAAAACCATGCAAAATATACGACTCAGTCACTACATAGTTATGTTGATTATTAGTTCGCGGGTCCCGTGAATCATAAGGCACTAATACACAGTAAATTTTAGCCAAATCATAAGGTTCAGGTCGTGATGCCTGACAGGTTGAAAAACCCCAAAGTTGGAAGCCACTGGCGGCGTACTCCTCATAGCCCAATCGCCCTTCCTGTACATACTGAGGCATGTTATTTTTATCTAATATCGCGCCATATAATGTACCGCAATCATCGACAACATGTGAAAAATCCCAGCCCAAGACCACGTTATCAATACTATTGGCGTATTCAGGATAACGTTCTTTAATAATTTTTAACCAAATTAACATACGCCCAGTATCAATAGCAGAGAATCCTATCTCACCCGGTTTATTAAGGTAGTCAACTTTTTCAGCCGTTATAGTGTTGTAGGCTTTATTGGGTAATTGCCCTTGAAATAACGATAAGTTATTCAGTGTCTTCAAAAATGGTAACATACGATGATCGAATTCTTCTTTATTAATAATCCCTAACTCGCGTGCTGAAACCAGTGCTGCCAAATAAGATGCACTGTCCCACATGGTGGTTGAAGGATAATTATTAACTGCATTAACAAGCCCTGTTGTAGGCTGTAAATTATGGACAAAATATTGCCAGGCATTAACTGCAACTGCCATCTCTCTGGGCGTTAACTCACCGTGCCGCACAGGGTAGTTTTCAGCAGCTAATTTATCATCGGGTAATTCGGCAAAAGTATTAAAAGACGGTATGGTCGAAAGTATCAAAATTAAGCAGCCAGCCTTAACAATGAGACTTAACCTTATCAAAAATGACTGATTGCCCATTATAAAACCTTCCTACTTTAGTTGTTTATCTGTTGCACCAACGGATTGCATCGCCTGAGTACAGGCAGCACAAAGCAGTCTTCCACCATGGATAAAAGCCAAACTTTCTAACACCACACCATTAGTATTGGCATTTAGTGAAGTATTTATTTTATTGTTAGCTTCATAGATTCCGCTATACCAACCTTTGTTCGAATCCATCAAGCTATTTAATTTATTTCGTGTGTGTTCACTATAAGCTGTGCGCCATAGGGCATACCAACTAAATGCCGACTTGGTTGATAACTGTCGCAACTGATCAACGCGTTCGCCTTTATCCGTAATTACAGCCCAATCTTCATCAGCATAATGCAGTGTGCTATAAATAAAGTAAGGAGCTTGATCCACATGGTCCTCACTGACGGAGGTATATATACCTGTGCGCTGAAAACGATTCTCCTGAGCCTTAAAAACCCGCCATGCTAATTCTGATGAATAAAGATCAAAACCCAGCTCTAAGCCAGTCAAAATATAGGGTTCACTGACAATGAATGTATTCGCCCCGTCTTTTTGCGAGATACGGTCATCATCAGGCACCAGTATTCCTTCAACTTTAATAAATTGTAGATGTGCAGTGTAATCAAGGGCTAAACTAGCATTAATACCTACCAATTGCAGGGTTCGTGCGGCATATTGTTCATACCCCATACGCCCTTCCTGATGCAATGAAATGGCCTGAGTTTTTTGATCAACTACCGAGCCTTGTAATTGGTCATCGGCCACTAGCGCCTCTAATTGCCAACGTGAAATAACCTTATTGACCTCGGCAGCATGCTGGGGATAATTCCAGACTACTATATTTAATGGCACCATCATTCGACTAATATCAATAGCCGACCAACCTATACCTTTCGTACTGGGCTGATTAATATAATTAACCATTGACAAAGTCTGTGTATTATACGCTTTATTGGGTAATTTACCTTCAAATAGTGGCAATTTAGCCAATGCACCTAATGCATTGCTGATTCGAGTATCAAATTCATCTTGTTGGATAATACCAATTCGTTGCGCTGATATCAGCGCCATTAAATAACTACTGGTATCCCACATTGTAGACGATGGGAATTTATCCACAGAATTAACTAAACCACTCGGCTGAGTATTATTAATAAAATATTGCCATGCAGCCTTAGCCCAAACTATTTCTTCGGAACTCAACGGTCGAGGAGTCGGTGCTAACGGCCGGCCAATACTGGAGGTGATATGGACACGGGAGTCTTCTATATCTTGAGAGTTCTTCTCGACATACAACACAACAGAGAAAGCGATTAAAATACCGATCACCATCGCCAGATAACTTCGCGCCTTAAGGAGGTTATATTTGAATGACATCAGGACCCCTCCTGCACAGTGGATTCAGCATACTCAGGTTGCCAAAGCGCAGCTAAAACCATCGGCATCATAGCTGCAATATTTGCCGCCCCCCAAAAGATGTTGATCACAAACCCAGAGGGATCTTTTATGTTCCCTCCGGCTATCTGAATCGCTCCCCAAATCAACCCCAATAACGTCAGCCCAATAATGGCGAGTTGAGGTTTAACTAAAGATAAAAAATTGCCCTGTTGGCGTTCTTTTGGCGTCACATGAAACTTGATTTTTTCTCCACGGAGCACTGTATCCAATGCTCGTAAGTTCATAGAAAATAAAGCCAGAAAAGACGATTTCCCATCCCATGCGGATATACCCCATGTTCCAAACATAAATGCTAATTCAGAGACAATCATGAAGGGCAGAAAATGCAAATAAAAAGGAGATGAGTAAGTCGAAACAGGGGGGATACCCGTGAAAAGATAAATCAATGGGGCAATCAAAAATACCGTATTCCAGATACAGGCAAAATAGGACCAAAAAGTGGTTCCATACATTAATTTTTGTATTGCACTGAGCTTGATCCTCTTGCCGGTGAAAAGTCTGTCATGCAACGCAATGTCCATTGAACCAGCTGCATATTTAAATCTCTGGATCATCCAGGTCAATAAATCCTGCGGTGAAAGCATTTTTGATTCTATTTCAGGGTGCATGACAGAACGCCATTTACGGCCAGGATCACCATGCAAAACGATAGAGGTATAAATATCTTCTGAAACATGAAACTTATATGGCATCAGCTCGGTATCATGTACCACATGAGGTAACATAGCCTTAGCCAAGTCTACCTTGGTTTCTTTATCAGTGACGTCACCTGTATATTGTTCAATCTCATCTTCTATATTATCTACATAGCGACGTAGCGCAGCTTGCATAATAGCCTCGCGACGATGAATTGATGCAGCACCACAACAAAAAGCCGCATTAGCCCAATTACGTCTGCGTAAAATGACATCGTAAAACATTTGCGGATCATTAAAAAAGGGATCGTGTCCCACCGTCAGCGGACCAACCAACGTCTCAATCCCTTTGCCAACAAAATAGCCTGCTGACCCTAGCTTTTGCTTTGCCCATTCAGGTAATCGCTTGCCTTGCGGTAAATCATAAAACCACTGAGGAGTCTGGACCCACGCAACATCAATATCGCGAAAATACCCCAAAGTATGCGTCAATATTGTGGGGAAAACTCGGGTATCGGCATCACAGATAATAATAAAGTCACCGTCCGTCATATCCAGCCCGTGACGAAGATTGCCTGCTTTGTATCCAACATTATTTTCCCGACTTAAGTAATTAACTCCCTCTTGTATTGCGACAGCCTCCATTTCGCTTCGTTTACCATCATCTAATACATGAATACGATAATCTAAGGGGAAGGGATAATTTACGGCGAGTGCATCCCGAATTGATAAGCGTACCAATTCGACATCTTCATTATAAGTGGCAATAAACAAATCAACTTTTATCTGACGCCTTTCTTGCATCTCTGCAGGGGCTATACAGTCATCGATGGTTTCAGGTGCGGGAAGAACAGGAATATCTCTTACTTTCCAGAGATTTATAGTAAATAAAACAGAACCAATATAAGCCAGTGTTTCAGCCATAACTAAGGGGATTGAATACCAAAGTGCATCGTAATTAAGTGAATACATCCAGCGCCATCGGATATAGTTTGCCCCCAAGATAAGCGCAGCAACCGCCAGACTTTGCCATAAAAACTCAGTAGCCCAATGAGTTTTCAGTGGTAATGGTGGTTTCCTGTTTTCAAACGAAGAGAAATAAAATGCCATTATCACTACCTCAGCCAATCTAGGAAGATAAGTGCGATAAATCAACCCACTTAAGGGGGCGTTAAAAGAACATCATTTTATTAATAAACAGAATACTCACGTCTTCTCTTCTATTTTTTTTATCAACGACAGATAATTAATTCCTCCTTTTATTTGATAACTGATGTCATCAACAGCATTAAACATCATCATCAACCCCATCCCATTTTCTGGCCAGGAATCCGGCGCTAACAACTCAGGCATATGAGATAATCCGCTTTTATTTTGCAAAAATTTTGCAGGAATAGGTTTCCCTTTATCTTGTAAAGTCACGGCGAGTTGATTATTACTATAATGCATCACAATAGTAATATTTTGAGTGGCATCATAATTAACACCATGCTTTACAATATTGATAAATGCTTCATTCAATGCAAGTTCCATAGCATAACCGCTGGACGAGTCAATCTGTAATGGTTGAATAAATTGTAGTAACTTTTCATGTAAAGCGTGCAGGCTAGATAATGAAGCAGGCAAACATATTCTCATTAACCAGCCCTGTGAGTCATAGTGGCGATAACTCATATCAACGTATCTTTATGTAGCAACTCTTCAAACAGAGACTTCTCCGCCATAATAATATCTTTACGCCGTTTATCATCAATGAGCCAGTTTAAACCCGCCTCAGATAAATCAATTGCCGTACCGTCTGGTGAGATAACTTTCCCTGCAAAAATCATCTGTTGATGCAAATGTGCAATCCCCCCAACCCGAGTATAATCAGCAATAAAACTTTGATCGATAACAGCGCCTTGTTCTAATAAACACCCCGCGCCAATAATCGTAGGACCTTTAATTGTCACGCCAGACTGTATTTCTGTACTACTACCGATATACACTGGCCCTTCAATATCTAAGGTCGAAAAGTCGGCTTTAATATTTAGCCCACACCATATTTGAGGTGCGATCTTAATTCCCGGCATAGGATAATTGGGTAAATCCTGATTAAGGATCATGCGATTCACATGCCAAAAATCTTGTAAAGATCCAATATCAACCCATTGGAATGACAAGGCAATACCGTAGAAAGGAACACCTAGTTCAGCAAGTTTAGGAAATAGCTGACTGCCAATGTCATATTCAACCCCATCAGGAATATAATCGAATATTTCCGGCTCAAAAATATAGATCCCAGTATTGGCATTATTGGATAATGCCTCTTCATTTTTGGGCTTTTCCTGAAACTGACTCACTCTACCCTGTTCATCAGTAACAACAATACCGTATTTGTTTACTTGATCCGCTGAGACTGGACGCATAACTAAGGTTGCCATACTTTTTCTAGCTCGATGGAAAGCCAGTACCTCATCGAAATCCACATCAATTAATGCATCACCACATACGACTACAAAAGTTTCATCAAAAAAACCTGAGAAATTTTGGATGTGCTTCATTCCACCGGCAGACCCCAAAACATTATCAACAAAAGTATCACACTCCATAATACCTTCGTAAGAGTAACCTATTTCCACTCCCCAGGCATGGCCATCACGGAAATAATTCTCAATGTCCGAAGACAGATAGCTAGTATTCACCATTAACTGATTAAAACCATATTTTCTTAAATGTTCAATAATCGATTCCATAATAGGCTTTCGAATTAATGGGATCATTGGTTTTGGTAATATGGTGGTCAGTGGCCTGGCTCTGGTTCCTTTCCCGGCAGCAAGAATCATGGCTTTCATAGATAGTTACTCCTTATAAATCAACGCGATATGGAATGCATTTGCTGTAATGTATCAGGTTGATTGGTGCCGATAGTAAATATCCTATCCATCCGGGTTAACTTGAACATTCCGTGGATATTTTTATTCAATGAGCAAATAGCCAGTTCACCTTTTCCATTTAAGGTTTTCAACAACGAAACCAGTGCGCCTAAACAACTGCTGTCAATGAAATCTACCCGATTAAAATCCAATAAAATATTATTGGTTCCCTGGGCAATCATTGCTTGTATATCTTCTTTAAATTTCAGCGAAACTGACGCATCGAGTCGTCTGATTAAAGGGGTTATCACCAATACATTATCAATTGTTTTAGTTTCAAAATTCATTATTTCTTCCTTACAATTCTGTTAGGAGAAGAGAGTTGTCATTACGTTCAATGACCAGTAACGAAATATCATCACTAAATGCAGAACGACCATTCTGAATATCACTTTGATGTTCATTTTTTTGTACAGGATGCCAGCATTTCAATGACTGCTGTACTTGCCGAAAAACGGTTTGCACATTGTCGTGCTGACTGGCGGCCAGTAATTCTTGTAACCGTCGTTCGCCAAATAGCTCTTGCTCAGCATTTTCACACTCAATAATGCCATCGGTGAATAAATAGAGCCGATCGCCCGAAGCAAGAGTGAATGCAGTGTCCTGATAGTCCATCGAATCAATAAGTCCAACCGGTGGCCCCCCTTCACCAACGGGCGTAATCTGACTCGAGCTACTGACAATAAAGGGTGTCGGATGCCCAGCTTGACACAGCACCCCGGCCGCGGTTTGAACATCAATAACGCCATAAATAAGAGTGAAGTAAGTGGATATATCATCATTTTCTATACAAAAACGACGATTAAGTTCGTTGACAACTTTATGTGGCGGGGTAATCAGATAACCAGCGGGAGTATCTGCAAGTGAAATAAGTAAGTTATCCACCGTACGCCCATTAAGAAACTGGCGCGCAACTGACAGTGAGAGCATCGCCGCCGCCACACCATGCCCTGCAACATCAATACTATAAAAACCAATGTGTTGGTTGCCCAGTTGGAAAAAACTTAACAAGTCGCCCGAAACATAAGCAGATGGTATAAACATCCATTCAGCTTGAAAACCATTCACCATTAACTTTTCTGCAGGTAAAATACTACGTTGCAATTTTGCCGCAGCCTGCAAGTCATTTTCTATTTGTTCATAGGCTTGGGACAGTTTCTGATTACGAGCATCGAGGGTTGCCTCTAGCATTAATATCCGTTCACCCGCATGTAATCGGGCGCGTAACTCACTTTGATTGATCGGTTTTGATAGAAAATCATCGGCGCCCGCATCTAATCCCGCGATCAAATCCTCGATGGATTGCCGCACGGTTATCAATACTAAATAAATATAGCGATCGGTATAATGTTTACGGATAGTTGTACAGAGTTTCACCCCATCCATAACCGGCATTTCCCAGTCACTGATCACCATATTGATGGAATGACTCTCTAGGATAGCCAAGGCGTCTTGACCATTTTCTGCTTCAAAAACAGTGAATTTCCAATTTTTCAGTAGGTTAACCAGTAAAAAACGATAACTTGCTGAATCATCAACAACAAGAATAGAGGTCACACCTGTAGCGGAAGGATGTGGTTGCATAAGTTACCTAAAAGCTTCATATCAACATAATTTATCAAGCATTATCTTCACTAGAGAATGCTCATGTCCTTGAACTTTTCATACTTACGAAAAACATTATGCACATTTAACTATTAACAACGTAATTCAGCTTAGCACAGATTTTTACACCTTCAATTTACAAGGGTAATGTCCAACTAAAATTGATTGTTCCACTACGAAAGTTAGCATTGGCATTCTGCCGCCACGGGTAGCGAGTCCCAGTATAATTATCATAATGAATTGACCAGGAACCGGGAGCATAGCCCGACGTATAGCCAACACTATAGGTATAATCATAATCCCACGGCTGTTGCTGTTTATGGTCTGGGTAGTAAAATGCAGATAAACGCAAGAAATAGTGCTGTAGTAAGGTATAACCACAACTTCCTAGCAAGCTACTTTTATTTTCTTCTATACTTGATGAAGCGTCAGAGAAATAACGCGGCACATAACTATAGCCAACCTGACAAACTAGCGTATCACCTTTGTTAATCAATAATGCGGACTCTACGGGCTTAGGTAGGGTGAATTTATAACCTAACGTCCAAGCACCTTGTTCAAATCGAGTACTCTGGGCACCTGCAGCCGGGAAAAAACTATTATTATCGCTGTAATTACCATAGACCAGGCTGAAAGTTCCTGGATGCCAATCATCATAACCAAAACTATAAACGTAATTGGTACTGTATTTACTCGTATTTTGTAATGGGACACGAACTGTCATATTGGCAAAAAAGTAACTTATCGGGGAATATTGCATGCTAAAGAGCCCCCGTTGATTTACCTTGTATACTTCTTCCGAAGAATATCTCCCTGTAGGGACATTAATCAGACTTTTTTTCAATGGCGAACTATAGGTTAATGCCGTCGAAAATGTGTCATCATTACCATAGAAAAGGCGAGACCAAGGGCTGGTAAATAATTTAACCTCGGGTGTGTTAGCTGTTTCACTCGCAGCTACTAGTGGGCTAAAAAATATCCCACTAAGTAACAACCTGAGTGGTTTGTAGTATTTCACTTAAAGTTACCCTCCCCCCAAATATCCTTGTTGTACCCACGAATAGTCCTGTCACTGGAAAAATCGCCCATACTACTTATCGTGGTTAATGCTCTCTTGTGCCAACTGTAAGTATCACTATAGTCGGTCAACGCTTGATATTGCGCAAGACAATAACTGTCAAAATCAGCCAAATGAAAATAGTGGTCACCGTGACTCACTAGCATATGGAATATCGGTGAAAATAGATTTTTATTCGGATGAAAAATACCTGAAATCAGTAAATCAACAGTCTCTTTAATTTCTGGGTGAGATAAATACTCGTCATACGACGATCTCCCTCTAGTTCTTTGCTCAGAAATTTCATCCGCGGACAAGCCAAAAACATAGAAATTCTCATGGCCAACAGCATCTCTGATTTCAATATTAGCGCCATCTAACGTTCCGATAGTTAAAGCACCATTCATGGCCAGCTTCATATTACTGGTACCCGAAGCTTCAGTACCCGCAGTTGATATCTGCTCTGATAAGTCAGCGGCTGGAATAATACTTTCAGCTAGTGAGACTTTATAGTCTTCTAAGAAAACCACTTTAAGTTGTTCATTGACCCTGGGATCACTATTTACTTTCAGAGCAACTTGATTAATCAACTGGATAATCAATTTAGCCATTGCATAACCTGGCGCAGCTTTCCCCGAAAAAATATGTACTTTCGGCGAAGCAATATCTTTTCCATTCAAAATTTTCTGGTAAATGTTTATCACATAAAGGATGTTGAGCAATTGTCGTTTATATTCATGAATTCGTTTAATCTGACAGTCGAACATAGCTTCTGGATTAATAATAATCCCTTGCTGACGCGTAATTATATGACTTAACTTTAACTTATTAAATTTTTTTATTTCAGCCAGTTCAGCAATAATGTCACGTTCGTTCGCTAATGATTTCAGTTTGCTCAGACGTGTCAGATCAGTAACCCATTCACCGCCTAAGTGAGAGTCCAGAAACGCCGATAACCGGGGATTAGCCTGCTGGATCCAGCGACGAGGTGTAACACCGTTCGTTTGATTGGTGAACTTCTCAGGCATTAAATGATAGAAATCAGGTACAAGATTAGATTTAATTAATTCCGAATGAAGTTTAGCTACCCCATTAACTTTATGACTGCCAATAATAGCAAGATAAGCCATGCGCACTTTCTTTTCAGGCGTCTCTTCTATCAAAGACATTGATACTAACAAATCCGTACGTTCCGGGCGCCATCTATGTATTTCCAGTAAAAAACGGCGATTAATTTCATAGATAATTTGTAGATGCCGAGGCAGTAACAGCTCAAACAAATTGACTGACCACTTTTCTAATGCCTCAGGCATTAAAGTATGATTGGTATAGGCGCAAACTCGTTGTGTCAAATCCCAGGCGATATCCCAATCAACAGTATGTTCATCCACTAATATTCTCATCAGCTCAACAATAGCCAGCGCCGGATGGGTATCATTAAGTTGAATGGCCACAAACTCCGGTAACTGATTAATATCATTGGAAAGTAAAAAGAAATCATGCATGACATCGCGTAATGTACAAGCCACCAGAAAATACTCTTGTGTCAAACGTAATTCCTTCCCTGCCAATACTTCATCGGAGGGATAAAGCACTTTAGAGATATTTTCAGATGCTATTTTTTGATTCACCGCTTTCAGATAATCACCATGATTAAAGATATGAATATCAAATGAATCTGAAGCGCAAGCACTGTATAGCCGCAACGCGTTTACGGTATGATTAATGAACCCAGAGACCAGATAATCGTGAGGTACACCAATAATTATTTTCCAATCCATCCACATTGGATTGTAATGTCCTTGCTGGTCTTCTGCTTCAACTATGCGGCCATATAGCGGAATTATCATTGCCTGACTTTGATGTTCTATTAGCCAAGGTGAGTGTGCCGAGTGCCAATCATCAGGCTTCTCTACTTGTTGTCCATCCTGAATTTGTTGGTGAAACAAGCCATATTCATATTTGATACCGTGACCAGAACCAGCAATATCCAAAGTTGCCATTGAGTCAATGAAACATGCAGCCAGACGACCCAGTCCTCCATTACCTAACGCCGCATCTTCTTCACCTTTAACAATAACTTCAAAATCTACCCCAAGAGATTCTAATGCAGCTTTGGCTACCTCCATCATTCCTTGATTTATTAAATTATTCCGCAGAGATTGACCAATCAAAAACTCCATAGAGATATAGTAAATGCGTTTTTTTCTTGCCTGATGATGTCGTTCTCGAGTATTAAAATAATCATCAGTTTGGTTGCGGCGCACAACTAATGCTAATGCACTAAAAATGTCACTGGATGATGCCGTTGACAATGTCACCCCGAGAGAATATTTCAGTTCATAGAGAATACAATTACGTAGTTTAGTAATTTGATTCTTATCTGCAGTCGATGAAGTATTTTTCACTGCTGACCTCTTGATAATATTGAGTTGAGAAAATACAAATCAGTTAGGAATGAATCTTCTGCCAACATCATATTTTGCTAATAGCCATAACATTGTTAAAGCACAGAGATGAACCAGTGTATTTAGCAACCATGCTCGGTGCCATAAGCCAAAATCCACTACCTGACTAACCAGTAAAACCACATACACATGGATAATAAAAACATACAAAGAGTGTTGGCCTAGTGTTATGAAGAACCAACCGCATATCTTATTTATTGGTTTCCAAAAGTAACTCAACACCAGATAACACGTTGTTAGCAGACTGAAATCATTGATAATACGCAGTGGACCCAGTGCATTCTTTTCAGCAAAGTTCAGATAGAGCCAATTGAAGTTTTCCGCACTTATAGTATGGAGTCTTGTGTTATAGGGTATAAATGGATTGGTATGATTCTGTGCAATGAACATCATGACCAGCGTAAATAATACTGTAACTGACAAACCCAAAAATCCGGCCTGAGTGCGTGCTAAAGAAAGCAACTCTTCTTTGTACCAGCCAATCGTCATCCCTAAGACATAAATAAATTGCCAAGCCAGAAATGGAAAAGCAAACTCAAACTCTGCCGATGTCAGTCGTATCCCGGTAATATGGTTAGTGATATATAAAGCCAGAGATAACAATAGCAATACACCGACCCACCGGCGTTGCAATAAATAGATAACGATAGGACTCGCCAACAACAAATAGAAATACAGCCCCAAAATCTGACTCTGGTGGGGGCCAATCTGTAAGTAGAGCACCATGTTAAACCAGGTTTCCTTTAGCTGATCGTAAAGCGGATATAGCGTATAACTTAGTTCTGAAAAGCGATCAGTAAAATGGGTTACTTCGAAAGTCTTTATGAAAGTTAATTTAGTTAGAAGGAGAATACTAAGTATAATCACTATATTAACTACATATAATTTCGCTGCTCGTCGGTATATTGAATAGCTTATAGTGAGTAGAGCTTCTTTTTTTAAACGTTGGCGATTGATTACACCCAACATAAATCCCGAGAGAATAACAAACCCTTCAGCGCCAGTTGTTAGGCCAAAACGTTCCCAGGTCAAGATGTTCAATACTGACATCACTTCAATGTGGGCTACCACCATCATCACCAGAGCAATGCCTCGCAGCAGATCAATCCTTAGATCGCGCTTATCTGATGACATATAGCGAAGCGATTTTACCCAAGCAGGTATTGTCCTACATTTATCCTCAAGCACAGAAAATGCGTGAATCATCCAATCACCCGCAAAAATCACCTGTCGATAAAAAGGGGGCAGCATTAATTTATCAGCCTAACCCACTTCCCTTTGAAAACATTAGCTCCTTTTAACTGTAGAACAATGCAAGCAATAGGACAATTTTGCTTAAAATTAATAATTTTATATAAATTGCAGGATGTGCCATAAGCATGCAAAACATTGCATTCCACTAGTTCAGACAGGAATACTCGGTGATAGGCGATTGTCTCTCCACGCCTTTGCGCGGCGATTCAGAAAAAATAGCAGTATCAGGTAATGTCATATGACCTGATAGCCACATTGATGAACTTAGTGCTTTCCTGGCAACATTCTAACCAACGTATTATCGCGCATAATATAGTGATGAAATATTGCCGCCGCCGCGTGTAAACCCACAATGAAGTAACCCGTATTGGCAATAAGTTCATGAATGTTTTTTAAGTTATTCTGCATAGCACTATTTTCAACCTCCGCTATCGGCATCGCATAAGAGAAAAATGACCATTCCACATGACCATAATACAGAGACAACATGCCAAGTAATGGCAAGCTGATAAACAAAAGATACAACATGCCATGAACGGTTTTTGAAGCTGCGATTTGCCAGCGTGGAGGGGTTGGGGTGATATCAGGATCTTTATTTATCACTTTTAGTATTATGCGGATTAACATTAAAATAATGACACTGACACCTAGGGTATAATGGATGGTCTTCATCAATGCACGAGTATCACTGCCCTTAGGGACAAATCCTTTTAATTCCATTGCTGCATAAGTGAGTACAACCAAAATAAAAATAATCCAATGGAATAAAATTTGGCTTGGTGCAAACTTTCTGTTCATGACTCGCCCCTGAATGTTGATACTTTAATTTATGCCCATGACATTAAGTCAACATTAGGCGGTTAAAATACCCCTTCTGATCGTCAGCTATTCCTTATAAAGCGCTGCCCCGTTCTGTTCTCAGCCAGAGAAAGAACCAAATAGCATACCCACCCCCGATGACATGCCCATTGCAAGCGCGCTCCAGAAGGTAATACGGATAACTCCTGAGCGTATTGGTGCCCCGCCCGCTTTCGCCGCAATCCCCCCCAAAATAGCCAAAGAAACCAATGCTGAGAGAGCAATGGCTGGAATAGCCCAGCTCGCCGAAGAGATTACCGCAACAAACAAGGGCAATATCGCCCCTGCTGAGAAACTCGCTGCAGAAGCCCACGCAGCCTGTAATGGCCGGGCAGTAGTGATTTCTGATATCCCCAGTTCATCACGCGCATGTGCACCTAACGCATCATGATTCATCAATTTTTCAGCCACTTGCCTAGCTAGTGCCACATCGAGACCCCGATGGATATAAATCGAAGTCAGCTCCCGAAATTCACCTTGAAAATCAGCATCAAGCTCTGCTTGCTCTTCAGCCAGCGCAGCTTTTTCAGTATCTGATTGAGATGATACCGAGACATACTCTCCGGTTGCCATCGACATAGCACCAGCCACCAGACCAGCGATACCAGTCAAAAGAATACTTTGATGTGTTGCATTGGCAGACGCGACCCCCAATAACAAACTTGCCGTAGAGACGATCCCATCGTTAGCACCCAGAACTGCGGCCCGGAGCCAGCCTATTTTTTCTATGCTATGCCGTTCTCTGTGCATCGTGGTGCTCCCTTTACCAAAGTGAAATTTCAGAGTTTATCAAGACGCTCTTGTATATCCTGATGGCAGCCTTAATTTTAGTCTGTGATTCATACCACAAGCGACAAAGAGTTCACCACCAGCAAAATATCATAATCATAAGTAAGGAAAAAAACCGCGATACACACTAACCCAAAGTGCAAGGGGAATGGCCAACGATGATGCCGCGTTCTGCCATCATTTCTTCCAGATTGCGTAGGCTAAGCGCATTAGCCCACCAGCGCAGCCACTCAGGTTCAGAGTGTGTGGAGTTAATTGGGGGGGCTGGTGGGCTAAAACGAAAACGGTCGCTAAAAGCGACCTGTAGTTACAATACCGATAACCAGACTACTTACAGCTGACGGAATGCTTCCAAAGCTAAATTGTGATCATAAGGGTAAATAGTTTTTGGCCCCTCAAAATCATGCCCTGCAGCAAACGTTAAGCCATTATTTCTTGCTTCTTTATCCACATCTTTTCTATATTCTCTTTCAATAAGTGAAAGTTTAAATTCAGAGTTACCCCTAGATTCTCCCTTATCATTTAAAACATGAATTACAGGAATACTATCGAAGCTGACATTTTTAATACTTTTCATGCTTGAAGCCACATCAGAAATCTCGACCTTTGGGGTAAGATTCTCAGACTTCATAGAAGATTGATTTTGCAATGCAAGATGATTTACCGTACTAACTAATTTCATTATCTATGACTCCATACTTGTGTAATTAAGAAGGAATTTTATATTCGAATCCGCTCGAAAAAACTTTCATATTTAAGTTATTTGCCGTAAAAATAAGAAAAATTTAGCAAAAATAGAGGGAATTGAATCTAAACAACGAATTTTGTTATTTCCTTTACTGTCTGCTCAGATCGCTCTTCTTCCCGCTCCACACCAATCCCCTTCTTCCTACCCAATTTAGCTGCGACCGTTAATGTCGCTCCCGATCCCAGAAAGAAATCAGCGACGACATCACTGGGGCGGCGATTGGAACGGATAATATATCGGGAGTCTATAGCACGGAGAAATTCTGAAGCATTTTGCGTAGCTATGTCACAGTTCATTTTTAAATAATTTTCAATGAAAAACTTCATTGATATTAAAGAGAAGCAATCCTCATCAAGAATGGCAATACCCATGTCCATCCTCCGTTTTTTTATGTAAATTACCGAAAAAATGCATAATTAAACATTTAACACACGATACACAAATGACGACAGCGAAGTTGAGATGGCCGTTAAATATATAACAATAAAGTGGCGACACATTGTTTCCATATTTTAGTCAACCATTTACCCCATACTTAAACAAATAGAAATTTAATAAATTGTCGTTGTTGGTAGCGCACTCAGTTTTATTTTTCAAAAAATTATTGCATCTATTTAAGTACATTAGTCTTACGTAAAATAAAAACGTGAATTTTAATATCAACCTCGAACCCCCAGATTAATCATTAATCAAGTTTACTTAGTTGATGTTTGTTTTGGCTTTGCGCCAGTTATTTTTATTTCATCAAATGAAAACTCTTTTTATCCATGTCAATAATGATTTTTTCAGCTATATCTCTGTTAGCATCGAACGACGTGGTTGTACTCCCGGTTATGATAATGCTTCCTGGATGTTGTTTTAACCACTATCCTTCGCTCTGTGATAACGCCGCAGAAAAATATCCATTGCAGAGTTTCTCTCACTATCAAAATATGTCCAAAGAACATCCATGCCATTATTATAAATGTCGACAGACGGTTTAACCCTCTTAGGGCCATAGTATTTTCCAGTTAACTTGATATTGTCATTAATATAATTCTCAATGGTACTGATGTATTTTAAAGTGTTACTTCCCGTCGTAGCGTTACTAAACACTTTATTCATATCTACTATAACTACATTTCCATTCTTGGGAGGCCTCATGACATCATGATCACAAACTGAAATCATGAATGCAAAAAATGAGTGAGTACTTAAGCAGATTATTCATTTTTCACCCGATACGTATACAGTTCGTAAAACATTCATCGATATTTAATTTGGCAAGTAAATCTATTTCATGCCAATAGATTTACTTGGTCAGAGTTAATGTAGTTGTGCTGTTATAAGTTTACCACTCAACTATCATGCCAACATTATATACCACCCCCTCGAGATTCCCCGCGTTCGTTGAAATGCCTGTTTTAACCGCAAGGCTCTCATTAAATCTATAGCCGCTCCCTACAGCAATCGCTTGCTCTGATTCGTAACCACCCACTGCCGCAGTAAAACTAAATTTACCAACGCCATAGGGTTGCATGAGCCCGTTCAATGCGGCTTCGGTCGCTAAGCCTCTATTGACTTTTTTATCCAACTTCATAATGCACGGGCTGACATCCTAGTCTCGGCTTCGCGGAGAGTACTGATGATCTGTTCGTCGGAAAAACGCTTCTTCATGTTGTTTATGAAGACATGACTAACATCGCAGGGAGCAGGTCAGTAAAGAATGGCTGGTATTAGCTGTTTAATTGAGGGTGTTTTTTGTACAGTTTTGCAGAAGAAATATTAAGTCGTTGGAAAACCCACGGAAGCATAAGCTCCCGTGAAGTTTTATAGACATGTCAATATCACATGTGTTTAATGATAGCGTTGCCAAACTCTGAGCATTTCAGCAGCTTAGCGCCTTCCATCAAACGTTCGAAATCATAAGTCACTGTCTTGGCCTGAATCGCGCCTTCAGTACCTTTAATGATTAAATCAGCGACTTCAGTCCAGCCCATATGATGACGCAGCAGTAGACATACCAAAAGCCGGTAACCACATGATTCATAGATGGTTATCGGCTTTTTTTATTCGCTCAACACAATTAAAAGTGACGCTTATAACCGATTGATTATTAAGTGAAGAAAGATAGTTTTGCAGAAGGACTTTTCAACCGCGATAGAACTCCCCACTGTATATGCAAACAGTCACAGGGCGAAGTGGAAACATGATAGTTGAACTGGTTTACCATAAGCGAAATGTGGAAGAGATACCGGGTGCTAATGGTCTGATCCTGGCTGAACTAACCAAGCGAATACATCGTGTATTCCCTAAGGCAGAAGTTAAGGTTAAGCCAATGCAGGCGAACGGTATCAATACCAATGCCAACAAAGGTGATAAAGCCATCCTTAACCGCCTGCTTGAAGAAATGTTTGATGAAGCCGATCAGTGGCTGGTTTCAGAACTTTGAATTTTTAGTCCGGGCAATTCAGCCCGGATTCGTTATATACATTCTGCCTATTCTGATCCCTCGATTTCACCCACCGGCTGATGTGATCTCCTCCCTGAAAACAGCGCCAGTCTAAATAGCTGTTCCAAATAGTAGATCACTCGAAAGGAATTCAGTCCGATTTAAGCGATCTGATCAATCGCTGAATATCCCAAACCACCAACCGGACTGAGTTATACCGATCATAGCATCGATACCCCGCGACGAAAGACGCCTGATACAGAAAACTATTCATCAAACACGCGACAAAGATCATGCCCGCAGACTGACCGCTATGTTGATGCTTCATCGTGGTGACAAAGTCAGCGACGTTGCAAAAACGCTTTGCTGCGTGCGTTCATCATTGGGGAGCTGGATTAACTGGTTCACGGTTTATGGTATTTGAGGTCTGAAATCATTGCCCTCAGGGCGCGGACGACGCTGGCCGTTTGAGCATATTTGCGCATTGTTGCGTCAGTTGATTAAACACTCGCCGGGAGATTTTGGTTATCAGCGATTTCGCTGGAATACTGAACTGTTAGCACTAAAAATCAATGAGATAACAGGCTGTCATCTACATGCTTCAACGATACGCCGCTGGCTTCCCTCTGCCGGGCTGGTCTGGCGGAGAACGGCACCCACGCTGCGTATTCGCGCCCCGCATAAAGAAGAGAAAATGGCCACCATCGCAGAAGCGCTTGCAGGATGTACGCCGAAAATCCCGTATTTTACGAGGATGAGGTGAATATCCATCCCAACCAAAAATCGGTGCCGACTGGCAACGGCGGGCCAGCAAAAACGCGTTGTCACGCCGGGGCAAAATGAAAAATATTATCTGACCGGTGCGTGGCACGGGAAAAGTCAGCTACATCGGTTGTTGCAGTAAAAAATCGGGTTTATTTATCAGCCTGTTAAAGCATCTTAAAAGTACCTATAGGCGGGCAAAAACTATCACACTGATCGTAGATAACTACATTATCCATAAAAGCCGTGAAACGCTGAGATGGTTGAAGAAGAACCCAAAATTTATTGTTATTTATCAAACAGTCTACTCGCCGCGGGTCAACCACACAGAGCGATTATGGCAAGCATTACATGACACGATAACCAGAAATCACAGTTGTCGTTCGATGTGGCAATTACTGAACAAAGTGCGCCACTTTATGAAAATGGTAAGCCCATTCCCTGGTGGGAAACATGGTCAGGCAAAAGTGTAGCGGTATTAGGAACAGTTATTCAGGCATGCAAAATGCCGCTTTCACATATGAAAATTTCAATTATTTTTGGAGGGCTTACAATTAAGCTAATGTAACTATATAATGTAATTGAATTTATCTAAAAATAAGTCAAGGATCAGACGATATGGATACCTATGAGGAGTTTGAAGAACGCCACCCGTGGGCTACTGGATATGGTGATAGCGCGCAAAGAGAATCTAACCGGCTAAATAATATCATTGCAAATAAGCAGAATGAGCTTCTTCAGACAATGAACAACGTTGCCAATAAATATATAAAATGGAGTTTAGCCAAAGATAAATTTATCTCCGAGGTAATAGCATATTCCTCTGATATTATAGCGAAGACTAATACTGGTGAGTTTTCATTACCTGAAGCTGTTTCTGCATTGGATAATGAAATTGCGTCATTAAAAGAACAAGATAGAATATTAACAAGCAACAGAATAAAACAAGCTATAATTTTAAAGAGAGAGGTTATAGAAGAATTCAATAAGAACAAAATAAAAGAAAATAAGAAAATAAGAAAATAGTAATCGCTGCTATAGGTTTTGTATCTGGCGGTTTACAAATTGTGGCTGGCCTTGGACTAATTGAAACTGGTCCAGCTGGCGGGTTGATGCTAGCTCATGGTTTTAATAACACTATTGAGAATGGTTATTATCTTCTTTACCGTGAGGATTATGTCGGCCCGGTGAGATTTGTGTATCGTGGCCTAGCAAAACAACTTCTCAATATAGATGAATCTGGTGCAGACGTACTTTACTCCACTGTAGATATATCAGTTTCATTAAATAGCCTATTCGGATATAGACTTGAACCAGACATACAGAGATTATTTAGATATATAGATGCAGACCTTATCACTGGTTTAACTAAGAAAGGGATAAGACTAATGACTGCTGGCGATATTTTTTTAGAGATAGTGGGCGATTACAATACTGCATACGGCCAATATCTATCATACAAGGGTTAAATAAATGGATTTTTTATATATTACCTTATCAACAGCAGTATTGTTTATTTTATATCCAATAATTAAAAAACTTGCCAATTCCAACGATAATTACAGTCAATTTGCAGCTATTGCTGTGGCGTCAATATCGCCATTATTCCACTTTTACGTTTCGAATTTCGATGTTATTCCTGTTTTTAAAATAGATATAAATAACAAAGAATTCCTTCAGTACACATCTCTAGTTTTTGGTTATTTAAGTGCTGCACCATATATTATTGCAAGAAGAAAAATCGGCGTTTAATTAGTTACTGGGAAAGTTATCCACTACAAATCATAAATTTCCCAGTCCGCTATTTAGTAAGCCCGTTCATCCCAAATACTATAGCCACTTGTCCCTGCAATATGATGGTTCCAGGTTATGCTTTTATAACGTAAAGAAATTGTTCCCTGAGGTTCTGAACCTGTATGAGTCACACTATGTGGATGAAATACAGCTAGATCTGAGATGGTTGCATCAGTAATAGAAATACTGTAGTACAGTTATTGAGCCCCCGATTGGTTAGTACGATAACAATCAAAAGTCGCAGTTAATAATTCATTATCTGAGATGGCAACCGCAAGTAACGGTGACGATTTATCAATAGGTTTTTTTATTGTGATAGGATGGTGGCTTGCATTTTGTTCCCTTGTCATTGAATGCGAAAGACTGTATATGAATATTTTATCTAGATGGCTTTCCTGTCCCTTATTACCTATCGAATCGACGCTTGAACAACCAGCAGAAATCAGCCCTTGTTTATTACCACTCAAGGTTAAATAAATTGAGTTAGCCATGTATATCCCTAATTTTATAGTTAATATCCTGTCTGAATATTAACTTTTTATATGGCAGGGTTACAAGTATTAAAGCTCTCACCGTATCTCCATGTAAATCCAGATATGCTTCCCGTTTATTTGTAGCGAATGTTGTAAGAGAGAATGGGCCGTTTAAGCGGGATACTTACAAGGGCATCGATCACGGAAAATGACCGATAAATATAACGACGACAGAGGGAAAGACTGGGCTGTTGTGGAGGTCAAAGCGGGGTAAATTTACAGGGGTTTTGGGGAAAAGTTTTGGGGAAGAATTTTTCTCTCCAATAAAAAACGGGAACCATCAGGCTCCCGTTGTCACATCATCAGCCAAGCTGATTACATGTGTTTAATGATAGCGTTGCCAAACTCTGAGCATTTCAGCAGCTTAGCGCCTTCCATCAAACGTTCGAAGTCATAAGTCACTGTCTTGGCCTGAATCGCGCCTTCAGTACCTTTAATGATTAAATCAGCGGCTTCAGTCCAGCCCATATGACGCAGCAGTAGACATACCAAAATCCGGTAACCACATGATTCATAGATGGTTATCGGCTTTTTTTATTCGCTCAACACAATTAAAAGTGACGCTTATAACCGATTGATTATTAAGTGAAGAAAGATAGTTTTGCAGAAGGACTTTTCAACCGCGATAGAACTCCCCACTGTATATGCAAACAGTCACAGGGCGAAGTGGAAACATGATAGTTGAACTGGTTTACCATAAGCGAAATGTGGAAGAGATACCGGGTGCTAATGGTCTGATCCTGGCTGAACTAACCAAGCGTGTGCACCGTGTATTCCCTAAAGCTGAGGTCAAGGTTAAGCCAATGCAAGCGAACGGCATCAATACCGACGCCAGCAAAGGTGATAAAGCGATCCTTAACCGCCTGCTTGAAGAAATGTTTGATGAAGCCAATCAGTGGCTGGTTTCAGAACTTTGGAACAACGAAGGCACTGTTAACAAAGGCTTACGCCACAATATATCGCGCGAGAACCGTAGGTAAACGAACTTATACTATCAGCTAATTGTGCGCCGTTTACGGACTGCTGCATCGTTTAGGGCGTCTCTCAATAGGGCGGGTTGTAACGTTGTGAGCAAGGGGTTCCACGCCCAAACCACCGAAAATTCCGTCTGGCCTGTAAATCGATTTTCCTGATTTTTCCATCGCTTATCTGCAGACAGTATGATAAATATACATGACATTAATAAGGATATCGAATGGATTTCAAGGATGAATCAGATGTCAGACCTACGCTGTGTGTTCACTGAAGGCAGTATCGCCTTGCCTGCTGATTACCGTGAGCAGACCGTCAATATTTTGATTGCCCCGCAAAAGCCCTCACTCAATATTTCCCGTGACCAGTTACGCCCGGACGAAAGCTTTGAAGCCTATCTCACTCGCCAGCGTGAGGTATTGCAAAAAGGTCTGCGCAAGTATCAGGCTCTCGACGAACAGCCAGCAGTCTTGGGCGACAGCCTGTTCCATGGCATCACGCTGCTTTACCGTTACCATCCGCAAAAAGGCCAGACACTGCATCAACGTCAGGCGGCGTTTTTGGTTTCGGCCTCCACCGTGCTGATTTTCACGCTGACCAGTGCTCATGTCCTGAGTGAACAGGATGAAGCCTTCTTCTCTGATTGCTTAAACAGTTACCAACACCCCTAATCTTTCGCACACGGACAGGAGCGAATACTCATGCTGGAAGCGGCACGCGTCGGTGATCCCATCGGCCATTCTCAGGCTCTCGCCGGGTTGATTGGTGGAACTATTTTAGGCGGAATCATCAACGTTGCCGGGGGCATTCTGGGCGGGATGCTGTTTGCTGCCGGGTGCGCGTCTGCGTGTCTCGGTGTCGGTATTCTGCTGATTGGGGCCTCGATTGCCGTCGGTATGGCGGCGAACGCCCTGGGGGAGAAAGCGCGGGATGCCGGTGTTGAGGCAGGGGCCGGTTCGATGAGTCCCAGCGGTGCCATTATCACCGGATCGGGCAATGTCTTTACCAATGGCAAAGCGGCGGCTGTTTCGTCACTCAGCACGGTGAACTGCGACAAGGACAAGGCTCAGCAGGTGGCACAGGGCTCATCCTCTGTGTTTATCAATGGACTACCAGCCGCCCGCAAGAGCGATAAAACCACCTGTGATGCGACCATCACGGCGGGATCACCCAACGTGTTTATTGGTGGCGGTACGACCACCACGGAAGCCATCACAACTGAAATTCCCGCTTGGGCCTACACCGTGTCTGACCTGACGATGTTTGCGGCGGGCCTGATAAGTTTTGGGGGGGCGGCCAGCAAGGGGCCGGGTGCGATTCAAAAACTGTTTTCCAAATTGCCGGGAGCCGACAAGATTGCCAAAATCGCCTGTCGGTTGGCCCCTCTGGCCATCGTCGCAGGGGTGGCCGGTATTCTGGCTAAACCGGTGGACGTGACGACCGGGCAGAAATTCCTCAATGATGACGACGAACTGGATTTTACTCTCGACGGTGAATTACCCCTGTTCTGGCAGCGTCGCTATCTCAGCAGCCATGTCTATGAGGGCGTGCTGGGACGCGGCTGGAGCCTGTTCTGGGAGAGTGAACTGCGGCAGGTGGAAGACGGTATTCTGTGGCGTAACACCTATGGCGACTTCATTCCCTTCCCGGATGTGCCCGCAGGCCACCAGACGTTCTGCCCTGACCAGCAGTGCTGGCTCACGCATCATGAGAATGGCCGTTGGTCTGTCCACGATGCGGGCGAACTGCGTTACCACTACCCGGCCTTTGATGCCGACGGTTTCGCTTCGCTGAGTGTCATCAGCGATAATGTCGGTAACCAGCAGTCATTCCACTACAACGCACAACGGCAGATGGAGAGCGTCACCTGCACCCGTGGGCAAACCCTGCGCTGTGAGTACCATCCCGAACTGAATCGTCTGACGGCAGTCTGGCAGCACACGGTGTCTGGTGAGGTGCTGCGTGCCCGTTACCAGTATAACGAGAAAGGGCAACTGGTGGCGGTACAGCACCGGGGTGAGGCGGTGATGCGCCGCTTTGGCTGGGATGAACATAACGGTTTGCTACTGTGGCATGAGAATGCCACCGGATTGCGTTGTGACTATCAGTGGCAAGAGATTGACGACATCTGGTGTGTGGTTGAACAGCACACCAGTGAAGGTGATGGTTATCGGCTGACCTATGATGAAGAGCAGCGTCAACGTATTGCCACCTGGCAGGACGGCAGCCAGACGGTGTGGGCGTTGGACGAACACCGTCGTGTCAGCCGTTACACCGACCGCTCTGGCAACACGCATCATCTGTTGTGGGACGACGTAGGGCAACCCGCCGGTTACCGCTCGCCGCTGGGGCATCTGCGCCAGTGCCAGTGGGATGAACTGGGTAGGCTGGTGTCGGTCACCGAGGCCAATGGTGCGAAAACGCGCTGGCAGTATCAGCGCAACAGCGACCGACAGACGTTTGTGTTCTGGCCGGATGGCACGTCAGAACGTACCCAATGGGATGAACAAGGACGGGTAGTACAGGAAACCGACCGACTGTTGCAATCCACCCATTATCATTACCCCTGTGACAACACGCTGTTGCCGAACCGACTCACCGATGCGAGAGGCGGCGAGAATCAGCTAAGTTGGAATATGCAGGGACTGCTGACAGGTTATATCGACTGTTCCGGCCAGCCGACGACCTGGCGCTACGATACCTTGGGTCAACTGCTTTCCCGCCGCGATGCGTTGCAACAGGAAACCTGCTACGAGTATGACGCGGCAGGCCAACTGGTCACACTGAGCCTGCCGGATGGCTCCACAGAGCAGTTTGGCTGGTCTGAAGCCGGGCTGTTGCTCAGTCATCAGTTGGGGAACAATCTGCCCCGCCATTGGCATTACAACGCCCGTGGGCAAACCCTGAGTACCACTGACCGCCTGAACCGGACTATCCGCTACAACTACGATGTTGAAGGGCGTTTGCTCAGTCTGGATAACGACAACGGTGGCGTGTATCGCTTTACCCGTGATGCGGAAGGCCGGTTGCTGGACGAACAGCGCCCGGACGATACCCGTTATGGCTACGCCTACGATGCCGATGGGCAGATGAGCACGGTCACCCAACGGGGCACGGCAAACGATGAAGGCCAACGGCCCGAGAAACCCAGTCAGCTTGTCTACGATGCCGCGGGTCGGGTGATTGAACGCCAGACACAGACCGAACGGGGGGAATACCAGTGGGATGTGATGGGCAACTTGCTCAGTGCCAGCCGCACCCCCACAGAACAGGGTGAAAAACTGGGTATCCAGCCCAATACCGTCACTTTTGAACGGGATAAACTGGGCCGGGTCGTCAGTGAGCATAACGGCGCAGAGGCACTGACCTACCAATACGATGCGTTGGGCAACCTGACCACGTTGGGACTGCCGAATGACGACCAGTTCCAGTATCTCCACTACGGCTCCGGGCATGTCACCGCCATCCGCTTCAATGACCAGATAGTCAGTGAGTTTGAGCGGGATGCATTGCACCGGGAAACCAGCCGCACCCAGGGTAGCCTGATACAACACCGGCAGTATGACCGTCTGGGGCGTCGCCAGTGGCAGGGCAGTATCAGCCATCGGATTACCGAAGCACTCACATCCCCGGAGCAGGGGATGTTGTGGCGAGCCTACCATTATGATGACCTGCATGAACTGGCGGCGGTGGAAGACAGTAACCGGGGCACGGTGAGCTATGGTTATGATGAAGAAGGACGGCTACGTCACGTCTACTCGGCACACAGTGGACAAGCCTCGGTGCATTATGACCGGGCCGACAATGTGCTGATGCTGCCGCTACAGACGCCAGAGAGTTCACCCCATACCCGTGGCAGCGAACCTTACCGCGATAACCGCCTAACACACTGGGAGCAGTGGCAATATCAGTATGATGCCTTTGGCAACATGCTGACAAGGCAGGACAGCGCCCGTATCCAGCGTTACCGCTACGACGGAGATAACCGGTTGGTGGGGGCCAAGGGGGACGGGCCGAAGGGAGTGTTTGAAGCGCAGTACCACTATGATGCGTTGGGCCGCCGGTTGAGCAAGACCGTGACTCATCGGCAGGAGCGGCACGAAACGCATTTCCTGTGGCAAGGATTACGGTTATTGCAAAGCCGCACCGCAGACAGCCAGCAAACCTACTGTTACGACCCGAACGAAGCCTATACGCCGTTGGCCTGCATTGAACGGCGCTACGGTGAAGACCAGTTGTATTGGTATCATACCGACCTGAACGGCTCACCGCAGGAAGTGACCAACAAACAGGGCGAGATGGTGTGGTCAGGGCAATATGGCGTGTTTGGGCAGGTGACCCGCCAGACCGATGCGATGTGGCGCAACCTCAGCAAACCGCTGGGGCAGTTCAGGCAGCCGCTGCGTTATGCCGGGCAATATCTGGATAAAGAAACCGGGTTACACTACAATACTTACCGCTATTATGCACCGGAAGTCGGTCGGTTTATCACGCCTGACCCGATCGGGTTACTGGGCGGACTGAATTTATATCAGTATGCGCCGAATCCGTTGAGTTGGATTGATCCGCTGGGTCTTGACGTTATTCGTTTAAGGCATTATACGAGTAATAAAGGTTTTGAGGGTATTAAAGAAAGTATGACAATCAAGGCGGCAGATCAAAATGCCGTATTTGCTACAAAAGCAAAAGGAAAACCTTTAAGTGCAGCTGATGCTTCAGATAACTTTAAAATAAAGCAGCATCATGCTCGAAATTATATCGACTTCGAAGTTGATACGAAAAATCACGATATTGAATTTAGAAAAAATAATTTGGGAGTTGAAGAGTATAAAATAAAAGGTGATGTAAAATTAGATAAAAAAACCACTAATTTCTTTAAAAGGTGCTAGGTATATGAAAAAAATAAATGGTTTATCTATCGACGAGCTAAAGGAAATATTTTCCTCAGTTGAGGAGCTTATTGTTGTTACTGATAAAGTCACGTCAGGATTTGATAACCATACGAAAATGGCTCTTGCTATATTATTGTTCTTTAGTGAAAGTAATATATTGGACAGATTATCAAAAGTAAGGAGAATCATTAATGCTGAATTGGAGTCAAAACTGTCAGGAGCCGAATATGATGAGTGGATAGAAACAGAAGTAAGTTGTTGGGATCCTCCTTACAATAAAACAGAGGAAGATTTATTAGAAATGCAAGATGAAAATTTACTTTGGACTAAGTATCCATAATAGGGGTTCAACGCTCAACGGAACGGTTTCACACGTTAAGGCTATTTTGTCCGTTAAATCAAAAACATTATAGACAGTGAAAGTCATACCGAAAATGGCGTCTAATAAATCGAAAAACGGCACATAGTACACATGCAGGTTTTGTCGCATTAACATTGCTGTATCGGCAAAAATTGTGTTGCCTATTTTTTAGGCGGCCAACCAATAAAATTGTTCTGTCGGTGATAGATGCTCTCCGGCAGGGTGCTGAAGTTGCCCTTTACGTATCATATGAGCCTATTCTGAACCCTCGATTTCACCCACTGGCATCTCCAACCGCAAATCCACCCATCGCCCATGCGGAATATCCACCGGCTGACCATCGCTGTAGCCGTCCCGTTTATTCTGGGCAAATGGCGGTGAGTTGGGTGTGAGCAGTGATCAATCAGAAAAATCATCATCCCTGCTCCGCGGCGGGAATATACTTATAAATTGTCTTAGGTGACACTTCCAATACCAACGCAACCTGATGCAACGTTGCGCCGTTAGCAAACATACGCCTTGCTCTCTCAATAACCTCATCAGTCATAATACGACGCCGCCCTCCTATCCGCCCTTCCGCTCTCGCAGCTACCAGCCCGGCACAGGTACGCTCGACAATTAACTCTCTTTCCATTTCCGCCAGCGCACTCATAACATGAAAAAAGAAGCGCCCCATCGCCGTTCCTGTATCAATACTGTCCGTAAGGCTACGGAAATGAACGCCCCGATTCTTTAAATCTTCAACCAACGTAATGAGGTGTCTGACGCTGCGGCCAAGGCGATCTAGCTTCCAGACTGTCACCGGTAGATAGATGGCGCATGGCTTTTTTCAATCCCGGCCGGTCGGTGGATTTTCCGCTGATTTTATCCTCAAAAATCAGGTCGCATTTTGCACTAATTAAGGCATTACGTTGCAATTCGGTGTTTTGGTCATTTGTTGATACCCGGATATAGCCGATCAGCATGTTGATTTCCCCGAAAAAATAATCGGAGTGTGTCACAGCAAGGCTGGTGACTAAAGAAAGTGTTGCCGCCGGTGCTCTCGTAAACCTTGGTTTGGGCGAAGTCATTGCCGCCGCCGCTGATGCACTGAAAAAAAGCGCCAACCTTTCTGACTTAACCAATAAATCTACTGCTAGATCTGCATTAGAGCTAGGGACTGCTGCAACCCGTGACGCTGGAACCGGAGTGGGACAGTTAATGCCAGTGGGCAGTTTTGGTATTGGTGGCGCATCGGTCAGTGTACCAACGGGATTTAACCTGCCTGCCCACATCAAGAATAATCCCGGTTTAATGTTTAGCGGTGGCGCTGCTAATGAATATACCAACTCCATCGCCTCTTTTGGTGGGGAGTGGTTCGACGTGATTATCTTCAATCATGGCGGTGATTTTTTGTCCATGATGGCGCTCAGTCAAAGCGGCAAGATTGCCACGGGAAGCTATACCAATGGTGTATTTTCCGGCTGGAAAGCTACCGAGGACAGCGGCGTATTTTCTTTTATTGGTGAGCCAATTTATTACCCATCAGCCAGTGTCCCGATTGGATATATCAAGTGTAATGGCTCTGCTTTTGACAAGAGTCGTTACCCTCGGCTTGCTGCTCTTTATCCTACTGGGGCTTCGCTTGATTTGCGCGGCGAGTTCTTATCACCCGTAAATTCCATGGATTAGGTGATGATGAGGCTGCAGCAAAGGCTATCGCTATTGAGGCTAATAGCCGTTTTGCCCGTCAACAAATGGGGCAATTGCTCAAAGCGCGAGATGAGATCAGTCTCAAAACTGGTAAGGCAATAACAGTTAACTCTTGGCTGGATCGCTATCTCACTATCCAGAAAGAACGTTACGACAGTGAGGAAATAAAACTCAACACACTTAAGCAAAAAAATGCACCAGCCGAAGCGTTCAGACGTCATTGTGGAATGCTAACCCTTCCTGATGTTGGCGTTAGAGATATAGCCTTTGTCATTGAAGAGTATAAGGAGAAGGGGCAAAAACGGATGGCGCAGGTTGTTCGGATGGTGCTGATCGATGTGTACAAAGAAGCTCAACACGCTGGGGAGGTGCCGCCTGGCTATAACCCTGCTCTGGCCACCAAGCAACCAGCAAACAAGGTTACCCGTATTCGCTTGAACTTTGATGAATGGGAGTCAATATTTAATGCCGCTGCCAATATGCAAGGTTATATCCAAAATGCAATGCTTCTTGCCTTGGTTACCGGTCAGCGCTTAGGTGACATCGCTGGCATGAAATTTAGCGATGTTTGGGATAATCACCTTCATATCGTGCAGGAAAAAACGGGCACCAGAATAGCCATACCCATAACCTTAAAATGTGAGACTGTCGGTTATACGCTGCAAGATGTTATAGCACGGTGTCGCAATATGATCGTTAGTCCGTACATGCTTCATTATCATCATACAACATCAATGGCTAAACGTGGTGGTCAAGTATCTAGCAACGCAATCACTACCGGATTTTCGGCGGCCAGAGATAAAAGTGGATTGCAATGGAAAGAGGGTACCCCACCTACTTTCCTGAACAGCGATCCTTAGCAGAGCGGTTATATCGAGAACAAGGAGTGGATACTAAAACATTACTCGGACATAAAAATCAGGCTATGACTGATAAATATAATGATGATAGGGGTAAAGAATGGCTGGTATTAGCTGTTTAATTGAGGGTGTTTTTTGTACAGTTTTGCAGAAGAAATATTAAGTCGTTGGAAAACCCACGGAAGCATAAGCTCCCGTGAAGTTTTATAGACATGTCAATATCACATGTGTTTAATGATAGCGTTGCCAAACTCTGAGCATTTCAGCAGCTTAGCGCCTTCCATCAAACGTTCGAAGTCATAAGTCACTGTCTTGGCCTGAATCGCGCCTTCAGTACCTTTAATGATTAAATCAGCGGCTTCAGTCCAGCCCATATGACGCAGCATCATTTCTGCGGACAGAATAATAGAACCTGGGTTCACTTTATCCTGACCAGCATACTTAGGTGCCGTGCCGTGGGTCGCTTCAAACAGCGCGCATTCGTCACCAATGTTGGCACCCGGAGCAATACCAATACCGCCAACCTGTGCAGCCAAAGCATCAGAAATATAGTCGCCGTTCAGGTTCATACAGGCGATAACGTCGTATTCAGCCGGACGCAGCAAGATTTGTTGTAGGAAGGCATCGGCGATAACGTCTTTAACGATGATATCTTTGCCATTTTTTGGGTTCTTGATCTTAACCCACGGGCCGCCGTCAATCAGCTCACCACCAAATTCCTCACGCGCCAACTGGTAACCCCAGTCTTTGAAAGCGCCTTCGGTGAATTTCATAATGTTGCCTTTGTGGACCAGCGTAACTGATTCACGATCGTTGTCGATTGCATACTCAATCGCTGCACGCACCAGACGTTTAGTGCCTTCTTCTGAACAAGGTTTTACACCGATACCGCATTGTTCAGGGAAGCGAATTTTCTTCACGCCCATTTCATCACGCAGGAACTTGATCACTTTCTCTGCTTCTGGTGAACCAGCTTTCCACTCAATACCGGCATAGATATCTTCTGCGTTTTCGCGGAAGATCACCATATCAGTCAGTTCTGGGTGTTTTACCGGGCTTGGGGTGCCTTCGTAATAACGTACCGGACGCAGGCAGATATACAGGTCAAGCTGTTGACGCAGAGCCACGTTCAAAGAACGAATACCGCCGCCAACCGGAGTGGTCAATGGGCCTTTGATGGCAACGCGATAATCGCGGATCAAATCCAGAGTTTCTTCTGGCAGCCAAACATCTTTACCGTAAACCTGAGTAGACTTCTCACCGGTGTAAATTTCCATCCAGGAGATTTTACGCTCGCCGTTATAGGCCTTCTTAACTGCCGCATCCACTACGTTGATCATAGCAGGAGTCACGTCAACGCCAATGCCGTCGCCTTCAATGAACGGAATGATCGGGTTATTAGGAACGACTAATTTACCCTTAGCGTCGACCGTAATTTTTTTACCTTCTGCCGGAACAACTACTTTGCTTTCCATCAACCTCTCCTTCAGCGCAATTTTTGTTAATGCCTTGTAAGATTCTTGTCAATAGTACTTGAATATTCGTTTCACGCCAATCCAAAACGGATTGATGTATAATGCGCTAATCAACTGGAAGCGCAATCATCATGAATAAAATCTCTGTTAAAAATCACAAAGTTAACCGATTCAGCTCCCGCTCACAGGCGAAACCTGCGCCGGTGCAAGGTCCACGTCGCGTGGTGTTACTGAATAAGCCATTTGATGTGTTACCACAGTTTACCGATGAGGCTGGACGGGCAACATTGAAGGGATTTATTCCTTTTAATGATGTTTATGCCGCCGGTCGTTTGGATAGAGATAGCGAAGGTTTGCTGGTTCTGACTAACGATGGGAAATTACAGGCAAAACTGACGCAGCCGGGGAAAAAAACCGGTAAGGTTTATTATGTGCAGGTTGAAGGTGAGCCGAACGAAGAAGCGCTAAGCCTTTTACGGCAGGGCGTCACGTTAAAAGATGGCCCCACGCTTCCCGCTGGCGCTGAAAAAGTGTCGGAACCGGAGTGGTTGTGGCCAAGAAACCCGCCAATTCGGGAGCGCAAATCCATTCCGACCAGTTGGCTGAAAATAACGCTGTACGAAGGGCGCAATCGCCAAGTACGCAGAATGACGGCCCACGTCGGTTTCCCTACCCTGCGACTGATTCGTTTTAGTATGGGTAATTTTAGCCTGGGAGATTTGCAACCCGGTCAATGGAAGGAGATTAACGATGTTTAAACCTCATGTTACCGTGGCCTGCGTAGTGCATGCTCAAGGCAAATTTTTAGTGGTTGAAGAAACGATTAATGGCAAAGCGCTGTGGAACCAACCGGCCGGTCATTTGGAAGCCAATGAAACCTTGCTACAGGCCGCAGAACGTGAGCTGTGGGAAGAAACCGGTATCCGTGCGACGCCTCAATCCTTTTTACGCATGCACCAATGGGTTGCACCAGATAATACGCCGTTCCTGCGCTTCGCTTTTGTGATTGAACTGGCAACCATTTTGCCCACTCAGCCTCACGATAGCGATATCGATCGCTGCCTGTGGCTAACCGCCGATGAAATATTGCACGCGCCCAATCTGCGCTCTCCTTTGGTCGCCGAAAGTCTCCGTTGTTATTTACAGCCTGAGCGCTATTCGCTCGATCTAATTGGTACCTTTAACTGGCCACATTGATTCAGCCCGATAATTAATTGGCGTAATTTACCCTAAGCCGTGATTGTGCGGTGCGCCCCGACGGGCAACGTGATAAAATCCGGCGCTTGTTTTTGTAATGCCTTGTTTGCCGCGCAATGCGAAACGGATTATCCGTTGTCAGCACGCCCGGCGCTTAAGTTAGTGAGACTCCCATGTCAGATAACAGCCAGAAAAAAGTAATCGTCGGTATGTCCGGCGGTGTCGACTCGTCCGTTTCAGCTTACCTGCTACAGCAACAGGGCTATCAGGTTGAAGGCCTGTTCATGAAGAACTGGGAAGAAGACGACGATGAAGAATATTGCTCCGCAGCGACCGATTTGGCCGATGCTCAAGCAGTGTGCGACAAGCTGGGCATGGAGTTACACACCGTCAATTTCGCCGCGGAATATTGGGATAACGTTTTTGAACTCTTCCTCGAAGAGTACAAAGCAGGACGCACGCCGAATCCAGATATTCTGTGCAATAAAGAAATCAAATTTAAAGCCTTCCTTGAATTTGCCGCCGAAGATCTGGGCGCCGATTATATCGCCACCGGCCACTATGTTCGTCGCCACGATGTCAATGGCAAAAGCCAGCTGTTGCGCGGTCTGGATGGCAATAAAGATCAAAGTTACTTCTTATATACGCTGGGCCACGATCAGTTAGCACAAAGCCTGTTCCCGGTTGGCGAGCTGGAAAAACCGGAAGTCCGCCGTATCGCGGAAGCGCTTGACCTGGTTACCGCCAAGAAAAAAGACTCAACCGGTATCTGCTTTATCGGCGAGCGGAAATTCCGCGATTTCCTTGGTCGATACCTGCCTGCTCAACCCGGCCCAATTATGACCGTTGAAGGCAAACACGTCGGCGAACACCAAGGTTTGATGTACCACACTTTGGGCCAACGTAAAGGTCTGGGCATCGGCGGCACCAAAGAAGGTGGCGATGACCCGTGGTATGTGGTGGATAAAGACGTTGCCAACAATCTGCTGATTGTAGCCCAAGGCCATGAGCACCCGCGTTTGATGTCTACCGGTTTGATTGCTCAGCAATTACATTGGGTCGATCGCGAACCGGTTACGGCTCCTTTCCGCTGCGTGGTCAAAACCCGTTACCGTCAGCAAGATATTCCTTGTACGGTTACGCCGTTGGATGATGAACGCATTGATGTGCGTTTCGACGATCCGGTTGCCGCCGTTACCCCCGGTCAGTCCGCTGTGTTTTATCAGGGAGAAATCTGTCTCGGCGGCGGTATCATCGAATCACGTCACCCAGTTAGCGACCAATAATTTCGACAGGAGCAATCGTGGCAAAGAATTATTACGACATCACGCTGGCGCTGGCAGGTATCTGTCAGTCTGCGCGTCTGGTTCAGCAACTGGCTCACGAAGGCCAATGCGACAACGAGGCCCTGCATACTTCACTCAACAGCGTGCTGCTGACCAATCCCGATTCGACTCTTGCCGTGTACGGTGGAGATGAGAAATTCCTCACCATGGGGCTGGAAACCTTACAGGTAGTGCTGAATGCCAACCGCCAAGGCCCTAGCGCCGAACTGACGCGTTACGCTCTGAGCCTGATGGTACTGGAGCGTAAGCTAAATGCTCACCAGTCCGCCATGAGCACCTTGGGCGAACGTATCAGTCAGTTAGATCGTCAGCTCGCTCATTTTGATCTCGAGTCAGAGACTATGATGAGCGCTCTGGCCGCCATTTATGTGGATGTAATTAGCCCACTTGGGCCGCGCATTCAGGTGACCGGCAACCCGGCCATGCTGCAAAGCACCTTAATCCAGGCCAAAGTTCGCGCCGCCCTGTTAGCCGGTATCCGCTCTGCGGTGCTGTGGCAACAGGTAGGTGGAAGCCGTTTACAGCTTATGTTTTCTCGTAATCGTCTGTTCAAGCAGGCGCAGAGTATTCTTGCTCATCGTTAATATTTGATCCCAGGAGTTGCTACCGATGGAATTATCCTCACTGACCGCCGTATCCCCAATTGATGGACGCTACGGCGACAAAGTCAGCGCACTGCGCGCTATCTTCAGCGAATTTGGTTTGCTGAAATTCCGCGTGCAGGTCGAAGTACGTTGGCTGCAAAAACTGGCAGCCTGCGCAGAAATTAAAGAAGTTCCTGCTTTTGATGCCAACGCAAACGCTTACCTTGACAAGATCGTGGCAGAGTTCAATGAACAGGATGCCCTGCGCATTAAAGCCATCGAACGCACCACCAACCATGACGTCAAAGCGGTTGAGTATTTCCTGAAAGAGAAAGTTGAAAGCATTCCCGCACTGCAGGCTGTGTCAGAATTCATTCACTTTGCTTGTACTTCAGAAGATATCAATAACCTGTCTCACGCTCTGATGCTGCAAACCGCTCGTCAGGAAGTGATTTTACCTTTCTGGCGCCAGATGATTGACGCCATCAAAGCGCTGGCCCACCAATATCGCGATTTGCCGCTGCTGTCCCGTACTCATGGCCAGCCTGCGACACCATCCACCGTTGGCAAAGAAATGGCGAACGTGGCTTACCGTATGGAGCGCCAGTTCCGTCAGCTGTCTCAGGTTGAAATTCTGGGCAAAATTAACGGCGCCGTCGGCAACTATAACGCACACATCGTGGCTTATCCGGAAGTTGACTGGCACCAGTTTAGCGAGAGCTTCGTGACCTCGCTGGGTATCAACTGGAACCCGTACACCACACAAATCGAGCCACACGATTACATCGCCGAATTGTTTGACTGTGTAGCGCGTTTTAACACCATCTTGATCGATTTCGATCGTGATATTTGGGGTTACATCGCACTCAATCACTTCAAACAAAAAACTATTGCCGGTGAAATCGGTTCTTCCACCATGCCGCACAAAGTTAACCCGATCGACTTCGAAAACTCCGAAGGTAATCTGGGTCTTTCTAACGCCGTATTGGGGCATCTGGCGAGCAAACTGCCGGTTTCCCGCTGGCAGCGCGACCTGACCGACTCTACCGTACTGCGTAACCTCGGCGTGGGTCTGGGCTACGCGTTGATCGCCTATCAATCAACGATGAAAGGCATCAGCAAGTTGGAAGTCAACGAGCCTCATCTGTTGGACGAACTGGATCACAATTGGGAAGTGCTGGCAGAGCCGATTCAAACGGTTATGCGTCGTTATGGCATTGAAAAACCCTACGAAAAACTGAAAGAGCTGACTCGCGGAAAACGCGTTGACGCCGCCGGTATGCAAGCCTTTATCGATGGTTTGGCGCTGCCAGAAGCAGAAAAAGTTCGTTTGAAAGCCATGACGCCAGCCAATTATATTGGCCGTGCCGTCGCTCTGGTTGATGAACTGAAGTAAGTCTTTGCAGCAGGCGGCTCCCCGTCGCCTGCTTATTTTTCAGTATCCTACTCTCTGCCGTTTAACTTTCATTTACTTACACTGCCCCCTCGTTGAATAAAGGTTTAGTTCTCCCCGTTGATAATTGCCTTCTGACATTCAGGGAATCACAATCATAGGAGCAGTTATGTTCAGAAAATCTTTATTAGCAGCGGCACTTATCACTACCAGCACTTTGGCTATCGCGGATGATTACACCTTTATCGGCGGCGGGTTCCAGTTCGGTTCCATCGATAATAAGCAAAATTTCGATAAGCAATTTAACCAATCCGGCACCAGCCACATTGGTAGCGACAAAATGCGCGGTTTCTACTTAAACGGCGGTTATGGCTTTGAAAACAATCTGTTCATGACCGCTCGTCTGAGCGCTATCGCAGATAACGATCGTGGTATGGGTGATGGTTTGCTCGGCGTGGGTTATCATTTCGCTCTGACGCCAGATGCGGATATGTACCTGCTGGCCGGTGCAAGCCGCCATGCAATGCTGTACGATGTCAAGAAAGATGGTAATAAAACAGAAGCTTACAACAGTGCGACCGGTGAAGTGGGTATCAAGACTAAATTGACCCAGGACATTGGCTTAGACGTTGCCTATCGCCTGGCGGAATATGATAGCAAGATGTATCACGAAGCACGTATTGAGGCGAGCTATGCCCTAACGCAAAGTCTGGCTGCTGAAGTCGGTTATACCTACCATAACTGGAAGGTAGACGATCAGATTGGTCAGGTTGGTTTGCGTTATACTTTCTAAGCCATCAATCTCACCCTTATTTTTCCGGGTAAGTTTTTACCCGGCCCAAGCTTTTTGAGGAATTTGGTATGCGCGTTTTAGTCGTAGAAGATAATGCTCTACTGCGTCACCACCTCTCGGTACAGATGCGCGAGATGGGACACCAGGTCGATGCCGCCGAAGATGCGAAAGAAGCCGACTATTTTTTGCAGGAACATGCTCCGGATATCGCCATTATCGATCTCGGCCTGCCAGGTGAAGACGGGCTAAGCCTGATTCGCCGCTGGCGTAGTCATCAAACCAAGTTGCCGATTTTGGTATTGACCGCTCGTGAAAGCTGGCAGGATAAAGTGGCGGTACTGGAAGCCGGTGCCGACGATTACGTCACCAAGCCCTTCCATCTGGAAGAAGTCATTGCCCGTATGCAGGCATTAATGCGCCGCAACAGTGGTCTGGCTTCGCAGATTATCGAATTCCCACCGTTCCTGATCGATCTTTCTCGCCGCGAACTGTGCGTGAATCAGCAACAAATCAAACTGACCGCTTTTGAATACACCATTATCGAAACTTTGATTCGAAACGCAGGTAAAGTTGTCAGTAAAGACACGCTGATGCTACAGCTCTACCCCGACGCTGAATTACGCGAAAGCCACACCATCGATGTATTAATGGGCCGTTTGCGCAAAAAATTGCAGGTTGAACACGAAAAAGAAGTTATCACCACTATCCGTGGCCAAGGCTACCGGTTTGATGCCAACTAATCGCCATGTTTAAATCGAACAGTAAACCGTTCTCTCTGCGCGCCCGCTTCCTGATGGCTACGGCGGGCGTGATTCTGGCGCTTTCGCTTTCCTACGGAATGGTGGCGGTGGTGGGCTATATTGTTAGCTTCGATAAAAACACCTTCCGCGCTCACCGGGGGGAAAGCAATCTGTTCTTTAGTCTGGCTCAATGGCATGACAACAAACTCAGCATTACCATTCCTCCTGAGCTGGAGCTGAATGTTCCTACGCTAGTACTGATTTATGACCATAACGGCAACATTCTGTGGCGACAGCGCCATGTGCCTGAACTGGAATCTCATATTCAGAAAAGCTGGCTTAGCAAGCCCGGATTCTATGAGTTGGATACCGGTACCGAAATCAGTAGCGCGGTGTTAGGCGACAACCCCAAAGCGCAGGATCAGCTGAAGAAATACGACGATACCGACGCCAGCGCACTAACGCACTCGGTTTCTGTCAACACTTATCAGGCGACCGATCGCCTTCCCGCCTTAACCATTGTGGTAGTAGATACCATTCCGCAAGAGCTACAGCGTTCGGATATGGTATGGAACTGGTTTAGTTATGTGCTACTAGCCAACCTGCTGTTAGTTGTCCCCCTATTGTGGCTGGCGGCGTACTGGAGCCTGCGCCCTATCAAAGCTTTGGTCAGTCAAATCAGCCAACTGGAAAAAGGCGAGCGGGAACAGTTGGATGAGAATCCGCCGCGCGAGTTGCTCAGCCTGGTGCGAAATTTGAATATTTTGCTGACCAACGAGCGCCAGCGTTATACCAAATACCGCACAACGCTTTCCGATCTGACCCACAGTCTAAAAACCCCGCTGGCGGTGCTGCAAACTACGCTGCGCTCATTGCGCTCCGGCAAACAGACCACTATCGAAGAAGTGGAGCCAATCATGCTGGAACAAATTAGCCGAATCTCCCAGCAGATTGGCTATTATCTCCATCGCGCCAGCATGCGCTCTGAACACAATGTATTAACTCGGGAAATCCATTCAGTTCCGGCGCTATTAGATAGTTTATGCAGTGCATTAAATAAGGTTTATCAGCGTAAAGGCGTCGTACTCACCCTAGATATCTCCCCCGAGGTCACTTTTATGGGAGAGAAAAACGACTTTATGGAAGTGATGGGTAACGTGCTGGAAAATGCCTGCAAATACTGTCTCGAGTTCGTGGAAATTACCGCCCTGCACTCGGAAAAACAGTTAACCATCGTTGTGGACGATGATGGGCCTGGCATTCCGGAAAGCAAGCGCGAAGTGATTTTCCAACGCGGTCAGCGGGTAGATACCTTACGTCCTGGGCAAGGGCTAGGATTATCCGTCGCGGCAGAAATTATTGAACAGTATCAGGGGCGAATTTCCGTCACCGACAGTCCCTTAGGCGGAGCTAAAATGCTGGTAACCTTTGGGCGGCAGCAAGATCATCATCACGACGAATAATTCATAACCGAACTCAGTTACCAGATAAATTTCGCAAACTCTCTGTGCGGACGTAGAAAACCGCCCGCATTTTCTGCATACAGTGCCATTCCTACAAAATTTGCCGCCCTGCCCCTGATACTGTCACGCGCCATCCGTTATAATCATTCGCAAGTTCACTCAATCCCTGGGATAAAAAATGGATTACCAACTCGATCTGGATTGGCAAGACTTCCTGAAACGCTATTGGCAAAAGCGCCCCGTGCTCCTGAAACGCGGCTTTAAAAACTTTATCGACCCCCTATCTCCCGATGAATTAGCCGGTCTGGCTATGGAAACGGAGGTGGATAGCCGTTTGGTCAGCCATCAGGAAGGTCGCTGGCAGGTCAGCCACGGACCGTTCGAGAGCTACGATCATTTGGGGGAAACCAATTGGTCCCTGCTGGTCCAGGCCGTTGATCATTGGCATGAGCCATCCGCAGCGCTGATGCGTCCGTTCCGCGCGCTATCCGACTGGCGAATGGATGATCTGATGATCTCCTATTCCGTGCCGGGCGGCGGCGTTGGCCCTCACTTTGACCAATATGACGTGTTTATTATTCAGGGGACGGGCCGCCGCCGTTGGCGCGTAGGTGAAAAAGTGCCGATGAAACAGCACTGCCCACATCCTGATTTACTGCAAGTCGGTCCATTCGACGCCATTATCGATGAAGAAATGGAGCCGGGCGATATTCTGTATATTCCACCGGGATTCCCGCACGAAGGCTACGCGCTGGAAAACGCGCTGAACTATTCCGTCGGGTTCCGTGCGCCAAACGGCCGGGAACTGGTCAGCGGTTTTGCCGATTACGTGCTAGCTAGAGAGTTAGGCAGCAAGCGTTATAGCGATCCAGATCTGAAGCTACGCAATCGTCCGGCGGACGTATTGCCAGAGGAAATGGATACGCTACGACAAATGATGCTGGAATTGTTCCAACAGCCTGAGCACTTCCAACACTGGTTTGGCGAATTTGTGTCCCAGTCTCGCCATGAGCTGGATATTTCGCCGCCGGAACCGCCTTATCAGGCCGGTGAGATCTATGAGTTGCTGAGCCAAGGTGAAGAGTTGCATCGCCTGAGTGGACTACGGGTTATTCGCGTAGGTGATAATTGTTTTGTTAACGGCGAATTGATCGATACTCCGCACCTGCCAGCAGCCGATGCTTTGTGCCAACACTTTAGCATCAGCGCCGAAATGCTCGGTGATGCATTAGACGAGCCGTCCTTCTTGGCAACGCTGACCGAGCTGGTTAACAGCGGCTACTGGTATTTCCGCGATTAGCGGGTGAGATATCCGGCTGTTTAAAGCTAAAAAAATGCCCCTTAGGTTTTGACCTGAGGGGCGTTTTTATTGGGTGAAGCTTTACGGAACACACGTTTATTTATCGCGAGATTACTTCATCAACACTGCGTTTTTCTCGCTCTGTGATGCAGCGTTTTTAGCCCGTAGCGCGGTTAATTCGGCGATACGCATAATCACTGACACCGCCTGCTCCATCCCTTCCAGCGTAATGAACTCATGTTTTCCATGGAAGTTATAACCGCCGGTAAAAATATTCGGGCAAGGCAAACCGCGGAACGACAGCTGAGCGCCATCGGTACCACCACGAATCGGTTTCATAATAGGCTCGATATCGCAATCGCACATCGCCTGTTGTGCCAGTTCAATAATATGCGGATGCTGAACTATGTGTTCACGCATATTGTAATAACTGTCATCGATAATGATTTCGATGTAACAATCGCGATGTAATCCTTTACCGACCTGTTTGGCAATATCCACCATATTTTTCTTACGCGCTTCGAAGCCGTCGCGGCTGAAATCACGCAGGATATAATGCATTTCAGCCCGTTCTACCGTACCTTTAATACTCTGAAGATGGTAAAACCCCTGATAACCTTCGGTATTTTCTGGGGTTTCATCTGCCGGCAGCGACTGATGATAACGAGTGGCCAAGGACAGCGCATTGACCATAACCCCTTTGGCACTGCCGGGATGGACATTATTGCCAACAATTTTGATGGTCACCGAGGCCGCGTTGAAGTTTTCATATTCCAGTTCACCCACACCACCGCCGTCCACGGTATAGGCCCATTCAGCATTAAAGGCTTTTACATCGAAAAATTGTGCGCCTTTCCCCACTTCTTCATCCGGCGTAAACGCCACTCGAATCGTGCCGTGGGGAATATTGTTCTCTTTGAGACGCACAATAGCGGTGATGATCTCGGCAATACCCGCCTTATCATCGGCACCCAATAAGGTTTTACCATCGGTGGTAATCAGAGTGTGTCCAAGCAATTGGTGCAACACTGGGAACATTACCGGCGACAGAATTTCATCGCCCATACCCAGCGCGATATCGCCGCCGCGATAGTTCTCCACTATTTGCGGATTGACATTTTTGCCACTGAAATCAGGTGCGGTATCCAAATGGGCAATAAAACCGATGGTGGGTACTTCCCAGTCAACGTTCGCCGGTAACGTTGCCATCACGCAGCCGTGCTCGCTCAAGGTAACCGGCTCAAAGCCCAATGCCAGCAGTTCTTGTTGCAACGCTGCCGCCAGCTTACGTTGCCCATCGGTGCTCGGCACGGATTTTACCTTAGCTTTTGATTGTGTATCGAAAGAGACATAGTTAAAAAAGCGATCGAGTAATTTGTCCATGGTTCCCACCCTCAAAATGATGGATATCATTATGGGGAAGTGATCACGATCAAATATTGCGTCAGGTCAGTTTTAAACAAACTTAAGCCAGAATAATAACGCTATGACAGAAATGACACAGGGACATCGCTAGGACGCCCCTGCATAAAAAATGTGGTAATCCCTGAGGAAGTTATTCGCCTTCGCGGTTTTCTCCACGAGTAGTAAGAAACTCGCGGATATACTCCGGCACCACTTTGCTGGCTAAGCCGTAATGTTTTTCCTCGAACTGGCTTTCTACCTGACTCGGTTCCAGATTCAGTTCTACGGTATGTGCGCCATTCAACGCCGATTCATGTACAAAACCTGCCGCCGGATAAACATGGCCGGAGGTACCAATGGAAATAAAGAAATCAGCCTCAGCCAACGCCTGATAAATATCATCCATCCCCATCGGCATTTCGCCAAACCAGACAATATGCGGGCGCAGCGGCGAAGGGAACTGGCAACAATGACAACGCTCATCGGCACTAAGATCGCCCGGCCAATCCAGAACCTGACCAGATTGAGTGCAGCGTACTTTGAGTAATTCACCGTGCATATGAATCACTCGTTTACTGCCGGCCCGTTCATGAAGATTATCGATATTTTGCGTAACCAGCAGGAAATTATCGCCTAATACCGCCTCCAGATCTGCTAGCGCGAAATGTGCAGCATTGGGTACCACTTCCGGCTGCTGTAGCTGACGCCGACGCGCATTGTAAAAAGCCTGCACCAGCTCAGGATCGCGCTGATAGCCTTCCGGCGTCGCCACGTCTTCAACTTTATGTTCTTCCCACAGACCGTCCGCCGCGCGAAAAGTACGAATTCCTGACTCAGCAGAAATACCCGCGCCGGTGAGTACGACCACGAAAGGTTTCTTCATTTCTGAACTGGCGGGACTATCACGGTGGAAAATACGAGAGCGAAAACGTTGATGACGCAGATGCTTATTCTTGCGAAACCGACACAGCCGATGGCGAATGCGCATAACCTATTGCCTCTTTTGCTTTATTTATAATGGTTTTCTATCAGACAAATGCAAAAACGCCGCGCCACGCACCCCGCCAGCATCGCCATAGCGAGCTTTCTCAATGCGCGGTAAACGCGCAACGGGGAGCAAATGCGCAGCTAAACGCTGCGGTAATGCCTGATAAAGGTGTTCAAAGTTCGACAATCCGCCGCCTATCACCACCAAATGTGGGTCGATAATGGTCAGCAGATTCCCCAGACAAATCGCCAGAACGGCGATAAAGCGTTCGACATGCTCTGTGGCCTGCGCATTACCGGCGTAATAATTTTCGATAATGCGCGTAGCGGGTAGCCTTTCGCCGTAGAAATGGGCGTACATCCATTCAAAACCACGGCCGGAAATATAGTTTTCAATACAGCCGTACTGGCCGCAACCGCAGTGAACCCGGGGAATATCTGCGCCCAAAACGTCGAGCGCATCAATTGGCAGGCGAAAGTGACCGAATTCACCGCTGATATGGTTGCGTCCGGTAATCGCCTGACCGTTGAGAATAATACCACCGCCAACGCCGGTGCCCAGGATAATCCCCAGCACGCTGGGATAAGACTGGAATTCTGGATCCCAGGCTTCGGATAAAGCGAAACAGTTAGCATCGTTGTCGATACGAACCTCCCGCCCAATCAGCCGGGAAAGATCGGCTTGCAACGGCATACCCATCGCCGCCGGTACGTTCGCGGTAAACAGCGTGCCGTCGTCATTGGGTAAACCGGGAATACCAATCCCTACGCTGCCCTGCGTGCCGCAAAACTCATCGGCTTCGTGGGTGAGTTCCGTCAGTACCTGCAACAATTGCTGATAATCTTGTTTTGGCGTTGGAACACGTTTTTGCCAAATACGTTGTAGATCGGCATCAAACACGCCCATTTCAATTTTGGTACCACCCATATCAAAACCGTAATACATAGCTTTACCTTTATTCAGTAAACGGTTTATCAGTACCATTCAGTTCCGGCTAAAACAACCGGATTCCTTGTCTATTGTGATCGCGCTGTTACTGCCCGCTTAATACCCGCGCAGGGTCAATACGGCTGGCGCGACGGGCCGGATACCAACTGGCCACTAGACTTAGCACAATGGCCGTGGCTAATACGCAGGCCACGTCGAACCAATGCAGTTCTGAAGGTAGATAATCAATAAAATAAATATCGCTGGACAGGAAATGGTGACCAATCAACGTTTCCAATCCACTGATAATATTGGTTAACTGCAATGAAGCGACGACACCGACCACCACGCCGCTGATACTTCCCACCAGCCCGGCCAGCAGGCCGTACCAAATGAAAATTGCCCGAATCAGTCCGTCTTTGGCACCCAAAGTTCGCAGCACGGCAATGTCACTGCTTTTATCTTTGACCGCCATCACCAGCGTAGACACAATGTTAAAACTGGCCACGCCCATCACCAGCACCATAGCTAAATACATAATGGTGCGAATCATTTGAATATCGCGATACATATAGCCGTAAGTGCCAATCCAACTGCTGTAATTCACATAAGCATTGGAGGCTTCTGCCGCGCTGCGCGTTAGATTATTGGCATTGAAAACGTCGTTAAACTTCAGTGCAATACCGGTCACGCTATCGCCCATATCCAGATACTGCTGGGCATCGCTGAGGGGAACCATCGCCAGACTGTGATCCAATTGACCGCTGAGCTGGAACACACCGGCAACCTGCAGACGAATGCGCTTCGGCTGCAATAGCTTCATTTCCGGATCGCTGTTTGGGATCATCACCGTCAGCCAAGAACCTTGCTTAACCCCTAATGCGTCCGCTAGCCCTTTGCCTAAAATCACCTGCTGCTGACCAGCCTTAAACTCTTGCCAAGCGTTATTCTGTACAAACTGCGGTAACGCACTGAGTTTTTCTTCCTGCTCCGGATTGACGCCTTTGACCTGCACCGCCCGTAATTGGTTGCCATTCTCCATCAGGCCAGTGAAATCAATATAGGGTGCCGCCGCCGCGACGCCGGGCACTTTTTCGATCCGCTGTAGGCTCGCATTCCAAGCGTTAAATGGTTGGTCGAGGAAAACGATCTGACCGTGTGGAACCACGGCAAGAACGCGGTTTTTCAACTCACGTTCGAAGCCGTTCATCGCACTCAGGCCGATAATCAACACCGCGACGCCCAAGGCAATACCCAGAGTGGAAATGATCGAAATCATCGATACCATACCGCCGCGACGGCGACCACGACTAAACCGCAAACCGATTAGCAGTGAAAGAGGTGAACTGCGCATTACTCCGCTCCCACCAACGTCAAATTTTGCTGTAGCTGACCGTCACGCATTTCCAGCTGGCGGCTCATCCGTTTTGCCAACTGCAAATCATGAGTCACCACCAGAAACGCCGTCCCCTGACGTACGTTCAGCTCACCTAACAGATTGAAAATACTGTCGGCGTTGCGCTGATCGAGGTTGCCGGTTGGCTCATCCGCCAATACCAGCGATGGGTTATTCACCAGCGAACGGGCAATCGCTACGCGCTGACGTTCACCGCCAGAAAGCTCGGAAGGACGGTGCTGACTGCGTGGCTCCAGCCCCACCGCCGCCAGCATTGCACGCGCTTTATCCTGTGCTTCTGCCGGTTTGGTCCCGCCGATCAACAACGGCATCGCCACGTTTTCCAACGCGGTAAAATCTGGAAGCAAATGGTGGAACTGGTAGATAAAACCGAGCTCGCGGTTACGTAATTCCGCTTTGGCGGCGGAAGAAAGCTGACTCAGTGAGCGCCCCTGATAAATGACTTCGCCGGAGGTTGGCGAATCTAATCCGCCCAACAGATGCAGCAGCGTACTTTTGCCGGAGCCGGAGCTACCGACGATCGCCATCATTTCACCCGGCTGAATGGTAAAGGTCACATTACGCAATACGTCGGTATGAAGTTGCCCTTCCTGATAGCGTTTGCACAGGTTTTCGCACTGCAATAAAGGTTGGTTACTCATAACGTAAAGCCTCAGCGGGTTGAGCGGCGGCAGCGCGCCAAGAAGGATAAAGCGTGGACAGCAACGCAATGGCCATAGCCAACAGCGCAATCACCGTCACTTGTAGCGGATTAATGGCAACCGGTAGCGCCGCGCCGTCTAACAGCAGGCCCAGAACCGGCATCAGCACATTGAGCTGACTGGCGAGTAAAATGCCTAATCCCGTGCCGAGCAACGCGCCAATTACCCCGGCGCTGGCCCCTTGTACCATAAACACCAGCATAATCTGGCGTCGGGTCAACCCTTGGGTTTGCAGAATCGCCACTTCCCCTTGCTTCTCCATCACCAGTAATCCCAGTGAGGTAATAATATTAAACGCAGCAACGGCGATGATCAGGCTCAGCAATAGCCCCATCATGTTTTTCTCCATGCGTACAGCCTGGAACAGCTCGCCTTTACGCTCGCGCCAGTCTTTCCACACCGTGCCCTCCGGCAGGTTTTGCTGGCTGAGAGAATCTACTTGCAACGGCTGATCGAGGAACAAACGCCAGCCGGTGATATTCCCCGCCGGGTAGCGCATCAGACGAGAAGCATCCTGCTGATTCACCAGCAATTGATAGTCGTCGACTTCACTGCCCGCGGCAAAGGTGCCAATTACGTTAAACAGACGCTCACTGGGAATGCGCCCCATCGGCGTAAACTGGCTGGCACTGGGCACCATCAGACGAATGGTTTCACCGCGGCTTACGCCCAGTTTTCCCGCCAGCTTTTCACCCATAATCAGGTTATATTGACCCGGTTGCAGATCACGCAAATGTACATTCACTAACGAATTGGTTAGGGGCTCGTGCTGATCGGGATTGACACCCAGCATTACGCCGACGTTCACGCTACGCGGGCTTTGCAACACCACTTCACCGGTGGTCAAAGGCACAATATCGCTAACGCCACTCAGCCCTTTTAGCGCCGAGACGGGGATTTTTTCCGGATCGAGAGAGCCTTTTGGCGCGGTAATCAACGCCTGTGGCATCAGCCCCAGAATATTATTCTGCAAGTCCCGCTCAAAGCCGTTCATCACCGATAACACCGTTATCAGCGCCATCACGCCCAAAGTAATGCCAATGGTGGACAGCCAGGAAACAAAGCGGCCAAAGCGGTCAGAAGCACGCCCGCGCATATAACGCAGGCCAATAAATAGTGCGACAGGTTGATACATGAAATCTGTTGAGATCCTGTTGCTAAAGCAAAGTGATCGAGGATAATAAAGCGTACCGTCGCTTTATGGAACCACTAACAGCCTATATCTCCGGCTTTTATTCCAGAAATAGCGCCAATTCCACAGCCTTGCTGTCGTCGCATGCTAGGATAGGCAATATTGTTATTGCCACAGTGCTGAACCAAAGAGATTGCTTAACTGCTTATGTCCCAACAATACCGTTACTCATTGCCTGAGCGCCGTGGCGATATACGCCAGTTAGGCCAGTTAACCGGCGCGGCCTGCGCCATCGAATGCGCCGAAATTATTGAACGCCATCCGGGACCGGTGATGTTAATCGCGCCGGATATGCAAAACGCCTTGCGCCTGCGGGATGAAATTCAGCAATTTACTTCCCACAGCGTCACGACTTTATCCGACTGGGAAACGCTGCCTTACGACAGTTTCTCCCCCCATCAGGATATAATTTCCGCCCGTTTATCCTGCCTGTATCAGTTACCGGCGATGAAACGCGGCGTAATCATTCTTCCTGTAAACACTCTGATGCAGCGGGTCTGTCCTCACGAATTCCTACACGGCCACGCGCTGGTCATGAAAAAAGGCCAGCATTTATCTCGCGATACACTGCGCTCCCAATTGGAGCAAGCTGGCTATCGCAGCGTAGACCAGGTGATGGAACACGGCGAATTTGCTACCCGCGGAGCGCTTTTGGATTTATATCCAATGGGCAGCGAAGAACCTTATCGCATTGATTTCTTTGATGATGAAATCGATAGCCTGCGGGTGTTTGACGTTGACTCTCAACGCACTCTGTCAGAAGTGGAACACATCAATTTATTGCCTGCTCATGAGTTTCCTATCGATCAGGCCGCCATTGAGCTATTTCGCAGCCAGTGGCGCGAGCAGTTTGAAGTCCGACGCGACCCTGAACATATTTATCAACAGGTGAGCAAAGGCATCTGGCCTGCGGGTATTGAGTACTGGCAACCGCTATTTTTCAGTCAGGCGTTACCCACCCTATTTAGCTACCTGCCGAACAACACTTTATTGGTGAATACCGGCGATCTGGAAGCCGCCGCCGAGCGTTTCTGGCAGGATGTCAATCAGCGTTATGAAAGCCGTCGCATTGATCCCATGCGGCCTTTGCTGGCACCGGAAACCCTGTGGCTGCGAACTGACGGTCTGTTTAGCGCGCTAAAAGACTGGCCGCGCATTCAGCTTAAAACTGACGTTCTGCCGAAAAAAACCGCCAACACCAATCTGGATTATCAGGCGTTGCCTGTCGTCGCGGTACAGGCTCAGGCGAAAGCTCCGTTAGATAACCTACGCCGCTTTATTGAAGGCTTCAGCGGCAGCGTCGTGTTCTCGGTAGAAAGTGAAGGCCGACGCGAGACTCTACAGGATTTACTTGGCCGGATTAAATTACGCCCGACGCTAATTTCCCGTTTGGATGAAGTGAAAAAAACCGGTCACTATCTGATGATCGGCGCGGCGGAACGCGGTTTTCTCGATAATATTCGTCAGATAGCGCTGATTTGCGAAAGTGATTTACTCGGTGAACGAGTGAGCCGTCGTCGCCAGGATAATCGTCGCACGATTAATACCGATACGCTAATTCGCAATCTGGCGGAACTGCGTCCTGGCCAGCCGGTGGTGCATCTGGAGCACGGCGTTGGCCGTTATCTTGGCCTAACAACGCTGGAAGCCGGTGGAATCAAAGCAGAATATCTGATTCTGACCTATGCCGGGGAAGACAAACTGTATGTACCGGTCTCCTCCCTACACCTGATCAGCCGTTATTCTGGCGGCGCTGATGAAAACGCGCCGTTGCATAAACTGGGCGGTGACGCCTGGACCCGTGCCCGTCAGAAAGCCGCGGAGAAAGTTCGGGACGTAGCCGCTGAGCTGCTGGATATTTACGCCCAGCGTGCGGTGAAGTCCGGCTTTAAATTCAAACAGGATCGCGAACAATATCAGCTGTTCTGCCAAAGCTTCCCGTTTGAAACCACGCCGGATCAGGAACAAGCGATTAATGCGGTGCTGAGCGATATGTGCCAGCCGCTGGCGATGGATCGTCTGGTATGTGGTGACGTCGGCTTCGGTAAAACCGAAGTAGCAATGCGCGCGGCTTTCCTTGCGGTGAATAATAATAAACAAGTGGCGGTATTAGTGCCGACCACCCTGCTGGCGCAGCAGCATTTTGATAATTTCCGCGATCGCTTTGCTACTTGGCCGGTTCGTATCGAAATGCTTTCTCGTTTCCGCAGCGCGAAAGAGCAGCAGGTGATTCTGGAGCAGGCGGCAGAAGGGAAAGTCGATATTCTAATTGGCACCCATAAATTGCTGCAAAGTCACTTACGTTGGAAAGATCTGGGCCTGCTGATTGTGGATGAAGAACACCGCTTTGGCGTGCGCCACAAAGAGCGAATCAAAGCCATGCGCGCCGATGTGGACATTCTGACGTTGACCGCGACGCCGATTCCTCGCACGCTGAATATGGCGATGAGCGGTATGCGCGACCTATCGATTATTGCCACGCCGCCAGCGCGCCGTCTGGCGGTCAAAACCTTTGTGCGTGAATACGACAATCTGGTAGTCCGCGAGGCCATTCTGCGTGAAGTCTTACGCGGAGGGCAGGTTTATTATCTGTACAACGACGTTGAAAATATTGAGAAAGCAGCTCAACGTTTGGCAGAACTGGTGCCAGAAGCCCGCATTGCTATTGGTCACGGTCAGATGCGTGAGCGAGATTTGGAACGAGTGATGAATGATTTCCATCATCAACGCTTTAACGTTTTGGTCTGTACCACAATTATTGAAACCGGTATCGATATTCCTAGCGCCAATACCATTATTATCGAGCGGGCAGATCACTTCGGTCTGGCGCAGCTGCATCAGCTGCGCGGCCGCGTCGGTCGTTCTCACCATCAGGCCTACGCTTACCTGCTGACACCCAATCCGAAAGCCATGACGACCGATGCCAAAAAACGGCTGGAAGCCATTGCTTCACTGGAAGATCTTGGCGCCGGTTTCGCTCTGGCAACTCACGATCTGGAAATCCGTGGCGCAGGGGAACTGTTAGGTGAAGATCAAAGCGGCCAGATGACGACCATTGGTTTCTCACTGTATATGGAACTATTGGAAAGCGCGGTCGATGCGTTGAAAGAAGGGCGCGAACCGTCGCTGGAAGACCTCACCAGCAACCAGACCGAAATCGAAATGCGTATGCCGGTGCTGTTGCCCGATGATTTTATTCCTGATGTAAATATCAGGCTTTCATTCTATAAACGTATCGCCAGCGCCCGCGACGACGTCGAGCTGGATGAACTGAAAGTCGAACTGATCGATCGTTTCGGTCTGTTACCAGATGCGGCGCGATTCCTGCTGCAAACCGCTTCGTTACGTCAACATGCGCACAAACTGGGCATTAAACGGATTGAAGGCAATGAACGCGGTGGTTTTATCGAGTTCGGCGAGAAAAACAAGGTCGACCCGGTATATCTGATTGGTTTATTGCAGCGTCAGCCGCAGATATTCCGATTAGAAGGCCCAACCAAGCTGAAGTTTATGCAGGATTTGAGCGATCGGACCAAACGCTTGAAATTTGTTGAGGACCTGCTGGCTTCTTTCGAGCAGCACCGTATCGCTTAACGACGCGGTTATCAGGTTGGCCTCGATAAGTATTGATGTAGATAATAGTGTTGGCGCGGTAAAGTCAGAAGGAAACCCGCGTCAATGCTAATGCCACTCGCTTAACGCTAGGCCGGACAACCGCCCTAACTGACTATTAAACGATCAGAACTAACACTACACCGCGGGCTCTTGTTACGAGGTTTTGGACAACAAATATTTCGTTATGCTCGATTATTCAGAATCAGTTGACCATTTTTATCGACAGGGATCTGCGTACCTGGATCACGATCCATACGAATTTTTCCCTGCTGATCGCCAATTTTGTAGGTGACGTCATATCCCAGCATTTTCTGCGATTTGTCATACACCGTCTGGCAACGCTGCTGCGTGGTGGTGTAAGTGTCGCTTTCTTGCATATTGCTTTGCACCCGGTTACCGGCGTAACCACCGGCTAACGCGCCTGCCACGGTTGCGATATCTTTACCGCGACCGCCACCCACCTGATGCCCCAATACCCCGCCTGCGACAGCGCCAAGTACCGATCCTGCAATTTGGTTTTCATCCTGCACCGGTTTACGGTGAGTGACCGTAACATTGCGGCATTCTTTACGTGGCGTTTTAACCGTTTCCTTTATTGGCGTAGCGGCTATCACCTGTGCGTACTGAGGACCACTAGAAAATACATCCATACTTGCCACTGCGGCTATTCCCAGAGCGGCAGCTATACCAATACCCACGCCTGCTAACATTGATTTGTTCACAGGAAATCCTCCTAAAATGTTACCACGCAATTTATGCCGTAGACTCCGTACCGCAGTACCTTCGCCTAACGGCGATAAATCTGACAGCGGCCTCGTCAGTTTGAACTTCGGGCGTCGGCGTGCGTGACTCGCCTCTGTGTTCGGGAGTGAGTCTGCACAATGTCATTTAGGACAGCAATAAGATAAATACGCCAAATCAGCGGAAACTACGGGGAAACTGTGGCTTTAGGACGAATCTTAGCAAGCTATTAAATGTAACGAAGGGTTTTATGCTAAAAGTTTAACATTAGGTGCGCAATCTCAGCATACGACTGGATAAAACCGCCAATGTTGTCCCCACCGAATTGATGACCAAAACAGCGTCATTGCGACACCTGCCCATCTCTCCGCCAAGTCTTAGGCTAACTTTCCCTGACGCACACCATCGGCTCGAATGATTTTTACATCGCGCGCGGGTCGCTGATGTTCTGCTGACCTGCGGTTCTGACCTCACCATTTTTTCAGCAATAAAAACTGAACCGATCTTGTCAGATTTCCGCCAGCTCCAGCCGCTGAACGTTGACAATTCCGGGTTGGTCCGCCGCGACAATATCCAGCTGCACCGCCCGAACGCCCGACTTCTGACGTAATCCATTCAACCAATCTAGTAGAGAATTAAAGGGCAAGGGTTCCAGCCATATCTGAACGAACCCTTCCCGCTCCTGAATACGCTTCAACGTAATCTTGTGCTCGGCGGCGCTGGTGCTGATTCTTTGTGATAATGAGGTCACAGAAGCGTTCTCTGCCATTGATTGGGTTTGCTGACGCCACGCGCTAATTTCCGGAGCCGCGGCGCGCATTTTGGCAATCAACGCTCGTTGCTGCTGCAATACTCCTTCTTGCTGCGCGATCTGTCGGGTTAAAGGCTGCCATACTCCCCAATAGTATCCTGCCAAAATCAGGCTACAGAGCGCGACACCAATCAGCCATTTCTCCCGAGTCGAGCGAGGCTGCCAGTGATGTGTCAGAATGTCCCCTCCAATGGACATTCCATTTGATACCACTCGTTGATACAAAGGCCGTAAATTAAGACGCATTATTTTGCTTCCTTTTCAAAGTCATTCCCCCTGTAACCCGTTCATTATCCTGCAGCAGCGCATCTTGTTTGACGGAAAATACAGTCGCCAGATTTTCCCGTAGCGCCTCAAAGGTCGCAAAATCGTCGGCTCGCAGCCTGAGATGCAATTCCTGCCGCAGCTGATCAAATTTCATTCCCTGAACATCTACCTGCTTCAGTATTCCTTTAGACTCAAGCGTTTCCACAATCAGGGGCAGAATCACCAGCAGTTCGTCCTCTGCGACCCCGTTTTCCGCCTCCCGCAGCGCGACATTGAGCTGCGCCCGTAAATTAACGATGCGCCGCTGTTCGGGGAACAAATGGCGGAAACTCTCCTCGGCTACCGTGCGAGTCTGCTGCGCGCGTTCCGTGACACTCCACAATGACACCAGACGTTCCACTGTCATGACCCCGACAAGCACTATTAACGACGTAATCGTCGGACGCCAACGCTCCCACTGTTTCTGATAGTTGACTCGTGGTTTCCAGCGACCACAGAGCAAACCCACAACGGTAGTCTGAGGCGCGGGCAGTGTTTCTGACGTCGTTTTCTCAATACCGCACGAATCCAGCGCCGCCGCCAGCGCCATAGGCAGCTCACCGTAAACGCCGAGCTGGCTCACCGAATCACTGTCACGTAACTGTGCCTTTAGTAAGTACGGAGCAAGGGATGATTCTGCGCTCCATCCTTGCCATTGCTTGGTGCGAAGCAGACAGCGCTCGCCGCTCACCAGCAGATGGCCTTCTGGCAACGCCAGCCAGTCCGGCAATAACGTTGTCGCCAATATTTCGCCCTGATGCAGCCACTGAGTAAGATGCTGCATTTTCTGATGATTGATCACCGCAACGGTGGCCAGCTTTTCATCTATTTTCAGTATGGAAAAATGTAAATCATCAATGTCTTCGCATAAGTCTTCCTCTAACAGCGCAGGGATAATTTTCTCTGCCTGTTTTCTGGAGACTCTAGGCAATTCGACTTGACGAACACCGGCCCATTCTCCGGGGAAAAACACCCGAATCGCATCGAATTTCGGCCATTGCGTCAACATATCCTGCGCCGCCTGTGGGGAAATCCATTCCCCATCAGTTTCTGGTACTAACGGCGTATCCGAGTCACGTCGCCATTTGATCGGCTGCGCTTCGCCAAGGGGGAAAAAAAGATTCAGAGATTCACTCACTCCACTTCTCCTGTCTGATGCCACTGCACATCAAATTTTTGCGCGCCATTCCGCACGATCAAAGACTGCAGGGCCAAGCTCACGTCGTTAGCCTCACTTCAGGCACGCAGCCAAAAGTAGCGGCGATTCAGACTCAACATCGGCAGCCCAATAACTGTCCCACGCTTCTCCCCCTTTTTCCGGCCGCTGCTGCAATAGCATCCGCGTCTAAGGGGCGCTAAGCTAGGGGGGTAAATAACGCCACCAGAATGACACTGTGAGCGACATGTCGGGTATTAACATTAATGCTTTGCCTTGTCATGGGTAGTGTACATACCAGAGGCTTAATCCTTTGATAAACATCCGCACCCATTCCCTGAATAACACTTAATGCGCGGATATCCTCCAGCGGCTGGTTAGGTGCAAAGAAAGGAATTGGGCGAGCCAGATATTCCCGGTTTCTCTGTCCTACCGGGTTTGTACTGAGGTATCACGATCGACAAACTCCCACAGACTGTCCGTAATCATTCCTGCCCGATAAGGGGAAATGTTCTGCCGAGTTATCAACGCGATAAGCTGATGTGATGCCTACGGTTGCTAGATCTGTTTGGTCTCCAGGTTAAAACAAGCCTGCGTGTCCAACAGTTCCAGCATGATTTTTTCCTCAGGAATAAGGAAAATCCGTCCTCCTGACGCCCAAGGCTGCGCCAGCTGTCAGCGCTCAATGCACTGCTGACATTTCAAGCACAATATCCTCGATTTGATACGCTAAAACTCTCTGATAAGAATCCGAATAACCACTCGCAAAAACGGATAAGCCTCCGAAAACAAAAAACCGCCGTCACACTGTGACGACGGTTCTCTGTGCTACTACAAGGTTTAACTTCCCAGAACTCAATTTCCGGGTGTCAGATTCACTAAGCGAATACTGAGTTCGGGCTATTAGTGCAGTTTTAACCGAGGGCGGATCACTCGGTTTATCCCGCCTACCAGCATCATCAGGCCGGTTTTGGTATAGCCGTGTAACGCCACCTGATGCATACGATACAGGGAGATATACACCACACGTGCCACGCGCCCTTCTACCATCATTGAACCGCGCATCAGGTTACCCATCAGGCTACCAACGGTGCTGAATTTAGACAGGGAAACCAATGAGCCGTGGTCTTTGTACACGTAAGGTTTCAGACTTTGACCATTCAGCAACGCCAGAATGTTGCTGTAGCAGCGGCTGGCCATCTGGTGAGCCGACTGCGCGCGCGGAGGCACAAAACCGCCGTTTGGTTGCGGGCAAGAGGCACAGTCGCCGATAGCGAAAATGTTTGGATCGCGAGTGGTTTGCAACGTTGGTTCAACCACTAACTGATTGATACGGTTAGTTTCCAGTCCGGCGATATCTTTCATAAAGTCAGGCGCTTTGATACCTGCCGCCCACACCATCAGGTCAGCGTTGATCAATTCACCGTCTTTGGTATTCAGACCTTGACTGTCTGCACTGGTAACCATGGTTTTGGTCAATACACGCACGCCCAGCTTGGTCAGTTCCTGATGAGCCGCAGCGGAAATACGCGGTGGCAACGCAGGAAGAATGCGCTCACCGGCTTCCACCAGCGTCACGTTCAACGCCTGATTGTCCAAGCCTTCGAAACCGTAGCTGTGCAGTTGTTTAACTGCGTTATGCAGCTCGGCAGACAGCTCCACGCCGGTTGCACCGCCGCCAACAATAGCAATGTTAACCTTGCCTTTTTCACCCGGCTGCGCGGAATATTTCAGAAACAGATTCAGCATTTCGTTGTGGAAACGATGCGCCTGATGCGGGTTATCCAGGAAAATACAGTTTTCCTTCACGCCCGGCGTGCCGAAATCATTAGATGTACTGCCCAACGCCATCACCAAAATGTCATAAGACAATTCACGCTCAGTCACCAGCACGTCACCCTGCTCATCGCAGATTTTGGCCAGGCTGACAGTTTGGGTTTCCCGATTAATATTGGTTAATGAACCCAGTTGGAAATTGAAATGATGGTTGCGAGCATGAGCCAGGTAGCTCAGCGCATCAACCCCGTCATCTAGAGAGCCCGTTGCCACTTCGTGCAACAATGGTTTCCACAAATGACTGTGGTTGCGATCGACCAGAACAATCTCCGCTTTTTTACTGCGGCCCAGTTTATGGCCCAGGCTGGTCGCCAGTTCCAGTCCGCCGGCACCACCACCAATAATAACGATTTTTTTCTTTGGCGTTGTCAAAATGACCCCCTAAATGTGAACCAATTGTTAGCTAAGGGTAAATGAATAATATCCTTAGATAACATAGGGTTCGCTTGAGTTAATTCAATTATCTGACCTCAGAATATCATGCAGGGTTATTTGGTCATACCAAAATTGATATATATCAATTTATTTTGCTGAAAGACGCGGCGAGTGGATTTTTTCTAGAAGAATATTCAAATAGTTAGCGATAGATCACAGTTTACCAATTTCATACTTTTTTACCAAAAATCACCGCTTACCGATGGCTTTGGGAAAGAAAAAGCCCGAAGTCACCGTCAAAAAACGATCGCTTCGGGCCTTGAGTATGAGAAAAAAATGTTAACCGAGAGTTTTAAATGCCTTGATCCGCTGCAGGTGAACGGAAAGATCTTTAAACTTGTGCCCCTGCTTTTCATCCCAGACGATTTCGTAATAAGGGTGCAATTCTGCCGCCGTGCGCTGACTGTCCAACGCCTCATCGTGACGGGAAAGCACCGCTAAGCAACGATCGCGGTTTTTCTCACGAAAATCCTGCACGCACTTGGTCGCGATATCTAGATACTCTTCCGGGCGATCGATTTTACCGCTCATATTTTCCTGCGGGAACAGATTCGGGTTAAAGGCCACCTGCCGAATTCCGCATAGAAAACCGATGCGTTCTGCCCAAAACCCGCCCAAACCTACGCCACAAATCAGGGGATGACTGTCACCGCCCTGCTGAATAGCTTTGTCCACTTCCTTCAACAAATGCTGCATATCGTGCCGGGGATGTAAGGTGCTGTAGCTGATAAAACGCACATCCGGATCGATGAACTGTAATTGCAGAACCTTTTCGTGATTGCCGGGACTGGTTGAATCAAAACCGTGTAAATAGACGATCATCTTTATCCTCGCTACGACAGGGTAAATCGCACCGGACACACCCCGGTACGTGCTAGTTCCCTAACCCTTGTTTATGGGCGTCCCACCGCTCGCTGAGCGCCGTTAACGCTTTATTGGCCTGCTGCCAGCGTGGAGAACCAAGTAGCTCTTCGCGACTGAACTGCCCACGATGATATAACCGACTCAGCTTGTCTGCTTTGACCGGAGACAGGTTATCCAGCACGCTGACGGCCCCCTGGCGGTTATTGCACACCAGAATCATATCGCAACCCGCATCCAGAGAGGCCTGCCCGCGCTCCGCATAGCCGCCCATGATCGCCGCGCCTTCCATTGAGAGGTCGTCTGAAAAAATAATGCCCTCAAAACCGAGCTCCTGACGCAATACCTGCTGGAGCCAATAAGCCGAGCCACTGGCTGGACGCGGATCGGCATCGGTGTAGATCACATGAGCGGGCATAATGGCATCCAGCAGGTTACGCTGAATCAGCTCACGGAATATAACCATATCATGTGCACGGATTTCTGCCAGTGGACGCGTATCTCTCGGCGTTTCTTTATGGGAATCAGCGGTCACCGCACCGTGGCCGGGGAAATGTTTTCCGGTGGTCTTCATACCTGCACTGTGCATTCCTAAAATAAAGCGTTCGGCCATTTCCAGCGCCTTTTGCGGGTCACTGTGGAATGAACGCTCGCCGATAGCGGCGCTAACGTGGCCAATATCCAATACCGGCGCAAAGCTGATATCAATATCCATGGCAATCATTTCAGAAGCCATCAGCCAACCGGCTTCTTGCGCTAAACGCCCGGCGGTTTCCTTATCGTTGAGAGCCGCAAAAGACTGCGCCGCAGGCAAACGCGTAAAACCTTCTCGGAAGCGTTGTACCCGCCCGCCTTCCTGATCGACCGCCACAACCAGCCGCTGGCGGGAGGCCGCGCGAATCTGTCGCACCAGCTCACGCAACTGATCGGCATCGTGGAAGTTACGGCTAAACAAAATCAACCCGCCCACCAGCGGATGCTGCAAGATTTCGCGTTCTTCGGCATCCAGCTCGTAGCTGGCAACATCTAACATGACAGGACCCACAACTACCTCACGTCATTGAATAAAATATGTTGTTATTCGGCGGATGAATCCAGACCCGATAAATTAAATCGTCGGCGCAGCGGCGCTGCCCACTGCAAAAAACCGATCTCGCCGGTTTGTTTCCAACGCACTTCAAACCACATCAACATCAGATAATCGATCCACGGAGACCAGCGCGCTATTTGCCGCGTTAAGGCGACGATATCCTGATAGGCTCCCGCCTGCTGACCATATTGGCGTAAGAACGCCTGCTGCCGCGCGTTGTCCCACTCGTTAAACCGAAACATCGCGGCCAGCTCCAACGCCACGTCACCGTCTGCCGCATATTCCCAGTCGATTAATCGCAGGCCAGAATTTGTCTCGATAATATTTCCAGGGTGAATATCCATATGCAAAGGAACCAGGTTTAGCGGACGCGGCGTTTTTTGTGTCATAAAGCGTTTATGCAGTCGTAACCAGTCCGCGCTACGGCGCGACGGATCCATTCTTTCGCTATAACCGAGTAATTGTCGATGGATATTCAACGGATAGCCGGTGCGGGGAGCCTGATGCAGCCGCGCCACCCATTCCGCCAACGTGCCTCGTTCGGCCAGTTGCAGAAACTGCTGCGGTTCGACCACCGTACCATCCAGCCATTCCACCACCAACCACCGTTGATTGGCAATCATCACTCGCGGAGATAAATCACGCGCCGACATTTGCTGCAAAATGCGTCGCTCACGCTGACGATTAACACCTAATTCGCTTTTGGCTATCGATTGTTCCCGCGCCAGCCATTGGAAGTTTTGCCCGGTTATCCGCCAGCTTTCACCCGTCAAACCGGACACCGGGCTGAAATGGCAACCGGCGGTATTCACCGCCGGTATCCGTGTTTCAATCAAGGCACGTAGACTCGCTTCAACGCTGTACGTTGCCATGACCTGACCAGATAATTTCGCCTGTTTGTACCAGCATCAGTTGCATATCGATCTCCGGTGCTTTCACGTCGCCGCTCACGTCGCTATACAACACATATTGAGCGCTAACGTAACGTGCCAGACCAATGGCTTTGCTACGAGAACCAAGGCTATCTTCTTCCGACAGACCTAAAGTCTGTTTCGCTGCGGTTAACTGCGCAGCCGGAATCAGGGCAAATTTCTTGTTGGACGCCAATACCTGGTGCAGCGCGGCAGTCGCTTTACCGATCTGTAAGGCACCGTTGGTATTATTTTTAACGCTGTCCAGCAACAAAACGCTACCTGCGGCAACACCGTTGGCGTTGACCATTTGCGCCACCAATGGCTCAACGCTAGCCGTCCAATCAATAGGCTGCGGGGCTTTAGGCGGTTGAGGAACCTTATCGGCCGGTGGCGGTGTTTCAATCGGTGGCACCGGGGTAATAGGTTCAATGGTCGCAGGCTGCTCGGTCGGCTCCGGCGGCCGGGAAGGACAACCGGTCAATACCAGCGCGGCCAACGCCACAAATAAATACCTTTTCATTATCCCACTCCAACAACGCAATTATAAAAACAGATAGAGGCGCACGCTGCGCGCATCCAGATTCGGGGTGATTGACTGAATATCGACTTCTGAGTTTGGCGCTATCGTGACCTTTCGCGGCGTTTCAAAGGGCAACAAATCCAGCCCCTGAGCGTCATACCAGTAGAAACGATAATTCACCGTGACTGGCTTGGTACTGCTACTCATTAAGGTTGATGTTGCAATACTCCGCCCAGAAAGCGTCGAGATTGCTGGCTTCTCGGCCAGAATTCCGGCGGTGAGAACCGGCGAATCCATCACAACCGCTTGCCGTTGGTTAACGGCGATACCCTGCGGCGCGCTACAGCCCAGTAAAGTGATAACAGGAATCAGAAACATTCCCGGCAGTAAAAACGCCTTGAAACGGCGCATAGGCATACCTCGATTTAGCGATGACCGGAAAAGTCGCGATGCACAGAGCCATCACTTTACCGAATAATTATAAATTGCTTAATTATTTCGACTTAGCAGTGGTCCCAGTGGCTGACCGCCGACCAGGTGCATATGGATATGATAAACCTCCTGACCACCGTGACGATTACAGTTGATAATCAAGCGGTAACCGTCCTCGGAGATACCTTCCTGCTCTGCGATTTTAGCCGCAACGGTAATCATACGCCCCAGCGCCGCTTCATGTTCGACGGTGACATCATTAACCGTAGGGATCAGTATATTAGGAATAATAAGAATATGGGTGGGAGCCTGTGGTGCAATATCGCGAAACGCCGTAACCAACTCATCCTGATAAACTACATCAGCCGGAATTTCACGGCGGATAATTTTACTGAAAATTGTTTCTTCGGCCATAACATATTTCCTTCATAGGGGAAAAATCAGTGCATGCAGTATGAGCGACAATTTCTATCTGTTTCAACCTCATTAAGCTATTTCCGGCGCAAGTGCCGCAGAATCGCCCAGTTTTCTCAGTGAATTATCCCCCCCTCGGCAAGAGTCGGAAAATACCGTCTGCTGACCACAAGAAGCGTCAGCCAGAATCACACGTTGAAATCAAAGATAAAGCCCATAAAAAAAGGAGGCCTTAGCCTCCTTTTTGCACTCCCCGACCTGAATTAGTGGTTACGGATGTATTCGTCCATATCCGTTTTCAGGTTATCAGATTTGGTACCGAAGATAGCCTGAACGCCGGAACCGGCCACGACTACGCCCGCTGCACCCAGTTTCTTCAATCCAGCTTGGTCAACCTTGGATACATCCGCCACGCTCACACGCAGACGAGTGATACAGGCGTCCAGATTGGTGATGTTCTCTTTGCCACCGAAGGCTTGAACCAGCGCGGCTGACATTTCTGTGCCACCTTTAGCGCTTTGCTCAGTAGAGTTATCTTCGCGACCCGGCGTTTTCAGATCCAGTTTGGCAATTAGCACGCGGAAGATGGTGTAGTACACCAGACCGTAGCAGATACCGACCAGAGGGAACAGCCAGATGCGGCTACTGTTACCACTCAACACCACAAAGTCGATCAGACCGTGTGAGAAGCTGGTGCCATCGCGCATACCCAACAGAATACAGATTGGGAAAGCCAGCCCCGCCAGAATAGCGTGGATTACGTACAGAATCGGCGCAACGAACATGAAGGAGAACTCGATCGGTTCGGTAATACCGGTCAGGAACGAGGTCAATGCAGCAGAAATCATGATACCGCCGACTTTAGCGCGGTTTTCCGGCTTGGCTGAGTGCCAAATCGCAATTGCCGCCGCTGGCAGGCCGTACATTTTAAACAGGAAGCCACCGGACAGTTTACCCGCAGTTGGGTCACCGGCCATATAACGTGGAATATCACCGTGGAATACCTGACCGGCTGCGTTGGTGTATTCACCAATTTGCATTTGGAAAGGAACGTTCCAGATGTGATGCAGACCGAAAGGTACCAGCGAACGCTCAACTAAACCGTAGATGCCGAAAGCCACTACAGAGTTTTGGTAAGCTGCCCATTGGGAGAAAGTCTGAATCGCCGTACCGATTGGCGGCCAGATGAAGGACAGCGCTACGCCCAGGAAGATCGCCGTGAAGCCGGAGATAATCGGAACGAAACGTTTACCCGCGAAGAAGCCTAGATACTCAGGCAACTTAATACGATAGAAGCGGTTAAACATATAGGCTGCAATCGCACCTGCAATGATCCCGCCCAGCACGCCGGTATCGGCCAAATGCTTAGCTGCAATCTCTTCAGGAGGCAGATGCAGTACCAGCGGAGCCACAACCGCCATGGTTTTCACCATGATGCCGTAGGCAACAACCGCCGCCAATGCGGAAACACCGTCGTTATTGGTAAAACCTAAAGCTACACCAATAGCGAAGATCAACGGCATATTGGCGAAGACTGAACCGCCCGCTTCTGCCATAACATGAGAGACTACCGAAGGTAGCCAGCTAAAATTCGCGGAACCGACACCCAGCAGAATACCTGCAATAGGGAGGACGGATACCGGAAGCATTAGCGATTTACCTACTTTTTGCAGGTTTGCAAATGCGTTCTTAAACATAGTTGAGAGTGCTCCTGAGTAAATAGTGCTTTCTTACTGCTTCTCGCTTTTTATTGGCGTTACAAAGGGGGGAGTAAAGCCTTTGCGAATCGGGGTGTCTACAGCACCCCTTTAATTATTACGAAGAGTAAAATAAATAGCCTGCGTAATGTTTGATGACAGTCACGTTTCTTTGAAGAAGATGCCTTAACCCGTATAAAAAGGCGATTTTCCGTAAAGACACGTCAATGAAACCTTTCCACCCGCAATAAAACGGGTGGGAACATTACTCGCTTAGGGGATTAATTACGAGCTTAAAAATAACTATCGTCGTTCACGCTATTTGAGTGTGGCAGATTGTGCCAAATCATCCAGATGGAACAGTCGACAGAAATTAGCCGTGGTGGCCTCGGCCAGCGTTTCCAGACTAATGCCCTTCAGCACTGCCATGTATTCCGCCACATCGCGCACATAGGCTGGCTGATTTTCTTTGCCCCGATGAGGAACCGGTGCCAGATAAGGTGAATCTGTTTCAACCAGAATACGATCCAGCGGCACATAACGCGCCACATCGCGTAATTGCTCGGCATTACGGAAAGTGACTATGCCGGAGAAGGAAATATAAAAACCCAAATCCAGCAAAGTTTCTGCCGTTGCGATATCTTCGGTAAAGCAATGCAGCACCCCACCGCACTCCTGCGCCTGCTCTTCTTTCAGAAGGGTCAGAGTATCTACGCGAGCATCGCGGGTATGCACAATAACCGGTTTATTCAGATCCCGACCAATACGAATGTGTTCGCGGAAAGACGCCTGCTGCAACGGGATATTATCCTGCTGGTAGAAATAATCCAGCCCGGTTTCCCCCATAGCGATGACATTATCCGCGGCGGCCAACGCGCGCAGTTCGGCAAAATCATAGCCATCTTCCAGATTTAACGGATGCACTCCGCAGGAAAATGCCACTTCCGGACGTTCACCAATCATCGACGTCATGGCACGAAAACCCGGTAAAGTGGTCGCCACCGCCAGCATATAACCGACGTCACGCGCTTTGGCTTTAGCAACCACGTCATCGACGCTGGTGTGCAGCGCTTGATAATCCAGACTGTCCAGATGGCAATGGGAATCGACTAACAACATAATAAGTAAACTCTTTTACAACGAATGAGAAAATGTACGATCGGCGCCAGACAGTCCGTTTTCCCAATTGAGCAACTGCTCAGTGAGTAACAGCTCTCGGTTCACGCCGACGACTGAAGATAATTGATGGCGACAGCGCAGCCATTGATTGGCCGATTTCAACAACACAGCGATAGAAGCTGACTCAGCCAGTTGTTGCACCAGCGTTCGCTGATCCTGATTGACAATAAAATTCCCCGCGCCCTGCTGCCATTTCAATGCGTCCAGCAATAAAGAAGACAGCCAATACAAGCAATCGGCAACGTTATCCTGATTCAACTGCGGCAACAGTGACAACAAATCCTGACGGGCTAACGCTTCTGCCAACGCCTGACACAGCGCCGTTCGCTGCGCCCACCGCACCGGCTGCAACAGTTGCTCTGCCGCAATAGGTGCGCCTTCGCTCAGTTGCAACGCCGCAAGCATGGCGACCGGCTCAGCGCTGATTTGCCGCCCTAGCCACTGCATGCTTAAGGCGGTTTCGGGGCTAGCCAGATGCCAGTAAAAACAGCGACTCCGCAGCGTCGGCAACAGGCGGGAAGGCTCAAAGCATCCCAACAGGAAATACGTGTTTTCCGGCGGTTCTTCCAACGTTTTCAGTAAGGCGTTGGCCGCCGCATCGGTCAGGGATTCAGCCTGAGGCAGCCAGACCACTTTAGCTCCGCCCTGCTGAGCATGGGAATAAAGGGTATCAATTAAGTTCCGGACCAATTCAACGCCAATGCTGCTTTTGCCTTTTTCCGGCGACAGGACGTGCCAATCCGGATGATTTCCAGCCAGCATCAAACGGCAACTGTGACATTCGCCGCAGCTTTTCTCTCCCTGACGTTTCTGGCACATCAGCCAACGGCTCAATCCGTAAATCAGCGCATCGGCCCCGTTGCCCGACAACGCATGGATCAACAGGGCGTGATGGCCACGACCGGCGAGATGCTGCCCGACCAACTGGCGGTAAGGTGCGTTCAGCCACGGATACCAATTCATTACGCGCTTTCCCGTGCGTTTAACCACTGGGTCAGGGTTCGGCGAATATCCGCGCTGACCTTCTCCAGTGTCTGCGAAGCATCAATGGTTTGAATGGTTGAATCTGCTGCCGCCAGCGCCAGATAACGCGCCCGAGTGCGCTCAAAGAAAACCAAGGATTCTTGTTCAATACGATCTAACGCCCCGCGCTGGCGAGCGCGCTGCAATCCAATCGCCGGCGATAAATCCAGATACAACGTTAAGTCTGGGCGAAAATCGCCTAAAACCGTATCGCGCAGCGATGTCATCAGTTGGCTGTCAATACCGCGCCCCCCGCCCTGATAAGCCTGCGAAGAAAGATCGTGGCGATCGCCAACCACCCAGGCACCGCGTGCTAGCGCCGGTTTAATCACGTTTTCCACCAACTGCACCCGCGCGGCGTATAGCATCAACACTTCGGCCTTATCTGTCAGAACTTCGCCATCAATGCCTTGTTTAATCAGGTCGCGTAATTTTTCGGCCAACGGCGTACCGCCCGGCTCGCGGGTAAACACGATATCGTTAATACCCTGCTCGCGCAGCGTGGCGACCACGGTATCTCTGGCGGTGGTTTTGCCCGCACCTTCCAGACCTTCGATAACGATAAATTTACTGTCCATTTTTATCCTTTAACGCCTGACGATAAACGCGTACTGCCTGATTATGACTGGCTAAATTGGTGGTAAAGGTATGCCCGCCCTTACCATCAGCAACAAAGTAGAGATAAGGCGTTTTAGCCGGATGTGCTGCGGCCTGTAACGATGCCAACCCTGGCATGGCAATCGGCGTCGGCGGCATTCCAGCGATCACGTAGGTATTATACGGCGTTGGGGTTTCTAAATCCTTACGCGTGATATTTCCGGCATATTTATCACCCATACCGTAAATCACCGTAGGATCGGTTTGCAGCCGCATACCGATGCGTAGGCGATTGATAAATACCGAAGCCACTTTGGTTCGCTCATCATTGATCGCGGTTTCTTTCTCAATAATAGAAGCCATAGTGACTAAATCATTCGGCGTTTTATATGGCAACGAGCTATCCCGCCCTTCCCACACTTGGGCAACGGCTTTTTCCATTTCTTTATGCGCCCGTTTTAGCAAAGCCAGGTCCGGGGTACCTGCGGTATAAGAATACGTGTCAGGGTACAGCCAGCCTTCCGGATGTTCGGTATCTTTCAGGCCGATCAGTTCGGCAATTTCAGCGTGACTCTTACCCGCTAGCTCATGTTTGACATAGTCCGCCTGCTTCAAGGTTTCCATCCAGTCACTCAAACGAGAGCCTTCAATAAAACGGATACTGAACTGGGCTTCTTTACCACTGGCCAGTAGTTTCAACATCTCACGTATCGTCATACCCGGCGTAAAACGATAGGTTCCGGCTTTGAAATTGGCCAGATCCGGTTCGATCCGTAGTAACCACGGGAACAGTGTCGTATCCGCCACGATATGATCTTGCAGTAATAAGGTTTCAAGCCCTACTCGGCCAGTCCCCGCAGGCAGGGTAAAAATGGTGTCTTGCTTGATTTCCAGCGCGGAACCGGCAAAATTTTGCACTTTTTGATAGCCAAAAAACAGCAAACCCAAGCAGATCCCCACTAGGATGGTTAGTATTCTGAGGTTTTTTCTTTTCATCTATCGGCCATCTTTAAAATTTGGAATCGATATTAGCGATTAAATCGATATTAACAATGTGGTCGCAAGAATTCATACAGCTCTCGCGAGCTATAAGTCCATTCATGCGCTTGATTAACTGGAACCAGCGGCATTAACGCGTTGCAGATCAACACTTCATCTGCGTCTCTCAGCGTCTCTAAGGGTTCGGATACGCAGTGTAACGCGTATCGGGAAGCAAACAATCGCGCCATAATACGACGACGCATGATACCCGCCACCCCAGACTGACTCAGATCTGGCGTAAATACCGCCTCGCCTTTTCGCCAGAATAAATTAGCCGCACAGCATTCCACCAGCTGGCCTGCAGTGTCAAGCACCAGAGCCTCGTCCGCCGCTGTCTGCTCAAGATGCGCGCGAATCAGTACCTGCTCCAAACGATTGAGATGTTTAATCCCCGCCAGCAACGGATTGCGCGCCAACGCCACCGGACTTAACGCCAGCGTGATGCCCTCCTCGCGCCATGATGAATAGTGTGCCGGATAACCACTAATCGATAATACGCGCGTCGGCTGTTCACAGGCCACACCGCTGTAACCCCGCCCACCGCTGCCTCGGGTTAAAATCACTTTCAGCACGCCCTGCTGAGCCTGCCGCGCCAGTTCGGTCATTTCATGCTGTAATCGCGCCCAGTCAATCGTTGGCAGCAGTAAACGCTCCGCACCTTGCTGCAAGCGTTGTATATGCATGGGCAGCCAACAAACTTCACCATTGATCACTCGCGCCGTGGTAAAACAGCCGTCCCCGAACTGCAAGCCTCTGTCGGTTGCAGAGAGCTGGTTTTGCGCCATACCGTTTATCAACATCATATCCAACTCTCTTTTATTAATTAGGAGGTTTATCGAGTGAGCAAACATATTAATAAGCTATCACTGAGTTTACATCCCAAAATTTTCTCAACCGGATCTACCGCTTCTTCCGGATTTATCTGTTTTCGGTTCGCTTAAATTGGCAAACAATAGCTATAAAAAAACCCGGATAACCGGGTTTTTATCATCTGTGCTACTAATCAGCCGCTGTTACACTTTACGGAAAACTAATGAACCGTTAGTGCCGCCGAAGCCGAACGAATTACACAGGGTGTATTCCAAGCCTGAAACCTGACGTCCGGTGTGTGGAACGAAATCCAAATCACAGCCTTCATCTGGGTTATCCAGGTTAATGGTCGGCGGAATAGCCTGATCGCGCAGTGCCAGGACGGTAAAGATAGATTCTACCGCGCCCGCAGCACCTAACAAGTGGCCGGTCATGGATTTGGTTGAGCTAACCATGACTTTCTCTGCATCAGCGCCAAACACCGATTTAACCGCCTGCGTTTCCGCTTTATCACCCGCTGGCGTGGAAGTGCCGTGCGCGTTGATATAGCCGATTTGCGAGGTAGTGACACCCGCGTCACGTAACGCATTCACCATAGCCAAAGCTGCGCCTGAACCGTTTTCCGGCGGCGAGGTCATGTGGTAGGCATCGCTGCTCATACCGAAACCGACAACTTCTGCATAGATCTTAGCGCCACGCTTCTTCGCGTGTTCATATTCTTCCAGTACCATCATGCCGGCACCATCGCCCAGAACAAAACCGTCGCGATCTTTATCCCATGGGCGGCTAGCCGCTTGTGGATCGTCGTTACGGGTTGACAAGGCTCGCGCAGCACCGAAACCGCCAACGCCCAATGGCGTACTGGCTTTTTCTGCGCCACCGGCGACCATCACGTCAGCATCATTATAAGCAATGATACGGGCGGCATGGCCGATATTGTGCACACCAGAGGTACAGGCAGTCGCGATAGAGATACTCGGTCCACGTAAACCAAACTTAATGGTCAGGTGACCTGCAATCATATTCACGATAGTTGAAGGCACGAAGAACGGACTGATTTTCCGTGGCCCACCGTTAACCAGCGCGGTATGGTTTTCTTCAATCAGGCCTAAGCCACCAATACCAGAACCGATAGCGGCTCCGATACGGTCAGCGTTAGCTTCAGTCACTTCAAGACCGGAGTCTTGCATCGCCTGAATACCTGCCGCAATACCGTACTGAATGAAGGCATCCATTTTTCGTGCATCTTTGCGCGAAATGAATTCTTCACAGTCAAAATTTCTTACTAAGCCAGCAAACCGGGTTGCATAGGCGCTAGTATCGAAATGGTCGATCAGGCTGATGCCACTCTGCCCAGCAAGAACAGCATTCCATGTGGATTCTACTGTATTACCGACAGGAGACAGCATGCCCAGTCCAGTCACAACAACTCGACGCTTAGACACGTTTGTCCTCCAAGGAGGGAAAATAACACTTTGGGACAAAAAAACTTAGGCGGTCGAGTGACCGCCTAGATATGTTCGCTTACTGCTGACTAGCGTTGATAAAATCAATAGCTGCCTGAACAGTAGTGATTTTTTCTGCTTCTTCGTCTGGAATCTCGGTATCAAACTCTTCTTCCAGAGCCATTACCAGCTCAACGGTGTCAAGAGAATCAGCGCCAAGATCTTCTACGAAAGAAGCGTTGTTCAGTACTTCTTCCTGTTTAACACCAAGTTGTTCAACGATGATTTTCTTAACGCGTTCTTCGATAGTGCTCATACTCTTAAATTTCCTATCAAAACTCGCTTTCGCGATGGTTTTCGTAGTTTATAAAATGTTGAAAAAGATGCAACTAAATCTCGGCTGGTCGAACCACAATTTTGCATTATTTTGCGGTTTTCACCTCAAATAATGCAAAAAGTTCTGCCAGTGCTTAAACCATGTACATGCCGCCATTGACATGCAATGTTTCACCAGAGATGTAGCTGGCCTCGTCAGAGGCTAAAAATGCAACAGCGCTGGCGATTTCTTTAGCTTCCCCAAGCCGGTTAGCTGGTACTTGGGTTAAAATGCCTGCGCGTTGATCATCTGTCAACGCCCTAGTCATGTCCGTCTCAATAAAGCCAGGTGCCACGACGTTGACAGTAATGCCACGTGAAGCAACCTCACGCGCCAAAGACTTGCTAAAACCAATAACGCCAGCTTTAGCGGCCGCGTAGTTAACCTGCCCTGCATTGCCCATGGTCCCAACAACAGAACCAATTGTGATGATACGGCCAAACCGCTTTTTCATCATAGCTCGCATTACCGCTTTTGACAGACGGAACACGGAAGTCAGATTTGTATCCAGGATATCCTGCCACTCATCGTCTTTCATACGCATCAGCAGGTTATCACGCGTGATACCGGCATTATTCACTAAAATGTCGACTTCGCCAAATTCAGCACGAATAGTTGCCAGTACCGTGTCGATCGACGTGGGATCCACGACGTTCAACATTAAACCTTTACCCTTGTCACCCAAATAGGCGCTGATAGCTTCAGCCCCCTTCTCACTGGTCGCAGTACCAATGACAACGGCACCACGTTCGACCAATAATTCTGCAATAGCGCGGCCAATGCCACGGCTTGCGCCAGTTACCAGCGCAATTTTTCCTTCAAAGCTCATGCTATCCTCTTTATTATTGTTCAAGCGCTGCGGTCAGGGTCGCAACATCGTTTACCGGTGCTGCTGACAGTGTGTCCACGATACGCTTGGTCAGGCCAGTCAGAACTTTACCTGGGCCAACTTCCAGCAGCAGTTCAACGCCCTCTGCCGCCATAAATTCAACGCTTTCAGTCCAACGTACCGGATTGTATAGCTGACGTACCAGCGCGCTACGGATAGCGTCTGGTGACACTTCGGTTTTTACGTCTACGTTATTCACCACAGGGAACAGCGGCGCCTGGAATTCAATGTCTTCCAGAGTAACGGCCATTTTATCCGCCGCAGGTTTCATTAATGCGCAGTGTGAAGGCACGCTAACCGGCAAAGGCAGGGCTCGCTTGGCACCAGCCGCTTTACAGGCTGCACCGGCACGTTCTACCGCTTCTTTATTCCCGGCAATCACAACCTGCCCCGGCGAGTTAAAGTTAACCGGTGAAACCACCTGACCCTGTGCCGATTCTTCGCAAGCTTTGGCAATAGATTCATTATCCAGGCCAATAATAGCAGACATCGCGCCAGTCCCTTCAGGTACGGCTTCTTGCATCAGTTGGCCGCGTAATTCAACCAGCTTAACCGCCTGTTTGAAATCCAGAACGCCAGCACATACCAATGCTGAGTATTCACCCAGACTATGGCCCGCCATCATCGCAGGCGCTTTTCCGCCCTGCTGCTGCCAAACGCGCCAGATGGCTACTGAAGCGGTGAGCAACGCAGGCTGAGTCTGCCAGGTTTTGTTCAGTTCTTCTGTCGGTCCCTGCTGCACCAACTGCCACAAATCGTAGCCTAAAACCGAAGAAGCTTCGGTGAAAGTTTCTTCAACTATCGGAAATTGTGTAGCTAAATCAGCCAGCATACCCACGGTCTGAGACCCTTGACCTGGAAAAACCATTGCAAATTTCGACATCTTGCCTTCCTGTTAAATCAAAAGACTTTCTGTTAAATCAAAAACGAACCAGCGCAGAGCCCCAGGTGAAACCGCCACCAAATGCTTCCAACAGGACTAGCTGACCACGTTGAATCCGGCCATCACGTACCGCTTCGTCTAAGGCTGAAGGCACTGATGCAGCAGAGGTGTTACCGTGACGATCGAGAGTGATCACCACTTTATCCAACCCCATGCCTAATTTTTTCGCCGTAGCGCTGATAATGCGTAAATTTGCCTGATGCGGAACCAGCCAGTCCAGTTCTGAACGATCCAAGCCGTTGGCTTGTAACGTTTCATCGACAATATGCGCCAGTTCGGTCACGGCCACTTTAAACACTTCGTTACCCGCCATAGTGACGTAAGCAGGTTGTTCCTGGGTTTCGCGATTCTGGTAAGGCAGAGTCAATAACCCGCCGTAGCTGCCGTCCGCATGTAAGTGCGTCGACAGAATACCCGGCTCTTCAGACGCGCCCAGCAACACGGCACCAGCGCCGTCGCCAAACAGAATGATAGTGCCGCGATCTTCCGGATCCAATGCGCGAGACAATACGTCGGAACCAATCACCAGCGCATGACGCACTGCACCACTTTTCACATACTGATCGGCCACGCTCAGCGCATAGGTAAAACCAGCGCAGGCGGCAGCCAAATCAAACGCCGCGGCGTCTTTGATTCCTAACATCTGCTGCACCTGGCAGGCAGAACTTGGGAAAGCGTGACTGGAAGAGGTGGTGGCGACAATAATCAGCCCAACATCGTCTTTACTGACGCCAGCCATTTCCAGCGCGTTCTCTGCTGCACGGAAAGCCATGGTGGCCACATTTTCATCCGGTGCTGCAATACGACGTTCACGAATACCGGTGCGAGTCACGATCCACTCGTCGCTGGTTTCCACCATTTTTTCTAAATCAGCATTGCTGCGCACTTGTACGGGCAGATAGCTCCCCGTGCCGAGAATCTTTGTATACATGTACGTTCAGTCACTCTTGGGTAATACCGCTTCAAGGCGCGCGGCGATCCTTTCAGGAACCTGCCGCTGCACCGCCTGCACAGCCTGTTCTATTGCGACTGCAAACGCACGTTGGTTCGCAGCGCCGTGGCTCTTGATTACGATGCCCCGTAATCCTAACAGACATGCGCCATTATACTGGTCGGGGTTCAGATGCCCGAACCGCTTGGCCACGCGTTTTTGCAGCCAACGCCCCAGTAGTTTAAGCCACCAGGACTTTTTATTGTTCTCGCCCGATGGTTTGAGCAACGACAAGAACATTCTTATCACGCCTTCCATGGTCTTAAGGGTGACGTTACCCACGAAGCCGTCACAAACCATTACGTCGGTTTTCCCGGTCAGCAAATCATTGCCTTCCAGATAACCAATATAATTTATCGCCGGTGTATTTTTTAATACTGCGGCGGCTTCGCGGATATTATCCAAACCTTTGGTTTCTTCTTCGCCAATATTTAACAGCGCGACACGAGGGGAGGTTATCCCCACGACTTCTTCGGCCATGACTGAACCCATCACGGCAAATTGCACCAACATGGTGCTGTCGCACTCCACATTTGCTCCCAGATCCAACACCACGGTTTTACTACGGCGTTGGTTCGGGATCACCGTCATCAGAGCCGGCCGCTCAATCCCTTCTAACGGCTTAATCATCAACTTTGCCAACCCCATTAACGCTCCGGTATTCCCGGCACTCACACAGGCTTGAGCCTCACCGTTTTTGACCAAATCCAATGCGACACGCATCGATGTACCACGGCTGGCGCGAATTGCTTGTGAGGGTTTAGCGTCGCTGGCAATAACATGCTCAGCGGGAATTACCTGCAACCTTTCCAGCAACAAAGGATCGGTGTGGGCAAGTAATGGAGTGATGGCGTCGGGGTTTCCGACCAGCAGAAGCTTAAGTTGTGGATTAAAGGCCAGTGCCTGCAATGAAGCAGGCACTGTGACGCAGGGACCGAAGTCCCCACCCATTGCATCTAACGCTAGGGTTAGACAAGTCAAGGTATCGCCTTGCTAAAGATTAGCAAGTACTACTCAGCCGATAACCTTGCGGCCGCGGTAGAAACCGTCGGCTGTGATGTGGTGACGCAGGTGAGTTTCACCGGAAGTTTTGTCCACAGACAGAGTGGCAGTGGTCAGAGCATCGTGTGAACGACGCATGCCACGTTTGGAACGAGTTGGTTTGTTCTGTTGTACGGCCATTGACCTTACTCCTTAATTACTTTTCTTTAAACTGGCTAATACGGCAAATGGATTCGGTTTCTCCACCTCTGCAGGCAGTTTACCAAATACCATGTCCGCCTCGGACACTTCACAGTGTTCAGATTCATGTACCGGAACGACCGGCAGTGAAAGAATAATTTCGTCTTCAATCATTGCCAACAGATCAACTTCGCCAAAATCGTCGACTTCGATCGGTTCGTACGCTTCCGGTAATGCTTCAGCCTGCTCGTCATTGACGATCGGGCTAAAACAATATGTTGTGTGGACATGGTGTGCGAAGGTGCCACCGCAGCGCTGGCACATCAACGTAACGTCGACGTCCGCATGACCTGTGATAACCGCCAGGCGCTGATTATCGATATTAAACGATAAGGAGGCCACGACATCGCTGTCCACACTAACCACGGATTCGGCAACGCGTGTAACTTGCTCAGGGGAATAGATACCTGCGTAATCTAGTCGCTTCTGGGCAGTACGAACCGCATCAATGGTCAGGGGTAATTTTACTTTTTGCATAGGGCGCGCATATTAACTTTGTAACGACATAGAGTCAAAGAAAAAGGCCATTCAACCGCACCTTTCACCAATATTCGCTTCCTCAGCGGCGGACAGTTTAAAATGACTGATTAAATTACGCCACGGTTTATGGAAAATATTATGTCTCAGTTAGTTTTGGCTTCAACTTCTTCTTATCGCAAGGCATTGCTGGAAAAACTTCAATTGCCCTTTATTACCGCAGCGCCAGATATCGATGAAACCCCATTACCGCAGGAAGACGCCCCAACGTTAGTGCAGAGACTCGCCAGCGCCAAGGCTGCTGCGTTGGCTGAATACTATCCGCAGCATTTGATTATTGGCTCTGATCAGGTCTGCGTGCTAAACGGCAAAATAACCGGTAAACCGCACAATCATGAGAATGCGTTTAAACAATTACGCCAAGCCAGCGGCCAATGTGTCACTTTTTATACCGGTTTGGCGCTGCTCAATTCCGCTAGCGGCCATATAAATATTCAGTGCGAAACTTTTCAGGTGTATTTCAGAACGCTAAGCGATGATGAAATAAACGGCTACTTAAGCATAGAACAGCCCTGGAATTGTGCCGGTAGCTTTAAAAGTGAGGGGTTGGGAATAAGTCTGTTCGATCGCTTAGAAGGTCGCGATCCCAATACCTTGATTGGTCTACCGCTAATTGCGCTTAATCAGATGTTGATGGAACAAGGGGTTAATGCGTTGTTAAGTCAGAACAGCGCAGATAAGCGCTAATAATAAGACAATAAAAAGAGTGAGATACCAAAGTAAGGCGCACTCTCGCGCCTTACCGATGCGATTCAAAGCTGACAGCGCAGTTATTTTGCCGGGAAGTTTTTCCGCAGCATTAACAGGCAGTGGCGTAACTGATTATCCAACGGCGCTTCCAGCCGCATAGTTTCGCCGCTATTCGGATGCTCAAAGCGTAAAGCTGCCGCATGCAGGAACAGGCGATGTAAGCCAGTGCCTTTAAGCTGCGCATCGAAATCACGGTCGCCATAACGGTCATCAAAAGCGATCGGATGGCCGGCATGCAATGCGTGAACGCGAATCTGGTGAGTTCGGCCAGTAATCGGGCTGGCTTTTACCAACGTGCAGTGTTCAAAGCGTTCTTCCACTTTAAAGCGGGTTTCCGACGGTTTACCTTCGCTGCTCACCTTCACGACTCGCTCGCCGCTCTGCATAATATTTTTCAGCAACGGTGCCTGAATCGCCTTGCAATGAGATTGCCATTGGCCGCGAACTAGCGCCAGATAGTCTTTTTGCATGCCTTTCAGCCGCAGCTGTTCATGTAGGGAGCGCAATGCAGAACGCTTTTTCGCTACCAACAGAACGCCGGACGTGTCGCGGTCAAGACGATGCACCAATTCGAGGAACCGCGCTTCTGGACGTAACGCTCGCAGCGCTTCAATCACGCCAAAGCTCAGGCCACTTCCGCCGTGTACCGCGGTTCCCGAAGGTTTATTCAGCACCAGCAGGTAATCGTCCTCAAATAGGATACAGTCGGCCAACGCCGCGACTTTATCCAGTTTTGCTGAAACCGGCGCGTCTTCACGCTCGGCCACGCGTACCGGCGGTACACGCACCACATCGCCATCCGCCAGCTTATATTCTGGTTTAATGCGTCCTTTATTGACGCGAACTTCACCCTTGCGCACGATGCGGTAGATCATGCTCTTTGGCACGCCTTTTAATTTAGCGAGCAAAAAATTATCGATCCGCTGACCGGCTTCGTCGGCAGAAATGGTGATTAATTGTACTACTGGATTATCTGTTTTCATGGTGCGCGATTCTAATTATACAGAGGAATTAGCGCCACCCCTTTTTATGTGCTTAACTGTCAGTCTGGCTATTGAAGAGAACGTTTGCGCATTATTTTTGTTTAATAACACAACAATACTCGCCAACACTGTGAGCACAGTAAAATAATCTTTACTTAGACAGCTAAAGTCACCTTGCTATATCAGTATCAGCAATGGAATAATGCAGTTAATTCCGCGTTGATTCTCGTTAGATCAAGGAACTTGTGGAATAATAAGTTTGCCTGATCGCACAAAAACGCAGCAATGGCGTAAGACGTAATGTGAAATCAAGCAATTAGCGGGCTGCGGGTTGCAGCTTGGCCGGCAAATGGGATCAGATCTGTTGTCATAAATTCAGAAGCTGCCCTCTACTAAAAGCGCTGTTTTTCAGAAAGAAACACAGGCTTACCGAGATAATGCGCCCCTATGCAGGCGACAACCGTGAGGTTGACGGCTTTGCTAGAAGACTCGGGGTCATCGGTTTATCCGGCCATGAGGTTATTTTGCCCGCAGTTCTAACGCCAATGTAAAAATAACGAGTAAGTTAAGATGAAAAGAATGTTGATTAACGCAACTCAGCAGGAAGAGTTGCGTGTTGCCCTTGTAGATGGACAGCGGCTTTATGATCTGGATATTGAAAGTCCGGGGCATGAGCAAAAAAAAGCGAATATATACAAAGGTAAAATCACCCGAATTGAGCCAAGTCTGGAAGCCGCTTTTGTTGATTACGGTGCAGAAAGACATGGTTTCCTTCCTTTAAAAGAAATCTCTCGCGAGTACTTCCCAAGTAATTATTCCTCTCATGGCCGTCCAAACATCAAAGATGTATTGCGCGAAGGCCAGGAAGTTATTGTTCAGGTTGATAAAGAAGAACGTGGTAATAAAGGCGCAGCCTTAACCACATTTATCAGTCTGGCTGGCAGCTATTTAGTTCTGATGCCTAATAACCCGCGTGCCGGTGGTATTTCTCGCCGCATCGAAGGTGATGACCGTACTGAACTAAAAGAAGCCCTGTCTTCACTCCAGTTACCTGACGGCATGGGTCTGATTGTCCGTACGGCTGGCGTAGGCAAATCTGCCGACGCGCTGCAATGGGACTTGTCATTCCGCCTGAAACACTGGGATGCGATAAAAAAAGCCGCCGAAGGCCGCCCTGCTCCGTTCCTGATTCATCAGGAAAGCAACGTTATCGTGCGTGCCTTCCGCGATTACCTGCGCCCGGACATCGGCGAAATCCTGATCGACAATCCCAAAATTCTCGATCTGGCCAAAGAGCATATTGCCGCTCTGGGTCGCCCGGATTTCAGCAGCAAAATCAAATTGTACAGTGGCGAAATCCCGTTATTCAGCCACTATCAGATCGAATCTCAAATTGAATCTGCGTTCCAGCGCGAAGTGCGTTTGCCTTCCGGCGGTTCTATCGTTATTGATACCACCGAAGCGTTGACCGCGATTGATATCAACTCCGCACGCGCGACTCGCGGCGGCGACATCGAAGAAACGGCGTTCAATACCAACCTGGAAGCGGCGGACGAAATTGCTCGCCAATTGCGTCTGCGTGACCTCGGCGGCCTGATCGTTATCGACTTTATCGATATGACGCCGGTTCGCCATCAGCGTGAAGTAGAAAACCGTCTGCGTGACGCCGTTCGTCAAGACCGCGCACGCATTCAGATCGGCCGAATTTCTCGCTTCGGTCTACTGGAAATGTCCCGTCAGCGCCTTAGTCCGTCACTGGGTGAATCCAGCCACCACGTCTGCCCGCGCTGTAGCGGCACCGGCACCGTACGTGACAACGAATCTCTGTCACTGTCGATTCTTCGTCTGATTGAAGAAGAAGCGCTGAAAGAGAATACCCATGAAGTTCACGCTATCGTTCCAGTACAGATTGCCTCTTATCTGCTGAATGAAAAGCGTGAATCGGTTAATGCCATTGAGAAACGTCAGGGCGGCGTGCGTGCAGTTATCGTACCTAACGACCAGATGCAAACTCCGCATTACTCAGTGCTGCGCGTGCGTAAAGGTGAAGAAGTTCCGACCCTGAGCTATCTGCTGCCGAAACTGCATGAAGAAGAGATGGCTCAACCATTGGAAGAAGCGCCAATGGAACGCAAACGTCCGGAACAACCGGCGCTGGCGACCTTCTCTCTGCCAACGGAAGTCCCACCGGAAGCTGAACCTGTGGCAGCGGCCAAACCGGCGGCGCAGCCAGCAAAAACAGCCGTCAGTGCAGCACAGCCAGGTCTATTCAGTCGCTTGATTAGCGGCCTGAAAAGCCTGTTCGCCGCGCCAGTTGAAGCGGAAGTGCAACCGGCAGTCGTCGAAAAAACCGAAAATACTGATAATCGTCGTCAGGATCGTCGTAATCCGCGCCGCCAGAACAATGGCCGCAAAGATCGCGGTGACCGCACGCCGCGTGAAGGTCGCGAAAATACTCGTGAAAACACGCGTGACAGCGGCAACCGGGATGCTAACCGCGATAATCGTGACAACCGTGAAGGTCGTGAAGATCAGCGCCGTAACCGTCGTTCAAACCAGCAAAATACCGCGGTTGAAGCTACGGTAGAAAATCGCGACAACGACAAAGCGCCACGGGAAGAACAGCAACCGCGTCGTGAACGTGGCGATCGTCAACGTCGTCAACGCCAGAATCCGCAGGAAGTGAAAGCGGCTGAAGTGGTTGAAAGCGTTGCAGCGGTAACTCTGGTAGAAGAAGCACAGCCTGAGCAGGAAGAACGCCAACAGGTGATGCAACGTCGTCAGCGCCGTCAATTGAATCAAAAAGTACGTATTCAATCGGCTAATGATGAACTGAACCCTGCGGATACCGCCACTGAAACGGCTCCTGTGGCTAAAATCGCCGAGCAAAACGCCGCTCCGGTTGCACAGGAAGAAGTAAAACTGTTAGCGCCAGCCGCGGATGAAGACAACGGTAACGATCGTTCTGCCAATAACGAGAATGGTATGCCGCGTCGTTCACGCCGTTCACCACGTCACCTGCGTGTCAGTGGTCAGCGTCGTCGTCGCTATCGTGACGAACGTTACCCAACCCAATCTGCTATGCCACTGGCCGGGGCGTTTGCCTCTCCGGAAATGGCGTCAGGCAAGGTGTTTATTCGTTATCCGGTTGCACTACCGCAGGAACAGCAAGTTGCTGAGCCAGCAGCGGAAAATATCGCAGAAAACGTGAATACCCAAACGGCTGAAGCGCCTGCTGTCATCACAGTACCGGCAGTCACCACCGGTCAGGCGAATTCGGTTGCTGCAGCGCCAGCGATTGAACAAATCGTGGCGGTACCAGCCATTGTCGCTGAACCTGCGGTCATTGAAGCGCCTAAAGCTGAAAAACCGGTTGAAGCGGTAGCGCCAGCGCCAGCGGCTTACAAACATCAGCCAGGTGGTTCATCTTCATCAGCTGCTGCCGTACCGGGCCGTGCGCCTGTTGCTGCTCCAGTCGTTGAGACGCCTGTAGTTGAGACGCCTGTAGTCGAAACTGCTGAAGTTAAAACCGTTGAAGTTGCAACGGCTAGCGTTGAAACGACGAAAGCTGAAACAGTAGCCGAAACTCCGGTTAACCAGCCAGCAGCGGAAGCGGTTGTTAAGCCAGAGGTGTCCGAGCCAGAAGTGACTGCTCAACCTGCGGTTGAAGAAATCGTAGCGAAAGAAGTCGCTGTTGAAGCACCGTTTGAAGCTCATACCGAAACCAGTGCTAGCGAAACTGACGCAGTTGAAGAAACCGTGCCAGCAGCAGAAGCTGTGGTAGAAGAGAATGTGGCAGAAATCGTTGCTGCTGAAGTTACTGCGACTGAAGACGCGGCGGAAACACCGGTAGTTGAAGCAGCGAAAGCCGTTGAAGTGGCCGCTACCTTAGTGACCGAAGCGGTTGTTCATCCGGAAGGCGTGCGCTTTAAACATCATGCCTTCGCTCCGATGACCAAAGCACCGGCTTCTGCCCCAACTCAGGCTACGCAAGCGTCAGCTCACAGTGAATGGCAACGCCCTGCGTTTGACTTTGCAGGTAAAGGCTCTGCGGGCGCCCACGCGGCAGTGAACAAGGCTACGGCACCGGCTACCAAGCCTCAGCCAGTCAAGTAACTGACAGCAAGCACCTGAACGACAAAACCCGCCAAACGGCGGGTTTTTTTACGACTGAAAACCGTAATTTCTTAGTACTAACCCGATTCAATCAGGCAATCTGTTTCAGCGTTTTAATATCCAGATTATCCAATTTGCCATCTAACTGGCCGACAAATGCCTGGAAATGAGCGGTTTTATTGTGCTTTTGCAGCGCATCATCGGAGGCCCAACGCTCAAAGAACACAAAGGTACCCGGCTGACCGATTTCCGCATGAAGATCGTATTGCAGATTGCCACCTTCGGCACGGCTTGGCTCAATAATCTGGTGCACAATAGCCTTAACATCTTCAATAAACTCTGGTTTTGCCACTAAACTGGCGATTACGCGAACTTCCATTTTGCCCTCTCCTGTTTCAACATTCTGTCGGCCTGACGACCGATAACTGTTTATTACATCGAATTCACTGACACAATACCTGTCTCTATAAGATGCCTTTTTCTAATTGTTTTCAACTTAACCCGAACAATCAGATGCATCTATCACACTTTCCGCTTATCCTTACACCCCGCCGGAAACACTCCCGTACCAGCAAAAAAACCTCGAAACTCTCATCATCAAAGTGGAGCTAGCCAAATGACTGCACAATCCCAAACCCTGAAAATTCGCCGCCCTGACGATTGGCACATCCACTTGCGTGACGACGACATGTTAGCCAGGGTTCTCCCTTATACCAGTGAGGTATTTGGCCGGGCGATAGTGATGCCAAATCTGGCAACTCCCATCACCACCGTTAGCAGCGCCATTGCTTATCGGGAACGTATTTTGGCGGCGGTGCCTAAAGGCCAAACATTCACTCCGCTGATGACGTGTTATCTGACCAACCAGTTAACCGAGAAAGAGCTAACCGCAGGTTTCGAGCAAGGTGTATTTACCGCAGCCAAACTGTACCCTGCCAATGCCACCACTAACTCAACCCACGGTGTGTCCGATATTTTAGGGATTTATCCGCTGTTCGAGCAGATGCAGAAATTAGGCATGCCGCTGTTGATTCACGGAGAAGTCACCGATGCAGATGTCGATATCTTCGACCGAGAGGCCCGCTTTATCGATCAGATTCTGGAGCCTATCCGCCGGAAATTCCCTGCGCTAAAAATCGTTTTCGAGCATATCACCACCAAAGATGCGGCTGATTATGTGCTCGCGGGCAATGATTTTCTTGCCGCGACCATCACGCCACAGCATTTGATGTTTAACCGCAACCACATGTTGGTTGGGGGTATTCGCCCCCACCTGTTCTGCTTGCCAATCCTGAAACGTGGCACCCACCAGCAGGCTCTGCGTCAGGCCGTTGCCAGCGGCAGCGAGCGTTTCTTCCTAGGAACCGACTCAGCGCCACATGCCAAACACCGTAAAGAGTCTTCCTGTGGCTGCGCGGGCGTATTTAATGCCCCATCGGCGTTGCCGTCCTACGCTACCGTGTTTGAAGAAATGGATGCTTTACAGCATTTTGAAGCCTTCTGTTCATTGAACGGACCGCGTTTCTATGGTTTGCCAGTCAATGAGGATTTTGTTGAGTTAGTGCGCCAGCCCTTCACCCAGCCGGAAGAAATTTCGCTTGGTCACGAATCTATCGTGCCTTATCTGGCAGGCCAAACGCTGAATTGGTCAGTAAAAAGCTAATTTCTTTCAAAGGGAAGCGTTATTCTCTTCCCTTATTTTTCTCATTTTTCATTCTCCCTCTTGTCGGACGTTACATTTAACTGTATAAATATACAGTATCAATATTCGGAGGATGAAACATGCGTGTTGAAGTCAGCATTGATAGAAAAAACCCGTTACCCGCAGGCGCAATTGAAGCCCTGACCGGGGAGCTAACTAAAAGGCTCAATGCTCAATTCCCGGATACGACCGTTAGGGTTCGTTATGCCGGAGCTAACGATCTTTCAGTACTTGGCGGAGCCAAAACCGATAAAGATCGGATCTCTGAAATATTGCAAGAAATTTGGGAAAGCGCCGACGATTGGTTTGACGCAGAATAACTCATTGTCATGCTGTTTTGCCGGGGAGTCGCTCCTCGGCTTTTTTGTCCTCACATCATTTTCCTTGATTATTTTTTCCCCACCCCTTGTCCTCTTTCTTTCTATTCCCATATTGAAGCTGAATCGCGTTATTGTGCATTTTCTCAGCGTTATTAAACAAATTTGTAAAGATGTTGTGTTATTCACCAAATAAATATCTAGTTGCGTATACTGAAAAAGCTCACTCAATTATGAGCCGCATTGATCCTCATTAGTTACTTCAATTAGTTACTACTTAACAAGGGGTCTATATGGACAGAAATGATGAAGTTATTCAGACTCACCCGCTCGTAGGCTGGGATATCAGCACTGTAGACGCGTACAATGCCATGATGATTCGTCTTCATTACCTGTCTTCCGTGGATCAACCCACAGAGAACGCCTTAGTCGATAGAACACTGTGGCTGACCACCGATGTAGCACGCCAATTAATTAATATTCTAGAAGCAGGCATTGCTAAGATCGAATCAACGGATTATGTAGACATTGACCACCGAAAACACTAGTTATATCAAAGCAAAACCCCAGGGCACCGATGAGTCTTCATCAGGTGCCTTTTTATTCGCCACTCCCGCCCTCACGCTCGTTTCGCCCCTTTAGATAGTCTTCTACTCATGTTATTACTAATACACATAATTATTACCCTGGCGTAGCCTGCCGTTCTACGATGGCCTGAAGGTTCATCAGGCATATACGCTATTTTCCTGGAGTCCCAGAGCATGGAATATGATTTGATTGTGGTTGGCAGCGGTTCCGTTGGCTCAGCTGCGGGTTATTACGCGGCGCAGGCTGGATTAAAGGTTCTGATGATCGACAGCGGTATGCCGCCACATCAATCCGGTAGTCACCACGGCGACACTCGACTGATTCGTCATGCTTATGGCGAAGGAGAGAAATATGTGCCGCTGATTCTTCGTGCGCAAACCTTGTGGGATGACCTGTCCGCAGCGACTGGCGCGGAGCTGTTTCATGCCTGCGGCGTGATTAACCTGGGGCCACAAGACTCCGAATTCCTGAAAAACGTGCAGGAAAGTGCCCGCCAGTACGATTTGCCAGTTCAGATCATGAACGGTAGCGAAGTCAAGCAAAAATGGCCGCTTTTCACCGTCCCTGACGACTATGTCGGCGTATTTGAGCCGAAATCAGGCTATCTGCAATCTGATTTGGCCATATCCACCCTGATTAAAGAAGTCACCGCCGCGGGCTGCGGGATTCTATTCAACTGTCCGGTTTCGGCTATTCATCCTGATGATAACGGCGTGGATGTGGTGACTATCGATGGTACCTACCGCGGTAAGAAAGTCGTGGTAACCGCTGGCACCTGGGTGACAAAATTGCTTCCTACGCTACCCATCACCGCCGTGCGTAAAGTCTTTGCCTGGCATCACGCAGACGGACGTTACAGCGAAGAAAATCACTTCCCCGCCTTCACCGTAGAAACCCCGGATAACATTCATTACTATGGTTTCCCATCGAAGAAGGAAGAACTGAAAATCGGTAAACACAATGGTGGACAGCTCATTGAATCAGCGGAGCAACGCAAGCCTTTTGGCGGTTTTGCCGAAGATGGAACCGAAGTTTTCAGCTTTTTACGCAACTATTTGCCCGGCGTTGGCGTGTGTTTAAGGGGTGCATCCTGCACTTACGATATGAGTCCTGATGAAGATTTTATTATCGATACGCTGCCAGAAAGCCAAAGAATTATGGTATTTAGCGGGCTAAGTGGCCACGGTTTCAAATTCGCGACGGCTCTGGGCGAAATCGCCGCGCTGTTTGCGCAAGATAAGGCGTCTCCTATTGATATTAAACCTTTTTCTTTGAGCCGGTTTAACTGATCGTCTTAGCGTAATCGGACTATTTATCGCAGGATATTCTGATAGTTTTAGAATTTCCTGCATTTTTTTATTATTCTGTTCATCTTCAATTCTCCCGCTGCTATTCCTGCTATTTTCTGCTTATTTATAATTATCCATTCGTAAATGCCGTCTATTATCATCGCGAATCCCGAATTGACGCTAAAGCTACCTGAGGATTAACTTATTCGCGTTTGCGGCCGGGTATGGTTGCCCGTATGACAAGGATGTAACACCATGAGAATATTAATCATCGACGAATGTTATTACACTCGCTCTGGTGTAAATAAATACTTAAATAGCATGTCATCTGTAAATTTAATGGATGTAGCAACAGTTGAGCAAGCAACGCTGGTAATTCAGAGTTTCGATCCTGCGGTAATAATGGTCAATTTAACCCAATATTGTCGCTACGGTGGGCATTGTCCATTGCTGGAAGAATTTATTACCCGCTGTACACGCGCCAGAGTCTATATTTATCTGGATGCATCTTATCCCTTTAGCGAAACACCAATACCTTTAACGGAGTCTGTATCAATATTAGCCAAGCGGCGATTACCCGATTTATTGCACTCACTGACGCACTTGCAGGATGCGGGTAGTCAGGAAGGCTGGCAGGAAGGGACAACGCAGTCGTCCTTATTTAGTCCGCAAGAACATAAAGTGATGTGTTACTGGATGACAGAAATGCCAAATTATCGCATAGCAAAAAAGCTAAATATCAGCGATAGCACTGTATATTCGCATAAAAGACATATCACCGAAAAAATAAAAGTTAGGAATCGTCTGGAGCTATGCTTTATCTATAACGTTTTTAAATATTTGTATTGAAGATGACTCACTGTTTTCTGCATCAGTCAGCACCTCTTTAGATACACATTTCTTGGTAGGCTTTATTTCCATCAATAATGCATCCGAAGATACTGGTTAACATTATCTTTAGGATAAAATTAATGGCACCAATGTCTTACTAGTAGAATTAAAAATCCGGCTAATATTAACCATGCACGATAATATGGCGAGTATATAGCCGGAATCTACAATTGAGACGTCACTGAAGATAACTTTAATTAATTAACTATTCTTATGTTGAATGTGGGTTATTTTCCCAACATCACTTGTTATAGTTATTTAGTCAGAGCTCAGGCCTACCTACCACTTTCCTTATTTTTGGAAAGGAACACCCTTTATTTTTAATGAAGATCACCATGAAATAGAAACTCTATTGGGCAATATACTTTGAGGGTTTAGTAGTAACTTATTGTTTTAATAATAAATATAACTATAATAATCACAAAGCTCAGCAGCCCGTTGGCATTCATGTTCAATAAATTATTTTCGATGTTGATCAACAACGTACGCGCACATTTAGTGTTCTACATTTGCCTATGGCTGATTTTACTGGCGCTGGATATCTACTTCTTTTTCTACGCTTAACGCCTTTCCCAACGACGGTTTATCCCTCTTTCCGAATCATTCTTTTTGCGTATTTGTTACCCCAAATGCGCGATGAAGCATAAATTGAAGCCACATCGCGCTGCGATGGTTTGATTTACGACTCTCTTTCATCTGTTGCTGGTTTACCATCCCCCAGCAATACAGCAAATTTATGGCCGGTTGGCGTCAGCTCCAACGCAATTTTAGCGATGATGGTCAACGGCACTGACAGCAGCATCCCTATCGGCCCCAGTAACCATCCCCAGAAGATCAATGACAGAAACACCACCAACGTAGAAAGTCCGAGTCCACGTCCCATCATGCGCGGATCGATGATATTTCCACCAATCAGGTTTATCAGAATAAAGCCGCCGGTAACCGCCAGCGCGTCGGCAAAGCCATTGAACAATAAAGCCTGAATAATTGGTGGGATAGCCGCCAGCACCGAGCCAATATTGGGAATGTAATTGAGCACGAATGCCAACAAACCCCAGATAAAAGCAAAGCGAACATTCATTGATGCTAGGAATATCCAAACCACCAACCCCGTAGCAAGGCTGATAATCGTTTTAATCACCAGATAGTGAGTGACGCCCTTTACCGCACGCTGCAAGACCGCAATGCCTTTTACCGGATCGTCGAACATTAATTGCAGTTTGTACGGCAGGCGCTCAACTTCAAACAGCATAAACACCACAGTCATCAACAACAGGAAAATACCGGTCATCGCGCCGGAAAGATGGCTAATCAAGCGAGTGACGAAATTCATAGCGGCGCCGGGATCGACGTATTTCATTACGTCATCCACGGACATATCAATATTGAAACGCACGGCAAAACCGTGCAGATCGCGAATTTTTTCCAGCATCATGCCGCGATATTGCGGTAATGTGCGAGCAAACTCATTTAAAGAATTACCGAGCATTCCCAACAGGAATGACATCAACAAAATAATAACCACCACCAACAGAACAATCGCCAGTGTGCGGGGAATTTTGATTTTTTGCAGCAAGCTCACCAGTGGATTCAACACAATGGAGAGAAATACTGCCAAAAGGAAAGGTACCACGATGGGCGACGCCGCCTTGATTCCGGCCATAATCACGACCAGCATGGCCAACATGGCGACAATACGTAAACCTTTATTGCTGACTGCCGGCGTTACCATAATCTGTCCTTGCATCGAGGTCGTCATCGAGAACGATGATAGAAATAGTGAGAGATCGAAAATAACAGAGCGATCTCTCAACTTAAACTTAATTTTCCGAATATAGCCAGAGGGTTGAGGTAGAAACTAACCCTTTAAGCTTAGCTTTAGTCGTCAGATTTTTCAGGCGCAGGAATATGCATAGTGGTTTGCAATAATCCTTTTGATTTATTAAAAATCTTCACTCCGTTTTCACGGCCAGCACGACGGGCGCGCTGTTCTTCACGGGGAAGTTTCAATTCGTCCTGACAAATCTGGCTACAGCAGCCGTCAAATTTGGCGGCGCAGGTTGGACATTGGATAAACAGCAGGTGGCAACCGTCATTTTTACAGTTGGTATGAGCATCGCAGGGCGTGCCGCACTGATGACAGTTCGCAATCACATCATCCGAAATCCGCTCGCCCATGCGCTCGTCGAAGACAAAGTTTTTACCGACGAATTTCAGCGGTAAACCCTGCTCTTTGGCTTTGCGTGCGTACTCAATAATGCCGCCTTCAACGTGATAAATATTTTTGAAGCCGTTATGCAACATATAGGCGCTGGCTTTTTCACAGCGAATACCGCCGGTGCAATACATGACAATATTTTTGTCTTTGTCTTGCTGTAGCATTTCTACTGCCATCGGCAGCTGTTCCCGGAAGGTATCGGACGGAACTTCTATCGCATTTTCAAAATGCCCCACTTCATATTCATAGTGGTTACGCATATCAACGAACAATGTATCCGGATCGTCAATCATCTGATTAACCTGATCGGCCTTCAGATACTGGCCGACGTGTGCCGGATTAAAGCTGTCGTCATCAATACCGTCGGCGACGATGCGCTCACGCACTTTCATTCGCAGCACCCAGAAGGACTTTCCGTCGTCTTCCAGAGCCACGTTCAGGCGAACCAGATCCAACGCCGGATGAGAAGCGAACAAAACCGCTTTAAACTCATCATAACGGTTGGCGGGAACGCTAATTTGCGCGTTGATACCTTCTTTCGCCACGTATACCCGGCCAAATACGCCCAATTTCACAAATTGGCTGTAAAGGCTGTCACGGAATGCTTTGGCGTCATCCAGATTGAAGTATTTATAAAAAGAAACTGTGGTACGGGGTTCGGTTTCAGCCAACATCCGTGCTTTAAGTTCCTCATTAGAAATTCGGTTATGTAACACTGGCATGGTGTACTTTCCTGTCTTTCGAAGAGGTTACTAAGAGATTTTTACGCAGCGAGACTGCGGTTGCGACGAGCATTTACCCGCGCGGCGCACATCATACCCGAAACTGACCGCAGTCACATCTTTAGGGGCAGGTTAATTATCAGAGACTTGACGTTAGCGACGTTGATCTATATTTCTGTTTTATTGTTCCGCTTTCCGCCTGATGGCCATCGACTCTCGCGACTCTGTTCCGTTAATCATCAGATTTTATTGAGGGATTTTGGCGCCAGCTTAAAAAAGGAAAATTATGCGCGCTATATTTTATGGCCTCGCCGCATCGTTCTTTTTCGCTTTTACTTTTATTCTTAATCGAGCCATGGATTTATCCGGCGGCAGTTGGATCTGGAGTGCCTCGCTGCGGTTTATTTTTATGGCTCCCATGCTGTGGCTGCTGGTAATGATGCGTGGGCAACTGCGGCAAAGTCTGAGCCATTTGCGCCAATACGGGTCAGGCTATCTGCTGTGGAGCACCGTTGGATTTGGCCTATTTTACGCGCCACTGAGTCTGGCCGGTTCTTATGGTGAAGGCTGGCTGGTGGCCGGTTCCTGGCAAATGACCATTATTGCCGGCTCACTGCTGATTCCGCTGTTTAAACAACAAATTACCACGGAACAGGGGTTACAGACGCAGCGAGGGAAAATCCCTTTCAAAGGATTGCGCTGGTCGCTGTTGATTTTGATCGGCGTGGGGTTAATGCAGTGGCAGCACGCTCAATCGTTGAACTTACAACAAACGCTGTGGTGTTTGTTGCCGGTTACATTGGCTGCTTTTATGTATCCGCTGGGCAACCGCAAGATGATGGCTATTTGTCAGGGCGAGGTGAATACCCTCCAGCGGGTGCTCAATATGACGCTGGCCAGCCTGCCATTCTGGATTGTGCTGTCTGCCGTTGGGGTATTTCAGGTCGGCTGGCCCTCTCAGGGGCAAGTCGAGCAATCCCTGCTGGTGGCGCTGTTCTCAGGCGTGATTGCCACTTTGCTGTTCTTTGCCGCAACCAATCTGGTCAAACAGGATTATTCTCGTTTAGCGGCGGTGGAAGCCACTCAATCTGGAGAAGTGCTGTTTGCTTTACTGGGGGAAATGGTCTGGCTGGCGGCGCCATTACCAACCGGTTTATCACTGGCGGGAATTACGCTGGTGATTATCGGGATGATCATCCACAGCGTAGCGCCTTTTATCGGACAGCGCCGATCGCCTTCTACGGCGCGGAATTAAGGTTTTTTGCTGTGGCGACAATCGGTGAAACCAGAGGCTATAATGCCAGCCAGCATTGAGACGCCGGCCAGTACCAGTAAAAAACTGTGCTGCCAGTGTGCGCCTGCATAACCGAGCAGGACGCCACTGAACAATAACCCGACGCTGATTTTTGCTGCTTGCATCATCCGCTGTCTATCCTATTTATGGCGATTAATTTGCTGCGTATATAATACGCCATAAAAAGAAAAACCCCTTCTTTTCCAGAAGGGGTTCCGCACGCAGAGCAACAGACTGATGTCAGCCTAATCGCGTCAGTTTAGCCGGAAGCCCTTGCCGCACCGCCGCGCCACTCACCCAATCTAGCCAAGTATTTGGCACTTCTCGGGTAGGATCGGTAAATCCGAGGTCATTAAGATTAACTCCTGCGCCGATTCGGCTGTCACTCGCCATTTCCACGCCGTCAAGCTGATGCAGATTCGCGCCCATTTCACGATGACCATAACCGTGCTCAATCGCAATAACTCCGGGCATCACACCGTCTAATACACTGAGCTGTGCTTTCATGCTGCCGCCGGGGGTTTCCAATTTGACCCAGTCCCCGTGTGCCACGCCGTGCGCTTTAGCATCCTGCGGATTAATCGCCACCAGATTACTGGCTTTGACTGCCCGCAGGCGCTCAATCATTGGCGTAGAGCTGCTCATCAAATGTGATTTAAACGACATCAGCTTGAATGGCCAATTCTGTGCAGGATAATGCTGGTGAATACTGGAGCCATCGGCCAACCGCGGCGGATAGAAAGTCGGGCAACCAGAATAACGCTCTCCGGTCATGGCATGACGATGTTTAGCCACATTTTCATTCCAGATATGTAGCGGTTTCTTCCACTGCGGCCCGGTCGCGTCGCCGTTCCATGATTTTTCATACGGCGCAAAACGCCCGCCTCGCGCCAGTAAATACGCGACTCGCATTTGCTCATCTGGAGACAGACTGCGCTGAATTTCCGGCAGTAAACGTGCCACGCCGGTTAGTTGTAATTCGTCCAGTTGAGCTGCGGGCACGGGGTTTTCACCCAGATAGGCGATATTGGCAGCGGCGCGCAGATAAAAATCTTCGGCGCGATCGAGCGGTAATCCCATACCCTGTGCATCCTGCATCGCATTTTCACCAAAACCGGGCAAAGCCAGCGCTTTGGCAACGGCGATCAGGAAACTCTCCATCGCCACCGCTTGCCCATCGGCAGTGCGCGCCGTGCGCGATTCCACCACCGGCCAGCGGGCAGTGCTGGCTTTAACCCATACGCCAGCCCAAGGCGCACTAAATCCCCAACTTTCAAAATTATGCGTATCCGGCACGATATAATCAGCCAACGCAGTGGTTTCATTGATAAATGCATCGATGGCAATAAACAGCGGTAACTGTTTAGGATCTTTCAACTTATCTTCGACTAGACCACGTAAACCGGCGACACCGTACAACGGATTGGTCATATGGCTGATCCAGGCTTTTAGCGGGTAAGGATAGCCGGAAAGCGCCGGAGCCAATTGCTCGGTTAACTGCCCGCCCACAAAGGGATACCACGGCCCTTTTGCAGGATACGGCGGTTCACCGATAGCCAGTTTTTTCTGATATTCCTCAGATTTCTCGTAAGGTTGTTTACTGCGGGACAATGACAAACCGCGAGATTTAACCTGACCGGGGAAACTGGCCAGTTGGTAGCGCGGTCCATCAGCAAAGCCGTCAAATTTGCCTCCGCCGACGGAAACACCGCCTTTCAGATTCAGGTTACCAATCAGCGCGTTCAGCATCATGACCGCCCAGGTGGTATAGAAACCGTTACCGCTCATCATTCCACCGTGGGAAATCACCGCCGCCTGACGCTGATAGGCGGTGAATTCTTTCGCTAACCCGCTGATGGTCGCCACAGGTACACCGCACTGCTGGCTGTATTCTTCCAGCGTAAAACGATTAGCCGCCTCACGCAGCAGGCTCAGCCCAGATTGCACTTCAACCTGTTGCCCGTCAGCTAGCGTCACGCTCTGACTAACATAGAGCGCGGCGTCCATCGCAGCCGGTGCCGCCACTAACGCCCCATCGCTCTGCGCTACCAGCACCGGGCTTTCTTCCCCTTTCGCAAGGATTTCACCGTTCAAATGTGTCGCCCGCAGAAACTGACCGGCCAGCGGGTGCTGCGGGCTGACAATCACCAAATGGGTAGCATTAGTCCAACTACGCTCTCCAGCGGCAGTCATAGCCGCCTCTCCCGGTACTTTTAGATATGGCGCGTTAAAACGTTCCTGTTCGATAATCCAGCGAATCATTCCCATCACCAGCGCCGAATCACTACCCGGTAGCACGGGCACCCAACGGTTATGCTGATTCGCCAACGTGGTCGTCAACGGCAACGCGGGAGCCACGACCACGTAATTAAAGTCGTCCCGTTGGCGTGCATTGGCTAATTGTCTACCTTGCCGTTTAAACGGGTTGCCCGATTGCGCCGGAGAGGTTCCCAAAAACAAAGCAAAACGCACATTATCCCAATCCGGTTTTACATGAGCATTTTTATCCAAATCCCCCATTAACGCCCCAGAACCGGCGCGATAAGCCAGCCCACAGTAAGCACCGTGGCTACCGAGGTTTTTAGTCCCAAAGGCTTTGGCGGCAAAGCGCTGGATAAAAGCATCCCGCCCGTCGTCACCGGCGTTGGTCATCAGCAACTGGTTAGCCTTCGGCCCCAAGGACGGCTGGGCCGGATCGATTGGCGTCTCCAGATCGCGAATCGCCCGCAGGCCGTCGACATGCCCTTCCCCAAACAGATCGCCGCCTTCCGTCACTTCCTTTACTAACTGTTCGAAACTAATGCGTTGCCACTTACCTTCACCACGGGCCCCCACTCGTTTCATCGGCTCAAGAACGCGATAAGGGCTGGTAACACCTTCCAGCAGCGTCGCACCTCGAGCACAGGCGGTAGATCTGTCCGCTAACCCTTGCTCACCGCCCATGCGGCGCAAAGCTTCGCTCACTGGTAATCCGTAGGGAAAATGGTGATCGTGAGACAACGGGTGATAGGGGTTACCTGCAATACGCAAAATGCGATTTTGCTGCGTATCCACTCGCACTCGTAGCCCGCACAGCGTCCAACAGCCAAAACATTGTGTCATCGAAACCGCCTGATGCGGCGTAGCCTGCCATTCCTGCCCGGCATGACCTTCCGGCGTGAGAGAGTTGCCGCTAATTGGGTCTCGCGTCAGCTTTCCGGCGCTGCCGTCCCGCAGCCCAATTAGCGTTTTACGCACCACATCGTGATAACCTGCGCCAAAGGCCACTAATCCGCCCAGTGCCAAACCGCCCTTTAACCATTGCCGCCGCGTTGTTTTAGCCATGTTGCACTCTCCCTTCCCACCTTCTGACTCCTTCACGGAGCGCAATAATTAATGTCACCCATAAACCGAACGTACCGATAATCGCCAGCAATCCGTCAGTCCCCAGCGATAACTGATAAGGATGAGTGAGCACGTTATATTTCGGTAAGGTTTGGCTTTGCATCAGCAATAGCCAACGCACCATCCAGCACAGCACCATCGCTAGCAGGCTTTGCAGGATAACCGCACCGATAGATAAGCGACGTGTCAGATTCAGCAATGCCAATCCAAATAGCATCAATCCAATCAATAATGGCGCAGCCGCGGTTAATGGGTGTCCGCTGGCCCACTGACGTAACGCCGCAGCAGAAAGCGTCGAGCCGCTGGCCCATAGCAACGTCACCAACGCCAAAAACAGTAGAGAAACCAGTTGCCAGCGCGCCAGATACCGCTGAACCTGCGGCTGACGCCACAGCCACAAAGCCAGCAACGAAGGCACCGCCTGCATCGCCGTCAGGAAAATAAACAGTGGCAGCCACAGGGTGAACCACAGCGGCTGAGCGCGCAGCACCGACACTTCCCGCCCGGTATACATCAGAATCGAAAGTGCCGATAACGCCGTCAGAATCGATAACAACCGCAATAATCCGGTCAAAGGTCGGTTCACTCGTTGGCCGTAGATTAAGGCCAGAAAATAGGTCACCACCAGCCCGCTAAACAGCGGCAGAAACAGCGAACCCCATGACATCCACGACCAAGGCGTAAAATAAGGATAAAAATGCCAGGCACGCGCCGGCTGATGTAAATCCGCACTCAGGGCCAACGGTGCCACAATAGCCGCCGTGACAGCCAACATCAGCGCCGCTCGCTCTAGCGGTTGCCCTTTATCTCGCCTGAACCAGCGTTGCCAACAGCCGAGCAACACTGCGCCACAGGCCAGCCCGATAAAGAAAAAATATTGCACTGCCCAAGGTAACCAACTGATTTCCTGCGGACGCGCCAGAATTTCGTGAATCATGGGTGAACCTCCTGCCACAGCGCCGGTTGCCCCTGCAGCGGCCGAGTAAACACTTCATTTAAACCGAGGTAAAACACCTGTGGCTGCGTACCTTGCTCCGGTTTCAGCACCTTAATTTCCCCCTCATGCTGTTTGAGTATCCGTCGCAGTTCACTGTTTTCATCGTGCAAATCGCCAATAATACGCGCCCCGCCGACGCAAGATTCCACACAGGCAGGCAATAAACCGGCCTCCAGACGGTGTACGCAGAAAGTACATTTATCCGCCGTTTGAGTGCTGTGATTGATAAACCGCGCCTCATACGGGCAGGCCTGCACACAGTACGCGCAGCCAACGCAGCGCGTGTTATCAATAACCACAATGCCATCCTGCCGCTGGTAGGTTGCCTGTACCGGACACACCGGTACGCAGGGCGGGTTATCACAGTGATTGCATAATCGCGGCAGCAGCACGTTAGTCACGCTGCCCTCACCTTCTAGCGCGATCTGATACTGGTTAACGCTGGTGCGGAACTGGCCTTGCGGCGACTGATTTTCAATGGCGCAACTGACCGTACAGGCCTGACAGCCAATACAGCGACGCAGATCGATCAGCATGGCGTAGCGGCGCTGGGGGTTGCCGTTGCGACGGGTCGGTTCCAGTTTCCAACCGGCATCAGCCAGCGGAACCAAAGCCGCACCGGCGGTTAGCACGCCCAATCGTTGTAGAAACTCTCTTTTCCCTCGATCCATGGTGTTCTCCAAACCCGCCGTCGGTTAATTGATAGGAAGATGTGACGAGTTGATGATGAGGAGTGTAGAAATTGCCAAACAGAAGCCCTATTGTGGTTTTCCACATTCCCTTTAGGGACTTGATCCAGGACAATTCACTGGGGCGATCTGGGTCATAAAAAGGAGAAGACACGTTGCGAAACCTGTTGATTATCTTGCTGTGTTACGGTGTTTCGCTGGCGGCATACGGCAAAGAATGGACGATTGGCGTACTGGCATTACGCGGCGATGCCCAATCGCTGCACCGCTGGCAGCCGCTGGTGGATAGCCTGAATCAAGGATTGCCCGACCAGCCTTTTCGCCTGTTGCCGTTGGATCTCACAGCGATGAAAACCGCCGTGCAGCAAGGGCGCGTGGATTTTCTGCTCACCAATCCGGCGCAGTACGTACAAATTGATAGCCACTATCCGCTGCGCTGGCTGGTTTCACTGCGATCCAGCCATGAGCCGGACAACGCCAGCCGCAACGTGGTTGGCAGCGTGATTTTGGTGCGTCAGGACAGTCCTATCACTCAAGCGAATGAGTTACGCGGTAAACAGGTTGGCGCGGTGTCAGCCGATGCATTCGGCGGTTATCTTTTAGGCTACAAAGCATTGCGGGACGCTGGCTTACGGCCAGAGCAGGATTTTAAGCTGCACTTTTCCGGCTTCCCGGTGGATGCGTTGATGTATTTGCTACGAGATGGCGCTCTGGATGCCGCGATAGTCCCCACCTGCTTGCTGGAAGATATGCAAAGCGAAGGATTATTGCAGGCCACGGATTTCAGGGCGTTACTGGCTAAACCCACCACAGTTCCCTGTCTGACCAGCAGTGATTTATACCCCAATTGGTCATTTGCCGCGCTGACGCAGGTACCGGATTCCCTAGCAGACCGAGTGACGCGGACACTGCTCACACCAACGGGCAGCGAGGGGCCTCAATGGGGCGCGCCATCCTCTACCAGCCAAGTCGAAGCTCTGTTGCGTTCCATAAATCAGCATCCGGAACAGCCGCAGCTATGGCAGGCGATACTTTCTTGGGCACTACAAAATCGGCTATTGCTCGGGATTATTGCGGCAATATTATTGCTATTGGGTGCGAATCATATTTGGGTGGCCTTTTTAGTGCGTCGCCGCAGCCAGCAGTTAGAACTGGCCCACCTGCAGCTGCGAGAGCGAGAAACAGCGCTGGAGCAAGCTCAGCGCCTAAGTATTTTGGGGGAAATGGCGTCCGGCTTTGCTCATGAACTCAACCAGCCACTTTCGGCGATTCGCCACTACGCCGAAGGCTGTGATATCCGTTTAAAACGTGAACAGCCAGATCATCCGCTGCTACCGGTGTTACAGCAAATCGGCGCGCAGGCGCAGCGAGGAGCGGATATTATCGCCAACCTGCGTCTTTGGGTGGAAAAAGCGCCAGCCGCGGCCACGCGTATTCCGCAGGCACCTAGGGACGTGGCAGAGCACGTTTGGCAACTTATCGGTGCGTCACATCATTATCCTGATAGCAGGCTTAATATTGAACTTTCGGCTGAAATACAGCTAATGCTCCCCGCAACCTTGCTCGACCAGATATTTTGCAACCTGTTCACCAACAGCCTACAGGCCGGTGCGCGGAGACTGTTTCTGAACGGCAATCAAACGCCCGAAGGAATAGAACTCAGTTTGCAGGACGATGGTGGTGGATTAACGGCTTCGCAGCTCAATCAGCTATTTATGCCATTCAAATCGGGAAAACCAGATGGCCTGGGTTTAGGTTTGGTAATTTGCCAACGGCTGATGGGCAGTCAGGGGGGACAAATGACGTTAAGCAACGCCCTTGCCGCTAACGGCGCTGCAGGGTCACAGGTTCGACTGTTCTTCCCTCTACATTCCACAGTAAAAGGAACAAGTTAGTGTCAGTCATACATTTAGTGGACGACGATTTGGCCGTGACCGATGCCTGTCGTTTTTTATTGGAAAGTCTGGGCTATAAAGTCTGTCTCTGGCATCAAGGCCAGAGTTTCCTAAACGACGCCGATTTGTTTCAAACCGCCGTAGTACTGCTGGATATTCGTATGCCAGTGCTGGACGGCCCACAAATTCATCGGCGTTTACGTGAAGTAGGCAGCACGCTGGCGGTAGTTTTTCTTACCGGTCATGGGGATGTTCCGTTAGCGGTTGAGCAAATGAAGCAAGGGGCTATCGATTTCCTGCAAAAACCCGTCGCCACTCAGCCTTTGATCAACGCACTCCAGCAGGCATTGAAACATTCCGAACAGGCGGTTTCACGCCATCAGGTCAGTTTGCGCTACGCCAGTCTGACACCCAAAGAGCAGTTGATTGCACAATGGGTAGCGCAAGGATTGATCAACCGCGATATTGCCAATAAAGCCTGTGTTTCTGTAAGAACTGTTGAGGTTCACAGAGCTAAAGTCATGGAAAAAATGGCGGCTGGGAGTCTGGCAGAATTAGTCAGTTTGCTGAATAAGCGTAGCGGCATAAGCTAGGTATGTTTATTTTATCAACTAAAGTTGGCTTATTTTGCACAAAAATAAAGCAAATGTTACTGAGAATAGTTTTTTAATGCGGTCTGTTTTCGCGTTTTTCCCTAAAAGTGCCACAATAGAACTACCTTAAATGACAGATAAACATATTGAAAGCATGACTAGCGGCCTCAGATTAGCCGCCATAAAGTAAAAGTTAACTGTCCTAAATGACCACTCTGAAGCTGAGAACACATGATGCAAGTTCCTTCTTTTAATCGCTCGTTACTGCACCCAAGATACTGGCTGACATGGTTAGGCTTGGGTATCCTTTACTTGCTGGTTTTACTGCCTTATCCAGTGATTTATACGCTGGGTACTTCCCTCGGCCGTTTCTCAATGCGTTTCCTCAAACGCCGCCTTTATATCGCAGAACGTAATCTGGAACTGTGCTTTCCGCAAATGTCCAAAGCAGAACGCGATCAACTGGTGGTCAAGAACTTCGAATCCGTCGGTATGGGACTGTTCGAAACCGGTATGGCTTGGTTTTGGCCAGACTGGCGCATCAATCGCTGGTGTAAAGTCAGCGGTCTGGAACACATTGAGAAAGCACGGGAGAATGGTCAGGGCGTACTGTTGATCGGCCTGCATTTTCTAACGCTGGAACTGGGCGCACGTATTTTCGGCATTCATAACCCAGGAATCGGGGTTTATCGTCCCCACGATAATAAAGCAATGGATTGGATGCAGACTTGGGGCCGTATGCGCTCCAATAAATCCATGCTGGATCGCAAAGATTTGAAAGGGATGATTCGTAGCCTGAAACAAGGCGAAATCATCTGGTATGCACCGGATCATGACTATGGTCCACGCAGCAGCGTGTTTGTTCCGCTGTTTGCCGTTGACGATGCGGCCACCACCACCGGCACTTATTTATTGGTACGCACGGCGAAACCGGCGGTGATCCCGTTCACCCCGCGCCGCCTACCCGATGGCAAAGGTTACGAACTGATTCTGCAACCGGCGGTGGAAGACTTCCCGCTGGAAAGCGAAGTCACTGCCGCAGCCTTTATGAATAAAGTGATCGAAGAAGAAATTCAGTTGGCAACGGATCAATATATGTGGCTGCACCGCCGCTTCAAAACCCGTCCAGAAGGCGCCCCCTCGCTGTACGATTAGCGCTCTGATTCCTTTCGCAATATCACGCCGGGCCTTGCTCTGCACCGGCGTAAATCAACGCTGCATCCCTCGAGTTATGCCTCGCTAACCCTTATTAACGACAAAAATACCGAGCAAAGTCTTGTTAATTTGTAATCAACATGGGAATTTATCTTTCTCTTTTCTCCCTATGGCTTTGCTATGTACATCATTAATCTCACTTATCATCGTCCCGTTGAAGAAGTCGATACTCATCTCGATGCCCATATTGCCTGGTTACACAAATACTACGATCAGGGCATTTTCATCACTTCTGGGCGTAAAAACCCACGCACTGGCGGCATTATTTTTGCCATCGCCTTACCCCGCGACGAGCTGGATGCCATTCTGGCTGAAGATTCTTTCAACGCCGTCGCCCGATATGAAGTCATCGAATTTACCCCAACCATGACGTCAGACTCGCTAGCTGCTCTGAAAGGTTTGTAAGATATCGATTTGCCAAAGCAGGGCATAAAAGTAGGAAATTAAGGTAGAGACCCAAAAGAAATAAGAAATTAATCCGGCAGGTTCAATATTTTTGACCTACTCTGTCAGTTTTATCCACTATGAGAATGATTATTAACTACACATAATTAAATGTAATTAATAAGAGTTATTATCCGGTTATTTCTTCAATTTCTATAAGGATATACACCATGCTGGCAAGTGCAAATCAGTGGTTCACACGATTAACCGATCATCAAGACGGCGGTAAGCTACTGTTACGCCTGACCTTTGGTATCTTGATGTTATTCCACGGAGTAGCAAAAATCCAACATGGCACCAACTGGATTTCCGATATGCTACAGGCTCAGGGCATCCCTGGTTTTGTTGCCTACGGCGTGTATGTTGGTGAGATAGTTGTGCCTATTCTGATGATTCTGGGGCTATTTACTCGTCCAGCGGCCTTTATTTATGCCGTTAACCTGCTGGTTGCCACTCTGATGGTCGGCACCGGTAAGTTCTTTACGCTAACCGACGTGGGTGCCTGGGGATTGGAAAACGAAGCGCTGTATTTCTTCGGCGGTATCATCATTATGCTGTTGGGCAGCGGTCGTTACTCAATCACCAAAAACGAAGCCTACCGTTAATTCGAGTAAACTTCGGGAAATTTATTAGATTTAATCGCTATTCCCGCGGGGTGAACAATGCCCCGCGGCTATTTTATCGCGTTTGTATTCTTTTCCCCTGTCTGTACTTTCACACCTTCAAATATCGCTGTACTTTGATAACGCCTGTTAGTCTTCCCGTTTTCAGCCGTACTCGTTCATCTTCCTTATTTTCTTATTCAAAAAATTTATATGCTTATTTCCAAATAATAAACCTGCTTTTCATTTTTATAAAAACCATTACCCAAATGGTTGATGTCTCTATTCAACAGGCGCATACTTAACAGGCTAATTATCTGCTTTTATGCTTTGCCATATTAACGCCCTCACCATGACGCTAAACCGTGCCGCAGAGCTAACACTTTCTTCTATCGGTAATTTATGACCTCGTCACCAGAACCTATTAACTGGAAACGGAACCTATTTGTCGCCTGGCTGGGCTGTTTTCTGACCGGTGCTGCTTTCAGTCTGATCATGCCTTTTCTGCCTTTATACGTGGAAATCCTCGGCGTGACCGGTCATCAGGCGCTGAATATGTGGTCCGGGTTGGTGTTCAGTATTACCTTCCTGTTTTCCGCCATTGCTTCGCCGTTTTGGGGCAATCTTGCCGACCGTAAAGGAAGAAAAATCATGCTGTTACGATCGGCATTAGGCATGAGTCTTGTGATGGTGTTAATGGGCGTGGCGCAAAATATCTGGCAATTTCTGGCGTTACGCGCCCTGCTGGGCCTGCTCGGTGGTTTTATTCCCAACGCCAATGCGCTAATTGCCACTCAGGTGCCACGACATAAAAGCGGTTGGGCGCTGGGCACACTGTCTACCGGTGGCGTCAGCGGCGCGTTAATTGGCCCGCTGATCGGGGGTTTACTGGCAGACAGCTACAGCCTGCGTCCGGTATTCTTTATTACCGCCGCCGTACTGTTCCTGTGCTTTGTTATGACATTACTGTGCGTTAAAGAGCAATTTACGCCGGTGCTGAAAAAAGACATGCTCAACGGACGGCAGGTTTTGCGATCGCTGAAAAATCCTAAACTGGTGCTCAGCCTGTTTGTTACCACCATGATTATTCAGGTGGCAACCGGTTCTATCGCACCGATTCTGACCCTGTATGTCCGCGAGCTGGCGGGTGATATTCACAATCTGGCATTTGTCAGCGGAATGATTGCCTCGGTGCCTGGCGTTGCGGCATTAATCAGCGCCCCCAGACTGGGAAAACTCGGCGATAAAATCGGCCCCGAACGTATTCTTATTGCCATGCTGGCACTGTCGGTGTTGTTACTGATCCCAATGGCGTTGGTACAGACTCCGTGGCAATTGGCGGTATTACGCTTTCTGCTCGGTGCTACCGATGGCGCGCTACTGCCTGCAGTGCAAACATTACTGATTTATAATTGTACAAATCAGGTGGCTGGTCGAATTTTCAGCTACAACCAATCATTTCGGGATGTTGGCAACGTCAGCGGCCCGCTACTGGGCGCCGCCGTTTCCGCCAGTTATGGCTTCCGCGCGGTATTCTGCGTCACCGCCGTGGTGGTGTTATTTAACGCATTTTACTCCTACTGGTGTCTGCAACGGCGACCAGCTCAGGCTGTGAAACAATCTACCAATCGTCAGGAAGATAGCTAAAACCAACCACCAGATGAGCGCTAAATCTCTCTTCCTCAACGACAAAATTTTGCCGTGACTAAAATCACAGTTTATCGCTGACTTTCCTCTTATAAATGTCACTTATACCTACTTAAAAAGTGGCTATCCCCCTTATTCCCCCCAAAACTGCCATTTTCCTCTCTTTCCAATAAAAAATAATTTACTCACTCAGAAAAAGGTGTAAGGTCGCCCTAAAAAAAACAGGCTAATCACTTGAAAAACAATAAATAAATTAGATTATTAGTCTCGAAATATGCACTGTGATTTCGTCATTAAAATCCACATCCACCTACAGATATAAATCTAAAAAACGAGATGTATATCGACTTTTCGTCTAAATAATGGGATATAAGCACGGTAGAAAACCAAAATGACGTTATTATGGAGTTAAATCCTATTATAGAGAGTGTTAAATCGATTATTCATGAAATTAATGACTGCCCGATAACCTGACGATAACGGACGGCATTAACAGGGGAATAAGGCGTATTGAATCACTCATACCACAGCACAACAGCCCGACCTTAACAGGCGATTTCTATGGGAAGACTTTATGCAATCCTCTAATACCAACAGTAGCCGGACTTTCTTCGGCCATCCTTATCCTCTGAGTTCGCTATTCTTTACCGAGATGTGGGAGCGCTTCTCGTTTTATGGCATCCGTCCGCTGCTGATTCTGTTTATGGCTGCTACGGTTTATGACGGTGGGTTAGGTTTACCGCGAGAAAATGCTTCCGCTATCGTCGGTATTTTTGCCGGTAGCCTGTATTTAGCTTCATTGCCCGGCGGCTGGCTAGCCGATAACTGGCTAGGCCAACAGCGCGCCGTTTGGTACGGCTCTATCCTGATTGCTATGGGGCACCTTTCCATCGCTTTATCCGCATTCTTCGGTAATGACATGTTCTTTATTGGACTGGTCTTTATCGTATTGGGAACTGGCCTATTCAAAACCTGTATTTCCGTGATGGTCGGAACTTTATATAAGCCTGGCGATGCGCGCCGCGACGGCGGTTTTTCACTGTTTTATATGGGAATCAACATGGGTTCCTTTATTGCCCCGCTGCTCTCTGGCTGGCTATTACGCACCCACGGCTGGCACTGGGGCTTCGGTATCGGCGGCGTCGGTATGCTGGTGGCATTATTAACCTTCCGCATGTTCGTGATTCCATCAATGACTCGCTACGATGCCGAAGTTGGCATGGACTCCAGTTGGAACAGCCCGACCGTTCAACGTAAAAACGTCGGTAAATGGGTCTGCGCGGCGATGGTGGCATTGGCGGCGGTGGTAGTACTGGTCGCTCAAGGCATGATTGAAATCAATCCGGTACTGGTCGCCAGTAGTCTGGTGTACCTGATTGCCGCGTCCGTAACGCTGTATTTCGTCTATCTTTTCGCTTTTGCCGGTTTAAGCCGCAAAGACAAAGCTCGGTTGCTGGTGTGCTTTATCCTACTGGTCTCCGCCGCGTTCTTCTGGTCAGCCTTCGAGCAAAAACCGACGTCTTTCAACCTGTTCGCCAATGATTACACCGATCGTATGGTCATGGGCTTTGAAATTCCAACCGTATGGTTCCAGTCAATTAACGCCTTATTTATTATTCTGTTAGCGCCAATTTTCAGTTGGGCATGGCCCGCCCTGGCGAAGAAAAGCATTCGCCCAAGCAGCATAACCAAATTCGTCATCGGTATTTTGTGCGCCGCTGCCGGTTTTGGTGTGATGATGCTGGCAGCGCAGCATGTGCTGGCCACCGGCGAAGGGGTTTCTCCCTTCTGGTTGGTAGGCAGTATTCTAATGCTGACGCTGGGTGAGCTCTGCCTTAGCCCTATCGGGCTGGCGACGATGACATTGCTGGCACCAGACAGAATGCGTGGTCAGGTGATGGGGCTGTGGTTCTGTGCTTCCGCGCTGGGTAATCTGGCCGCAGGCCTGATTGGTGGGCACGTAAAAGCCGATCAGTTGGATATGCTGCCAACGCTGTTTGCCCGTTGCTCCATCGCATTAGTCATCTGCGCCGCTATCCTGATTCTGCTGATTGTGCCTATTCGTCGCATGATGAATAACACCCAAGGCGCTGAAAAAACCGCGTAACTGGTCGGAATATACCTGATAAGAAAGCCAGCCTAATTTTCGGCTGGCTTTTTACTGCGCGCTCAGCTGCACTGCCGTTTACAGCGGCCACGCCCGTTGTTGCAACACGATGCGGTAGCCATCAACGTCTTCAAAAGTTTGACCACTGACGTCCCAATAGGGATTGTAGGACTCCACAATCTGAAAACCGGCTTTGAGCATTTGCTGACATTGTGTCGCCCATCTGTTTGGATCCGGAAGGTAAAAGACCAATAGAGTGTCTGCCGTTGGCGCGCGCCCAACGGAAGTACCGCGATGATGCGTAAATTCCAGATGATAGCCATGATGCGGATGACCCAGAATCACACCATCAAAACCCTGATGGTCTGCAAAACGGCCCAGCACGTTAAACCCCAACCCCAAACGATACATTTCAGTGATAAAATCAAGATTATCTGTCGGTCTGGCTACGCGCATGACCGCATCAATAGGTAACATAATTTTCTCCCGTCCCCAAACAGCATGGTTAACTCCAATAACTTAAAAGCGTGGTTAATGATGAAGATCAGATTGGCTCACACTAATGACTATTCGGCAATCCTGCAATTACAGCAGGAAAACATCCCTGAAAACCTGAGTGACGAGCAAAAAAAACAGGGATTTATCGTTTCCCGCATGGATGAGAAACAGTTAGCCGCGATAAATAATGATTTGGGCATAATGGTGGCAGAAGATGAGAATGGCGAAGTCGCTGGTTTTGTCTGCATGATGAAAACCGATGCCCGACCGCGTCCGCCTGTGGTAGACGCAATGCTGGAAGCCCTGAGTCAGCAACGTTTTGAGGGTAAACCGCTGACCGAGCGGCGAGTGTTTCTCTATGGGCCGGTGTGCGTCGCTCAGAATAAACGCGGTCATGGCATCGTTAGTAAGCTATTAGCTGCTGTAAAGCAACATACTCAGGCTAATTATGACGTCGGAGCGGCTTTTGTAGATGATGCCAATCCACATTCATTCGTGGTGCATGTAAAAGGATTACATATGACGCCAGTGGCAAACTTTACTTGTCACCAAAAAGGCTACAAATTGCTGGTTTTCCCGACAAAAAGCTAAGGCTGACGCTACTCGTAAGGGCCGTGCTGGGCGTCAAAAGGCAGCATAAAGGTATCAACAATCATGGAAAGAGGGACATCGAGTACCGTAATATATTTCCATGCTGAATCTCTTACGTCCCACTGCACGCCCGGATAATATTGATTGCCGTGCCCGGCTCCCGGCACCGTGCGGCTGATAATGCTGCCGCAGCCGGATAGCGTCACAATGCCCGTGAGAATCAGTAGCAAACGCAGGCTTTTTTTCAGTCCAATATCTAATATTTTCTTCACAGTATCAGGCTCGCCGGGTAATCAATTGTTGGCTAAGGTCGTTCATTTTAACCACATATTTGTTGGCCTATCCGTTCAAAAATCGGCGCGAAGTTATAACTCAAAACGGGCAATGCGCCTAACACATTGCCCGCTATTATAGCTTATGGGTATTCCGCAGGATTAGCTCGGCATTGCCTGCGGGTTACGCGGCAGGTGCTGGTAAAAATCAGCCCACTGCGCGTAAGCCGTTGGCTGCTGCCAAATCTTCTGGTGTAGACGGGAAATCATAACTGGATCGCTCAACAGCTCCAAACGTTGCAGCTTCTCAAGCTCCGCAGGCCCCCGACTCAACGCCTGATTCACCTGTCGCTCTCGCTCTTGCTCGATAATCTCTCTTGCCCGATGACGCGCCGTCGCCATTGCGCTTGCCAGTGCGTTATAAGACGGATTCATGACCGCGTGCAGGAAGCCATCGGCCAAAGCCCGTTGGCGGTTAAGCTGGAGATATTCCTCAGTCGCGACCAATTCACGCGGTGGGTTATATTCCTCTGGTATCAGGAACAATTTGGCGCGCTTACTGGCCATACCCAAAGTTCTGCGGCTAGACAGTACAGAAACCACCGGCGACAGAATCAGCGAGAATACGATCGGCGACAGCCACCACAGGAAACGAAGATCCAGCCAGGCCACACCACCGGCCCAAATCAGCCCCAACAACAGCTGCGGCCCATGACGCACCAGTGCTTCGCTCCACGGCGTGGCGTCATCGTCCCGCTGCGGTGAGTTCCACTGAACCGACCAACCGAGAAAAGCGCTGACCACAAATACCGTGTGGAACAGCATACGGACCGGAGCCAGCAGCACCGAGAACAGCATTTCCAATAGCATTGAAAACAGTAGCCGAATACTGCCCCCGTATTCTTTCGCTCCTTTGGCCCAAATCAGAATGATGCTCAGCAATTTCGGCAGGAACAGTAATACCAAAGTGGTAGAGAACAGGCCAATCGCTAGCTCAGGCCGCCACTGCGGCCACACAGGAAATAACTGACGCGGCTGCAAGAAATACTGCGGCTCCATTAAGGTATGCACCACCTGTAACGCGGTGGACAGTACCAAAAACATAAACCACAGCGGCGCAGACAGATAAGACATCACGCCAGTCAGGAACACCGCCCGGTGTACCGGATGCATACCTTTCACCAGAAACAGGCGGAAGTTCATCAGATTACCGTGGCACCAACGCCGATCGCGTTTTAGCTCGTCCAGCAGATTGGGCGGTAACTCTTCATAGCTACCCGGCAGATCGTAAGCGATCCACACACCCCAACCGGCGCGACGCATTAAAGCCGCCTCAACGAAGTCATGGGACAAGATGGAACCAGCGAACGAACCTTCCCCCGGTAACGGTGCCAATGCACAATGCTCGATAAAGGGTTTCACACGGATAATCGCGTTATGGCCCCAATAGTGAGATTCCCCCAGTTGCCAGTAATGCAGGCCGGCGGTAAACAGCGGGCCATAAACCCGGGTAGCAAACTGTTGCACCCGCGCATACAGCGTATCCATGCCAGAGGCTTTTGGCGCTGACTGAATAATACCGGCGTTAGGGTTAGCGTCCATCAGACGAACCAGCCCAGTTAGGCACTCACCGCTCATCACGCTATCGGCATCCAGAATCACCATATAGCTGTACTGCCCCCCCCAACGACGGCAGAAATCATCGATATTGCCACTTTTCCGTTTCACCCGACGGCGGCGGCGACGATAGAAAATCTTGCCGTGACCATCGACATCCCGGCACAACTCCAGCCAGGCTTTTTGTTCGGCCACGCAGATATCCGGATCGTAGCTGTCACTTAATACGTAAATATCGAAATGTTCCAACTGCCCGGTCGCCGCCACCGATTCGTAAGTCGCTCGCAAACCGGCGAATACCCGCTCTACATCTTCATTACAAATCGGCATGATCAACGCGGTACGATGCGCTGGATTCAGCGGTTCATTGCCCACTACGCTGGCAGAGATGCTGTATTTATCCTTGCCAATCAGCAGTTGAAGGAAGCCCATTAGAGCGGTCCAGAAACCGGCCGAGACCCAGCAGAATAAGACGGCAAACAGAATCAGAATGCCGGTTTGCAACAGATAAGGCAGCAGCTGCATCACCGATTGTTGCCAGTTTTGATTCCAGATTTCGATCGGATCGATCAGCGCCCAACCTTGATAAGGCAAAATGCTCTTCATATACACAGTGGCAATACTGGTTTGTACCAATATCAGCACCAGCAGGATATAACGACGGATTGAACCCACCGCGCGCCATTTACGCTCGGCGTCCGCTTGTTCCGGCGTAGTCGAACGTGAAACCGTGGTGCGACCGAGCAACGAATCCCAAAAGCGTGCCACCGGATTGGTGCGCCAGGCCTCCGGGAACATACGCGAGCGCACGATAGGCGGCGTGGCGCGAATAACAGTCCGCCCTTCCGCATCTACGGACAGTTTTTTACCGTCCTGCAATGCGTCTGGCCAAGCAGACAGCAAGCGAGCCTTAACCGACGCCAGCGCGGCATCGTTATCCACCGCGCTGTGCGGTTCCGACTGACCCGCCGCCAGTTGTTGATGCAACTGGGCCAGCGCGTCGTTATCGTTATCGGGCAACGCCGTCCGCAATGCCCTCTGCTGCTCAACCGTCAGGGGCAAGGCGGCGAGGTAATCCTGTAATGGACTCTGAGTTGACTTATTCATCGGCAGGTAGCTGATAGCTCCAGGTTTCTGTCAGGGTTTTGTCACCGTTGACCAGCGCTGCGCGCATTTCGATCGGTTTCTTCTCGTCTTTTATTTTGACCCGCAGCGTCAAACGCCAGCCTTTGGTTTCCGGGTTATAACGCACACTGTTTTCCAGCAGTTCGCCGTTATCACCAACGCTGACCTGAGAAGCCAGCGATACATTCGGATCTAATGAGCTTAATACCGGTCCGATAAAATCAACCAGGAAGGCCACGCTGCCGTCCGGTTCTCGAATCAAATTCGACTGTTTCACATCGCCGGTAGAACGTAAGGTTTGTTTGACATAACCCACGTCGTCCGAATGAAGTTTGTCTTCATCGCGGGTAAAGTGCAGACGATAATTAAGATCCAGCGAATGCTTAGCATCTGGCAGTACGTCTGGCGTCCAGAACGCCACAATATTGTCGTTAGTTTCATCCGCCGTTGGTATTTCCACCAGCTCGACCTTACCTTTCCCCCAATCCCCCCGCGGTTCTACCCAGGCACTTGGGCGCAGATCGTAGCGGTCGTCCAAATCTTCATACTGAGAGAAAGCACGGCCACGTTGCAATAAACCAAATCCCTTCGGATTTTCAACGGTGTAGGTGCTAATAGACAGATGTTTTGGATTATTCAGCGGACGCCAGATCCATTCACCATTGCCCGCGTGAATAGATAAGCCGTTGGAATCATGTAGAGCCGGACGGTAATTCAATACCTTAGAAGGCTGATTCGGCCCGAACAGGAACATGCTGGTAAGTGGTGCAATGCCCAGTTTGGCGACTTTGTCGCGCAGGAATACCTTAGCCTGCACATCAATAGTGGTATCTCGGCCCGGATAAACGGTAAAGCGGTAAGCTCCGGTAGCGCGCGGAGAATCCAGTAGCGCGTAAATCACTAAATGTTTGTCGTTAGGCTTAGGTCGTTCAATCCAGAACTCACGAAAACGAGGGAATTCCTCACCGGAAGACAAAGCGGTATCAATCGCCAACCCGCGCGCAGACAGGCCATAAACCTGCCCTTTGCCAATCACGCGGAAATAGCTGGCACCCAGCAGACTCATGACTTCGTCGTTTTTATCGGCTTTATTCAGTGGATAAAGCACCTTGAAACCTGCAAAACCGAGGTTTTTCACCGAGTCAGGATCGTGCTTTACCGAACCAAAATTAAAGTAATCCGGACTGTACTTAATCGGTGTAACGCTTTTGGCAGTAATCTCATTGATTTGCACCGGCGTATCGAAGTACATACCCTGATGATAAAACTCTAACTTAAAAGGTGTTTTCAGCTTATTCCAATAGGACTTATCGTGATTGAACTGAATTTGCTGATAATCGGCGAATTTCATCTCGCGGAATTGCGAAGGAAGGTTACTCTTAGGGGCATCAAAACTTTTATCCGCCAGATTTTGGGCTTTTTTTGCCACGTCATCCAAAGTAAAAGCTGAAACCGAACAAGAGAATAAAGATAACAAAATAGCAACGCTCAGCCATTTAGCGCGATTCGCATTCTGGCTTTTCGATAAAATATTAACTGGCACAATTCCCCCTTTACGGGTAATTAAATTCTTAAAGACATTTTAATGGATTATCCTGTCTGGCGACAATATGATAAATCCTGATTTCATGTTTATGGCTATTGTTTAAACGACGAACTAAGCATTAAGCCTAGCAAGCCTCATTGCAATAGGCTATGGAAAAATAATAAACCTTATAGTAGGGTTTTACATTCCGTCTTAGCCAGTGCCGATAAAATAAGCGCGTTATTCTCACAATTATAACAACTAGCGAATATCTATGAAAAAAAGTACTAAACAGCGAGAATATTTCCTAGACGCTATTCGCGCCTATTTGATGTTACTAGGGATTCCTTTTCATCTTTCGCTGATTTACTCCAACCATCATTGGGCAGTAAACAGCAGCATCTCGTCGCCGTCTCTCACCTTGCTGAATGACTTTATCCACGCCTTTCGCATGCAGGTGTTCTTCGTTATCTCTGGTTACTTCTCTTTTATGCTGTATCAGCGCTATGAGCGGCGCCGCTGGCTGAAAGTTCGCCTAGAACGCGTGGGTATTCCATTAATCACCGCCATTCCATTGATTACCCTGCCGCAATTTTTTTTGCTTAAACACTATACAAATAAATTACAGGAGTGGGATTCTTTTACACTTTATCAAAAAATAAATATTGCTATTTGGGAAGGCGTTTCCCACCTCTGGTTTTTGTTAACTTTGGCATTACTGACCTTAGCTGGCCTTTATCTGTTCAATAAAATTAAAAATATCAACCACTCACTTAACTGTGGGATTAATAAATTGAATAGTTTAGGAAGAATCTCACTGTTTTTCTTTCTCTTCTATTTATTATATTCAGTGGCTCGTAGAATAATATTTATACTTAACCCCGAATTACTCTTTAATAGTGTTTTCAATTTTGTGGTTATGGAAACGCTGTTTTATGCGCCTTTCTTTATTCTCGGCGCCATGACTTTTAAATACCTTTGGCTAAAAGAAGTGTTTCTAAACTTTTCACCGATGGCATTAATCGCCTCCTTTGTCCTATTGGCAACCTATTGTATTAATCAACAAGTGTATAACCCGGATTATTTTTCCTTCGAGCTGGATATCATTATCAAAGCGCTGATGGGGCTCACCATGACTAACGTGGTGTTTTCTTTGGGTTATCGTCTGCTTAACAACTCGTCGTCCGGCATTACCTATTTGGTTAACGCATCGTTATTCATTTATCTGGTGCATCATCCGTTAACCTTGATCTACGGCATTTTCATCGCGCCGCATATTCAGAATAACGCTATGGGCTTTCTGGTGGGCCTACTGTTTGTCTGCCCTGTCGCCTTTTTGCTATACGAAATTCATCTACGTATTCCACTGCTAAAATTCTTGTTTTCCGGTAAAACGGTCAGCGCTATTTCCTCACAGCATAATGTTATTACCAAGTAATATGGTTGTGGCAATATCGTTAACCACTTAAAACCATTACACTGTCCAACCCTTGCAAAACAAGTTGGGGCAGCAACACCTCACTGTATGCCCGTTAATCAGGCATTCTTACCGAGCAACAATCATTGGGATAAGCTTCGCTCGCAGTGATATGACAGAGGATTTGTGATGAGTACACCAGACACTACCGGGAAAGACCTGACGAATGATGCCGATATCAGCGCCGAGTTTTCCACCCTTTTTGCCTTGGTCAATCGACTCAGCAGCGCGTTGGACGGCTCCATTAATGGAAAAGATCGCAGCGTGTTGCTCAATGAGCTTTCACAACTGACCTTTTCAGAGGTGCCGGAACCCGAACGCGCCATAGTGACCGAATTAATCAAACGTACTCTGGTCACCCTCGATCGGGCATAACGTTTTGCCTGTGCTCACTCGTTGCACCATCGGCACGGGTGAGCCGCTTCTGCTCCTGATTTCCTCACTCGGCTCCGCTTAATTCTTCCTCAATGGGATAAAACACTTTTTTTTCCCGATTGGGCAAGAGAGATAGTTCAAATATACAAATTTAACACCTTGAATTGGGTCATATCTTAGCTTTTAACTGCGCTTTTCTGTGTATAATTAACTTGTTCCATCCCTAACCCGCCATTTATGCATAAACCAGGAGATCCCCCACCGTGGACGCGACCACTATCAACAGTCTCTTTTTAATCGGCGCAGTACTGGTGGGTGCAAGTATCTTACTCAGTTCACTCTCATCCCGGTTAGGTATCCCGATTTTAGTTATCTTCCTCGCCATTGGCATGCTGGCCGGCGGTGACGGTATCGGCGGTATTCCTTTTGATAATTATCCGGCTGCCTATCTGGTCAGTAACCTGGCGCTAGCAGTGATTTTGCTGGACGGCGGGATGCGCACCCGAGCCTCATCATTCCGCGTGGCTTTATGGCCAGCATTATCTTTAGCAACCGTTGGAGTGATGATTACCGCGGGGTTAACCGGTCTGGCCGCGGCCTGGCTATTTGATTTGGATATCATTCAGGGGATGTTAATTGGCGCGATTATAGGTTCTACCGACGCAGCCGCCGTTTTCTCACTATTAGGGGGAAAAGGGTTAAACGAACGCGTCAGCGCTACGCTGGAAATCGAATCCGGCAGCAACGATCCTATGGCAGTCTTCCTGACCATCACGCTGATAGCCATGATTTCCGCCGGCGAAACCAGTCTGAGCTGGATGTTCATCGTGCATTTACTGCAGCAGTTCGGGCTGGGCATTATCTTGGGCCTGCTGGGCGGTAGCCTGCTGCTGATGCTGATTAACCGCATCGAGTTAGCCAACGGTCTATATCCGCTGCTGGCCGTCAGCGGCGGTATCATGATTTTTGCGTTAACCACTGCGCTAAACGGCAGCGGCATTCTGGCCGTTTACCTGTGTGGGCTGATGCTGGGCAACCGCCCTATCCGCAACCGTTCCGGGATCTTGCAAACCTTTGACGGTCTGGCGTGGCTCAGTCAGATCGGGATGTTCCTGGTATTGGGGCTACTGCTCAATCCGAGTGATTTACTGCCGATCGCCATTCCGGCGCTGATTTTATCTCTGTGGATGATTTTGTTCGCTCGCCCGCTTTCGGTATTTATCGGGCTGCTGCCTTTCCGCAGTTTTAACCTACGTGAACGCATTTTTATCTCTTGGGTCGGTCTGCGCGGTGCCGTGCCGGTGATTTTAGCGGTATTCCCAATGATGGCCGGTCTGCCAAACGCCCATTTATTCTTTAACGTTGCCTTCTTTGTGGTGCTGGTTTCTTTGCTGTTACAAGGCACCAGTTTGTCCTTTGCGGCCAGAAAAACCAAACTGGTGGTTCCCCCAGCTCTGGCGCCGATTTCTCGCGTCGGGTTAGATATTGATATGAATCGTCAATGGGAACAGTTCATCTATCAGCTAAGCTCGGAAAAATGGTGTATTGGTGCGGCGCTGCGCGATCTGAAAATGCCGCAGGGCACTCGAATTGCAGCGTTGTTTCGAGGTAAAGACTTACTGCACCCAACCGGTAGCACCCGCCTGAAAGAAGGCGATATTCTGTGTGTTATCGGTCAGGAACACGATTTGCCAGCGTTGGGTAAACTGTTTAGCCAATCGCCGACAATCACTCTGGATGAGCGCTTCTTCGGTGACTTCATTTTGGAAGCTGATGCACGACTCAATGATATCTCTCAGATTTATGGATTAAATCTGGAAGACGGAATTGATAGCCAGCAAACCTTGGGGCAGTTTGTGATCTATTTATTGGGCGGGGAACCGGTTATCGGTGACCAGATCGAATGGGATGGCCTGACCTGGACTATTGCTGAAATGGATAATGACCGCGTCACTAAAGTTGGCGTGAAAATTCTCACCGAGAAAGCCTGATCGTTATTTCAGCGGCTGATATCTTCTCAGCCGCTCATTCTATCCGATAAAAATCTTAACACCGCTGGCAGTGATTATTGTCGCCAGCGGTTATTCGCTAACCCTGCCCTTTTCTCTCCGTTGGTTTTATATCATTCAGCTAGTTTGCCGTGACCGTTTCAATAGAAATGGCAGAACTTGGCAAGCCGAAAATTCGATCAAACAACCAGTTAAAAATGAAGGTATAGCAAGGAATTAGCACAATGAGCGCCAAATCCAGATAGAAGGCTTCCCGCAGACTGATATTCATCCACCAGGCGATTAACGGAATTAAATACATCACCAGCGTCAGTTGAAAGCCAATGGCGTGCAGCACCCGACGTTTAACCGTACGCGTCCGGCTGACCTGCCGGCTTTCCCAAAACTCGAAAATATAGTTATAAACAAAGTTCCAACTCACCGCGATAGTCGTAATCATCACCGAAAGCGGGCCTGTATTTCCCGGCGAAGTTCCTGATAACAACGCCAACCCCAAAGCCGAAATCACCAGCCCAATAATTTCATATGCCGTGACGTACACCAGCTTTCTTTTTAACCCTTGCATAACCACCTCATTATTATTAGCTGATGGACAATCTTCGTCGCCCATCGATTAAGGCCGCCAAGATATCGTCATTCGCACTGACATTAAAAGTTAGCTATTATCAGTTTTACTGATAGGAGGCCGGATGAATTTTTCTAGTGAAAATATTGAGCTATTTTTAGCCGTTATCGACCGGGGTTCCTTCTCGGCGGCGGCCAGAGCATTACAGCGCGTACCGTCAGCGGTCAGCATGGGCATTGCTAATATGGAGGCCGAGCTAGGGTTTCCCCTGTTTGACCGTCGCTCCCGCGAACCAACCCCAACGCCATTGGCATTAGCACTGGAGCCACAGGCGCGAATAATCGCCCAGCAACTTCAGCAGCTACGGGTTCACGCCGTCGAATTATCTCAAGGATTGGAAAGCACGTTTGCTTTAGCTGTGGCGGCGGAAGTGGATAAAACACCCGTTCTGGCGGCGCTAAAAACGCTGTCTCAGCGTTATCCTCTACTGAATATCGAGGTGCTCAGTGCGCCGCAAGATGATGTGTTACATATGTTGCACAGCGGCAGAGTCAGCGTGGCACTGGCCTTCGGTGGGCTAAGCATCAATGTGCAGGAACAGTTTCAATACGTAGGCAGTGAATCATTGATTGCCACTATTTCAGCGCAGCACTGGGCGGCAGAAAATGCCGATGATGCACTTTATATTGAAGATTTAGTCACCATTCGCCAAATCATCGTTGCCAGCATGAGCCATCCGATCAGCGATACTCGTCCGCTGGTTGCTGGCAGCTATTGGCGAACCGACACGCTGGCTATGGCATTGGGCATGGTAGAAGCCGGTTTGGGCTGGGGAAATCTCCCCTTCTCATTGATCGAACCATTACTAAAACAAGGGCATTTGAAACAACTGCATTTTAAAAACACCAAAAACGAACTGAAATTACCGCTTCACGCCGTTTGGCTAAAGAATCAGTCGCTGAATAAAGCCGCGCGGGAGTTTGTGCAATTGATGAGCCAGTAAACTGACATTACAGCGCCGTACAAAAAATGAGCTACATTTATAGAAGCCCAACCAGGGTTACATACAGTTACATTCGATTTTCTCTCTGCTTTTATTTGCCCTGAGGTAATAAAAATGGAATCACTTCCCACCAGAGATCCTGAGAACGGCCCGCCAAATAAGCGACGTTCATTATTAAAAGCGGCCATCGGTATGTCAGCACTAAGCATCACCGGTGCCATAGGTTTAGCCAGCCCAGGCGTAACCTATGCCGCAGCGCTGACCAAAGAAGAAAGAGATAAACTCACTCCAGACCAGATTATCCAAGGTTTGAAAGACGGTAATATCCGTTTCCGACACGGGAAAATGCAGCAACACGATTATTTAGCGCAAAAACGCGCCAGCGCCAGTGGGCAATTTCCCTCGGCGGTGATATTAAGCTGCATTGATTCCCGCGCTCCGGCTGAAATTATTTTTGATACCGGAATTGGTGAAACATTTAATGGGCGAGTCGCCGGTAACATTGCAAATAACGATCTACTCGGTAGCTTGGAATTTGCCTGTGCTGCAGCCGGAGCCAAAGTGGTTTTGGTATTGGGGCATACCGCCTGCGGTGCTATCCGCGGAGCCATTGATAATGTTGAACTGGGGAATTTAACCGGGTTACTGGCACAAATAAAACCGGCCATTGCAGCAACCGAATACAGTGGCGATCGCTCGGGTAATAACGCCGCTTTCGTGGATGCGGTAGCGAAAACTAACGTGGAGAACACGATAAAAACTATTCGTGAACGCAGCGAGATTTTGAATAAGCTGGAAAAAGAAGGAAAAATCAAGATTGTCGGAGCCATGTACCAATTAGACGGCGGGGCAGTCGATTTTATCCAGATATAACAGCAGCGTGGCGCGTTCCCTTCAAACAGGCAGCACCGTTTTTTTATTGCAAAAATGTTATTGCGAATGTTTTATTGCAGATATTGATAGCGAGATTATCCGCAAAGCACATAAAACAGACTTCTGTTTGAAGGGAATATTTCTGCATGATGACAACGAACGATGAAATGCAAACTCTCGTTTACGGTGAAAACAGGCCGTAGCGTTCAATCAGGAAATATTGGATTGGATTTTAGATGAGTCAATGAAGAGTAAAACGAAGAGATAACCGAGAAGTGAATGGCGGAGGAGGAGAGATTCGAACTCTCGAACGGTTTCCCGTCGACGGTTTTCAAGACCGTTGCCTTCAGCCACTCGGCCACCCCTCCGCAATGAGGCGCACTATAAACAGCGCAACATGGCTTGTAAAGCCTGATTTGGTTTAATTGGGCAAAAATCCGCCATCACGGCAACGAAAGCCGAATTTATCGTCAGCTTGATGAAAAATGGCGCATTGCGTTTTATCTCTGCAGCCCACCGCCACTTTCTTGTTTTTCGCTGACATTTTTGGGATACCGACGAATATTTGCTAAATTAACCGCTGATTTGGTTTTTTGCATAATTGAGGCCGTATGTTGGAGTTTGAAGGTCGGATAATTGATACCGATGCTCAGGGGTATCTAAAGAATAGCGATGACTGGTCTGAAAGTCTGGCTCCTATTTTAGCCGCGCAGGAAGACATCACGCTAACCGAGCCACATTGGGAAGTGGTACGCTTTGTCCGAGCGTTTTATCAGGAGTTTAATACCTCGCCAGCAATTCGCATGCTGGTGAAAGCCATGGCACAAAAATACGGCGAGGAGAAAGGCAATAGCCGCTACCTCTACCGCCTTTTTCCAAAAGGCCCGGCGAAACAGGCCACCAAGATTGCAGGTTTACCTAAACCGGTAAAATGTATCTGATCGTTCAGATCAGTGACTCACTGCATAAACTGACCGGCCTAATGGCCGGCGGTTTAATAACGAATCTTAAAGCCATCAAATACCTCAACCGCTCTGGGCTCCGTCAACACCCTATCCACTCGTGCCCCACGAGGCCCGCCCTGCCGCAGCCACACCATCAGTTCTTCCACTGATTCTGATTCACCGCAGGCAATGACTTCTACGCTACCGTCATCCATGTTTTTCGCATAACCGGTGATACCGCGATTCACCGCTTCATGTTGGGTACAAAAACGGAAACCCACGCCCTGAACCACACCGTAAACATAGGCCGCGATACAGACTTTAGGCATATTTATTCCCTCATTTTTATTTTTAGTGCATATATTCCGATACCAAACTTATTATCGCCACTTTTCTGTTAACTCATCGCAACCAACTAATTATGGCCTTAGGCTCGTTCCACGCCAAATACAGTCAGACAAATTAATATTATTGATGCATTCCTCGATCACATTCCAGCATAGTCAGGCGCAGATTGATCCAACGTCCATGAGGAATATCAATCGGTTGGCCATCGTTGATACACAATAGATCCCTGCACCGTTTGGTCAGGTGAAGCCCATGGCAATACGCCAATTTTAGCTACAAAAAAACCAGCCTAAGCCGGTAGAGATGAGTGACAAAGTTTGAAATCTCAATCCCTTGAGAAGGGTTTTCATCCCTGCGGTTTTAGTTAGCTCATCCCGAGCCGTTTTAAGTAAGGCTTACGTGAGCAAATCTGAACAGAGGTCTTCCTGTACCTCCAGCGGTTGTTGTCCTCAGGTTTTAATTAAAAACCTCTTTATTCTCAGCATTAGCCGCCATCCGTGGCTGACACACATTTTTGATGTACTCCTGCAAACCGGCTATTTGTCTACCGGCCATGGCGATCCGTTCTCGGAGACGGAGATAACCTCGTTCCGCGGCGTGAGTAAGTCCGGGGCGGGCAACATCATCCACGCTGGTGGCGCTGGCAGAGTTGGGCAATCGCTTACAACTGGCATGGATTTGCAGCCGCCGATTACCGTCAGCAAGGCTGTCGCGCAAATGGTTAATTTTAGATTTGGCATCGGCTAGTTCTCTGGTGTGTTTGACGTCGAGGGCTGTGACACCTTGTCGCTGATTGTCCATCCGCTGCAATTGCTGCTTCTGTAGATAAGCAAGCTGGATTAAATCCGCAACGTCTCCCCGTAATTCATCAAGAGTACGGTGGTAATACATCAGGCCAAACAGGCAGACGATAAGTGAAGCGGTTAAGAATGCGATTAATTTTTCAGACATAGTTCAAGCTCCACTTCTCTCCGATTAATTAATCCTTTCCATTCTTTACCGCCCACCCTTATCCAACGCCGCAGCTCATCGCAGGCGGCTTGAATTTCTCCGGCATTGAGCTTCTTCACTAGGGTTGATTGAATCATGGCGCGGATACCTACGTTGTCACCAAAAGAGGCTAATACCGCTTTGCGAGAGTCCGGTATCGGCACCTTCACGCTAGATTCAATGGCTGCGAATACCGGAGCTAAATCTTTCTTGAGCACCTCATCGCACTCCCTATCGCTGTAGCGCTTGTCGGGAGTCATGTCCTGGCCGGTATGGCCACCACAGACCGTTAGCACACCAACCACATCACAATAAGCAGTATATTTACGCCCTTCCAGTCCGTGATGACCGCCAATCAAAGCGAGAGTCAGCGTCATCGCACTGCCAGCGGAGACTGCCAAAAGTTTGTTACGTAGAGCGGGAGCCATTAGATTTCTCCTGTAATTGAAATTCTTTTCGCTTGTAGTGCCAGTTCACGGCAAAGGTTCCAATCTTGCAGGCAATCCCGATAATAATTGCCCACTCGTTCAACGACAGCGCACCCAAAGCGGCCGTCATACCGCCAAGCCAGTAGGACGATCCACTGGAATATTTATCCATTCGCATAGCCTCCCCCTGCCGGTCGGGCTGGGCATTTGTAAGATTCAGGTGTAAACAGGAATGGCTGTCCGCCACGGTTCCTTGGGCTACGGGGGCCTGTAGACGTTGGAGTTTGACGGAAAGCCAGATACGAAAAAGCCCCGCAGAAGCGAGGCCTTGATTGACTCATCCTGGCATCAGTTGAAGATGCTGGATTTGATATTTCGGTGAATCACGGTGCACACCGCTTTACCTAATATCTCTACTCCCCTCTGCATCAAAAAAATAAATGAGCGGCGAGATACGATGATATTCACTAAGAACCTATAAATGCAAAAAGCCCCGGTGATTAATCCGAGGCCCTTACCTGATGAGCTGTTATAAATTGCCCACTGTGAGAAATAGTTTACCCCGATTTTCGGAAAAGTAAATAGTAAACGATAAAATAACTCACTATTTTTTCATTCGCTATTTAATCGCTTTTCTCAATAAGTTACTGGCGCGGACTTCTTCCTGCTCCAACTGGCCAATCAGAGAATCGTAAAATGGCTTAATACTTTTATCCCAGGTTGCTGCGCTGATGGCGTTAGTCAGCGAACTCACTGCCCGAAATGCGGTTGATGCCGGAATTCGCTCATACCCGCGACCGCGGCAACGCTTACAATCGCGCTTTACCAGAATACCCTGTTTTTTACTCTCTTTTTGATCCACAACAACCCCGCGGCCACGGCAATCCCGGCAGGCAACGGAAACCACGCCTTTTCCCCGACACGGGCTGCAAATAACCTGAGTAGGCTGGCTATAAACTCTCTTTTCCCGATCTTTCGCCGTTGCTACCCGATCGATAACGAACCCTTCCCCCTGACAACAAGCACATTCCTCAACGCCTGAGGCGCTGCGACAATAATCCTGATAGGCAAAACCCGCCAGCTTCTGCACGACTTTCACTTTAACCCTACCATCCAACTTACGTAAGGCTGCCACCTTATCGCATTGGGTCATGCCATATTGAGTGAGCAACTGAATCGCATCTTTGGCATCACTAGCACTTAAACCCAGCTTTCCTGAATAGGCTTTAAACCCAAGTTCAGCCTTGGACTGACACAGGCCGAAAGCGCCCATCACATCGGCACCGGTCAATATATCGCCCGTCGCACGAGGGCTATCGGTGAAAGATTGTGATTTACAGAATAAATACTTCGTCGCTGATTCCAGGTTCATATTGCTTTCCTCGCCTGCTCACCTATCCGTAGATAGACGTAAATAAAAATATATATCAGTCCCTGACGTATCCCCACGCCGGAGCGCAACGTTCTCAGTTCTTACTCCTCGTAAAAACCGTTTCGTTGGCGACGCTCTTGTAGCGATAGCTCAGCCAATCAAATTGCCTCACAGGTCACTGTCCATAGCCATTTGCTTCATCACTCTGGAATCCAGCAATAAGCATATATGCATCACGTCGCTACCCAAGTTGAACAACATGCCTACCCGTTTTAAACGCCGCTCAACGGTATAAAACCGCACGACACATGCATCATCGCTAGACGCTGTTTGCTTCACGGGTCTTCTCCGAATGAATAAACACTCATTAATAATACCGCAAGTATTTATCAAATCAATATCTGCGGTATTGTTATTTTAATAGCGCTGATATTAGAATGAGCGTATGAAAAAGAAAAAGCCGCTCACGCCCGAACAGATCGAAGACGCTATGCGTTTGAAATCTCTTTATGAGGCAAAGAAAAAATCGCTGCATATCACCCAACAGGGGATAGCCGATGACCTTGACGTCAGCCAAGGCGCGATTGGCCATTACCTGAACGGCCGGAATCCATTAAACACCAAGGTGGCAGCGGCATTTGCCAAACATCTTCAGGTCGCTATTGCCGATTTCAGCCCTACGTTAGCCAAAGAGGCCGCCCTGCTTGGGGAAAACGCCAATTCGAATAACGTGAGTTATCTTGGAGAAAAACCGACGGTTGGCACCTTCCCGCTGATCAGTTGGGTGAGCGCCGGGAGCTGGCTGGAAGCGGTAGAGCCCTATCGCAGAGATGAAATCGATATTTGGCCTGACACCACGGTGAATGCCAGCCCCGGTTCTTTCTGGCTGCGGGTGAAAGGTGACTCCATGACCGCGCCAACGGGTTTTACCGTCCCCGAAGGAATGATTATTTTAGTTGACCCAGAGAAAGAGCCGGTTAGCGGAAAACTGGTGGTGGCCAAGCTGGAAAATGAAAACGAAGCGACGTTCAAACAGTTTATGACTGATGCTGGACGTAAGTACCTTAAGGCATTAAACCCGCATCATCCGCCGACTATTATCAACGGAAACTGTAAAATTATCGGCGTTGTGGTGGATATCAAATGGGAACATATTCCTTAATATCCCAGCCTATAGATAAAATCACCGATTGTAATCAGGAGCGCAAAGGCAATCCGGCTGTGATTTATCATAAAAATAAACGGCTTAAGCCGGAATAAAAATCTGTTAATGCATTTTTTTACGCTGGGTTAAGTGATAATGACGCGTTCATCTCACAACTTTACTATTTTTATATTAAAATTTAATACATCCACAATCATAGTTCGCCAATCCGCCAAAGTAGTGACTCATCTCATATTACTATATGATTGTGGCCTCATTTTTGATTGATAATAAGCTATCAATCCCAACGAATTGATTATAAAAGATTATTATGAACCGTGTAATTCTTGCTATGGGACGCGAAAAGTCCCTGCTCCGTCGTCATCCTTGGGTATTTTCTGGCGCCGTTGAACGTGTTGAAGGCAAACCGCTTCCTGGGGAAACCGTTGATATTATGGACAGCCGAGGCAAATGGCTGGCTCGCGGTGCCTATTCGCCAGAATCACAGCTGCGTGCCCGCATTTGGACCTTCCAGCAGGACGAAGCCGTTGACAATGATTTCTTTATCCGCCGCTTACAGCAAGCGCAAAGCTGGCGTGACTGGATTGCAAAGCGTGACGGTCTGGACAGCTATCGCCTGATCGCCGGTGAGTCTGACGGTTTGCCTGGCGTCACCATCGATCGTTTCCAAAATTTCTTTGTTCTACAACTGTTGTCTGCCGGTGCTGAATACCAACGTGGAGCCTTGATCAACGCTCTGCAGTATTGCTACCCAGAGTGTTCGATTTACGATCGTTCCGACGTATCGGTTCGTAAAAAAGAAGGTATGGAACTGACCCAAGGTCCTATTTTGGGTGATATTCCACCAGCACTGCTACCGATTCAGGAACACGGCATGAAACTGCTGGTCGATATCCAGCAGGGCCATAAAACCGGTTTTTATCTGGATCAGCGCGATAGCCGTCTGGCCGCTCGCAATTATGCCAAAGGCCGCCGTGTACTGAACTGTTTCTCTTACACTGGCGCATTCGCCGTTTCAGCTCTGATGGGCGGATGCGAGCAGGTTATCAGCGTGGATACCTCACAGGCGGCGCTGGATATCGCTAAACAAAATGTGGAATTGAACCAGCTTGATCTGAGCAAAGCCGAATTTGTTCGTGATGATGTGTTCCAACTGCTGCGGAATTACCGCACGCAAGGGGAAAAATTCGACATGATCATTATGGATCCGCCGAAGTTTGTCGAAAATAAAAATCAGCTGGCCAGCGCTTGCCGTGGTTATAAAGATATCAATATGTTAGCGCTACAGTTACTGCGTCCGGGCGGTATTTTGCTGAGCTTCTCCTGTTCAGGATTAATGCCAAATGATTTGTTCCAAAAAATTCTGGCCGATGCCGCGCTAGATGCAGGTTGTGATATACAATTTGTAGAGCAGTTCCGTCAGGCGGCCGACCATCCGGTTATCGCAACATATCCGGAAGGTTTGTATCTGAAAGGCTTTGCCTGTCGAGTGATGTAACGTGAAGGTGATGTAACTTGAAATGTCCTGCGCTGCCCTCATATCAGAAGGCAGCGTAATGTTTTTCAGGAGGTGACTATGATCGCCAGCAAATTCGGTATTGGCCAGCAAGTTCGCCATAAACTACTCGGTTATTTGGGGGTTGTTATCGATATAGATCCCGAATATTCCTTGGATCAACCTCAACCTGAAGACGTCGTTAATAGCGATACTCTGCGATTAGCGCCTTGGTATCACGTTGTTATGGAGGACGATCGCGGCCAGGCGATACATACTTATCTGGCGGAGGCGCAGTTGGCCTATGAAGTACAGGAAACGCATCCTGATCAACCTTCATTAGACGAATTGGCGGTTTCTATTCGCGATCAGTTACAGGCACCGAGATTACGGAACTAATGCTTATCGCCTAAGCGAGAAATGTGATGAAAACCCAACCTCGACGTTGGGTTTTTTTATCGTTTATTTCCATTTCCTTGCCTTAGCACTAAGACAGTTTATTGGGATAGCATAGGCAATGGTTTTAGGGTTTTTCTAAACCTAGGCGCGGAATCTCAATTTTCGGGCAACGATCCATCACCACTTTAAGACCCGCATCAGCCGCCAGCACCGCCGCTTGTTCATTAATCACACCAATCTGCAACCACAACACCTTGGCACCAATGGCAATCGCTTCCTGCGCGATGGCGTAAGCCGCTTCGGCGTTACGAAACACATCCACCATATCAATCGGATGAGGGATATCCGCCAGTTGACCGTAGGCCGTTTGCCCCAATAAAGTTTGCCCCGCCAATTTCGGACTCACTGGAATCACCTGATATCCCTGAGAAAGCAGGTAAGCCATCACGCCATAGCTTGGACGACCGGGGTTATTACTGGCTCCGACTAATGCGATAGTTTTGGTTTTTTTCAGTACCTCAGCAATATCATTGTCATGCATATTTCAGTTCCTCTGATGTGCATAATAAATAGAACTTATTTGACCGATTCGTGTCCCAAAAGGGCCTAGAATCGAGTCGATTATCTAAGTGTATATCATCTGCCAAAGTGACTGAAAAGAAAGCCGACAATTGACTTCGTTTAACCTTGATCAATGTAGTTTCTGTTAAATTACATTGCTTTTCCTTTTAAATTCAAAAATATAAACATAAGCAAATAATACAAAAAGTGTCGGAATGTAATTATAATAATGTGAGGGATAATCTTTGGCGCATTATCTTGCTTATCTGACAATACAGAGATTGGGCAAAAGGAGTGGAACATGAAAATCGGTCTTATGGTTATCGCAGTTTTAATCGCCTGCGCTAGCGGTTCGGCGCTGGCAACGACGTTAAAACTGTCGCCTGAGATTGACTTGCTGGTCGTTGACGGTAAAAACATGTCCGGCTCTTTGCTAAAAGGCGCGGAAAGTTTGGAGCTGAATAGCGGCCAGCATCAGATACTGTTTAAAGTTACCAAAAATCTGCCGTCCAGCACGCCAGCCCAAATGTTTTACAGCTCACCGCCGCTTATCGTGGTGTTTAATACTCAAAACGTTAAATCTGTCGCAATCCACCTTCCGACGATTGCTAATACGCAAGAAGGGCAGAAATTTTCCCGTAACCCGCTGTATCAACTGATTGATCACAATGCTCATATTCTGCCGGTCCGTTCCGATATGCTGCATCCGGATGATTTAACCAGTAGCGCTTCGCTGGAAAACATCATGGCAATCTATAACTTAGGCAATCATAAAGCCTCGGTTCCCTCTTTCGCCGCTATTCCCCCTTCAACCGTTAGCGCGGTACCCGGTACAACGCTACCCGCAGCCGGCAATGGCATCGCCGACAAAACCACGCGCCTGAACGGTGAGAACGTTTCTGAGCAAATGCTACAGTATTGGTATTTACAGGCAGATAAAGAAACCCAACAGCGTTTTTTGCTTTGGGCTAGGAAACACGCGGCAAAATCATAGGTGCTATCGATTCACGTGTTTGTCAGGATCGCCACCTATTCTCTCGTGCAGATAACCCGCATTCTCGAAGGCTTGCCGAGAAAGCAGCCGGAAGTCGAATGCGGCAGAATCTGATGTGAGTATCGAGTTTTTCGATCCCTCCTCGCAATTTCTTGCGCTCCCTCTATGCACAAAATTCCAGTTTCAGTAATCTGTCGGGAACCTTCAGTTATTTAAGGATTTTTATGGAACTGACTACCCGAACCGTTGCGGCGAGAAAACATATCGCCCTCGTGGCTCATGATCACTGTAAAAAATCGCTGCTTGCCTGGGTTGAAGGCAACAAAGATCTGCTGTCACGGCATGAACTTTATGCCACAGGAACTACTGGAAATCTGGTGCAACGGGCCACGGGGATTCCGGTACACAGCATGCTCAGCGGGCCAATGGGTGGCGATCAGCAGGTAGGCGCGCTGATTTCAGAAGGGAAAATTGATATGTTGATTTTCTTTTGGGATCCGTTAAATGCGGTGCCGCACGATCCCGACGTTAAAGCGCTGCTGCGTCTGGCCACGGTGTGGAATATTCCCGTCGCCACAAACCGTTCTACCGCTGATTTTCTCGTCTGCTCACCGCTGTTCGATCGGGAGATTGAGATTACCATTCCCGATTATCAGCGCTACCTGCAAGATCGTCTGAAATAATCCTCACCCCGCGAGCCAAAGCCTGCGGGGTAAATTATTCCTGTCAGGGTTTCTTCTGTACCGGCACGCCAAGATCGCGTAACTGGCTGATAAAGACTGAAGGACGGTCGCTGTCTTGCAATAACCATACCTGATGTTTCGCCCGAGTCATGGCGACATACAGTAAACGCCGTTCCTCCGCATCGGGAAAATCTTCCGGTTGCGGCAAGAGTACGTCTTCCAACACCGACTCCCTGGCTTCCGCCGGGAAACCATCGCCACCTTCATGCAAACCAGCGATAATCACGTACTCAGCCTGTTGCCCTTTGCTGGCGTGAATCGTCATGAAATCGATATTCAGTTTGGGCCAGCGTGTTTTGGCCTTCTGCAAAATATCCGGACGTAAATGATGATATCGAGCCAAAATCATGATTCTCTCATCATCTTTAACATAGCCGCTCAGCTTATCCAGCAGCGCTTCTAGCTGTCCATGCGGCAGGATTACCACGGATTTTTTCGTGCCTTTACTCAGGCTGTTTAGCGGTTTTTTTAACTGATGAGGATTTTGTTGGATAAACTGATTGGCGATCTCACCAATGCGATCGTTAAAACGATAGGTGGTATCTAAAGCACATTCTGCACCTTCACCAAAATGATGACTGAAGGCCGTGGTCAGCAAGAGTTCGGCTCCGCTGAAACGATAAATGGCCTGCCAGTCATCCCCTACGGCAAACAAAGATGTTTGGGTATTTTGCTTACGCAGAGCGGAAAGTAACAATGCGCGCTGCGGCGAGATATCCTGAAACTCATCCACCAGTATGTATTTCCACGGACTAACAAAACGCCCTTTCTCCAATAAATTCACCGCTTGATGAATCAAGCCGGAGAAATCGACCGCACCTTCGTCCTTCAACGCACTTTTCCACGCTTTCAGCAACGGCGCCATCAGGCGAATACGTTTCTGGAACAGGTCACGAACTTCTTCATCAGCTTGTTCAATCATTTCTGCCTGGCTACCCCCGTGCATCCGCATCAGGCCAAGCCAACGTTCCAAACGCCCACCCAACCGCGCCGCCAGACGTTTATCCTGCCAGAAACGCTCTTCCGGCACATCCCATTCCAGCTCTTCGGTCAGCCACTGCCGCCAACCTTTGGCTTGCGCTTTCTTCTCTTCACACTGCTGCTGCCAGTTCTTGATCAATAGCGAGCGACGCGCCTGGCTGTCTGATTCCAGCTTACTGATAACTGGAGTTTTACGACTGCCCTGTTGAATAATATGCAGCGCCAACGCGTGGAAGGTTTTCGCCTGAATATCTTTTGTCCCCAGACGTTGCTTAATTCTATCATTCATTTCATCGGCGGCCTGACGCCCGAAAGCCAGCAGCAAGATTTGCTCCGGCAGCGCTTCCTGGCGACGTAACAGCCAACCGGCACGCGCCACCAGCACCGACGTTTTACCACTCCCCGCGCCAGCCAATACCAATACCGAATCTTCCCCATTCACTACTGCCCGACACTGGGAATCGTTCAACGGAGAAGTTTCAACCTGCTGGAAGAAGTCGCGGTGTTGTTCCAGTATGCGGTCGGTCCACTGTCGGTTACGCATCTCAACGCTTCGGGCACCTTGCTGCAACCAACGCAAGCAAAGGGCATAATCGTCGCGGCACAGCTCAAATTCACTTAATCGTTCTAACGGCATTGGTAACGCGCCAAATGCTTGCTTGATGCTTTCTTGCAATTGAGCCAAATCCGAGCGCTTAAACCATTTATCTTGTTGTTCAATTTTACGGATCGAAGCCACCTTAGCCTGAAGTACTTCAGCGCTGATCTGGCTCATTTCCTCGCTCCATTTTTGCCAGACGCCTAGCAAATACTGATAGAAACGCTGAGTTTCCTGCCATTCGGTGCCGTGTAACCGGACAACCTGCTGCTGTGGCAGTTCAAACTCCAGTTCTCCCCATACGATGCCGCGTTTGCATTGAATATTGACCAATTGATTAAACGGAATCAGATATTGATGTTTATCACCGCTCACTTCGATGCCAGCATTCAATAATCGCACCCGATTGTAGGGATGTTGAGCCAAATGCTTGCCGAAAGATGTCGCTTTAAGTTCCATATACCTGCGCCAAAACTAGTATTGAGGGAGTTTACGTATCAAAATGGAGTGTAAATAAAATAATTGAGTTTAAACAACAGCTATCAGATAGTTTACGGGTTATTGTCAAAAACGCGTAATAATGGGAAAAGGAAGATCACTTCTAGACTCACCCGCATTGCGGTTCTTCAATTTTATCAGGCAGATTAATCATCATGCGTACTGCATTGAACATTTTGAATTTTGTTTTAGGTGGTTTTTTCACAACGTTCGCCTGGCTGGTGGCTACGCTGGTCAGCGCCCTGTTGATCGTTACCTTACCATTAACCCGCTCTTGCTGGGAAATTACCAAGCTTTCCTTTCTGCCTTATGGCAATGAAGCGATCCATGTCAATGAATTATACCCGGAAAAAAGTAATGCTCTGCTAACAACCGGTGGTTCAGTATTGAACATTATCTGGTTTATTCTGTTTGGCTGGTGGCTGTGTATTTCCCATATTTTGGCTGGGATTGCCCAGTGCTTAACTATCATCGGTATTCCTGTCGGTATCGCTAACTTTAAAATTGCAGCGATAGCCTTATGGCCAGTCGGCCGCCGGGTGGTCTCGGTTGAAATGGCGCAACAAGCCAGAACCGAGAATGCTAAACGCCGCTTTCAGCAACGCTGATTGAGAATGATGCCTTACGCTCGAGTGAATCTGCTTTGCCCGAGTGTCCCGAGTGTAAGGCTCTTTTTTGCCTAAAGGCTATTATGTTGATTAGCCTGGTTAATGCTCAATTCAGTCAGGCTGTTTTGTTCGTTTTAGGGGTCTTTTGTGCTCACTTTTGTTTCTGGTTTACGTCGCTACGCATATAACAGCAGCTTTCTGTATTACGTTCGTATTTTTATCGCCCTGACTGGCACAACGGCGCTACCTTGGTGGCTTGGCCAACCCACACTGACTATTCCTCTGACTCTGGGAGTCGTAGCCGCGGCGCTGGCCGATCTGGACGATAGGCTGGTAGGACGAATCCGCAATTTATTGATCACGTTGGTTTGCTTCTTTACCGCTTCAGCCTCCATTGAATTACTCTTCCCCTACCCTTGGCTATTTGCTATTGGCCTGACTTTTTCGACCTGCGGATTTATTCTGCTTGGCGCACTTGGACAACGTTACGCCACCATTGCCTTTGGTGCTTTGCTGATCGCGATTTACACCATGCTGGGTACGTCTATGTACGCTATCTGGTATGAGCAACCGTTGCTTTTGGTGCTGGGCGCTGTTTGGTACAACCTACTGACGCTAGCTGGCCATCTAATCTTCCCTATCCGCCCGCTACAAGACAATATGGCACGCTGCTATCAGCAACTTTCGTCTTATCTGGAAGCCAAAGCTAACCTGTTTGATCCGGATATCGAAGCGAATGACAATCAGCCGCTGATTGCTGTCGCCATGGCCAACGGCGAACTGGTTTCGACCTTGAATCAAGCCAAGGTCTCCCTCGTCACCCGTCTAAAAGGAGATCGCGGGCAACGGGGCACACGCCGAACACTACACTATTATTTCGTCGCGCAGGACATTCATGAGCGCGCCAGCTCCTCCCATGTGCAATACCAAAGCCTGCGAGAGAAATTTCGGTTTAGCGATGTGCTGTTCCGCTTCCAGCGGCTGCTGAATATGCAGGCCAGAGCCTGCCAGCAATTATCGCAATCCATCCTTTTGCATCAAAAATATCAGCACGACCCTCGCTTTGAGCGAGCGTTTACTCATCTGGACGCCACGCTGCTGCGAATGTCAGAAAAACATAAAAACCTTCCAGAGGTTAAAGCATTATCCTATTTACTCAGAAATCTGCGAGCCATTGATGCCCAGCTTGCTGGTATTGAATCAGAGCAAGTACTGGCCGAAGAAGCTAAGCCGGAAAATCGTCTCGCCGACGACCGTATTACCGGTTGGGGAGATATCTGGCTCCGGATCAGCCGCCATCTGACTCCACAGTCAGCCCTATTTCGCCATGCGGTTCGCATGTCTGTAGTACTTTGTATTGGTTACGCATTTATCCAATTCACCGGCATGCAACACGGCTATTGGATTTTGCTGACCAGCCTGTTTGTCTGCCAGCCTAACTACAACGCCACCCGCCGCCGTTTAGCGCTGAGGATCATCGGAACCCTCGCGGGTATTCTGATCGGCTTACCTATTCTTTACTTTGTGCCTTCTTTGGAAGGGCAGTTGATTTTAATCGTCATTACCGGGGTACTGTTCTTCGCCTTCCGTAATGTGCAATACGCCCACGCCACCATGTTTATTACCCTTTTGGTGTTACTGTGCTTCAACCTATTAGGTGAAGGCTTTGAGGTCGCCATGCCTCGAGTGATTGATACCTTACTCGGCTGCGGTATTTCCTGGGTCGCTGTTTCCTTTATCTGGCCGGATTGGAAATTTCGCCATCTGCCAGCGGTGGTCAGCAAGACCTTCAACGCCAACTGCCGCTATCTGGATGCCATCCTGCTGCAATATCATCAGGGAAAGGACAACAGCCTGACCTATAGGATTGCCCGCCGCGATGCGCACAATAGCGATGCTGAGTTAGCCTCGGTTATTTCCAATATGTCCGCAGAGCCTAAGAATGATCGCAAAACACATGAGGCGGCATTCCGGCTGCTGTGCCTGAATCACACCATGCTGAGCTACATCTCTGCGCTAGGCGCGCACCGCGAGAAACTGACCAATCCAGCCATTCTAGAGCTATTAAATGACGCTATCTGTTATGTAGAAGCGGCGCTTAGCGAAGAACCGGTGGATGATATCCGAATGAACAAAGCGCTGGCCGCCCTTTCGGCACGTATCGCGCAATTCACCCCCGATCCTGAAAGCAAAGAACCGCTGGTATTACAGCAGGTAGGATTGTTACTGGAACTGCTACCTGAGCTTGCCGTATTAAATAAACAAATTCGTCAAAGCAATTAATAACCTATCAAAATAAAACGGTGAAACTCACCCACCGTCACAGGTCGTTGATATTTCAGCGGCCTGTGACGCCCCCTTCACTCAGCGACGACTTCAAGACATATCGCGTGGCTCATCGTTAACTGAACGTCCATCGCCTTCAGTTTTTATAACAAGCGCTGACCGGCATTCCTACATCATCGAACCACTCCATCAGCTCATTGCGAATTCGACGAGGTAAAACGGCATGATGATTGCCTGTAATGGCACCGGCTAATGAGAGCAGGACATTGATCCCCAACGACTCCCTCAAGGCTCTGAGTCTAAGATAAGTGCGTTTTGCTCCTTCATTTCTCAACTCATCCGCATTCTTGATGCCGACTTTCCACAGTAAACGCTCAAGCGCAATGCTCACATTAGGCAAATCTTTCAGTCGGTTGGTTTCCCTGCTTCTGGTAACGACATCTTCTTCTGCTCCTTGATAGGCTAATTGAGCAAATGGGGAAAGGTTGGATTCATCCTGCCATAACTCGGGCGTAATCCAGTAGTAGCGCAAGGTAACGGGAATACCGCGTTTAGAATAAACCAAACAGCGCATACCGTAGGTTTTGAACGTGTATTCGGTACGTTCATTCGCACGTAAATACATTTCGCCTTCAGAAACCAATGCAAACATGATGCCGTTAGCCAGCAGGCCATATCCGCCAAATTGAGAACGAAATGTGATCGGGCCGAGAAAAGCAAAACGTTCCTGAGCCTGGGCAATCCTTTTTTCTGATAAATGCTTCATCGCTACTCCTTTAGCAAATGATTAGCCTGTAGTCCTAACTTTGCTGTAATAAGTGTAAGAGGAACAACTAATTGCAAAAGTACGCAATATAAATCGACTATCCAATTACAAAATTAATTTGCATGAAATTTCATCGCAAATTTGCGAAGCAGTTTGAAAAATTAGGTTGATCTTCCATCAAACACCCATTACTGTATATTCATACAGTATCACTACGGGCAGGAAATCACATGCGCACACATTCACTTAAACCTCATAATTCCAACAGTCATACTTTTGCTGCTAATACATTAGCAACAAGAACCATTTCCCCTATGGATAGCGGACTTATCAGTGAAGTTGTTTATAGTGAGAGTCAGCCTGCAGTGGTTCAACTGCTCGTTCCCCTGCTGCAACAATTGGGCAAACAATCCCGTTGGTTGCTATGGTTAACGCCACAGCAGAAGCTTAGCCGTTTGTGGCTTGAAAAATCCGGTTTACCCGTAGATAAAGTAGTGCAACTAAGCCAGATAGATTCTTTATCTACCGTTGAAGCTATGGAAAAAGCACTACTGACGGGAAATTACAGCGTAGTGCTAGGTTGGTTGCCTGATTTAACAGATGAAGATCGACTAAGACTTCGCTTAGCTGCGGAGCAGGGAAATGCATATGGGTTCATTATGCGTCCACAAAGTGACACAAAATCGAACCAAGGACAGTGTCCAACGTTAAAAATTCATTCTTATTTGTATCATTAAGTAAATTTAGGATTTATCCCATGAAATTTAACGTGAATTACATGGGAACCTCTGAATATCAGTGCAAAGCGAGTCATTACGCGGCTTGCAGCATAAAATACTGTTCTAAAAACGACCGTTTTTATGCCAAAAGTGTTAAAAAACCTGCTCATTTCTGCTTTTTTTTCAGGCGGTTTATCACATCACACTTGTAACTTTCTCGCCACGTTGTAGACTTTACATCGCTAAGGTTGCTCTAAAACGCCAAATTAAACTGGCAGCGTGAATCAACGGGAGCGTTAAAACCTTAACGAAGAATTTTAACCAAGGGCTTGGCTTTACAAAAGCTCATTGCCTATTTGGATGATAACGAGGCGTAAAATGAAAAAGACAGCTATCGCATTAGCAGTGGCACTGGCTGGTTTCGCTACAGTAGCGCAAGCCGCACCGAAAGATAATACCTGGTACACCGGTGGTAAACTGGGCTGGTCTCAGTACCATGACGTCGGTACCGGCAATGGTATCTACAACGAAAGCAACGACGGCCCAACTCACCAGAACCAACTGGGTGCAGGTGCGTTCTTGGGTTACCAAGCGAACCAGTACCTTGGCTTCGAAATGGGATATGACTGGCTTGGCCGTATGCCTTACAAAGGCGACGTAACTAACGGCGCATTCAAAGCACAAGGCGTTCAGCTGGCTGCTAAACTGAGCTACCCAATTGCTCAGGATCTGGACCTGTACACTCGTCTGGGTGGTATGGTTTGGCGTGCAGACTCTAAAGCAAACGTGCCTAGCGAAAACTTCCACGCTAGCAACCACGACACTGGCGTTTCTCCGCTGGCTGCCGTTGGCCTTGAATACGCAGTAACCAAAAACTGGGCAACTCGCCTGGACTACCAATGGGTTAACAACATTGGTGATGCTGCTACCGTTGGTGCTCGTCCAGACAACGGCATGCTGAGCCTGGGTGTTTCTTACCGTTTCGGTCAAGATGACGCAGTAGCTCCAGTAGCTCCAGCTCCAGCTCCGGCTCCAGTTGTTGATACTAAGCGTTTCACTCTGAAGTCTGATGTGCTGTTTGCTTTCAACAAAGCAACTCTGAAACCAGAAGGCCAGCAAGCTCTGGACCAACTGTACTCTCAGCTGAGCTCTATCGATCCTAAAGACGGTTCTGTTGTAGTTCTGGGCTTCGCTGACCGCATCGGTCAAGCTGCTCCTAACTTGAAACTGTCTGAAGCTCGCGCTCGCAGCGTTGTAGAGTACCTGGTATCTAAAGGTATCCCAGCAGACAAGATCTCTGCTCGTGGCATGGGTCAAGCTGATCCAGTTACAGGCAACACCTGTGACAACGTGAAACCACGTGCTGCACTGATCAACTGCCTGGCACCAGATCGTCGCGTAGAGATCGAAGTGAAAGGCATCAAAGAAGTTGTAACTCAGCCACAGGCTTAAGTTTACTTCTTAATAAAAACCCCGCATTGCGGGGTTTTTTTTTAGCTGTTTTCTGCACCTGAAATCAACAACCAGATTAGCGGGAAGCGGCAACAAATAGCGCCTGCTTCTCATTCAGTGTCTAATCGTCTTTACCCAAAATTGCCTGTAAATCTTGTTTCAGCGATGACATCTGATTAGCATATTTCTCTTTCCGTTCGGCATCTTCAATCAACTGCACTACCGTTTCAGATAAGGTATGCCCTCTTCTGCGCGCCAATGCCGCCAAACGCTGCCAAACCAGGAATTCCAGATCGATAGATTTTTTACGCGTATGCTGATGCTCGGCATTAAAATGGCGTTTACGTCTAGCCCGAATGGTTTGCTTCATCCGATTAGCCAGATCTGCATTCATATGCGCAGCGATCCACTCAAGGACTTTAACCGGCTCGCTTTCCAGCTTCAGCAGTTGTTCAATCGCATCTTGAGCTGCGCTCTTTTCAACGTGGCGAGTGATAGGTTCACCTTCACGGTGTTTTTTCACCAGATAGGCCCATTTCCAACCGCTCTCAAGATTTTCCAATTGTTGATATTTCATCGTGATCTCTTCAGTGACCGCGTAACTTCAGTAAGCATAACAGCTTTACAGGAAATTTCCCCCTGCAAATCGCGCTCATTTTGACTGTTTTTTGTACTTAAATATCAGGATGTCACACTCCTTGTCGACAACTGCCACTCTGCGTATATGCAGCCTGCGTTATTCTTGTATAATCGCCCTTTCCCTTTTTGACGATTGCATCTAACACTTTGACCAATAACCGACTTGAATGGCAGTCTTTGCTGCCAAACACAACGCCATATGAGGCGTTGTTTGCTACCGCCACTCAGTTGGCTCCCGTATCTTTTGCGGCATATCAACCCCGGTTGGAAAATGGCCTGACGCTATTCTGTCACCCACTATCCAAGCCGCGCTTTATGCTGATCAAAGCGCAAGAGAGTGGCGACTATCTCAACCTGCTCTCTCAGGCAATTAAAGAGTTGCAGGCAAATGAAACGCCGGCGCTAGCGGGCGGTGATTATCTGGTACATGGCCATCAAGTGAGCTGGCAGCCGGCTCAGCAAGGCAATGAGGCTTTTGCTGCCAAATCTACCTGTTTATGTCAGGAATGGATTGAACCAGAACAATTATTTGGTTGCGTTAGAATCCATAAAGATACGGTCAGTTTGCAACCGGGTTTGGTCCATCATGCCAACGGCGGTGTGCTGATTCTGTCGGTACGTTCCCTGTTGGCGCAGCCGTTAATGTGGCTACGCCTGAAACAAATGGTAACTCAACAGCGTTTCGAGTGGCATTCTCCCGATGAAACCAAGCCTTTACCATTACATATCCCGTCGATGCCGCTCGATTTACGTTTGGTTCTGGTTGGCGATCGCCTCGGTCTGGGGGATTTCCATGATATGGAACCGGAGCTGGGTGAGCTGGCCATTTACGGCGAGTTTGAAGCCGAATTGCCCCTGCTGGACGAAGAAGGCATGGCGCTGTGGTGTGGTTATATCAATGGGTTAGTACAACAGAATCATTTGCCACCTCTGTCCGCAGACGCCTGGCCGGTATTGTTTAAACAAGCAATTCGCCATAGTGGCGATCAAGGCAGTTTACCGCTCTGCCCACAATGGTTAACTCGCCAGTTGGCCGAAGCCGCCATGTATGCTGAAGAAGATGAAATTACCGGTAATTCGCTTGATGTAGCCGCAAATAATCGCGATTGGCGGCAGAATTATCTGGCCGAGCGGATGCAGGACGAAATCGAACTGGGACAGATTCTAATTGAAACCGAAGGTGCGGTTGTCGGCCAAATCAACGGGCTTTCGGTACTGGAATATCCTGGCCATCCACGTGCTTTTGGTGAACCCGCTCGTATCAGCTGCGTGGTGCATATGGGCGACGGCGAATTTGTCGACGTTGAACGCAAAGCTGAGTTAGGCGGTAACCTGCATGCTAAAGGCATGATGATTATGCAGGCATTCCTGAATGCGGAGCTAGAACTTGACCAGCCGATGCCATTCTCCGCGTCAATTGTTTTTGAGCAATCATACGGTGAAGTTGACGGTGACAGTGCCTCTTTGGCAGAGTTATGTGCTTTGATTAGCGCTCTTTCACAACAGCCAATTAATCAGCAAATTGCCGTGACCGGTTCTGTCGACCAGTTTGGCAATGTGCAACCTATTGGCGGCGTAAATGAAAAAATCGAAGGTTTCTTTGAGGTTTGTCAACGTCGTGGGTTAACCTCTCACCAAGGCGTGATTTTACCGAGCACCAATGTGCGCCATCTCTGTCTGCACCAGTCAGTGGTTGAAGCAGTACAGAACGGGCAATTCCATCTGTGGGCCGTGGACTCCGTCACCGAAGCGTTACCGCTTCTGACCGGCCTGCCTTATGCCGATGAACAGCAAACCAGTTTGTTAGGTATAATTCAGGAAAGGATTGCCCAAATGAATCCCCAGGATCGACGCCGACCTTGGCCATTACGCTGGCTCAACTGGTTTAACCAGGGCTGATCGGACTTGTTCAGCGTACAAGTGTACGCTAATCTGCGACCTTCAATAAAATAAGGCTTACTGAGAACATGGTAGATAAACGCGAATCCTATACAAAAGAAGACCTTGAGGCATCTGGCCGCGGCGAACTGTTTGGCGCCGGTGGACCACCATTGCCAGCAGGTAATATGTTAATGATGGACCGTATCGTGAAGATGACCGAAGACGGCGGTACTCATAACAAAGGTTATGTGGAAGCGGAACTGGATATCAATCCAGACCTATGGTTCTTCGGTTGCCACTTCATAGGTGATCCAGTGATGCCCGGCTGTCTCGGCCTCGATGCAATGTGGCAGTTGGTCGGCTTCTACCTCGGTTGGTTGGGTGGTGAAGGTAAAGGCCGCGCGCTGGGCGTAGGCGAAGTGAAATTTACCGGTCAGGTGTTACCTGAAGCGAAGAAAGTAACTTACCGTATCAACTTCAAACGCGTCATTATGCGTAAACTGATTATGGGCGTTGCGGACGGCGAAGTATTGGTTGACGGTAAAGTGATTTATACCGCGACCGATCTGAAAGTGGGCTTATTTAAAGACACGAACGCGTTCTAAGCGTTTTTGCGCAGGGAGAGAGCAATCTCAATCCCTGCGTCATCCCGTAAAGTGAAAACAGTGCCAGTCAAACGGCATTTTTTTGATTCATAGTCACTACTATAAGTGTAGTGAGTTACATTTTGCTTCTACTTTTAGCTTTACTCGCAAGGATACCGGCAGCTAATGCAAAGAACCCATTTTGACGATTTGCCCTGTCCGGTCGCCCGTTCTCTAGAGCGCGTTGGGGAGTGGTGGAGCATATTAATCCTCCGTGATGCTTTTCAGGGATTGTCGCGCTTTGACGAGTTTCAGCAAAGTTTACAGCTTTCCCCTACCATGCTAACTCGCCGACTGAAGCATCTGGTCGCCAGTGGCATTCTAGAAAAGCATTTATATCACGCCCGCCCCGCTCGCTATGAATATCGCCTGACTCAACGCGGAATCGATTTTTTCCCGGTATTAGCGGCGATGTTTGATTGGGGTAATAAGCATCTCGCTCCGGAAGGCGCCGCAGTGATTCTGGTCGATCGCCGCAGCGGTGAGCCGATTCAGCCCCAATTGCTTGATCAACGGACCCAACGGCCTATCCTTTATCAGGATGTCACCATCGCCGCAGGCCCGGTAAGCAGTGATATCGTGAAGCGACGCCTTGCATTGATGCGAGAAAAAGCGTCTGCCCGTTCCATTGAATCCGAATAAGGAAATTGTATGAGTATGCGTCGCGTGGTGATTACCGGTATGGGCGTGGTTTGCCCATTGGGTACAGGTCTCGAAATCGTCTGGCGGCGTTTGCTAGCCGGGCAATCAGGTATCCGCCGGCTACCGGATGAGATTGTAGGAGAGCTGGTAACCAAAGTCGGTGGACAAGTTCCTACGCTGGCAGAAGATCCAGAAGGCGGTTTCGATCCTGACCGCGCCGTTTTACCGAAAGATCAAAAGAAAATGGACCGTTTTATCGAGTTCGCCATAGCCGCAGCCGATGAAGCCATTGCGCATTCAGGCTGGCAGGCGATCGCCGAAGATCAACAAGAGCGGACCGCAACCGTGATTGGTTCAGGTATTGGCGGTTTCCCCGCGATTGCGCATGCGGTTCGCACCACCGACAGTCGCGGCCCCAAACGGCTGTCTCCTTTCACCATTCCGTCGTTTCTGGTCAATCTGGCTGCTGGCCACGTATCCATTAAACACCATTTCAAAGGGCCAATCGGCGCACCGGTTACCGCCTGTGCCGCAGGTGTTCAGGCCATTGGCGATGCGGTACGTATGATTCGCAACCACGAGGCCGACGTCGCACTGTGCGGCGGTGCCGAAGCGGCCATTGATAAGGTCAGTTTGGCCGGTTTTGCGGCGGCTCGCGCCCTTTCTCATGGCTATAACGAATACCCGAAACAGGCATCACGGCCGTTCGACAGCGCTCGCGATGGCTTTGTGATGGGAGAAGGTGCTGGCCTACTCGTGGTAGAAGAGTTAGAGCACGCTCTGGCTCGTGGCGCAACGCCGCTGGCGGAGATTGTCGGCTACGGTACCAGCGCGGATGCCTACCATATGACTTCCGGCGCAGAGGACGGTGACGGCGCTTACAGAGCGATGAAAATCGCATTACGGCAGGCGGGGGTGACTCCAGATCAGGTTCAGCACTTAAATGCTCATGCAACCTCAACGCCGGTAGGGGATCTGGGCGAGATCAACGCGATCAAACACCTGTTTGGCACAAACAGTCAGTTAGCCGTCACCTCCACTAAATCAGCAACCGGTCATTTACTCGGCGGCGCGGGTGGTCTGGAAACGGTATTTACCGCGCTGGCATTGCGAGATCAAATCGTACCCGCGACCTTGAATCTGGCCCATCCAGATCCTGCCAGTGCCGGATTGGATATTGTCAGCGGCAAAGCTCGCCCTCACCAGATGACTTATGCGCTTTCTAACGGTTTTGGTTTTGGCGGGGTTAACGCCAGTATTTTGCTGAAACGTTGGCAGGGCTAGTTTTCTGTGACAATAAGCAAGGCTATTGCTGAATAGTATGGTCTCTGAAATGAAAACCTCCGCATAAAGCGGAGGTTATCCTCGAAACACAGGGAGCCGCTTAAGCGGTCACAGCCCTGTCAGCCATGGCTTGTCGCCACCCTCCTAGCCAATGAGACCGGGCGTCTAAAGATTGGTAGGGACAAATTTCCCTTGAACGCCCTGAAATACCTGCCTGATATCCTCTTGATAATGCCCGTTCCAGACGATCTCTTTTCTGTCTCTTCATGCCTCTTATCCCTCATTTCTTGTCTGCTGGAAAGAAAACAGTGGCTGCTTTATGTACAACCACGATTAAGAAATAGTCCTTTTGACAGGGAAAATCAATGCGCAATATTCACGCCAATGTCACATTTGTGAGCTACGCCCGCTTAATTAACTAAGTGATTGATTTAGAGGAAATAGAGATAACATCATGATTTTAAATAAAAAACCCCTTGCCGTATCATCAGAATAATGAATAAGGAAAGGGGTTTAGATTGAATGAGTACAAAATATTACTGAATGCGTTGCAACTGAGTCGCGATGTTCTGAGCTTCCTGCTGCCAGCCCTGTGCCAGCGTACGAATCAGCGCGTCATAACCATCTTCGCTCTGCTTCACTTCCAGATCAAATGGCTGTTTAATCAGCTTGCCCTGATATTTCACCACCCAAACCCCTTTGACTATTGCCTTCCCATCAAAACGGCCATGGAAACCGGTCACCGTTACATTCAACACCGCCTGATCGCTGTCCAGCGGCTGAGCTGAAACTAACCAGCCCGGCAATGCGCTGCTCAGGTTAGTGACCAGCGTTTGCTGTAATTGCTGATCCAGCGGGCTAGCCCACAGATTATTATTAGCAATGACATACTGCACATCATTCGTCTGATAAACCACGCCGGACGCGGCCAGATAATCCGCGACGCTGACATGTTCCAGCCACAGTTGCCGAGTCACACCTTGAGTGTCGCTGCTGACGGCAACCGGCGTACCTAACGCTGGTAACTGGTAATAGGTTTTAGAGGTGCTGCTGCTACAGGCGCTGAGTAACAGCGCCATCAATACCATCATCCATTTCATCATTTTTTGGCCTTCTTAGGCTGAGGGTCCTGGCTGCCGGCAGCTTCAAATACCAGCGCGTTACTCTTCTCATTCAGGGTACGCAGTACCGGTTGCAGTTCGCGTAATACCTGATCCAAACGTTGCATATCACCGACCATTTTATTGTAGGCAGGTGAACCCGGCTGGAAACCTTTCATGCTGCGATTCAGCTCGGTTAACGTTTTCTGAAGATCTTGCGGCAGATCTTTCATCGCCTGACTGGAGGTGATTTCGTTCAGCGACGCCAACGTTTTCTGAGTTTCACGCATGGTTTTCTGGCTTTCGGCCAGCGTCTGCGTGACTTCATTTAACATTGGCGTTAACGGCAGATTATTGATCTTATCCAGCGTCATCATGACTTTTTGCTGAATCTGCGCCAACCCACCGCTCACCGTTGGTATCAGAGGATAACCCGCTACGTCCTGCGGCCCTTTCCACGGTTTAGCATCTGGATAAAAGTCTAAATCGACGAACAGCGCGCCGGTCAACAAGTTGCCAGACTTCAGCGATGCGCGTAAACCACGCTCTTTGGCGGTTTTCAGAATTTGCTCAAAGTTGGCATCCGGCCCCAGATCGTTACGGAAACGGCCCGGTTCGATGCGAATTAACACCGGAATACGGAAATCGTTATCCAGGCGCTGTCTCACGCCTTCGGCATAGAACGGCACATCGCCGACGGTACCGACGCGAATACCACGGAATTCAACCGGCGCGCCAGCCTGTAAACCGCGCACAGAGTCAGAGAAGAACAGCAGGAAATCCTCATGTTCGGTAAACAATGAATTCTGAATACTGCTGCGATTATCAAACAATTTAAACTGAGTTTTATCCTGAGTAACAGGCTTACCTAAATCGACACCGTCCGGCACATCGAAACTGACGCCGCCACTGAATAAGGTCGCCAGCGAAGCCATTTCCACCCGCATTCCCTGCGAGGACAAATCCACCGCCACGCCACTGTCTTTCCAGAAGCGGACGTTGGACGTCACCAGACTGTCGTAAGGCGCGCTGATAAAGAGCTGATATTGCATTAAGCGAGATTTTGGATCGAAAGAACCGGTTTCTACCGAACCCACACGATAACCACGGAACAGCACCGGATCGCCGGCGTTCAATTGCCCTGCCTGATCGCTATCCAACACGATACGCAACCCCTTGGCATCCGGAGAGGCTAACGGTGGTGAATCAAGCAGATGGAACTCATCATGGTTTTTATCCGCGCGGCCCGGTTGTAGCTCGATATAGGCGCCAGATAATAAAGTGCCCAGACCTGACACCCCTTCCCGACCAATTTGCGGCTTAACCACCCAAAACGCTGAATCGGTACGCAGTAACTTCTCCATACCCGAATTCAACCGCGCTTTGATAATGACCTGATTGAGATCGTTACTCAACGTCACCATTTCTACCGTGCCAACATCGACACTGCGACTTTTGATTTTGGTTTTACCCGCTTCGATGCCTTCAGCATTTTGCGTATATAAAGTCACCTCTGGCCCTTGATGGCTAAAGTGGTAAAACAATATCCACGCGCCGATCAAGGCAGTCACTATCGGAATGATCCACACCGGAGACCAGCGTTTGATTTTTTCTATCTCTGCCACACCATGGCTTGGGTTACTGTCCGTCACCTTGCGGCTCCTTCTTAGTTGTTTCACTCATCCGATCCCAGGTTAAACGAGGATCAAAGGTCAATGCTGCCAGCATGGTTAAAATCACCACCATTGCGAATAGTAATGCGCCTATAGCCGGATAAATACTCATGAGCTGACCTATGCGGACTAACGCCGAAAGCACTGCAATAACAAAAACATCGATCATTGACCAGCGGCCAACAAACTCGACCACTTCGTAAATAAAATGCATCCGTTCGCTATCCGCTTTTCCTTTCCCTTTCGCGTCCCAGCACAGCCAACCGATGGCCAGCATTTTCAGCGAAGGCACCATAATACTGGCGATAAAGATAACCATTGCCACTGGATAGGAACCTTCTCCCCAGAGCAAAATCACACCGGCCATAATGGTCGAAGTCATTTCATTACCGAGCGCTTCAGTGATCATGATTGGCATCAGATTTGCCGGAATATACAGCAGGATAGAGGTAATCAGCAGCGCCATCGTCCATTGCAGGCTATTGCGGCGACGGGCGTAGCCGTAGGTGTGGCAACGCGGACATTCTCGCTGATTGACCGGTAAAATCGCGGTGCAGCAAGAGCAAGAACGCACGCCCTGACGGATCCCCGTGCGACCAAAGGTCAGTTCGCAGTTTATCGCCGGCGCCGGTTCGATATCCTGCCACAGCCAGCGGCGATCCACACATTGAAAAGCTCGCACCTGTAGTAGGCAAAACAGACAGTAAGGCACAAAACTGCTGCCGATACCGATCTCTCCGTAAGCCATCAGCTTAACGAAACTGACCAAAACACCGGCGAGGAAAATTTCCACCATGCACCAGGTTTTGAACATAAACAGCGCTTTGGCCATCACGGTTTTCAGGTGTTTCGGTAGTCGAGTACCTGAACAGAGTAAGATAATCGCCACCATGCAAAATGCGGGGATTAACTGTACCAGCACCATGAATAGCGTCGCCATGCTGGCGTAATTATCGTTCAGCATAACGCGAGGAATTTGAATTAGCGTAATTTCACTGGTAATCCCTGCCACCCGCATATTAACGAAGGGGAACAGGTTAGCAACCAATAGCATAAATAGCGCACTGAGCGCATAGCCTATAGGCCGTTTACGCGGTTCTTCCCACCGCATACTCAGTGTCGTTTTACAGCGCGGGCAAACAGCTTTGGTGCCGAAAGATAACTTCGGCAATGCCACCAGCATATCGCACTGCGGGCATAGCATCGCGTCATTACTTTCAACATGATGATGACCGTGATCGTGATGGCTAACAGAACACAATAGAACTCTCCTTCACGGCAATATTTCAGCGCCAAAAAATACCGTTCTGCTACACAATTCGTTTTACGCATTGGCAACAGAACGGTTTGGCAGCCGTTAAGTCAGTGGAGTGCAGCAATAACTCTACCCTCCCCCGCTTTAATTAGCCGTTTTTCTGTGCTTCCAATTCTTCCCAACGGGCAAAAGCCACTTCCAGCGCTTGTTCTGCGGCAGCCAGTGCTTTTAGCACTTGCTGGGTTTCCTCATGAGGACGGGAGAAGAAATTGGCATCGCTCACCTGAGCTTGTAATGCGCCAATTTCCTCTTCCAGTTTCTCAAGCTGTTGTGGCAACTGATCCAGTTCACGCTGCAAGTTATAACTGAGTTTACCTGTCGAACGCTTAGCCGACGCCGTATTTTTTACCGGAGCAGTAGCTTTAGGTGTTTCTACCTTCGGCGCAGCTTGGCGAATCGGCTTGGCTTCAGCACGCTGTTTATGGGCATCGTAATAACCGCCCACAAAGCTGCTGATTTCACCGTTGCCTTCGAAAATCCAGCACTCGGTAACAGAGTTATCAACGAACTGACGATCATGGCTGACCAACAATACGGTGCCCTGATAGCCATCCACCATCTCTTCAAGCAATTCCAACGTTTCGACATCCAGGTCGTTGGTTGGCTCATCGAGAATCAACAGGTTGCTAGGTTTCAGGAATAGTTTAGCCAATAACAGGCGGTTACGCTCCCCACCGGACAAGGCTTTCACTGGCGTCATCGCCCGCTTTGGATGGAACAAGAAGTCCTGCAAATAACCCAGAACGTGACGTGAACGACCATTAACCATCACTTCCTGTTTACCTTCCGCTAGGTTATCCATCACGGTGCGCTCTGGGTCCAGTTCCGCACGGTGCTGGTCGAAGTAAGCCACTTCGAGCTTGGTACCGCAGTGAACCTTACCGCTATCGGCCTGTAACTGGCCGAGCATCAGCTTCAGCAAAGTGGTTTTCCCACAGCCGTTCGGCCCAACCAGTGCAATTTTATCGCCACGTTGTACCTGCGCGGTGAAGTTTTTCACCAGCACTTTATCGCCAACCTGATAATTCACATTTTCCAGATCGAAGACAATCTTGCCCGAACGCACGGTTTCTTCCACCTGCATCTTGGCTGTGCCCATCACTTCACGACGCTCAGAACGTTCCTGACGCAACGCTTTCAAGGCGCGCACGCGGCCTTCGTTACGCGTACGACGCGCTTTAATGCCCTGACGGATCCACACTTCTTCCTGTGCCAATTTGCGATCGAATTCAGCATTTTGCAGTTCTTCAACCCGCAGCGCTTCTTCTTTGCTCGCCAGATACAGCTCGTAGTTACCCGGCCATGACACCAGTTTACCGCGATCCAGGTCCACAATACGGGTTGCCATAGCGCGGATAAATGAACGGTCATGGGAAATAAAGATGATACTGCCCTGAAACTCTTTCAGGAAACCTTCCAGCCAGTAGATCGTCTCGATATCCAAGTGGTTGGTTGGCTCATCTAGCAACAATACTTTTGGCGAACTAACCAACGCCCGACCCAACGCCGCTTTGCGCAGCCAGCCACCGGACAGGGAAGACAGCTCAGCGTCAGCGTTGAGCCCCAACTGTTCCAGAACTTCATGAATGCGGCTATCTAACTGCCACAGGCCCTGGTGGTCAAGAATTTCCTGTAACGCCGCCAAACGATTCAGATTTTTCTCGCTTGGGTCCAACTCAACCTGATGCAAAGTGGCATGGTAGGCTTTCAAATGCTCCGCTTGCTCCTGCACCCCTTCTGCAACGAAGTCAAACACGGTGCCAGCCACGTTACGCGGCGGATCCTGTTGCAGGCGTGCCACGATCAGATCTTGTTCGTACACAATGCGTCCGTCGTCCAGCGCAATTTCCTTGCTCAGGATTTTCAACAGTGTGGATTTACCCGCGCCATTACGACCGACCAAACAGACACGTTCGTTCGGTTCAATATGTAATTCGGTATTGTCTAACAAAGGTGCATCACTGAACGACAGCCAGGCACCTGACATGCTAATTAACGACATAGTTTCTACTTTTCCTCGTTGGCGTGGGTGACCAGCCAACAGTTGTGGATCTGACGATTACGGGCAAAGTCTTCGGATTGCGTTTGAGCGGTGATTTCTTTTGCCACCAGTCCCAGGGCTTCAATCCCGGCCAAATCCATCTGGAAACCGCGCTTATTGTTCGAGAACATAATGGTTCCCTTACGACGCAGTAACCGTTTAAGTTCTTTCATCAGCACCAGATGATCGCGCTGTACGTCAAACGTGGTCTCCATACGCTTGGAGTTTGAGAAGGTTGGCGGATCGATAAAAATCACGTCAAACTGCTCGTCGGTGTTACTTAACCAAGACAGGCAATCCGCCTGAATCAGTCGATGTTGCTGGCCGGTTAAACTGTTAACCCGCAGGTTTTTCTCCGCCCATTCCAGATAGGTACGAGACATATCAACTGTCGTAGTACTGCGCGCGCCACCTAAGCCTGCATGCACGCTGGCGGTACCGGTATAAGCAAACAGGTTCAGGAAATCTTTACCCTGACTCATTTTGCCCAGCATCTGACGCGCCAAACGGTGATCGAGGAACAAACCGGTATCCAGATAGTCAGTCAGATTCACCCACAGCTTGGCGTTATACTCTTCCACCAACAGGAATTCGCCTTTCTGCGCAAGTTTCTCGTACTGGCTTTTCCCTTTCTGACGTTCGCGGGTTTTCAATACCAATTGGTTAGACGGTAAATTCAGTACCGCTAAAGTAGCATTGATTACGTCGAACAAACGCTGGCGGGCTTTTTGCGGATCGACAGTTTTTGGCGGCGCATATTCCTGCACCACCACTTTGCTGCCGTAGCGATCCACCGCCACGTTGTAATCCGGCAAATCTGCGTCATACAGACGGTAACATTCGATACCCTGCTGTTTCGCCCATTTATCCAGTTTTTTCACATTCTTGCGCAGACGGTTGGCATAATCTTCTGCCACCTGAACGCCGCTGGTACCCTGCGGGTTAGCCGCCAGCTGATAGTTTTTTTGTACGCAGTCCAGCGGGCCGTTTTTCGCTTTAAATTCACGCTCGGCACGCAATTGCAGGCAGCTCAACAGTTCTGGAGAGGCGCTGAACAACGATAAACGCCAGCCGCCAAACGCCGTCTTCATGATGCGACCAAACATATTGTGCAAAGCGATCAGCGCTGGCTCGCTTTCTAAACGCTCCCCGTACGGCGGGTTACTGATCACCGTACCCACAGGACCTTCCGGCAACGGATTAACCAGTTTACTGACGTCATTTGCATTCAGCGTAATCAATTCCGCTACACCGGCGCGGCGAGCGTTGGCTCGTGCCATTTCAATGACCCGACGATCAATATCGGAGCCAAAGAAGCGGGACGTGGTTTCCTGTAGGCCACGGCGAGCACGCACCTGCGCTTCCGCCGTCAGTTCGCGCCACAGCTCTTCGTTAAAACTATTCCAGGCAGTAAAGCCCCAATGGTGGCGATGCAGGCCCGGAGCACGATCCGAAGCCATCATCGCCGCTTCGATCAGCAAAGTGCCGGAACCACACATAGGATCGACCATTGGCGTTCCTGCCTGCCAGCCAGATCGCAGAATAATCGCGGCAGCCAAGTTTTCCTTTAACGGCGCCTGCCCGGTCAGATCGCGATAACCGCGCTGATGCAGACCTTCGCCGCTCAAATCCAATGCCACGCTGGCGGTGTCGCGTTGCAGAAACACATTCACCCGAATATCCGGCTGTTGCTTGGCAACCGTTGGGCGTTGATCGATCTTGCGAGTGAAGCTATCCACAATCGCATCTTTTACTTTCAATGCGCCGTACTGGCTATTGCGGATTTCTTCATTCACACCGCTAAAATGCACGGCAAAAGTTTTGTCCACGCCAAAGATCGACGGCCAGTCGATAGCTTGCACCCCCAGATAAAGATCCAGATCGCTGTGAACCTTAAATTCATTCAGGGGCAGCAGAATGCGGGAAGCCAAACGACTCCACAGCAAACTTTGGTACATAAGCCGATCGTCACCCTGAAAATGTACCCCACCCTGCACTATTTTACAGTCGTGGGCACCCAGCGCTTCGAGTTCGCTTTTTAACAGTTCTTCCAGTCCACGCGCCGTGCTGGCAAACAAAGAGTTCATATCGCACTATCACCAAAAATAAAATTGTTGCGCATTATAGCTAATCCTGTCCGCTTGTCATAAAGTTGCTCCCTTCTAATTTCATACACGCATGGAGCACATGGTGATCACTCTCTCTAAACTTTACATTCACCCGGTAAAATCCATGCGTGGATTACAGCTTTCCCATGCACAGGTAGGCCGTAGCGGCCTCGCTTTTGACCGAGTATTTATGATCACCGAACCGGATGGCACTTTTATTACAGCTCGTAATAATCCGAAGATGGTGACTTTTACTCCGGCGCTACTGGTTGACGGTTTATTTCTTACCGCGCCAGACGGCGAAAGCGCCAGTATCCGCTTTAATGATTTTTCCCCCACTGCGGCCCCCACCGAAGTATGGGGAAATCATTTTACCGCTCTGATTGCCCCTGCGGAAATAAACGACTGGCTCAGCGGCTATTTCCAACGCGAAGTTCAATTACGCTGGCTTGGGCCGGAACTGACTCGTCGGGTAAAACGCCAGCCGGAAATTCCTCTTTCCTTCGCCGATGGCTATCCCTATTTGCTGATTAATGAAGCCTCTTTTGCCGAATTACAGCGACGATGCCCCGGCAGCATTAAGATTGAACAATTTCGGCCTAATTTAGTCGTCACTGGTGCCAGCGCTTTTGCGGAAGATAGCTGGCAGGTGATTCGCGTCGGTGATGTGATATTCGATCTGGTGAAACCTTGCAGCCGCTGTATTTTGACCACCGTCAGCATTGAGCGTGGAAAAAAGCATCCTACCGCCGAACCTTTAACTACACTACAGAAATTCCGAACTGCGGATAATGGCGATGTGGATTTTGGTCAGAATATGATTGCACGTAATAGCGGCATTATTCGCGTCGGCGATAATATTGAGGTATTGGCGACCAAACCGCCCCGCCCTTATGGCGCTGGCGTCGTGGCGGAGGCCTTACCGATGGTGCAGGATAGCACTCGCGCCGTCACTATTGAATATAACGGTATTCGTTTTACTGGTAATAATCAGCAGGTATTACTGGAGCAACTGGAACAACAGAATATTCGTATTCCTTATTCATGCCGGGCTGGAATATGCGGTAGCTGCAAAGTGACATTGCTGGATGGTGAAGTGGCGCCGTTAAAACAAAGTGCTATTGCAGAAAATGGCGTTATTCTGGCGTGCAGCTGTGTGCCAAAAGGGGATATCACACTGACGGGTAAATAGCGTCGAAAGAGCAACCCGAAATCAGGGCAGATGACATAGTTCGAATTAAGCCGTCATTATCGATCAGACCGCCCGGTCAAACGCCTGAATATCGGTATTTTCTATGACTAATGGCAATAAGCGATCGTTCATAATTTTAATCGCATCGCCTAATATCAAGGGTCTGCCCGCCAGCTGCAATTGAGGCTGAGCCAATAAACATAAGCTCGCGGAATCACCGGATTCAACGACTAATACCCTAACCTCTTCTCCGGTTTCCATCAGTTTCACCAAGGCCAAGCTGCCATTTTCCGGCGTTAAAACTTTTGCCTGTTGCACAAAATACCAACTTTTTGGCATTAAGGGTTTCAGGAAACGAAATGCCACTAACGCATTTAATACCAGTTCGGCTCGATGTTCGTGGCTCAATTTAATTTGGCGACATTGATCTTCGAATTCAAAATAAAGAGCAGCATCGTCCACACAAAATGCGGATTCACTAAATGCATCTGGCGTTAACATTTTGGCCGGGAAGCGAGAACGAAATATCATACCATTGGCTAGATCCAGCATCAGCCGATCGTGTTCAGCATCAAAATACCAACGCCATTTATCGTCAGGTTTAATCCGCATATTTTATTCCTTCCCATCCCACTGCCAACATTTACCGCTCAATAATTGAGTTGTCTGGTTATCTAATCAAACTCAATTCATTTACATTTATCGATGTTTATTTAAACTAACGGATAAAATATAGACGAGCTGGGGGCATAAATAAACCCCCAGACGAAAATCAAGAGAAATAATTAGATATGAGTAACAATATCTTTAATCAAACCAGGCCCACGGAAGATAAAGCCAGAATAAATTTGGACTAGTGAAGCCCCTGCTGCCATTTTTTCTCTGGCTGCCATCAGAGAATCAATTCCGCCCACCCCAATAATAGGCAAACGTCCCTGTAATTCCTGTGACAAACGGCGAATCACCTCGGTGCTACGGGATTGCAATGGGCGGCCACTTAATCCACCACTTTGTTCACAATAATTTAAACCTTGGATCAAAGAACGATCTAAGGTGGTATTAGTGGCAATAACGCCATCTATATTATGTTTTACCAAGCTATCCGCGACCTGGATCAATTCTTCTTCAGTAAGATCCGGAGCGATCTTAACGGCGACCGGCACATATTTATGATGACGCTGATGCAGTTCCGCCTGCTTATTTTTAACGGCCGCAAGCAGATCGTCCAACGCTTCCCCATACTGTAAAGAACGTAGCCCTGGAGTATTTGGTGACGAAATATTAATCGCAATATAACCGGCGTATGGATAAACTTTATCCATGCAGATCAGATAATCATCTTTACCATTCTCTACCGGCGTATCTTTATTCTTACCGATATTAATCCCAAGAATTCCTCCAAAATGCGATTTTTTAACGTTATCGACCAGATTATCCACACCGAGATTATTAAAGCCCATCCGATTGATCAGACCTTCAGCTTCAAGGACGCGGAATAAGCGAGGTTTATCATTTCCCGGCTGCGGCAGTGGCGTGACCGTCCCCACTTCAATAAAACCAAATCCCATTGCGCCCAAGGCATCAATGCAATCACCGTTTTTATCCAGACCCGCAGCTAAACCAACAGGGTTTTTAAATGACAGTCCCATGCAGCTCACTGGCTTCGTCGGCACCGATTGACGCACTAAAAACTCCAGCGGCGTGCCCGTAATGCGTTTTAATTGACGGAAAGTTAGTTCATGAGCGCGCTCTGGATCGAGCTGGAACAGTGCCTTTTTAACGATCGGATAAAACATGTGATCTCCTATGCTCCCGGTGACAAGCAAGTGACTGAGGAAAATGGAATGAAAACGCGAGTTCTCCAGCCTATTTTGCTATCGATAACGTTTTCTATCGGCAACGTTCGCCAGCGACAAGCGGGGCGAACTTTCCATCGAGTGGATAAACGCACGAATGGTAAATATATCCTTTCACAAAGTAAACGTTTGCTAAGTAAAGCCCTGAAAAGAATCCCACCGAAGGCTTATTTTGATCATCACTTGTTAATGCCGAGTGTATTTCTTGGTCAGAATGAGTCATACCAACCCGCGCCTAGGATTCCCCTCATGCCTGAAAACAATTTCTCTCTTCAGAGATAATGTCGGTTCAATACCACAAAACTGAGGGTATAGAAGTAATCATGCTAGCGGGGCTGGCTATAGAACACTTCGCAATAACCTAAGAAATCGTCGCGTCAGCAGATAGATCTTATCGAACTATTTTCTGTACCAATTCTATAGATAAGTGCTGGAGAACGATTCACTAAAGGTATTACTTTAATAACTCAGGGTTATTTTGATAAACCGTACTGGAGCCATCACTGTAGACGTAGTATTTAGTTATTATTCTTAAAAGTGATAAAATTAAGATGCATTAGCTGTATCGATATATAATCGCCAACGGAATATAAAAAGAGATTTTTATGACGGAAAGATCGTATCCGCATTACCTAACGGGGTATTCGCCCAGTATACCTTCCAGCTATGCGTATGGTGTATTTCGCCATTTAATGGAGGAGAGGAGAAGATAAGTTATATACCTGCGTAAACACCAACATACAGCACATAATTAAAGAAATATCCCCGCATCTGTCATACCCCGATATCGTATTATTTTATCGTCTTACCAACTATAGGGTTGCAGGTGTACTGATATGTATTATGAAAATGGTAATATCTACCTATATATTGATGACAGGAAAGAATAACGCCTTAAATTTAAAATGACATATACTTTCATCTGCCAACATTACGATCTTTCTTCTTGCGCTTGTGGCTATTTTTAATTTTCACTTCACCGCAGCTTTGTATACTAAAGAATATGGAACATGTTGGAAATCAAGTCCAATCGGGCCAATGATATTTGTCAACAACGCCGAAGACTGTAAGAGAATAGGCGCGCAGATCTTGAGAAAACTACGCATGTCTCGGCATCGAAGTTTGTGCATTTTCCTATTAATAGAATGCGTTATAAATCAGAACCCTTTATCTTCCCATAAGCTATAGCCTGATGTGCCAGCCCCATGATATTGGCAAATAACATCTTAATATAGAAGAGATATAATCTCTTCCAGCTGCGATGCAGCATGACTTAAGCTATTCGGATAATTAATGTTTAGGTCTGTTAGCATGGCATCCCTACACTCCACACCTATGCTCTATGCTCTATGCTCTATGTTAGGCTACTTTCCTTAAGAGTCCTTTGCCGATATGCGATAGAATTCAAACTTAAGATTAAAAAACTCATTTTATGCTATACGAAAATGGGTAAACAAACAGCTCATTTTCATGATCTATTTGCTACTTATTTTCTATGAGGTCTTTGTCCAACAACCTAAAGATATTAGCCCCTGCATAATTCCATTTGTCGTCAAAAAATATCATGAGACATATTTAATTCCATTATGTCTGTTATTTTAATTCAATTATTAAAAAATCTGGACACTATTACACCTCAGAATAATATAAGCTTAAACACATTCTGGTTTCTCAAATGATTAGTAATAGATTCTATCTTTAGATAAAATTTGGCGCAGATAAGAAAAACGAGATCAACTTATTTCTGAAAATAAAAACGATGCATTAAATAAGCAAGTAGTACCGCTATAGGATCTGCAAAATTCATCATCAGGCTCAAGAAATAAAGATCCTAGTTTTGACGGGAGTATAACTCCCGTCAATCGCTGACTATTGCATTACGCTGCCAGCGCCTTGGTGATTTTTTCGAATAAATCACCAGACAGATTTTCCAGTCCTTTGAGCTGTTCCAGCGCCTGACGCATCTTGGCCTGACGTTCGGCGTCATAACGTTTTAATCGAATTAATGGCTCAATTAAACGTGAGGCGACTTGAGGGTTACGCGTGTTCAGATCACTTAAAATCTCAACTAAGAACTGATAACCGCTGCCGTCTTTAGCATGGAACGCCGCCGGATTAGCTGAAGCAAACGCCCCGATTAGCGCACGGGTGCGGTTCGGGTTGCTCAGGCTAAAGGATGGATGTTTCAGCAAAGCACGAACCCGTTCCAGTACGTCATCGGCCGGGTTCGATGCCTGCAAGGCAAACCATTTATCCATCACCAAACCATCGTGATTCCAACGTACATCGAAGGCTTCCAACAGCTCATCACGGCACGGCAACTGCGCCGCTACCGCCGCAGACAGCGCCGCCAGCGAATCAGTCATATTATCAGCCTGATGATATTGGGAAGAAACCAGCTTGTTAGCAAACTCGGCGTCAGCAAACGCTAAATAAGCCAGACAGGTATTTTTCAACGCACGTTTAGCAATATCTGCATGCTCAACCCGATATTCCGGCGTCTGATTAGCCAGATATACCGCCAAGAGTTCGTCGGCTAACTCTTGCGCCAGACAACGAGTAATCGCTTCGTGAACCGCCCCGATCGCTTCTGGGTCAATAATAGTAAACAACTCGGCAATTTCGTTCTCTGAAGGCAAAGTCAGAATTTGCGCAGCCAACGCCGGATCAAGCTGGTCATCCAACAATACCGCGCGGAAGGCGTCTGCGACGTGTAAAGGCAAGGAAAGCGGTTGTTTCTGCTGATATTTCGCTACATTCAGCTTGAAATAGGTCGCCAGCAGGGTCTGCGCCGCATCCCAACGAGAAAACTCATTGCGCGCATGCTGCATCAGGAAAGTTAACTGTTGATCGCTATACGGATAATCTAGTTTCACTGGCGCAGAGAATTCACGCAGCAGCGAAGGCGTTGGCTTGCAAGGTACTTGATCAAAGGTAAAGGTTTCTTCGGATTTGGTCACATTCAGCACATGATGAACCGGCAAACCGTTTCTCTGAAGTGGAATGACTTCGCCTTTACTATCGTAAAGCTCAATATCGAACGGAATATGTAGAGGTAACTTCTCGGCCTGATCGGCAGTCGGCAAGGTTTTCTGACTAATATGCAGGTGATATTGCTGTTTTTCCGCATCATAGTCATCGCGTACCGTTACTAACGGCGTACCGGATTGGCTATACCAGCGACGGAATAGCGAAAGATCGACATTGGACGCATCTTCCATCGCCTGCACAAAATCATCACAGGTGGCAGCGCTGCCATCATGGCGCTCGAAATACAACTGCATTCCGGCCTGGAACTGAGCTTCACCTAATAATGTATGCATCATGCGGATCACTTCCGATCCTTTCTCATACACCGTCAGGGTATAGAAGTTATTCATCTCAATAACTTTATCCGGACGAATAGCATGAGCCATTGGGCTGGCGTCTTCCGCAAACTGCGCGGCTCGCATCACACGAACATTATCAATACGGTTTACCGGACGAGAACCCAAATCGGAGCTGAATTCCTGATCGCGGAATACCGTCAACCCTTCTTTCAAGCTAAGTTGGAACCAGTCGCGACAAGTCACACGGTTGCCGGTCCAGTTATGGAAATATTCGTGGCCAATAACCGCTTCGATATTAAGATAATCTTTATCCGTAGCCGTTTCTGCTTTAGCCAGAACGTATTTGGAGTTGAAGACATTTAGCCCTTTATTCTCCATCGCGCCCATATTGAAGAAATCAACGGCAACGATCATATAAATATCAAGATCGTATTCAAGACCGAAACGAGTTTCGTCCCATTTCATGGAGTTTTTCAGGGAAATCATAGCCCAATCGGCGCGATCCAAGTTGCCGCGGTCGACGAACAATTCTAACGCCACCTCCCGACCTGAACGGGTAATAAAGGTGTCTCTTAATACATCAAAATCACCCGCCACCAGAGCAAACAAATAGCTTGGTTTCGGGAACGGATCTTCCCATTTAACCCAATGACGACCATCAGCTAATTCGCCCTGTTCCAGACGATTGCCATTGGATAACAGATAAGGATAGCGAACTTTATCTGCCACAATAGTCGTGGTAAAGCGCGCTAACACATCTGGACGATCCAGATAATAAGTAATATGGCGGAAACCTTCGGCTTCACATTGAGTGCACAGCGCTTCGCCGGAGAGATAAAGCCCTTCAAGAGCCGTATTGGTTGCCGGGTGAATGTCGTTAACGATAGTTAAAGTAAACTGCTCCGGTAATTCTTCGATAACCAGAGTTTTGTCCTGTAGACGGTAGTGAGACCACGGCTGACCATCAACACTGACGCTTAATAACGTCAGGTCTTCGCCATTCAGGATCAATGGGGCACCTGCGGTTCCCTGACGTTTTACTTTACTGACTGCCGTTACCGTCGTTTTCTGCGCGTCCAACTCGAAATTTAAATCAATATCGGTAATGGTGTAATCCGGCGCACGATAATCGTGACGGTATTTGGCTTGCGGCTGTTGTGTCATAAAAACCCTTTTGACGTCATCAGTGAATATGATTACCCGGTCTGGTGTTTTTGTACTCAGATGGCGGAATCTCTGTACCACAGAAACTTTCCATCCAGACTCAGAGTGAATTTAAATGTATCACAGCTGTAAAAAAAACCCAGTTGAGAACCCGAAGGATTGACATGAGCAACAGGTATCGCCGAGATAGCTACGATGAACCCAGTTGGTAAAGGTGAGAGCCGTCAGTTAATTGAAAAAATACTCTGTTTATTTTATTGTCTGGCCATTCCTTAGCATGAAAATCCGTTGCCATCGGAGTTTTTTGTTGCGGAATATGTGCAGTTGCAAGGTAAACGGACAAAATGAACTAAGATAGAAATAAAGTGTAAAAATACGACTGACAGCATCAGAATTATCTCTCGTTAAGTTTAATCTCAGAGTGGTATCATTCACGTAATAGCTCATCACCAACAAGATGATTCGAATGGATATGACGGGGTAAGTGGTGTAATGCACAATGAAGGCTGATCGGGAACAATACGGCTATGAGAGTAAAATATCTTATTTATTTTTTCACACTTTCATTAATGGTATTTTTCTCTGTATTCGTTTACACCAACATATCTCGCAATAGCACCATCGCAGAAAACAATAAATTAAATCTGTATAAAATTGAGCGATTGCATGAATTTACCGAGGCATTTCAGGCCGTATTGCACATGCATCGCTTAAAAAAATCAGTTTAATCAGAACCGATGTAAACCAGCAGGAAATCAATCAGGCAGTAATAACTGCCACCAAGAAAATAGTGACGTTTAAAAAAATGCCAATTCAACCATGGTTGAAAAACTGGGCGCCACTTATCAATACTTGGTTATTTCCTCGATTCAACTGATGGATAAATTAATAGCCAATGACTTACGTGAAGGCTCGAAAATACCGTTGAACGACAGTTACCTCTATGACATGAATAATGCATTTTACATTTCAGAGGTCAACAAAAATACTCGCTATATATTATCGATAACCGCCTGATAAAAGCAGCGTCATATGTCTTCCTCGAAGCCATCAGAATAAATAGTCGTTTGGTTATGACCCTCACCGATTTAGTCGATCAGATCGTAGACATCAATTTAGCCAAAGTTCAGCGACCAGAGCCATATCTTAAAGCTATCCAACTTACCGGCGTGCTGCACTCGCTACAACCCCGCTTCGGTTTTATCGATAAAACATACAAATTCAATGAAATGAGTCACGTAGTCAACGATTTACAAGGAAAAATATCGCTGCAAAACAGCGAAAAAATCGCCAATGCTTTATATCTCTCTATGACCAAAAACGAAAAGTATGATGTCAGAGATATTTATGAGTATGTAAATTATATTAGCTCAATTGCCCAGAGTTTTAATAGCCAGATATTTGAAACAGAAATAAAATCACTCCAAAGCAATATCTTACAAAGTAACATAAGAGTAGATAGCACTCTTGCCATCGGAATGTTATTAGCCCTATTGATTATTGTCCCACGCCTGATATTTTGCGTTAATATCAATAAATGGTTATCTGAAACCACGAAGAATATCAAAAAGCTTTCCCAGGGAAATATGAATATTGAGAATCAAGTGGTTTATCTGAGTCAGGATTTAGTTGCTATTACCGACGCCATTAAAGATCTGCGCCGTTATCAGTTAGATAAAGTCCTTCTTGAATCTGAAAAAAAATCTGATTGGTGAGCTGGAAAAAGCGTCCTTTATTGATCCGCTGACCAATATTTATAATCGTCGGAAACTGTTTAATCTGTGTGAAGCCATGCCTACCACTAGCTATCCGATGGCTTTTGCTTTGGTCGATATCGATAATTTCAAGTCACTTAATGACACCTACGGCCATGGTGTAGGTGATAAGGTGCTGATTGAATTCAGTAAGCTCCTGATATCCTATTTCCGCTCTACCGATATCTTTTCACGCTACGGCGGAGAAGAGTTTGCCATTGTATTAAATAACGGTACGCCGGAGGACGCGATTCGAATCATGAATAACCTACGGTTAAAAGTGAACCAACTGATGCTAAAATTAGAAGACAGCACCACGGTTATGTTCCGTATCAGCTGTGGTATCGCCATGCTAGAGAGCTATTCAGAAATGAAAAGGGCTATTAAGCAAGCGGATGAAGCTCTGTATTATTGCAAAGGCAATGGCAAAGATCGGGTCAGTTTTTATACCGCAGACGGTTTTATTTAGCCTAATGACAGAACAACCACGCCTTTTTTATTGTTGTTTTCCCACACAATTAATTCCTTATAAAAATAACTGCAATAAAATTTATCTGAATAGCGCAGTTTCTGACGATAAATCGACCAGGTATTTTGTTTCTCTTAAGAACAAAAAATGACAAATAATACCCCTACATTTCGGGCGAGCAATAAATAGCCCCTGCATCTAAGTTACGAAAATATTTAGCTTATTTTATTTTCTATAGACTAAAAGGCCGACGAGTAAAGTTGATGGCACGTTTAACTCTAGATCTTGTTACGCCATTTATGGTGTTATGAGGGTTCAATAACAGGATAATACCGGTATACTCCTGCAACTTTATTGATTATGCCGAATCTGGAAAATGCTCCTACGAGGATGCTGTAACGCGCCATGACTCAAGACGCCTCTCCGATTTTGACTTCATTGCTTGATACGGATGCTTACAAGCTTCATATGCAACAAGCAGTGTTTCATCGTTATCGCCATATTACCGTTGCTGCGGAATTCCGCTGCCGCGGTGACGAATTGCTGGGCGACTATGTGGATGAAATTCGTCGTCAGATCGCTCTTATGAGTGAACTGGCGTTAACCCAGGACGAATTCGCCTATCTGTCCGGCCTCCCCTTCTTCAAATCCGATTATCTGAATTGGTTACGGGATTTTCGGTTCAATCCGCAGCAGGTCAGCGTATCCGCCCGCGAAGGGAAACTGGATATTCGTATTTCCGGTCTGTGGTGTGAAGTTATTATGTGGGAAGTGCCATTGCTGGCGGTTATTAGTGAGGTGGTGCATCGCCACCGCTCGCCGCAGATCGTCCCGCAGATGGCTATCGAGAAACTCCGCGCCAAGCTAGTACAATTCAATCAATTAAGCAGCGATGTGGATATATCTCGTTTCAAATTGATGGATTTCGGCACCCGTCGCCGTTTCTCCCGTGAAGTACAGCAGGCCGTTGTCAGCACCTTACAAGCAGAGTTTCCTTATTTAGTCGGCACCAGCAATTACGATCTGGCACGCCGATTGTCTCTGACGCCGGTGGGCACCCAGGCACACGAATGGTTCCAGGCTCATCAGCAAATCAGCCCTGAACTGGCAAGCAGTCAACGCGTTGCCTTACAAGCTTGGTTGGATGAATATCCAGATCAACTGGGAATAGCGCTAACCGATTGCATTGCCATGGACGCTTTCCTGCGCGATTTCGATCTGCCTTTTGCCACTCGCTATCAGGGTCTACGCCATGACTCTGGCGATCCGGTAGAATGGGGCGAAAAAGCCATTGCCCACTTTATCAAGCTGGGAATTGACCCAATGAGCAAAACGCTCGTGTTTTCCGATAACCTTGATCTGGAGAAGGCGCTGGATTTATATCGCCATTTCTATCAGCGTATCAATCTGGTCTTTGGTATTGGCACCCGCCTGACCTGTGATATTCCGGGCGTCAAACCGCTGAATATCGTGATTAAACTGGTGGAATGTAATGGAAAGCCCGTGGCCAAATTATCAGACAGCCCTGGAAAAACCATTTGTCAGGATCCCGCCTTCGTTGATGAACTGCGTGAAGCCTTTGATTTGCCTTTAGTACAAAAGGCTAGCTGAACCGCAAGGTGCCGGGTGAGTCTTCCTCATCCGGCTTATTTCACTGTTCCTCCTTTATATAGCACCAGATACCGTGCCGCGATCTTCGCCATCCGCCGATTTATTTATGTTATCCGTAGAAATCTTGCACTAATCCGATGATTTCCTCTTGTGTCCTGCACTGCCGCAAGTAACATAGCAACATCCCCATATTTTGGGTTTTAATCTATTTCTGAACCAAAACTTATAAAGAGAGAAATCTATGAGCGTAGTGCCTGTAGTCGACGTACTGCAAGGCCGTGCTGCGGTTGACAGTGAAGTCACCGTACGCGGTTGGGTGCGTACCCGGAGAGATTCTAAAGCTGGCATCTCCTTCGTCGCCGTTTATGACGGTTCCTGCTTTGATCCGTTACAGGCCGTCGTTAATAATACTCTGCCGAATTATCAGGACGAAGTACTCCATCTGACGACCGGTTGCTCGGTTGAAGTGACCGGCACCGTCGTTGCCTCTCCAGGGGAAGGTCAGAGTTTCGAAATTCAAGCGACCAACGTGAAAGTTGTCGGCTGGGTGGACGATCCGGATACCTATCCGATGGCGGCCAAGCGCCACAGCATCGAATACCTGCGCGAAGTCGCTCACTTACGCCCACGTACCAACCTGATTGGAGCCGTTGCCCGCGTTCGTCACACTTTGGCGCAGGCAATTCACCGTTTCTTCCACGAAAACGGTTATTTCTGGGTTTCTACTCCGCTGATTACCGCATCCGATACCGAAGGCGCAGGCGAAATGTTCCGCGTATCGACTTTGGATCTGGAAAACTTGCCGCGGACTGACGAAGGCAAGATCGATTTCAGCGAAGATTTCTTCGGTAAAGAAGCCTTCCTGACCGTATCGGGTCAATTGAACGGCGAAACTTACGCCTGTGCGTTATCTAAGGTTTACACCTTCGGCCCGACTTTCCGCGCAGAAAACTCCAACACCAGCCGCCACTTGGCTGAATTCTGGATGATTGAGCCGGAAGTCGCTTTCGCCTCTTTAGACGATGTTGCCGCTCTGGCTGAAAAAATGCTGAAGTATGTCTTCCAAGCCGTTCTGGACGAGCGCGCTGACGATTTGGCCTTCTTCGCTCAACGTGTAGATAAAGATGCGATCGATCGTCTGCAACGTTTCGTAAGCTCCGACTTTGCACAGGTAGATTACACAGACGCAATTGAAATCCTGCTCGCATCTGGCCAGACCTTCGAAAACGAAGTGTCGTGGGGTATCGATCTGTCTTCCGAGCACGAACGCTATCTGGCAGAGAAACACTTCAAAGCGCCGGTAGTGGTTAAAAACTACCCGAAAGACATCAAAGCTTTCTATATGCGTATGAACGAAGATGGTAAAACTGTAGCGGCGATGGATGTATTGGCCCCAGGCATTGGGGAAATCATCGGTGGTTCACAGCGTGAAGAACGTCTGGATGTTCTGGACCAACGTTTGGAAGAAATGGGCCTGAATAAAGAAGATTACTGGTGGTATCGTGATCTGCGTCGCTACGGCACTGTGCCACATTCAGGTTTTGGTCTTGGATTTGAGCGTTTGATCGCATATGTGACCGGCGTACAAAACGTCCGTGACGTGATCCCATTCCCACGTACCCCAAGAAACGCCAGCTTCTAAATTAATCATTTTCAATTGGTTTCTGTTAGTTGTATAAAAAAAAGCCAGCTTATGCTGGCTTTTGTCATTTTTTAAAGTTTGACATTAGTCACAAAGTTCCCTTTATTTTACATTTAGTAACAGTTTGTCTTTCAATGAAACAGTTTCTGTCAATTAGTAGCATTTTCGGTGTGGATTAACCGGTCTGCGAATGGAACACTGCGTCTCAGACACAGACGACACCAAACTCTCAACAATAGTTCCAAAAAAATTATTGGCGGCAGTGGCAGGTGTCCGAATAACACCAATGAGGGTAATAATAATGATGAAGCGCAATATTCTTGCAGTAGTAATCCCTGCTCTGTTGGCTGCTGGTGCAGCAAACGCGGCAGAAATCTACAACAAAGACGGCAACAAACTGGACCTGTACGGTAAAGTTGATGCCCGCCATCAGTTCTCCGATAATGCAGGCCAAGACGGCGACGAAACTTACGTTCGCTTCGGCTTCAAAGGCGAAACCCAAATTACTGACCAACTGACCGGTTACGGCCAGTGGGAATACAACGTTCAGGCTAACCACGCTGAATCTCAGGGCGACAAGGGCAACAAAACCCGTCTGGGCTTTGCTGGTCTGAAATTTGCTGACTACGGTTCATTCGACTACGGCCGTAACTACGGCGTAATCTATGACGTGAACGCATGGACCGATATGCTGCCAGTATTCGGCGGCGACTCTGTGTCTAACTCTGACAACTACATGACTGGCCGTTCTACCGGTCTGGCTACTTACCGTAACAACAACTTCTTCGGTCTGGTTGATGGTCTGAGCTTCGCTCTGCAATACCAAGGCAAAAACGAAGAAGGCCGTGACGAAGTTAAAACTGAAAACGGTGACGGCTTCGGTATCTCCTCTATCTATGATATCGGTTACGGCGTAAGCTTCGGTGCGGGTTACTCTTCTTCTAACCGTACTGATACTCAGAAACGCTTCACCACTGCTCAAGGCGACAAAGCTCAGGCATGGAACGTTGGTGCTAAATACGATGCTAACAACGTATACTTGGCTGTCATGTATGCTGAAGCGCTGAACACCACTCCTTACGGTAATGAAACCAACACTATTGCTAACAAAACTCAGAACATCGAAATCACTGCGCAATACCAGTTCGATTTCGGTCTGCGTCCTTCCCTGGGCTACGTCCAGTCTAAAGGTAAGGATCTGAACAGCGTTACTGGCGCAGCAATCGGCGACCAAGATCTGTTGAAATATGTTTCTGTTGGTTCTTACTACTACTTCAACAAAAACATGTCTACCTACGTTGATTACAAAATCAACCTGCTGGACAAAAATGACTTCACCGTTGCTAACGGCATCAATACTGATGACGTAGTCGGTGTTGGCATGGTTTACCAGTTCTAAGTTGTCTGACTTAATGCCAGCTCATTTGGCGTAAGTAAAAAAGGCAGGGCTTCGGCTCTGCCTTTTGCTTTCTGTATTTTTACTTTTAAACCCTGACTCACATTGTGCATAATCTGCTACTTCCTGAGTAATTCTGACGATTTTTCACCCGTAATCACCCCGCCTCACAAGATTGATCTCTTTTTCTCGCAAACGGTTGGCAAAGCCCTGAACTGGCGCTACCCTGATGGCTCTGTCCGCTTAACTCTAAGCCATGGAAGCATCTGACATGTTTGAAAAAATCACTGCTGCACCTGCCGATCCTATTTTGGGTCTGACCGACATTTTCCGCGCCGATGACCGCCCAAATAAAATCAATCTGGGTATCGGTGTTTATAAAGATGAAACCGGTAAAACGCCGGTGCTGACCAGCGTGAAAAAAGCTGAACAGTATTTGCTGGAAAACGAAACAACCAAAAACTATCTGGGTATAGACGGCCTGCCGGTCTTCGCCAGCTGCACTCAGGAATTGCTGTTCGGTAAACAAAGCCCAATCGTAACGGAAAAACGTGCGCGCACCGCGCAGACTCCGGGCGGCACTGGCGCATTGCGTATCGCGGCCGATTTTATTGCTCATCAAACTTCAGCTAAACGCGTTTGGGTCAGTAATCCAAGCTGGCCAAACCATAAGAATGTATTCTCCGCTGCCGGTCTGGAAGTGGTTGAATACAATTATTATGACGCGGCCAACCACGCGCTGGACTTTGATGGCCTGCTGAAAAGCCTGTCAGAAGCTCAAGCCGGTGACGTAGTGCTGTTCCACGGCTGCTGCCATAACCCGACCGGTATCGATCCAACCGACGAACAGTGGGCTAAACTTGCCGAACTGTCCGTGGCTAAAGGCTGGCTGCCGCTGTTCGACTTCGCCTATCAGGGCTTTGCCCGTGGTCTGGAAGAAGATGCTCAGGGTCTGCGTATTTTCGCCGCTAGCCATAAAGAACTGATCGTTTGCAGCTCTTACTCTAAAAACTTTGGCCTGTACAACGAACGCGTCGGCGCCTGCACTATCGTTGCGGCAGACAGCGATATCGCGGAGAAATCATTCAGCCAGGTCAAAGCAGTTATCCGCGCTAACTACTCTAACCCACCGGCTCACGGCGCCTCTGTCGTTGCTACTATTCTGAGTAATGACGCGCTGCGTGCTATTTGGGAACAAGAGCTGACCGATATGCGTCAACGTATCCATCGGATGCGCCAACTGTTTGTTAATACCCTGCAAGAGAAAGGGGCGAAACAAGACTTTAGCTTCATCATTAACCAGAACGGCATGTTCTCGTTCAGCGGTTTGACCAAAGAACAGGTTCTGCGTCTGCGTAATGAGTTTGGCGTGTATGCGGTGAATTCAGGTCGCGTTAACGTGGCAGGTATGACACCAGACAACATGGCTCCACTGTGTGAAGCCATCGTCGCGGTACTCTGATTCTATTTTCAGCGGATTGCGGTTAAAGGGTGCCTTAGGCACCCTTTTTCGGTTTTAGCTCCGACGCGGCCTCTTCAAAGGTCGCCTGATTGATATTTTTTTCAATAAATTCGGCCATTGGCATTGGCCGGCCAAATAGATAACCCTGTAGATAGTCGACATTACACGCTTGCAAATAACGCGCCTGCGTTTCGTTTTCCACCCCTTCTGCTATCGTCATCAACCCCATTTTTGTTGCCAGATCGATAACATTCTCCACGATGATGCTGGATAATGCATCAGAACCGATCATTCCAACGAAGCTCTGGTCAATTTTCAGGAAGTCTACTTTGAATTTTTGCAAATACACCAGACTAGAGTGACCGGTACCAAAATCATCTATGGCAATAAATACGCCCAAAGTATGTAGTTCCGCGAACAAACAATCGGTAATTTCGTCGGCAACAATTAATTTCCGCTCGGTCAGCTCCAACGTGATATTAATAGGCTTTTCTGCAAAAGCGGCAATGAATGCGCGGCAGTCATCCACCAGACTTAAATCACGGCAATGGTCGGCACTGATATTGAAACCAAAATGGAAATCATCCGGTAGCTGGCTGGCATAAGGAGCAAACATGCTGCTGACTTGCTGCATAATAGAGCGCGTCATCGGCACGATTAATCCGCAATCTTCTGCCAGAGGAATAAAACGGTCCGGCTGAATCATGCCATGATTCGGGTTATGCCAACGCATTAACACCTCGCAACCGATACAGTGCTCCCCTTTCCCGGTCACTACCGGTTGCAGATAAGGCACGAACTCCCCATTTTCCAACGCGATATTGAGTACCTGCATCGGCGAAGAGGATTTTCCGCACAAACGGAATACCAGAAACGCGGAAATAAAACCTAGCAGAGGGAAAAATATTAAGCTGCCGCTAGCATATTGCCAAGCATAGGCCAGATACTGACCATGTGTCAGGCTGGTCGTGATGGAATAAGCATATTTTTCCGAAGCGAGAGTCAATGGCATGTTTATATGCGATGGGTTACCCGCATGGGTATTTCCCACGGCATCCATCCAACGATCGCCGATAACCAATCTGAGCTGTATATCCCCGCTCAGCAGGTTAAGAATATTATGTAAGTAATAACCATCAATGCCAACCAAGGTGCTGTACTCCCCAGCTACCTGTCGATATATCATCACCGGTCGTGAAGGCGTGACTTTATTTCCCGACATAAGGTATAGCTGGCCATCGACGTAAGCCGCTAAATTGACGTGATCGTCATAAGGGCCATAGAGGGAAGTACAATAAATCTGATTGCCCCGCCGGGTTAAATTTACCGAGCGTACATCGGGAATTGTAGCCACCTGATCGCGTAAATTTTGAACTACCTGTAAGCAAGGTTGCCCCAGACTGCCCTGTACCCGAGTCGCGGCAAGATGAGCATTATCAAGAATACGATCAATCATTTGCCGAGCATGCTTTAACTTAGTTTCGGCATCTGAATGCATATTATTAACGGTCTGCACATAAATAACGCCAGCACCAAATAGGATAAACAGCAGCAATACCACAAAGGATAATCCCAATCGGGGCAACAACTTTCTTAAACTGGAACGACGAAATGGCATAGTAAATTCCATGAAACGACTATAAAGCTGCTATAAGACAAAATGATTGTTATTTATTTCCTCTACGATAAAGCTGGCTAATAAATTAATCTTCGAGGTTAGCCCAACATCATTCGAGACCATACTACTGTTAGTATTGTTTGCTGCGAATATTACACAAATTTATTTATTGTTTCTTGAGGAAAATACTCGGGTTTTCCCTATTCGATCAAAATGCATTTAAAAAGGCGCCAATCGGCGCCTTTAGAACATCTACATTCAGGATAAAACCGCTTACCAAATGGCTGGTTCGTCGATAATAAAAGGATTGCTCTGCCGTTCATGGCCAAGGGTGGACATCGGGCCGTGGCCGGGAATAAACGCCATATCATCACCCAAAGGTAGTAGCTTCTGTTTGATGGAATCGATCAATTGCTGATGATCGCCGCGTGGGAAATCACTTCGACCAACACCGCCTTTGAAAATCACATCACCGGTTAAGGCTAGCCTCGCCTGCTGGTTGATAAAAACAACGTGCCCCGGCGTATGCCCCGGACAATGAAGAACGGATAACCGCATTTCGCCCACGTTTATCTCGTCCCCTTCTTCCAACCAACGCGTTGGCTCAAATGCCTGACACTCACCCAGACCGAACATACGGCTCTGTGCTGGCAAGCCTTCCAGCCAGAAACGATCTTCTTTTTCCGGCCCGATGATAGGCACCTGATAGAATTCGGCCAATTCTGCCGCCGCGCCAACGTGATCTAAATGACCGTGAGTTAACAGGATCTGCGTTACCGTGACGCCCAAACGACTCACTTCAGCAATGATTTTTTCGGCGTCGCCGCCGGGATCGACTAAAGCAGCCTGCAATGTTGCATCACACCAAATCAAAGTACAGTTTTGGCTGAACGCCGTTACCGGAATAATATGATATTTCATAAGGCTCCAACTCCAGTGACGTAACCGATAAAGCTACCCCACTGGCTGAATATTGCTGATCACCAGGTCCGCGCTGGCCCGGTATCAATATGCACAAAGTTACTACGTGGGTAATATCCTACACCACCTGCGCGCATTTTTAATGCCGCTTTCCGGATATTACTTAGCTGAATGCCTTCGATATGGAAATCCATCGCTTTACCCAAAGTGTGGAAGCTATGTTTGGCAACGCCACGGCTATGTTCACGCATTTCATTATTGGTATTCAGTGAACGGTAACCAGAAATAAGCTGTACCGGCTTGGTGGTACCAAGCAGACCTTGTAAGCGGTAGAGTTGATCAAACAGACGTGGGTCTATGGGTTTAACTTTGTTGGCACGATAATCGCGGAAAATATGATTTAAGCGACTCAATTCTTCTTTATTGTAACCTTTGCCGTCAAAAAACTCGGCTTTGATAGACTCACCTGTATTCAGGTTATTTAAGGTCAAGATCCGTGGGCGGGGAGTAGAAAGGGTCGCGAATGCGTGCCCTGGTAACAGCGACAGACCCAGCGCTGTCCCGCCTAAAGTTAGCCACTTGCGGCGATAATTGTCGATTTTATCCATGATCTCTGTTTCTACCCGGCAATAATGTCAAAAGTAAGCGCAAAACGCACCGTCCCGAACCATAACCGCCCACGGAAAACCAGTCAACCCGCGTGAGGCAAAGGTTCCAAGGCGCTCGCAAAAATGAGCGCCCGTCAGACAACCAGGTATTCAGACCATTAGTTATTGAGTTTTACTGCATTTATTGCATTAAAAGCTCTGCTTGTGGCGTGATTTGTGCGCCAGATCTCACCGTTTTATCATAATTGTAAATATCTGTGCGGAACTGAGGTTTACCATCATCCGCCACCCACGCCGTCAGATAATACAGTTGCACCGGAATACGCTGACGAATATTCACGTAAGTGGTATCCCCTTGTTTTAACGTGGATGATACTCGCGCATTGTTCCAACCCGCATCCTGCAACAGCATATTGGCCAGATCGGAGGCCTTGTTCACGCGCACACAGCCGGAACTTAATGCCCGAATATCTTTCTGGAACAGGCCGTGATTCGGGGTGTCATGCAGATAAATGGCATCAGAACTTGGCATATTGAATTTATAACGCCCCAGCGAGTTAGACGCACCTGGCGCCTGACGCAGGCGGTACGGGAAGTTATTCGGCGAGATCGCGCTCCAGTCAATCATTGAAGGATCGATAACTTCCGCATCATTGCTCCAGCCAGATAACACCGTATAACCGTGACGTTGGAAATAGCTGGAATCATTGCGCGCTTTCGGCACGATATCCTGACGCACTAGCGAGGTTGGTACGTTCCACGGCGGATTAACCACCACGTTATTTAATGCACTACTCATCAGAGGCGTTTTGCGGCTTGGTCGGCCGACAATCACGCGTGACGACAGTACCTCGGTACCATTCTGGTAGTAACTCAGCGAATAGTTCGGGATATTCACCATAATGCCAGTGTCGACCTGCCCCGGCAGAATACGCAGTCGCTGAATATTCAACGCCAGCAGGCTGGCACGCATTTGCGGAGACACGTTCAGCCATTCGCGGGTTCTCGGACCAATCACACCGTCATCAGTCAGCCCTTGCCACTGCTGGAAGCGTTTCACCGCCGCTACCAGATCTTCGGTGTATTGATTATCGGTCACGCTCAGCGTACTGCCGGGATGTTCTGCTACCGGAGTCTGTGGAGAAGTGACAATTTCAGAGATCGGCGCCGCTGCCGGGCTCACTACCAGCGAATGAGCCTGCGCACGAGTTTTTTCTTCATCGACGGATAAATCGTCGTTAACCGCAACGGCTGCAGGATTATCCATCGGAATCACCTCCGGCGACTTAACCGGAGCGGCTGGCGCGGCGTTTAGCATGCCACTGCGAGCCAGTATTTCGCGTAGCGCAGGAATATCATCGCTTAGCTGACCAGGGCGTAAAGTCGCCGCACCGGTAAACTGCGGCCAAGGACGATTATCGGCCAGCATAGTTTTCAGCGCCTGATGCATCTTTTCATACTGTGGATGCTGTGGTGCCAGAGTCGAAAGATAGGCGGCAGTATTGCCTTCGCGTATAGCTTGCTGCCAACGGTTCAGTATCGCGGCTGGTGGCATAGCCATTTTGTAAGGGACGTTGCTGTACAGCCACACGCTGCCATTGGCACCAACGCCTGACACAAAGTGCAAGTAGCCCAACATCGCGTCTGACAGAACCACATCTCGCGCCATTCCTTTGACTTCCGGGTCGCTCAACCATTTTACCCATTGCATAAACTGCGGCTGAATGCCGGACATCGCCAGTTCAGCTAATTGCTGCTGAAATCTCTGTACCGCCAGACGATCCTGCCACATCGGCTGCATCTGGTTAGACGCATACAGCGCCGCCAGATTAGAAGCGTAATAAGGCGTGATATTTTTGGGCAGCACGGCTAGCAGTTTAGAGCGACTCTGCGCCACCGACATGGTTCCTGTCTCCACGGGCAAGGCCCCAGAGTCGATGGGCAAAGTCGGAGCAGTGGCTGAAGCGCTGAACATAGGTGTCAGGCTACAGATAAGTGCGCAATATAGGGCTAATGGCCGTAGTGAATTTCTCTTTTCTAGCGACATTCTATGCCCCCGGTATGCTCATCTAAGTACGTCATAGTTTGCCGTGACCACTACCTATTAGTTTTATTATACAAACAGAAATGATATTTGACTTATTTATACGACAAAGTAAATCGATTCTTTACGCTAACAGATTTCTCACATCGAGAAAATGAAAGCTCATTTTATTTAAGCTATAAAAAATGGCCGCCTGTTAGCGACCATTTTCATTTATTTACACGTCAGTTAATTCCGAAGTTATTGCGGTATTTCCGTCTGTATTGTCGCGATAGCCGGTAAATCATTGGCGAAACCGCGTAATCCAACCACATGAACATGCTCATGATTCTGGAATACTTTACGCACCAGTTTATAGGTGGTGCCTTTTTCCGGGCTGATATTTTCCGGCGCAGCGATAATTAATTGCATTTCCAATCGCTCACACAGCTCGAACAGTGTCGCAATAGATTTCGCATCCAGTCGCGCGGCTTCATCAAGGAACAGCAAGCGGCAAGGAGAAATATCTTTCCCGCGCAGGCGACGAGATTCCTCTTCCCAACTCTGCACCACCATCACCAGAATCGACATACCGGTACCGATAGCTTCACCAGTGGACAAAGCCCCGCTCTCCGCACGTAACCAACCGTCTGCGCCACGGAAAACTTCAACTTCCAGCTCGAGGTAGTTACGGTAATCCAATAACTCCTCACCGATGGTTTGCGGCAAACGCTGCCCCATATCCATTTGCGGGTTCAGGCGTTGATAGAGTTTGGCCAGCGCCTCCGAGAAGGTCAGACGGTTGCTGTTAAACAGATCCTGATGCTGTTCCTGCTGCTCTGACAGCACATCCAGTAAAGTGGCATGGGCTTCACGCACATTCACGTTCAACCGCACACTTTTCACCTGTCCGAAGGAAACCGCCTGCAAGCCTTGGTTCAGCATACGAATACGGTTCTGCTCGCGTTGAATAGTTTTACGGATGATATTCGCTACACTTTTGGAGCTAATTGCCAGTTTTTGTTCACGGGCGGTCAGCTCTTCGGTCAGGCGACCCAGCTCAATTTCCATTTGTTCAATGGCTTCAACCGGATCATCAGTGCGAATAATATCCTGACGAATACGCTCGCGCAGATGTTGGTAAACCGCGATATAGAACTGGATTTTGCGTTCCGGACGCTTCGGATCTTCCGACAGACGCAGTACATCGCGCAGATGTTCGTTATCAGAGACTGCCAGACGCAGGGCGCCTAAGGCTTTATCCGACATCGAACGCAGCTCTTCGCCGTCCATATACGCCAGTTCACGACGATGTAAGCGACGTTCGACGCCGTTATCTTTCACCATACGCATCACCGCGCACCAACCGGCTTTCGCATTCACCACCTGCTCGCGAATCTGATGATAATCCCGCTCCAGTTTGCGTAGTTTCTTTTGCAGGCTATCCATTTCCGCTTCACAGAAGGTCAACTGTTTTTCCAACTGATTACGACGAGAACGGTTGGTACTGAGCGCCGCATGCAATTCATCGCGACGAGCTCGCGCACGCGCCTCTGCATTCGCATCGGCCTGAACGCCAATATCCTGCAATTCCTGGGTCAGCTCTTTGAGCATATCCCGTTTAGCGTCATAAGAACTTTTCAGCGACGCCAGTACCTGACTGTACTGAGTGAACTGGGTCTGATATTGACGTAATTGCTCGCGAGCGCGAGTACGGTCGGCTTCCGCGTGCTCCAGACGTTGGCGCAGTTTGTCGTTCAGATCGGAGTTTTCATTCAGCATACCGGCAGAATCGGTATAGCTGAAGTGAGCCCGGCGCTGAACCACTTCCGTTAAGGCAAAGGCCTGCTGCTTGGCCTGACGCTGACTGTTTTGCGCCTGAATATAGCTTTCTTTCAGTTGTTCATGCTGCTGCGGATCGCTTTGCAGCACCGCCAGCAAAGGCTCCAGCTTGACCAGAGCATTACCGTGCTGCTGAATATGACGCGCCGCTTCCTGCGCCTCGGCCAACTCTTCACTGATTTCTTCCACCCGATCCTGCAAGGTGTCGTCAAGCAGCAAAGATACCAGTGGAATCAATCGGTTCAACGCCGCAATGCCTTCTTTGGCCTGTTCGAACTGCTGACGCTGCTGCTGATTTTGATCTTCGTGAGCACTCAGGGCGCGCTCAATTTCACCGCGACGGGTATTCAGCAGGCGAATTTCAGCTTCCGGATCCGCATCGAAAGCCACTGCCAGATGAGAACCGATAAAGCGGCTGAATGCCTGATGGGCGCGTTGGGTTTTCTGTACGTCGAAGGAAAGCGTGGCATAACGTTCCGCCAGACTGTCGCGCTCGGCATGCAGGGTTTCCAGACGATTTTCCCGCGCCGCACGACCAAACAGCGGCACTTCCGGATAGCGGGAATAACGCCATTGACGATCGGCAATTTTCACCACTACCGCTTTTTCATGTTCTTCGACGGCGAATACGCTGTCATCAAAGGACTGTGGATCCCCTTCGATCAGATACAAGTCTTCCGGACAATCTTCCAGCCCCAATAACTGATCGCGAACCAGCGACAGATCCGGCACCACGATACCGTGGCGAGAGGGTCCATACAACGCAGAGAAGTACGGTGCATCGTCGATAGTGACATCGTCATAGATTTCAGACAGCAATACGCCTCCGAAACGCTCGGCTAACGCCACCATGCGCGGATCTTCCGCACCACTTGGCTGGCTCAGCCGCTCAATTTGCGCTTCAATCTGACGTTTACGTGCCGCAACTTCATCACGCTCAACGGTAGTTTCACGTTCGCGCTCAAGCAGTTGCTGCATGTATTCCGTCACCTGACGGCTGTCTTCCAGCGATACCCCACTTTGCTCACCCAGCTGATTCAGTGCGTCCTGCGCCGCTAGCCAGATTGGCGCACGGCTGGTTAGCGTCTGAATTTTCTGCTTAATCTGTTCCAGCTCCTGGCGCATTTCCATGCGGCGTTCACCGGCATCGGACACGCTGAGAGACAATTCCTCAACTTTTTGTTCCAGCTCACGCTGTAATTCTTCCAGCGCTTCAGGCTGATAAACTTGGCCCTGACGCTTACAGAATTCCTGCAGCAGACGCTCGGCATCCTGCTGAGAACGCAGACGCTGCTCCAGCTCAGACAAACGCATACGTAGCGGTTTCACTCGCTCCGCCAGATGCTGTTGCGACGGCCAATCGCGCAATAATTCTCGCGCAGTCTGCCAGGCTTCGCTGCGGCTCACCTGACCGGCAATATTGACCACCAGCTGATAAGCCTGTTCAAACTGACTGTGCGCCGCATCTGCCACGCTGAGCTTTTGTTCCAGTAACAGCAGCGATTCCGTGGCTTCCTGCTCTTTAGCATGGAAAGTGTCCAGCCAATCTTCGGCGTTGTCCGCAGTCAAATCGGGGATCTGGCACAGCGCACGCGCACGCTCCAAAGCCTGTAAAGCTTGCTGATACTGAATAGCGCGAGTTTGTTGCACATCCAGCGCCTGCTGATAATCCGCCAGTTGGCTTTTCAGCTCATCCACTTCTTGCTCGGCCGCTTCCGCACGGGCTTCGTTTTCTGCCTGCTGTTCGCTGGCTTCGGCCACCACTTCGTTCTGTTCTTCCAAGCGGTAAGTCAGCTCTTCCAAATCGCTCTGATAACGCTCGATTTTTTCCTGCTGACGCATCGCCGTTTGCACCAAATTAAGGTGGTCACTGGCAGCCTGATAATCGGTTTCCAAATCGGATTCGGCGGCGCTTTGTTCCGCCAGCTCGCGGGACATTTCTACGTGACGATATTGCTCAGTCACCAACTGCTTGCGGCTGCTGAGCAAATCGCGGCGCAGTACTAAAGCGCCGTCCAGATGAATTCGGCGCTCATTGGCGTGACGCATATAATCCGCCGCCACGTAGGAAGTGGCTTCGGAAATCAGATGCTTGAACAGATCACGATCCGATTGAGTCACACGAATCGCTTCCAGCGTCATGCGGTTTTCCCGCAGCGCGGCTTCCATGTCCTGGAAGGCTTTGCGTACGCCGCTGTTTTCCGGTAACAGATAGTCGCGCAGCGAGCGGGTAATGGCGCTGGAAATCCCGCCGTACAGCGAAGCTTCAATCAGTCGGTAAAACTTGCTGCGGTCTGCAGAAGAACGCAGACGTTTTGGAATCACACCCAAATCAAACATCAGGGAGTGATAATCGGTGATGGAGTTAAATTGCTTAAACTGCACCCCTTCCATTTCTTCCACACGCTCTTTCAGCTCTTGCAGGGAAAGCACTCGCGCCTGACGCTCACCGACCACTTCGGTGAGGATCTGCGTCGGCTGAATCGCCGTTGGCAAGCCCTGAATGGTGAAAGGTTTGATATCAACTTTACGATCCCGACCGGCTACCTGCTGCAAGCGCACCCCGACCACCACGCGCTGGTGACGGGAATTGATCACATCCAGCGTGGAATAACACACCCCGGCGCGCAGTTTCCCGTGTAAACCTTTATCGCGAGAACCGCTAGTGGCACCGGCTTCGGTGGTGTTACGGAAATGCAGCAAAGTCAGATCGGGAATCAATGCCGTAACGAAAGCCGCCATGGTGGTGGATTTACCGGCTCCGTTACCGCCGGACAGCGTAGTAACCAACTCATCCAGATCGAAGGTTCGGGCAAAGAAACCGTTCCAGTTTACCAGCGTCAGTGAGCGAAATTTACCGCGTTCAATCATTCCTGTTCATCCTCTGCACTTTCCGCGGCATTCGCCTGGGTTGATTCGTTCTCGTCGTTATCGTCTTGCAACGACAGGCTGTTTTCCACAGCCATCGCTTCGCCATCACGAATCATACGTAACTGCGCTTCCCGCGGGTCATCGCCGCTGCGCACATCGGCACCAAAACGGAATACCGCTTCAGTAATACGGAATTTGCTGCTGTCGTTGCCCATAAAGTAGAGCATACCTAAACGACGTAAACGGTTGAGAGAAGTACGGACTTTCTCCTGCAACTTTTGCTTATCCAGATCGGAGCCGGTAGAGCGCTGGTTAACAAACTTCAACAACTTGCTCTCATCCGCCAGACTCAGCAACTCTTCATACATTTCCTGCTGACTGAAAATCCCCTCGTGAGCCAGACGTTCCGGGCTGAGATAGAGATAGCACAGAATTTTACCCACCATCATATCCAGTTCGGACAATACCGAACGTGGGATCAGCGTGGTAGAACGCGGACGCAAATAGAAGAAACCTTCCGGCGCACGAATCAGCTCAACGTTATAACGGGTATAAAACTCTTCCAACTGCTCCTGAAAATCCATCAGGAAGGCGTGGTTGTCCAATTCATCTATGCCGATATGACGGCCAGCTCGCAGCTGACTGTCCAATGCAGGAAACAGTGAATTGCTCAATGCCTGCGCCAGCTTAACTGGCATTACTAATTCAATATTTGTCGATGACATGTGCCTGCACCTTGGCTCCGTAATCATTAATCGCCAGCCATTCCGCCGGTAACCCTGAAAAATCGGCTTCGGCCACACCGAGGCGAACTGCCTGGTCGACCAGGATACGAGCCACGTCAAAATGACGAGCACGCGGATATTGCGCAAGATAATCGCGCATCACTTCCCCCAAATTAAGCGGTATCTGCTGTTGTTGATATACCAGCAGCGCCTGCTCAATCATGGCGGCAATTTGTTCGCGGATTTCGTTGAACTCTTCAAATTCGAGATCCGGCGGCAGTTCTCCGGTCACTTCCTCACTACGCAGCGCCAATTCTTCATCACGCATATCCAGCATGCGGTCAGCGTTGGCGTAGGTCAGTGTCCACGGGTTATCAAAGTAATTCTGTACCGACTGACGTAAGCGCTGAGCAAAGACTCGGTTTTTATCCATATCGATAGCGGTACGAATAAATTTATGCACGTGGCGATCGTAACCGATCCACAGATCGATGGCCTGCTGTCCCCAGCTAATAATGCGGTCCAATTTGCTCTGCAAATCAAACACCAGCTTATCAACCAGATCCAAACCTGCATTACCAATAGTGGCTTCCTGAATACGCAGTAAATTGGCCTGTAATTTATCCCCAGCGGCTTCCAACGTGTCTTGCAGCTCACGCAGGGTACCGGAGGTTTCAGACAGCAACAGCTCACAGCTAGCAATCGCCGCGCGCCAGTCCTGATTCAACAAAGCGGCGATATCTTCTTTCACGCTGTTTTGCTGCTCATCCATCAGGCGCTGGGTCATATCAATGCTATCGAAGATTTCTGCGACGGAATATTTCAGCGGGGCAAAGACGTTACGATGCCAGTGGAATTCGTCGCCGCCCTCTTCTGCCGCTTCCGCCGCGCGCTGTAATTCTTGCGCCACAATAGATAACTGCATGGAAAGGCGCAGCGTAGAGAATTCACGCTGACGAATATAATAATCGGTAATGCCGATGCCCAACGGCGTTAGTCGGTAAATGGCATTGCCATCCGCCAGTTCGCTGGTGAATCGGTTAAGAAGACGCTGCCGAACCATATCATTAATGGCGTTATTGGCCCGTACGGCAACGGTTTCGTGGGTTTGTTCAAAGCCTTTACTGACGTGACGAAACGCATCGATCAGCTCGCCTTCGCTCATTTCACCGTCCAGCCGCTCACCGTTTAGGGTGGCAATGGCCAGAATAAATGCCAAACGCTCCGTTGGCAGCGAAATCGAGAAATCATTTTTTCGCGCCCAGGCGACCAGTTCGGGTACTGTCTGGGAAAATTCACTCATAGTTGGTCCTTCAGGTTCGGCTTAAACGCCATGACATGCACGTAGCGCCCCAAACTAATAAAGGGTTCCTGCCGACAATAGCGCTGTTCCAGCGCCAGTAGCTCAGCAAATTCTTCCACCTGCTGCTGTTTGTTCTTTAAGTAATCGTGAAACACCCGCACCCCCGTCTTGCCGCTAATGGTCATCCCCATTTGCTCAAGCCAGCCATAAACCTTAGGCGGGTCCAAAGGATACTGCGGCGACAGAGAACGTCGGCGGCGTCTTTTCACATCAGGCGTAGCGAGTTGGAAGTTACCCAACACGGCGTTGCGCATCACCAGTCCATTTGAATTGAAAAACATCAGGGACAGGGCGCCGCCGGGGGTTAATGCATCACAAAGTACCTGTAAAACCTCTTCGGGTTCCGCAATCCACTCCAACACCGCGTGAAACAATACCAGATCAACCGGCTGTTCCAAATGTTGGGTAATATCCTGAGCCGCACTTTGTATAAATTGCATGTTGTGGCTCACACCTTTTTCCTGCGCAGCCGCCTGTGCGCGCTGAATCATCTCGCCGGAAAGGTCGCACAACATGACCTGATGTCCAAGGGCAGCCAACTGACAAGCCATATGTCCTTCACCACCGCCCGCGTCAAGAATCCTTAGCGGTCGCTGCGGCAACTGTGTCAACAGCTCGGTGATATCTTGCCAAACCACAGCCTGACGAATCATTCCCTTCGTCGTGCCGTAGATATTACGCGAGAACTTTTCGGCAATATCATCGAAATTGCGATCCTGCTGCATGGACAACTGCTCCGTTAATGAAATCTATACCTTTTCACTTTCGCTCTATCGCCTGTAAGCCAAGAGACGAAACTTCGCGGGTATATAACGACAGGGAAAAGAGTTCGCCCCAAATATGCTATTTTGGCACAGCCAGACGTAGAATAAATCTTCTTGGGCAGTAATCCCGCCCGGATGCCGTTTTTTCAGCCAAAAGGTTCACTTTTTCATGCTATTCACCCTAAAAAAGTTCCTCGGCGGGTTATTAATGCCGCTGCCACTTTTACTTATATTAATAGGTTTGGCTTTAATCCTATTGTGGTTTACCCACTGGCAAAAAAGTGGCAAGGCGCTGCTCACCCTAAGCTGGTTAGTATTATTGCTTATTAGCCTGCAACCCGTGGCCGATCGTTTATTGCTACCTATCGAAAATAAGTATGCCACTTATCAGGGTAATGACCGGGTAGATTACATTGTTGTCCTCGGTGGCGGCTATACCTTTAATCCGAATTGGGCACCCAGCGCGAATTTATTTCCCAATAGTTTGCCAAGAGTCACTGAAGGTATTCGACTGTATTTACAGCATCCGGGCAGCAAACTGGTGTTTACCGGCGGCTCTGGGCCCGCTTCGCAAAGCAGCGCCCGAACCGCTGCGCAGGTTGCTGAAAGTCTGGGCGTAGCGAGCAGTGATATAGTGATGTTGGAAAAACCGAAAGATACCGAAGAAGAAGCGGCAGACGTAGCCGCTCTGGTGGGGAATAAACCTTTCCTACTGGTCACTTCAGCCAATCACTTGCCGCGCGCCATTAATTTCTTTACCGCCAAGGGATTACATCCTATTCCCGCGCCAGCAAATCAATTAGCCATTACCAGCCCATTGCACAGCTGGGAACGTGCTATTCCTGCTGCCAGCTATCTTTATCACAGTGAACGCGCCTGGTACGAAACCTTAGGGAAACTCTGGCAATGGGTGAAATCCCCCGCCGACGCTCACAGTCATTAATCCTTAGGAAAGGGGAAATCAGGCCAGCCAAGGCAATAGTTGGCTGGCTGCGCGATCAAACACCGGTCGGTCGAAATAGCCGGTGTGAATAAATCGTCCGACTAATTCCCAAAGTGTGTACAGCCAGCGGCGATAGACAAAAGCCTCAGAAACCGGGGCTTTCTGCAAATAGCGGTACAATAGCTGGCTTGGCATCCCTTCGTCGCTGAGACGGAAAAGATCGTATTCGCGCGGAGCCCACAGCACCGGGCCGGGATTTAACATCGCTAATAACTGATCGCTACGGGGATCTTTCAGCATACTTCTCAGGGTTAAATTACCGTGAATCAGCACACAACTGTCGTCAAAATCGGCAAACAGATGAGATAACCCCGCTCTAGAACGGTATAAAACGGCACGGTCATCCAGAGTGATTAGTGGTGAGCTGAGATGACTTAAACTGGACCATAACACCTCTACCCGCTGTTGATACCAGCTAAACCAATCATTTTCCTGCATACTGTCTACATTGCCGACGCAGCCGTGGCTATCAATGCGATGCCAGGCCAGTACGCCTTCAACAATTTGATCCATCAATACATGCCAGCGTTCTGGCGTCCGTGGCGGCGCTTCCACTGAAACGCCCCTCAGTCGTTCCATCAGCAGAATTTCTTTGTAAGGCGTCTGATGGGTCATCACCAAACCATAGACCGTGGGTAAACGAATATCCCCATCCCGTGCCAGCATCGAAAGTTTATAGGCCTCCTGCTGGGCAATTCCCTGACAAACATAGCTTTTGGCCAATAACGGGATCGCGTGCCCCTGTTTGTCATAAAGAGCAAACAAATGGGCATAAGGCTGCTCACTGACGCATTCGAGCCGGGTAATGGATTCACCCAATACAATGCTTAATTCGGCCTTTAACTGTTCCATATTAGGTTCGCCCATTATGACTGACAGCAGAATGACGATTGAGGTAGAGCACCATAATGAGATGCGCTTGGGGATATTTCCAGAATGCAGATCAAACAAAAGCGAGCAAACAACAAAAAGGCGGGGTAAATAATTACGCCGGGTGGCCCGCACACCGGCGTTTGGTTCTACTATCTTTTGACAATTTTGGTTTTACAACCGGCCGACGGTTTCGTCGCGATTTTTTATCTGCTTTATTGATTAAGAATGATATCCCGCACCCTTTGCAGATCTTCCTGGGTGTCTACGCCCACCGCTGGCGCGGCCTTAGCCACGGCAACGTGAATTTTCTCGCCGTACCATAAAACCCGCAGCTGTTCGAGCAGCTCGATCTGTTCCAGCTTACTTGGTGCCCAATTAACATAGCGGCGAATAAAACCGGCGCGATAAGCGTAAATACCGATGTGACGTAAGAAGCAATCACCAATGCTGTCTTTAGATTGGGCAAAACGCTCTCTTTCCCACGGAATCGCCGCGCGGGAGAAATACAGCGCGTAGCCCTGAGCATCCATGACAACTTTCACTGCGTTGGGATTAAACGCTTCTTCGCTGCTTTCAATTGGCACCGCCAATGTCGCCATACCGGCGCTGGAGGCCGCCAGATTGCTTGCTACTTGGCTAATAATCACCGGAGGAATAAGTGGTTCATCGCCTTGTACGTTGACAATAATATCGTCATCGGCAAAACCGTAGCGTTCAATCACTTCAGCCAGCCGCTCAGTACCAGACTGATGATCGGCGCGAGTCAGACAAACTTCACCGCCCGCAGCCTGCACGGCACGAACCACGTCATCATGATCGGTGGCGACAATAACCCGACTGGCACCAGACTCCAGTGCGCGCTCCATCACATGTACCACCATCGGCTTACCGCCAATATCCGCCAGCGGTTTACCCGGCAAGCGGGTTGATGCATAACGAGCAGGAATAATCGCGATAAAACTCATGCGTGCTTCTCATCAACGGAAAGGGCGCGCGCTTCATTCTCCAGCAAAACCGGAATGCCATCGCGAACGGGGTAAGCCAGATTGTCGGCTTTGCACACCAACTCCAGATTTTCTTTATTAAAATACAGTTTGCCATTGCACACTGGGCAAGCAACGATTTCGAGTAAACGGTGATCCATACACCCTCCGAGGACGTGGAGCTATCGACAGCAGGAAAGCGTAAGAGAATAGCATATCCACTCAGGCAGGTTAACCAACTCAATATTCCATTACTCCGAGTGATAACTCATCAATATCGGCAACAAAGAAAAATGGCAGTTTTGCAATGAATGTTATTGATATGTTGAAATGCGGGGAGTAGAATTTTGTGACTTACATCACATAATATATTTATCGGATTAAAGATGAAACTGTTTCATAAAATCATCGCGATGTTCGCTAACTTTAGTAATTAAGAATCGAATAAAATTCAGACTTTAATTAACAAATAAAGAGCACCTGTATTACCATCGCATACCGAAGTATCGGTAAAATACAAACGGCTACCGAGGTAGCCGTTTGCTTTAGAAGGCAATCACATCGGCCGCAGAAGGCCCGTGAATACTTTTGTAAGTGGAGAACTCTACGTTCTGTCCTTCACTTAGTGATTTATTTTTGGTGTTGGCAATTGCCATTTTGCTGACATAAACATCCAGCCCACCATCGAGTGGTGAAATAAAACCGTAGCCTTCCAGCTGGTTGAACCATTTCACCCGACCCATTTTTAACGTCATAATAAATTTCCTTTTACTGGGCATCCTAACAACTCATTTTTATTTATTGTTTAGATGCAGTTGCCCATCCTAAAGTTTTTTTGATTAAACCTCTATGAGCTTGAATTAATGAAAAAACCCGCATAATGCGGGTTTTAGAATTTTTAAATATTTAGGTCAATGGTTAGCGCATTTGCTTTACCATTTTTTATCCTAAAATATTTTAAACATTATTAATCTCTGAATTACAGAGCAACAACGTTTGCAGCAGCCGGCCCGCGCGGGCTGTCTTCAACGGTGTATTCTACACGCTGGCCTTCAGCCAGAGTTTTGAATCCGTCAGTGGCGATTGCAGAGAAATGTACGAATACATCTTTGCCACCGTCGTTTTGTTCAATAAAACCAAAGCCTTTGCTTTCGTTGAACCATTTAACTTGACCAGTCTTCTTAGACATAAACTTTACCTTCAAAAATATTAATAACTCGCCACAAGGCACTTATTGCTATTTAAAATAGCTGGACTGTATTCAGGGACGTTACTTATGGAAGTTGTTTACCGGAGATTCTTAGAAGGTTCGTCTTTGAAGCGGAATCAAATGATAACGGCTTGGGAGGAACTGCTAGTACTCTTTATACTCTCACTACACACTCTTACACATAAATAGGTCTGTATCACAGGCCGAGGCTATTAACGCATAAAATAAATAGTCGCGCAACTATTTTCTCTTCTATTTTATTGCCGAAATAAAAATCAATGAGAGCTGGCGCATAATTCCTCAATATTCTCCTGCGGGTTGCCCTCGACTCTGCGTTTCCTGCCTAGACTAAAAAGCAGCTCAGCGTTAATGCATCTCTATTTTTCCAAGCCATTTTCGTACTAAGAAAAACAGTAAAAAAATATAGACGATAAAAGGAGTTACCCTATTATGAACACCCCACTGCAGATTCAGCCGGATCAGATTCGCGCCGGATTCTCTCGTGCCATGTCAGAGATGTACCAAACGGAAGTTCCTCTTTACAGTACCCTATTGCAGATTGTTGCCCAAACCAATCGGCAGGCGATGGCTGAACATCCTGAACTGAAAAAACACTTAGCTCGCACCGGCGAAATTGAACGGCTGAATATGGAGCGGCACGGCGCTATCCGCGTAGGAACCGCCGCCGAGCTAGCGATGTTACGCCGCCTGTTTGCCGTAATGGGTATGGTTCCTGTGGCCTATTACGATCTGGCTCCAGCGGGAGTGCCGGTACATTCCACCGCGTTTCGCGCCATTCACGAGACATCGCTTCAGGTCAGCCCGTTTAGGGTATTTACTTCCCTGCTACGGTTGGAACTGATCGAACAACCGCAATTGCGTCAGCTAGCGGCGGAAATACTGGCGCGCCGTAATATTTTCACTCCGCGCGCTATTGAGCTGATTAAACGTCATGAAACCGCTGGCGGTTTGACTCAGCAGGAAGCCGACGACTTTATCACTCAGGCTTTAGAAACTTTCCGCTGGCACAATACTGCGACCGTCAGCGCCGAGATATATCAACGCCTACACGACCAGCACCGCCTAATTGCCGACGTAGTCGCATTTAAAGGGCCGCACATTAATCACTTAACGCCGAGAACGCTGGATATCGACGCCGTTCAACGCGCCATGCCGGAGCATAATATTACGCCTAAAGCGGTAATCGAAGGCCCGCCAACTCGACGCTGCCCTATTTTGCTGCGCCAAACCAGTTTCAAAGCGTTGGAAGAGCAGGTCGCTTTTCCACAAGGGAATGGGCAGAGCATTCAGGGCAAACATACTGCACGTTTCGGCGAAATCGAACAGCGTGGAGCCGCTCTAACTGCCAAAGGACGTGCGTTATACGATCGCTTATTACAAGCCGCACAGGATGAACTGCAACAGCCCGCCAGTGAGAAAAATTCCGATAGGTATATGGCACTGTTATCTCATCACTTTAGCGCCTTCCCTGATGATCACGGGGCGATGCGATCACAGGAACTGGCCTTCTACCGCTATTTCCCAACGGGGAAAATGCCAGATACCGAGCTAAAAAAGCGTAACAGCACCTCTCTCGACGATCTTATCAATAGCGGTTATATCGACTTTGAACCTTTGGTGTATGAGGACTTTCTGCCAGTCAGTGCCGCAGGAATATTTCAGTCGAACCTGGGAGATAAAGCACAGACGCACTTTAGCGAACACTCCAGTCGGGAAGCGTTTGAGCGAGATTTAGGCGTGCCGGTTATCGATGAACTGGCACTGTATGAGGTTACACAGCGCCGCTCAATCGCGGCCTGTGCTCAGATTCTAGGGTTGACTGAAATTTTATCGAATTAGGTTACGCGCTCATCGTCAACGCTACGTAGCGAAATAATTCGAGCCAACAATTGCTCGGCCTGTACTGGCGGTAATTCTGCCGTTACCGGTAGATACCACCAATTAGGCTGAGCAAATTTGCGGCATTTAACCGCATCTTTCTCAGTCATTAACAGGGTTTGGCGATCATGGGTCAGACTCTGGAGCTGGGACAGAGAAAAATCCTGATGATCGGCAAAAGCATGTTCTTTCTCTATCGTGACCCCTAATTGACGTAAGGTTCGGAAAAAGCGTGGCGGATGCCCAATACCAGCCATGGCTACGATGTTCTTTAGCTGTTCAGCGGGCAATTGTTCACCGGTCAAAATATTCACCGCATGCCCCGCTTTTAGCAGCATTGGTACTTCTCCCGCAACCGCGGTTCCACCATTCGTGATAATGGCATCCACGGAGGCCAATCGCTCAGACCTTTCACGCATTGGCCCAGCAGGCAACCACCAGCCGTTACCAAATCGACGAACGCCGTCCACCACCACAATTTCAAAATCTCGTTGCAAAGCATAATGCTGTAAACCATCGTCTGTGATAATCACATCCAGAGCATGGTTTTTTAGCAGCGCCTGAATCGCCTCCGAGCGTTTAGGCGCAACGGCTACAGGCGTACCGGTACGTTGGAAAATCAACACCGGTTCATCGCCAGCCTGCGTCGTTGATGTACTTTCATTCAATACCAACGGGTAGCTATCGGCTTTTCCGCCGTAACCGCGAGAAACAACGCCAACGCGTTGACCCCGCAGCCGCAGTTGCTCCACCAGCCAGATAACGACCGGCGTCTTGCCGTTGCCACCAGCGGTTAGATTCCCCACCACGACTACGGGTACAGGGGAACGCCAACTAGTACGCAAACCAAGGCGATAACTGTTCTTTATCAACCAGCTCATCCCGCCGTACAGCCAAGATAGTGGTAATAAAAGCCAATACAGTCGCGATTCACCTGACCAGATACGCTCAATCATTGGCCAAACTGCATGCGGCTAAGCTGAGCATAGGCGCCTTGACGAGCGAGCAGCTCGCGGTGTTCCCCACGTTCGATAATGCGACCGTCTTCAATAACCAGAATTTCATCGGCTTTTTCAATAGTCGACAGACGGTGAGCAATCACCAACGAGGTGCGGTTTTTCTGCAATTCATCCAACGCCGCCTGAATGGCTCGCTCAGATTCAGTATCCAAAGCCGAAGTCGCTTCATCCAAAATCAGAATCGGACAGTCACGCAGTAATGCACGGGCAATAGCAATACGCTGGCGCTGACCACCAGAAAGCATCACGCCGTTTTCACCAATCACCGTATCCAGACCGTTATCCATTTTCTCAATAAAGTCCATGGCATAGGCCATACGCGCCGCTTTTTCTATCTCTGCGCGGGTATATTGTTCATCTCTGGCATAAGCAATGTTATTAGCGACGGTATCGTTGAACAGATGTACGTTTTGCGAAACCAACGCCACCTGATTACGCAGAGAACTAAGTTTGTATTCCCGCAGGTCATGGCCATCCATCAGGATACTGCCGGAACTGACGTCATAAAAACGAGTAATCAAGTTAGCAATCGTTGATTTACCCGAGCCTGAACGCCCTACCAGGGCTACGGTTTTACCGGCTTCGATATGCATATTGATATCAATCAACGCTGGCGTTTCTTTGCCTGGGTATTTAAAAGTCACATTACGGAAATCGATATCACCTTTTACGCGATCGATTTCCAGTTTGCCATCGTCCTTTTCCTGTTCCATATCCAGGATGCTAAATAACGTCTGACAGGCCGCCATACCGCGTTGGAACTGGGCATTGACGTTAGTCAGCGATTTCAACGGACGCATCAAGGCAATCATGGAAGAGAAAACCACGGTAATAGTACCGGCCGTCAGCGTTTCCATCACGCTTGGGAAACTGGCGGCATAAAGCACAAATGCCAGCGCAAATGAGGCAATCAATTGAATAATAGGATCGGAAATAGAAGAGGCAGAAACCATTTTCATACCCTGCTGACGCATCCGGTTACTCACGGTATCAAAACGCTCGGTTTCTACTTTTTGACCGCCGAAGATCAATACTTCTTTATGTCCTTTCAGCATCTGCTCAGCGCTGGTCGTCACCTGCCCCATAGTGCTTTGCATATTCTTACTGATATTACGGAAACGCTTGGAAACCATGCGAATAGCGATAGAAACGATCGGCGCAATAACGATTAAAATCAGCGACAACTGCCAGCTGTAATAAAACATCATGATAAACAGGCCGATAATCGACGCACCTTCTCTCACTACGGTAATCAATGCGCTGGAAGAAGAAGAAGCCACCTGCTCGGAATCGTAAGTAATCCGCGACAGCAATGTGCCTGTAGATTGTTGGTCGAAAAAAGATACTGGCATGCCCATCATATGGCTGAACAGACGGCGGCGCATATACATCACCACTTTGCCCGAAACCCATGAGATACAGTAGCTGGAGATAAAACCGCTGATCCCGCGAACCAACATCAACCCGATAATGGCCAGTGGCATCCACATCAGGATAGAACTGTTCGACTTACCAAAACCATCATCCAGCAACGGTTTTAACAACGACAGCATAAAGGTATCGCTGGCCGCATTCAGAATTAGCGCTATCGCCGCAGCGATAAGACCGGTTTTAAAAGGAGCGATCATCGGCCAAAGGCGACGGAAGGTCTGCCAGGTGGAGAGATCTTTATCATTCATCATTCAAATACCAGTACCAGAAGAAATAGCGGCCTATTCTACTCATTATGGCCTCCAACACCAAATCGCTGGTGGTACCAACGGGGAAATAATTGTTCCCTATAGCCTTTAATCTGCCAATCATGGTCTGAAAAAGAGATACTGAGCTGCCCAGAGCGCGATGTATCACGCCAGATAATCCCATTTTCTTTGTAACGATTGATGACTTTTCTCGCTGGCAAGCGCCATTGGTTATAACGTGATGCCGATGCCACAGCTAATTCAGGCTGTACAGCGCGAAGAAAAGGAGCGATAGACGAGGTATTACTCCCATGATGTGGAACCTGTAGCAACGTAGACCGCAATTTATGGCGGGATGTTTTCACCAGCTGTCGCTCGCTTTTCCTTTCAATATCCCCGGTCAGCAGCAGGCTATGCTTGCCCTCTGAAATACGAATGACGCAGGAATCGTCATTTTGCGCATTTTCGGTCAATTGTGGCGGCCATAGCACCTCAAAATCAAGCTGCCGCCATTTCCAACGTTCCCCTTGCCGACAAGGTAATAACGCCATATTGGATCCAATATTCTTTATCGGGAAAGGTGCCCTCACCTTTGCCATAGGAAAGGCAGCGCGAATCAAATCTAACCCACCAGAATGATCCAAATGATCATGACTCAGAATAATATGATCCACCGTTAAACCTCGCCATTTGAGATAAGGCAAAATAGCTTTTTCTGCCATACTGCCAGTCCTCCAGCGATTACCGGTATCAAATACCACCGCTCTGCTTTCCCGCTCAATAACGATGGCTAAACCATGTCCAATATCCAGCATATCAACTCGCCATCGGTGGGCATCTCGCCGTTGAGCGATAAGAATCAAATTGATGCAGAGAGCCATAACGGCAAAAGGATATAAACGCCACCACCGAAAGCGCCATATCACTACGGCTAGCCAGCCCAGACCACCAATCGCCAACGCCGTTTCGCCAGTGTGTTGCCAACCGGCCTTTAAGTTGTTTAAAGGCAACATAGCGATCTCTAACGAGCTATTGGCCAACGACCAGAAGACTCCCGCAATTGAGGAGAAAAATGAAAATACCAATGCTATTAGCACCAAGGGAACGGTGATAAATGACACTATTGGCATCGCCCATAAATTCGCGGGGAACGAGGATAGGCTAATGCCATGAAATAGGAGCATTTGCAACGGCATAAGCAACAACATCATCCCAAATTGCAAATGCGTCAGGCGGAGCGGCCAAGCATAGCGATTTTTCGTTAGAAATGGGGAAAGTAGTGGAACCCAGTGCAGCCAAAACAACAAACTCAGTACTGCTATACAAGATAACCAAAAACTGTCTGATAGCAGTGTTAAAGGCTCGCTAAGCAATATCAGTGCCACCGCCCATAGCCAAACCTGCCAAGGGCTGGATAGAACGCCAAACAGCCGTAAAGCTAACCACAGCGTTAAAACCAATCCTGCCCGCAATGCCGGTGGATTAGCACCCGCCAGCCAGACATAGGTTAATGCGAGTAGCCACCCGGTGAGTAATGGCAATAAGGGGGCGATCCAGCGCGTTGGAAATAAATATTGAATCGCTCTCGCTAATAAACGACCAAACAACGCCGCCATAACAATATGTAGACCCGAAATAGCCATAAGATGCGCAGTGCCAGTTTTTCGCAAAGTCTCCCACTGCTGTGGTGATAATTCCCCCCGCTCACCAAAAGCCAGCGCTAATAGCAAAGGTCTCTGACTATAGGACTGCAATTGCCGATCTGTCCTAGAGATGATTTCTTGCCGTAAATGACAATTCTCCTCCAACATCCGCCCAGTGATAATCCGCCCGGTAAGAGGCTGTCGATTGGCCATTGCCCAACGTTGGCTATCGAACCCACCTTCATTAAGCAAGCTGTGTACTGGCCTCATGCGGATCTTTAGCTGCCAACGCTGTCCGGAACAGGATTCAGGCAATGTTTTTGGCCAATGGACCGAAACAGAAACCGGTGGAAAGACTCGCCGACCATCTGCCTGCTCGATTTTCAATAACTTTCTGGCTTTCTCCCCCCTATGGCTAACTAAAGAAATGCTGGTGACAGTAGCAACGATCAACTTATCTCCCTGCACCATATGCTCTATTTGATTCACCAGACTGGCAGCCTGCCAGTTCCCCCATAAAAAGCCCAATATTGACAAAGCCGCGAACCGAGCGTTTTTATCACCGCTAAGCCACAGGATAATTGCGGTAAGCAGCATTAATAACACCGGCACAAAACCCGCCAAGCGTGGGATAAACATCAGAGGTAGCAAACCTATAATTAACGCCCCTGCACATCGATCGATTGATAACACAGTAAAAAACCATCCTTTAATAATTGGCTATTGGTCTTTTCACAGCATCCTGCCGCTAAGCGTATTTTCAGTATTAAAGCGTGCTTTACCAGCATCAAGGCTAAAGCCTCCGAGGAGCCTCGAAAGCTAGTTTCAGCGGTTGCAGATACCCAAATAGAATTGCGACAAACTTCAAAATATAGTGGCTAGTTAGAAAGAAATAACGCGAGGAAAATACCGGATGATTGGATTAACTCAGAGTGAGATTGAATACTGGGGAAACATTAAATTAAAAACGCGTTCTTAATTCAGTGCAGGATAATTGGGCTGGAAATAAAGACGGTATTAGGCTGAGAGATTTTTATCAAAACGCGATAATTATAAAAAGAAAAACGGTGCCATAAAGGCACCGTTTCATATTTTCACAAGTAATAACCCGGCTGGTTGCGAACAACTTAACCGTAGATATTAGCGCGATCGCGTAATTCTTTACCCGGCTTAAAGTGCGGAACGTATTTACCTTCCAACTCTACTTTGTCGCCAGTTTTCGGATTACGACCAACACGCGGAGCACGGTAGTGAAGAGAAAAACTGCCAAATCCGCGGATCTCAATGCGCTCACCTTCGGCTAATGTTCCAGCCATATGTTCAAGCATTTCTTTCACTGCATCCTCAACGGCCTTCGCCGGTACATGAGATTGCTGGCCAGCAAGTCTTTCAATAAGTTCAGACTTGGTCATATTACCTCCAAGCTTTGCAGCTAAACTACCGTATAGGGGCGGAGAAACCGCCCCCCGTTATTACTCGCCTTTTGCAGCTTTGAACGCTTCAGCCATAGCGTTAGAGAAGTTGCTTTCTTCTGGCTTACTGTTAACAGTAGCGATTGCATCTTTCTCATCAGCTTCGTCTTTCGCACGAACAGACAGGCTAATTACGCGGTTTTTACGGTCAACGCCAGTATATTTGGCTTCAACTTCATCACCTACGTTCAGTACCAGCGTTGCATCTTCAACGCGGTCACGAGTTGCTTCAGAAGCACGCAGGTAACCTTCTACGCCGCCTGCCAATTCAACTGTAGCACCTTTAGCGTCAACTGCAGTTACTTTACCAGTAACAATAGCACCTTTCTTGTTCATAGACAGGTAGTTATTGAACGGGTCTTCTGCCAGTTGTTTCACGCCCAGGGAGATGCGCTCGCGCTCTGCGTCAACTTGCAGAACAACAGCTGCGATTTCGTCGCCTTTCTTGTATTCACGAACTGCTTCTTCGCCTGCAACGTTCCAGGAGATGTCAGACAGGTGAACCAGGCCGTCGATGCCGCCGTCCAGGCCGATGAAGATACCGAAGTCAGTGATAGACTTGATTTTACCTTCAACGCGGTCGTTTTTGTTGTGAGTTTCTGCAAACAGCTGCCATGGGTTAGATTTACACTGTTTCAGGCCCAGAGAGATACGACGACGTTCTTCATCGATGTCCAGAACCATAACTTCCACTACGTCGCCTACGTTAACAACTTTAGACGGGTGAATGTTTTTGTTGGTCCAATCCATTTCAGAAACGTGTACCAGACCTTCAACGCCTTCTTCGATTTCTACGAAGCAGCCGTAATCAGTCAGGTTGGTTACACGACCAGTCAGCTTAGTGCTTTCTGGGTAACGTTTAGCGATAGCAACCCATGGATCTTCGCCCAGCTGTTTCAAGCCCAGGGATACACGAGTACGTTCGCGGTCGAACTTCAGCACTTTAACAGTGATTTCGTCGCCCACATTGACGATTTCGCTTGGATGCTTAACGCGTTTCCAAGCCATGTCAGTAATGTGCAGCAAGCCATCAACGCCGCCCAGATCAACGAATGCACCGTAGTCAGTCAGGTTCTTAACGATACCTTTAACTTCCATGCCTTCTTGCAGGTTTTCCAGCAGTTGATCGCGTTCTGCGCTGTTTTCTGATTCGATAACGGCACGACGAGAAACAACTACGTTGTTGCGTTTCTGATCCAGCTTGATGACTTTGAACTCAAGCTCTTTGCCTTCCAGATGCAGAGTATCGCGAACTGGACGCACGTCAACCAGTGAACCTGGCAGGAACGCACGGATGCCGTTCAGTTCGACTGTGAAGCCGCCCTTAACTTTACCGTTAATCACGCCGATTACAGTTGCAGCAACTTCGAAAGCTTTTTCCAGAGTCAGCCATGCTTCGTGACGCTTAGCTTTCTCACGGGACAGCTGAGTTTCACCGAAGCCATCTTCAACAGCGTCCAGTGCAACGTCAACTTCGTCGCCAACCTGAATTTCCAGTTCGCCTTGCGCGTTCTTGAACTGTTCTGCTGGAATTGCTGATTCGGATTTCAGACCGGCGTCAACCAGTACGATATCTTTATCGATAGAAACAACAACACCACGGACGATAGAGCCCGGACGTGTTTCAATTGTTTTCAGGGATTCTTCAAAGAGTTGAGCAAAAGATTCTGTCATGTTAATAATCTTCAGGATTCTTAAGTTTAACGTCCATCGGGCATCCTGCCTAATGGGGTTGTTTCACATGCCTCGCCGTCCATCCTTGGCAGTAAGGTTAATTTGCCCTTTAATAACAAGTTATTAAGAGCTTGGTTCTTGCTACGCTGACGTTATTAACACGACGGCAACGCTAAAACTTTTTGGGCATACGCCAGCGCTTGTTCAATCACCTGCTCGATGGACATACTGGTTGAATCCAGTATTAACGCATCGGCCGCGGGTACTAAAGGCGCTATAGACCGATTACGATCGCGATCATCTCGCTCCTGTATCTCGGCTAAAAGACGTTCAAAGTTAACATTAAAGCCCTTTTCCTGCAACTGTAGCATGCGTCTGTGTGCTCGTTCTTCCGAACTGGCATCAAGAAATATCTTCACTGGCGCATCGGGAAACACTACGGTCCCCATATCTCTGCCGTCTGCAATCAGACCCGGCGCTTCGCGAAATGCCCGCTGACGGCGCAACAGCGCCTCACGAACACGCGGGAAAGCAGCAGCCTGAGAGGCGGTATTACCAACAGTTTCAGTGCGGATAGCATTACTGACATCCTCACCTTCAAGAATAACGCGTAATTCCCCGTTTTCTGCGACAAAACGGACGTCGAGATGGGCGGCAAGTGGAACCAGTGCCTCTTCGGTGCTGATATCGACCTGATGATGCAAGGCGGCCAAGGCTAAAACGCGGTAAATTGCACCTGAATCCAGTAAACGCCATTTCAGCGTTTCAGCCAGTGCTTTACACAGCGTGCCTTTGCCTGCACCACTCGGTCCATCAACGGTTATCACCGGGGCTATCGCCGTCATTTCTCTCTCCTTTCGGTAGGCAAAACCTCTTGTCTACCCAATCGGGTAAACACAGGTGCGACATTATACGCCGCATCTGCGAGAACTGTTACCCTGCGAGGTGTGGTTGCTGAAAATAAAACCACACCTCGTAGATTAAGTTTAGGAAAAATTGATGTGTTTTGCTGAATATATTTTCTATTTGTATAAATGGGAAGGTTATCCCGCCCATTTATTAATAAGAAGCATACTTTAATAAAAACCGTGCTTAAACCAGCAGAATCACGCGGTTTGACTTAAGCGAGCCAACTGTTCGAAATAGTCAGGAAAGGTTTTTGCGGTACATTTGGGATCGAGAATAGTGACCAGCGTATCCGATAGCGCCACCAGCGAGAAACACATCGCCATACGATGATCGTTATAAGTGCCGATCTCTGCCGCGATCAGCTGTGCAGGTGGGATCACGCGAATATAGTCGTGGCCTTCTTCCACTTCTGCGCCAACTTTACGCAGTTCAGTAGCCATGGCTGCCAGACGATCGGTTTCTTTTACCCTCCAGTTATAAATATTACGAATGATTGTTGGCCCTTCGGCAAACAACGCAGTGGTAGCAATGGTCATCGCCGCATCGGGAATATGGTTCATGTCCATATCGATGCCTCGTAATTCCCCACGGCTACATTCGATATAATCATCACCCCAACGGATGATTGCACCCATTTTTTCCAATACGTCAGCAAATTTGGTATCACCCTGCACGCTTTTCTTACCGATTCCGGTCACACGCACAGTGCCGCCTTTAATCGCTGCCGCAGCGAGGAAGTAAGAGGCAGAGGACGCATCCCCTTCGACCAAATATTCACCCGGCGAACGATAAGTTTGGCCGCCGGCAATATGGAATATCTGATAGTTTTCGTGCGTCACTTCAACGCCAAAACTTTGCATTAAATGTAAAGTAATATCGATATAAGGTTTGGAAACCAAATCGCCCTGAATACGAATTTGCGTATCCTGCTCAGCCAAAGGTGCTGCCATCAACAGCGCTGTCAAGAACTGGCTGGATACGCTGCCGTCAACGGCCAGCTCGCCGCCACGGAAACCGCCGCGAATACGCAGTGGCGGATAATTTTCCTGTTCCAGATAATCAATCTGCGCGCCGCCCTGACGCAATGCATCCACCAAATGGCCAATTGGGCGTTCTTTCATACGCGGCTCGCCGGTTAATACCACATCACCGTGGCTCAGGCACAAAGCCGCAGCCAGTGGGCGCATTGCGGTGCCTGCATTACCGAGGAACAGCTCTACCGGATCAGCGACCAACAGTGGCCCCCCCAATCCGTCAACCTCACACTGAGTGCGATCGGCGGAAAGACGATAAGTAACGCCCAGAGTTTTCAGGGCATTCAGCATATGGCGAATATCATCACTATCTAACAGATTGTTTAGCCGGGTTGTCCCCTCAGCCAGTGCAGCCAGCAGCAGGGCGCGATTAGACACACTTTTGGAGCCGGGAAGATTAACGGTGCCGTCAATCAGCGCGATGGGTTGTAACGTCAGGGATTCCAGCATGGGAAAAACACTCTCCAGTCTTCTATTAATCAACAACCCCGGATTAACGGGGCTGTTTTGAGGCAAAAATGGCGGCATATTACCGCTAAAAACATCGGGAAAGTAACTGCCGATAAAGCAGGAAATCCCCTGAAACGCGATCAGGCATGGCGACGTTCAAAGTCAGCCATAAAATCAGTTAATACTTTAACGCCTTCAATCGGCATAGCGTTATAAATGGACGCCCGCATACCACCAGCAACCCGATGGCCTTTCAACGCTTGCAGGCCTACCGCTTCGGCTTCAGTGAGGAAAACGTCATCCAGTTCCGGTTTAGCCAGTTGGAACGGAATATTCATCCAGGAACGGTTGGCCGCGGTCACCTGATTGCGATAAAAATCGCTGCTATCGATAGCACTATAAAGTAATTCGGCTTTGGCGCGGTTACGTTTTTCCATTTCCACCAGGCCGCCTTGCTCTTTCAACCACTTAAAGACCATGCCGGAAAGATACCAAGCGAAGGTTGGCGGCGTATTGAACATGGAATCATTCTTCGCCAAGACCTGATAATCCAAAATAGAAGGCAAATCTTTGTGCGCGTTGCCCAGCAGGTCTTCACGGACGATAACCAACGTCAAACCCGCTGGACCGATATTCTTCTGTGCGCCAGCGTAAATCAGGCCATAGCGGCTGATATCGATAGGACGGGAAAGAATCGATGAGGAATAATCAGCCACCACGATTTTATCGCCAAAATCGGGATCTTCATGGATCGCTACGCCGTCAATAGTTTCGTTCGGGCAATAATGGACATAGGCTGCATTCGCGCTTAACGGCCATTGGCTCATAGGCAGAACGCCGGTGAGACCATCAATTTGTGTTTTAATATCAATTACATTTGGCGTGCAATATTTCTGTGCTTCATTAATGGCACTGTGTGCCCAATAGCCGCCATCGATGTAATCTGCCGAGGTTTTATCACCGAGCAGATTCTGCGGCACTGCGGCAAATTGCGCTCTGGCTCCGCCGTGACAAAACAGCACTTTATAATTATCAGGAATTTTCAACAGATCGCGCAGATCCTGTTCGGACTGCTCGGCCACTTGAATGAATTCTTTGCTGCGATGGCTGATTTCCATTACTGAAGTGCCAATACCATGCCAGTTACATAATTCTTGTTGTGCACGACGCAGAACTTCCACCGGCAGCATTGCTGGGCCAGCGCTAAAATTGTAAACCTGTGTCATTTCCCCTCACCGCTTTCACTGAGATAAACATCGTTTTAACCCATACATCGGTTTTATCATTCGCATTCAACGGCTGCAACGCTTATTCATCCAGAAAGTCGAAAGCGTCCCGGCGTTTTATAGCGATTCGCGCGTCTTTCGGCATGTTATGCAGAATTACTTACTGAAAGTTAATGACTATGCGACGCGCGACGCGATAGATAACTCAATTTGCGCATGAATGACGTCAGGTGCGGGTTAGCGGCGGGTTTCGGTGCAAAAAAGGATTCGAGGTAAAAAGGGGCAGCGATCTGCCCCGAATGAATAAAATGAACGACTTAGTAAGTCAGGAACATTTTTTGAATTTCCTGCGGATTTTTGGTCTGCGTTAAGGCTAATTGCAGCAATACGCGAGCTTTTTGTGGATTCAACAGGCCAGAAGCCACAAAACCGTACTTGGTATCGTCAACTTCAGCATCTTGCGTGGTAGAACCGGTTGGTACGCGAGAAGAACGAACCACGGCTACGCCATTGTGTGCAGCAGTTGCCAAAGTGTCGAAGAGACTATGGTACATGTTGCCATTACCCACACCGGCGCTGACGATGCCCTGATAACCCTCGGCGATAAAGGCTTTGGCTGGAAGATCGGAGGCGTTGGCATAGCTATAAACAATGCCAACTTTCGGCAAGGTAGTCAGTTTGCTGACGTCAAACGGAGTTTGTTTATGTTCGCTAGCGTGCAGGTAATTCACTTTACCGTCATGGATCAAGCCGACGGTGCCGGTGTTTGGTGACTGGAAGGTCTGTACTGAAGTGGTGCTGGTCTTGGTCACATCACGGCCATCCAATACCACATCATTCATTGCCACCAATACGCCACGCTTGGCTGACTGCGGATCGCTGGCAACAACCACTGCGTTATAAAGATTCAGTGGGCCATCAGCTCCCATTGCTGTCGCAGGGCGCATTGCGCCAACTACAACCACAGGTTTATCACATTTTACCGTCAGATCGAGGAAGTAAGCCGTTTCTTCCAGAGTATCGGTGCCGTGAGTAATCACAAAACCATCGGTTTTTGCACAGTCTGCATTGATTCTCTTAGCCAGTTTCAACCAGACATCGTCATTCATGTCTTGGGAACCGATATTGACCAATTGCTCGCCATGTACGTTGGCAATGTTTTTGATTTCCGGAACTGCATTAACCAAGGCATCCACACCAATTTTCCCCGCGGTGTAGTTGGATTTGGTGGCTGAATCGCCGCCGCCAGCAATGGTGCCACCGGTAGCTAACAGCGTAATATTCGGCATAGCCAGTGCCGAACCACTCATCCCTGCCAAAATCCCTGCCAAAACGGTTAATTTTAAAGACTTCATCTTGCCAACTCCCTTTCTTATAAATGAATGAATTATCCGGTAAATCCACACAAATACTGTGACATATATTGTGCTTTAGGAATACATGGAGCTATCGGCCAAAACCCCGTATGATTGCGCGTTTTTAGTACGGTCAAAAAGTGAATAACATGACGCAAACTTTTATCCCAGGCAAAGACGCTGCGCTGGAAGATTCCATTTCCCGTTTTCAGCAAAAACTGAGCGATCTCGGTTTTAATATTGAAGAAGCTTCCTGGCTCAATCCGGTTCCTCATGTTTGGTCAGTGCATATCCGCGATCGCGACTGTCCGCTGTGTTTTACCAACGGCAAAGGCGCGAGCAAAAAGGCCGCACTGGCCTCCGCTCTGGGTGAATATTTTGAGCGTTTATCAACTAACTATTTCTTCGCTGATTTTTATTTGGGTAAAGAAATCGCCAACGGTGAGTTCGTTCATTATCCCAATGAGAAGTGGTTCCCTATTCCGGCTGATGGCTCCCTGCCACAAGGCATTCTCGATGCCCGTCTGCACGCTTTTTATGACCCAGACAAAGAGCTAGATGCCAATGATCTGGTGGACTTACAGTCAGGTAACGTTGAGCGTGGAATCTGTTCCCTGCCCTTTACCCGTCAATCTGACCTAGAGACAGTATATATTCCTATGAATATCATAGGAAATCTTTATGTGTCTAATGGTATGTCTGCTGGTAATACCGCCAATGAAGCACGTGTCCAAGGGTTGTCAGAAGTTTTCGAACGCTATGTGAAAAACCGCATTATTGCGGAATCCATCAGCCTGCCGGAAATCCCGCAAGCGGTGCTAAACCGCTACCCAGGCGTAGTTGAAGCCATTGCGAAACTGGAAGAGGAAGGTTTCCCAATCCTTTCTTATGACGCCTCTTTGGGCGGCGCTTACCCGGTTATTTGCGTGGTGTTGTTCAACCCGTCTAACGGAACTTGTTTTGCTTCATTCGGCGCGCATCCTGACTTCGGCGTAGCGCTGGAGCGCACCGTGACCGAATTGTTGCAAGGCCGCAGCCTGAAAGATTTGGACGTTTTCACCGCCCCAACCTTCGATGACGAAGAAGTGGCTGAACACACCAATTTGGAAACTCACTTTATCGATTCTAGCGGTTTAATTAGCTGGGATATGTTCAAGCAGGACGCAGACTATCCGTTTGTTGACTGGAGTTTCAGCGGCACAACCGAAGAAGAATTCGCTACGCTGATGGCTATATTCAAGCAGGAAGATGCTGAAGTTTACATCGCAGATTATGAGCATTTGGGCGTTTACGCCTGCCGTATTCTGGTACCGGGGATGTCCGACATCTATCCGGCAGAAGATTTGCTGATGGCCAATAACACTATGGGCGTACATCTGCGTGACACTCTGCTGGCGTTGCCAAGCACCGAGTGGAAGCCAGAGCAGTATCTGCAATTGATCGAACAGCTGGACGACGAAGGTCTGGATGATTTTGCGCGTGTGCGTGAACTGCTAGGCATCGCCTCCGGTAAAGACAACGGTTGGTATACTCTGCGCGTTGGCGAACTGAAATCCATGCTGGCGCTGGCTGGTGGTGATTTGGAGCAAGCGCTGATTTGGGTTGAGTGGACGCAGGATTTCAACTCCTCCGTATTTACTCCTGAACAGGCTAACTATTACCGTTGCCTGCAAACCTTGCTGCTGCTGACTCAGGAGCCGGATCGCGATCCTGCTCAATATCACGGCGCATTTGTGAAAATGTATGGTCAGGATGCCGTGGATGCCGCTTCTGCCGCCCTTTGTGGCGAAGTTCGCTTCCACGGGCTGTTTAGCGTAGATCCTGATTTGAGAGCATTACCGGCTCATCAGGCGCTGTTGGGAGCCTATGAGACGTTGCAAGCGGCCAAGCGTCGTTACTGGGCAAAAAACTAAAAGCGTTGTTCCAGTACTGAAAACTGCCATCTCATCAAGCAACGGCGAATCCTATGGGTTCGCCGTTTTTTTACCCCACATGGATAGATCCTCATTTTATCGCTGTATGTTCTATATGATGCGACGAGTTATATAAACTGTACGCTTAATAAATAGACATCTCCGCGCCTGACTAATTATTTATGCAGATATTCCCATCGACAGAATTATTTTTTCATCAAAAAGCAGTTATTATTTTTGGTAGAAAATGGCACTTTTAGACAAATAATTCCGCCTGAAGCTCGCATTCTTACGGGCAGGTAAATAAATAGTTAATTTTTAATGACGTGGTTAAAGGCGATAATCTACAAATCACGCTATTTATTAACCTTTTCTTCATCGATTTGAACGTTTAATCAAAATTTTTTGTAAATCTTAAAATATTTTTTCTCTTTAAATATCAGATATATAACCTTATTAACCCTTTAATATACAGGTGTTTATAGCCGGTTAAAGTCGCCCAATATGATCCACGTCAATTTTCACGCTATACTGCTTTGCTAGTATCTCGTTGTGCTTTATTAACCCTAAAGAGAGAGTTAGTGTGAAAGCTGACAACCCCTTCGATGCATTACTACCTGCGGCCATGGCGAAAGTAGCCGAAGATGCCGGTGTCTACAAAGCCACCAAGCATCCGATGAAAACTTTCTATCTGGCAATTACTGCAGGCGTGTTTATCTCAATTGCTTTTGTATTTTACATTACAGCTACCACCGGCACCGCGGGCGTTCCTTTCGGCTTTGCAAAATTAGTTGGCGGTATCTGCTTCTCACTGGGTTTGATGTTAGTCGTGGTTTGCGGCGGCGACCTCTTTACTTCCACCGTATTGACCACCGTAGCGAAAGCCAGCGGCCGGATTACCTGGCGTCAGTTGGGTACTAACTGGGTGAATGTTTACGTTGGAAACCTAGCCGGAGCGCTGTTTTTTGTCGGCCTGATCTGGTTTGCCGGTCAATATATGGTTGCCAACGGCCAATGGGGCTTGAATGTGCTGCAAACCGCAGATCACAAATTGCACCATACTTTTATTCAAGCGGTATGTTTGGGCATTTTAGCTAACCTGATGGTGTGTTTAGCGGTATGGATGAGTTACTCCGGCCGTACCATTATGGACAAAATGTTCGCGATGATTCTGCCAGTTGGTATGTTTGTCGCCAGCGGCTTTGAGCATAGTATCGCCAACATGTTTATGATTCCTATGGGCATAGTGATTAAAAACTTCGCTTCGCCTGAGTTCTGGCAAGCCATAGGAGCAACGCCTGAGCAATTTGCTAATCTGACCGTAAGTAACTTTGTTATCGACAACCTCATTCCTGTTACCATCGGTAACATCATTGGTGGCGGGTTATTGGTAGGGTTAACTTATTGGGTAATTTATCTGCGCGGTGACCAGCAACATTAAAGTGTGGCCGCTACGTCTGGTTTTCGAAGAAATTCACATTAAAAGGTAGATGCATTATGACCGAACTTAATGAAAAATTGGCCAACGCATGGCAAGGTTTTACCGAGGGTGACTGGCAGAACGAAGTAAACGTTCGTGACTTCATCCAGAAGAACTACACCCCGTATGAAGGTGACGAATCCTTCCTGGCCGGCTCTACCAAAGCAACCGATGAGCTGTGGGCCAAGGTTATGGAAGGCATCAAACTGGAAAACCGCACTCATGCGCCAGTTGACTTCGATACCGACGTAGCATCAACCATCATCTCCCACGACGCTGGTTACATTAGCAAAGATTTGGAAACCATCGTTGGTTTGCAGACTGAAGCACCATTGAAACGCGCCCTGATTCCATTCGGCGGCATCAAAATGGTTGAAAACTCCTGCAAAGTTTACGGTCGTGAGCTGGATCCACAGCTGAAACAAGTGTTCACCGAATACCGCAAAACCCATAACCAGGGCGTATTCGATGTTTACACCAAAGACATCCTGAACTGCCGTAAGTCCGGTATTCTGACCGGTCTGCCGGATGCTTATGGTCGTGGTCGTATCATCGGTGACTACCGTCGCGTAGCCGTTTACGGTATCGACTTCCTGATGAAAGACAAACTGGCTCAGTTCAATTCATTACAGTCACGTCTGGAAAACGGCGAAGATCTGGAAATGACCATCCAACTGCGCGAAGAAATTGCTGAACAGCATCGTGCGCTGGGTCAAATCAAAGAAATGGCGGCTAAATACGGCTGCGATATTTCTGGTCCTGCGACTAACGCTCGTGAAGCGGTACAGTGGACTTACTTCGGCTATCTGGCCGCAGTGAAATCCCAGAACGGTGCAGCGATGTCCTTCGGCCGCGTGTCTACTTTCCTGGACGTGTACATTGAACGCGACATGAAAGCCGGCAAACTGACCGAAATCGAAGCGCAAGAGCTGATTGACCATTTGGTAATGAAACTGCGTATGGTTCGCTTCCTGCGTACCCCTGAATACGATGAGCTGTTCTCCGGTGACCCAATCTGGGCAACTGAGTCTCTGGCTGGTATGGGCGTTGACGGTCGTACTCTGGTGACTAAAACCAGCTTCCGCTTCCTGAATACCCTGTACACCATGGGGCCATCTCCTGAGCCGAACATGACCATTCTGTGGTCTGAGAAACTGCCGTTGAACTTCAAGAAGTTCGCAGCGAAAGTTTCTATCGACACCTCATCTGTACAGTATGAAAACGATGATTTGATGCGTCCTGACTTCAACAACGATGATTATGCCATCGCATGTTGCGTTAGCCCGATGATCGTCGGTAAACAAATGCAGTTCTTCGGCGCTCGTGCCAACTTGGCGAAGACCATGTTGTACGCAATCAACGGCGGCGTTGATGAAAAACTGAAAATTCAGGTAGGCCCGAAAGAAGCGCCAATGATGGACGAAGTGCTGGACTATGACAAAGTCATGGAACGCATGGACCACTTCATGGATTGGCTGGCTAAACAATATGTGACTTCGCTGAACATCATTCACTACATGCATGACAAGTACAGCTACGAAGCTGCGCTGATGGCTCTGCATGACCGTGATGTATATCGCACCATGGCTTGTGGTATCGCAGGTCTGTCCGTTGCGGCTGACTCCCTGTCTGCTATCAAATACGCGAAAGTAACGACTATTCGTGATGAAGATGGTCTGGCAGTCGATTTCAACATCGAAGGCGAATATCCACAGTTCGGTAACAACGATTCTCGCGTTGATGACATCGCTTGTGACTTGGTTGAGCGCTTCATGAAGAAAATTCAGAAGCTGCGTACCTACCGTAACGCGGTACCAACTCAGTCTGTTCTGACCATTACCTCTAACGTGGTTTATGGTAAGAAAACCGGTAACACCCCAGACGGTCGTCGCGCTGGTGCGCCATTCGGTCCAGGTGCTAACCCAATGCACGGTCGTGACCAGAAAGGTGCGGTTGCCTCTCTGACTTCCGTTGCCAAACTGCCGTTTGCTTATGCGAAAGATGGTATTTCTTATACCTTCTCCATCGTACCAAACGCTTTGGGTAAAGATGACGAAGTGCGTAAAGCTAACTTAGCGGGTCTGATGGATGGTTACTTCCATCACGAAGCGTCCATCGAAGGTGGTCAACACCTGAACGTGAACGTGATGAACCGTGAAATGCTGTTAGACGCGATGGAAAATCCGGAAAAATATCCGCAGCTGACCATCCGTGTATCGGGTTACGCAGTACGCTTCAACGCGCTGACCAAAGAACAGCAACAGGATGTTATTACTCGTACTTTCACTCAGTCGATTTAATAACCCTATACGCAAAGAATTTGGAGTGACGGACAGGTAGCAAGAAAACAAAGCCCGATGAACTGACTTAAGTCACTGATTTGGGCCTGTGAATCCGCTAACAACCCTGTTGCTTCAAGTCTGAAGGGTATAAACTTAAAGGCTCCACGACTGTGGGGCCTTTACTTATCAAGCACAGCTATTTTCACCAACCGCCGCACGATGTACTTGCCAAAAAGTCTGTTTTGCCAGCCATCTACTCTGAGTGGGTGCCCGGCAAAACAGTTTTATCCGACCTAGCGTCGGCAGCAGGAGTGCCAGCTCAGACGTTGTGATCGCCCGAATCACCGAGCTAATAAGGGCATCCCCTTCCTCCTACCCTGCCGCCGTTATGTTGATTTCGACTGATATTGAACGGTCAATTTGGAGAACCCCCTGCAATGTCTGTACTTGGTGACATAAAATAAGGTTCAATACATTGAAATAAAAGAATTTATTTCAAGCACCGTCCACATATTGTCCATGTCGATGCTATTACTACTTTTGTTGAACAAGAACGCCCGCTAAAGCGGGCGTTCTTGTCTCTGGAGAAAAGCAGGATTGGCGTATCAACTTGTCAGAACATCAACACTTGCCCGCCTACTTGCAGGTGAGGCGGTACCGGGTTTATTTCCCCTGGCGTAGCAATCGATCGCATAAAACTTTCCATCGTCACAAAGGTATGGCCGCAATTCACATTGGTGCACTGGTGATAGCGTTCTTTGGTTTCGGTGGTGATCTGGCTGCTGCTGCGGGTATGGGCTGCGCTGTGGCATAAAGGGCAATTGAACATGATCCGGACTCCGGCATCATCCCGACTAAGGTCGGTGTTAATGATAATTATGCGTGATTGTTGATTCAAAATCATCATTCCATATCCAGCTCATCTATTTTCACTTCCAGATCTAACGCCGTGGTAAACCCGCTGTGACTCAATGAATGAATGACCGTGACCAACGTCCAGTCGGCGTCATCTATCTGTTTTTTAAAACCAGTGACTTTAATCGGCACTTCGGGATAGAGATCGGCTCGCCCCCTGGCTAACTGAATCGAGAACTTGGCCGCGCCGCGTTGTAGCCGTTCCCAGTTGGCTTTAGCTGCCCGCTGGGCGTTGTATTTGGTGGCGTAAGTGGTGCGCAGCGTCAGCACGTTATCCTCGGTACCGACCAGATATTCCCCTTGCTTCTCTACCGGTTTCTTCGACTGGACAGGCTTTTTACTCTTCCGTTTACGCTTTACCGCTACTGCCGGTTTTTCCGTGGTGCGAGTATTCAGCCAGTTAGCCACCACGCCGGTATAAGCGCCTCTATCTGCCAGGCTAAAAACATGACCATCCCCCTGTTTACGGGTAATGGTCATTACTGGCAGGGGCTTACCGCTGGCGGTTTTATTCTGGCCTTGCTGAATAAATAATAAGTGACCGTCTTTAATCGCCGCGATAGCACCAAATTGTTTTGCCAGGCGGGTAATAAAATTGCCGTCTGATTCGCTGGTCTGGTCAATATGGCTGACAGGTAAATCTGCCATCGCTTTATTTAAGGCCGGTTTGAGTTTATGACGTTCGGCGATGGTATTAATAATTTCCCCGACCGTCGAATTATGGAAAGACTGATCCCGACGGATATTTAACGTTTCGCGAAAATCCGCACTGCGGGCGCGAATAGTCAGTTTATCCGGTGCGCTGCTGTGTTCTATTTCATCAACCGTATAGATACCTTTATTTATCAAAGGTAAGCCTGCCCAGCCGAGGGCAATTTCAATACTGGTTCCCCGGCGCGGTAAGGCTAGCTGACCGTCGCTGTCATCAAATTCAATATCTAACTGATCGGCCTCAAAGCCCCGGTTATCGGTGAGCGTGAGAGAAAGCAGGCGCTCGACGCCGTTATTGGCACCTAACTGATCGAGGTCGCTGCCGTTGGCGTAAGCCACCATCACCGCCTGCGCAGCTTCGTTGACTCGCTGGCGTAGCAGCAATTCTAAATAAGCGCTTTCCTGCAATAGCTTCACTATCGGTTCAGATTCAAAGGACAACGTCACCCGCACTGCCGCCTGTTGTTCAGTAGGATAAAGTGCAATAAGGGCCGCTTTGCGCTGATTAAGTAACGCTTCAAATTCCAGTGATTCCACCACCTGCGGCGCGGGCAGCAGACTTAAATCAATGGTCGCCATTATTGCCCCCTTAACGGGATAGAGAGACTGAGGCGTTCGGCGCTATCCGAGCGGTTGCCGAACAGCTCTACCGTCATTTTTCCGCTGTTTTCAGTCGTGAGATCAATCGCCGTCAGCGTCACGCGGGATTCCCAGCGCATGACTGCACCATACACCGCCGCCATCATTTTGAGCCGTAAGGCGGGGTTCTGCGGCTGATCAATCAGCGTGGACAGCAGCGAACCGTATTCCCGACGCATCACTCTGGAGCCTTGCGGCGTGATTAAAATATCGCTGATAGACTGGCGAATGTGAGCCATATCGGTAATGGCTTTGCCTGTCTGCGCATTCATGCCGAGATAAGTCATTGCGGCCCCCCGGAGGAATCACCGCCACCTTTAACGCCGCCGTGTTGATGGGTGTGAACCACAATGCCGTTTGAGGTCAGATTGCCACCGGAATGGTTAAAGTGACCTCGCCGCCTTCTTCAATCAGAAGGGTTCGGGTAATCAGGTGTTGAGTACATTTCACCACTGGCGTGGTGAGGGTGATCGAGGTTTCGGCCACGATATTGGCGGTTTTCATGCCAGTGATGGCTAAATGACGGGTTGCAGGTTCATATTCAAATCTGGCCCCATCGGGAAATGTCACTACGATGGCATCCGCTGAAGCCGAGGGTGCAGGGTTGCTATCGGAAAACACCGCGGGCAACACAAAAGCGGTCGTCAGTTCGCCGCCGATACTGAGGATAATCACCTGTTCCCCCACCGAGGGCGCAGACCAAAAGCGCACCCGACCGGCGCGGGGCGTCAGCCAGTTCAACCAGTCGGTTTCCAGTTCACCCATTTTTACCCGACATAAACCTTTGACCGTATCCACTTCGGATACAATGCCGATGCGGATCAGATTCGCCAGGGCGCGTTTAAGTGCTGCAATAAGCGTTTTCATTCAGCCAGTGTGCCGCGTGCGGGCGCGACTGGCATGTGGTGGGGATTGTGTGGAAGATGGCACAAAACAAAAGTGACCATGGATAAAATAGCGATACAACTTGCATTGATACAATTATTGGGGGTACATTAAATGTATGGACATATCTTACGACCCAACCAAAAACGAAAAGAATATTGCTGAACGTAACCTGTCCTTTGAGATGGCCCGTGATTTTGAGGTGAAAAGCGCATTGATTGTTGAGGATACCCGTAAAGAGTATTCAGAAAGACGATTTCAAGCATTGGGTTACATCGAGAATCGCCTGCATATGCTGGTTTTCACACCACGTAATGGCAAGGTACATGTTATTAGTCTGCGTAAAGCAAACTCCCGCGAGGTAAAGCGATATGAACAAAAAAATCAGTAAAGTGATAGATGTGGATAACCCTGAATGGGGTGACGCCGAATTTGCCCGCGCCCGCCCAGCCGTTGAGGTGTTTACCGAACTATTTGGCAAAGAAGGCGCTGAGAAAGTCATAAAAACCCGTGGTCGGCCAAAATTGGCAAATCCTAAAGAGCCAATTAAGCTGCGTATTGATCATGATGTGGTTGATGCCTACCGAGCACAGGGTGATGGCTGGCAAACCAAAATGAATGAAGCATTACGTGATTATGCTAAAACACATGGGATGCTGTGATTTAACGTTATTCAACTGGCAATATGCCCCAACGCCAGATCCCCAATCCACTCTACATCGCCGTCGGTTAGCCCTAGCAACTGGCGGCGTTCATATTTTACCGTTGGCCCGTTGCGGCTGACTTTATCCCGTAGGCCGTAGTGATGGACTCTGACCATATGATTAACCTGCCCGCTAAAGGTCACTGCCGCCTCGTCCGCCGTGGCTTCGGTTTTCATAAAACGGGCGGTGCGCAAGCGGGTAAACATTTTGCGCTTAATCCGCCCCCGTTTGTCGCGGCGCTTTTTCTTGCGCGGTAAGAACGGTGAGCCGTCCGGGTTCTGCTGGGCCTGAATATGCTGTTGCTGTTTTTCCCGCAGTTGTTTGGCAACCTGGCGGGTAAACCGGGTGCGCCCCTGTGGGGAAAGTTGAGCCAGTAAAATAGACAGCGTGTTATCCAGCTCATGAAAATCACTCATAGCGCCCCCTCCGCGACCTTTTCGCCCTGAATATAAATCTGGTAGCTATCCAGCAACGCATAAGGCTCTGGCGGTTCATCCAGATGGGTGACGTTTAACGCGCCGTTTTCTTCTTTGACGATCACCCGCTCGGTGAGTTTCAACTCAATACTGATATCCCTAACAGTTTTATCAATAAAATCAATCTCGAAGGTAAAACCGTCCTGACGCTTATCCTGGCTGGCCATCATGTCCGGTTGGTGTTTGCGCAGCCAGTGTAAGATCGTCACCATCAGCAAATCCATGTCCTCGCCATAATCAGTCATCACCAGATTCAGGGTGTAGCGATATTCAAAAGACAGCGACGGGGCCAGCGTGGAAACAATCGCTCCGCGATCGATAAACACATGGAGGCAGTCGGGGTTTTGTCTGACGTAGGCGCTGGCTTTCATCACCGCGTCCCGCAGGGAGTCAGGTTTTAGCATGTTATTGCTCCAGTTTACGTAAAGGTTTCAGGCAAATAGTGCGGATATAGTCCTGTAAACCGGCTATTTGCTGGTCGGCAGTGGCGATGCGCTGCCGGAGATCGAAATAATGCCGTTCAGCGGCGTCAGTAAGTCGGGGGCGGGGGGACGCGGAAAGAGGTATTGACGCGGTGCTTTCATATCCGCAATAGCTGTAAAAATGCTCATCAGAAAGCCCATGATTACCACCCTATTCTCTACATCAGAACGATGAGATCCGACGGGCAATAAAAAAGTGCCTGACAGCGTGGACTGTAGGCACTTTTGTGCGAAATGATATTGAGGGTAAATTGAATAGGATTTTTATTTTATGCAGATCTGGCAGTCGGGTTTGTGCCAGAAGCGGATGTTGCGAACATTACGACACGTTCAGTCAAGATATCTAAAATCACATGGCACGGTTATACGGGATGTTTACACGGGCACCGAGTGCAGAGTCATAGGTACCGCGATAATCCCCAGCCGAATCAATGCCGCAGACTGCCTCTGCGCAGTCTGCGACAAACAGGCAGCAGTCATGTTGGCCCCATAAAAAGGCCTCCCGGAGGCGACCTGTAAAGCTGGTGCTAATCGTTGTTGCCAATCTGGATGGAGCATAATCCTCCTGAAAATATGAAGAATATATTTTCCGCCCAGAACAGGATAACCATCGGACTTAATCTAAATAAACGGATAGTTATCTGAATTGGCAATAATTATAATAATTAACATTAGAAATTATCGGGTAAAGTTCTCCTTTTAATTTAGTTGTTCATGTCTGTATGACACTAAAAATGCGACCCGATGACTAAGATATTTTTTGTCGTCTGAAAAAATGATTTAACTGTGGCTAACCTCATATACTTAATGATAAACGGTGATAAACAAGGGCTTATATCAGCAGGATGCTCGTCTGTAGATTCCGTAGGGAATAAATCCCAAAACAATCATATTGATCAGATAATTGTTTATTCACTTACTCATGGAATTAACCGTGAGCAAAACTCCAATCATCTGCCCGTTAACATTATAAAACCCATCGATAAGTCAACACCATTGTTAGCCATAGCTATTTCCAACAATGAAGAACTTTATATGTTATTTGATTTCTACAGAACGGCGATCAATGGCGCACAAGAGAAATACTTTTCTATCGAGTTGAGGAAAGCACATCTTAAGCATATTGGAATGAATTACCCTCACGCTCTTACCCATGCCGATAACCAACCAGAAGAAATGCTTAGCATGTCTTATCAGGATATAAAATGGACCCATCACATTGACGGAACATCCGGTTATAGCCTGTGGAAAGAGCGAGTATATTAATTTTCTAACATGACAGATACTGACCAAAGAAAGACCACCACCAATAGATAATTAACAGTACCGCTAATATTGGTGGTACATATTTTTTGTTTTTCAGCGAAATAATTAGATGAATTATTAGTGGAAACATTAAAATAAACGTGAAGGGTATAGCGAAATCTCGAATACTCTCACCATTTGCATCGGTGATGGTGCCGCATAAACTGAGTGTAGCGTCATTGCCCGACATAGAGTCAGAATCAAGAAAAGACAGTAAAAATATGGCGAACACGCAACCAATATAGTAGAGCGGAAGCAATGGTTTAAGCAGTTTACATACCAGATTGAATGAATTCATTAGTCACTCCCGAGTAGTTTCTCTACCCTACTCCGTCTCTTTATAATGGCTAAACCATAAGAAATATAATCACGTTCTTTAGCTGCAGGATCCATGAATATGGCATTGATAAAATCATCTTTGCTTCGCTCAACCCCTCGATTATATCTGGCACCAGCTAAAATAAGCTGTTCGTCAGATAGGATGATGGCATCAGCACCAGGGTAATCGTATTTAATTAAGTTTCTTAGATGTAAGGCCACTATTTTTATATTGAAATCATCACTCTGCAAGCAGCGGCTAATTTGTAACTGTTGCGATGTCGTCAATGTTGTAGGATCTATACCTAATGTTTCTGCTGCCGCTCTTATTTGAATAGCAATAATGCCTATCGAGACCTTATTTGAATAGGCATTGTTATTTTTGAAAAAATCCACAAATTGCCTAAACAAAAGAACATTAGGTTTTAACTTTTCAGGTTTTCCACCTGCTTCTTGCCATGCCACGCTCGCCAGTAATAGCGGCGAAATATCGGCATCGCGAGCGGATTGGATAATGATATTTTTGTGATACTTAACGTATGTATCTTTATATAAATAAAGGTAAGAATCACCTTTGTAGGTCAGTGGATCATCCTTCATTAGCTTCCAAATAGAGACATCCATCATATCCCATCGAGGATATTCATGCTCTTGCGGTGTGCAGTAAAGATTATTCTTATTCGTACCCATGCGTTAATTACCCCTTAGTCCATTAAGTAGCAGCGTGATTATGGATGATATGGCAATTTAAAGTCTAATAAAATCGAAGTATTCCTATAGGAGTTTATTTATACACAAATATCGGTGCATCTTTTTTACTGCCCCAGTAAATCGCCCGGTCAGCCATTTGCGCCACATAGCGGAAGAAGTGATCGCCCGGTGCGCGGGTCAAATGAGATTCCTCGTTAAAAAGCGGTTGGGCAATGCCATTTACCAGCGCTCAAAACGAGTGCTGTTTGCTGATTAAACCGTCGGCATAGTAGGCGTCATACAGCACTTTTGGCTGGGCTAACTGATTCTGCAGGCGGATAACCGGATCAGCCTCCCCGGCCAGATTGAATTGCGGCGCAGAGGCGCTATTGGCCTGTGCCTATAACCGCTGGCGGGTAAAATCATGTTCGGCTTTGAGTTTGGCTTTCTGATATTCCCTAAAACTCATCAGCTCACGTTGATACAGCTCTCCCATAGCTGGTTGCTTTCTTCTGCCTGTCGGGCGATAGCCCGCGCGGGTGAATATTTCTCGGCCAGTTCTAGGCGTTCTTTGCCAAATTTCTCGGCCTGTTGGGCAGATAACTGGTCAATATGAAGTTGTGATGCACCGGTATTCTTCGCCGTTTCCAGCAACTTGTCCCGCGCCTGACTAACCGCTTACTCTCCTCACGATCTAAAATTCCATCAGCCGGTATGCTTCCTGTGTCCGGTTATTTAGAGATTCATGGGCTCGCTCAATGTTACATTCATTCAGCGAGCGTTCTAGGTTGGTAACAAAACACCGCCCTGCTCAGTGATAATCCACTGAAAAACCAGCGGATTATCATTGTAAACTGTGCGGTCAAATAGTTGACAAGATCAGGCTTTATCGCTGATTTTAAATCTTTTTTTCGATGACATCTTTAAGCGCCCGGCATTCCAGATTCAGATCGGCAAACACCCGCTTCAGACAACGGCTTTCGTCCTCAAGGTCTTTCATTCTTTTGATATCAGAGACTTGCATCCCACCGTGCTTTTCTTTCCAGTTGTAGTCTGAGGCCTCAGAAATTCCGGCTGCGCGGCAGACATCCTTGACGGTGCGTCAAACTTCGACGGTCTTCAGGACGGCAATGCTCTGATGCCCAGTGAATCGGGCTTTCCGTATGATGAACGCCTCAAAAGACATATTCAGTATGTCGGAAGATCTTTAAAAATGAATAAGCCGTTTTGATGGGATATTGGCAGGTTGGCAGGTAATTCGGTAGGTCAATTTGGAGTGGCACACTAAATTTGGCCACCTAAATAGACGTGATGCAACAGGGTTAGAAGTATCCCAGTATTTGAGAAGGCCCGCTAAAGCGGGCCATACTATTGACTTTACTGTAAAGCTTCCAGAATGCGGTAAGCGGCTTCGACACGCGCAGGGTTAGGATAACTTTTGTTCGCCAGCATCACGATGCCAAGATTCTTCTCGGGAATAAAAGCCACGTAGCGTCCAAATCCGCCGGTTGAGCCAGTTTTATGAACCCATGCGGCATTTAATGCAGGAGCCGGCGGATTAATCTCTGCCGCACTTAGCGGTGCGAGTGCAACTTTATTATCGCGCCCATCGACAGCGACGGTTGTTTTCATCGAACAGTTCAGCATTTCCCAGCCCAGCCCCTGAACATTTCGCCCACTTGCAAGTACCGTGACTGGGCAAGCAAAATCCCCTTTCGTAGCGAGGCATCGGTTACTTCAGACAGCGCTATGTTGGCGCGAACCAGCTTGCCATAACGGTAGTTATTCCTAACGCTTTATCGCGCTGGCGCTGGGCGCGTTTGCGGTCGCTTGCTGTCGTCATATTATCCTCGGTGATCATGATGTGCCGGAATGGCGTGTTCAAGTCGTAATTGGGCTATCCTTTGCATTAGCCCGGCGGCTGTCTGTTCTGTAGCAGGTTTGGCTTTGACGCAATAAAGCGCCCCATCCTGATTACTCCGGTATTTTTGCCCCTCAACCGTCAAGGTTGCGCCGCCAGCCATGGCCCGCGCCTGTATCTCGCTGATGGCAATGCCCATCGAATCAGCAAAATCACGGATTTTTGTCGCCAGCGGAGCCATTTCGGCTAATTTCTGTGCCCGCTCGCTGGCCTTTTTAATGGATGCCTGCCGTGCAGCGGCTTCGGCCGATGTTAAAGTGCAAACCTTTGGTGCTAATAACGGCTCTTTTTTTATCCTTCGCAACAATGCCCGGCGTTGTGCATCGGTCAAGGTATTGAAATCGCCTATTTTTAACGCTGACGTTCTGTCTGTTTCCTCTCTGTATTCGTGTGTTTTTTGCACCACCGGAGAGTTATTGATAGAGCTCCAACATAATGATTTTATTAGAGATATTCTTTATGTCAATTAAGAAACTCGACGATGGAAAATATGAAGTGGACGTAAGGCCGCAGGGTTCCGAAGGAAAGCGAGTCCGGCGTAAATTCAGTGCCAAAGGTGAAGAACTGATTTTTGAACGACATGTGCTGGTTAATTACCACAACAAAGATTGGCTTGAGAAACCCGCAGATCGAAGAAAGTTAACCGACTTATTGGGATTATGGTGGATTTATCATGGTAAAAGCCATTCACGCGGTGAAATTGAGAGAAGCCGTCTCAATACCATCTTGGCAAAATTTGCTCAAATGGGCGTGACTAGAGCAGACCAATTGACAAAAAAATCCATAACGGACTATCGCGTTCAGATGCTGAATAATGGGCTTAAAGGTTCAAGTGTTAACCGACATCATGCAATTCTCATGGGCATGTTCGCAAAACTAATCAATGCTGGCGAATATCGCTGCAAAAATCCATTCAGTGAGATCAAAAAGTTTAAAGAAGCAGAAGCGGAAATGTCATTTCTGTCGTCTGATGAGATAAGCAGTTTGCTGTCCAGATTGACGGAAGATGATCGAAGTGTAGCGCTAATTTGTTTAGCAACCGGTGGTAGATGGGGTGAAGTTGCTGGCTTAAAAGGTGAGCATGTTTTCAACAACATGGTTACCTTTATGAAAACAAAAAACGGGAAACGACGCTCTGTTCCCATCTCAGCAGAATTATTCAAGCTGATAAAGGTGCGGAGTACAGGCTTACTATTTGAGTCAAACCACACAAAAACCCGTAGAATACTAAGGGCAATGAAACCCGACATTCCAGATGGTCAAGCTGTACACATATTAAGGCACACTTTCGCCACACACTTTATGATGAATGGAGGTAATATTATTACACTACAACGAATTCTAGGGCATTCCACCATTCAACAAACGATGACATACGCGCATTATGCTCCCGACTTTTTGCAAGATGCCGTAGCCTTGAATCCTTTAAAAGGAATGTCCATATAATGTCCATTATTCAGCACCAAATAGATCTAACTGGAACTTTATGAACAACATAACCAATTGTAATACAACGGAAATTCCCGTTGCAGAGGGGGTGACTAAGTCTGTACTTGGTCGCATTCACTCATTTGAATCCTGTGGCACCGTTGATGGTCCTGGCATCCGCTTTATCGTTTTCTTTCAGGGCTGTCTGATGCGTTGCCTGTACTGTCACAACCGCGACACTTGGGATACCCACGGCGGCAAGGAAGTGACGGTTGACGAACTGGTCAAAGAAGCCGTGACCTACCGACACTTTATGAAAGCATCCGGCGGCGGCGTAACCGCATCCGGCGGCGAAGCCATTTTACAGGCAGAATTTGTGCGTGACTGGTTCCGCGCCTGTCATAAAGAAGGCATTCATACCTGTCTAGATACCAACGGATTTGTTCGCCGTTACGATCCGGTGATTGATGAATTACTGGATGAAACCGATTTGGTAATGTTGGATCTGAAACAAATGGACGATTCCATTCATCAAAATCTGGTCGGCGTGTCTAACCATCGGACTCTGGAATTCGCTCGTTATCTGGCAAAACGCAACCAGAAAACCTGGATTCGCTACGTTGTGGTTCCAGGTTGGTCAGATGACGATAAATCCGCCCATATGTTAGGTGAGTTTACCCAAAATATGACTAATATCGAGAAAATCGAATTGTTGCCTTACCATGAGTTAGGCAAGCATAAATGGGTCGCCATGGGCGAAGAATATAAGCTGGACGGCGTTAAACCACCATCCAAAGAAATTATGGATCGAGTGAAAGGTATCCTGGAAAGTTACGGTCACAAAGTGATTTATTGATTTATCGTTTATTCTGCCAGCCGGAATGTCGCAACCGGCTGGCAGAGAGCGTTACACCGCCGCAAAAGGCGTGTGTTGCTGATCCGGTTTTTTCAGCAGCATCATCAGATACACCAATGCCACTCCCGCAATCATCACAAATAATAAATTATCTGAAAAATTCTGCATCAGCATTGATGTCATGGTCGGCCCAGCCAGACTGCCGATGGTGTAACTCATCAATAAAGCCTGATTCATCGCCACTAACTCATCGGAACTGGCTTTTTCGCAGGCCCAGGCCATAGCGACTGGATAGAGCGTAAAACCTGCCGCCCCCAAAATAAACAGCGCTGGCGCCATCGCATAGTTACTGAGCATCGCGATACAGCCTAATATCACGACAAATACCTGAATGCGCAGTACCAGCAGGCGACCATAGCGATCGGCCATGCGCCCTACCGGCCATTGCCCGAAGATCCCCGAACTGACCAGCAGCGCCATCCACCATCCGACGTTGGCATCGTTCATCCCCTGATGGGATAAATACAGCGGCATTAGCCCGTAGAGCGATCCCAGCACGATACCTGAGATAATGCAGCCATTGATACCCAAGCGAGCGCTACGACGCTTAAACATAGGCCAAACCTTCACATGGGTGGTTTCAGCCGACTGATTAGCGAAGTGAGCAAATAGAAGTGGCAACATCGCGGTAATCACCAAAGCGCTCACCCAAGGAATCACGCTGGCCAGTTGGGTAGAAACCATGCCCAAGAGCAGTTGACCACCCACGGTGCCCAGATAATATACTGTCATATACGCTGCCAATAGCTGGCCACGATGCGTTGGCGTGCCGCTGCGTAACAATGCGCTTTCTACAATCACCCAGATCAACGCACAGGCTACACCGGCCATAAAACGCCAGCCCAGCCAGCTCCAGAAATCTACTGACAGCATCAGCCCACAGGTCGCCGCCGCAAATAACAAGCAGGAGTAGTGATAGCTGCGATTAAAGCCCAAACGCTGAATCAGTCGGCCAGCAATCAAGGTTCCCGCAAGATTACCGCTGAAATATGAAGAACTGACCATACCCACTTGCCACACTGGCAAATGCTGGTGGCTAAGCCACAGGGGAACTAATGTATTTAATACCGCGATTGAAACTGTAAATAGCAAAAGCCCACAGAGCAGCAATAGCACGGGGCGAGAGTATGCGGACATAGTGAAACGAGGACCGTTGGCGCGATGGAAAGTGAGCGCATCATGCCACTGGTGATAAAAAAGTCAATTGCTCTGACAAAGGCAATAGCACGATATGCTACCAGTGTGATTTTTATGCTACCTCATCAAACAATAAGCCAGCAAACCAAATAATGAGTTCCCCCACTTTTCCTTTTCAGGAACGTCCCTCATCCCAGGATGATATTCCGATGTAAATGCCCAAATTTAGGACATTAAAAAGCCCCGCAATGCGAGGCTTTGAACATTAACAGCTGAAACCTATGCCTTAGCCGCCAATATATTCCAAACCGCCCATGTACGGACGTAATACTTCTGGAACCTGAATACGGCCATCCGCTTGCTGATAGTTTTCTAGTACCGCGACTAAAGTACGGCCAACAGCCAAACCAGAACCATTCAGGGTATGAACCAAGCGGGGTTTACGGTCAACTTTGTTACGGCAGCGCGCTTGCATACGACGCGCCTGGAAATCCCACATATTGGAACATGAAGAGATTTCGCGGTAAGTGTTCTGCGCAGGCAACCACACTTCCAGATCGTAGGTTTTGCTTGAACCGAACCCCATATCGCCGGTACACAACAACATTTTACGATAAGGCAGCCCCAGCAATTGCAGTACTTTCTCCGCGTGGCCGGTCAGTTCTTCCAGCGCATCCATAGAATCTTCAGGACGAGTGATTTGTACCATTTCGACTTTATCGAACTGATGCATACGAATCAGACCACGGGTATCCCGACCATAAGAACCGGCTTCTGAACGGAAACACGGCGTATGGGCGGTCATTTTCAATGGCAGGGATTCTTCTTCCAGAATCTCGTCGCGCACTAGGTTGGTTACTGGGACTTCTGCCGTTGGAATCAGCGCGTAGTTGCTGCTGTCAGACTCTTCTTCCAGCGGTTTGGTGTGAAACAGATCGCCACCAAATTTAGGCAATTGACCTGTGCCGTAAAGCGTTGCGTGGTTAACCAGATACGGAACGTAGGTTTCCAGATAGCCGTGCTTTTCAGTGTGCAGATCCAGCATAAACTGCGCTAATGCACGATGCATACGGGCTATTTGCCCTTTCATCACCACAAACCGCGCGCCGGTCAGCTTAACCGCAGCAGCAAAATCCAGACCGCCAGCCATTTCACCTAGAGCAACGTGATCGCGAACTTCGAAATCATACTGGCGCGGTTCGCCCCAACGGCTCACTTCCAGATTGTCGTTTTCATCTTTACCTACTGGCACAGAATCGTCCGGCAGGTTAGGAATAGACAGTGCCAAATCGCGAATTTCGTTTTGCAGCGTTTCCAATTCCGCTTTAGCGGCATCCAGCTTGTCACCCAACGCATTAACTTCAAGACGTAATGGCTCGATATCTTCACCACGAGCTTTTGCCGCACCGATCATTTTCGATCGAGAGTTACGTTCAGCCTGCAGATTTTCTGTTTCGGTCTGTAAAACTTTGCGGCGTACTTCTTGTGCGCGCAACGTATCAACATCAAGTTTAAAACCTCTGCGAGCAAGTTTTTCTGCGACTGCGTCTAGCTCATTGCGCAGCATATTGGGATCGAGCATGCTAGTCCTGTGCTTGTAGTTAAAAAATAAAGGGTTGTTAGAAGAAATCTTACTGACGTAAGCGGAGTATTCTCCGCTTACCAGGTAGTTATGAAGATAACCTTACCGCAACGGCAAGGCTAGCGGTAGCGTTTTATCGGGCTATTTTGATCCTGCTCAGCCAACCATGCCAGCTTTTCACCTATTTTGCCTTCAAGACCGCGTGAAGTCGGTGAATAGTAGCGGGTTGCCGCCATTTCCTGCGGGAAATAGTTCTCACCGGCTGCGTAGGCATTTTGTTCGTCATGAGCATAGCGATACTCCGCGCCCAGCCCCATTTCCTTCATCAATTTGGTTGGTGCGTTCCGCAGATGTTCGGGCACATCAAAATCAGGCATTTCACGCGCATCACGCATCGCCGCTTTGAAAGCGGTATAAACCGCATTACTTTTCGGCGCACAAGCAAGATAAACAATGGCTTGGGCGATGGCTCTTTCACCTTCTGCCGGGCCGACGCGGGTGAAGCAATCCCAGGCAGAAATAGCGACTTGCATCGCGCGAGGATCGGCATTGCCGACGTCTTCCGAAGCAATGGCTAGCAACCGCCGTGCTACATATAGCGGATCACCACCGGCGGTAATAATACGGGCGTACCAATACAGCGCCGCATCCGGCGCCGAGCCTCGTACCGACTTATGCAACGCCGATATAAGATCATAATAGCGGTCGCCTTTGTTATCAAAGCGAGCGCTACGCTCACCCGAAACTTCCTTCAATAATTCAGGAGTCAGTACTCGCATACCTCTGGCATCAATTTCAGCCATATCCGCCATCATTTCCAGGCTATTTAGCGCGCGGCGAGCGTCTCCTCCCACCAACTCCGACATCATGCGGCGGGTTTCATCCAGCAGCTTGATATTCTGACCGCCCAAACCACGGGTACTATCAGACATCGCCTGATCGATCACCTTCTCGATATCTGCCGCAGTCAGCGCTTTCAGCAAATAGACGCGAGCACGAGAAAGCAAAGCCGAATTCAGTTCGAAAGAGGGGTTTTCGGTGGTGGCGCCGATAAAAGTGATAGTACCGTCTTCAATATGAGGCAAAAACGCATCCTGCTGGCTTTTGTTGAAGCGATGTACTTCATCAACGAACAGAATAGTCCGCCGCCCGGCGTCACGGTTTTGCCGCGCCCGCTCGATCGCTTCGCGGATCTCTTTGACCCCTGAAGTCACGGCAGAAATACGCTCCACATCAGCCTGCCCATAGCGACCAATAATTTCGGCTAACGTGGTTTTACCTGTTCCCGGCGGCCCCCACAGGATCATCGAATGCAGTTGCCCTGCTTCAATTGCCCGTGGCAAGGGTTTACCCGGAGCTAATAAATGCTGTTGTCCGATATATTCAGCCAACGTTAAAGGCCGCATGCGCGCGGCCAATGGCTGAAACTCGTTTTGAGAAAAATCGAGGGATAGATTACTCACTCACACCTCACTGGCGCTGGTCGTCCAGCGTAACCCCCTTCGGCGGGGTAAACTTGAATTTACTGGCATCGACCGTGCTGTTCTGTTGGCCTTTCAGCACATAGGCGCTGCGCTGACCGTCTTGTTCCACGGCGGTAAAGCCTTTGATCGTGCCGCTTGGCGTCACGCTGATAGCGAACTGTTTCAGATTACCGCTCGGCGTTTTTGGCGTCAGCTCAAAATCGTCGCCTTTCTGTTTCACATTGTACTGTTTCCAGTCATCTGGATTATTGCGGGTAATCAGCATAAACGGCGTGTTGCCGGTCGAGTTTTTCAACCAGGTTGCCGTGGCCTGTTCAACAAAAGGATTGTAGAACCACAGCGTTTCGCCATCAGAGATCAACACGCTTTCGTCTGGCGAAGTCATATGCCAGTTGAACAAATTCGGGCGTTTTACCCACAGATCGCCTTCGCCTTCCTGTACCGCCGCGCCGTCAGCGCTGGTCACGTTCTGCGAGAACTTAGCGTGGAAACTGTTGACTTTGCTCAAACGGCCTTGAAGATCCTGGCTTGCATCGGCCAAAGCGGAGGCGGAAATAACACTGGAGAGCAAACAGCAGGCAACGAGCAGCTTTTTCATGATTCCAAATACCTTGTAAATGCTATTACCCCGGCAAATATTGCCACAGGGACCTATTCAATAATTAACTCTCTGCACTCTAGCCGAAGCCTATTATTCAGCGATAGCACAATAATCTGATAAACAGCATGGTTTACGCTTCTTTGCACAGTATCCACTAAAAAAATGATTGGGCGTCAATGTGACAAATCTTTCTGGTCGTAGCCTGAAGCCTTAGCACGACCGCTGAAAAGCTTTATCTATCAATTTAAACGCGCTTTCTCTTTTAGCTCAAGGGCCGCAATGCGGCCCTTTTATACGTCATGATCCGATCATTGATAACGATTATTCATGAGGCGGTGGAGCTAACACCTCACGGTTACCGTTATGGCCTTGCGGACTAACAATTTGCTGGGCTTCCATCTGTTCGATAATACGAGCAGCTCGGTTATAACCAATGCGGAACTGGCGTTGAACCCCGGAAATAGAGGCTCGGCGTTTTTCCAACACAAAGCTGACGGCCTGATCGAATAGCGGATCCAGTTCTTCATCGCTATCCAGTCCTAAACTACCGCCTTCGCTGTCATCGCTGCCGTTAAGGATGCTTTCGATGTACTGCGGACGCCCCCGAGCCTTCCAGTCGTTAACCACCGCATGCACTTCCTGATCGCGTACAAAGGCACCGTGTACTCGCACCGGTATCGATGAGTTTGGCGCCATATACAGCATATCTCCCATGCCCAACAGCGATTCTGCACCGCCCTGATCGAGAATGGTACGGGAATCGATCTTGCTGGATACGGTAAAGGCAATCCGAGTTGGGATGTTAGCTTTAATCAATCCGGTGATCACATCCACCGACGGACGCTGAGTCGCCAGCACCAGATGAATACCTGCGGCACGCGCTTTCTGCGCCAAACGGGCAATCAGCTCTTCCACTTTCTTACCGACGGTCATCATCAAATCGGCAAATTCATCGACCATCACCACAATGTATGGCAGTTTCACCAGCATTGGCGGTTCGATATCCATGCCGTCGCCCGGTTTCCAGAACGGATCGGGAATCGGACGCCCCATGGCTTCAGCCTGCGCCACTCGTTCGTTATAACCTGCTAAATTACGCACGCCGAGCGCGGACATCAGCTTATAACGCCGTTCCATTTCACCCACACACCAGCGCAGCGCATTAGCGGCATCCTTCATATCGGTAACCACTTCGGTCAACAAATGAGGAATACCTTCATACACTGACAGTTCCAGCATTTTCGGATCGATCATGATGAAACGGACTTCATCCGGAGTGGCTTTATACAAAATACTCAGGATCATGGCGTTAACACCGACCGATTTACCAGACCCCGTCGTACCCGCAACCAGTAAGTGTGGCATTTTACCCAGATCCGCCACCACCGGCTGCCCGGCAATGTCTTTACCCAGCACAATCGCCAGCGGCGAAGTGTTATCACGGAATTTAGCGCAGTCCAGCACTTCCCGTAGATAGACGGTCTGACGACGTTTATTCGGTAACTCCAGCCCGACATAAGGCTTACCAGGAATCACCTCCACCACGCGCACGGCAATGGCAGAGAGGGAACGCGCCAAATCGCGCGACAGGTTAGAAATACGTGAAGCTTTCACTCCCGGAGCCAAATCCAGCTCGAAGCGCGTAATCACTGGCCCCGGCGATATTCCCACCACTTCGGCTTTGACCCGATAATCCCCAAGACGTGCTTCAACCAAACGCGCAGTTTGCTCTAAGGCAAACATATCCACCGGTTCTTCCTCTTCTGGTGGAGAAGCCAACAGATCCAGCGTCGGCAGTGGTGTCGTTGGTTTTTGCAGCGGCTGATCGTTACGCATCAAGAACGGATGAATCAGGCTGTCCATCGCAGGAGCAGGCTGCTGAACCGGCTGAGGTGCGGCCGGTGCCTGCGGAGCTGTCGCCGGATAAGTCGGCGCATTCTGAGCTGCCGAATAGGCCGGCTGCGCTGGCAAAGTTGGCTGAGGAGCCACCGGCTGCTGATAAACTGGTGCGGCCGGCTGCTGCACGGGAGGTTCAGCCTGATACTGCGGTTCCGGCTGCGTTGAATCTTCGGTATAAGGTGACAACGTAAACAGCGGTTCACGCGGCGTATCGTCGACCAAATCCGCAACCGGCGAGAAGGTGAATGCATTATGTGTATCAACCGGGCTACTCGGGGTCACGACGGGTTCAGATTCAGAAGATATCCCGTAACGACTTTGCTGCTGAGCAGCAAAGGCCTGACGCAGCTCCGCTTCCTGCAACGCTTGTTCATCTTCCGGTTCAATCTGTGGCTCCTGCTCTGCGGCATAATTTTCACCGTAGCGCTGGTTTTCCCGATCGGCGAAAGCTTTACGAAGCATGGCCTGTTGCAACGCATCTTCGTCGTGCTGCGCTTCCACACTTTGCGGCGCGGTAGGCTGAGGTTCATCTCCCTGACGAGCGCGTTGCTCCTGCTCTGCCACTCGCTGTGACGGCAACTTAATACCATAAGAAGCCATTTCACGACGGGTAGGAATACGCACAGGATTAGGACGAGGCAACTCAGGGCCAATCCCCTGTTTAATCTGGGAGTTACTGTCACTTATAGCAGTAAACGCTGGCATAAAGGTTGCCGCTGCGGCGGCGGATAGCCCGTGCCCCGCGACAGGATTAGAGCCGGTAACCGCCGAAGCAGAGCTTTCTGCGCCCAGTTCGTCACCGAAACCAGGATTCATATGAGGCGTTGACTCCACACGATCGCTGTGGCGCTGAGCGGCGGTAAAATCAAACGGTGACGGTGCGGGCTGCGGTTCGGCATCCCATGCGCCCATTTGTGGCTCACGTTTCTCAAGCTCAGCGGTTGGGCGGATCGGTGCCGGTGTTTCTTCAGGTATTTCGAAGGAATACAGCGGCGGTGCCGCCAGATTATCGGTCATTGGCGATGCGCTGTGGCTAACATTTTGCGCAGGCGCAGTGTCAAGCGATGCCGTGTCTGCCGAAGCCCATGGCTGATGCTGAGTCTGCGCCTCATCAACGTCTGTCGCCCTCATCGTGCTTAAAAGCGGATCATAAGGCTCTGCTGTCGTCTGTGGTGCAGCATCTGGGATAACCGGAGCAACAGCGGCATTTTCACCAGAATCTTCCGTTGGGATTTTAGTCAGCGATGGTGCCGAGAACAGAACATCGTCAACGTCATCACTCGCGTTGGCTGTTGCCGTAGCAACAACCGATACGGTAGCAGAGGAACTCTCCACGCCAGTGCGAGCGTCAGGTTCATCAGCGATTTCAGTATCCAGATAATCGTCATCTTCGTCTCTTTGACGTTCAGATCTACGGGAACGGTTGGTCAGGAAGGCCAAAGCCCCCAACACTACCCCACCGATTTTTTCGGCAATAACCAGCCATGACCAGCCTGTAAACAGGGTTAAACCCACCGCCCAGATACACAGCAGCGTCAACGTCGCGCCCACGCCGTTAAACCACGGCAGCATCGCGTTACTGAACAGGCTGCCAATCACACCACCGGAAGCAAAGTAGTACAAATCATCGACATTCAGCGCAGCCAGCCCGCAGGATGTCAAAATCAGCGCCAACGTGCCGATCAGTTTGAGAGAGAGGCTGAAATAGTCGAGATGATCGCTGTCATCCCGCTGACGGAATGCAGCCCAGCACAAAATCACCATGATCGGCGGAATGGCGTAAGCCAGCACACCGAAGGTGAAGAACAGTGTATCGGCCATCCAGGCGCCAATGCTGCCACCCAGATTATGAATAGGTTCATGCCACGCGGTCTGTGACCAGCTTGGATCGGAAGGGTTGAAACTGATCAGCGCGGCCATGAGGTACGCTGCCAAAATAGTTACCACAATCAATACGGCTTCAAGTAAACGACGCCCGTTGCTGAGTTTCTTCAGGGTAACTTCTTTATCTTCTGTATATTCCTGGCTCAAGAAAGGCTCTCCAGGTCCTGTGAATTGGTAATAGAAACAACGCCGAGAAACCATCCCGGCGCTGAAACTGTATGAATAAACAGGAGTGTAACCAAATTACTCAGGTTTTGCACCTGCCCGTTTAACGCGTCTTAATCACAAGACGATTGCTCTGTTTGACTTCTTCCATAACCACGTAAGTACGGGTGTCGTTCACTCCCGGCAGACGCAGCAAGGTTTCACCAAGCAATTTACGGTAGGCAGACATGTCCGGCACGCGGGTTTTCAGCAAATAGTCAAAATCGCCGGAAACCAAGTGACACTCTTGAATTTCATCAAGTTTTTGCACAGCGGTGTTAAATTGCTCAAACACGTCTGGCGCACCACGATTCAGAGTAATCTCAACAACAACCAACAGCGCAGCGTCTAGATATTGCGGATTCAACAGCGCAGTGTAGCCCTGAATGAAATCCTGGCGCTCTAAGCGGCGAACTCGTTCCAGACACGGCGTAGGTGATAAACCTACACGTTTTGAAAGCTCTACGTTAGAGATCCGACCATCCTTCTGAAGCTCATTCAGGATGTTCCGGTCAATACGGTCAAGCTCCTTCCCCGGGCGTTTCTTATTGTCTATCATCTTATTGTCTCTCTTAATTTCCTTGAATCCGCCACATGCCCTAACCGGAAGTCGGTGTTCTGAGCCTGCCACAGACAAAGACCCACAGCCTGTTTTTATGCAAATATATCAACACGTTCCTATCTCACACCCTGTCTGTCCAACCGCATGCGAGGTACTCGATGATTATTAGCGTCCCGAAAGAGATGAAAACATCGCGGTGCCGAATGGGATGTTTTCCAACGATACCGAGAAATCACTGCACGTAGCCACCCAGCATTAATCGAAAACGTTCCAGGGTTTTCGATTGATATCAGTGATACCAATTCTGAAATTATGGCGCGCAGATAATTTCTTCTTCCTATGATGTTTTCGCAAATGCACAGCCGATTGTCAAAGTAAAAGAAGTTAAATCAGTAGAACGTGCCAGATAAAAAATCTCACTCGCTCATTTCCCCCTCGTTTTTACGCTTTTTTTTACCCCGTATTCAGAGAGAAGATCCCGCTGAATTCAGAGGGGGACATGACCGATGAGAGCACAGGATTCGTAGGGTTAAGGCCAACAACTTGCGGACAGACATACCCGAGTGCAAATAGAGTAGCGGTTAAAAAGCCTCCGTCCGCTAGGTTTTTCTCCTAACTGCTTATTCTTAATACATTTCGTTGAGAAAATAGTCGCCACCTATCAAACAAATCGCTAACAACATTTTTGTTCGCTTTTTTTACTGTCACATTTTCCCTACAATCCCTAACATTGTCCGCCATTGTGGGAAAGAGGTATTCATGAGCACGGCTAAGCACAGCAAATTAATTATTCTTGGTTCAGGTCCTGCGGGCTACACCGCGGCAGTTTATGCCGCACGCGCCAACCTGAAGCCCGTTTTGATTACCGGGATGGAAAAAGGCGGCCAGCTGACAACCACCACCGATGTTGAAAACTGGCCCGGTGACCCAGAAGGTCTAACCGGCCCGGCGCTGATGGAACGTATGCACGAACACGCAGCGAAATTCCAGACCGAAATTCTTTTCGACCATATCAATAAAGTCGATCTGCAACAGCGTCCGTTCCGTCTATTCGGCGATAGCGAAGAATACACCTGTGATGCTCTGATCATCGCCACAGGGGCATCGGCCCGTTATTTGGGGATGGAATCCGAAGAAGCCTTTAAAGGCAAAGGCGTTTCCGCTTGCGCAACCTGCGACGGTTTCTTCTATCGTGGCCAGAAAGTCGCGGTAGTCGGCGGGGGTAACACTGCGGTTGAAGAAGCGTTATATCTGGCAAACATTGCGGAAGAAGTACATCTGATTCACCGTCGTGATACTTTCCGTTCGGAAAAAATTCTGATCGACCGTCTGATGGAAAAAGTGAAGAACGGCAATATCGTGCTGCACACCAACCGCACTTTGGATGAAGTATTGGGCGACCAAATGGGCGTGACCGCCGTGCGTCTGCGTTCAACCCAAGCCGACGAAACCGAAGAACTGGCGGTTGCTGGCGTGTTTATCGCTATCGGCCACAGCCCAAATACCGCAATTTTCGGCGATCAGTTGGAACTGGAAAACGGCTACATCAAAGTACAGTCTGGCATTCAGGGCAACGCGACCCAAACTTCCGTACCTGGCGTATTTGCCGCCGGCGACGTCATGGATCATATTTATCGTCAGGCGATTACCTCTGCGGGCACCGGCTGTATGGCTGCATTAGACGCCGAGCGTTATCTGGACGGGTTGGTTAACGATAAATAATCGACCGGCCTGAAGAACGACCTAGGCTAGCGCGAAGAAACAGGCGGCTCAATCGAAAGGTGAGTCGCCTTTTTATTCGTGGCTTCATCTTATTTACATCTCCGCCGAGCTGTACGTGCGATCAAAACGGCCCACACCATGGATTACCTGCAATCCATTTAATTAAAAAGTAAAGATACAGTTGGCAACAATATAAAATAACAGTGCCAAAAACTTATTTAACTCGCTATTCCCCATGTCAATCGCTTGTTATTTAATTGTGATTGGTTGGTTTCAATAATCATCAATGAAATAAAAAACAAAAAACGAATCACTTCTACTTTTTTATTTACAATCAATGAGGTAAATCAAGATAGCCTCTTCTTGTTTTTTCCTTAAACTTGTTTAAAACCACTATTTCCCCCTTATTTGTTTTCACAAGGCGCAGGGACAAGGTAACATTACCTTTCGTCGGTTTGCCCTCTTCGGGGAGCAGACACCTATTGATAAATTTATCATCCCATTTCCTGCGCAGAATAATTGCCTGATGAATAAAACAAGACAATATGAGTTGATTCGTTGGCTGAAAAAACAAAGCGCCCCCGCGCAACGTTGGCTCCGCCTTTCTATGCTACTTGGTTTGCTCAGCGGGTTATTGATCATCGCTCAAGCCTGGTTATTAGCCGGATTATTGCAGGCGCTGATTATGGATCAGGTGCCGCGAGAAGCACTGACCAGCGACTTCTTACTGCTGGCTGGAACTTTCGCCGCGCGCGCCGTGGTCAGTTGGCTACGGGAGCGGGTAGGTTTTATCTGCGGTATGAAAGTACGATTGCAGATTCGTAAAATAGTGTTGGATCGCCTTGAACAGCTCGGGCCATCCTGGGTAAAAGGCAAGCCAGCCGGCAGTTGGGCGACCATTATCCTCGAACAAATTGAGGAAATGCAGGATTACTATTCGCGCTATTTACCACAAATGTATCTGGCTGGTCTGATTCCGTTGTTGATTTTGATTGCGGTATTCCCAATTAACTGGGCCGCTGGACTCATTTTGTTCGTCACTGCTCCTCTGATCCCGATTTTCATGGCGCTAGTCGGCATGGGTGCCGCTGATGCTAACCGCCGCAACTTTGTTGCACTGGCGCGATTGAGCGGCAATTTCCTCGATCGTTTGCGCGGTTTGGACACCTTGCGCTTATTTAATCGGGCGAAGGCCGAAACCGACCAAATCCGCGATTCTTCCGAAGATTTCCGCAGCCGCACCATGGAAGTGCTGCGAATGGCCTTCCTTTCCTCTGCGGTTCTCGAATTTTTCGCCGCTATTTCTATCGCCGTTGTCGCAGTTTATTTCGGTTTTTCCTATCTTGGCGAATTGAATTTTGGCAGCTACGGATTGGGCGTCACCCTATTTGCCGGTTTTCTGGTGCTGATTCTGGCTCCTGAGTTTTACCAACCGCTGCGCGATCTCGGCACCTTCTATCATGCCAAAGCGCAGGCCGTTGGCGCGGCGGAGTCATTAGTGACGTTCCTCACCAGCGAAGGCGAAGCTATCGGTCAGGGGGATAAAAATCTACCCGACGAAGGTTCAATCACGCTGGAAGCCGCCGAACTGGAAATACTGGCGCCCAACGGCACTCGCTTGGCTGGTCCGTTGAATTTCATCCTACAACCCGGCCAGCGCATTGCCATTGTTGGGCAGAGTGGTGCAGGAAAAAGCTCATTACTCAATCTGTTACTGGGCTTTTTGCCTTATCGCGGTTCTCTGCGGGTTAACGGCATCGAACTGCGCGAACTTGCCCCTCAGGCATGGCGCAGCCAGCTAAGCTGGGTAGGCCAAAACCCTTATTTGCCGGAGCAGACTCTGGCCAGCAATATTCTGCTCAATCAACCTGATGCCAGCGAACAGCAGCTGCAACACGCGGTTGAACGTGCCTATGTCAACGAGTTCCTAAGTGATTTGCCCAACGGGCTAGCCACGGAAATCGGCGATCATTCGGCTCGTCTATCCGTTGGTCAGGCACAACGCGTCGCAGTGGCGCGCGCCTTGTTAAATCCGTGCAGGCTACTGCTGTTGGATGAGCCAACCGCCAGTCTGGATGCCCACAGCGAACAATTAGTGATGAAAGCGTTAAACGAAGCTTCACGGATGCAGACTACGCTGCTGGTGACGCACCAGTTAGAAGATACGCTGGATTATGATCAAATCTGGGTTATGGATCGCGGACTGCTGGTTCAGCAAGGGGATTACACCACATTGAGTCAGTCTGAGGGGCCTTTCGCCAACCTACTGTCTCATCGCAGTGAGGAGCTTTAATCATGCGCGTGCTTCTTCCATTTCTGGCGCTTTACCGCCGTCATTGGTTCTTGATTAGCCTCGGTATTTTGCTGGCCATTATTACTTTGCTGGCCAGTATTGGCCTGTTGACGCTGTCCGGCTGGTTCCTCGCGGGCACTGCACTGGCTGGCCCGGCGGGTTTGTATACCTTTAACTATTTGCTTCCCGCCGCGGGCGTTCGCGGTTCAGCCATTTTACGCACCGCCGGACGCTACGCCGAACGCGTGGTGAGCCACGATGCAACCTTCCGGGTGCTGGCGCATTTGCGGGTATTTACCTTCCAGCGCATCTTGCCGCTCTCCCCTGCCGGGATTGCTCGTTTTCGTCAAAGTGAAGTGCTCAACCGCTTGGTGGCAGACGTCGATACGCTGGATCACCTGTATCTACGGGTCATTTCCCCGTTAATCGCCGCGTTGGCTATCATCGCTGCCGTTACCTTCGGTCTGAGTTTCCTTGATGTCGATTTGGCATTGACCCTTGGCGCTATTCTACTGGGGCTGCTGCTGATTCTGCCGCTGATTTTCTACCGCGCCGGTCAACCTATCGGGGCCGATCTCACCGTATTCCGTAGCCACTACCGCACGCAACTGACCGCCTGGCTGCAAGGTCAGGCCGAACTGTTGGTCTTCGGAGCATTAGGACGTTTTCGCCATACTTTAGAAGATATCGAACGGCGTTGGGTGACTCGTCAGCAGCAACAGGCTTCGCTAGCCGGTTTGGCGCAGGCATTAATGATTCTGGCGACCGGAATGACCGTCACGCTAATGTTGTGGCTGACAGCGGCTGGCGTCGGCGATTATAGCCAACCCGGCGCATTGATTGCCCTGTTTGTTTTTGCTTCGATGGCGTCATTTGAGGCTTTACTGCCGGTTGCGGGTGCTTTCCAGCATCTTGGGCAGGTGATAACTTCCGCCGAGCGCGTGGCGCAACTTATCGCACAAAAACCGGAAGTCACCTTCCCTGAAACCGGCCCTGAGATCGCCTCACAGGCAGCTCTGGCAGTCGCACAGGTGAGTTTTACCTATCCAGACCAACCATTACCCGTATTGCAGGATATAACGCTGTCACTGGCCGCAGGAGAGCATATTGCGCTACTGGGGCGCACAGGTTGTGGTAAATCAACGCTATTACAGTTACTCACCCGCGCCTGGGACCCGAGTCAGGGTGAAATTCGGCTCAACGGCCAGCCGCTTGCGAGCTACGACGAAGCTTCTCTACGCCAGATGATGACGGTCGTCAGCCAACGAGTACACGTTTTCAGCAGTACGCTGCGACAAAACCTGCTGCTCGCCTGCCCAACCGCTAGCGATGAGCAACTGGTGACTGCGTTACAACAAGTCGGGCTGAGTAATCTTTTGGATAATGACGAAGGACTAAATGCCTGGATGGGAGACGGCGGCCGCCCCCTTTCCGGTGGCGAACAACGCCGTTTGGGTATCGCACGCGCGCTGCTTCATCCCGCTCCGTTGTTATTGTTGGATGAACCGACCGAAGGTCTGGATGCAGAAACCGAGCAACAGATACTGGCGCTGCTGCGCCAACACTGTCAGCACAAGAGTCTGATTCTGGTGACGCATCGCCTGTACGGGCTGGAGCATATGGATCGCATTTGCGTGATGGACGGCGGCCAGATCGTTGAACAGGGCGATCATGAGACTTTATTGAAAAATAAAGGTCGGTATTATCAGTTCCGCCAGCGCCGCTAAGTTTTATTGTTGGTTTAAGACGATTTCTGGCTAATGTTATCAAATGCCGCTGGAACAACGGCGGCATTATCAATACTCTACAGCCAAAAGCGCCTGTAAGCGCCGTTAAGGGGATTTATGCGTCTTACCCACCTCTCATCACATTCTTACGCGTTCCCTTCACCTGAGCTGGCCCTGCGCGAGCCTAATGGCTTATTGGCGTTAGGTGGCGATTTATCGGCGCCACGGTTACTTGCCGCCTATCAGCGCGGTATTTTCCCGTGGTTTAGCCCCGGCGAGATGATTTTATGGTGGTCACCAGACCCACGAGCGGTGCTGTTCCCCGAAGAATTACATATCAGCCGTAGCATGCGTCGCTTCCTGCGCCGCAGCCCGTTTCGATTCACACTGAACCAAGCGTTCCGTGAAGTGGTCGCCGCCTGTGCCGATCGTCCCGATGACGGAACTTGGATTGGCGACGATGTACAGCAAGCCTACGCCCAATTACATGAAATGGGCCACGCTCATTCATTGGAGGTATGGTTAGATAATGAACTCGTTGGTGGGTTGTATGGTATCGGGATCGGCGGACTTTTTTGCGGAGAATCAATGTTTAGCCGAGTAGAGAACGCTTCAAAGAGCGGATTAATGGCTTTTTGTCATCATTTTACCCGTCATGGTGGAGAACTGATTGACTGTCAGGTCCTCAACGCTCACACTGCGTCGCTGGGTGCGAGAGAGATCCCTCGCAGCCACTTTTTGCAGCACTTGAGTCAACTCCAGTTTAGTCCGCTACCGGCTGAATGCTGGTTACCGCAATCGCTGGATGTCGAAATCGCGATGCAGTAAAGATCAATGTTACAAAAGCACCCCACATTAGGCTTTATCCCCTCCTCAGCAGACTAATTTTGCAGAAATGGTGTGATGACTGCCAACACTTCTTTACATAATGTGGGTTTTTCGGCATTATCTTGCCGGTTAAAAACTAAGGTAGTTACTCCTAGAGGATTCGATGGCCAAAGAAGACAATATTGAAATGCAGGGCACCGTTCTTGATACGCTGCCGAACACCATGTTCCGTGTTGAATTGGAAAACGGGCACGTGGTAACCGCTCATATCTCCGGTAAAATGCGTAAAAACTATATCCGCATCCTGACGGGTGACAAAGTCACTGTAGAGCTGACCCCGTACGACCTGAGCAAAGGCCGCATTGTCTTCCGTAGCCGTTAATCGGCTACCCAGTCGCTAGTTGCTAGCGAGCTCTGAGGATGTAGTCCCCCTCCGGCGCCCTTCCCATTTTATTGGCTAGGGCGTTTTGCTTTTTCTGTTATTTACCCCTTTCGCACTACCCCCATTTCGAATGATTCAGACAGAGTACAAAAACAAAAAGGGCGATATCGCTATCGCCCTTCCATTTATTTAACGTCTGATTCAACTAGCTTATTGCGCTAAGGTTAATGTACCGCGCCTTCCGTTTTGCGTTTTTGCGCGCTTTGGAATTCGTAAGCCAGTTGCTGTTTCTCTTTATCCAGACCCACGCTCACCGAGCCGCCATCAACTAAAGATCCAAACAACAGTTCGTTAGCCAGCGGTTTCTTCAGATTTTCCTGAATCACGCGCGCCATCGGCCGTGCGCCCATCGCTTTGTCGTAGCCCTTCTCAGATAGCCAGTTCCGCGCTTCATCGCTGACTTCCAGTGACACGCCTTTGGCATCCAGTTGCGCCTGAAGCTCGACGATAAACTTGTCGACAACCTGCTGAATCACATGAGGAGACAAGTGGTTGAACCAAATGATGTTATCCAAACGGTTACGGAATTCCGGCGTAAACACCTTTTTGATCTCTTCCATCGCATCGGTACTGTTATCCTGCTGTTGGAAGCCAATGGATTTACGCTGAGTTTCCCGCACGCCAGCGTTGGTGGTCATAACCACAATCACGTTACGGAAATCCGCTTTACGCCCATTGTTATCCGTCAGCGTACCGTTATCCATCACCTGCAATAACAGGTTAAAGACATCGGGGTGCGCTTTTTCAATCTCATCGAGCAACAGAACTGCATGAGGATGTTTGATAACCGCGTCGGTCAGCAAACCGCCCTGATCGTAGCCAACGTAGCCCGGAGGCGCACCAATCAGGCGGCTAACCGTATGACGCTCCATATATTCGGACATATCAAAGCGCAGCAGTTCGATATCCAGCGCCTTGGCCAATTGCACCGTGACTTCAGTTTTACCCACCCCAGTCGGACCAGCAAACAGGAATGAACCCACAGGTTTATTTTCATGGCCTAAGCCCGCGCGACTCATTTTGATCGCTTCAGTCAGAGCTTCGATAGCTTTATCTTGCCCAAAGACCAGCATATTCAAACGGTCGCTAAGGTTTTTCAGTACGTCACGATCGCTGGCAGATACTGTTTTCTCCGGAATACGAGCAATACGCGCCACCACAGATTCAATATCTGAAACATTGACGGTTTTTTTGCGTTTGCTCGCTGGCATCAATCGGCTGCGCGCACCAGCTTCATCAATGACATCAATGGCTTTATCCGGCAAATGGCGATCGTTGATATATTTCACCGATAATTCCACCGCCGCCCGAATGGCTTTCGCCGTGTAGCGCACATCGTGATGAGCTTCGTATTTCGGTTTCAACCCATTGATAATCTGCACCGTTTCTTCGGCTGTCGGCTCAACGATATCGATTTTCTGGAAACGGCGCGCTAACGCACGATCCTTTTCAAAGATATTGCTGAATTCCTGATAGGTCGTGGAGCCAATCACCCGAATCTTGCCGCTGGACAACAGCGGTTTGATCAGGTTCGCGGCATCCACTTGCCCGCCGGAAGCGGCACCTGCGCCAATAATGGTGTGAATTTCATCGATGAACAGAATGCTGTCTTTATCCTGCTCTAGTTGCTTCAGCAGCGCTTTGAAACGTTTCTCAAAGTCACCGCGGTATTTAGTTCCCGCCAGCAGCGAGCCGATATCCAACGAGTACAGCGTACATTCGGCCATGACTTCCGGCACATCACCCTGCACAATTCGCCACGCCAGACCTTCTGCAATTGCGGTTTTCCCGACGCCGGATTCGCCGACCAGCAGCGGATTGTTTTTACGACGACGGCAAAGTACCTGAATTGCACGCTCCAGCTCTTTTTCGCGGCCAATCAGCGGATCAATACCGCCGACGCGCGCCAGTTGGTTAAGATTGGTGGTGAAGTTTTCCATACGGTCTTCCCCTCCCGCCTGCTCTTCATTTACCGGATTTTCTGTATTCGGCGCCTGACCCGGCTCGTCTTTGCGTGCACCATGGGAAATAAAGTTCACCACATCCAGACGGCTGACATCGTGTTTACGCAGCAGATAGGCCGCCTGGGACTCTTGTTCGCTGAAGATGGCGACCAAAACGTTGGCACCGGAAACTTCATTACGACCAGATGATTGAACATGGAATACGGCGCGCTGTAATACGCGCTGGAAGCTCAGCGTGGGTTGGGTGTCACGCTCTTCCTCGCTGGCCGGTAACGTTGGCGTGGTTTGTTCTATAAAGGCTTCCAGCTCCTGGCGTAATGCCACCAGATCCACCGTACATGCCTCTAGCGCTTCCCGCGCGGCAGGGTTGCTCAACAATGCCAGCAACAGGTGCTCCACGGTCATAAACTCGTGTCTGTGCTCCCGCGCTCTGGCGAAAGCCATATTAAGACTGAGTTCAAGTTCTTGATTGAGCATAGGCACCTCCCCAATAAATTGCCTTAATCAGGCTTTTTCCAGCGTACAAAGCAATGGATGCTCGTTCTCCCTGGCGTATTGATTTACGTGCGCCACTTTTGTCTCTGCAACTTCAGCAGTGAACACGCCGCAAATCGCTTTCCCTTTGTAGTGAACGTTCAGCATCAACTGGGTTGCACGTTCAATATCATAAGAAAAGAACTTTTGCAGAACGTCAATCACAAATTCCATCGGTGTGTAATCGTCGTTGTTAAGTATAACTTTATACATAGACGGCGGTTTTAGCGCATCGATTTGTTTATCTTTGACTAAATGCTCAAAATTAAGCCAGTCGTTGTTATTGCCCATTGCTTACCCATCGTTTCACTGAATCATACAGGAGCAACACTCAGCTCCGGTTATAAGACCATTTGGTATAGATTTCTATTGTTATTTTAACATCTCTTGCAGTGAAGTGTCGCTTTAGAAGCATGCGGGAACGTTCGCAAAGAAAACAGCAAAATTGTAACTAAATAAGCGCAATAGCGTTATCTGCATCAAACTTTGGCGAACTCCTCCGCCTGAGAAAAGCCGTCCTCTTGACGTTAATCGCATTTCCACTAGAGTGTAAATTTGTGAGCTGATGGAGTTTTAACCAATCCGCGCTCACTTTAACCAGCGATTACCTCATCTAAAATTAGAATAGCCTTGCGAGGAACGTAGAAGTATGGAGACGGGTACTGTTAAATGGTTCAATAACGCCAAGGGCTTTGGGTTTATCTGCCCACAGAACGGCGGCGAAGATATCTTTGCACACTACTCTACTATCCAGATGGATGGTTACCGAACGCTAAAAGCGGGTCAGCAGGTTAACTTTGATGTCCACCAAGGCCCCAAAGGCAATCATGCCAGCCTGATTGTGCCACTGGAAATGCTGGCTCTCGCCTGACATAAAAGTCACACCGTCAGGCCGTTAGCCTTTATCTACGGCAGTACAGCGATTCAAAATGCCAGCCGAACTGCGACTGGCATTTTTATCATTTTTTATGCCCCACTAACGCCACAATATTACGTTAACACCGCCTAGGCGTCTGCTCGTTTATCCTATTGTCTGTAAATTCTATTTGTCCGTAAACGCTATGTCCGTCAGCGCTATTCCCGCGCCAAAGCATCAATTGGGTTTAATTTGGCAGCGCTGCGAGCGGGCAAATAACCGAAGACCACGCCAATAATTGTCGAACACAGGAAAGCGCTGGCCAACGCAACCGGAGGGAAAGAAACCTGCCAGTTAGGCAGCACCATTTCTACCGCCAGACCGATAGCAAAGGACAGCGTGATACCTAATGCACCGCCGACCAGACAAACCAGCACAGCTTCAATCAGGAATTGCTGCATGACATCGCTGGAACGCGCCCCCACGGCCATGCGAATACCAATTTCACGGGTTCGTTCCGTTACCGATACCAACATAATATTCATCACACCAATGCCACCAACCACCAACGAAATAACCGCTACCAGCGTCAGGAACAATTGCATGGTTCGGGTGGTTTTTTCCGCTGTTTGCAGCAGGCTGTCCATATTATAGGTAAAGATATCTTTCTTACCGTGACGTAAAGTTAGCAAGCGAACTAACTGTTGCTCGGCTTCCTTACTGTTATAGCCATCGTTGATTCGCACCGTAATCGAATCAAAATAAGACTTACCCATCAACCGGTTAGCCATTGTAGTGTAGGGAATCCACACCCGCAGTGATTTACTGCTGCCGAACATCGACTGTTTTTCTTCCACTACGCCGACGATAGTCGCAGGCATATTACCGATCAGCATCACTTGCCCCACCACATCTTTCATATGCGGGAAAAGTCGTCGTTGGGTATTACGGTCAATCACCACCGCCTGCGCCTGTCGAACGACCTGATCCTGCGTAATCGCCGTGCCCTGCTCGATACCCATACCGTAAACACGAAAATACTGCGCACTCACTCCGGATACGCTACCAGCCACATCGATATTTCCGAAACGTAGCCGCATGCTGCCAGAGATCACCGGTGACACCGCATTAACGTAAGACTGCGCTTTCAGCGCGGCCATATCGTCATAAACCAGCGCCTGCCGATTACTGGGATCGTCATCGCCAAAGTCTTTTCCGGGGTAAATATCGATGGTATTGGTTCCGATAGCGCGAATGTCCGCCAACACCATTTGTTTGGCCGCATCGCCCACCACCAAAATAGAAACCACCGAAGCAATACCTATGATAATGCCGAGCATAGTTAGCGCAGTTCGCATCTTGTTAGAGGCCATCGCGCGCCATGCCATCAGCAAGGCTTCACGAAAACGCCCGGCCAATTGCTGCCATGAAGGCGCTGGCGGCGTCAGAATTAGCGTGTCCGGCTCTGCGGTTTTGGGCGGCATTTTACTGCCGGAGTCCGCCATAATACGGCCATCTTTGATTTCAATGATTCGCTCGGCCTGAGCCGCGACCGTAGGATCGTGGGTAACAATAATGACCGTGTGCCCCTGCTGTTGCAGTTGCTTTAAAATCGCCATCACTTCAACGCTGGAATGGCTGTCCAACGCGCCGGTTGGCTCATCGGCCAATATCACCTGCCCGCCGTTCATCAAAGCGCGAGCAATACTAACGCGCTGCTGCTGTCCGCCGGAAAGCTGGCTGGGGCGATAGTTGATGCGCTCGCCTAATCCTAAGCGGGTTAGCAACATTTTGGCGCGTTCCCGCCGCTCCTGCTTTCCTAATCCCGCGTAGACCGCGGGCACTTCTACGTTATGCGCCGCACTTAGGTGAGGTAATAAATGATAACGCTGGAAAATAAAACCAAAGTGCTCACGACGTAAAGCCGCCAGCGCATCGTTGTCCATGCTATCGACGTCCTGGCCAGCCACGCGGTAAATCCCCTCGCTTGGCTTATCCAGACAGCCAAGAATATTCATCAGGGTCGATTTACCTGAGCCGGAAGCACCAATAATTGCCACCAGCTCACCTGCATTAATTTCCAGCGAAACGTCCTGCAGCACGTCCACCGTTTGTTCGCCAGACTGATAACTGCGGCGAATGCCTTTCAACTCAAGCAAAGCAGCCATTATTCAGCCTCCGCGACGCCGCGGCTGGTAATCACTTCATCACCCACTTCCAGACCGCTAAGCACCTGCGCATCCACGTTGTTGCGAATACCGATGGTAACTTCTCGTTTCTCCTCTTGACCATTTTTTAGCACCGCGACTTCATAGCGGTTTACGCCCAGTTCGTTACCCAAAGCGGACAGAGGCACAACTTTAGCCTGTTCCACTTTCGATAATTGAATCGATACCTGAGCGGTCATTTGCAAGCGCAGGAGACCATCCGGATTAGGCACTTCAAAGCGGGCAGAATAGAAAATGGCATCGTTCACTTTTTCGGGCGTTGGTTGAATATCTTTGAGTACACCATCAAAATGCTTCGACGGGTCGCCCAATACGGTGAAGGAGGCTTTCAGCCCCGGTTTTAGGTGGATAACATCCGCTTCGGAAACCTGAGCATTCACCAGCATAGTGCTCATGTCGGCCAACGTCAGAATGTTTGGCGCCTGTTGCGCAGCAATCACTGTCTGGCCTTGCAACGTGGTGATTTGCACCACATCGCCGTCCATCGGAGCGGAAATTTTGGTGTAATCCAGGTTAATTTTGGCTGTATCTAGGCTAGCTTTGGTTTTGCTGATTTGTGCGTTGATCGTGCCAACTTTGGCTTTTTTCACTGCCAAATCCGTTGCGGCTTGGTCCAGATCCTGACGAGAAACCGCCTGTAGTTTCGCCAATCGTTGCTGGCGGTTCAGCGTCACTTCCGCCAACTGCTGTTCGGCTTTGGCTTGCAACAGCTGAGCGTTAAGATCTTGCAGCGTCGCTTCCACCTCTTTGATCTGATTCTGCGCCTGCTGCGGATCGATCATCGCTAGCAGTTGCCCCTGCTTGACCTTATCGCCGATCTCTACATAAAGCCGTTCAAGCTGCCCGCTCACCTGTGCACCCACATCAACTTTGCGCACCGCGTCCAATTTACCTGTCGCCAATACGTTTTGTTGCAGATCCCGATTAACCACTTTGACGGTTTGATACTGTGTCGCAGCCGGAGCCATTCCATGCTTGATCGCCCAAAAACCGCCAATTGCCAGAATCACAATCGCCAGAATCCAGCGTCGTTTACGTCCGCTAAACCACGTCAAATTAATTACCCACCTTATTGAAATTTTTACTTGAAATAGTCAAATGCTAATGAAAATACCCTAGTGCAGATTAAATTATCACTCTGAGCGCACGCGAATTTAAACGTAATATAAACATCAAATCACATAAATAATACCAGCATAAGACGCATTGACACTCCGTTTAGTTCCCTCTTGTTTCAATAGCGACAAAGATTAATAACGAAACGGATATTCCAATGTATTTATTCACTTCATCCCCATCAGCACCGAATCATTTAAGTCGCTGGCAGTTAATTTCGCGGTTGATGAAAGGGGAAGAAAACCTGCCTGAAGTGTGGCGAAAACCGGCTTTTCGCTTTAAGTTTCTGGCCAGAACGCTGATTTATCCTCAGGTTACTCTGGCGCTACTCGATGAATTGGCGAATAACCCACAGCTCGGCACGCTGCTGCAATCTCAGCCGGATTTGCCTTGCAAACTGCACCGTCCGTATCTCAGCGCCAATCTCAGCAAACGTCAGGGATTACAGGCGATCAAAGAGCACTATCGGTTGGTCAATGAACTGATGCCGTCAGCATTGTCGACGGGATATATACAATCTAAGCCTTATCAATTGGCCGAATTAAGCGGGCGTAATGATAGCCAGTATCGCGTTTACCTCGGTACATTGCCGATGCTCAATAAAGAAGGGGAAGCCACGCTGATGTTTACCAATCAACAAGGTGAAACACTGGCGCTAATGACCTTTAGTTTGATGAGTTATCGACAGAAAAAAACGTTTTTTATTGGTGGGTTACAAGGAGCAGCACCGCAGGTAGCTCATGAAGAAATTCAAATCAGCACCAAAAATTGTCACGGCCTGTTTCCGAAAAGGATCCTGTTGGAAGCAGCCTGTAGTCTGGCCGCAATGTTAGGGATTTCTCAGATTATAGCGGTGGGTAATGATACTCATATCTATAAAAGCTGGCGCTACCGTCAACGGAAAAGCGATAAGCTACACGCCGATTACGATGGTTTTTGGCAGTCTCTGGGTGGACAAATGAGCGAGGAAGGTTATTTTCTGCTGCCTACCCGTGTAGCGCGGAAAGCCATTGAAGATATCCCTAGCAAGAAACGCGCTGAATATCGCCGCCGTTATCAATTATTGGATCAATTGGAAAGCGGGATTAGCGCCCACTTCCCTTGTGCTGAAAATATCCCGGTTAATCCGCTCGGCCACGAGCCAGCCACACCACGCGGGAAAACATCTTTTTCAGAATTGGCGGTACCGAACTCACGCCCCACACCCCAGCCTGAGTGGCAACTTCAATAGCCAAATCGGGCTTGGAAGTGCGATGTATTGCTTTCTCAATCACCCGGCGCGGCGGCATTTTGGCATTCATCGGTATCGCTGATATTCGATGATAAACCGGGTCAAATCCCGCACGGTATAAGAATTGTTCCATATCCGGCGCCGGCAACATGGTCAGGCGATCTCGTTCATTATCACCGTTGCGCTCCGCAATATCCCGAACGGTGGCGGCGTACTTCTTACCGGCATCGTCGCCGTCGGTCAGGGTATGCCACTGAATGCCCATGCGGTTGGCGAATTTTAGCAATGGACGTAAGCCGCTTTGGGCAAACTCGATGACTTTTACCCCTTCAGCTTCAAAATGATAGCCACATTGGCGAGCCAGTTCGTTAAGCAACCAGATTTCTGTTTCACCCTCCACCAATAGCCAGCAGCGGGCAAACAGCGATGACGGGCGGTTAAAGCGAATATGGAAGGCAATGCGACGACTGTCCTCCGGCGTCATCCCCTTCGGACCAATACGGTAAGTCGCCACCCGCGTAGACTCACGCACTAATCGGCAAATCCGGTCTACCGGCACCAAAGAAACCAGTTCGCCGGAGTTGGTGGTGGTGATGCGTTGCAAAGGAAGCTGATTGAGTAGCCCCCAAGCGACCGATAACATAATGGGATGCAGGCGGGTTTCGGGGTCCTCCACCAGCAACAGCGGACGCGCATGAGGATCCAGATGAATCGAGCCTTTAGCCTGCAATAACGTATTAAACATCCCCAGTAAAATCAGCCGCATACTTCGACTATTCGGCTCGGCAATCATGCGGTTGATGCTGTCCAGCGCTTGCCACGCCTGACGTTCCGGCTGTGGGCGCGAAGGCCGATTGCGCTGAGGCGTTTGAGACCCCTGTTCGGCAAAGTAATGCTCCAGCAGTTGGCGCATAGCGTCCAACCCCTGACGTAGTTCGGTGTTCGTCAATTTTTGCGGATTACGTACTAACTCACGGCCTAACTGATCCAATTGCTGATTCAGCGCAACTTTGTCCTGCCCTGGCATATTTTCCGGCACGCTGGTACGTACACGGCGAATAAAGCGGGCATCCCGCAGACGTAACACCGGATGGATACGAATAATACCTAAAGCCAGTTTTTCAATGTCGTGGAGTGGCAACGGTTGGCCATCCAGATCCAGAAAGGTGCGCCAGGTACAAACGGTGCCGTCATCGGCCAGTTCGCCTTCCACCCGGTAGTAAATACGATGCAAACTGTCTTCACATTGGCTCCACAGCGGTGCCAAATGGCGATAGCGCGGGGAACGCCAATGACCGATATCCTTCTCGCAGAAGGTTAAAATAACCTGAAGATGCCGATCTTTTGCCGCTTCATCACCGGGGGGATAATAAAAATCCTGCACGGTGAAATGATAGAGTCGCGGTTCCGGAGAAAGTAACAGAGTGAGCGCATCCAACAGGCTGGATTTACCCCAAGCATTCTCCCCGATCAGTACCGTATTATCATCCAGCGTCAAAGAAAGACGATTAATGCCACGAAACCCGACTATTTCCACGCGTTCTAGGAACATATTTACGCCTCCCGTGCGAAGTTAAATCAATACCAGCGAAGCCTATGTCATTAACGCGTTAACATTCATGAGAATGGCGCAAAAAATCCTTTCAGGTCAAGCACCATCCACCGGTCTTTCCACCTTTACTCTATCAGCCTTTTTAGATAGCTTATCTCCTTCACATAACAATGCCCGATCTCACTGCTATAGCCAACCGGCGATAGCCTTACGTCTGCTTAATTCAGCCTGACGCGTAAAGGACGCTTTAACTCACATGTATTCAGGATTACTGATCATTCTGTTGCCGTTAATTATCGGTTATCTGATCCCGCTTAGCCGTAAATCTTTAATTCAGGCGATTAACCGGCTTTTAAGCTGGATGGTTTACGTTATTTTATTTTTTATGGGCATCAGTTTGGCATTTCTGGAAAACCTTAGCGCAAACCTACTGCTTATTTTCCAATACGCCAGCGTATGCTTTATCTGCATTTTATCCGCTAACTTGTTGGCGCTATTTTTGCTCGAACATAAAAGGCCGTGGAAAAATACCCACCGTCAGGAAGCTCTGCCTTCCCGATTACATATGGCGCTGGAGTCGCTGAAGCTGTGCGGCGTAGTTATCATCGGCTTTCTATTGGGTTTGACCGAATGGCCGCCATTACAATTTGCCGCTCAAGGTAGTGAGTTAGCATTGATATTTTTGCTATTTTTGGTTGGCATACAGTTGCGTAACAGCGGTATGACTTTGCGCCAGATTGTGCTTAACCGCCGCGGCACTCTTGTCGCCATCGTGGTTGCCGTCAGTGCGCTGGCTGGCGGCGCATTAGCCGCACTATGCCTCGGTTTACCGCTGAAAACCGGTCTGGCAATAGCCTCCGGCTACGGTTGGTACTCACTTTCGGGGATTTTACTGACCGACGCATTTGGCCCGGTGATCGGCAGCGCCGCTTTCTTCAACGACTTAGCCCGTGAATTAGTCGCCATTATGCTGATTCCAACGCTGGTTCGCCGCAGCCGTTCTACTGCCTTAGGTCTCTGCGGTGCCACCTCAATGGATTTCACCCTGCCGGTATTGCAACGTAGCGGTGGCCTGGAAATGGTACCTGCCGCAATAGTGCACGGCTTCCTATTGAGTTTACTGGCTCCAGTACTGATCGCACTATTCTCCTAATATTCTCCTTCCCTCGCGGGCTAATGTATCGGCCCGCTAAATTCTATTCCTTTCATCATTAAAGCGAAAAAGTCTCATTCGCGACAAAAATTGCGCCAAATCAAGATAAGTTAAAGTTGCATTACAAAAGCCTTTTTAAGAGGCCATTGCACATCTATGCTTTTAAACACGCATTACAAATGCAATTTTAAAAGGAAAAAAATCATGTTCTGTGTGCAATGTGAACAAACCATTCGTACCCCGGCAGGCAATGGCTGCTCTTACGCTCAGGGTATGTGCGGGAAAACCGCTGAAACTTCCGATTTGCAAGACCTGTTGGTTGCCGTATTACAGGGGCTTTCCGCCTGGGCATTACGCGCCCGACAACTCGGTATTGTCGATCCAGATATCGATAGCTTCGCACCCAGAGCCTTTTTCTCAACGCTGACCAACGTTAACTTTGATTCTGAGCGCATCGTCGGTTACGCACGGGAAGCTATCGCACTGCGTGATTCTCTGGTTGCGCGCTGCCGCCTGCTGGATGCCAGCGCATCGGTGGATCATCCGATGGCCGAATTACAGTTGGAAGCTAACGACATTCCAACGCTGCAAAAACAGTCTCAACAGTTCGCTTTAAACAGTGATAAAGCCGAGGTTGGCGATGATATTCATGGTCTGCGGATGCTGTGTTTGTATGGCTTGAAAGGTGCAGCGGCTTATATGGAGCACGCTCACGTTCTCGGTCAGTCCGATGAAAATATCTACAAGCAATATCATGAGTTTATGTCATGGCTGGGCACTCAGCCGCGCGATGTGGATACCCTGTTGAATAATGCTATGGGTATCGGTCAGATGAACTTCAACGTGATGGCGATTCTGGACAGCGGCGAAACTCAGGCATACGGTCACCCGCAGCCAACGGCAGTCAACGTACGCCCGGTCGCGGGTAAAGCCATTCTGATTTCAGGGCACGATCTGAAAGATCTGCATATGTTATTGGAGCAGACCGCCGGAAAAGGCGTCAATGTGTACACCCACGGCGAAATGCTGCCCGCACACGGCTATCCGGAGTTGAAAAAATTCCCACATCTGGTGGGTAACTACGGCAGTGGCTGGCAAAATCAGCAAATAGAATTTGCCAAATTCCCCGGCCCGATCGTGATGACTTCCAACTGTATTATCGATCCTAACGTGGGTCATTATGGCGATCGTATCTGGACCCGCAGCATTGTTGGTTGGCCGGGCGTCAATCATCTGGAAGGCGATGATTTCTCAGAGGTTATTACACAAGCACAAAGTATGGCTGGGTTCCCGTACAACGAGCTAGAACACATGATCACCGTTGGTTTTGGTCGCCAGACTCTATTGAATTCGGCGGATACGGTTATCGATCTGGTTTCTCGTAAAAAACTGCGTCATATCTTTTTGGTCGGCGGCTGTGACGGCAGTCGGGACGAACGCAGCTATTTTACCGACTTTGCCCGCAACATTCCGCAAGATTGCCTAATCATGACTCTGGCCTGTGGTAAATATCGTTTTAACAAGCTGGACTTCGGTACACTGGAAGGTTTGCCGCGTCTGCTGGATGTCGGCCAATGTAACGATGCTTATTCCGCGATCATGCTAGCGGTAAAATTATCTGAACAATTAGGCTGTACCGTCAACGACTTACCTTTAAGTCTGGTGTTATCGTGGTTCGAACAGAAAGCCATCGTCATTTTGCTGACGTTGTTGTCTCTCGGCGTCAAAAATATCTATACCGGCCCTACAGCGCCGGGCTTCCTGACCGATAATCTGCTGGCCATTCTGAATGAAAAATTCGGTATGCGCCCGATCACCTCGGTTGAACAAGATTTGAACGAGATTCTGGTGGCCTAAGCCACGGTGCGGTCAGCGCTATTCGTCTCCGGAGCTGACCGTTTTTATTACCGCGCAACCACGAGGGTTTGCTATGACGATGCCAACACCGATGTGCCCTAATCGTATGCAGGTGCATTCCATTGTGCAGGAAACGCCAGATGTCTGGAGCCTGCAATTAATCAACCACGATTTTTATCCGTATCAGCCAGGCCAATATGCGTTAGTGAGTATTCGCAACAGCGAAGATACCCTGCGTGCCTATACGCTTTCCTCTTCTCCGGGCCTAAGCCGCTTTATTCGCTTGACTATCCGTTGCCTGCCCGACGGCTCTGGCTCTCGTTGGCTAACTCAAGAGGTACAGCCGGGGAATGACCTGTGGCTATCCGACGCTCAGGGAGAATTTACCTGTGCCAATAGTCAGGATGACCATTATTTAATGCTGGCCGCGGGCAGCGGTGTGACGCCAATTATGTCGATGTGTCACTGGCTGTTAGCCTACCGACCAGAGGCCGATATTCGGGTGATTTTTAACGTTCGTACCCCAGATGACGTTATTTTTTCCGCTGAATGGCAGGCACTGATTGAAGCTCACCCGCAGCGATTACACGTCACTCTGATGGCAGAATCGGGCGCTAAAGAAGGTTTTATCAGTGGCAGAATTTCTGCGGAAATTATGCAGCAAATCGCGCCGGATATTCGACAATGCCGAGTCATGACCTGCGGCCCAGCGCCTTATATGGTGTGGGTGGAAAATTATTGCCGCGAGCAACAGGTGCCGCCAGAACATTTCCAGAAAGAACATTTCCACATCGAAGAAGCAAAACCACAGTCAGGAAACCAACTGACGTTGACCATTAATCGCCCTCTACGCCAACTGCGGGTTCCGGTCGGCGCGTCTTTACTGTTCGCACTCGAAGAAAATAAGGTACCCGTCTCCGCGGCTTGTCGTGCTGGCGTCTGTGGATCTTGTAAAACTCGAATAATTTCAGGTGATTACACTACCACCAGCACCATGACGCTGACGCCAGAAGAAATCGCTCAGGGTTACGTGTTGGCCTGTAGCTGTCAATTACAGGGCGATACCCAATTGGCCTGACGACAACAAAATATGCCCTATTACGCAATATAAACCACAGTTAATAGGGCATTAACTCTTAAACAGACCATACTTTCTCCTCCTGGAATAAAAACATCGCGATGAAATCTTGGGGGAAGTATGAAACAGACCGTAGCAACACTGGTGGCTAAAACACTAGAACTCGCTGGCGTAAAACGAATTTGGGGCGTCACCGGCGACTCTTTAAACGGATTAAGTGACAGTCTGCATCGTATGGGCACCATCGAATGGCTAGGTACTCGTCACGAGGAAGTTGCGGCCTTTGCCGCTGGAGCAGAAGCGCAGTTAACCGGCAAATTGGCGGTTTGTGCCGGTTCCTGTGGGCCGGGAAACCTGCATTTAATCAACGGACTTTTTGATTGCCACCGTAATCATGTCCCGGTTTTGGCGATTGCAGCGCATATTCCCTCCAGTGAAATCGGCAGCGGCTATTTTCAGGAAACGCATCCGCAGGAACTGTTCCGCGAATGTAGTCATTATTGCGAATTAGTCACAAATCCAGAGCAGTTACCGCGTGTACTGGAAATCGCCATGCGCAAAGCCATCCTGAATCGCGGCGTTTCTGTGATTGTGCTTCCCGGTGATGTAGCACTGCAAGCCGCACCGGAAGATGCGCCGATGGTCTGGCACACTCCGAAATATCCGCTGATTCAGCCACCGATGAGCGAACTGGAAGCGCTGGCTGACACCTTAAATTCCGCTAAAAACATTACGTTGATGTGCGGTAGCGGCTGCGCCGACGCCCATGACGAAGTGGTTAAACTGGCAGAAATGCTGCAAGCACCGGTGGTACACGCACTGCGCGGTAAAGAGCATATTGAGTGGGATAATCCCTATAGCGTGGGAATGACTGGGCTGATTGGTTTTTCCTCCGGCTATCACGCCATGATGAATGCCGATACGCTGATTTTGCTCGGTACTCAGTTCCCTTATCGGGCCTTTTATCCGACTCACGCCAACATTATTCAAATCGATATTAATCCCGGAAGCATTGGCGCTCACTGTCCTGTGAATATGGCGCTGATGGGTGATATCAAAACGACCCTACGCGCGCTATTGCCTCAGCTACAGGTAAAAAGCGACCGGCGTTTTCTGGATAAAGCGCTGGAACACTACCGAACCACTCGTAAAGATTTGGATGGGCTGGCGACGGCCAATGACGATCAGCCAATCCATCCACAGTATCTGGCGCAGCAAATCAGCCATTACGCAACCGACGATGCCATTTTCACCTGCGATGTCGGAACGCCTACGGTCTGGGCCGCCCGGTATCTGCAAATGAACGGTAAACGTCGCCTACTGGGATCGTTTAACCACGGTTCTATGGCCAATGCCATGCCGCAGGCGATTGGTGCGCAGGCAACGGCACCTGAACGTCAGGTGATAGCGATGTGCGGCGACGGCGGTTTTACGATGTTAATGGGCGATTTTCTGTCACTGGCGCAGCTTAAACTGCCGGTGAAAATTGTGGTGTTCAATAACAGCGTGCTGGGCTTTGTCGCAATGGAAATGAAGGCTGGCGGCTACCTGACCGACGGTACAGATCTGCATAATCCTGATTTTGCCGCCATTGCCAATGCAGCAGGAATAAAAGGCATTCGGGTAGAGAAAGCATCCGAGCTGGACAGCGCACTGGAAGTGGCTTTCGCCCATCCAGGCCCAGTATTGGTGGACGTCGTTACCGCCAAGCAAGAGCTTTCCATGCCACCACAAATCAAATTTGAACAGGCGAAAGGTTTTAGCCTGTATATGCTGCGCGCCATTATCAATGGCCGCGGGGATGAAGTGGTTGAACTGGCCAAAACCAACTGGTTGCGTTAATCCATGAGTCGGTCACATGCCAGATTTTGCCGTACCACAAATCGTCTTGTGACAAATAATAGAGATCAAAGTCTGGCACGGGTACACTTTTATCCGGCCAGATACTAACTATTTCAGGGGAAATAACCGACTGCCACCCTGTGATGTTACCCATCCTGCGCTGGCGACTTTCCTTTCCTTTATCAAGAGCTTTTACGATATGTATATCGATCTGCGTAGTGACACAGTAACCCGGCCTTCTCCTCCCATGCGTCAGCTAATGGCCAATGCTGAAGTGGGCGATGATGTGTACGGTGATGACCCAACAGTCAAAGCGTTGGAAGCCGAGGGAGCGCGGCTCTCCGACAAAGCGGCATCGTTATTTTTACCCAGCGGTACTCAGGCTAATCTGGTCGCATTGCTCACGCATTGCCAGCGTGGCGATGAGTATATTGTGGGACAAAAAGCCCATAATTATCTGTACGAGGCGGGCGGTGCAGCGGTTTTAGGCAGCATTCAGCCACAGCCGCTGGATGCGAATGACGACGGCAGTTTGCCGTTGGATAAAGTACTGGCCGCCATCAAACCCGATGACATTCTGTTTGCTCAAACCCGTCTGCTCAGCCTGGAAAATACGCACAGCGGACGCGTGCTGCCCATCAGTTATCTGCAACAGGCATGGGCGTTGACTCGCGAAAAAAATCTGGCGTTACATATCGATGGGGCGCGCATTATGAATGCCGCAGTGGCGCTAAAAGTTCCGCTACGGGAAATCACCCAATATTGCGATACCCTGACTATCTGTCTTTCCAAAGGATTGGGCGCCCCCGTCGGTTCTTTACTGTGCGGCAGCGAAGAATACATTAAGCGCGCTATACGTTGGCGCAAAATGACCGGCGGCGGTATGCGTCAGGCCGGTATTCTGGCGGCTGCGGGACTTTATGCCTTGCAGCATAACGTGGAACGCTTGCAGCAGGATCACGACAACGCAGTGTGGCTGGAGCAAAAATTGCGGGATATCGGTGTAGAGATTATTGCTCCCGGCGCTCAAACCAATATGTTGTATATTCGCCAGTCGGCAGAGCTGGCGGCCCAAATGGGGCCGTGGATGCGTGAACGCGGCGTGTTAATCAGCGCGGGGCCAGTGACCCGCATGATTACGCATTTGGACATTCGCCGAAGTGATTTAGAACGAGTGGTTACACTGTGGTATGAATTTTTGACATTACATAACTGAAACTAATAATATTTTTTTGTCTACGTTGCCTTGGTGATATCCTGTCGCCAGGGCATTTATATTTCGGCAGAAATAGCCCGATGTATCGATTCTGCTACCACTAACCTTACCGAGTGACTCTCATGACACCACAACGAATCTTAGTGTTAGGTGCCAGTGGCTACATCGGCCAGCATTTAATTCCACGCCTTTGCCAGCAAGGGCATCAGGTTACCGCCGCGGCCCGTCGGATTGAATGGTTGGAAGAACAACAGTGGCCGAATGTTCGTTGCTGTTTTGCCGATCTGTATCAGCCGGAGACCCTTCGTCACGCACTACAGGATATTGACGTTCTCTACTATCTAGTTCACGCCATGGGAGACGGCGAGGATTTGGTAGAACAGGAGCGTCAGGCCGCCAGTAACATGCAGCTCGCGCTGAAAAACTCCTCGGTAAAACAGGTGATATTTCTCGGAGCATTGCAACCGGAGGATAACAGTTCCCCACATTTGGTCGCCCGAAAATTGACTGGCGATTTACTGAGAAAAAGCGGCGTACCTGTCACTGAGCTACGTGCCAGCATCATTGTCGGCCCCGGTTCGGCAGCTTTTGAAGTGATGCGCGATATGGTGTACAACTTGCCAATTTTGACGCCGCCGCGCTGGGTTCGCTCCAAGTCCTCCCCTATCGCGCTGGATAACCTATTAGTTTATCTAACGGAAATACTGAATTATCCCTCTGATGAAAACCGCATTTTTGACGTCGCCGGCCCGGAGTACATCAGTTATCAAACCCTATTTGAGCGCTTTATTGCCATTAGCGGTAAACGTCGCTGGCTGATCCCGATTCCGCTGCCGACCCGTTTTATTTCGGTCTATTTTATCAGCATGATTACCTCGGTGCCGACCAGTATTGCCAGCGCATTGATTCAGGGCTTGAATCATGACTTGCCCGCAGACGGCGCTCCGTTACAGGCATTAATACCGCAGAATTTAATCAGCTTTGACGATGCGGTGCGGGAAACCCTGCGGCGGGAAGACGAAGTCGTTGACTCCGCCGATTGGGGCTACGATCCGGAAGCCCGCGCCCGCTGGCGTCCCGGCTACGGCTTCTACCCTAAACAAGCCGGTTGCCAATTGGATACCGCGGCTTCTAGCGAAGCTTTATGGCATGTCGTACAGCAAATCGGAGGCCCGGAAGGCTATTTTTACGGTAACCCGCTGTGGAAAACTCGTGCCTGGATGGACGATCTAGCAGGCGGAGGCGTCGTTTACGGCCGACCAGACCGGCCAACGCTGGAATTAGGCGATTTAGTCGATGGCTGGAAGGTGATTACGATAAAACCATTGCGTCAACTGGCCATGATGTTTGGTATGAAAGCGCCAGGATTGGGGCGGTTGACCTTTACCATCAAAGATTTAGGCGATAAACGCCGTTTTGATGTTCGGGCCTGGTGGCATCCGGCAGGCTTCAGCGGGTTGCTGTATTGGTTCGTTATGATGCCCGCTCACCTGTTTATTTTTCGTGGCATGGCGAAGAGAATTGCGCAACTGGCCGAGCAATACGATCGGGAAGCGCGCAAATAGCGTGCATTTGTCGATCAACCACACAGTTTGCAACCCTTAGTCAGCCCTTTCTGATTGCATAGCGCCTCATTTCACGAAAGAATGGCATCTTATTTGCTGCGCGCATTATATTAACGCCAGCATTCTGATTTTTGGTGGGAACCGAATTCGTTATGAAGGTATTGGTCACCGGCGCAACCAGTGGGTTAGGCCGAAACGCCGTTGAATATCTCCGCCGTCAAGGTATCAAAGTGACAGCAACCGGTCGTAATCAGGCCATGGGTAGCCTATTGGAAAAAATGGGCGCTGAATTTATTCATGCCGATTTAACGAATCTGGTCTCATCGCAGGCTAAAGCCATGCTGGCCGATGTTGATACGCTCTGGCATTGTTCCAGCTTCACTTCCCCTTGGGGTACCGAGCAGGCTTTTGAACTGGCGAACGTCCGCGCGACTCGCCGTTTGGGGGAATGGGCTACCGCTTACGGCGTAGAGAATTTTATTCATATCTCTTCTCCAGCGATTTACTTCGATTATCATCATCACCGAAATATTCAGGAAGATTTCCGACCGGCGCGTTTTGCCAACGAATTTGCCCGCAGTAAAGCTGCGGGGGAAGAAGTGATCAGGCAGTTGGCGCTGTCTAACCCGCAAACCCACTTTACTATTTTGCGCCCACAGGGGCTGTTTGGCCCCCATGACAAAGTGATGCTGCCGCGCTTATTACACATGATTAAGCACTACGGCACCTTGTTATTGCCACGCGGTGGCGAAGCGTTGGTGGATATGACCTATCTTGAGAACGCCGTTCACGCCATGTGGCTGGCGACACAATCCACCACCACAGAGTCTGGTCGCGCTTACAATATCACCAATCAGCAGCCGCGCCCGCTGCGCACCATCGTTCAGCATCTGCTGGACGCGCTGGAGATGCCATGCCGCATTCGTTCGATTCCCTACCCTATGCTGGACGTGATGGCGCGTACTATGGAAAAAATGGGGAATAAAAGCGAAAAAGAGCCGGTTCTGACCCACTACGGCGTCGCTAAGCTTAACTTCGATCTCACTTTGGACACCCGCAGGGCAGAAAAAGAATTGGGCTATCGCCCGCTGGTTTCGTTGGATGAAAGCATTAACCGCACGGCTCGCTGGCTGAAAGAACACGGTAAGCTGCGAGGGTAGTCCTGAAAAGCAGCGAAACCAACGGACTACGCTGCTTTTTCGCTACACTTCTAGAGTTTACCGCACTCGGATTTCACACTCTGGAGCGCAGACTCATTCATTCGAGGCTTGATATCCTTACTTTTCTCAGAATTATGGTATTTAACCAATAATGCATCGGCTATCGCCTCGGTTTCCGCATCAGGCAGGCCGTGTATCTCCGATGGCCGAAAATGCATCTGGAAAGCGCTAATCACTCTCCTTTGCTGTTCCTGCGTCATATCAGGCGTGATTTCATAACCATAACAGCTGAGTTTAGCTAATAGCGGCATTATGGGCACTGGCCGATCTGCACGCCTCTTCCCCAAATAATATTGAACATCCGCTGCGTCCGGCCACGCCCCAATCCCTTGCTGTGCCAAATGCTCCCAAGGGAACAAAGGCCCTGGGTCCTCTTTACGCTGTGGCGCAATATCACTGTGAGCAACAACATTACGTGGCTCTATTTCATAACGCGCGATAATCTTATGAGCCAAAGCAGTGACCAGTTCAATTTGTTGAGGAGTGTAAGGATACCAATGTATCTTCCCCAACAGGGTACTGGTGAACCCCGGGTTTTCCTGTTCAATACCTACAGACGTGTCATTGAGATTAGTTCGCCCACGCCAACCACTCACTCCGGCATGCCAAGCTCTGAGGTGCTCGGGTACGAGCTGCCAAGCGACGGGTTTACCACTGCGGGGATCTATGGGGGGATAAGCCGGAACTAAATAGTGCGCGCTGACCTGTTCGGTCGTCAGTACGTTAAGGGATTCAGGAAAATTCAGTGCTGTATAATGTAAAACCAAAAAGCGAATCCGCCTATCGACGCCGATTGCCTGACGAGAGTCATTCAACATAAAACTCCCTTGGTCAACCAAAGCCTTTTCTTCCTGCACAGCCCCCAGCGCATGAAACTGTACCAACGGCATAATGAACAGCATCCAGAACCATGGTTTCATCTCGATATCCTTATCGGTTTCCTCCGGATTTTACCTAATAAAAAACGCCTTTCGCGTTCTGCGTTAATAGGTATGTGTAAGAGGAATACGTTAAATAAATTAACCTAATAAGTTGAATAAAAAGGTAAAATATTCGTTACCTTTTTATTCTATACCGACACGATCAGGAAACAATTCGGATTACCAAACCAATTTCACCACTAACGGGATATTTTAACCGCAGTACCGCTGACGCTAACCATTAGCATACTGCTATCTTTCCCTACGGTTTCATAATCAATATCAATACCTACAATGGCATTAGCACCGAGCTGCTCGGCCTCTTCCTGCAGTTCTTGAAAAGCAATCTGTCGCGCTTTACGCAATTCTTTCTCATAGGCGCCGGAGCGGCCCCCCACGATATCTCGCACGCCGGCGAAGAAATCTTTGAAAATATTCGCGCCCAAAATGGCTTCACCAGTAACCACACCACAATACTCAGTGATGGTAAAACCTTCTAACGTTGGAGTGGTAGATAACTGCATGGCATATTCCTTAAACCAAAGATAAAAACCCCAAATCGCCTAAATAATAGGCGGCGCGTATCATTTACTAATAGGCATTTATAACAACATGAAGATGAACCCTAGGTAAATAAGACGCACCCTAAGTTCATCCATAAAAAAAGATTTATACTATATTAACTGCATGATTGAGTTACATGTCTGGCATTTCACATAGGTAATAAGATGAACAAAAAAAATATTGCACTGGTATTACCCTTGGCGTTACTGCTGAGTGCCTGTACCACTCCCGTTACGCCTGCGTTTAAGGATATCGGCAGTCGCAACGGCCCTTGCGTGGAAGGCGGTCCGGATCATGTGGCTGAACAGTTCTATAACTTACGCGTACAGCAAATGGGCGCCGCAGGCACTGTGTCTGCTAATTATTCCGCAGAACAACTGCGTCCATTCCTGAGTCAGGCTCTGTATCAGGATATTCAAAAGGCGCGCCAAGCGCAGAGCGCTAACCGTTCAGCCACCCAACCGGCGACTAATGCCGATCAGGCCATCGCCAGCGTTTATGCCGGCGTCAGTGACGCAGATGTGGCCAGCGCCTCCACCATTCCCAACACCGATGCCAAAAATATACCGCTACGGGTGACGCTGGTACACCGCACGCCAGACGGTAAGGAATCTCGCTGGCAGGATGAAGTTTTGATGGTCCGAGAAGGCAGTTGCTGGGTAGTAGACGATATTCGCTTTATGGGCGCCAATGCTCCAGCCAGCTCGCTGCGCCAGCTGTTGGGTCAGCGCTAACTCAGACAATAAACTGGCCAGAGAATCGCACCACTGGCAGCAGCCATTTATGCGCCTCAGTGAATTCTCTGCCAGTTCTATTCACCACATGACAAATTCCTCTCCTCGGGAAATAAACCCAAAGATTATGCTATCTTTGCGTGTACCAACCGGTTATTAATAAATTTTAACGCACAAAGATTGCATAAGTATGCCGCGGAAGTTAACATTCCCCGCATCATTGGCTATTCAGATTTGGCGCATGAGTATTCAACTTAACGGAATTAACTGTTACTACGGCGCACATCAGGCGCTGTTCGACATCACATTGAACTGTCCAGCGGGGGAAACCTTGGTTTTGCTGGGCCCTAGCGGCGCGGGTAAAAGTTCTTTACTGCGCGTGCTCAACCTTTTGGAAATGCCACGCTCTGGGACATTACAGATCGCGGGTAACCATTTTGACTTTACCCAAGCTCCTGGCGCAAAAGCGATCCGCGAACTGCGTCAGAATGTAGGCATGGTATTCCAGCAATATAATCTCTGGCCACACCTGACCGTGGTGCAAAACCTGATCGAAGCACCTTGTCGGGTGCTGGGTCTCTCCAAAGATCAGGCGATGGCCCGCGCGAAAAAATTGCTGTCCCGTTTACGGCTGACCGACTTTGTCGATCGTTTTCCACTGCATCTTTCCGGGGGACAACAGCAGCGAGTGGCCATTGCGCGAGCATTGATGATGGAGCCGCAGGTTCTACTGTTTGATGAGCCAACGGCGGCGCTTGATCCGGAAATTACCGCGCAAATCGTTAGCATTATTCGCGAGCTGTCCGAAACCGGTATCACTCAGGTTATCGTCACACATGAAGTTGAAGTTGCCCGTAAAACTGCCAGTCGGGTGGTTTATATGGAAAACGGTCATATAGTGGAACAAGGCGATGCCAGTCATTTCGCCCAGCCTCACACTGAAGCTTTTGCCAGCTATCTGTCACATTGATATCTATTTGGGGATTTTCGATGAAAAAATTATTAATTGCTGCGGTTCTTGCCAGTATCAGTCTGTCTGCTTCTGCGGCTGAAACCATTCGTTTTGCGGCGGAAGCGTCTTACCCGCCGTTCGAATTTATTGATGCTAATAATAAAATGCAGGGTTTTGATATCGATCTAGCCAATGCGTTATGCAAAGAGATGCAGGCTAACTGCACTTTCACCAATCAGGCCTTTGATAGTTTGATTCCAAGCCTGAAATTCAAACGTTTCGACGCAGTGATTTCCGGCGTGGATATTACGCCTGAACGTCTAAAGCAGGTTGCGTTCACCAAACCTTATTACGATAACTCAGCGCTGTTTATCGCTCATAAAGGCAAAATCACCGATTTGGCCGCGCTAAAAGGCAAACGCGTTGGTATGCAAAACGGCTCAACGCATCAGAAATTCCTGTTAGAGAAGCATCCTGAAATCACCGCCGTGCCTTACGACAGCTACCAAAATGCAATTCTGGATCTGAAAAATGGCCGTCTGGACGCAGTATTCGGTGATACCGCAGTGGTCAACGAGTGGTTGAAGCAGAGTCCTGAACTGGTGCCGGTCGGCGACAAAATTACCGATGCTGATTATTTCGGTACCGGTCTTGGCATCGCGGTACGTCAGAACAATACCGAATTACTGGGTAAGTTAGATGCAGCACTGGCGAAAGTGAAAGCCGATGGCACCTATCAGACAATTTATAAAAAATGGTTCCAACAGTAACTTAAGCACCCATGAATGAATTTCAACCTTTAGCAAGCGCTGCCGGTATGACCGTCGGCCTTGCCGTTTGCGCTCTGGTTCTCGGCCTCATTCTGGCAATGCTGTTCGCCGTTTGGGAATCATCCCGCTGGAAAGTCGTCAGCTATCTGGGCACCGCCTGGGTTACGCTGTTGCGCGGCCTGCCAGAGATCCTGGTCGTGCTATTTATCTATTTCGGTTCATCACAATTACTGATGATGCTGTCAGATGGCTTTACTCTGAATTTCTATCTGTTCGAACTGCCAGTGAAGCTGGATATCGACACATTTGAGGTCAGCCCTTTCCTGTGCGGTGTGATTGCGCTGGCGTTGCTGTATTCGGCCTATGCTTCGCAAACGCTGCGCGGCGCGCTCAAAGCGGTTCCTGCCGGTCAGTGGGAATCCGGACAAGCGTTGGGAATGAGTCAGGCGGCGATCTTTTTCCGCCTGATTATGCCGCAAATGTGGCGCCACGCCCTGCCGGGGCTGGGTAATCAGTGGTTAGTTTTACTGAAAGACACCGCGTTAGTGTCGTTGATTAGTGTGAATGACCTCATGTTGCAGACCAAAAGCATCGCGACGCGCACGCAAGAACCCTTTACCTGGTATATGATCGCCGCTGCAATTTATCTGATGGTGACTCTGCTAAGTCAGTATGTAATCAAACTGATTGAACGCCGTACCACGCGTTTTGAACGGAGTCCATCCTGATGTTTGAATATTTGCCTGAGATCCTAAAAGGGCTGCATACCAGCCTGACGCTGACTCTGGTTTCGCTGCTGGTGGCGTTGGTGCTGTCGTTGATTTTCACCATTATTCTGACGCTGAAAACCCCGATAGCCACGCAGTTGGTGAAGATTTACATCACTTTGTTCACCGGCACGCCGTTACTGGTACAAATCTTCCTGATTTACTACGGCCCCGGTCAGTTCCCGACGATTCGCGAATATCCGTGGCTGTGGCATGTCCTTTCGCAGCCTTGGCTGTGTGCCATGATCGCATTGGCGCTGAACAGCGCAGCCTATACCACCCTGCTGTTCCATGGAGCGGTTCGGGCGATTCCAGCCGGTCAGTGGCAGTCTTGTGAAGCATTGGGAATGTCCAAACGCCAGTCGCTGCGGATTTTACTGCCGTTCGCCTTTAAACGCGCGTTGTCGTCTTATTCCAACGAAGTCGTGCTGGTGTTTAAAAGTACCTCACTGGCATACACCATTACATTGATGGAAGTAATGGGTTACAGCCAGTTGATGTATGGCCGAACCTACGACGTGATGGTATTTGGCGCGGCAGGTATTGTTTACCTGTGCGTTAACGGCTTGCTGACTCTGCTGATGCGTCTGGTCGAACGTCGGGCGCTGGCCTTCGAACGTCGCAATTAAGCCTTCAATCACGGCTCTTTGAAACCCCGGTATCTGCCGGGGTTTTTTATTCATGCGAAGAATAAAAGCCACGTCAAAACACAATCCCCTCTGATTATCGCCAAGCTCATTTTTTCCAACTGCGACATTTCTAACACGCTTTTACCGAAGATGATGAGGTTGATTTTTTTATTATATTTTTAATCACTTTTCTTGCATATTAATTCATAAAGTGGCAATGTAATTCCAATTGATTATGGCATTACACACCGCTAAAAGTTCCTTAGCGGTAATAAAATCAATAAGTAATGTTGCACCCTATTAGAGACTTTTAGACAGGAGTTTAGGCATGAAAAAGTTATTACTGGTGACAATGCTGACTGGGATGGCCTTTAGCGCTAGCGCTGTGGAAACCATTCGTTTTGCCGCCTCGGCGACCTATCCACCGTTTGAATCTATGGGTGCCAATAATGAGATCGTAGGTTTCGATATGGATTTGGCTAAAGCCTTGTGCAAACAAATGGAAGCCAAGTGTACATTTACCAATCAGGCTTTTGACAGCTTGATTCCAGCGTTGAAATTCCGTCGCTATGACGCCGTCATTTCTGGTATGGACATCACGCCTGAGCGTAGCAAACAGGTCGCATTTACCCAGCCTTACTACGCCAACTCCGCGATTGTGATTGCCCATAAAGGCAAGTACACCTCTCTGGCCGATTTGAAAGGCAAGCGTCTCGGAATGGAAAATGGGACTACACACCAGAAATATATGCAGGAAAAGCATCCTGAAATTCAGACCGTCTCTTACGATAGCTATCAGAATGCTATTTTAGATTTGAAAAATGGCCGTATCGACGGCGTATTCGGTGACACAGCCGTGGTCAACGAATGGCTGAAGAATAATCCTGAATTGTCTTCCGTAGGGGAGCACGTCACCGATGCACAATACTTCGGCACAGGTTTAGGCATTGCGGTGCGCCCTGAAAATACCGAACTGTTGGGCAAGCTGAATAAAGCGATTGATGCAGTTAAGGCGGACGGTACTTATAAAACCATTAATGACAAATGGTTCCCGCAATAATTCCTGCCATCAATAGAGCTGTTTGTTATTACTGAGAAATTACAGATATAAAAAAGCCGGATTTCACCAATGATTTCCGGCTTTTTCTATTATTCAGCACTTAAGCTATTTGAGATTTAAGCCGTTGCCTCGCGCCGCACCAGTAGCGTCATCACTTCATAATGGCTGGTATGAGGAAACATATCGAATAACTGCACCCGTTCAATGCGGTAATCCGCTAGCGCAGCGATATCTTTCGCCATGGTTTCCGCATTACAGCTGGAGTAGAGAATAAACGGGGGTGCCATTTGGCTAAGATAATCGCAAAGCTCTGTACCAATGCCCCGGCGTGGCGGATTGACCAAGACCAATTCCGGCGTTTCCGTCTCGCCGATGGCAAAACGTGTGGAATCCAATGCGGCAAAGCTGACCTGTTTCAACCCCAGTTTTTCCGCTGATTGTCGCGCACAGGCAATGGCTTCCGCGCTGATTTCAATGCCGGTCAGACGCGTTTCCGCCGTGGCGCAGTGCAAACCAAAACCGCCGACACCGCAGAATAAATCCCACATGCTGCTAATATTCAGCTCACGCACCCAATCACGGGCCGTAGCATACAGCGCGGCGGCCACATCAGGATTGGTCTGGAAGAAACTCTGCGGTCGAATAAATAGCGGCACCTGATTAAAGCGTTCCTCCAGCGCCTGTTGCTCCGTCAGCGGAATTTCCTGCTCTCCTTCCAGTATTGCCATATGCACCGGCTGAATATTGACGGAAATAACCCGTAGCTGAGGTAATTGTTGCTGTAGCCACGGCAGGGCTTTCCGCAACTGCTCTAGCTTATTTTCTGAACGTAGCACAAAGCGCAGCATCAGCTCTCCGCTGACGGTGCTTTCGGTTAACAGCAGAAATTTTAACTCGCCGCGCTTGCGCGCCACGTTATACGGCGTTAAACCGGCACGAGCGATAAAGACCTTCAAAACGGTAAATGCCGTAGCAAAACTGGCGGGATACAGCGGACAATCGCTCAGATCTACCGCCGTTCCGTCCCGATGCAACATACCGAGTAACGGACGCTCTACGCTGCCGCTAACCACCATTTTCGCTTTATTGCGAAAAGCGCTTTCACGCCCGAAAACCGGTGTTAACCATTGAGCGACCGGTTGCCCGGACAGCAGATTTTCTAAATGATGTTGTTTATCCGCCAGTTGTTGGGAGTAATCTTTCTCCAACCACTGACAAGAACGGCAGCTGCCCGCCGTATACTGTGCGCAATGCATGAATATTGACCGTTATGATTTATTACGTTGAGATTTGCAGCGCTCTCGGCCGCCAAGGGGGGCGGATTGTACCACCCCGCGTCGGGAAACACTCATTTTGACTGGCGGAAAAAACGCTTCGAATGGAAAGGAATAAACAACAGACCAATAATCACGGCGTCGGGAATTTTTTGTATTAGCAGACTGTGGAACACCTCGGCTCCGCTTTCGCCTTCAATGCGGAATACATCAACATATAGCCAATCCAGTGAAACCAACAGCATATAAACCACCACCACAATCTGGCACAGCAGATAACACCAACGGCCCCAGTTCTTACGACGGATGACAGCTCGACCGCAGACAATTTCGAGGAATAACAGCCCCAAGCTAGCCAACAAAATCAGGCCAGAATCCCAACTTTGCAGATTTTCCGCGATAAAAAGCTGCATTCCGCCCATGCCCAGCTCAGCGACCAGCAGCAACAGTCCTAAAACCCGAGTCGCGATAATGGCGGTGCCACCGACTAATACGGCGACCGGCGTGGCTGCGGGAACTTTCATATTGGCTTGTCCCTCTCCCAGACTGACACTCATCCATCCTCTCCCGCAACCTGATGTTATCTTTCACATTAACGCCACCCGCAGACGGCATGCGATCGAGAGAAAGCCTAGCAGCTTTGGGAAATTTCAGCTATGGGCGGCTTTGCGTAATTCACGCGACCGCTGCTTTTCTGAGCGCGCCATAATTCGCCAAGCGATCAGCCCGATAATCCCTACCACCAGCAGGATCAGCGTCGCCAATGCGTTGATTTCCGGATTCACCCCCATACGCACGCTGGAGAATACCAGCATCGGCAGAGTCGAAGCCCCCGGCCCGGCAACAAAACTGGCAATAACCAGATCGTCCAGCGACAGTGTAAAAGCCAATAACCAGCCTGAGATCAATGCCGGTGCGATCATTGGAGCGGTAATCACAAAAAACACTTTTAACGGTGTGGCACCCAGATCCATCGCGGCCTCTTCAATGGAACGATCCAGCTCTCGCAGTCGCGAACTGATGACCACGGTGACATAAGCGGTGCAGAAAGTGACATGGGCCAGCCAAATGGTGAACATGCCGCGCTCCGCCGGCCAGCCGATAGCGTGCCCCATCGCAACAAACAGCAGTAGCAGAGACAGCCCGGTAATCACATCCGGCATCACCAGCGGTGCAGTCAACATAAAGGCAAATCCGGTAGAGCCGCGAAAACGACCAAAACGCACCATCACCAAAGCAGCGATAGTGCCGAGAATCACCGCCATCGTCGCCGAAGCCGCCGCAATGGTCAGACTCAGCCCAACGGCCGATAGCATAGTGGAATCATGGAATAACTCAGTATACCAACGGGTCGACCAACCGCCCCACACCGTCACCAACTTATTGCTGTTAAATGAATATATAACCAGCATCAGCATCGGCGCGTACAAAAAGGTGAATCCCACCACCAGAATCGCCCGTCGCCAGACAGAGCGAACCTCAGGTAGATTATTCATCCCTGACCTCCCATTTCTTTATTCTGATGTTTATGGAACCAAAGGATCGGTGCGATCAGCAGTAAAAGCATGACGGTTGCTACGGCGGAAGCGACCGGCCAGTCACGATTGCTAAAGAATTCGGTCCACAGAATGCGCCCGATCATGATGGTGTCCGGGCCACCTAACAGTTCGGGAATGACGAACTCCCCTACCGCCGGAATAAACACCAGCATCGATCCGGCGATAATGCCGCCTTTGGTCAAGGGTACGATAATGCTGAAGAACGTTTTAAAGGGTTTGGCTCCGAGATCGGAGGCCGCTTCCACCAGCGAATAATCTAAACGAGTTAGCGCGGTATAAATTGGCAACACCATAAATGGCAGATAGGCATAAACCACGCCGATATATACCGCCAGGTTGGTATGTAAAATAACCAAGGGCTGATCGATAACGCCGAGCCACATCAGTACATTATTCAAAATACCGTTGTTTTTCAGAATCCCCATCCAGGCGTAAACCCGAATCAAAAATGACGTCCACGAAGGTAAAATCACCAATAACAACAGAATATTACGCGTCGAGTGACTGCTATGAGCAATCGCCCAAGCCAGCGGATAGCCAATGATCAGGCAACACAAAGTGGAAATACCGGCTACCTGCAAAGATTGTAAATAGGCGTCGATATACAGAGGATCGTCGAGCAATTGCAGGTAATTCCCCAGATTCAGAGAAATATCCAGCTTGCCGTCCATCCATGTCATCAGATCGGTGTAAGGAGGAACCGCACGGGCCATTTCAGCCAGACTGATTTTAAATACAATGAGGAAAGGCAGCATAAACAGCAAAAACAGCCACAGGTAAGGTAAACCTATCACCAATTTGCGGCCATGAGTCATTTGCCAACGCTGTAGGCAGGCAATTAACACGCTGGATTGGCGGGTTGGTGCCTCCGGCGTTGGTCGAACCGAATCAGGCATCATCTTCTAGCTCCCCAGCACCACACAGCTATCCGTTTCCCAGCACAGACGCACTTCATCGCCCCAGGTTGGCATCCCTTTACGATAACGATGGCCGTTTTGCAGCTGGGCGCTAATAGTTTGCCCACTATGGAGTTTGACATGGTAAATCGACAAATCCCCTAAATAGGCAATGTGTACCACTTCACCTACCGCAAAGTTAAAACCGGCTTCCGGCACGCTTTCACACAGCATGATTTTTTCGGGCCGCAGCGCAACCAACACCGGCACCCCATCGACGACAGAAGCGTCTGAATCGACTTTCAACGGATGACGCAGCCCAGGGCTGTGAATAACCAGCGCATCTTCCTGCCGTTCCGTAAGCACGCCTTCAAACACATTCACTGAACCTATAAATTCGGCGCTAAATCTACTGTTCGGGTGTTCATAGATTTCTTCCGGCTCACCGATTTGCACAAATTTCCCGCGATTCATAATGGCGATACGTCCGGCCATAGTCATGGCTTCTTCCTGATCGTGAGTCACCATCACGCAGGTTGCGCCAACTCGTTCCAGAATATCCACGACTTCCAACTGCATCCGGTCGCGGAGTTTTTTATCCAGCGCGCCCATTGGTTCATCCAGCAGCAATAACTTTGGCCGCTTAGCCAGACTGCGCGCCAACGCCACCCGCTGACGCTGGCCGCCAGATAATTGATGGGGCTTACGTTTGGCAAACTCTTGCATATGCACCAGCGCCAGCATTTCCTCTACCCGACGTTTAATTTCCCCACTCGGCAGCTTGTCCTGCTTGAGGCCAAAGGCAATATTCTGCTCGACGGTCATATGAGGAAACAGCGCATAAGACTGAAACATCATATTAATTGGCCGTTGGTAAGGCGGCACATGGGACAAATCCTGCCCATCTAATACAATCTGCCCTTGAGTCGGCGACTCAAATCCCGCCAACATCCGTAATAGCGTTGATTTTCCGCAGCCGGACGCGCCGAGCAAAGCAAAAATCTCGCCTTTATAAATGGTGAGATTGACATCATCCACGGCGGCCTGACCGTCGAAAGATTTGGTTAAATTGCGAATTTCCAATAAAGGGGTAAAAGCCTTCAGGGATTTCAACGGCGGACGAGAAATTACATCATTCACTCTGCGTGCTCTCCGTAGAAGCAGAACAGGCCACATCGTAATGCGGCATAAAATAGCAGCAGAAACAGCCAGTTTCCCTACTGTTTCTGCCCTAATCATTTTAGGTGATACCCGATTGGCTGCTGAAAACAGCCAACGGCTCAATCAACGGTATTACTTACCTGTTTTGACTTTAGTCCAAGCGCGAGTCATCACCCGATCGATTTTTGGCGACTGAACTTTCAGGGTGAACATTTTGGCGCGAACGTCCGCCGGCGGATAAATCCCCGGATTATCGCGGACTTCCGGATTTACCAAAGGCGTCGCAGCTTTATTGGCATTGGCGTAAAACACATGGTTGCTGATATTGGCGATAACATCCGGGCGCATCAGGTAGTTGAGGAATTGGTAAGCCTCATCCTGATTTTTAGCGTCCGCAGGCATGGCAAAAACATCGAAGAATGCCAAAGCCCCTTCTTTCGGGATGCTGTAAGCCACATTGACGCCATTTTTCGCCTCTTTCGCTCGGTTTGAGGCCTGCATAACATCACCCGCCCAACCAACGGCTACGCAAATATCACCATTAGCCAGATCGTTAATGTATTGAGAAGAATGGAAATAACGAATATTTGGCCGCAGTTTTAACAGTAAATCTGTTGCCGGACCGGTGTAATCAGCGGCATCGCTGCTGTTAGGGTCCTTGCCCAAATAATTAAGCACGGTGGCAAAAACCTCACTTGGAGCATCAAGGAAGGACACACCGCAGCTTTTCAATTTCTCTAGATTTTCCGGTTTCAGCACCAGATCCCAACTGTTAATTGGCGCATCGGTTCCCAGCGCCGCTTTCACTTTATCAACGTTGTAACCAATGCCGGTGGTAGCCCACAGATAAGGAATAGCGTATTTATTTTCCGGATCGTGCTGACTGACCAGTTTAAGTAATTCCGGGTCCATATTTTTATAATTAGGCAGTTTGCTCTTATCCAGCGGCTTAAATACGCCGGCGGATAATTGACGCTCAAGGAAACTGGCCGAAGGCACCACCAGATCGAACCCGGTACTCCCCGCCATTAGCTTTCCTTCCAACACCTCGTTGGAGTCAAACACGTCATAAACCACTTTAATGCCGGTTTCTTTTTGGAAATTTGTCAGCGTATCTGGGGCAATATAATCAGACCAGTTATAAACGTGCAGTATTTTTTCCTCAGCCGAAACTGAGACGGACGCGGCCATAAGCAGGCCAGCAGTAACACCCGATAGCCATTTTTTACGTTGGGTGAACATCCGTGAACTCCTCCAGAACAGGGTAAATCATAAAGTTGAATTTGTACCTGACGGGTACAACACCTTTCCTGATCGAGCGCTATTGCCACAAACTCGTTATGCATGGCTATGCACTGGAGAGAGTTATTGATTAAGCATCAATAACCACGAATTCGCGGGGGTAATCATATGCCCTTTGCAGAGAACAAAGCATAACCCCTGATAGTTATACGCACCAGTATCCAGCTTAAAAAACGCCTTTTATCGACTTTTTATGCATAGTTAATCTATGTAATTCGCCACTTGTGGCATAAACGGCGCTAAATATCTGGCAAACTAGGGTAAAAAGCAGAGGATCTTATGGCGGGAAAAATGAAAAACAGCATGCCGCCGGGGATGGCGGCCAGCTAAATCAGTGAATAACTGGGAAAGAGGTCGGTACGACCTGCCCTTCTTCCTCTTCGGTTTCACCGATGAACAGCAGATCGTTTGCTCGGGCTTCCAGAATAATCATCGAAACCTGCTCTTCGCTCTGCTGCATAAAGTGGCCAAACTGCTCCAGCGTAATGCCTTCGGTGACGTACACCGACTGGCAAACAATCAACTTCGGCAGATTATCATCCTGAATGTCGATAAAAGCCTTCGCCGTTAGCGAGCTGGCATTGATCTGGCTTAAATCCGCAACCAGCGGAATCAGCGCCGTAGGCCGGATTTCGGCTAACGCAGAGAAGAGAATAACGTTATCTACCAGGTCCACTTTGGCATCAAAAATGCCTTCAAAATTTTGCATGTGGGGCAAATGCAGTGCCTGGCATGAGTCGCATTCAAAAAACGAGATCCCTAACTGATCCAGCCAACGCCGTAATAAGGCTAAATCCGGGACGATGAGTGAATCCATAGCAACCTACCTCACGATTCTTGCAACAAGAAAAGTGGCATAGCTTACGGAATATTCGCCGTTAGCGCCATGACCAATCCAGACTAATTGACAGCAAAAGCCGTGACTATTCGTGAAATATGCGAAGAGATACGCAAACAACAAGGAAAATCAGTTTTTGTCATTATCGTTATCAGGGGTTAAGGCTTTTTCTCCTCTTTATCCGCCGTTTGAGTGGTTTCTTTTTTATCGATCCCATTCATTCCCAACAGCGGGCCAAAACCCTGCGCCACGCGCCAAACTATGCAGGCTGCGGCGGGAACCATTAACCCAATACCAATAAATATCATCATAATCGCGACGCTAGGCTCACTTAACCCTGCGGGCAGCGTGACGTAATGGTTAATACTTAAATAGGCCAGCACCAGTAATAACATTCCCAAGGCTTCCAAAATAATCACCATTTTGGGCATATCGCCTAAAGCACGCATCGTTTCCTCCTGTACAACATATTTATAAGGTTTAGCCAAAGGTGTTGAATCCGCCAATGCTACAACACTCAATTAATGCAAATAATCGGTTAACCCAGAGAATCGACGGATGTAAATAGGTTCGGATAATCGGATTAACAGGCAATTCCTGCTTTGTTTTCGTCTCATCAACGGGCATAGTAACACCCATTGAAAGTGAGTAATACGCGACAAGTCATTCAGCAATCGGATAGATACCGATTGGCAGACGAAGTGATTAACTCAACATAATCAAGGAGTTTTGCATGTTTACTGTAATTTTCGGACGTCCTGGTTGCCCTTACTGCGTCCGTGCCAAAGAGTTGGCTGAAAAACTGAAAGCTGAGCGTGACGATTTTGATTTCAACTATATCGACATCCATGCAGAAGGGATCACCAAAGCCGATTTGGAAAAAACTGTCGGTAAGCCGGTTGAAACCGTACCGCAAATCTTTATCGATGAAAAACACATCGGTGGTTTCACTGATTTTGAAGCTTACGCTAAAGAACATCTGAATCTGTTCAAATAATAGCGATGCCGAAGCCATTAAGTGATGGCTAAACTGCGATAAAGAGAGGGTGCTTTGGCACCCTTATTTTATTTTGCTTAAGCACTCTTATGAAACTTCAAAATAAAATCACGAAAATCCCACAAGTAACCCCTGTTTTTTTGGCCGATCCCGCTATTAATTTCCCCGTTAAAAGCATATTTATCCGCTAACACCGTTTTCCCCGCTTACTACTGGCTGTAATCCCGCGGACAGACTAGAATAACCACCGCTATTGCCGTTACATGCATCAGATTTTGCTGAAGGCATTCATCTGGCAACGAATGCAGATATTACTGGGTCACATAACCCTTATTAGCGTTATCTACTTCAGGTTAAACAATAAGTTATCCTCCGTGAATATAAACGTCGCAAATCTGTTAAACGGCAACTACATTCTGCTGTTATTCGTAGTTCTCGCGCTGGGGTTGTGCCTCGGTAAATTACGGCTGGGCTCGGTCCAGTTAGGTAACTCTATCGGCGTATTGGTTGTTTCTCTACTGTTGGGACAACAGCATTTCGCTATCAATACCGAAGCCCTGAACCTGGGGTTTATGCTATTTATTTTTTGTGTCGGCGTCGAAGCGGGCCCAAACTTCTTCTCTATATTCTTCCGCGATGGCAAAAACTACCTGATGCTGGCACTGGTGATGGTCGGAAGCGCCATGGTTCTGGCGCTTGGATTGGGTAAACTGTTCGGTTGGGACATTGGTCTCACCGCCGGTATGCTCGCCGGCTCTATGACCTCGACGCCAGTGCTGGTCGGTGCCGGAGACACCCTACGCCATACCATTGCCAATAACCCGACTTTGCAACACGCACAAGATAACCTGAGCCTCGGCTATGCCCTAACCTACCTAATTGGTTTGGTTAGCCTGATTTTTGGCGCGCGTTATCTGCCAAAACTGCAACACCAGGATTTGCCGACCAGTGCCCAGCAAATTGCCCGAGAGCGCGGTCTGGATACGGATAGCCAGCGTAAAGTGTATTTGCCCGTGATCCGCGCTTACCGCGTGGGCCCGGAGCTGGTGGCCTGGGCCGACGGCAAAAATTTACGCGAGCTGGGAATCTATCGTCAAACCGGCTGTTACATCGAACGTATTCGCCGCAACGGCATTCTGGCTAATCCGGACGGCGATGCGGTGTTACAGGTTGGCGATGAAATATCGCTAGTTGGCTACCCGGATGCACATTCGCGCCTCGATCCTAGTTTCCGTAACGGTAAAGAAGTTTTCGACCGCGACCTGCTGGATATGCGTATTGTTACCGAAGAAATCGTGGTCAAAAACAGCAATGCAGTAGGTAAACGCCTGAGTCATTTGAAACTGACCGATCACGGCTGCTTCCTGAACCGCGTTATTCGCAGTCAAATTGAAATGCCTATAGATGACAGCATCGTATTGAATAAAGGCGATGTCTTACAGGTCAGCGGCGATGCCCGTCGGGTCAAAAGCGTTGCGGAAAAAATCGGTTTTATTTCTATTCATAGTCAGGTCACCGATCTACTGGCTTTCTGTGCCTTCTTTATTATTGGCCTGATGATTGGTTTGATTACCTTCCAATTCAGCAATTTCAGTTTCGGTATCGGTAACGCAGCAGGTTTGCTGATGGCTGGCATCATGCTGGGCTTCCTGCGAGCCAACCACCCGACTTTCGGCTATATCCCGCAGGGTGCGCTCAATATGGTGAAAGAATTTGGGTTGATGGTGTTTATGGCTGGCGTTGGCCTAAGCGCCGGTGGCGGTATTAACAGCAGCCTGGGTGCCGTGGGTGGGCAAATGCTGATATCCGGGCTGATAGTCAGTTTGGTACCGGTCATTATCTGCTTCCTGTTCGGTGCCTATATTTTACGAATGAATCGCGCATTATTATTCGGTGCAATCATGGGCGCCAGAACCTGCGCCCCTGCGATGGACATTATCAGCGATACGGCCCGCAGTAACATTCCAGCGCTAGGTTACGCGGGCACTTACGCCATTGCTAACGTATTGCTGACCCTAGCCGGCTCACTGATTGTGATTATCTGGCCGGGAATTTGGGGATAGCGCCGATCTATTTTCGGTGAAGGTACAATAAATTTTATATTTTTCGCATGCGGCAAGAACTTTATGGTTTAGCCGTAGTCTGAATTAGTGCCACTGCTTTTCTTTGATGTCCCCATATTGAGGAGCCCGATAGTCCCGCCTTCTTAGGTTCAAGACTAATCGGGTTTTTTCTTGTCTGAAATAAAATAATCCTATAAACAACAAGATTAAATGCGGATTCAGCTTAATGGCGACAAATTGGCGATGGCGTAGCAAAACACTTTTGCTCAGGCACTTAAAAACGCCGTGCGGCGGCGGTGATTCGGCTCGATCACTGACTATTAGTTATGGCACCCCTGCCCACCTTCCATGTATGAATCTCTCTCTCCGATTATATATTTCTCAGGGTCTTCACCGAACGGCAGTTTGCGAATGTTGGTAGAGAACGAAATAAATGCCTGCTGAAAACGTCCGTCTCGATACTGCATAATATCAACTGCGGTTTTGCCATCACTAGATGAGCAGATGGTGTTGGTCAAAGGTGCTGAAGCCGCTGCTGCGTTAGGCTTCCAAAGATAATAGGTTTGCCCATCGATCACCAGATTACCTTCGCTTGTCACATGCTGTGGCAAAGGAGAAATATCAGGGCACACGAAAGGTTTCGTTATGCTAACTCGCTCCGCAGCAGCGCGGGTGCTCAATAAGGCAATACCGATAGCAAAGGAACGAAAGTATTCATTACTCGACGCATCACATCTTCTTCTCAATAATTTTTCAGCGTTTATTATCCTGTTAATTTGCCCGTTTTTCAAAGTCATCAGCCCTTTTCCCCTTGTTGCCCGATCATTTACCTCCTCCTAATCTTTAGCGTTACTTACACGCTGATTCCCTGTTCTAAAACGGTGCTTATCTGCGCCAAAAGTGCCCTAAGGCTTTCTTAATATAGAATTATTACAGTGGGACGATTATGAATATCCTACTGGATTAACCGTGAAGAACAGTGAAAACACTCCGTCATCATTAAATCAAGTCTCAACGGGAATGATAATTAGGACAAACCCTCTTTACTCATTGCCGTTATCCTTTTACCTTTGGCAGGTTTTTGGGTTAACAATCAGCGGATTGGTGTTTCTGTGGTTATCCCGTAATGAACAGCTCGACTTGCTAATAAGTGGCTATTGGTTTGATCCAAAAACCCAAAGTTTCCCTTGGGAACACAACTACTGGTTAGATCTGTTCAATCATCGGCTGTTAAAAATCACGATTATCAGCGCGGCCGTCTGCTCGCTATTTTGGGGAGTCTACCGCCGAAATATTCGACTAGTGGTGACCACGTTACTGATCGGTGTTGGCCCTTTGGTTATTGGGATATTGAAGTCTACCAGCGCTCATTCCTGTCCTTGGGACTTGGTGGAATACGGTGGAAAAGCCGCCAGCTACATACTAATGGATACCGCTCCGGTCGGTGCAGGTCCCGGTCACTGTTTCCCCGGAGGACACGCCTCCAGCGGTTTTGCGCTGATGGCCGTATTCTTCCTGTTTTATCCTGAAAACCCTCGTCTTGCCACGCTTTGCTGGTTAGTCGGCGTATTTCTGGGAATGATAATGGGATTCGGTCAGGTCATGCGCGGCGCACATTTTCTGACTCATAACCTGTGGGCTGGGTGGTGGGTCTGGCTTAGCCAATTGGCTCTTTTTTGGTTGATTAGTGGTTATTACCACCGTCATTAAGGTACTGAGTAATGGAACAATTAAATCATTTTTTGTTTTCTCTGATTAACGCCACGCCCAATTCACCCGAGTGGTTGGTGAAGTTCGCCATTTTTATTGCCAGAGACCTCATCAGCATCATTCCATTACTGATGATCGGCCTGTGGCTGTGGGGCCCGCGAGAACAAATGTCGCTACAGCGTCAGGCCATCAGTAAAACCGCCATTGCGCTGATTTTTGCCATGCTTTCATCGGTCTGTATCGGTATGTTATTCCCGCATAATCGCCCGTTTGTCGATGGTTTCGGCTATAACTTTTTACCTCACGCACCGGACAGCTCCTTCCCCAGCGACCACGGCACCGCCATTTTCACCTTTGCGCTGGCTTTTTTATGCTGGCATCGGATTTGGTCCGGCATTACCTTGTTGATCGTCGGGCTGGCAATAGCCTGGTCGCGGATTTACCTCGGTGTGCACTGGCCGTTAGATATGGTTGGTGGCTTCCTGGTCGCAATCGTCGGCTGTCTATTCTCACAGTTACTGTGGAATCTGTTTGGCGATAACATTGCGAAAGGATTGGAAAATCTTTATCAGCGCTGTTTCTCTTTTCCTATCAGTAAAGGGTGGGTAAAAGGTTAATTTCTACCAACTGTTCGCATTTTACCGGCAGAACCTCTGCCGGTTTTCTCGTAAAAATCCCCGCCTCACAGATAACTCACTATAAATCAGCCAGTTATATCTCTATCCCTTTCATGATATGAAATAACACAATCACTCAATGTTATTTAAATAACACCAAAAGGGTTAATAATGTGATTATAAAAACATAAAGGTTGTCATTTTCCTAAAATGTTACTATTATCACATCAAATGATATTACCTACACAAATCAAGGACATTTTTTATGACTATCAACTATGCTAATTATATCGATCACACCCTATTAGCCATGGACGCCACCGAAACGCAGATCGTCAAACTGTGTGAAGAAGCCAAACAGCATCATTTCTACGCCGTTTGTGTTAACTCCGGCTATGTTCCTGTGGCTGCCAGCCAGCTTGCGGGCAGCGATGTGAAAGTTTGCTCGGTGATTGGTTTCCCTCTCGGTGCAGGTCTGACTTCCAGCAAAGTATTTGAGGCTCAGGCAGCTATCGAAGCTGGCGCACAAGAAATTGATATGGTGATTAATGTAGGTTGGTTAAAAAGCGGTAAAGTCGCTGAAGTTAAAGCAGATATTAAAGCCGTACGCGATATTTGCGCCGCTATTCCGTTGAAGGTAATATTGGAAACCTGCCTGCTCAGCGATGAGCAAATCGTTGAAGTTTGCGAAATGTGCCGTGAACTTGACGTTGCTTTTGTGAAAACATCTACAGGTTTCAGCACCGGCGGCGCCCGTGAAGAACATGTGAAATTGATGCGCGCTACCGTAGGCCCGGATATGGGTGTAAAAGCTTCAGGTGCCGTGCGCGACCGCGCTACTGCCGAGAAAATGATTCTGGCCGGCGCAACACGAATTGGTACAAGTTCAGGTGTAGCCATCGTATCTGGCCAGCAAGCAGCTGCGTCCAGCTACTAATTATCTTTAACCCGGCTTAGGCCGGGTTTACTTTGTTGGGAAGCGTTAATGGAAACTCGCCGTGCCGAACGTATTAATAAACTGACTCACGCTTTAAAACGTTCCGACAAAATTCATTTGAAAGACGCGGCCAGTTTGCTCCGAGTTTCAGAAATGACGATCCGCCGAGATCTTAGCGCGGAACCTTCTGCCGTGATTCTTCTGGGTGGTTACGTGGTGATGGATCCCAAGGCAAACAGCGCTAATAACTATTTTGTTTCCGATCAGCAGGCAAAACAGGTAGAGGAAAAGCGCAAAATTGGGCAACTGGCCGCACAGCTCATTGAAGAGAACGACACGATTTTCTTTGATTGCGGCACCACTATCCCACTAATTATCGACGAAATTCCCGAAGAATTGGCCTTCACTGCCCTCTGCTATTCTCTGAATACCTTTCTTTCGCTTCAAGATAAACCGAACTGCAAAGTGATCTTGTGCGGCGGCGAATTCAAGCCAAACAACTATATTTTCTCACCCATAGGCCAACATAACGAACTGGATAATGTTTGCCCGAATAAAGCCTTTATCTCTGCCGCCGGAGTGAGCATTGAATTCGGCGCAACCTGTTTTAATTTCGATGAAGTTCCGTGGAAACAGCGCGCACTGAGCAAATCTCAGCGCAAGATTTTGGTAGCCGATCACAGTAAATTCGGCCAAATCAAACCTGCCAGTATTGGGCCACTGACGCTATTTGATACTCTGGTCACCGACCGCCAGCCTGATGGCTCCTTCCGTTCGTTCTTTAACGAAACCGGCATAGAAATCCACAGTTAAACGACAACAGTCAGCAAGCGCGGCTCTCATGTTCGATGTTTGGCGATCTTTGAGCCGAAAGTACCGTTTAACCAGTGGATGCCCCCTTTTTCCATCCGACGTTAGAGTAAAGTTTGCTTAACTGAGTTTATGCATCCCTCATGGCGCCAAAATAGCAAATTATAAATATCATCACGTACTTTACTTTTTAGTTAGAAATTAAATTTTTCACCCGACTGACGGCATAATGAAATAACCTTTTTTATATTATGGTTAATGACTTTCTGCCTATAAATAACGCACTTTATTTTTAATGGTTGTTTATTAAATGTTCGAACGGTCGGTTTGAAAAGTAAATTATTTTAACATTTATTACAGCCTGATACCTTTAAGCGCTAAAACTCGCCTTTTATATTGTCTGACAAAAGTAACTTGCCTCACTTTCATATGACAAATAAACCCTACGTCAGTATTTAAAAAGAATTTGTCAAACAAATAGAATTTAACCCTTTCCTTTTACTCAGCTATTTAACTGTTTATATAACAAACAGCCCTGCGTGATACTGATTAATATCAATACATTATTCCCCAACGGAAATAAACACACATTTTCATTTAAAATCAATCATATATGTTATATTCGTTATTTTGGCATTATGATTTTCGTCAATAAAATACTGAAAATTTCGATTTCCGCTAGATTCGACGCGCCGGTTAAAATATATTGCGCCTCAAGATATAAAGAGCAAAGGTTAAGTCGCTGACTCAATCTAAATTGAAATACAGTTTTGCTTTTTATCATTTATCAAGCAGGTTGCAGTACAAAACACCAAACATAATTGTAACAATTAGATGGAAATTCATAACAACTGGGCTTATAGGCGTTTATTCAGCATTTGAGAGCATGATCACGGTACTTTTCACTATGAATCGCTATCTTGCCGCCAGCAAAAACCAGGGTACGAATTAGAACCATAAAAATATCAGCATAGAGCGACATCATTGCTCGCCGCGGATTAAATTTTATTTTTTACGTCTTCAGGTTATTTGCACTACTTAAAGAGAACCAAATCGACCTGATAAGATTTAAAACGCATTACTGTGACTGAATTTTTCATCTGATTATGCGACTCATAACGCACTAACAGGTATTTAACTTTCGGATCTTAATTTCAATTTCGTGTTCAAATCGGAGATCTTTATGGACACTACTCAAACTGGCACCATTTCATCCACGGGAAACACCAAAACCAGCACCTGGCGTAAAAGCGACACCATGTGGATGCTGGGTCTGTACGGTACAGCAATTGGCGCGGGCGTGCTTTTCCTGCCAATCAACGCCGGTATCGGTGGTTTACTGCCGTTAATCGTGATGGCTATCATCGCCTTCCCGATGACATTTTTCGCGCATCGCGGTCTTTGCCGCTTTGTTCTTTCCGGTAAAAATCCGGGCGAAGACATCACTGAAGTTGTTGAAGAACACTTCGGCGTTGGCGCGGGTAAACTGATTACTCTGTTGTACTTCTTCGCTATCTACCCAATTTTGTTGGTTTACAGCGTTGCAATTACCAACACCGTTGATAGCTTTATTACCCATCAGATGCACCTGCCTTCACCACCGCGGGCTATTTTGTCCCTGATTTTGATCGTTGGTCTGATGACCATCGTTCGTTTCGGTGAAAACTTCATCGTAAAAGCGATGAGTATTCTGGTATTCCCGTTTGTTGCAGTACTGATGCTGTTGGCTGTGTACCTGATTCCAAACTGGAGCAGCGCTATCTTCCAAAACCTGTCTATCGACGGTAACGGTGTAGGCAACGGTATGCTGATGACCCTGTGGCTGGTTATTCCGGTCATGGTGTTCTCCTTCAACCATTCCCCTATCATCTCAGCATTTGCAGTAGCAAAACGTGAAGAATACGGTCAGGACGCGGAGAAAAAATGTTCTCGCATTCTGGCTTACAGCCACATCATGATGGTTTTGACCGTGATGTTCTTCGTATTCAGCTGCGTTCTGAGCCTGTCTCCAGCAGATTTGATGGAAGCCAAAGCACAGAACATTTCTATTCTGTCTTACCTGGCTAACCACTTTAATACCCCGATGATTGCCTACATGGCGCCGGTTATTGCCTTTATCGCTATTACCAAATCTTTCTTGGGCCACTATCTGGGCGCTCGTGAAGGTTTCAACGGTATGGTGGTTAAATCTCTGCGTAGCCGCGGTAAAACCATCAATGGCGACAAACTGAACCGCATCACTGCGCTGTTCATGCTGGTCACAACCTGGATCGTTGCAACCCTGAACCCAAGCATTCTGGGCATGATCGAAACTCTGGGTGGCCCGGTTATCGCAATGATTCTGTTCCTGATGCCAATGTATGCGATTCACAAAGTTCCAGCGATGCGCAAATACAGTGGCCATATCAGCAACGTATTCGTTGTGATTATGGGTCTGATTGCTATCTCAGCAATTATGTTCAGCCTGTTCAAATAAGACTGTTCGGCCGGTGCGCTGCGCCGGCCACTTTTCGTTACCGTTCATCTTTAGGGGGACGGTAAAACAGTTAGCTGTAGACTTAAAGTTTCAAAAGCCGGTGCGATCGTACCGGCTCCCCACTCCACGGTAATGTAAGCAATTTCATAATTAACGCCTTTAACACGAAGGAGGCGAGTATATGGTCAGCGTTTTTGACATTTTTAAGATTGGTATTGGTCCTTCCAGCTCACACACTGTCGGCCCGATGAAGGCCGGTAAGCTGTTTACCGATGATTTGATCGCACTAGGGCATCTTTCTGCCGTCACCCGAATTTCCGTAGACATTTACGGTTCATTATCCCTGACCGGTAAAGGTCACCATACCGATATCGCCATTATTATGGGTCTGGCAGGGAATCTGCCGGATACCGTTGATATCGATAGCATTCCGGAGTTTATCCGTGATGTTGAACACCGTGAGCGTCTGCTACTGGCTCAGGGCGCTCATGAAGTGGATTTCCCGCTACAAGGGGGAATGAATTTCCACGAGACCAATTTGCCGCTGCACGAAAATGGGATGTCCATCAGTGCCTTTGCCGGTGACACACTGCTGTACAGCAAAACCTATTACTCCATCGGCGGCGGCTTTATCGTTGACGAAGAAAACTTTGGCAAAGCAGCCAGCAATGAAGTTTCTGTACCTTATCCATTCAGTTCAGCCCGTGATTTACAGAAACACTGTAAAGATACCGGTCTGTCACTATCTGGGTTAGTGCTGCAAAATGAACTGGCATTGCATACCAAAGAAGAGCTAAACGCGCACTTTGCCGCCATTTGGGATGTGATGAAAAGCGGTATCGAGCGTGGTATCAATACCGAAGGTTTGTTGCCTGGGCCAATGCGCATTCCACGCCGCGCCGCAGCCCTGCGCCGTATGCTGGTGACCAACGACAAAAATAACACCGATCCGATGATGGTAGTGGACTGGATCAATATGTATGCGCTGGCGGTGAACGAAGAGAATGCGGCCGGTGGCCGTGTCGTTACCGCACCAACTAACGGTGCCTGTGGCATAATTCCGGCGGTATTGGCGTATTACGATAAGTTTATTCGTCCAGTTAACGAAAACTCATATAGCCGTTTCTTCTTGGTTTCCGGTGTTATTGGTGCGCTATATAAAATGAACGCATCTATTTCTGGCGCGGAAGTGGGCTGTCAGGGCGAGGTGGGCGTAGCCTGCTCGATGGCGGCAGCTGGATTAGCTGAACTGATGGGCGGTAGCCCGGCGCAGGTCTGTATCGCCGCAGAAATTGCGATGGAGCATAACCTTGGGCTGACCTGTGACCCAGTCGCCGGACAGGTTCAGGTGCCTTGCATCGAACGTAACGCTATTTCAGCGGTACAAGCCGTCAACGCTGCTCGTATGGCTCTGCGCCGTACCAGCGAGCCTAGCGTATGCCTAGATAAAGTCATTGAAACCATGTACGAAACCGGGAAAGACATGAACTCCAAGTATCGCGAAACTTCTCGCGGTGGGCTGGCGATTAAAATCGTTCCCTGCGACTGATCGGTTTTTCTACTTCTAAACGGTTTTATACTGAAAAATAAAACAGGGCTGCATTTATTGCGGCCCTGTTTTTTTATCGCTGAGTTTAACCGAGGTCGCGATTATCCAAAGATACCGCCGAACCATTGGCTGAATTTCATCATCACAAAGTCCCAGATGCGGCTAAGGACCCCCCCTTCTTTCACTTCGTTCATCACCACCAGCGGACGCTGTTCGATGCTTTTGCCATTTAGCTGGAAATCGATCACGCCAACCTTTTGATTTTTAGCCAGAGGCGCACGGAGCTCGGTGGAATCCAATTTATAGCTGGCCTTCAGGTTTTTCATTTGCCCTTTAGGAATGGTGATAGCCGCATCCTGCGCTACGCCCAGATCAACCTGACTGGTATCACCAAACCAGACTTTCTGAGTCACGAAGGGCTTGTCGGTTTTAATCGGCACCACGGTTTCATAAAAGCGAAAGCCCCAGCTCAACAGTTTTTCACTTTCGCTAAAACGTACCCTGTCACTTGGCGCACCTAATACCACGGAAATCAAACGCATAGGGCCATCGGTAGCCGAGGCAACCAGATTATGGCCTGCGCCAGCGGTATAACCGGTTTTCATACCATCGACGTTAAGATTGCTGTTCCACAACAGGCGATTACGGTTGATCTGACGAATCTTGTTAAAGGTAAACTCTTTCTCTTTATGTAACGCATATTCTTCTGGTACGTCGCGAATCAGCGCCTGCCCCAATACCGCCATATCCCGCGCGGTACTGTACTGCCCTTCCGCATCCAGACCGTGTACCGTCAGGAAGTGAGTATTATCCAGCCCCAAGGCTTTGGCATAGTTATTCATCAAACCGACAAAACTGTCCTGACTGCCGGCAATATAATCAGCCAGCGCAATACTGGCATCGTTACCTGATTGAATAACAATGCCTTTATTCAGATCCATCAGTTTGACCTGATCGCCCGGTTTTAAAAACATTAACGACGAACCGCGCAATGCCGGATTACCGGTAGCCCAAGCGTCTTTGCCCACGGTAACCGTGTCATCAGGATGGACTTTGCCCGCTTTAATCGCTTGCCCAATCACATAGCTGGACATGATTTTAGTCAGACTGGCCGGATCCAAACGCTGATCCGGATTGTTCTGGGCCAATATTTTGCCGCTGTTGTAATCCATCAATACGTAAGCTTTAGCATCAATGGGAGGAGCCGGTTGTTCATCTGCCGCTCTGACGGCAGGTAACGCCAGCAACAGTAAACCGGCACTGAAAGTGACGTTTTTTAGCTTGGAGGAGCGTGTATATTTCATCATGAGGTCGCCAGAGTATCCTTGCAAATAATAGGAAATAAGCGGTATTCCCAGAACTAAGCCGTTATTCAATACGTAAAAAGTCGCGTTTTTCACTGGGGTAGAGACTTTAGCTTAGTCAAAATTTCATACCCTCTTTAAATCTATCCGATAACGGCGCCAAAGGGGTGATGTTTTGCGCTTATTTACGCTTGGTCTATTTTCAATGGCTACATGGCTAAACATCTTGATAGCTATACCGCTTTCCATCTAAGCACCTAAACGTCTTAAAAACACCCTTTATATAACCAAAAGAACTATTAGAGGGTTATTTGTTATTTTTAGCGACTAAGAAACAGGAGCTATGATTTCGCCATCGTTTACCCGTTCTTTTGGCTTCTGGAGCAGTTATGGCAATCCCGCGTTCAGTTATCGATCTTATCGGACACACTCCCCTGCTGGAACTCACGCACTTTGATACTGGCCCTTGTCAGCTTTTCGTGAAACTGGAAAACCAGAATCCCGGTGGCTCGATTAAAGATCGCGTGGCGCTATCAATGATTGAACAGGCAGAGCGTGACGGTCATTTACCGCCGGGCGGCACCATTATCGAAGCCACAGCGGGTAATACCGGTTTGGGATTAGCGTTAGTCGCGGCATTAAAAGGGTACAAACTGATTCTGGTCGTGCCGGACAAGATGAGTCAGGAGAAAATCTTCCATCTACGAGCGTTGGGTGCGCAGGTGCTGTTGACTCGTTCCGACGTGGGTAAAGGCCATCCGGCCTATTATCAGGATTACGCCCTACGACTGTCACAGGAAATACCCGGCGCGTTTTATATAGACCAATTTAATAACCCGGCCAATCCCGCAGCTCACCGTACCGCCACCGGCCCGGAATTATTTGAACAAATGGAAGGTCAGGTGGATGCCATCGTGGTTGGTGTTGGCTCCAGCGGAACGCTGAGCGGTTTAAGCCAGTATTTCGCCGCAGTGTCCCCCAATACTCAATTTATTCTGGCCGATCCGGCAGGATCTATTCTGGCGGATTACGTTGCGAAAGATCGGATCGGAGAAGCCGGCAGCTGGCTGGTAGAAGGCATTGGTGAGGATTTTATTCCCCCCCTTAGCAATTTCTCGCAGGTTACGACATCCTACCAAATCGATGATGCAGAAGCCTTTGCCACCGTCCGCCGTCTGTTGCAAGAAGAAGGCGTTCTGGCCGGTTCCTCCACCGGAACGCTGTTGGCGGCTGCCCTGCGCTATTGTCAGGAACAAACCGAGCCTAAACGCGTCGTCACTTTCGTTTGCGACAGTGGCAATAAATATCTTTCGAAAATGTTTAACGATTACTGGCTGCTGGAACAAGGTTTATTGACTCGCCCGAAGCATGGCGATCTACGCGATTACATCACTTATTGCCACGAGGAAGGCGCTACCGTGTCGGTTTCACCGCAAGATTCACTGGCGATGGTTCATGCTCGTATGCGTCTTTACGATATTTCCCAACTGCCGGTACTGGAAAACGAACGCGTCGTCGGTTTGATTGACGAATGGGATTTGCTACACAGCGTGCAAAAAGATGCCAGCCATTTCAATTTACCGGCCAGCGAAGCAATGACGCGGCAGGTAAAAACCTTACAGAAAGAAGCGAGTTACGCCGATTTACTCACCACATTTGATCAGGGACATGTGGCTATCGTGCTGGACGGGGAGCGTTTTCTCGGCCTGATTACCCGCACCGATGTGCTAAATGCCCGCCGCCAGGCACTGGCTTAATTTTTATTTCAAGGACTTTATCATGGCAAAGTTTGACACCCTGACTGTACACGCCGGTTATACCCCAGACAGCACTGGCGCAGTGATGCCCGCGATTTACGCGACCTCCACTTTCGCTCAGCCCGCGCCGGGAGAGCACACCGGCTACGAATATTCCCGCAGCGGGAATCCTACCCGCTGCGCGTTGGAGAAAGCCATTGCTGAGTTGGAGAACGGCACGCGAGGCTATGCTTTTGCCTCTGGTCTAGCGGCTTGTTCAACGGTGTTAGAATTATTGGATCAGGGCAGCCATATTGTCGCGGTGGACGATCTGTACGGTGGCACTTATCGCCTGCTGGAAAAAGTGCGTAATCGCACCGCTGGCCTACGCGTAACCTACGTTTCGCCAGCGGATACTGCCGCACTGGAACAGGCGATTCAACCAGAGACTAAAATGATTTGGGTGGAAACTCCCACCAATCCGTTGCTAAAACTGGCTGATCTGGCCGCCATCGCCGCAATGGCTAAAAAGCATCAATTAATCAGCGTGGCGGATAACACCTTTGCCTCGCCTTACATCCAACGCCCACTGGATTTGGGTTTTGATATTGTGGTGCATTCAGCCACTAAATATCTGAACGGCCATTCGGACGTGGTAGCCGGTGTCGCCGCAGTAGGAAATAACTCAGAATTAGCGGAACAACTCAGTTTTTTACACAATGCGGTAGGTGGGATTCTCGACCCGTTCAGCAGTTTCCTGACGCTGCGCGGCCTACGCACTCTAGCTTTGCGTATGTCACGTCACAATGAAAGCGCTTTGCGCATTGCCCAGTGGCTGGAACAGCAACCGCAGGTAGAAGCGGTGTATTATCCTGGGTTGGAAAGCCATCCTCAGCATCAGTTGGCGCGTCAGCAAATGTCCGGTTTTGGCGGCATGATCGCCGTGCGCCTGAAAGGCGAACCAGAGTATGCCCGCGAAGTGATTAAACGTTCTCATCTGTTTACTTTAGCGGAAAGTTTGGGGGGTGTTGAAAGCCTGATTAGCCTTCCTTACAGCATGACCCACGCTTCTATCCCCTTGGATATTCGCCTTAAACACGGCATTACGCCGCAGTTATTACGTCTTTCAGTCGGGATTGAAGATACCGAAGACCTGATCGCCGATTTAGCGCAGGCATTGGCGGGTTAATCCCAGCCAGAATAGATTTAAGTCACCAACGGCCCGCTATCGGGCCGTTTATCAAACGTTTTCCTTAACCTTCCGCCAGCATTTCACTGACCGTTTTACCTACCAATTTAACCGCTTGCTCAATTTCGTCCGTCATCGGTTTGCTAAAACATAACCTCAGAGAATTACGGTATTTCCCCGACGCCGAGCTGATAAAACCAGCTGCGATCTGTACTTTGTGAGGCAATAACATGCGGTTAAGGCGCAAAGAATCAAACCCTTCAGGCAGTTCTACCCACAGCATAAAACCGCCCTGTGGCCGACTCAGGCAAGTGCTGGGCGGAAAATATTTGGTCACCCAATTGGTCATAATATCGAGATTTTGCTGATACTGACGGCGCATCCGTCGCAGGTGCTGGGTGAAATCTCCTTGTCGAATAAACTCCGCTACCGCTAATTGTTGCAACGTAGGGGTTCGCCCAGCAGTAATGTATTTAATATGTAACGCTTTTTCTAAATAGCGCCCCGGCGCAATCCAGCCAACGCGCAGCCCCGGAGCCAAAGTCTTAGAAAATGAGCTGCACAGTAACACTCGGCCATCGTCGTCAAACGAGGCAATAGTCGCCGGTCGCGGATATTGGTAGGCCAGAGAACCGTAAACATCGTCTTCAATAATGGCGATATCGTAACGCTGAGCCAAGATGAGTAAGGCTTTTTTACGCACATCTGGCATATTGTAACCCAGCGGATTATTGCAGGTGGGCGTGAGCTGAACGGCTTTGATCGGCCACTGTTCCAGCGCCATTTCCAACGCTTCCAGACTCATGCCGATCACCGGATCCGTCGGAATTTCAATCACTTTCATCCCCATGCCTTTCAGACTTTGCATGGTGCCATGAAAGCTGGGTGAATCAACGGCGACAATATCGCCAGGCTGACATACAGCGCCCAAGGCAATAGCTAAAGCACCGTGGCAACCGGCGGTAATAATGATATTTTCCGCTGACTGGTGATTACCGCTATCCAGCATCAGGCGGGCAATTTGTTCGCGTAAAATCAGGCTTCCCTGCAAACTGCCATAAGCCATGATTTCTTCACTTTGGTGCAAACTGATACGGCTAAGCAACCGGCTGAGCACCTTTATGCCGGGGCCTGAAATATCGGGCGTACCTGAGCCTAAATGCAATACGTCTTCTCCGGTACTGTCATGCAGAAATGCCAGCGTGTGTTCCCACTGTGAGATTTCTACCGGCCTCTGGGCATGGCGGCAAACCGCAGGCAGATCCGGACGCCGTTGATTCCCACGCACAAAATAACCAGATTTGGCTCTGGCCTCGATCAATAGACACTTTTCCAAAGAACGATAAGCCTGCTGGACCGTACTGATGCTGACGCCGTGCTCCTCGCTTAGCAGCCTGACGGAAGGTAACCGTTCACCACAAGAATACAATCCTTGTTCAATGCGCTCGCTGAGAATATCAGCCAATTGTTGATAGCGTGTCACAAATAGCACCACCTGAGAATTAATAACCAGTACAGATGGCGCAATTTCTCACCATTCAGTTCATTTATCTCACATCTGTATGGAAATAATAGTCCCTATTTGCATCTGTAATGTTTTTAGCCAAAGCCTCATGCTGATATTCCACCGATAAGGAGTCACGAGCAATGAGTCATATTGTTAATAATCAAACAGATAAATGCCATTTATCCCAATCACAGGATAAAGAGAATCGGCGAAATGTGTTACTGCGTTTTAGCCTGAAAATAGGGAATGCTCTGTCTGGCTGGAACCAACGGCGGCTGGCAATGCATACGCTGCTAAGACTCACCGAAAATCAGCTACGGGATATTGGTATGAGCCGCAGCGATATTCAGCGTGATTATAATCGCCCATTTTGGAAATAAAATTCCGCGGTGTCAGCATATAAGGAATACAACAGCCCGCGTGACCTGCGGGCGAGTATGAGGTTAAATAAACAAAACGCGTTGTATTAACGTCGGTGCGCCAAAGATCTCACCCAACGATCGCCCAAACTTTGTACTCCCTGAACCAAAATGACTAGTACCACTAAAGTGGCAACCATCACTTCATTATTAAAGCGCTGATAACCATAGCGAATAGCCAAATCGCCCAGCCCACCGCCGCCTATCACGCCCGCCATAGAAGAAAATCCCACCAGCATGACTACCGTTAACGTCACGCCAGCTAACAGTGCCGGTAGAGCCTCCGGCAGTAAAACTTTCTGGATGACGTGCCGCGCCGAACCGCCCATAGATAAAATCGCTTCGATACGTCCTTTATCCACTTCGTCCAATGCCGCTTCGACTACGCGGGCAAAAAAAGGAATGGCTCCTAAAGTAATAGGAACCACTGCTGCCGTACTGCCTAGCGTGGTGCCGATAATCCAGCGGGTAATCGGAATCAACGCGATCAGCAGTACCACAAACGGCATGGAACGCCCCAGATTCACGATTGCGCCAATCAAAGCATTGATACGCAACAGGGGGAAAACGCCATCTTTACGGGATATAAACAGCAGAATCCCCAAAGGCAAACCGATTAATAAGGTGAAAAACGTAGCCAATATCACCATATACAGAGTCTCACCGGTAGCATTTGTAACCAAATCCAATAATTCTTGCCAATCCATGCCGTTACTCATATCAATTCCGCCCTCACGCCGCGTTCGTTTAGAAATTGCAGCACTTCGGCCAGATTTAGCCCACCTTCCGGATGACTAAAATCCACCTGCAGACGCCCAACCCGTTGACCGCCAATAGATTCTACGCCACCGCCCAGCAACCTGACGCCAACCGCATGCTGCTGCGCCAATGCGCTTAACACCGGCGAAGCCAATAGCGTATCGAAGAAAGTCAATTCCGCCACCGGCGTACCGCTCAACAGCTCGCTGCCGCAGGCCGGCAACAGTGACTTCCCAAGGCGCGATGCGGGATTAGCTAGCAAATCTGTAATGGCGCCGGTTTCAATCACTCGGCCTTTCTCCATTAATGCTGCGTAATTACAGATGGATTTCACCACCTCCAGTTCATGGGTAATTAGCACTATGGTTAATCCAAGCTGCTGATTAATGGCTCTAAGCAACGCCAGAATGGAGGTGGTGGTTTCTGGATCAAGCGCGCTGGTCGCTTCGTCAGACAGCAGATAATTCGGCTTGGCCGCCAGCGCCCGAGCGATACCTACCCGCTGTTTTTGCCCACCGGAAAGTTGGGAGGGAAAAGCTGCGGCTTTATCCAACAATCCGACCAACGCCAATAACTCGGCAACGCGCCGTCTTCGCTCGGTTTTTCCTATGCCGATAATTTCCAGCGGCACCGCGACGTTGTCGCTGACATTGCGCGAGTGCAGCAAATGGAAATTTTGAAAAATCATACCGATATTCTGACGCTCGACGCGCAGTGCTTTATCGCCAAGCGTGGTCAATTCTCGGCCATCAAGTTGAATACGGCCCGAAGTAGGCCGCTCCAACAGATTTAAGCAACGAATTAAGGTACTTTTCCCCGCGCCGCTGCGCCCCACTATGCCAAATACCGAACCAGTAGGCACCGTCAGCGAAACATCCTGTAGGGCAACCATCGGCTGCCCAGCTTGCTGATAGGTTTTACTCAGCCGTTCGATGGCGATCATGATTTGCTGTCCACGGCGGCCACTGGAATCACCGAGCCGGCATACTTTTCGGCGATAAACTTAGCCACCTGCGGCGACTGCAAATCTTTGACTAACTGTTTGATACGTTGATCATTTTCTAAGGCAGGCGTTGTCACTAGAATATTGGCGTAAGGATTGCCAGCGGCTTTTTCCAGCCCAAGCGCATCTTTCGCTGGATTTAACCCCGCCTCTAACGCGTAATTTCCGTTAATTACCGCCAAATCAACGTCATCCAGCGAGCGAGGAATCTGTGGCGATTCTATTTCCAGAACCCTCAATTGCTTGGGGTTACCGGCAATATCCTTCGGCGTAGCCTGATGTTTAGCCGGATCGGTAAATCCCGCTTTTAGCGTGATAAGCCCCTGATCTTGTAATAAATACAGCGCGCGACTCAGGTTGGTCACATTATTGGGTACGGCGACCGTGCCCTTTTCTGGTACTTCAGCGAAAGTTTTATGCTTATGGGAATAAATACCCAACGGCTCCACGTGTACCGTCGCGACGATGGCAAATTTTTGCCCTAGCGCCTGTTCCTGTGAATGGAGATAAGGCGCATGCTGGAAATAATTAGCGTCCACATCTCCATGTGCCAACAGTTCGTTAGAATTCACACCGTTCGGAATTTCAATCACTTTCAGATTCAGCGACGGATCCAATTTCTGTACAAACTGTAAAATCTCGGCGTGAGGCACCGGATCGGCAGCCACCCGTAGCGCATCTGCCGCGTAAGCCTGAGTAGAAAGGGAAAATGCCAACGCCGTGATCAGCGCGGTACGCGCAAAACCCATTGCAAACGTATTATTCATCGTTATTACCTCAGGCAATTGATTCAGTTATCAGCAATAGGATTAAGCTGTCGTTAATTCAGCAGTGGCTAACACATCCGGGTAGTAGCGTTGAGCTACATCTGGATGGGAACGTAAGCGCCCTTTTAAATAGTTAACACCGACGTCCCGAAACAACGGGTTGAGCGGATCGCTGGCGGGGCCGCTGGCTTCTGCCGCCAAATGTTCAGGCAACTGATACAAAGGCACCACCGCATCCAGACGCGCCCCGAGGAAAAAGGCAATGGACAGCCGATCGACACCCGCTGGCGGCGTTTCAACCCGATGCACCGTGGCGCGCAGATAACCGTTGGTCGCCAGCTCCAACAACTCGCCAATGTTGACAACAAAAGAGTTTTCCAACGGCTCGACATCAATCCATAAGCCGTCCTCCACCTCAACCTGCAACCCCTTTTGGTTATCCTGTAGCAAGAAACTCAGGAAGCCTGAATCCTTATGAGCGCCCACGCCCTGCCCGCTTTGGGTAGTCTCTCGCCCCGGATAGCGAATCAGTTTGATATGCTCATTAGGTTTATCACCATAAAGCTCATCAAAAGCGTGTTCATCCAGTTCCAACGCCAGCGCAAAAGCCTGTAGCAAACGCAGCGCCATTTGAGTCATTTCCGCTTGCCATTGTAGTAATAGAGGCTTCAATTCCGGCAAAGCTGGCGGCCACTGATTTGGCCCCTGTAAACGCGCCCAAGCGGGGGTTTCCGGGCGCAGTTTCAAGGGGGAACGCTCCGCGCCGATATCAAACTGTTCGCGCCAGTCCGGTTGCCCGCGAGTCAGCTCGGAAGCTGCTCGGTTATATCCGCGAAAATGAGGGGAATGCACCATTTCCACCGTCAGTTTATCGGCGGTGGGTAACTGAAAGAAACGTCGGGAAAGGTGTTGAATTTGCCGGGACAGCTCGGGATTGACTCCGTGTCCGGTTAGGTAGAAAAAGCCGATATCTCGTGCCGCATGGCGTAATTCGGTCAAAAATGCCTGGCGCTGGGTTTCTCCGCACTTAAGCTGAGACAGATCCAGAAGAGGTAGACGGTAACGTGTTGTTTCGTGATTCATTTTCTACTCCGGTAGTATGATTATTCCGCGTTTTATCCTGCTCAGAACCCATAAATACCGGACAACAATACAAACGAATAACAAACATAATCAGCTCCTAAGCAGTGGGGAAAAACAGACTGATGACAAGGTTCTTGTAGAGTATATCTCGCGCCTCTTTAAGAGCATTCTCGTCTATTTATTTAACAATCTATATCCAAACGATATAAACAATTAACACGCAAAATCTGCCCACCACCAATATTTTTAGGTTCTATGTTATTTCTTTCACGGAGAATGATGTGTGTAGAAAGAGAAGAAATAACCGTGAAAATCTATAGAAATGCCCCTTTCCGCCATTAAATGGTCACAGTTTTGACTTATTCTTTTGGCTCTTTTTCCTCCTAACGACGGTTGAAAACAGAAAATCTTTTGCCATAACCCATAATCTACGCCATAGGAAACAGCGGTTCCGTTTACTCTTAGGATACGTAGTCAATTCGCTACCCAATATTCATCTACTGGATTACTTTATCGGTTAATGGCTGTATCACTGCGGTTGTTCCTGCTTCAGGCTCATTCCCCCGACTGTGCCACACTTTAATAGTTATAAATGCATTGAGAGGTAGCCGATGGACTTAGCCTTATTTGATTTAGATGAAACCGTGATTTGTGAAGACAGTGCCAGCCTGTGGCTGCGCTGGTTAGTGGCAAAAAAACTGGCGCCGCTGTCTTTGCTAAAAAAAGAACAGGAATTGATGAAGGATTATTACCGTGGCCAACTTTCCATGGAATGTTACATGCACGCCACACTGGCTCCGCTAGTCGGCTATTCCACACAAGAAGTAACTGGTTGGGTTGAAAGCTTTATTCAGCAGGAAATTTTGCCGCGAGTGTATCCGCAGGCGCGGGAGCAGTTGGATTGGCATCGACAACGGGGAGATCATATTCTGATTATCTCGGCCAGCGGCGAGCATTTAGTCGCGCCCATTGCACGTCAATTAGGCGCCGATACTGCGTTGGCCATTGGTGTCGCGCTGAAAGATAACCGGATTACCGGAGAAACCTACGGCGTTCTCACTTTTCGCGAAGGTAAGGTTCTGCGCATCAATGAGTGGCTGAATAACTCGCCACATCTATGTTTTTCGAATACTTATGGCTACAGCGACTCAATAAACGATCGACCAATGTTGGAGTTTGTAGATTACGCGACGGTTATCAATCCCAATAATCAATTGGCAGATCTCGCTATTCTCCACGACTGGAATATCGCTCATTGGCACGGTAAGTATTTGATACACAATCATACTTCTTTAGGCTATGAAACCGGCTTATAGTGACGATAACACTTCGGTTAGACCGAATCATCCAGGTCAATAAGTGAGGAATCAATGTTGAAAGTTTGGGGTAGAAACAATTCCACCAATGTAAAAAAAGTACTGTGGTGTCTGGAAGAATTGGGCATGAAATATCAGCAAATTGATGCCGGCGGCAAATTTGGCAAGCTGGACGACCCAAACTACCGTTCACTAAACCCTAACGGGCTGATTCCCTGCCTGCAAGACGACGACTTTATTTTGTGGGAATCTAACGCGATCGTCCGCTACATTGCGTTGAAATACGGCCAAAAGAGCACACTTTACCTAGCGGACATCCAACAGCGTGCCAGCGCAGAAAAATGGATGGATTGGGCTCAGACTTTAGCCGCTCCGTTCAAAGCCGTATTTGTTGGTTTGGTGCGAACTCCACCGGAACAGCAGGACAAACAGAAAATTCAGCAGGGCATAAAAGAATGGGATGCGCTGATGGGAATTGCAAACGGCGAATTGGAAAAACAACCTTATTTATCTGGCCAACACTTTGGTGTCGGAGACATTCCTTTGGGTTGCATCGCTTATGCCTGGTTCAATTTACCGATCGAACGCAGCCACTATCCGCATCTGGAACGTTGGTATCAGCAAATCAGCCAGCGTCCGGCATTTAAGCAAGTGATCGAGATTGGATTAAGCTGAATTTTACTCTGTCAAAAGGATCAGATTTCGGTTGATATCACCCCGCTCAAGATTAACCGAACGACTGCTAACCGAAATCCGATCCACACACTTTTTCACACTTAACTATCAGCTTACCGGCATTCTTTCTGGATCCGGATAAGTGTACTCAAACCCCAGTTCGCTACATATCCGACTACCATCAACCAGACGGCTGGGCTGCTCTTCCTCTTCAGGTGCAAACTCCGGTGGTGTCAGTTGCAATCCTCGGGCAAATTCAGGGTAAAAATCTTTTTTGACCGGATGCTTAGGCGCACATAAATTGTAAATATGTCCGCCTTTAGGTAACTTCAGCAGCAGTTCAATGGCAGCGATCACGTCATCTTGATGAACCAAATTCACCCCTTGCGAACCGCCTTTTACGCCCGTTTTTCCCGCCAGAAAACGCCCCGGATGACGCTCATTGCCGACCAACCCAGCAAGCCGAAGAATATCAACAGAAGTATGGGGTAGTCGATGCAACCATTGCTCTAATTCCACCAGCGTTTTCCCCGCCACCGAAACCGGATTCAGCGGCGAATCTTCTTTCACTTTTCCAACGGTATCGCCATAAACCGAGGTAGAACTGGTGAAAATGATGCGTGGAACGCCATAAACTAAAGCGCTATCAACCACCTGCTGCACCGCCAGAAAATAGTTTTCGCCTCCCTCAGCGGTTCGGCTAGCTGGCAAGGTCACGACCAAGGCATCCGCATCGAACAGATGTGGCAAATCGTCCGGATCGCAAATCAGCTCCGGTGTCAGAACCAACTGATAACACTCAATACCGCTCATACGGGCCGCATCTACGCCGTCAGGCGTAGTTTTGCTCCCCACCACCTGAATGCCCCGCCGCAGCAAGGACTGGGCCAACGGCATTCCCAACCAGCCTAAACCTATGATAGCGACCTTTTTCATCAATCTGCTCTCCTGCCTATGCAGTAAAATCTTATGGCTCAGGCCCCTAAGTTATTGGGTTATGGCCGAGTCATCTTCCATTCATCATGCCAAATTACCCTCAAATCAGGATAATACCAAGGCGTAACACGCTAAATATACGGCTTACAAATTCGACGGCAGCAATGAGTCATCTGAATAAGAGGATAGTCCCGAATCGCAGGGGTTATCACTGTGAAATAAAATCATCTTAATAAAAAAAGATTGCTTTCACATCATCAGATAGTTTAGGTTGATTGACAGAGCAAACGATACTTTACAAATTCTGGTTACTGGCGCGAGCCTATAACCCAAAGTGAGAAACTATTATGAATCGCGTTCAATTTAATCACCATCATCACCATCATCCTGACTAGTCTGACAGGCCGATGTGTGCTGGAAGACGGTTAACGAATCTTCCAGGTGGCGTAAGAACGCATTAAAGAAAACCCTCGGAAGATTATCTTCCGAGGGTTTTTTTATTGCCCAAAACTTTTGAATTTAAATGAATAAGTTATGAGGTTTACCATGTTGGATAAAACACGTTTACGTATCGCAATGCAGAAATCAGGCCGCCTGAGCGAAGATTCCCAAGAACTGCTGTCGCGCTGTGGTATCAAAATCAACCTGCAACAACAGCGCCTGATTGCCTTCGCCGAAAACATGCCTATCGATATCCTGCGCGTTCGCGATGACGATATCCCCGGCCTGGTTATGGACGGCGTAGTTGATTTGGGCATTATTGGCGAAAACGTTCTGGAAGAAGAATTACTTAACCGTCGCGCCCAAGGGGAAGATCCTCGTTACTTTACCCTGCGCCGCTTGGATTTTGGTACTTGCCGCCTGTCTCTGGCAACCCCGCTGGATGCGGAATACAGTGGCCCACAATGTTTGCAAAATAGCCGAATTGCCACCTCTTACCCGCATCTGCTAAAGCAATACCTTGATAAACAAGGCGTCCGTTTTAAATCCTGTTTACTGAATGGCTCCGTTGAAGTGGCTCCCCGCGCCGGTCTGGCCGATGCCATCTGCGATTTAGTATCAACCGGTGCCACATTGGAAGCCAACGGGCTGCGAGAAGTAGAAGTCATTTATCGTTCAAAAGCCTGTTTGATTCAACGAGATGGCGAAATGCCAGAAGCTAAACAGCAGCTAATCGACCGCCTGATGACCCGAATTCAAGGCGTTATTCAAGCTCGAGAGTCGAAATACATCATGATGCACGCGCCGAGCGAACGTCTGGATGAAATCATTACTCTGCTTCCAGGCGCCGAACGCCCAACGATTCTGCCATTGGCCGGTGATAAAAGCCGCGTAGCCATGCACATGGTTAGCAGCGAAACCCTGTTCTGGGAAACCATGGAGAAACTAAAAGCGCTGGGCGCCAGCTCTATTCTGGTTCTACCTATTGAAAAGATGATGGAGTAAACCATGCAGCCGACGAACTTCAATACTCTGATCGACTGGCAGCAATGCAGTTCAGAACAGCAAAAAGCGTTACTGACACGCCCGGCAATCAGCGCCTCAGAGCGTATTACTGCCGCGGTGAATGAGATATTGGATCGGGTGAAAAGCGAGGGTGATAGTGCCCTGCGCGACTTCAGCCAGCGTTTTGACAAAGTGCAGGTAGCCGATATTCGTATCAGTGCTGCCGATATTGCCGCCGCTTCGGCACGTCTGGAGGATGATGTTAAACAGGCAATGGCGCAGGCAGTACGCAATATTGAAATCTTCCATAAAGCACAAAAAACGCCGCTGGTTGACGTCGAAACCCAGCCGGGGGTGCGCTGTCAGCAAATCACGCGCCCTATAGCTTCCGTCGGCCTGTATATTCCAGGCGGTTCTGCCCCGCTGCCTTCAACCGTATTAATGCTGGGAACTCCAGCTCGCATTGCTGGGTGTAAACGCGTAGTGCTATGTTCACCGCCGCCGATTGCCGATGAGATTCTCTACGCCGCACAGCTTTGTGGCATTGAAGAAGTGTTCCAGCTTGGCGGCGCACAGGCTATTGCCGCCATGGCTTTTGGCAGCGAATCCGTCCCAAAAGTGGACAAAATCTTCGGGCCGGGCAATGCCTACGTCACGGAAGCGAAACGTCAGGTCAGTCAACGCCTCGATGGTGCCGCTATTGATATGCCCGCAGGTCCGTCAGAAGTGCTGGTGATTGCCGACAGCGGTGCTACGCCAGCTTTTGTTGCCTCAGATCTGCTTTCTCAGGCAGAGCATGGCCCTGATTCGCAGGTGATTCTGCTCACTCCGGATGCCGCCATTGCTCAGGCCGTTGCCGTTGAAGTGGAAAAACAGCTGGCTCAGCTTTCTCGTTCTTCTATCGCCCGTCAGGCGCTGGAAAGCAGTCGTCTTATTGTCACCAAAGATCTCCAGCAATGTCTTGATATCAGTAACCAATACGGCCCGGAGCACTTGATTCTGCAAACGCGTGAACCGGAAAAAATGGTCGATCTGATTGAGAACGCCGGTTCGGTATTCCTTGGCGATTGGTCGCCGGAATCCGCTGGCGATTACGCCTCCGGCACCAATCACGTATTACCGACTTACGGCTATACCTCAACTTATTCAAGTTTAGGCTTAGCAGACTTCGTAAAACGCATGACTGTGCAACAGTTAACACCGCAAGGTTTACTGGATTTAGCACCGACCATTGAAATTCTAGCGCAGGCAGAACAGCTAACGGCCCATAAAAATGCCGTTACCCTGCGAGTTACCGCCCTTAACGCCATGAAAAAGGAGTCAAAATGAGTGAGTCTATTACCGATCTGGCCCGCGCCAATGTGCGCGAACTGACTCCTTATATGTCGGCGCGCCGACTGGGCGGCAACGGCGATGTATGGCTAAACGCCAACGAATATCCGCAAGCTCCGGACTTTACATTAACGGCGCAAACCTTTAACCGTTACCCAGAATGTCAACCGAAGCAAGTCATTGAACGCTATGCCGATTATGCAGGCATAGGAGCCGATCAAGTATTGGTCAGCCGAGGCGCAGACGAAGGTATCGAACTGTTGATTCGCGCCTTTTGCGAACCGGGTCAAGATGCCATTTTATTCTGCCCACCGACCTATGGCATGTATTCGGTCAGCGCAGAAACCTTTGGCGTAAAACGGCGTATCGTACCAGCGAAAGAAGACTGGCAATTGGACTTACCGGCGATTGCAGACAACCTGGATGGCGTAAAAGTCATTTATGTCTGTAGCCCAAATAACCCCACAGGAAACCTGATTGATCAGCAGGATTTACGTCAGGTACTGGCGTTGGCCAAAGACCGCGCTGTCGTGGCGATAGATGAGGCTTATATCGAGTTTTGCCCGCAGGCTAGCGTCAGTGAATGGTTAAAAGATTATCCGAATTTAGTAATTTTGCGCACGCTATCTAAAGCTTTTGCTTTAGCCGGTTTACGCTGTGGCTTTACGCTGGCTAACAACGATATTATCCAGCTGCTACTGAAAGTGATTGCTCCTTACCCGCTTTCCACTCCGGTAGCGGATATCGCGGCGCAGGCACTGAGTCCGCAAGGTATCACCGCCATGCGCCAGCGAGTGGCCGAGATACGAACCACTCGCGAATGGTTCATCGGCGAATTGCAACATTGCGACTGCGTAGAACAGGTATTTAGCAGTGAAACAAACTATGTTCTGGCACGATTTTCTGCTTCCAGCAGCGTGTTTAAAAGCTTGTGGGATCAAGGTATTATCCTGAGAGACCAGAATAAACAGCCGGGATTGTCTGGGTGCCTACGTATCACTATTGGCACTCGCCAGGAATGCGAACGGGTTATTTCAGCCCTAGCCACTTTACCCGGTATCAAGAGTCCCAATGCAACCAATACATCATCATCCAGCCTTTGAAGGGAACGTTATGAGCCAGAAATTTCTTTTTATTGACCGCGACGGCACCCTGATTGCTGAACCGCCAGAAGACTATCAGGTTGATCGGCTGGACAAACTGGCGCTGGAACCGGAAGTGATACCTGCCCTGCTGGCTCTGCAAAAAGCCGATTACAAACTGGTGATGATCACTAATCAGGATGGTCTGGGAACGGACAGTTTCCCGCAGGAAACCTTCGATCCGCCGCACAATTTGATGATGCAGATTTTTACTTCCCAAGGCATCCACTTCGAGGACGTCTTAATCTGTCCGCACCTCCCAGCAGATAACTGCGCCTGCCGCAAGCCTAAGACGGCGCTGGTAGAAAACTATCTGACCGACGGCGTGATGAACGGGGCCAATAGCTATGTGATTGGTGATAGAGAAACCGATCTACAGCTGGCCGAAAATATGGGCATTTGTGGACTGCGCTATCAACGCGACGGTCTGAACTGGTCGCAGATAGCCAAACAGCTGACTCAGCGAGATCGCCACGCCCATGTTAACCGCGTGACCAAAGAAACCGCCATTGATGTGAACGTGTGGCTGGATCGAGAAGGTGGCAGCAAAATAAAAACAGGCGTAGGTTTCTTCGATCATATGTTGGATCAGATCGCCACCCACGGAGGATTCCGTATGGATATTCAGGTTAGTGGCGACCTTTATATCGACGATCACCACACCGTGGAAGACACCGCATTAGCACTGGGTGAGGCCATTAACACTGCGTTGGGTGACAAACGCGGTATTGGCCGTTTCGGTTTTGTGTTGCCGATGGACGAATGTCTGGCGCGCTGCGCACTGGATATCTCAGGCCGCCCACATCTGGAATATAAAGCCGAATTTAATTATCAGCGCGTTGGGGATTTAAGTACCGAAATGGTTGAGCACTTCTTCCGTTCGCTGTCTTACGCCATGGCCTGTACCCTGCACCTGAAAACCAAGGGTCGCAACGATCACCACCGGGTTGAGAGTTTGTTTAAGGTCTTTGGCCGCACGCTGCGTCAGGCCATTCGCGTCGAAGGCAATACGTTGCCAAGCTCGAAAGGAGTACTGTAATGAACGTGGTCATTCTGGACACCGGATGCGCCAATCTCTCCTCCGTGACCTACGCGGTTCAACGTCTGGGCTACGAGCCGGTCGTTAGCCGCGATCCGGAAATCGCTCTACGAGCCGATAAGCTGTTTTTGCCCGGCGTAGGTACCGCCCATGCTGCCATGGAACAACTCAAAGAACGGGAACTGATCGAGTTGATCAAAGCCTGTACTCAGCCGGTTCTGGGGATTTGTCTGGGTATGCAGCTCTTGGCTAGCCGCAGTGAGGAAAGCGGTGGTATCGATACCTTGGGTATCATCGATGCACCGGTAAAACTTATGACCGATTTTGGCTTACCGCTACCGCATATGGGTTGGAATCAGATTTCTGCTCAGGCAGGTAATCATCTGTTCCGCGGCATTGCCGATGGCACCTACTTCTATTTTGTCCACGGATATGCGATGCCAATATGCCCAAATACCATCGCCCAGGCCAACTACGGCGAGCCGTTTACCGCCGCGGTCGAAAAAGACAACTTCTTTGGCGTGCAGTTTCATCCGGAACGTTCGGGTGCAGCAGGCGCACAATTGCTGAAAAACTTTTTGGAGATGTAGGCACCATGATTATTCCCGCTTTGGATTTGATCGAAGGCAAAGTGGTGCGTTTGCATCAAGGCGACTACGGCCAACAGCGCGATTACGGCAATCACCCATTGCCGCGTTTACAGGATTATCAGCAGCAAGGCGCGCAGGTTTTACATCTGGTAGACCTAACCGGAGCTAAAGATCCTTCAGCCCGCCAGATCCCATTATTGCGTGAGCTACTGGCCGGTGTGGATGTACCGGTGCAGGTCGGCGGTGGCATTCGTAATGAACAGGATGTAGCAGCCCTGCTGGAGGCTGGTGCCACCCGCGTGGTGATTGGTTCAACGGCGATAAGGCAGCCAGAATTGGTACAGAGCTGGTTTGAACGTTACGGCGCCGATGCCATTGTTCTAGCGCTGGATGTACGTATTGATAAAACCAGCCGTAAAGAAGTCGCTATCAGCGGCTGGCAGGAAAACTCCAACGTCACGCTGGAACACATTATCGAACAATACCTGCCTTTTGGTCTGAAACACGTCCTCTGCACCGATATTTCTCGCGATGGCACGCTGGCGGGTTCTAACGTCGAACTGTATCAGGAAGTATGCGCCAGCTATCCGCAAGTGGCTTTTCAAGCCTCTGGTGGTATTGGCTGTCTGGATGATATTGCCAGACTACGCACCAGCGGAGTCCAAGGCGTTATTGTAGGCCGCGCCTTACTAGACGGAAAATTTAATGTGAAGGAGGCGATCGCATGCTGGCAAAACGCATAATTCCCTGTCTGGATGTGAAAGACGGACAGGTTGTCAAAGGTGTTCAGTTTCGCAACCATGAGGTCATCGGCGATATCGTTCCTCTGGCGCAGCGTTATGCCGCAGAAGGTGCAGATGAACTGGTGTTTTATGATATCACCGCATCATCTGATGGTCGGGTCGTGGATAAAAGCTGGGTAGCTCGCGTTGCCGAAGTGATCGATATTCCTTTTTGCGTTGCTGGTGGTATTAAAAGCGTCGAGGATGCTGGCCAGATCCTGACCTACGGCGCAGATAAGATCTCTATCAACTCTCCAGCTCTGGCCGATCCAACTTTGATCACTCGTTTGGCCGATCGCTATGGCGTACAGTGCATCGTCGTAGGGATTGATACTTGGTACGATGCAGAAAGCGATAGTTATCAGGTTTATCAATTCACCGGCGATGAAAAACGCACCAAAGCCACCACCTGGCAAACTGAAGACTGGATTCGTGAAGTACAGTTACGCGGCGCCGGTGAAATTGTTCTGAATATGATGAATCAGGATGGGGTACGCAACGGCTATGACTTACGTCAGCTCAAACAAATGCGCGCTATTTGCCGTGTACCGTTGATCGCATCCGGTGGCGCGGGTACGCCGGAACATTTTCTGGAAGCCTTCCGCGATGCGGACGTCGATGGCGCTTTAGCAGCATCGGTATTCCATAAACAGATCATTAATATTGGCGAGTTAAAAACCTATTTGTCTGAACAAGGCGTGGAGATAAGAGTGTGTTAACTGAACAACAGATCAACCAGCTAGATTGGGAAAAAGTCGATAACATGATGCCAACTATCGTTCAGCATGCCGTCTCCGGTGAGGTTCTGATGATGGGATACATGAATCGGGAAGCGTTAGCAGCAACTGAGAAATCAGGCAAAGTCACCTTTTTCTCCCGCACTAAACAGCGTCTATGGACTAAAGGCGAAAGCTCTGGTCATTTCCTCAACGTAGTCAATATCTACCCTGACTGCGATAACGATACCCTCTTGATTTTAGTTAATCCGATTGGCCCAACCTGCCATTTAGGCAATAACAGCTGCTTCTCGCCGGCAGCCAGCGACTGGGGTTTCCTGTATCAGCTGGAACAATTGCTAGCTGAACGTAAAAACGCCGATCCTGGCAGTTCTTATACCGCCAGCCTCTACGCCAGCGGCACCAAGCGTATCGCGCAGAAAGTTGGGGAAGAAGGCGTAGAAACTGCGCTAGCGGCAACGGTAAACGATCGAGAAGAACTGACGAATGAAGCGGCCGATCTGATTTATCATTTGCTGGTTCTGCTGCAAGATCAGAATTTGGATCTCAGTAAAGTGATCGGCCGCCTGCGGGAACGCCACGAGAAATAGCCTTACCGTCAAATAGCCTTCCCTTTATCAATGGCATTTCGACGTAAAAAAGCCCTCACAACTTTAATTTGCGAGGGCTTTTTATTACGATAAATCTGATCAATACATCATCAGAACTATCTATTCGTTAGCTCGTTAGCGAATTTTAGCTATTGCTACTACCGATTAAGGCGTAGCTTGCAAGAGCCGTTCTATTACGAGCAGCGCACATCATCAGGCTAACGGATTGTCAGTTACAATGATGAGCGCTGCCCAAACATCATGCATTCACGCTTATATCGCTAAACTAAGCAATTATTCCATCCACTCAGTATGGAAAACACCTTCTTTATCAGTACGTTTGTAAGTATGCGCACCGAAGTAATCGCGCTGCGCCTGAATCAGGTTGGCAGGCAGTACGGCAGAACGATAGCTGTCGTAGTAGTTGATTGCAGCAGAGAAGGTTGGCGTTGGGATGCCGTTCTGAACCGCATAAGACACGACGTCACGCAACGCTTGCTGATATTCATCAGCGATCTGTTTGAAGTAAGGTGCCAACAGCAGGTTTGCAATTTTAGGATTATCTGCATAAGCATCGGTGATTTTTTGCAAGAATTGCGCGCGGATGATACAGCCAGCGCGGAAGATCTTAGCAATCTCACCGTAGTGCAGATCCCAGTTATTCTCGTCGGAAGCCGCTTTCAACTGAGAGAAACCCTGAGCGTAAGAAACAATTTTACCCAAGTACAGCGCGCGGCGAACTTTTTCGATAAATTCAGCTTTATCACCTTCGAAAGCTTTAACCGTTGGGCCAGTCAACACTTTAGATGCAGCAACACGTTGATCTTTCAGGGAAGACAGGTAACGAGCAAAGACGGACTCGGTAATCAGAGTCAAAGGTTCACCCAGATCCAGAGAACTCTGGCTGGTCCACTTACCGGTACCTTTGTTCGCTGCCTCATCCAGAATCACATCAACCAGATATTTACCTTCTTCATCTTTCTTGGTGAAGATATCTTTTGTGATATCAATCAGGTAGCTATTCAGCTCACCCTTATTCCATTCGGAGAAAGTCGCAGCCAGTTCTTCATTATTCAGGCTCAGCGCTTGTTTCAGCAAAGAATAAGCCTCAGCGATCAGCTGCATATCGCCATATTCGATACCGTTGTGCACCATTTTCACGTAGTGCCCAGCACCGTCAGCGCCGATATAAGCTACGCAGGCTTCGCCGTCATCAGCACGAGCAGCAATTTTTTCCAGAATCGGAGCAACCAGCTCGTAAGCTTCTTTCTGACCGCCAGGCATAATTGAAGGGCCTTTCAGTGCGCCCTCTTCACCGCCGGACACGCCGGTACCGATGAAGTTAAAACCTTGTTCAGACAGTTCGCGGTTACGACGAATGGTGTCTTTGTAATAGGTATTACCGCCGTCGATCAAAATGTCACCTTTATCGAGGTGAGGAGTCAGCGACGCGATAGTTTTGTCAGTAGCTTCACCTGCTTTCACCATCAGCAAAATACGACGCGGTTTTTCCAGTGAATCCACAAACTCTTCAACGGTATAACTCGGCACCAGATTTTTACCTGGGTTTTCAGCAACCACTTCGTCGGTTTTATCTGATGAACGGTTAAAGATGGAAACGGAATAGCCGCGGCTCTCGATGTTAAGCGCCAGGTTACGGCCCATTACCGCCATACCGACAACGCCGATCTGTTGTTTGGACATTAAAAAAACTCCTGTCTGAAGGATGACACCCGCGATTGGCCGATAAGCCCGCAGGTTTTTGCAGTGGGAAACATGTTAACTCAGGATTATGTCAGGTGGGTAGTGATTGGTGCGATAGACAGCACAACCGACCAGTTGCTGAACGCAGTCGTTTGCTTGGGGCAAAATAATCTTCGCCCCAAAAGAAAAGGCAACCTGAATGGTTGCCTGATTTACGATCATTTCAGCGGATTAAGACACAAAATCCTTTAACCAGGCCTTGAACTCATCCCCCTGAACCGGATGACGCAAACCGTAAGCGACGTAGGCCTGCATATAACCCAGTTTTTCGCCACAGTTATAAGCCTGACCGGTCAACGCTACCGCATCCACCGGTTGTAGAGCATTCAACGCAGCAATAGCATCAGTTAGCTGAATGCGTCCCCAAGCACCCGGTTCGGTTTTCTCTAACAATGGCCAGATATCGGCGGAAAGAACATAACGGCCAACCGCTGACAGGTTTGACTTCATTCCGGTCAGATTTTCTGGCTTTTCTTGCATATCCACTATTGGGCTTGCCTCACCCGGAGCCAGTCCAGGCGCTTCGCAAGTAATGACCGAATAGTTTGGCAGTTCTTCAACAGACATTGGCTGAACCAATACCTGACTCACACCGGTATCTTCAAAACGCGTGATCATCTGAGCCAGATTATCTTTGGTCAAATCAGACTTAGCGTCATCAATCAAGACGTCAGGCAACAGAACCACGAAAGGTTGACCGTCGATTAGCGGCTTAGCACATAGCACCGCGTGACCGAGTCCTTCCGGGTGCCCCTGACGAATATGCATAATGGTTACCCCCGGCGGGCAAATGGATTGCACATCCTCCAGCAGCTGGCGCTTCACTCGTGCTTCCAGCATTGCTTCCAATTCATAGGAAGTATCAAAATGGTTTTCTATGGCATTTTTTGAGGAATGCGTGATCAAAATAATATCGGTGATACCTGCGGCAACGCATTCGTTAACGACGTGTTGGATCAGTGGCTTATCAACGATTGGCAGCATTTCTTTTGGAATGGCTTTCGTTGCGGGCAGCATTCTCATACCTAAGCCAGCAACCGGGATGACTGCTTTTAATTTAGTCATATTCACCTAAAAAGTTTTCATGCAAATAAAGCCTGTTATTCGGAAATTACGCGCGAATTCTACGTTATGCGTCTATTTGCTGTTTTAACCAGGCAGAGAATTTTTCGCCTTCAGTATCATGGCGAATACCGTAGGTCACAAAAGCTTTCATATAACCAAGTTTATCGCCGCAATCATGGGATTTGCCCGTCATATGGAATGCTTCTACCGGTTGCTGTTCCATTAGCATAGCAATCGCATCAGTTAGCTGAATTTCGCCGCCCGCTCCGCTCGGCGTTTTCTTCAGCAGAGGCCAGATATCCGCAGACAATACGTAACGCCCAACGACCGCCAGATTTGACGGTGCTTCCGCCACGCTTGGCTTTTCGACTACGGCGGTCATCAGGCTACTGTCGCCCGGCTGCAGTTTCACGTTACCGCAATCTGCAATACCGTATTTAGACACGTCTTGCTGCAGAACAGGCTCAACCATAATCTGGCTATGACCAGTTTCCTCAAAACGCTTAATCATGCTGGCTAGGTTTTCCCGCGACAGGTCGGCGGTAGAATCATCCAGTAACACATCAGGCAAGAGCACAATAAAAGGCGAATCACCGACCATTGGCTGTGCGCACAGCACTGCGTGCCCCAGCCCTTTGGCCTGCCCCTGACGCACTTGCATAATTGTGACATCCGGCGGGCAAATATTTTGCACCTCATTAAGTAACTGCCGTTTTACTCGTGACTCTAGCGCAACTTCTAGCTCAAATGAGGTATCAAAATGGTTTTCTATCGCATTTTTCGATGAGTGACTGACCAGAACGATATCTTTAATTCCGGCGGCTACACATTCATTCACGATATATTGAATCAATGGCTTATCAACGACCGGCAACATTTCTTTCGGAATTGCCTTGGTCGCAGGCAACATTCGGGTACCAAGACCAGCCACCGGAATTACAGCCTTCAAATTCTTCTTCATCTGCCCTACCTTATTCTCAAACAACCGACTGCGGTAAGCTATCAACCGGTAAAATTCAGTGCGGTGACACATTCTTAACAAGAGTGAGAATGTATGCCCAAACAGGTCAGTCCCACAGCAAAAATGTATATCAATCTATTACAAATCAGATAAATGGGTGAGTGAAAATCACTCAATATTTATCCGTCATATATTAACAAGCAAGGTATCTATCATCATTTTTTTGCATCTGTCACTGATAAAACCATTTCACTTATTCAGTATATTCTAGATTATGTAAACAATAGGCTTACCAACTAATTAACTTTACCTTAGGATAATCTCAGCCTCATTACGATATATCAGTCTGATTTTAGGATAATGACTCATCACTTAGGTCAATTCCCCCGCAGTTCCCGGCCCCAAGGCTATTGAGAGTTGAATTTTACCCGATCAGCGCCCATTATTCTGACTGCGGCATAAGCCGTAGAAATAAAAGGTGAAACTGGGCATATGGAATGGATCATGGATCCAACAATTTGGGCGGGATTGGCAACGCTAATCGTGCTAGAAATTGTATTAGGTATTGATAACCTCATCTTTATTGCCATTTTGGCAGATAAACTTCCCCGCCATCTTCGGGATAAAGCGCGAGTCACCGGGCTGCTTTGTGCTTTAGCTATGCGTTTGGTGCTGCTGGCCTGTATCTCCTGGCTGGCGACGCTAACAGCACCGCTGGTCACTATTGCCGAGCACCCTTTCAGCGCCAGAGACTTAATCATGCTGATTGGGGGGATTTTCCTGCTGTTCAAAGCCACTATGGAGCTAAATGAACGGCTGGAAGGTAAAGATCACCAGCAAAATAATCAGCGTAAAACCGCAAGATTCTGGCCGGTAGTGGCGCAGATCGTGGTGCTGGATGCTATTTTCTCATTAGATTCTGTCATCACCGCGGTCGGAATGGTTGACCATTTGGCGGTCATGATGGCGGCCGTAATCATTGCAATCGGCATGATGCTATTGGCCAGCAAGCCATTAACTCGTTTTGTTAACGCGCATCCAACCATTGTTATTCTGTGTTTAAGCTTCCTGCTGATGATCGGCTTTAGCTTAGTCGCAGAAGGTTTTGGCTATCATATCCCAAAAGGTTACCTGTATGCAGCTATTGGTTTCTCAGTAATTATTGAATCACTGAATCAGTTCGCGCAGTTTAACCGCCGTCGCTTCCTCACCTCGGCGCGTCCGCTGCGTGAACGAACCGCAGAAGCGGTACTGCGGATTTTGAGTGGTAAACATGAAGAAGCCGAGCTGGATAACCACACTGCCAGCCTGATTGCAGATCAAGGGCGCCAAAATCAGGAAGTCTTTAACCAGCAGGAACGGCGCATGATCGAGCGCGTGTTGGGGCTAGCTCAGCGAACGGTCAGCAGCATCATGACTTCGCGTCACGACGTGGAATATCTGGATCTGAACGATCCACCGGAAAAACTAACTGCTCTGCTGACTAAAAATCTGCATACCCGAATTGTGGTGACCGAAGATAGCACCACCGACGAACCTTTAGGGGTCATTCACGTTATTGACCTCTTGAAACAGCAGCTTGAGCAAGAGAAACTGGATTTACGTGCACTGATTCGTCAGCCACTGATTTTCCCTGAGCAAGTTTCGCTACTAATGGCTTTGGAGCAATTCCGTCAGGCGCAAACCCATTTCGCGTTTGTGGTTGATGAGTTTGGCTCTATTGAAGGCGTAGTGACATTGACAGACGTGATGGAAACTATCGCTGGTAATCTGCCGGTAGCCGGTGAAGTAGCGGATGCTCGTCATGATATTCAACAAGCCGATGACGGCACCTGGATTGCCAACGGTTATATGCCGCTCGAAGATTTGGTGATGTATTTACCTTTACCTATTGATGAAAAAAGAGAATATCACACGCTTGCGGGACTATTGATGGAACACACCCAGCGCATTCCTCAGGTCGGTGAGCAATTGCAGATCGGGGATTATCTGTTTGAGCCGCTGGAAGTGAGCAGCCACCGGATTCTGAAAGTGAAAATAACTCCGCTGAAAGTACCGGAACCGGACTACGAAGTCTAAGAAATTAAACTGCCGATAGCGCCAGGCTCTGACTTGTATTATGCCTGACGCTATCCATTTAACGCTCTGTCTAAGTGCTTAATCTATTTAAGCCTTAACGCAGTGGAACCAGAATCTCGGTCGCCACGATAACCACCACCAATCCCACCAGAACCGGTACTGAAGTACGTTTTACCACTTCAAACGGTGATATTTTCGCCATCCCTGCAACCGCAACCACTACGCCAGAAACCGGTGACAAGGTGCGTCCCAGATTTGACGCCTGTAGCATTGGGATAACCAAGTAGGCTGGATTTATCCCCATTTGAGCTGCCAGTTTCGGAATCAGCTCGACGAAGGCATAGAAAGGTGCATTACCTGAGCCAGTAGTCATTGCCGCCAGCATGGTAATAGTGACCAGCACCAGCATCATCACTATGCCGCCAGTACCAAAGGATTGGGCTAAACCAATCAGCCCACTGATGAAACCAACCGTACTCAGCCCTTGGGCGAATACGCCCGCCGCCACCAATAGCATGACGACGGTTGCAAAAGCGTCCGCCATTCCGCGATAGGCCACTTCCAGACCGGCGAATACCGTTTTAGCGCTGAAACTGCGCACAAATTCAATAACCGCAGCCAACAGCATACAAATCACCAGTACGGTAATAATGTGTAGCTCTGGTCCCCATTTCCCGTCAAAAATCAGCACGCCAATAATTGGCGTAAAGGGCAAAATGGCATAAAAGCTCGGCGCATTGGTTGTGATCTCATTCACATCCATCATTTCATGCTTTTCCTGACTTTTATTATCCAGATAACGTTGCCAGAAGAAATGCGCTATCGCCATACAAACAATCGCGGCGATAGAGATTGGCAAAGTCGTTTTAAAAGCGAAATCAACTAGCGGCATTTCCGATGCTTTCGCCGCCAGTACGACGTCACCAGAGGTAGGAGCCAGAATAATCGCCGCCGGCGAGGCGCAAATTGCTGCAGCGGCGCCACGGCTAATGCCCACATTCACCATAACCGGGAACAAGGTTGCCATCAGCAATACGCCCAGCCCGGTAGCTGAAGAAACCGCCAGTGACATTAGGCAAGCCACAATATACGCGGCGACCATCAGCAAATACGGCGAGTTAATCATTTGCAGCGGTTTGGAGGCAATCTTCACCACCACATCATTGGCGCCAATGTGCGTCATGTAGGCAGCAAACCCGCACAGCATCATGATCATCATGCCGAGATCGCCACCGCGGCTCATCAGCAGGATTTTGACATACTCAACAATGTCAGTAGCCCGCCAGCCGGTTGACGTGGCACTGGCCGGTAATACGCTTTTTCCCATCAGTGCGCTGATTATCAGCAACAGTAAACCACCGACCATCAGCACCCCAGTGGCTGAATAGCCCTTAATGATATAGCGGCCAACGCCTACCGCCACAACCACCCCAATCAATAGATCCAACATTAATCCTCTCTTACCCGGTACAGGCCGGAACTTAACGCATCCAGGTATTATTTTCTTCGTGAATTGGACAAAAATACGTTCTGCACTCTGCCTAAAGTCAGCCCGAGATTTTATGACATCTATCAATGATAAGCAGGGATTTTATATAGAAGAAGTAATATGTGATGAGAAGTCTGGCTTTAAGGGGGAAAAACGTTAAAGGTGCAAACAATAAAATAACAATTTTTCAACCCAAACAGGCTGGCAGCCGGATTCCCCACTGCCAACCCGATACGCAATTACAGTTTATCCAGCAACTTTTTTAAATCCTGACCGTTGCGCTTATCTTTATTACGCTCCGCCCATTCATTGAGTGCGCTTTTCGCTCGTTGCTGCAATTCTTTACGCAATAACTGCTCTACGTCTAACTGATATTTCAAACTCGCCCACGGGCCGTAAATACGCAGCGGAATATCGGTATTTTGCAGCGTTTTAACCAGCTTATCCTGACCACTCCAGCCCTGAATGACACGAACCGCCAAACTCATATCGGCTTGCTGCGCCGGTAAGTTCAGCGAACCACTGCCTTTTAGCGAAATCAGAGTCGAATCCGCGTTCAGCCCGCTGACCTTCAATAAACCTTTATTGAGTGCCAAATTAGTCTGTAGTCGACTGACTTCGGTATAGCGCTCAAAACGCTCCACCGCGCCCACGTCGCTAGTGCTCCGCGTGACCGCCTGCTGTATTAACTGCTGGATATTAATGCCGTGCAGCTGGGCATTGGTCATCGATAGTTTCGCATCGCCGTTCCAACGGCGGCTAAAGGACTCCACGTCAAATCCTTCGCCGGATAACTGGCCAGTCATCGAAAACTGCCCAGTCAAGACCAATGGCAATTCCGCAGCCTGTAGCACCGGCCCCAGCTCCATATGATTAATGGTTGGTTCAACGGCAATGAGTAAGCGCTTACTGGTGACATCCAAAGTGCCGGGGAAAGAAAACTCCCCCTTTAATGCCTGACCGGAAAGACGGCTCGCCGACAGTTTCCCCTGCTGATTCTCCGCCAGTACGCTAAATTGATTCACGCTAATTCCGCGATAAACCAGATTGGTCGCGGTTAATGCCAGTTTGGCAGTGAAATCACGCAGGCCTTGTAAATCCCGACCCACGTCGGCTTCCTGACTAGCGATAACCGGCGCAGCGGCTACCTGAGGTTTGCTGCTGGCAGACGACGCAGTATCAGCGCTTTTTGCCTGCCAGCCAAACAGTTGATCGAGATTGAGACTGTCGCTTTTCAGATCCAGGTCATAGTGGGGAAGAAAACCCAACCGCGCCTGAACGCTGCCAGTTAGCACATTATTATTGGCGCTAACGTTAAGCTGCTCAATGCTGACCTGCTGGCTATTTTGCTGGTAGGTCGCCACCAACGAACCTTGCCCGGCAATCCCGCCAACCGGAACGTCGGCACCATCCAGCTTGTAAGTAAACTGGCTGATTTTCGCGCCCATATGTTGCGGATAATTTTGCATATCCACGTCGGCGTCAAGGGAGAATGTCAGATCTCGCTGATTGCGGTTAACCCGACTGCTCAGGTTGACTTTTACCTGACGCTGCGGGCCTTGCTCGAGTAATAAATTGATATCGCGAACATTGATTTGGTCAGCATCTCGCTGCCAGATCAGCAGGCTATCGGCCACCTGCACCTTATCGATATCCAGCTTCCAGGATGTGGTTTCCGTTACCGGCGCATTTCCCGCCGGAGCCACGGGAGCATCAGGCTGCAAACGGGCTTCGCTATCAGGCGTTAAGCGCACCACAGCACCTTTCAGCATCACCTGTTTTACCGCTAGCTGATGAGAGAGCAGCGGCCAGAGCTTGACGTCCAGCCGCATATTTTCTGCACTCACCACCGGCGCATCGGCACCGGGCGCTGTCAGTGACATTCGACCAGAAATAATACTTAAGCGCGGCCATACGTGCCAGCGCATATCCCCTTCCAGCGCCAGTCGGTAACCGTTATTTTTTTCGACCTGTTTGACCATATAGGCACGAAAGTCATTCGGATTAACCAGTAGTACCAGCGCGCTCATCCCCGCGACTACTACCACCAGCAAGATGGCTAACGTTGTCAGTAATCTTCTCATGACGTCCTCTTGTCCAAACAGGAATGCAGGCTAACGCGACTTAGTCTTTATCGATACGACTGGCAACCGCCCCTTGCTGACCACGATATTTGGCATCCTGACGGCTGTTATACGGGCGCGCCGCCGGGCCAGATAACGGCTCGAAGCTTAATGCGCCAATCAACATCCCCGGACGCAGTGCCAGCGGCAGCTTACCGGAATTATAGAACTCCAGCACAATACGACCTTGCCAGCCGGGATCGATTCGGTGAGCGGTAACGTGAACCATCAACCCTAAACGTGCCAGAGAGGAACGCCCGTCCAGCCAACCGACCAAATCATCGGGAATTGTGACTGATTCGTGGGTAACGGCCAGCGCCAGCTCGCCTGGATGCAAGAAGAATGCCTCACCTTCCGGCAAGATAATCTCATCGCTCATGACTCTATCTAGCGCTTCACTGACTTCATCTTTCGGGCCGCTTAAATCGATAAATGCCGCCGTATGACCGCGAAATACGCGGAATTGATTGCCCAAGCGAACATCGACTGTCGCGCCGTTGATCCGTTCTACCGGCGGACGTGGGGTGATAACCAGCTTGCCATTATCCAACCACGCTTCTATATCACGATCGCACAGTCTCATCGATCAAATCTCCATTTAAATTCGTATGTTACAAAAACTGCCATAGAAAAGAGCAAAGATCCAGACGGATATCACTCGAAGAACTGGCTAAGTTTGGCTTTCAGAATATCAATGGCAATACGGTTTTTGCCGCCGCGCGGTACGATAATGTCAGCGTACTGTTTGGAAGGTTCGATAAACTGCAAGAACATTGGACGCACAGTTTTCTGGTACTGCGCCATCACCGATTCCATGGAGCGACCGCGTTCGTTTACGTCACGCTTCATCCGTCGCATCAGACAGATATCCAGCGGAGTATCGACGAAAATAGAGAAGTTCATTTCCTGACGCAGGCGCATATCGGTGAGCAGTAAGATACCTTCCAGAATAATCACTTTTTTCGGTTCGAGACGAACGGTTTCTTCTTTACGCGTATGTTCAGTATAGCTATACAGCGGCAATTCAATCGCGCTGCCCGCTTTCAGCGATTGCAAATGCTGTAGCAGCAAATTGTGATCCATAGCGTTGGGATGGTCATAGTTGGTTTTAACACGCTCTTCCATCGACAGGTGGCTTTGATCTTTGTAGTAGCTATCTTCCGGAATAACACCAATATGTTGATCGCCAACCTGTTCACGCAATTCGCGATACAGCGTGCTGGCAATAAGACTCTTCCCGGAGGCAGATGCGCCGGCAATCCCGATAATGACGCACTGATGTGCCTTGTCAGTCATAAAATTAAAGACCTGATTACGTAGTGTGAAGGGGGGCAAAGCACGGGGGGTGCTAAGAACGCGCCAATTATAAGGAGTTCACCGGCATGACGCCAGCGCTAAGGCGTAGCAATGCAGGCCAGATAGGTGAATTATTTGGCAGAATGGGGAAATCAGCCCATTGGCAGCAGAATTTTAAAGCTAAAACCTAGCTGAAAGAATAAATGGCCTGTGCGTAAGGTACGGACAGGCCATTTTGATGCTAGAAAAGATCTTATAGCGCGCGGAAAGAAATTTCTGTTGGGATGGCTTCACCTTGCCAGTACATTTCTGCCGCCACGTTTGAGGCCAGTTGGCGATAAATATCGGTAAACTCACTGTCAGGCTGGCTGATAACCGTTGGTTCGCCGCGATCCAAATCTTCACGCAGGGAGATATGCAACGGAATTTGCCCCAACAGCTTACAGTGATATTTTTCGGCCAGTTTTTCTGCCCCACCAGTGCCGAAGATTGGCTCCAGATGCCCGCAGTTGCTGCAAATGTGCATGCTCATGTTTTCGATAATACCCAACACTGGCACATTCACTTTTTCAAACATCACAATGCCTTTCATCGCATCGATCAGCGCAATATCCTGCGGCGTGGTTACAACCAGCGCGCCGGTAACCGGAATATTCTGCGAAAGCGTCAGTTGAATATCGCCGGTGCCCGGAGGCATATCGATCACCAGATAATCCAGATCTGGCCACAGCGTATCCTGCAACATCTGCATCAGCGCTTTACTGGCCATCGGCCCGCGCCACACCATGGCGTTTTCGTCAGTCACCAAATAACCAATAGAGTTAGTCGCCAGCCCATGAGCTAGGATCGGCGCCATGTGCTTGCCATCCGGTGAAGTTGGGCGCTCATTCATCGTACCCAGCATGTTTGGAATCGACGGGCCATAAATATCCGCGTCCAGAATGCCCACTTTAGCGCCTTCGCCAATCAGCGCTAAGGCCAGATTAACCGCGGTACTGGACTTCCCTACCCCGCCTTTACCGGAACTGACGGCGACGATATTACGCACGCCTTTTACTCCCGGCTGATCGTTGGCACGGCGCAGCGTCGTAATATTGTGCGATAACTTCCAGTCGATCGCCTTAGCGCCGGTCAGCTGTAATAGCTCACCGCTGACGGTTTCTTTCAGTGTTTCAAAACCGTATTGCCAGGCGAAAGGCATAATCAGTTCGATATGCAGCACATGATCCAGTAGCGCACAGTGATGCAAAGCGCGCAGGGTGATCAGGTCTTTTTGCAGCGTCGGATGGGTGAAGGTGGTAAGCACCTTGGAAACTTGAGATTGCAGCAGGTCAGGGGTGGTCTGCTCGGGGGATTTTGGGCTCATCCCGGCTCCTTGAATTTATCGTTATTAACCTAAAGACAATAAGCTTTAGCATATCAGAACTCGGCTAGTGGCGTGGAGTTCATAAAGAAAAACTGCGTCAAAACCCGCTGATTTGACTTAAGCGCCGCCAGTCGTCCGCGGACCCTAGCGACAACCGGCCGAATCGGTTAACATCAAAGACCCCTTATTCCTATTACAGAAAGCAATTTCCTACTATGGCTCAAGTCGCGAAAAAATTATTGGTGACGTGCGCGCTACCATACGCTAACGGTTCTATTCATCTCGGTCATATGCTCGAGCACATCCAGGCAGATATCTGGGTCCGTTTCCAGCGAATGCGCGGCAATGAGGTTCATTTCATTTGTGCGGATGATGCCCACGGCACGCCAATCATGCTGAAAGCACAGCAGTTGGGCGTTGAACCTGAGCAAATGATCGCGGAGATGAGCCAGGAACACCAACAGGATTTCGCCGGTTTTGGTATCAGCTACGACAACTATCACTCCACTCACAGTGATGAAAACCGCGAGCTGTCGAGCCTGATTTATCGTCGTTTGAAAGAAAACGGCTTTATTAAGAACCGCACCATTTCTCAGCTGTACGACCCTGAGAAAGGCATGTTCCTGCCGGATCGCTTTGTAAAAGGTACCTGTCCGAAGTGTAAAGCTCCGGATCAATACGGCGATAACTGTGAAGTCTGCGGCGCGACCTACAGCCCGACTGAACTTATCGAGCCGAAATCTGCCGTTTCCGGCGCTACGCCGGTCATGCGTGAATCAGAACATTTCTTCTTCGATTTGCCTGCATTCAGCGAAATGCTTCAGGCTTGGACTCGCTCTGGTGCACTGCAAGAGCAAGTGGCAAACAAAATGCAGGAATGGTTCGATTCCGGTCTGCAACAATGGGATATCTCCCGCGATGCACCTTACTTCGGTTTTGAAGTACCGGACGCGCCGGGTAAATATTTCTATGTGTGGCTGGATGCGCCTATCGGTTATATGGGTTCATTTAAGAATCTGTGCGACAAACGCGGCGATCTGGATTTCGATGAATTCTGGCGTGAAGACTCTGCCACCGAGCTGTACCACTTTATCGGTAAAGACATCGTTTACTTCCACAGCCTGTTCTGGCCGGCCATGTTGGAAGGCAGTCACTTCCGCAAACCAACTAGCCTATTTGTACACGGTTATGTCACGGTTAACGGCGCAAAAATGTCGAAGTCTCGCGGCACCTTTATTAAAGCGGGCACCTACCTGAAACATCTGGATGCCGATTGCCTGCGCTATTACTACGCGGCGAAACTGTCTTCACGCATCGATGATATCGATTTGAATCTGGAAGACTTTGTGCAGCGCGTAAATGCCGACATCGTGAATAAAGTGGTGAATCTGGCCTCACGTAACGCCGGTTTTATCAATAAACGTTTCGACGGAAAATTAGCCGATACACTGGCTGATCCTAAGTTATATCAGACCTTTATCGATGCAGCAGCATCTATCGCCGAGGCTTATAACAGCCGTGAAAGCGGTCGGGCCATTCGCGAAATCATGGCGCTGGCTGACGTGGCTAACCGCTATGTGGATGAGCAAGCACCTTGGGTAGTCGCGAAGCAGGAAGGCCGCGATGCCGATCTACAGGCTATTTGCTCTATGGGCATTAACCTGTTCCGCGTATTGATGACTTACCTGAAACCCGTACTGCCAGCGCTGACTGAACGTACTGAGGCCTTCCTCAATACTGAACTAACGTGGTATAGCATTGAGCAACCGTTGCTAAATCATCAGATTAGTCCGTTTAAAGCGCTGTTTAACCGAATCGATCTGGATAAAGTGAACGAGATGGTTGGCGATTCTAAAGATAATCTGGCCCCCACCGCCGTCGTTACCGGCCCGTTGGCAGATGATCCTATTCAGGACACCATTAATTTCGATGATTTTGCCAAAGTTGATATGCGTATCGCGCTGATCAAACAGGCTGATTTCGTTGAAGGTTCCGATAAACTGCTGAAACTCACTCTGGATCTTGGCGGTGAAACTCGTCAGGTATTCTCTGGCATTCGCTCCGCTTATCCCGATCCTAAAGTATTGGAAGGCCGCTTGACCGTCATGGTAGCGAATCTGGCTCCACGCAAAATGCGCTTCGGCATTTCCGAAGGTATGGTGATGGCCGCAGGCCCTGGTGGGAAAGATATCTTCCTGCTTAGCCCAGACAGCGGCGCTCAACCTGGTATGCAGGTTAAATAAGCGCTGAGTTTGCCAGCCGGGTTAATGTGGCTGGCAAGAAATAAAAATGCCGGAGGGGAGACCTGACCGGCATTTTTTTCTCCTATTAAAATAAAGAAATATTATTACTCTAGCTATTGCCTCACCACTTTCCCTTTATCCCGCTGGAACTCTTCCAACCAGAACAACATATTCAGGAACAGGCTGAGAGAAAACATCAGAAATAATACTGAATCCAATAGTGAGATTTTTATCACCGCATTAATAATAATATTATTATGATGCTTCAAATCTGAAAAATCAGAGCTAAGGAAAAGAAAAACACCAACAGAACCAATGATGTTTATCACCACAACTGGCCAGTGAAACTTAGCTAACAGGAAAGAAATCCACGAAGCCATAATTAACAAAATGGCGGCGTCATCCATATCAAAATAAAGAAATGGTAATAAATTCAAGACAAGAAAACAAACAAACGTGAGTCCAAACGGATATTCACCAGGCAGCTCATTCTTGATTTCTTTTTTCCGCTCACAGGCCACATAATAACCCGGATAAATATTGATAAATAAAAGATAAAGTATAAATGCGCCGCATAAAGGCAGCGTAAACATATTTTGAGGAAGATAGTTAATCAGTGGAAACAAATGCACCAGGAGCAGATAGGGACTTAAACCCTGTGATCTTAGGCGGTAGTAGCACGGCATCAGCAGCACCAAAGACAAGAGCGCGGGCCACGACTGTACGAAAATAACTATCAAATCATCAAATTGTTCTGGCCATAACACATCAAGCAAAATCAGCAGCAACGGTTGTACCAATATATAGCGCATGACAAGAATAAAAAACTCTCCGCGCGACATAAAGTAGAAAGATAAGTTGTCACTCAACTCCGAGTAGAAGTTTCCTGCATCAGTATAGTTATATATCGAATGGTTATCGGCTCCAAACCGATTGAATAGCTTGCTAACTTTACCCATGGTGACTTCTATTCCCTTAACTCTGTCTATTTTTATTGACTAACAGGAGGTTGGCATAAGCCATTTTGTTTAACTACTGTTTAGTTTTTATTTATTTAATTCACTTAATGAACATTACATAAACTTTCCGTCAATATCTGACCAATAATACCGTAGATAATTCAAAAATAGAAAAAATGCAGTGCTATTAATAGTTACTTATTGGAAAACCTAAACAACATTGTCATTCATAAGGTTTTTCTCTGTTCGGCGATCATTAACCGATGTCGCAGTACCAATTCATCACCTGTTCCAATAGCCGACTAACCTCGCTTTTCAGCTAGTTTTTAGCTTTCCGCCGATATGCCTTTTTCTATCGGAATCGCTGCAGACGGCGTGAACGCCTGTTGCCAAACTAAAAGATATAAATAAATCCAAAAATTCATAACAAAGTTAATTCCTTATCAAAAAATAATTGGTTATGATGCGAAGGCCATCTGGACGCCCAGACGTAAAGGTAGCCATAAAAAGAAAATCAATAACCATTTGCTTGCACACATTACCGACATCACAACGGAGCCCCTGATGAAGAAAATTGCCCCCCCTTTGTTGGCTTTTAGCCTGCTCACCGCCCTGCCGGTTTTTGCCGCCGAAAACGCGACATTGGTGCCGGTGCCAAACGCCATCGCTAACCATCAGGGACAAATTAAAATTGCGGTCATCCGCAACCTAGGTTCGGATGACAACACCACTCAGTTTCTTTCCGGCGTATTAAAAGAAGGTAAAAAACTGGGTTTTAAAGTCGATACCTTCCTCAGTAACGGTGATGACGCGCGTTTTCAGGATTTCGTCAATCAGGCTATTAGCCAAAAATACGACGGCATTATCTTGTCTCAAGGCCGCGATCCCTACTCTACCGAACTGGTGAAACGTATTGCCGCCAATGGCATCGCGGTATCCGTATTCGATACCGCTATTCAAGGCGATATTCCCGGCGTTACCCTAACACAGCAGGATGACGCCTCATTAACCAATGAATCATTCGGTCAGTTAGTGAAAGATTTCAACGGCAACGCCAATATTATCAAACTATGGGTTGCCGGTTTCCCACCAATGGAACGCCGCCAGACCGCTTATCAGGCGCTGCTAAAACAGCATCCTGGCATTCATGAGCTGGAATCTATCGGTGCCGTCTCCTCTGACGTACAGGGAGACACGGCGAATAAAGTGGGCGCGGTTCTGGCAAAGTATCCGAAAGGAAAAATCGATGCTATTTGGGGTACCTGGGATGCCTTTACTCAAGGTGCTTATAAGGCATTGAAAGAAAACGGCCGTGATGAGATCAAACTGTATAGCATTGATATTTCGAATCAAGATTTACAATTAATGCGCGAAGCAAATAGTCCGTGGAAAGTCAGCGTAGCGGTTGATCCTAAGTTAATAGGGGCGGTTAACCTGCGTTTGGTGGCGAAAAAAATCGCCGGAGAGGCAACTCCGCCAACCTATGAATTCCGCGCGGCCGCCATTCCTCAGGCTCTGCTTGCCAGTCAGCCGGGGCCAGTTAACGTCGCCAGTCTGAGCAAAATTATTCCGGGCTGGGGCCAATCTGACGATTTTAATTCTCCTTGGTTCGCCACGCTGGCGGCCCAAAATAGTCAATAACCGCGGAGTAAACTTATGACAACCCACGGCTCGCTACCAAAGCCAGAATATAGCCGCAATATGCGGCTGATTGGCCATAGCGATCAGGGTGGGCGGCCTGATGGCGTACAGGTGATGGTGCATCGCGGCTATGCCTATATCGGCCATATGGTTTCTCAAGGTGTATCAATCGTTGACGTTCGGGATGCAAAAAATCCGCGACCCACCGGTTTTATCCCTGCGCCGCCGAATACCTGGAACGTGCATCTACAAACTCACGACGATCTGCTATTGGTGATTAATGCCAGAGATTTGTTTGCTGACGCTAGTTTTGCCGAGGAAAAAGTCTATTACACTCAATCCGTAGGCAAAAGCGTCAATACCCGGCAGGGGGAGCATAACTGGACCGCAGGTTTACGAATTTTTGATATTTCCATTCCCGACCAGCCGCAACAAATCGGCTTTTTACCGTTAGATGGAATTGGGATTCACCGAATATGGTACGTTGGCGGACGCTGGGCCTACGTTTCAGCCTTATTAGATGGTTACAGCGATTATATTTTCCTGACTATAGATTTGGCCGATCCGCAGAATCCAGCGGTGGCTGGCCGTTATTGGTTACCGGGGATGCATAGCGCTGGCGGTGAAACACCAAACTGGCCAGACGATCAACGCTATGCGCTGCACCACGCCATTATCAGCGGAGATACCGCCTACGGAAGCTGGCGTGACGGCGGTTTGACGCTGTTGGACGTCAGCGATCGCCACCAGCCAAAACTGATTTGTCATCGTAACTGGAGCCCACCTTTTGGCGGCGGCACTCACACTGCGCTACCGTTGCCTGACAGAAATCTATTGATCGTATTGGACGAAGCGGTATTGGATAATCAGGAAGACGGGGAAAAGCACATTTGGGTCTTTGATATTCGCGAGCCGAGCAACCCCATCAGTATTTCCACGTTTCCAGTGCCAAATGAACAGAATTACGTCAAAAAAGGCGCACATTTCGGCCCACATAATTTGCATGAAAACCGTCCCGGCAGTTTTATCAGCTCGTCGCTGATTTTTGCCACCTACCAAAATGCCGGAGTGCGCGCCTACGATATCAGTAATCCTTACCAGCCGAGGGAAACCGGTGCATTGGTGCCCGCTGCGCCGACTAAAATGATGGACAAGCGACCGGGTCGCCCGCAGGTAATTCAATCTTGTGATGTTTTTGTCGATGCGCAAGGAATTATCTACAGCACGGACTACAACGGCGGTCTTTCTATTATCGAATATTTAGGATAACGCTCTGCCACCAGCGGGTCGATTCAGGTTGATCTGCTGTTTCTAAAAATATTTTCCGTTCCCCCTCTCTTTTTGTTATTACAATCGTCTATGGTATCTGCCTGAGCCGATGTCACATTCAATTAACATAATAAAAAGATAACATGATGAAAGGTTTTCCTCCGTTGGTGCTCACACTTCTGCTGTCTTCATTAGTGTTGACCATTGGGCGCGCCATTACTTTGCCGTTTATTACTATTTATCTGGCGGAACACTTCCAGTTAGCGCCGGATCGTGTCGGTTTAGTTTTGGGTGCCAGTCTGACTCTGGGGATTATTGCCAGCCTGTACGGCGGTTTTCTGGTAGATAAATTTAATAAAAATCATCTTATTTTTTTGGCTATCGCCCTGTTTGCCCTCACCTTCTTTACCTTGCCGTGGATTGAACAACCGGGGTGGATTATTTTAGTGCTGGCAGTGCTACATTCGGCGTATTCGGTATTTGCCATTGCAGTCAAAGCCTGTTTCGCCGATTGGCTACCGGTAGCTCAGCGCATCAAAGCTTTCTCTGCAAACTATACGCTAGTTAACGTTGGCTGGGCGGTTGGCCCGGCGCTGGGCGTGCTGATGGCAGCTTTCAGCCCTATGCTGCCTTTTTTGATGTCCGGTAGCCTGGCTTTAGCCGTCGCTATCACGCTGATATTTCTGTTAGATAAATTCGGCATCCCACCAGAGCGGGAAGATAGTCTTGAACTCAAAAACGTTGCGCCCCTGAATTTTGCCCAAACTTTCCGCATTCTGCGTCAGGATAAACGACTGATATATTTCACTCTCGGCAGCATGTTGAGCGCCGTAGTCTTCGGGCAATTTACCGGCTACCTTTCGCAATATTTGATCACCGTATCAAACGCGACATTTGCCTATCAGGTGATAGGGTCGATCATGACGGTCAATGCCGTGATTGTTATCGCGTTCCAGTATTTATTAAGTCGCCGTATGAATCAGCAGAACCTAATACGCTGGCTAATGCTCGGTACTCTGTTCTTTATTGTGGGCCTGTTAGGCTTTATGACCGCTCAGGGTTCTATTCCAATGTGGATGCTGGCGATGACTATCTTCTCTTTTGGCGAGATTATCGTGATTCCAGTGGAGTATTTATTTATCGACTTCATCGCTCCAGCTCATTTGAAGGGCAGCTATTACGGAGCACAAAACTTAGGCAATCTGGGGGGGGCGTTCAATCCGGTGATGTGCGGATTTTTGCTGGCCTACGCTGCGCCGGAAATGATGTTTGTGATGTTGATGGTGGCAGCATTACTCGGCTTGGCCTTTTTCTATCGCGGTTATCAGTTGGCAAAAGCGCAGGATAATGTGTTTAATCAATCATCAGAAAAAGTCTAACTCAACCGGGCGATGGTCATGCCAACTTCACGTAAGTGGGCCATCGCCAATGGCATAAAAGCATAGATATAATTCATGGTGTGATCGGTAGCACATTTCTCGGCATAATTGTATGATGAATGCCTCCGTTACTTAGGACACTTATTATGCGCAATGTGATTACACTTTGCTGGCAATACCTACGGGCCTTTATCTTTATTTACCTGTGTTTATGGGCAGGTAACGCGCTGTCCGCACTGCTACCAATGACCATTCCGGGCAGCATTATTGGCATGCTGATTCTGTTCGCCCTACTGTCTTCGCAAATCCTGCCGTCTCGCTGGGTCAAACCCGGCTGCCATATTCTGATCCGCTATATGGCACTGCTATTTGTACCGATTGGTGTCGGCGTCATGCAGTATTATGACCAGCTCAGTAAACAGTTTGGTCCTATTATTGTGTCGTGTTTTATCAGTACATTAGTGGTCATGATCGTGGTGGGTTACAGCTCGCAGTTCGTCCATCGGGAACGCAAGATCCTCGGTTCAGTAGATGAACAGTCGGAGGACAAATAATGGAGCATATCTGGTGGTCGCTGCCTTTAACGCTGCTGGTGTTCTTTGGTGCGCGTAAGCTGGCGACCTGGTTGAAAATGCCACTGCTCAATCCGTTGTTGGTCTCTATGGTCATCATCATTCCCTTGCTGCTGCTGACCCATATGCCCTACGCCAATTATTTTAAAGGCAGTAAAATTCTGAATGACCTGCTACAACCAGCGGTCGTGGCGCTCGCTTTTCCGCTGTATGAGCAATTGCACCAGATCCGCGCACGCTGGAAATCCATTATCACCATTTGTTTCATCGGCAGCATCACGGCGATGGTCAGCGGCACCGCGATAGCCTTATGGATGGGAGCAACACCGGAGATAGCCGCTTCGGTATTACCGAAATCTGTCACCACGCCTATCGCGATGGCAGTGGCGGATTCTATAAACGGTCTTCCAGCCATCAGCGCCGTCTGTGTGATTTTTGTCGGAATTCTAGGGGCAGTTTTCGGCCATACCTTATTTAATCGGCTAAGAATTGTCACTAAAGCCTCCCGTGGGTTAGCTATGGGTACCGCTTCTCACGCATTGGGTACCGCCCGCTGCGCCGAAGTCGATTTTCAAGAAGGCGCATTTAGCTCACTGGCATTGGTGATTTGCGGGATTATTACCTCATTGTTAGCCCCGTTCCTGTTCCCGATATTGCTGCATTTATTCGGTTAAACAAGCTATTCGGCTACACAGGTTTATTCGGCTAAATAATCGCAATGAGTGCCGAATAAACGATTTTAAGGATATAAATTTGAGATAAATCTCTCATTTAATATATTTCATTGCATGAATTTCAAATGTAACGAGATCTGCATCACAATTAAGAGCGCGCAAGCTGCCTAAAATAGTTTCCCGTTAATATTGGAGAGAATTTCTATGCAAGCACGTTTTCGCGCCCCACTGGCAGAGCTGCCAACAGCATTGCAATCCGCCCTGGAGCCACTGCTGAGCAACGATCATTTCCCTGCAATGCTTACCGCAGCAGAAGTTGAAACGGTAAAAACTATCAGTGGGCTGAATGATGAAGCACTGGCATTCGCCCTGTTACCGCTGGCTGCCGCCTGCTCACTCACGCCGATATCCCATTTTAAAGTAGGGGCAATCGCTCGCGGTAAAAGCGGCAATCTGTATTTCGGTGCCAATATGGAATTCAGCGGCGCACCGCTGCAGCAGACCATTCACGCCGAACAGTGTGCCGTTACCCACGCCTGGCTGCGGGGAGAAGCCGGTTTAGTCTCTATTACCGTCAATTACACTCCGTGCGGTCATTGTCGCCAGTTTATGAATGAATTGAATAGCGGCACCGGTTTACATATCCATCTTCCAGGTCGTCCAACGGCAACGCTTGGTGACTATTTGCCTGATTCATTTGGCCCTAAAGATCTGGACATCAGCACATTACTGATGGATGCGGTCGATCACGGTTATCGCCTTAATGATAGCGACGCTTTGGCTCAAGCCGCACTGGAGGCCGCTAACCACAGCCATGCACCTTACAGTCAGGCGCACAGCGGCGTCGCTCTGGAAGATACAAAGGGGGCCATTTTCGCCGGGCGCTATGCGGAAAATGCCGCTTTTAACCCAAGCTTGCCTCCACTTCAGGCCGCGCTGATTTTGATGAATATGTCCGGTAGCGATTGTCTAGCCGTACGCCGCGCGGTTCTAGCTGAACCTGCAACACCGGTATTAAGCCAGTGGGATGCAACTCAGGCCACGCTGGCGGCTATAGGCTGCCCGGACGTTCGCCGCGTGACTTTCTAACCGCTTTAGCCGCCCCGGATTTTTCTTTCCTCGCCGGGGCGCTTATTTTCAGAGACTCTCCACTACCTGCTGCCGCAGCCAACGCTGATCTTCTTTGTGGCTATGACGTGGATGCCAGATTTGCACAAAATCAAAGCTCGGTACGACAAAAGGCAGCTCAAGGTGCAGTAGCCTCATTGATTCTGGCTGAGTCGCGACAACTCGGCTGGCGATCGTCAAAAGTAAATCCGTCCCCACCACCGTCTGCGGTGCCACCAGGAAGTGCGGCAGAATTGCGGCAATCCGCCGTCGAATGCCCAAATCCGTCAGTGCCGCCTCCACTTCTCCCACGCTTTCACCACGCATAGAAACCAGCAAATGCGGCTGAGCCAGATAAGCGTCTAACGTCAGGCGCTTTTCATTCCCTAATGGATGATTCGCGTCAGCAACACAGACAAAATGTTCTTCAAATAGCCTGCAACTGCTTAACCCAGCGGGCAAATGGGGAAACACACCCAGCGCCAGATCTAACTGCCCCGCTAGCACTTGCTCAACCATCTGCTCCCTACTGAGCTGCACCACCACCAGATCGATGCCCGGAGCCTGCTGGCGTAACCGCTGGAGCAGCCCAGGTAACACAATGGCCGCACCATAATCAGATAACGCAATGCGAAAACTTTGGCTAGCCTGTGCCGGAACAAATTGAGCAGAACCCACCAGTTGTCGAACCTGCTCCAGAATCTGCTGCAAAGGCTGAACTAACTCAAGCGCCCGACGGGTAAGCTGAAAACCACCGGGCGCACGCACCAGTAACGGATCATCCAGCAAATAACGTAGCCGATTCAGCGCGTGGCTCACTGCGGGTTGACTCATGTGCAACCGCGTAGCCGCTCGGGATACGTGCCGCTCACTAAGCAAAACATCCAGTATCACTAGCAGGTTAAGATCTATGGCGCGCAAATTATTCATGAAATGAATACTCACTAGATAAAATATCGATTATCAATCATTGAATGAATAATGAATCATTTGACCGGTGAAGAAAACCTCAAGTTATTAACCGGAGAAATACCTATGACAACCACTGTAATTGATACCAATCATTCGCTCGACTTGGGGCTAAGCCACATTGCATTAGTGGTGCAAAATATTGATAGTAGTCTTGATTTCTATCAGCGTTACGCCGGAATGACTCTGATTCACCGTCGGGCAGGAGGCAAACCCGGTATGGAAGTAGCATGGATGACCGATCACAGTCGCCCCTTTGCTCTCGTCCTCGTGCAATCTCCGGAGCTAAAAGACACGCCGTTAGGGCCTTTCGGACACCTCGGCGTTGCCTGCGCAAGTCGAGCACGAGTCGATGAATTGGTTGCTCTGGCCAGCGCCGAGGGTTGTCTGCGATCTGCGCCGCAAGATTCCGGTGAACCCGTCGGTTATTGGGCGTATTTTGCCGATCCCGATGGTAATACGCTGGAAGTGTCATACGGCCAGCGCATAGAACTCACGATGACAAACTCCCGTAATCCATAAAATAAGCAAAATGAGTGCTAACCATTAATTAATTTGAGTTATGTAATTAATTAAGGGTTAAAGTTATCAGGCGCTTTAATAAGCGCCATTATTCACGCTAATTAAAATCGCTACCACGTTGATTTTTGCTCTTTAACTCTCATTTCTGTTGGCAATTGTTATAAATTGCTAACAAATGCTGTACATATTTTCCCTATCTCTTAGGATCGGAATCAGTAACGGCCATCCGATAACGCTTAAGAGTAAAACTCATGGAACTTGAATACGAAAGTAAACGCCCGCTGTACATTCCCTACGCAGGCCCGATTCTGTTGGAATTTCCCTTATTGAACAAAGGCAGCGCCTTTACTGACGACGAGCGCAGCCACTTTAACCTGCACGGACTGTTACCCGAAGCAGTTGAAACTATTGAAGAACAGGCTGAGCGAGCGTATCGCCAGTACCAAGACTTCAAAAATGATGATGATAAACACATCTACCTACGCAATATTCAAGATACCAACGAAACCCTGTTTTACCGCCTGTTGGAAGCGCATCTGAGCGAAATGATGCCCATTATTTACACGCCAACGGTCGGGGAAGCCTGTGAGCATTTCTCTGATATTTATCGCCGAGCTCGCGGGCTGTTTATTTCCTATCCGAACCGCGATCGCATTGACGATATGCTGCAAAACGCCACCAAACAAAACGTTAAAGTCATCGTTGTGACCGATGGTGAACGTATTTTGGGACTGGGCGATCAGGGCATCGGCGGCATGGGGATTCCCATTGGAAAACTGTCTCTGTACACCGCCTGTGGCGGTATCAGCCCGGCTTATACCCTGCCGGTAGTGCTGGACGTCGGCACCAATAACCCGCAGCGCCTGAATGATCCGTTGTATATGGGCTGGCGTCATCCGCGTATTTCCGGCGACGAATATTACGAATTTGTCGATGAATTCATTCAGGCAGTCAAACGCCGCTGGCCAAACGTATTATTGCAGTTTGAAGATTTTGCCCAGAAAAATGCGACCCCACTGCTAAACCGTTATCGCGATGAGCTTTGCTGCTTTAACGATGATATTCAAGGCACCGCCGCCGTGACGCTGGGCAGTCTGATTGCGGCCAGCCGTGCCGCCGGTAGTCAATTGCGTGATCAAACCGTCACCTTCCTAGGGGCGGGTTCCGCGGGCTGCGGGATTGCAGAACAAATTATCGCACAGATGATGTCCGAAGGATTAAGTGAAGAAGAAGCTCGCAGCCGCGTATTTATGGTCGATCGCTTCGGTTTACTGACAGATAAACTGCCAAACCTGCTGGATTTCCAAAGCAAGTTGGTGCAGAAAAGCGAAAATCTGCAAAACTGGGATTTGAAAAACGATGCGATCTCACTGCTGGACGTGGTTCGTCACGCCAAGCCAACGGTATTAATCGGCGTATCCGGCCAACCGGGCTTGTTTACTGAAGAATTGATCCGCGAGATGCACAGCCACTGTGCGCGTCCTATCGTGATGCCGTTGTCTAACCCAACCTCTCGGGTAGAAGCGCGTCCAGAAGATATCCTGAACTGGACGGACGGCGCAGCGTTGGTTGCTACCGGTAGCCCGTTCGCACCGGTTAGCTACAAAGAGACTATTTACCCTATCGCTCAGTGCAACAACTCCTATATCTTCCCAGGTATCGGTTTGGGCGTATTGGCATCCGGCGCACGTCGCGTTACCGACGGTATGCTGATGGCCGCCAGCCGCGCATTGGCTGACTGTTCTCCGCTGGCTATTCACGGTGAAGGGGCTTTACTGCCGAATATTGATGATATTCAGGCTGTTTCCAAAAGTATTGCGATGCAGGTGGGTAAAGCCGCACAGTTACAGGGCGTGGCAACCGTCACCTCGGATAACGCGCTGGCGCAGGCTATCGAACATAATTATTGGCAGCCTCAGTACCGAACCTACAAGCGTACCTCCTTCTAGTGTTACCTTAACCTGCCCTCGGGCAGGTTAATCTCTATCCAGTTAGAGAAATCCTTGCTTTTTAATAACAAAAATCAGCTTAACTGCCCCCGTCACGTCTTGCGCCGCCGTATCAGGTAAAGTAGCCTTGCAGATAACCCCAAGCATCGACGCAACCAAGGCCCGAGAATGTGGAAACGCCTGATTATCAGCTTATTTATCATCGCAGGATTGCTGATGGCGTCGGCTATTGTGCTCGATCGTTGGATAAGTTGGAAAACCGCCCCCTATATCTATGATGAAATTCAACAATTACCTCATCGTCAGGTCGGCGTAGTGTTGGGAACGGCAAAATATTATCGTACTGGCGTCATCAATCAGTTTTACCTTTATCGTATTCAAGGGGCGATTAACGCCTACAACAGCGGCAAGGTAAACTACCTGCTGTTAAGCGGCGATAATGCACAGCAAAGTTATAATGAGCCGATGACCATGCGGCGAGATCTTATTGCCGCTGGCGTGGCCCCTGCAGATATCGTGTTGGACTATGCCGGTTTCCGCACGCTGGACTCTATCGTTCGCACCCGCAAAGTATTCGACACCAACGATTTTATTATCGTCACGCAGCGTTTCCACTGCGAGCGCGCGCTGTTTATAGCCATGCATATGGGGATTCAGGCGCAGTGCTATGCGGTTCCTTCGCCGAAAAATATGCTTTCGGTGCGAGTTAGAGAGATTTTTGCTCGCTTAGGAGCATTGACTGACCTCTATATTTTGAAGCGCGAGCCGCGTTTCCTTGGGCCACTGATTCCCATTCCGGCAGTGCATATCGTGCCTGATGATGCTCAGGGCTATCCTGCGGTATCACCGGAACAGTTGGTCGAACTGGAACACAAGCTGGCAGCTGATAAGCGAGAGAAATAACCTTTAGCCGCAAGCTTGCCGCATCTAGGTATTGAACAACCGAGGTGGTAAAGGGAGAATGCGGCGATAGAATCGTAGTGACGTAAGCCACCGAAACGCACCCCGCTGCGCCTGTCCGAGTTTCTCCGTCGCCACAAACTGTATAAAACAACAAAAGCCAGCCGGATGACTCCTGACTGGCTTTTGTCTTAATTGAGACCGTCTTTCAATTAGCCATTATTTCTTCTTGGCATATTTCAATGAATCCAGCGCCACGGCGAAAATAATGATTCCGCCCTTAATAATGTACTGCCAGTAAGGGTTTACACCGATATAGGTCAAACCGTAGTTAATGACCGTAAAAATGATAACGCCGGTGACCACGCCAAAGACCGTACCAACCCCGCCGCTAAAGGATACGCCGCCAACCACGCAGGCTGCGATGGCATCCAATTCATACATAAAACCAAGGTTGTTAGTGGCACTACCGATACGTCCAGCCTCCAGCATCCCGCCGAAGGCGTAAAACACGCCGGATAATGCATAAATCATGATTAGGTTTAGTGGAACGTTAACCCCAGAAACTTTTGCGGCCTCTGGATTACCACCGATGGCGAAGATATTCTTACCGAAGCGCGTTTTATTCCACAGCACCCAAACAAAGCCAATGGCAATCAATGCGTAGAATGTAATGTATGACAGTTTAAAATCACCGAATCGCAGGAACCCCTGAGCAAATGAGGAAAACGCAGGATCGAAACCGGCAATCGGAGATGCGCCCACATAATCGTAATACAGAGAGTTAATCCCATAAACGATAATCATGGTGCCCAAAGTGGTAATAAACGGCGTGACGTTTAAATAGGCGATAATAATACCGTTAACCAAACCGATAATTGCGCCAATCAGACAGACGGTTAAAATAACGAATGGAATAGGTACGGTTTGTAAGTCAGGGAAAACCTTATTCACATTATCCATCGCTTGTAACATGGTTGCGGCAACGACCGCAGCCAAACCAACCTGTCGTCCGGCGGATAAATCTGTACCCTGAGTCACAATTAACCCGGCAACGCCCAACGCGATAATAATACGTACCGAGGACTGAGTTAAAATATTACTTAAATTCATCAAACTTAAAAAGGTTGGGTCTTGGAAAATGATAATTGCCAGCAGCACCAGCAAAACCACATAAATCCCGCCCTCTTTAAGATAAGTGAGCAAACTTTTCTTATTTAACGCATTCATAATAAGAACCTTCAACTAGATTAGAGGTGCAAGGATGCAAGACGCAATATTTCGTTTTGCGAGGTTTGCTTCGTTTCCACAATTCCCGCAACCAGACCGTTGCTCATAACCAGAATCCTGTCGGTTATCCCTAACAGTTCTGGCATTTCGGATGAAATAATAATTATCCCTTTTCCCTTTTTCGCCAGTTCGGTGATGAGCTGATAAATCTCAAATTTGGCTCCAACGTCAATACCGCGCGTCGGTTCATCCAACATTAATATTTCTGGTTGAGTCAGTAACCAACGGCCAATAATCACTTTTTGCTGATTACCGCCGGAAAGTGATCCAATACTGGTTCTATGGCCAGGCGTTTTTACCCGCATGGCGTCAATCACCCATTGGGTATCGCTTTTCATCCGGCTGTTGTCCAGCAGACCAAATTTATTTTTATAATTACGAATATTAGAAATCAAAGAGTTGAAACCAATATCCAGATACGCATAGATACCGGTAGAACGGCGTTCTTCCGTCACCAACGCAAAACCGTGATTAATCGCTTCGTTGGCACTGTTATTACTGATGGATTTACCGTGTAGTTTGATGGTTCCGCTGATTTTCTCGCGAATGCCAAAGAGCGTCTCGACGATATCCGTGCGTTTCGCCCCAACTAAACCGGCAATGCCGAGAATCTCCCCTTTATGCAGATCAAAGGATACATCGCGAATTGAAGGCTGACGCAGTGAAGTAAGATTTTTAACTTCCAGAATAACTTCGCCAGGCTTATTTTGCCGATCGGGGAAACGCTGGCTTAGAGAGCGCCCGACCATCATCGAGATAATCTTATCCATATCCAGGCCGGCCAGCGGCTGGGTGGCGATCCACTGCCCATCGCGTAAAATAGTAATTTCATCGCACAGCTGGAATATCTCTTCCATCTTATGAGAGATATAAACAATGCCACAGCCACGGTCTTTTAATTTACGGATAATAGTGAACAGATGGTTCACTTCTTTTTCCGTTAGTGATGACGTTGGCTCATCCATAATAACGATTTTGGCATTATAGGAAAAAGCTTTGGCTATTTCGATCATCTGCATTTGTGATACCGATAGCGTAGCTACTTTATCGCGCGGGTCGATATCAATATCTAATTCATCAAAAATTGCCTTGGTATCTTTGTACATTTTTTCTTGATCGACAAACAAACCTTTGGTTGGATAACGTCCCAACCACATGTTGTCCATCACCGTACGTTGTAATACCAGATTTAATTCCTGATGTACCATTGAAACACCATGCTCAAGAGCTTCCTTTGAGCTTTTGAATTCTATTTCTTCGCCCTGGAAGATAATGCTGCCAGAGTCTTTTTTATAGATACCAAACAGACACTTTAATAGCGTTGATTTACCGGCACCGTTTTCTCCCATTAAGGCATGGATAGAATGCGGTCGGACTTTTAAATTAACGTTATCTAATGCCTTTACGCCCGGAAATGATTTATTAATATTACTCATTTCCAGCAACCACTCGCGCGGCTGTGCTGTATTAATATCGGCCATAGCTACACCTGGCTAAAAAACGGCTTCGCATCATTGGCGATCAAAACCGCTTTAAAATAAGGATACCTGATAAAACCCGCTGACCCGCCCGGACACCCCTGAGCGAAACGGAGCAGCAGGTAATAAATACTTATTTGGTAAATTGAGCCAGATTGTCTTTATCTACGCCCACATATGGAATTCGCACCACTTTGTTTTCTACTTTCCATTGCGTACCATCAGTCGCGTTTTTGCCTGCGGCCAGATTTTTCGCTAAATCAAAGGTAGCTTTTGCCTGATTATTTGCATCGTTCAACACCGTACCGGCCATTTGCCCAGATTTAACCAATGCCAACGCTTCTGGTAATGCATCTACGCCAAATACTGGAATATTGGTTTTGTTGTGCGCCTTTAATGCTTCAACCGCGCCCATTGCCATTGCATCGTTGTTAGCGATAACCACTTCAATTTTGTTGGCATTGGGACCAGACAACCAAGCATCCATCTTATCTTTCGCCTGCGCGGTATCCCACATCGCGGTATCTAATTGAAGCTGCTGAGTTTTGATGCCTTCTTTATCATTCAGCGTTTTAATTACGTAAGTGGTACGCGCTTCTGCATCCGGATGGCCCGGCTCACCTTTCAGCAGTACATACTGAATCTGACCGTCTTTGTTCAGATCCCACGCCGGTGAGGCTTTCCAGTGTTTGGCTATCAGCTCGCCCTGAATGACACCGGATTCTTTAGAATCCGTACCAACGTAATAAGCTTTATCGTAGCTATCTAAAGCCTTACGAGAAGGTTCTTTGTTGTAGAACACAATCGGGATATCGTTTGCGCGGGCTTTATCAATCACGACCGGAGCCGCCGCAGGATCAACCAAGTTGATCGCCAACGCTTTCACGCCTTTTGCGAGCAATACGTCGATTTGGTCATTTTGTTTAGATTGGTCATTCTGAGAATCATTCATCAACAGCGTGATGTCAGGTGAACCTTTGGCTTCTTTTTCAATGGCTTTACGCACAACCGACATAAAGTTGTCATCGTATTTATAAATGGTGACGCCAATGCGGGTATCTGCCTGAGCAGCCGCGCCAAACAGCATGCTGGCGGCCAGAGTGGCTAAAGTGAAAACCTTCTTATTCATTTGTATCTCCGGGTTTATGTAGGGTAGTACAGGGTGATAACACCGTTGCCTTAGCGATAATCGAAACCATCGGTCAGAGCAGCTGACAACTGAATATCTATCGTCCTTGACCTCACTCAACTCCGAAAAAGCGGTGTAAGTAGCCTGTCACCAGCAAAAACATAAGTGCTTAACGACCAGTTTTCCTGACAAAAGCACCGCTTACCGCTAGTGAAGGCAAAACAGCATCACACTATCTGCGGGATCATTACCGGTAACTTGCCTTACCTCAGCGGTAAAATTTCGATCCAAGCAGAGAGAAAACGAATAAAGCATAGACGGGGGCTTGTTAATAATCTGTGAATTTTCTCACAGATTGAAAACGGTTACACAAGAATAAATACTCAACTAGTGAGCGATGCCACAGTTTGGCAGGAAGTGACGGAATGACGGGGAACCAACGTCGGCTGGAAGCAATAGCTGGCATTATCCTCTCGCGATTCACTGGCACCGGAGAGGGCTAATTCAGTAGCTAAAGTTGCCATTGAAACAATAGGATAGAGGACTGTAGTGAGTTTTGGACTGGTATAGCGCGCGATAGGAATATCATCAAAACCCACTAGGGAAAACTGCTCTGGGACGATGATACCGTTTTCTTTTAGCACCGCCAGCGCCCCGGCAGCCATAGAATCGTTGTAGGCAAAAACCGCGCTCAAATTGAGATTACGGCTCAACAAATCGATCATCGCCGCTTCTCCACCGGCCAGATCCGGCGTAGCGTAGGCACGCCAGCTCTCCTGCGGGTAAACCCCTGCCGCTTCCAAAGCCTGAATATAGCCGTGCTGGCGCTGAATCACATCGTCGATGGGATGGTTAGAACCAAGAAAACCAATACGTCTATGGCCTTGTTTCAGCAGCAATCGGCTGGCCATTTGCGCACCGTTAACATTATCCAGCCCAACGCAGCGTGATTCGTAGCCGGGAATGATTCGATTTATTAATACCATTCCGGGAATTTGCTCCAAAAAAGCGATCAGTTCCGCATCATCCAACGCTTTAGCGTGAACCACCAAAGCATTACAGCGCTGGCGGATCAGAACTTCGATAGCATGGCGCTCTTTGTCAGCCTGGTGATAGCTATTACCAATTAATACATACTTATTATGCTGTTGTGCTACGGTATCGACCGCTTTGACCAATGCGCCAAAAAAAGGATCGGAGACATCCATGACCACCACGCCAATGGTGTCACTGCTTTGGTTCGCGAGTGCCTGAGCATTGGCATTGGGGCGGTACCCCAGCTCGGCCACCGCTTTGATCACTGCGGCCTGCGTGGCTGGACGGCATGCCGCGCTCTTATTCAGTACTCGGGATACCGTAGCGAGAGAAACGCCAGCCAGTTTTGCAACATCACGAATAGTAATAGAATTGACTGCGGCCATAGAAATATCGCCCTGTGATGAGGAAGGCAGCGCATTCATTCTGCATACTGCCGATATTGGCACTTATCCTAACCAGTTTAGGGTTGTGACTACGTGAAATACGTCACAGGAAAGAAAACGCTTACATACAAATTTTTAACTAGCAAGCCTCAGTTTATTCATAAAGTAGATCATTTCTTGCTATCAGTACTCTCTGCCCGCTGTCCACAGGCCTGTGCGGTCAACTTTCTCCATACCCACTCGACCGGCCCTTGCTTGAAACAGGCCAACCATAGGTTAGAAAACAATAGGTTACATAGCCAAACCACCGGAACCAAGGCTAATAATTGCAAGCGATCTAATTGCTGATACAGGCCGAAACGGTAGAAAATAGTGATACAAATCAGCGTTTGTAGCAGATAGTTGCTCAGCGCCATACGTCCAACGTTGGCTAACCAGTGACTGATACGCAGACGGGACAAACTGGGCCAGAAACCGTAACACAGCGCCAAATAACCCAGCGTTTGCAGCGGCGCGCCTAACTCCCGCGGCACTTGCAGCAAAAATCCAGTCCAGCGATATTCCCATTGTAGATGCCATTGCAGTGCGATAGCCGGGATTTGAATAACCAGTGAAAGCGGTATCATCCACGCAGCCTGTAGGCGATAGTGCAGCAAACTAAACTGCCCACGTAGCCAGCCGCTGCGCATTAATCCTGCGCCAAAGAGCATAAAACCGGCCAGTTCCCAGCCGTATTGAGCGCCGATCGCGATCAAATTGGAAGACAATAAATCAACGCGATTTATCCACGCCTCACTCCCCCCCTGTAGCTTCCAGTACTGTTCGTATTGTAATTCCGCCGGTCCAGGCATCCAAAACTGACCAGGCTCGCCAGTAACGATAAAACCGAGTAATAACAAAACACCGACGCCAATCAGATACAGCACTATGCCAGTTCTTAATAAGCTTTCAGCACTTTTGGCATCACGAATCATTCGCCAGCAAACCAAACCGATCAGACTATAAGCCAGCAGAATATCGCCGTCCCAGAAAAAAATTCCGTGAATTAATCCTAGCAGGAGTAAAATAGACAGCCGCGCCTGTATCCAGCCTTTGCCCCGATGCAACAGCAATTCAATACCTGCGCCAAATAGAATAGCGAACATCGATAAGAATTTGGCCTGAGCAAAAATATCCAGGATTGCCCACGTCCAAGCATCAGATAGTGACGGTATTCCCAGATAAGCGGGATTGAGATAGGCGGCTTTAGGCAGACCAAACGCACTGATATTGAGGAGAAGAATGCCAAGAATGGCCAACCCTCTCGCGCTGTCCAAAGTTGCGATCCGTTGACGCATACTCGACATCCTGTTTAGCGGCACTTTAGCGTGCCGTCTCGTTCAAAAAAGGGACTAGCTACTATGGCGCACCGCGCGCAGGAATTCCTGCCGGGTGTTCTGGCTGGATTTAAACAGTCCGCCCAAAGAGGTGGTGGTGGTCGCGCTGGTCGCATCACGAATACCGCGTGCTTTAACGCAATAATGTACCGCATCAATGGATACGGCCACATTATTGGTGCCTAACAGCGTTTGCAACGCCAGCAAAATTTGCTGAGTCAAACGTTCCTGTACCTGCGGACGCTGGGCAAAGAATTGCACAATCCGGTTGATTTTCGACAAACCGATCACGCTGTCTTTCGGAATATAGGCAACGGTAGCTTTACCATCGATAGTAACAAAATGATGTTCACAGGTGCTGGTCAGAGTGATATCCCGAACCGTGACCATTTCATCCACTTTCATTTTGTTTTCAATGACGGTGATTTTAGGGAAATTGGCGTAATCCAGACCAGAGAAAATCTCATCCACATACATTTTGGCAATGCGTCTTGGGGTATCGGCCAGACTGTCATCGGATAGATCGAGATTCAGTAGCTGCATAATTTCTGTCATATGCTCCTGAATTCGCTGTTTGCGCGTTTCAGAATCTAACACTTGTCCCCGTAACGGGGTTTCGAGACCACGGGCTTCCAATGCGGCATGGACCAATATTGCTTCTTTACTTAGCGATGACATTCTTCTCTCCAACAGGCTTACGCACCCGGCGGGAATAAACATTGATGCAGATCACGTCCGGATTTTGTGCCCCACTCTAGATGAGAGCGTGCGGATTATCCAGTGATTGTGTTTCATGTCGTGATGAAATAAGGGCAATATGCCCTTATCCACCGCGGTTTCAGATGCTTTGTTTCCCCGATTTATTCCGTCGTTTTTTCTCCGGCGCGCGCCGCCGTATTGAACACCAAAGCCCCCGCCACAATCAGTGCGACGACCGCAATATACAACGCAGGCTCTAGCCGGTGAGTTAACGCCGTGGAGGTCGCAGACAACATTGGCCCGACTAATTGCCCAACGGCATAGCCCGTGGTGAGTAAACCGGCCATGTAGCGCGTGTGATTCGGCGCCAGCTCTCGCCCGCGCTGTAAAGATAGCTGCACCACACAGAGAAAACCGCCGCCGGTAAACATCGCGCCGAGAACTAAACCGCTCACGCCCGGCACTAACTCAGCGCACAGAACCCCTAATGCCTGTACCCACAGCGTCAATGCCAGACGAGTTTGAGTCGTCAGGCAACGACGCGTCAAAATACCTAAGCCAATGCCAATCACCGCTGCACCACCAAAGACCGGCCAGACAAACTGAGCGAACAGGCTGTCCGGAAAACGCGCGGTCGCCATTTGTGAGAGAAACGTCGCCGGCAAAATATAACCGAAGCCTGCCAGACTGTAGCTCCACACCAAACGCTTCAGCGCAGGCGTCAAAATCAAAGGTTCCGCCACGACCTGCGGGCGATGCAGCTCTCCTGCTCTGGGTAAGTTGATACTGATCGCGCCAATTAGCACCAGTGCCAACGCGCCGTAAACCAGCCAAGCCTGCGATGCCGTTAACCCGTAGCTATGAATCACGACGGCCAGTATACCGCTGATGAAAATACCCGCCCCCGGTCCGGCAAATACCGCAGCACTAAAAGCCGGACGACCAAAGTGAGCCAATCGCTCATTGGTCCATGCAGCCACCAGCACCATTGACCAACCGCTAGCCCAACCGATAGCGAAACGTACCACACCGTGCCACCACGGGCCTTCCACTACGGCGGAAAGCAATGTCAGCGTCACGGCACCCCATACGCCCAGCCACAGGCGACGCTCGACGTAACGGCTGGCTCGCATCGCATCGTAGGCGCCACACAGGTAACCCAGATAGTTGAATGCCGCCACCAGCCCCGCGCCGGTCAGGCTGAACTGATGTTCAGCTATCATGAGAGGAACCTGCGGCGTAAAGGCAAATCGGCCAATCCCCATTGCGACCACTAATGCCAGAAACCCACTTAAAGCGATTCTTAACGCCATGACTCTGATCTGCCTGTTCCCAAACTGCCGGTTAAAAGAAAGTTGCTAATATCATGCCTCAGCATTAGAATCACAAAAAATGAATAATACTCACGAAGTTCGTCACGAAAAGAGAATAGTTATGGATTTAACCCAACTCCGCATGTTTTGCTGCGTAGCGGAAACCGGTTCAGTAGCCAGAGCGGCGGAACAGATGCATCGCGTGCCGTCGAATCTGACCACCCGCCTGCGCCAGCTTGAGGTTGAGCTGGGTGCCGATCTGTTTATCCGTGAAAAGCAGCGTCTGCGCCTGTCGCCGATGGGCCATAATTTTCTCTGTTACGCCAACCGTATTCTGGCGTTGAGTGAAGAAGCAATGCGTATTACCCATGCCGGGGAGCCTGCGGGCAATTTTCCATTGGGATCGATGGAAAGCACCGCAGCCACGCGTTTACCCAACCTGCTGGCCGCTTATCATCAGCGCTACTCTCAGGTTTCACTGTCGCTGACCACCGGCACTTCCGGCGAAATTATCGAACAGGTGCGCGCCGGCACGCTGGCTGCGGCATTGGTCGATGGCCCAGTTCAGCATGAAGAACTACATGGCTGCCGATCTTTCGAAGAACAATTAGTGATCATCTCATGCTTGGATCACCCGCCGATTAATCAGGCTAGAGACGCAGTGGATGAAACCCTATTTGCCTTCCGCCCCAGTTGCTCCTACCGTTTAAGGCTGGAGTCATGGTTTCGACAGGCTGGCGTGCTGCCTGGCACTATTCTGGAAATCCAGTCATATCACGCCATGTTGGCCTGTGTTGCCAGCGGCGCTGGTCTGGCGCTAATTCCCCATTCAGTACTGGCATTACTACCCGGTCACGAACGGGTACGGGTTCACTCGCTCCCCCCTGAATTCGCCGATACCGCCACCTGGCTTATCTGGCGTAAAGATGCCTTCAGCCCGAACGTTCGCGCACTGAAAGAGCTGATTATTGAGCAAATTGAACCCCCTGCTTAACCCGCGACTTAAAACGCCAATACAACAAATAATATACATAAGAAGTTAATTTACATAACACTACTATGAGAAATCGAGGAGCAACACCATGGAGATGATCAAAACCCGCGCCGCCGTCGCATGGGGGCCGAACCAGCCGCTATCCATTGAAGAAGTGGACCTGATGCCACCGCAAAAAGGCGAAGTGCTGGTGCGTATCGTCGCCACTGGCGTTTGCCATACCGACGCTTACACCCTGTCTGGCAAAGATCCCGAAGGCGTCTTCCCAGCGATTTTAGGCCACGAAGGCGGCGGTATTGTTGAAGCCGTGGGTGAAGGTGTCACCAGCGTCGCCGTGGGCGATCACGTCATTCCGCTGTACACCCCAGAATGTGGGGAATGCAAATTCTGTCGTTCCGGAAAAACCAATCTGTGTCAGGCGATTCGCGCCACTCAGGGCAAGGGTTTGATGCCAGACGGTACTACACGCTTCTCTAAGAATGGTCAGCCTATTTTCCATTACATGGGCACATCAACCTTCTCCGAATTAACCGTCGTACCGGAAATTTCGCTGGCGAAGATTAATAAAGAAGCACCGCTGGAAGAAGTCTGCCTGCTGGGCTGTGGCGTTACCACCGGCATGGGTGCGGTAATGAATACGGCTAAAGTACAGCCGGGCGATACGGTGGCAATCTTTGGTCTGGGCGGCATCGGTCTGTCTGCCATTATCGGCGCACAGATGGCTGGCGCAGGTCGTATTATTGGTATCGACCTCAACACCAGTAAATTCGATCTGGCACGCAAACTGGGCGCCACGGATTTGATTAATCCAAAAGATTATGACAAACCGATTCAAGACGTGATCGTGGAACTGACCGACGGCGGCGTAGATTTCTCCTTCGAATGTATTGGCAACGTTAATGTTATGCGTTCAGCGCTGGAATGCTGCCACAAAGGCTGGGGCGAATCGGTGATTATCGGTGTAGCCGGGGCCGGTGAAGAAATTTCTACCCGTCCATTCCAGCTGGTTACCGGCCGTGTATGGCGTGGCTCTGCGTTTGGCGGCGTGAAAGGACGCTCCCAGTTGCCGGGCATTGTGCAGCAATATTTAGACGGCAAATTCCAGCTGAACGATTTTATTACTCATACTATGGGTCTGGATCAAATCAACGAAGCCTTTGATTTAATGCATGAAGGTAAATCTATTCGCAGCGTGATTCACTTTAATAAATAAAGCTAGGAGGCAGAGCAGACATGCATACGTCAATTGAACTTCTCGAAGAGCATCGGATGTTTGGGGGCTGGCAACAGCGTTATCGCCATTCATCCCGCAGCCTGAATTGCAACATGACATTCAGCATCTATCTGCCACCACCGCGTGATGATAATCCACCGCCGGTGCTGTACTGGCTGTCGGGCCTGACTTGCAACGACGAAAACTTTACTCTAAAAGCCGGCGCGCAGCGTATTGCCGCCGAGCTGGGATTGGTACTGGTAATGCCGGATACCAGCCCTCGTGGTGAAGACGTACCGAATGACGAAAGCTACGATTTGGGTCAGGGAGCAGGTTTCTATCTGAATGCCACTCAGAAACCTTGGTCAGCGAATTTTCGTATGTACGATTATGTCAGCGAAGAATTGCCGGCGTTAATTCGGCAACACTTTAGCGTTAGCGAACGGCAATCTATCAGCGGGCATTCAATGGGCGGCCACGGAGCCTTAATGCTGGCATTGCGTAATCCACAGCAATACCAGTCAGTATCGGCTTTTGCTCCTATTGTTAATCCTTGTCAGGTTCCGTGGGGGCGTAAAGCATTCACAGAATATCTTGGTGAAGATGAAACAAAATGGCTGCAATATGATAGTTGTCATTTACTGTTTAACAGTGACCAACCGCTGCCTATTCTGGTCGATCAGGGCGATGGCGATCAATTCCTAGCCGATCAACTGCAGCCAGCCAAACTGGCGGAACTGGCGCGCCAAAAAGACTGGCCGCTCACGCTACGCATTCAGCCTGGTTACGATCACAGCTATTTCACCATAGCGACATTTATTGAAGATCATCTGCACTTCCACGCTGAGTATCTGCATAAATAAGTCGCTCCATTGGGGAATGATTTTATTCCCCAACTAATTATTCTACCTCTGTCATAATATTTCGTTTCAATACCCTTCTCCTCAGCGATAAATATCAGTTTATTATTGCTATTTCACTGGCCAACCCTGTTTATTGGCTTTCTTTAATTACGCCGCATCTTTCCCAATCGCAATAAATATTCATTTAATAAATAGATGACTTTAAATTACTCTATTTTTATCACTATTTATTTTCGCCTCGATCGCTCATGCCATCAATGAACATGGTGAATGCGAAGCAGATGATTTTAAAAAATACTGTAATACTGGAGTGGCTATCGCGGTTAAATTTTTCACTCCGATTCCCAATGTGTTTTCTATAATAAGAGATCCGATAGTACATGGAGAAATAAAGGATAGCGGCAGAAATTGATTTTAAATCATCACTGAAATAAATAAGAACCTAGCCATTTTATATTCGTAATAGCCAGGTTCTAGTAGGGTATTTTTAGAAACCAGATCCCGGTTGCAGAAGAAACGCCTGTTCTTCCGCGCTGGAAACTCGCCCGAGAATAGAGTTACGGTGTGGGTAACGGCCAAAGCGGTCGATAATCGCTTTATGCCGCAGCTCATATTCTAACTGATCGCCATTATTAAGCTCGGTATACAAAATTAAAGCCTGCTGATGTATCCTCGGTGATTCTGAATGCATAAACGGCAAATAGAGGAACCCGCGCTGTGCCGGCGTTAATTGCTCGGTTAAGCCAGTATTAATGGCTTCTTGCGCCAGCACCAAGGCCATACCATCGCAGGAGAAAGAAGCGGGCGTATCGCGGAATAAATTTCGGCTAAATTGATCCAAAACGATAATTTCCGCCAGTCGCCCTTCGATAGTGAGTCGCCATTCCGCCAGTTCGCCCTTGGACGCCGCCTGCCAGACCGCGCCAAAACGTTTGTGCAGCAAAGCATCGAAATCATCGCTTTTTGTGAACCAGAATGTCGGGTCAATTTCGTTAAACCAGAAATCCAGAATCTGTTGGCTATTCATATGTGCTCCCGTTTATCCCCTGATACGCTGCTTCGCTTGTGATGCCGCCGGTCAATTCATTCACCCGCTTGTCGATCTCTGCCATAATAGCCGCTCTCACCCTTTTTGATTGGATATATTACCGCCGGTGACTGACTTACCCGCCGGAATATCCTGACCACGGAGTCCAGCATGGATCACTGTAACACCTCGGATTTAATTTCTCTGGAACAGGCGCTGAAAAAAATGCTGTCGCAGGTTACTCCGCTCACAGAGATGGAAATTATTCCGCTGACGGATGCCGCAGGCCGGATTACCGCCAGCCCAGTGACCTCCCCCATTAACGTTCCTCCTTTCGCCAATTCGGCGATGGACGGTTACGCCGTACGTAGCCATGAGGTTAATGCCCAAACGACGCTGTACGTCGCAGGGACAGCCTTTGCCGGAGCGCCATTCCACGGTGAATGGCCCGCCAACAGCTGCATTCGTATTATGACCGGTGCGCCGGTTCCGACCAGTGCCGACGCGGTCATTATGCAAGAGCAGGCCAGCGTAAGTGAACAAGGCGTGTTATTCACTGCCCCAGTAAAAACTGGGCAAAATATTCGTCTGGCGGGGGAAGATATCCAGCAAGGTGCCAGCGTGTTCTCCGCAGGAGTCAAACTGGGCGTAGCCGAACTGCCCCTGTTAGCTTCTCTCGGCATTGCCAAATTGCAGGTCATGCGCCAGTTGAAAGTCGCCATATTTTCTACCGGCGACGAGCTACAGGCCGTAGGCCAACCTCTGGCAGAAGGCCAAATTTACGATACCAACCGTTTTGCCGTACGTTTAATGCTGCAACAACTGGGCTGTCAGGTGATCGATTTAGGCGTAATCCCAGACGATCAGGACGCTTTACGCCACGCCTTCCGTCAGGCTGATGAAGTGGCTGATGTGGTGATCAGCAGCGGCGGCGTTTCCGTGGGCGAAGCTGATTACACCAAACAAATGCTGGAAGAACTGGGCAACATCGGCTTCTGGAAGCTGGCAATCAAACCGGGTAAACCTTTCGCTTTCGGCAAACTGAAGAACGCTTGGTTCTGCGGCCTACCCGGTAACCCGGTTTCTGCCGTTGTGACTTTCTATCAACTGGTGCAGCCGCTGCTGGCTAAACTGGCCGGACAGACTTCATGGCAACCGCCGCTACGTCTGACTGCAACGGCGATGACGCCATTGAAAAAATCGCCGGGACGACTGGATTTCCAGCGTGGGATTTTCTCCCGCGGTGCAGACGGTAAGCTGGAAGTCCGCTCCACCGGGCATCAGGGCTCTCACGTTTTCAGCGCCTTCAGCCAAGGCAACTGCTTTATCGTTTTGGAACGGGATCGAGGTTCGGTCGCCGTCGGGGAAAGCGTAGAAATCGAGCTATTTAACGGCTTGCTAGGAGGCTGATATGCTGCCGGAACTTTCAGATGCAGAAATGCTGCGCTACAACCGGCAAATTGTCCTGCGCGGTTTTGATTTCGACGGTCAGGAAAGGCTTAAAGCCTCACGCGTATTGGTCGTCGGGCTAGGCGGTTTAGGCTGCGCTGCCGCGCAATATCTGGCGGCGGCGGGCGTTGGACATTTAACCCTGCTGGATTTTGATACCGTTTCTTTATCAAATTTACAGCGCCAGATTCTGCATCGGGATGACCGGATCGGCATGAGCAAAGTCGCGTCAGCGCGCCTGACCTTAGAAGAAATCAATCCGCATTTGAGCGTGGCTACGTTGGATCGCCAACTAGACGATTCGCCACTCTCAGCCGCTATCGCCGATCATCATTTAGTACTGGATTGCACTGATAACCTGGACATTCGCGAACAGCTAAATCGTCTGTGCTTTACTCAAAAAAAACCGCTGGTTTCCGGCGCGGCGATTCGAATGGAAGGGCAAATCAGCGTATTTACCTATCAGGACGATGAGCCATGCTATCGCTGCCTGAGTCGCTTGTTCGGTGATACCCCCCTCACCTGTGTGGAAACCGGCGTAATGGCGCCATTGGTTGGCACTATAGGGAGTTTACAGGCAATGGAAACCATTAAGCTGCTTAGCGGTTATGGCGAGGTACGCCGTGGTAGACTCCTAATGCTGGATGCCATGACACTGGAATTCCGCACGATGAAGCTGGCGAAAGTACCTCACTGTGAAGTCTGCAGTAAAAACTAAACGTCAGGCTACGCCAGAAAACAAAAAAGGCTGATGCATTTGCACCAGCCTTTTTTAATTTCAGCATTAATCGATATTGATTAAGACTGAATACCTTGGCTACGCAGATAGTCTTCGTAGTTACCGGTAAAGTCGTGGATTTTGCTTGGCGTCATTTCAATCACGCGAGTCGCCAGTGAGCTAACGAATTCGCGGTCATGGGAAACGAAGATCAAAGTACCTTCATACATTTCCAGCGCCATATTCAGCGCTTCGATGGATTCCATATCCAAGTGGTTAGTTGGCTCATCCATAATCAGAATATTTGGACGCTCCATCATCAGCTTACCGAAGAGCATTCGCCCCTTCTCACCGCCAGACAGCACCTTAACTTTCTTCTTGATATCGTCCTGGCTAAACAGTAAACGCCCTAGTACGCTGCGAACCGCCTGCTCGTCGTCTTTTTCCTGTTTCCACTGACTCATCCAGTCGAAGACCGTCAGGTCAATGTCGAAATCACTGGCGTGATCCTGTGCGTAATAACCGATTTTGCTATTTTCAGACCACTTAACGGTGCCGGAATCCAGTTCAGTATCACCGACCAGACATTTCAGCAAAGTGGTTTTACCAATACCGTTCGGGCCCAGAATCGCGACCTTCTCGCCAACTTCAACCATCAGCTTCAAATTTTTAAACAGCGGGCCATTGTCGAAACCTTTAGTAATAGATTCCACTTCCAGCGCGTTACGGAACAGTTTCTTTTCCTGATCGAAGCGGATGAACGGGTTCTGACGGCTCGAGGCCTTAACTTCATCCAACTGAATTTTATCAATCTGACGGGCGCGGGAAGTCGCCTGTTTAGATTTGGATGCGTTGGCGCTAAAGCGGCTAACGAAAGACTGCAATTCGGAAATCTGCGCTTTTTTCTTAGCATTATCAGACAACAGACGTTCACGAGCCTGAGTGGCCGCAGTCATATATTCGTCGTAGTTACCTGGGTAAACCCGCAGTTCGCCGTAGTCCAAATCCGCCATGTGAGTACATACCATGTTCAGGAAGTGACGGTCATGGGAAATAATGATCATGGTACTGCTACGTTCGTTCAGCACCTGCTCTAACCAACGGATAGTATCGATATCCAGGTTGTTGGTTGGCTCATCGAGCAGCAGAATTTCCGGGTTAGAGAACAGCGCCTGCGCCAATAGCACACGCAGTTTAAAGCCCGGTGCGATTTCGCTCATCAGGCCATAATGTTGCTCTACCGGAATACCTACGCCGAGTAATAACTCACCTGCTCGGGCTTCTGCGCTGTAACCGTCCATTTCGCCGTAGGCAACTTCCAGATCGGCGACTTTATAGCCGTCTTCTTCGCTCATTTCGGCCAGACCGTAAATGCGGTCGCGTTCTTCTTTCACTTCCCACAGCTCGCCATGACCCATGATCACGGTGTCGAGTACGGTATTGTTTTCAAAGGCGAACTGATCCTGACGCAATTTACCCAAACGCTCGTTTGGATCGAGGAATACGTTGCCTGCGCTCGGTACTAAATCGCCACCGAGGATTTTCATAAAGGTTGACTTGCCGCAGCCGTTAGCGCCGATCAAACCATAGCGGTTGCCGCCGCCAAATTTTACAGAGATGTTTTCAAACAGCGGCTTACTGCCGAATTGCATGGTGATATTGTTAGTACTTAGCACAGAGCTTGCTCTCGATTGGATTACTGAATAGGGGGAGATCAATATTAGAAATATGTGATTCGGCGCGCATTATGCCACAATATGACCGCAGTATCGCCCTTCGTGTGCACAATTTCCCATCGCCCGCCGAGAATGACGCTTTCAATCACTGCTTGCCTGTCCAAAAACCGTCACGAAAAATATTGGCTGTCTGACGGTTTATCGCGTAAAACGCGCCATCGGCACACAGCCATTGACAACAATAATTGCTGAATTTTATGCCGTAGGCACGGGAGCTACGGGGATGGGGGGGACCAGTAATGCCGGAGCAGGATTAACCGGAGTCGGCTCAACGTAACCCACAACGCGGGAAATGGTGGGATAAAGCGCGCGCAGCTTCATTTCGATATTATCGATGGCGGTATGCGCCTTGATCACTGAAATAAACGGCAGCACAATACAATTGAAACTGACTACGATACCAACGTCGGTATTTCGTGCTTTGACATCCTGAATCCCTCGCAAAATACTGTCCTGCTGAGTTAAACGCTGTAAAGCTTCGCGAATCATCGTCAGTTCGTCTTCCGCCACATCTTCCGTGCTGAGCAAGTAGTTTATCTGCGGTTCAATATGAATATCCACTTCAGTTTCTCTGCCCAAATCGTTACGGATAGCCGATTTCATCGCTTTAGCCACCACGTCGGCCTGAGTCACGCTGAAATGCGCTGGCACTTCTAAATCTAGGCTAATACAGGTATGGGTAGTTAACTGCTGCAAAGTTAAATTATGAATGGCTACGTCATTATTGGCGGCGATAACCCGTAAATGAGTCGCCATATTTTCATCGCTTCTCTTCTTCGGCGTAGCCAATACGGTTATTTCAGCCTCGCTATAATCTGCCGCCAATTGTTCGGAAATATGGCTTTTTAACCGATCGATACGTTCCAAAGATAACGTTCTACATACTACGATAGTCACTTCGATAAATAACATCGCTCCGGCATCGCGCACTCGGCATTTAGCTACGCCAAGCACTTCCGGGAAACGCGTCAATGAGCCGGTAATTTCGTGCTGTATTCCTTCGGGCGCGGTATCAATTAAGGTATTAAACGAGCGTTTTCCTAATTTGATTGCCGTCACCAGAATAAACAACGCGACCACCATAGCCGCTACCGCATCGGCTTTTGGATAGCCCAATAAAACAAATACCATGCCCAGCAACACCACCCCGGACGACATCATATCGGAGAGAAAATGCAACGCGCCGGCTTCTAACGCGGCGCTATTTGTTTCCGCTGCAACTCGTCTTAACGCGCGAACCCGGTAGAAATCAATCACCATCGCAATCAGCAACGTCACAATAACCGCTGGCGCAGCGATAATGGGCTGAGTTTCCCCCCAGAAATGTTTCCATGCCTCTACGGCGATCCAGCCCGCCGCCATTACCAGCAGTAAAATCTCAAACAGAGCCGCCATATTCTCGACCTTTCCGTGGCCAAAATGGTGATCGTCATCGGCAGGTTTATCGCTCACTCGTACCGCACACCAGGTAATGGTTGTAGCAATAAAATCTGTCAGAGAATGAATTCCCTCAGAAATCAGACCAATACTTCCGGTAAATATGCCCACGACAAATTTACCAACCGAAAGTAACCCGCTGGCAACCATAGACTTCAAGGCAACGTCTTGTTTTTCATTTTGCATGTCGTACTCACTTAGCGACGGCTGAATTTACATCGACCGATTTTAGGCATAGAAAAATCTCCCGCCTTAGGCCGGATGTTTTAACTTTAGTAATTCAGTTAGAAAGAGAAATGCGAACTATTCACTTTTTCGCAGCCTCTTCTTTATTTCTTCGAGCCTTTCAGCCAATGTAACAAGCTCCATACAAAGGCAAAGACTATTATGCTACCTGAGAACACCAGTAATATCCGATAAAAAGTTTCCTGGTTTTCCCCCGTATCTAGATTAATCTCGTAAATACCGACAGAAATCATAAAGGTGGCATAAAGAATGCCGATAATATAAAACACCATAACCACCCTCCTTGTATATTTTATAAAATAAATCCGAACTTTACCTGCTTTATTTTATAAAACACTTATTCACTTACTGCATTGGCAATGATAATCATTAAGCACGCTCATCCTTCCTGCACATCCTACTTTTTTTTGCAGGAAGGATGCTTCTAGGCAAAATCATACCCTTTGTTGTTATTCATCGCATTTCGCACTCATATAAATGGCCACAAAACCCAATACACTGATAATTCCAAGAAACGACATAAATACCGTCATGTTATTCATAACAAACCTCTTCTTAATTTAATCTATAGCTATCCCCTTAATATGTTTACTAAAAAATATATTGCGATGACCGCCTCCTCAATTCCTTTCTATGTTAGCCGCGAACAATTTATTTATCCGCGGCTACATCTTTATTAAGAATGCTGCACTGAAACTCAGAACATTGACTATTCCTATACTCATATACAAATGCAGCGATCCGTCGTCATTCCACTCTTTGGTTATATATTCAAAACAACTTGCGCAATCTTGAAGTAGATAATCAGCCCGGTACCATCAATAAAAGTGGCAATAAAGGGCGCTGAAACTACCGCAGGATCTATTCCGGCTTTTTTGAGTAGCATCGGAATAATGGATGAAACAAAGGCGCTCCAAATGGTAATAGCGACCAATGCCAGACTAACGACTAGCGTAACATCCATTCCCACGCCCATAACCCAGGCCCGGATCCAGGCAGCACCACCGATGGTTATTGCAATCATTAATGAGGTAGTGACCTCTTTTTTGATCACATTACCGACATTACGCAGGCTGACTTCTCCTAATGCCATAGCGCGAATCAGAGTCGAGGTAATTTGCGTTCCACTATTACCACCGGTGCCAATCAGCAATGGAATAAAGAATGCCAATGCAATAACTGCTTCCAGCTGTTCCTCAAAGGCTTTAATTACCGTACCGGTATAAGCTTCAGCTACAAATAACATCAGCAACCACGGACAGCGCTTTTTCCATAATTCCCAAGGGCTGGTACTTAAATAAGGTTTATCCAAAGGTAAACTGGCACCTTGGCGCTGGGCATCTTCGGTGTTTTCATCTTCGATCAGACGAGCAATTTCTTTTTCGCCCAATACTCCAACCAAATTCCGATTAACCAAAACCGGCACAACATCAACGCCGCCTTTATTTAATAGATGCGCGACATCATTACGCTCATCATCAGGGGAAACATGGAAAAAGGTTTGATTCATCATGGTGCCGACTGGGCTGTTCGGTTCAATGGATTGCAATAACTTCTTTACCGACAAAACGCCGCACAAGTGATAATCATCGCTGGTGACAAATAATTGAGAGGGAATTTCATCCGTCTGTAGCTGAGAAAGCAAATAGTCGCAGGCTTCCTTAGCGGTCAGTTTTTCAGAAATAGTAATAAAATTATCGCTCATATAAGCCGCAACGGATGCATCTTCGCAAGCATCGGTGTTGGTTTTGAGCTGAGCATTATTGTGTGATAGTGAGTTAATCATGATTGTCCCTATATCTGTTAAGACTTCAACAGTGATCGCATAGGGGCGGTAACCAAAGAGGGAGTGCAGACTGCCTATCTCCGCGTCCAGGTTTTAGCACTATACAACGTATCTGATAGAGTCATCAGAAGTTACTTTGGGCTAAACCTTAATCCGATAAAGCCTGTCTTAACCTTGGGCATCTCTCGATGTCGTCAGATCAGTAACCTGTGTTTGTATAGGAGCCTCGCCAAACGAGATACTGCATTTTTATTGCGCAGGGATTAAAACACGCCTTTTTTGAAAAGTTCTCAGCTTTCGCCAGTTGTTTAAGCAATATTTAGAAAAAACAGCAATACAACGCTATAAGACAATCTTTAATTTAAATTAATTAAGGAAATTGGGCGAAATTTACCGGTGCATATCCAATGTGGAACAATAATAGAATCAGGGAAGAACCATTCCCCCAAAGATAAAACAAGAGAATAAAGCATCTTTCTTCGTTGATATTCCGGTGAAAACACTTGAAGACTAAACAATAATTACAGCCATTTAGGATCGCGGGTAAATGAAATTGTCAGCCAGCGATGCGGTCCGGGATCACCAATCGCCAAAGCTATCTCATCGCGGATTTTATCAAAACGCCGCACGCCATCACTTTCCATAGATTCCGGAATAACCACATGAATTTCAATAAATAATCCTCGACCGACCCGTGTTGCATAATGGGAATAATCCAGGAAACCGTATTCCAAAATTAATAGCTCCATAATACGTTCGATGGAAGCATCAAGCGTATCCGGCGTCATTTGTAATACTTCGCGCACGGCGGATATGACAGTTTTAATTGGCACCGGAATCAAAACCAAAGTTAACAATGCCAACACCGCCGGATCGGTATAAACAATTAGATGCTCATAGGCGGTGCCTTCCAAACTCCAGGACAGCAGAAAAGCCACCAGCAGCGCAGAACTGATGCAGGCAGACATCAGCCAGCTTTTGGTATCCAACGCAATCAGCTCTGATTTTACCTGTTTATTTAACCGGTGCTGCTTCAGGAAAATGATAAAACAGAAAATGCTGACCGCTAATGCATACGCAATGGCCCAGCCTAATTCCAGCTCCCTGCCACCCTCTGTAATGCCTTTGATTGCATTCACAAAGGCGTAAAGACATAGAAAGGCTAATAGACTGCCGTTAAATGCCAGTACCAAGGGTTCAACATGCCAGAAGCCGTATTGAAAACGGCGGCTATTCGGCTGTCCTAATAAACGTGACACCAGTAGAGATAAACTGCACATACCAGCATCTAACGCCGAAAACATGCCGTCAAAAATAATCGACATTGACCCACACAAAATACCAAAACCAATTCCCATCACCGCAATAATCACAGTGCAGAAAATAGAGCGTCGAAGTATCTGCTGCTCAAGTCGGGTATCCTGAATCTGAGGAATGATGGGGTTTGCTAGCGCAGTCATTGTGGCTCAACCTATTGTTTTATATTAATGATTAGTCAGGAACCCAGCGCACTGAATAAATCTCTTAATACATTATAGTTTGTCATCATATTGAATATTTACAAATCAATAAGATAATTAAATTCAGAATCACCCATAGATTAATTTATTGTTCTATAAGAATTATTATTTCGGCCAAATTTAAATGCTAGTCGTTTGATTTTAAATGATCGTAAGTCGAGTTTATTGCGTTATGAGATGGCTAAAACCGATGCGCAAATTTGCCCAGCCTCATCAATTAGTCACATATCTACACTATACTTTTGATGGATGTGTGGTATTGCGGCAAGGGGCCGCGGATTATCATGCTTGATAGTTCACTCTGATAATGGGACACAATATGACGACAAAACCGAATATCTTGTTGGTACACGGCGCCTGGGGCGATGGTTCGCACTGGCGTCATATTATTCCGACTTTACATAATAAAGGTTATCCTGTGTATGCGGTACAAAACCCGCTGACCTCTCTGGCCGACGATGTGGAACGCACCGAAAAATTGGCCGCCTCGCTCCAAGGCCCGACCATTCTGGTCGGTCACTCCTACGGTGGCATGGTTATTTCTCAGCTCGGACATTTACCTAATTTGGTAGGACTGGTTTACGTCGCCGCTTTCGCACCGGATAAAGGCGAAAGTCTCGGCAGTATTTTCCAACTGCGCGATTTACCTTCCGGAGCCGCTAATCTGTTTCCAGATCAAGACGGTTATTTATGGGTAAAATACGATAAATTCCACGAAAGCTTCTGTCAGGATTTGGACCATATTGAGGCCGTTGTCATGGCTGCTGCACAAAAACCGACCTCAGGGAAATGCTTCTCCGATACTTCAACGGAACCCGCATGGAAGACTAAGCCGAGCTGGTATCAAATATCCAATCAGGACCATATGATTCCGCCGGAAACCCAACAATGGTTTACAGAACGCATGAAACCGAAAAAAACCATTCGACTGGACGCCAGCCATGCGTCTCTAGCCTCTCATCCCGACGACATCATCGCGCTAATAGAAGAAGCCGCCAGTAATTATTAAATTATTCATTCTCTCGGAGTCAGCGTCGCTGGCTCCGGATAATTTCATTCGGCGAAGGGGGTTCTAATCAAGAAACATTCCGAGTCAACCCTGTTAGAACATAAACACTTCTGTAGAAGCGCAAATAGCTTCGCTATATTGAATATCGCAAGATAAGGTGAATCAGTGAGATCTATTTACGCATTTTACACTGTAAATTAATTTGAAAATTTCCAGATAAAACAGCGTAATCAACCTTATTTACACACGCCCAGAACACGGGATATTGAGCGTTGAATACCAATAACGGCGGCTAAAATAATTATCCATCATTATTGATATTCAATAAGAATAGATGAAGCAGTTTATCAATAAGTCACGCTAACGCCCACATAATCCGGGTTAGGTTTGTGCCACTCGTCGCCGCGACAACTTTTAGTGCGATGACAAGCCGCCATACGTTCTGCGCCTGTACGTTCATCGCCGTGAACCCGAAATTTAGGCTCACGAGATTCACTATAATGACCTTCTGGGAACCACGTCCCGCCGCATCCGGTTAATAATAAACTGAGTAATAACGCTCCGATTCCTTTCATTAACGACTCCATGTTATTAATTAAATGACGCTACAAATGATAATGTAATTATTTATTCACATCAATAATGAATAACCTAGTCAGACCAGAATGGTCGCAAGCCAACAATTAATATTGGTCAATGTTTTGTAATTAATATAATTAAACACATTAACTTCGGGCGCGGGAATATACCCATCTTATAAAAATGGTTAATTGCTTCTTTATAATAACCAAGTGATATAAATAAATTTATATATTCCCCGATAAAATAATGGCATAGCTATTAATTGGGAAATACTTTTCCATAAAGACGGCTATCTGCATAATGTGGCATCACATAATACTCGGCACATAAAAAAATCCGCCCGGAGGCGGATTTTTATTGGATTTCGCATCTAGCTCGTAGGAACCAATGCTAAACTGGCTGATTACTCTTAGAAAGTGTAACCAACGCCAGCGATCCAGGTACCAACGTCAACGCTACGGATGCGGCTCTGCTCGTAAGAGAAGTCCAGCGCTACGTTCTGCATTGGGTTCAATTGAACACCAGCACCGTATGCTACGCCGTAATCGCTTGAACCCGATTTAGCTTCTGGGTTACCCGCGCCGTTTGCAGTGAAACGACCATAGCCCACACCAACTACGCCATAAACGCTAGCCCAATCGTTGATACGGTAAGCAGGACCCGCAGTGATTGCGTTGTACTGTGCTTTGTTGTAAACGCTGCTGCTGTCACCGAAAGAACTTTTTTCAGTGTGAGTGAAAGAGCCGATAGCGCCCAGTTGGGAATCGGACCACTCGTAGCGGTATTTCAGGTTGAAACCTGAAGCCTTGTTAGCAACACCTTGGTAATCGCTCTGAGCGTAACCGCCAGTAACGGTACTCTGGCCTGCAAATGCACTACCTGCGCTCACTGCCAATACACAAGCTGCTACTGCTGAAAGACATGCAATTTTTTTCATAACCACCTCAAGACGCAAATTATTTTCAATTAAACAAAAACACCATTAAAATATAACAAAACTTAGGTAGAAACTCTGCACCTGAATCGTTGTCTAAACTTTTATATGGTGTAACAAATCTTTTCAAGAACAGTGTAACTCGCTAAAAGTATACGACTTTTGCCGCATTTTTGTCGAAACCGTGAAGTTCATCACTTAACGCTATTCCAGACAATTCTTAGTTTTGCCGCCTAAAAAATAACCACAAAACGCATAAAAAACACTCAGCAATAAATTATTTCTCTTTTTCCCCGCCTCTGATCCGCTACTTTTGCGAATTATTAGATACATCGGCAGCATTTCATTTACACTGGCAATAATCTGATTATTCACTACTTTTGCCGAGGCTCTAACGGATGTCGCTGTCCTCTCAGTCCAAATTATCGCTCCCCCTGCTGCCCGTTTTCCTGCTGGTTATAGCCATGATCTCGATCCAGAGCGGCGCCTCACTGGCAAAAAGTCTGTTCCCGCTGGTCGGCGCGCAGGGAATTACCTCCCTACGTCTGGGGATTGGTACGCTTATTCTGTTTGTGATTTTTAAGCCCTGGCGGATGCGCTTTACTGCCGGTAGCCGCATGCCGTTGCTGGTTTACGGCCTGGCGCTCGGCGGAATGAATTTTCTATTCTACCTGTCTTTGAAAACGGTCCCTTTGGGCATTGCCGTGGCTCTTGAATTCACCGGCCCGCTGGCCGTTGCCATGTTTTCTTCCCGCCGCCTCATCGATTTTCTGTGGGTTGGGTTGGCCGTGTTAGGTTTAGCCTTCTTATTACCGCTGGGCAAAAGCGTGGACAGTATCGATCTGTTCGGTGCCGCCTGCGCCTTGGGTGCCGGTGCCTGCTGGGCAATTTATATTATTTCCGGCCAAAAAGCGGGGGGCAACCACGGGCCAGGTACCGTAGCCATTGGCTCCCTGATCGCTGCGCTGGTTTTCTGCCCGATTGGCGTAGCCTATAACGGTATGGCGCTGTTTTCTCCCGCCATTCTGCCAATTGCTCTGGCCGTTGCCATTCTCTCTACCGCCTTGCCTTACTCACTGGAAATGGTGGCGTTAACCCGACTTCCGGCCCGCACTTTCGGTACATTAATGAGTCTGGAACCGGCTTTGGCCGCCATCTCTGGCCTAATCTTCCTGAATGAATATCTGACATTGATACAATGGTCAGCGCTGGGCTGTATTATTGCCGCCTCTATTGGCGCGACTTTAACGATTAAAGCCAAACCCAAGATTGAAGAATTGACTTAATCAATATGAGAACAGTGGCATGGAAATAAGACCGGCAACACCTGAAGATTTCGCCGCAATCTGGCCACTTTTTCAGGCGGTTATCGCCAGTGAAGACACCTACGTTTTCATCGCAGACACGCCAGAGCGGGTCGCTTATGAATATTGGTTCGGTGACGGCGTGCGCTGTTGGGTCGCGTTGCATGAAGATAAAATTGTCGGGATGTATAAGCTGATTGATAACCAGCGAGGGTTAGGCTGTCACGTTGCCAACGCCTCTTTTATGGTCGATGCCAGCGTCAGAGGTTTAGGCATTGGTAAAAAGCTGGGGCTGCACTGCATTGAACAAGCTCAGCGCTTGGGTTACCGGGCAATTCAGTTCAATTTTGTCGTCAGTACCAATACTCTGGCGGTCAGCCTTTGGCAAAAACTGGGCTTCGACATTATTGCAACCCTGCCGCAGGCGTTTAAACACCCGAAACAGGGTTACGTAGACGCTTACGTCATGCACCGCTTTCTGCATCCTGAGCCAACCACTCAGGTTTAACACCGGTTAGATAAGACTTATTCATTACGCTATGCCTTGTTTTATAAGGACTGGCGTTTTTTTTTGATTATTTTCACTTCTTTTTGCATCCAAAACGGCTGGCTGATTCGTATAGGTAGATGTGAGGCAAGACTCACCTCTTCCATCCTAATAAGGAATAACATTATGAAAACGCTTATCCGTACCGCTATCTGTGCCTCTTTAGTATTCAGCAGTGTATCTATGGCAGCCATGATGTCCGACACAGTGATGGTGGGGGGAGCCGCAATGTTCCCGAGTAAGAACATTATTGAGAATGCCGTGAATTCTAAAGATCACACAACTTTGGTGGCGGCCGTTAAAGCTGCCGGTCTGGTGGATACCCTACAAGGGCCAGGGCCATTTACCGTGTTTGCACCAACCGATGCCGCGTTTGCTAAATTGCCAGCCGGAACCGTTGCGAATCTGGTCAAACCGGAAAATAAAGCCGTGCTGACCCAAATTCTGACTTACCACGTGGTACCCGGCAAATACGATATGAAACAGCTTGAGAAAAAAATTAAAGAGGGTGGCGGCACCGCCGAACTGAAAACCGTCAACGGTCAGCCTCTGTGGTTTATGAACAATGGCCCTCATAATATTCAGATTAAAGATGCCAAAGGCAATCTGGCCAATATCAGCACTTATGATGTGAATCAGAAAAACGGTGTGATAGATGTTATTGATACCGTTCTAATGCCTAAATAAAAGCGGTCTATACTGGGTGCAGTGTCTCACTGCACCTTGCTTTTAGGGATTACGAATGAATGAAGCGTCTTTGGCTGAACAAATTGAGCTACTGGAAGCGATTGGCAAAGGCGACCAATCGGCATTTGAACGATTATACCGGTTAACTTCCCCACGTCTTTTCGCCGTTGCCTTACGTATGTTACGTAACCATGCCCGAGCCGAAGAGGTATTACACGATTGCTTTATCACCGTGCTCAGTCAGGCGAATAATTACAATCCCCGCCTCAGTTCTCCCCTTACCTGGCTCACACATATTGTCCGTAATCGGGCAATAGACTTGATGCGTGGCAATGATAACCGTTTGCAGGGATGGGATGAAGACGAGGCCGATAATCTAGCCGATGACGCGCCCTCGCCAGCCTCCCAGCTACAGCAAAGTTCAGAAGCCAAGCTGCTGGAACATTGCATGGCGCACCTCCCCGCTGAACAGCGGCAAAGTATTATGCTGGCTTATTATCAGGGACTTTCTCATGGCGAGGTCTCAGAACACTTACAACAGCCTCTTGGCACGGTGAAAAGCTGGATCCGCCGCGCGCTGGAGCACTTAAAGAGCTGCGTAGGAATATGAAAAACAGACGCGAATATCAATCAGCACTGGCCGCAGAATATGCGCTGGGCACTCTGCGCGGGCTGGCTCGAATTAAATTTGAGCGACAAATCCTACGGAATCCCGAACTGGCAGAAGAAGTGTCTCGTTGGCAAAACCTGTTTAGCCAAATGGACAATAGCTTACAGCCCGTGACGCCGCCGGCATGGATATGGAAAAAACTCCAGCTCCAATTGCCTCCCCCCAAAAAATCCGAAGTGTCTTCAATACGTCGCGCAAGCGGCACTTATCTCGGCTGGGCGATCGCAGCCTGTCTGGCGGCACTCTTGCTGGTCCCCCGCCTGCTGGTACAGCCTGAAGCCCCCATTCCGGTGGCGGTACTGGCCAGCAGCGAGCAAAACGGCCAATGGATTGTCAGCATGGATAAATCTACCCGTAGCCTGACGTTAACGCCGTTAAGCGCAGCCCCGATTGGCGAGCAGCATAGCCTTGAACTGTGGAGTATTGCCGCTGGCGAAAAACCTCACTCTCTCGGCTTGTTAAATGCTAGCGGGCCGACGCAGATCGCGTTCAACGAAGTTCCCTTAACCAAAGGCAACGTGCTGGCAATCAGTGTAGAACCCCATGGCGGTTCTCCAACTGGGCAACCTACCGGAGCGGTATTATACAGCGGACCATTACAGAATATTTAATGCCGGCGTGCTGAGCTCATCACCCGACAACAATGAGGCTTAGGATGAAAGACTGGAATCCTGATTTGTACCGCCAGTTTGAAGCGGAACGCACCCGACCGGCAACAGATTTACTGGTTCGCGTGGCAATAAATACGCCCGATTTTGTCAGCGATTTAGGCTGTGGGCCGGGTAATTCCACCGAATTACTGCGACAGCGTTTTCCTCACGCCCATCTGGTAGGAATCGATAACTCTCAGGCAATGCTGGAAAGCGCGCAAAAGCGGTTGCCAGACTGTATATTTCAACCTGCGGATATTCGGCATTGGCAACCTCCTCAGCCACAAAATGTGATTTATGCCAACGCATCCCTACAATGGTTAGAAAATCATCGCCTTTTGATTCCTCAATTGATGAGCCATTTGGCCCCGCAGGGTATTCTGGCCATCCAAATGCCCGATAACCGTGACGAACCCAGCCACCGCGCCATGCGAGAAGTCGCCACTGAAGGCCGCTGGCAACAACAATTAGCGGCAAGTAACGCCGAACGTGTAAAAATTTTGTCGGCCAGCGAATATTACGATCTGCTGAATCCTCTTGCTCAACGCGTGGATATTTGGCGAACCCTGTATTTCCACCCGATGCCTTCGGCTCAGGCAATCGTTGACTGGGTACGATCCACAGGCTTACGCCCTTTTATTGACCCTTTAAATGAGACCGACCGGCAAGATTTCTTGCAAGCTTATCTGCTAAAAATCACGGCGGCCTATCCGGTACACAATAATGGTAACCTGCTGCTGGCTTTTCCTCGCCTGTTTATCATCGCTCAAACGGCCTGATAGACTTTTTCTTCCTTGCGGATAGCAATAACCCTATCGCTATCAACAAAGTATTCATTTGATGACTTCCGACTAATATCAGCCCGTATATTTTTTTGATTTATAACCCAGAAAACCTCTCAATTAACGCCCTGTATATAGCTATTATTACAATAGCTATATTTCATAAAGAATTATCTTTATCTTAGTGAGCAGAAATTAAAGGCCGCAGCCATATAAATATGGACAACCTATTGCCCCGTACAGGTTAACCAACTGTATTTATCCAAAAATAAATAGGCCTGCAAGCACCGATGAATAAATATTTTCAGCTAATTTATTTTAAATCATGAAGTTACAGAATCTTTATTCGAAAATTTTCTATTACTAATTATCTGACGTTATAACCAATTAAATTGATAGGCCGTATCGGAGCAACGGAATTATATAATCCTGCTATACTTGACCCGGTAAAGAAATTAATAACCAATACAGCATGAGGATACCTATTATGAGTACCGCTAAACTGGTAAAAACGAAATCTTCTGACCTGCTTTACACCCGTAATGATTTGGATGAAAGCGTAAAAATTGGCGCAATCAAAGCGCTGAACCACATGCTGATTCAGTTTATCGATCTGTCATTGATCACCAAACAGGCTCACTGGAACATGCGCGGCGCCAACTTTATTGCCGTTCATGAAATGTTGGATGGCTTCCGTACCGCAATTACCGGCCACCTGGATACCTTTGCAGAGCGCGCGGTGCAACTCGGTGGTGTAGCGCTGGGAACCGTACAAGTCGTCAACGATAAATCCCCGTTGAAAAGCTATCCGACCAATATTCATAGCGTGCAAGAGCATCTGAAAGCGCTGGCCGACCGCTATGCGGTGGTAGCGAATGATATTCGTAAGGCGATTACTCAGGTCGAAGACGAAGACACTGCGGATATGTTTACCGCCGCCTCTCGCGATCTGGATCAGTTCCTGTGGTTTATCGAAGCTAATATCGAATAATTTAATTAATAATTGTTAGATGAAATACTATGGAGGGTCGGCTTAGCTGGCCCTTATGATTTTGGGGGGAAACTGACGATGGCAAGCGGATGGGCCGGAGACGGCGCAGTGCAAGATCAGATTGATTCTACCGTTGACGATGCGGTTCAGCGTGCGCGTCAAGCGCTGGGTAAGGGCGAGAGCGCTTTATACTGCCTAGAGTGCGGTGAAAAAATTCCTGAGGCGCGTAGAAAAGCGCTAACCGGCGTTCGGTATTGTATCAATTGTCAAAATATCCTGGATAAACAACAGGCTGATCACGCTGGCTATAACCGCCGAGGCAGTAAAGACAGCCAGTTACGCTAACTTCCCCTCTTTATCCTATATTTTCTCATACTCACTCACTAATACCGACTTCTTAAACCTTCGTTATTTCTCTCATCAATAAATGTCGATCATTATTCTTTACGTATAAAAACCTGAACTCACCCGCATTTTTGTTTCTTAACTGTTAAACTAAAATCATTAATTATTGACTAATTAGTTACCGATGAGTTACTCATGGAGTGATTGCACCAAAATGGCAGAAACGCACCATTATGGTGACCCATAGTAGTGCAAAATAGAGTAACTAAGTAGTTGCAACCTAATTATTTAGATTAATTGCTTTATTTTTAAAAGACTTGCAATTTTGGCACGATCTTTTCATATTGCTCCCTGAATTATAAAAAAACGGATCTCCTCCACTCAAAGTACAAAGGAACTCCCACATATGAAGTCACTTGTAAAAGTTTCATTGGCCGCAATCACTCTGGCCTTTGCAGTAAGTTCTCACGCAGCGGACAAACTGATTGTTGCCACGGATACCGCTTTCGTTCCTTTCGAATTTAAACAAGGGGATAAGTACGTTGGTTTTGATGTTGACCTTTGGGCCGCCATTGCCAAAGAGCTGAATCTGGATTATGAGCTGAAACCAATGGATTTCAGCGGCATCATTCCTGCTTTGCAAACCAAAAACGTTGATTTAGCTCTGGCGGGTATCACCATTACCGACGAACGCAAAAAAGCCGTTGATTTCTCTGATGGTTATTACAACAGTGGCCTGCTGGTCATGGTAAAAACCACCACTAATGACATCAAAGGTGAAGCCGACCTGAAAGGCAAAGTTGTTGCAGTGAAAAGTGGCACCGGTTCTGTTGATTACGCAAAAGCCAACATCAAAACCAAAGATCTGCGTCAGTTCCCTAACATCGATAACGCCTACCTGGAATTAGGTACTGGCCGCGCTGATGCAGTACTGCATGACACGCCAAACATCCTGTATTTCATTAAAACTGCCGGCAATGGCCAGTTTAAAGCGGTGGGTGATTCCATCAAAGCTCAGCAATACGGTATCGCCTTCCCACAGGGCAGCGAATTGCGTGTGAAAGTAAATGCTGCACTGAAAACATTAAAAGAGAACGGCACTTACAACGAAATCTATAAAAAATGGTTCGGTGTTGAACCTAAGTAATTAATTGTTTGCCGTTTTTAGACCAGGAGAATATCCATGCAGTTTGAATGGAGCGCTATTTGGCCCGCCATACCAATCCTGCTTGAAGGCGCTAAGTTAACCCTATGGATCTCGGTCCTAGGGTTACTTGGCGGCCTGATCATTGGGGTTGTAGCAGGTTTTGCCCGTGCTTACGGTGGTTGGTTAAGTAGAAATATTGCATTAGTTTTTATTGAGTTGATTCGCGGTACACCTATCGTTGTACAGGTGATGTTTATCTATTTTGCTTTGCCAATGATGATGCCGGTTCGCATCGATCCTTTCTCGGCGGCGGTAGTCACCATCATTATCAACTCCGGCGCCTATATCGCGGAAATTACCCGCGGTGCAGTGTTGTCAATCCACAATGGTTTCCGTGAAGCCGGTTTGGCTCTGGGTTTATCCAAACGCGATACCCTGCGTTACGTTATTGCCCCTCTGGCATTGCGTCGCATGTTGCCACCGCTGGGCAACCAATGGATTGTTAGCATTAAGGACACCTCACTGTTTATCGTGATTGGTGTAGCCGAACTGACTCGTCAGGGTCAGGAGATTATCGCCGGTAACTTCCGCGCCATGGAAATCTGGACGGCTGTTGCGGTGATTTACCTGATTATCACGCTGGCGCTGAGTTTCGTCCTGCGTCGGTTAGAAAGAAAACTGAAAATAATATGATTGAATTCAAAAACGTCTCTAAACACTTTGGCCAAACCCAGGTGCTGCACGATATCAATCTGAATATCACCAAGGGAGAAGTGGTGGTGATCATCGGGCCGTCAGGCTCAGGTAAATCCACGTTGCTGCGCTGCATCAACAAGCTGGAAGTCATCACAAAAGGCCAACTGATTGTCGATGGTTTGGATGTTAACGACCCAAAAGTCGATGAGCGTCTGATTCGTCAGGAAGCCGGTATGGTGTTCCAGCAGTTTTATCTGTTCCCTCACTTAACCGCGCTGGAAAACGTGGCTTTTGGCCCGATTCGTGTGCGTGGAGCCAGTAAGGTTGAAGCAGAAAAACAGGCGCGAGCCCTGTTGGCAAAAGTAGGGTTGTCCGAGAGGGCACATCATTACCCAGCCGAACTGTCTGGCGGCCAGCAACAGCGTGTGGCTATCGCCCGCGCGCTGGCGGTGAAACCTAAATTGATGCTGTTTGATGAGCCAACCTCGGCGCTGGATCCGGAATTACGTCATGAAGTGTTGACCGTAATGAAAGATTTAGCCGAAGAAGGCATGACCATGGTCATCGTCACCCACGAAGTGGGCTTTGCACAGAAAGTAGCCTCACGCCTGATCTTTATTGATAAAGGCCGCGTGGCTGAGGATGGCGATCCTGATACGTTGATCTCCAACCCGCCAAGCGACAGGCTACGTGAGTTCTTGCAGCACGTTTCCTGATAAACCCTACCCAGCGGGCGGCTAATGGCTCCCGCTGGGTGTTTCACGATTTCTTATCCCTGTTTATCTCATTAACGTTTATTGAATTAATTTTTCTCAATTAACTACCGCTATAATTTTGCCGGTTTTTTATCTGCGCGAACGCCGCCATCAGCTTAACCACATCCTGCATACCAATATTGACCTGATTAATCACTTCCCCCGCATCCTGAGTAAGCGACACGCCGCCACCGGCTTGTTCCACGCAGGTTCCCATACCTTTAATCGCTGCAGTCACTCCGTTCTGGATCGTTTTGGTCATGTGCTCGATTTCAGTGGCAGCTTTACGGGACTGATCCGCTAGCAATCGCACCTCACTGGCCACCACGGAAAACCCTTTGCCATGCTCTCCCGCGTGAGCAGCCTCAATGGAAGCATTAATCGCCAGCAAATTAGTTTGAGAGGATATCTTACGAATGGCCTCTACAATGGTGCCGATCTCCTTGGAACAACGCCCTAAATCGCTCACTACGTCCGACGTTTCGCGGGCAATAGATTCCACTTCCTGCATGCCTTTCACCGCCTGCTGGACAATATTTGCCCCTTCGGACGCTGACTTATCGGTATTGACTGAAAGATGGTGTACATTGCGCATCAGCGCTTCTTCATGCTGCTGTTGTTGAATTAGCTGAGTAATATCCTGAGCAATTTTAACCACCTTTATTACCTGCCCATCGTGATCCATAATCGGGTTATAGCTAGCCTCCAGCCAGACATCTTCCCCACGACTATTCATACGTTCAAAGCGGCCGACAATAAATTCGCCACGCGCCAAACGTTGCCAATGCTGGCGATATTCGTCGCTATGGGCAAATTCAGGCTTACAGAGAATTTGATGGGGTTTATGCTGAATATCGCTAAGGGAGTAACCGATGATATTTAATAGATTGTCATTGGCATCCAGAATAATGCCAGTGGGAGTGAAGGTTATCATGCCCATTGAACGATTTAGGGCTTTTAGCAGACTTTGGTGCTCTTGAGACTGTAAAATTCGCTCGGTCACATCGCTGGCAATCTTAATAATTTCCACTACTTTACCCTGACGATCCAACACTGGCGTGTAAGTCCCTTGCAACCAGACCGCCGAGCCATCTTTGCGAATACGTTTGATATTATCAGTGATCGGCTTTCCCTGATTTAATATCTGCCAGTGGCGTTTATAGGCTTCGCTTCCAACATAATTTGGATCGCAAAATATTCGGTGATGCTTGCCTATTATCTCTTCGCGCTGATATCCCATCGCCTGTAGAAATAACTGATTTGCCTGTATTACCGTCCCATCAGGCTTAAATATAATCATCGGTACTGCGCTATCTATCGAGGTTAATTCGGAACGCCAGGGCGCATGAGAAGATCGTAAATTAAAGAACATAGCTGAGAGTCCTTATGGCGAATAATGAATAAGCCGAGGCCTTATCTTTATCAACATGCTTTTTTTAGAAAAAACATGCCAAAGCTCGAAGAACATTAAAAATATCCTCCGTAAGCTTTAGTCTTCACCCTGGGAGAATGAGACATTGCTGTAATAATTAGAGAAAGTCACACCGAAAAATTTTGTAATTTATATGATCATTAGCAGGCTATATTGCCCGTCGGGTATTTATCCTTTAAGCGTAGAACAAAGTAAGGATAGTGTTAACTGCTCGACACAGTAACCGGATAAAAACTGTGATTATTTTTGATAAAATGGCTAGGAAAGCCGATAAGTGGAACAAAAAGTGGGGATACAGCAGAAATAAAATATGGCCCGACAACATTCAGCAGATAACACCACCGTTGCCGCCGGGCTAAGGGTTCATTCAAGGACTTTAATCAATACTTTCAACCAATCCTATTCAACCGAATAGCACGCTACGTTACCAGCGTTCAGCCACCCAGGCAGCCTGTTGCTCTTCAGTCTGGAATGTCCAGGCCACAAAACGGCTGACTTTCTGCCCTTGCGCCATATCGATAGTGCGAACCTCTACCGCCTTCGCGTAGCGTAAAGCGTGATAAATCGCTGGCAGGCTGGTTTTTTTCGATACCAATGAAGTGAACCACAGGCAATGATTGCCCCTCGGAACGCTTTCTTGCACCATGCGAGTAACAAAGCCTTCTTCACCGCCGTCGCACCACAGTTCACTATTCTTGCCGCCAAAGTTCTGCACCGGCTTAGCCGCCACTTCACCTTTGCCCAATTTGTGTAATTTACGACGAGTTGTAGCCGCGGCTTCTTCCGCAGAACCGTGGAACGGAGGGTTACACAGGGTGACGTCATAGCGTTCGTTAACGGCCCAAACGCCGTCGAAGATAGCTTCAGGCTGTTTTTGCAATTTCAGACGTAGCGTATTTCTCAAGGTCGGGTTCATCGATACCACCATTTTCGCCGCGCTTAGCGCATGCGGATCGATTTCTGTACCTGTAAAGCGCCAGCCGTACTCACGCTGACCGATAATCGGATAAATGCAGTTGGCACCCACGCCGACATCTAATACCGCCACGCTTTTCCCTCGAGGAATCACGCCGCCATTGCAGCTAGCCAGCAAATCGGCCAAATGGTGCAGATAATCTGCACGCCCAGGTATCGGCGGGCACAGATAATCCGCCGGAATATCCCAGAATTCAATACCGTAGAAATGTTTTAACAGCGCTCGGTTTAACATTTTTACCGCCGCAGGATCGGCAAAATCCACAGAAATATCACCGTAAGCGTTAGGCGCCAAAAATACGCTTAATTCAGGGCAACTGGCTGAAAGCGCATCAAAATCGTAGCGGGAACGATGGCGATTTCGGGGATGTAATCCGCTTTTTTCTTTGGGAAAGATTTTTTTGTTTTCCATCGTTTTGAGTCTCTGATAGGCATTTTCTGGCGCGTAAGATAGCATAAATCGCCTTAAAACGGGCGAGTGACAAAGCAGGCCGCCAATAACCTGTTAATTTTCCAGCGAGAGTGCGCGAAATTCCGTTTAGCCGCTAAGCTGACTCCTTATGATAAACCTTATGTAGGGATGTTATGAGTACCGAAGACAATTACTATTATGAACCCGCCAGCGGTCATGGCCTGCCCCACGACCCATTAAACGCCATTATCGGCCCACGGCCTATCGGCTGGATTTCCTCTGTTAGCGCCAAAGGCCAGCGTAACCTAGCCCCTTACAGCTTTTTTAACTGCTTTAGCTATACGCCACCTATCATCGGTTTTTCCAGCAACGGTTGGAAAGACAGCGTGGCTAATATTGTGGAAACCGGCGAGTTCGTCTGGAATCTGGCCACCCGCCCGTTAGCGGAGGCGATGAATAACAGTTCCGCCCCGCTGTCTCGGGAGCAGGATGAATTCCAGTTTGCCGGTTTAACGCCTCAACCGGGTAGGCTGGTCGCCGTAGATCGCGTCGCGGAAAGTCCGGTGAACTTTGAGTGTAAACTCACACAATGTATTCAGTTAAAGGCTGCCGACGGCGGCAATACCAATAGTTGGCTGGTACTAGGGGAAGTGATTGCGGTGCATATTAATCGTCAATTGCTAGACAGTAACGGCACCTATCTGACCACGGCGGCGCAGCCTATTCTGCGCGGAGGCGGGCCGAGTGCTTATTATGGCATCACCGAAGAACAGCGCTTTGATATGCTGCGTCCTCAGGGTGTCGTTGCACGTTAGATGTTATTCATAAAAATTGAATTAGATTCTCAATTCTATCTGGTTTCATAAATATCACAGAGGCGTAACATAGCTTCTATCGAAAGGGAACGCCCTTTCACTCTAACGAAACCGGATAGGATTATATCATGAAAAACATCAAAAACTTTGTTGCAGTTATCGCTCTAACTACCCTTTCATTTGCCAGCGTTGCCGCTGAGCACGTTAATAGCCAGGACGCGGCTCAATACCAGAAAGCGGGCGTAATCTCCGTTAGCGGCGCAACTGACCTGAGCAGCCTGAAAGCACAGTTAGCTGAAAAAGCTGATGCTGCCGGCGCTAAAGCCTTCACCATGACTTCTGCAACCGGTAACAACCTGATGCACGGCACCGCAGTGATTTATAACTGATATTCCTGAGCAGTTCGAAAATGCCCATCAGCACCCCTGATGGGCATTTTTCGTTCCATCCTATTGATTAAATAGCATTAATAGCATTAGCGAAAGCACGACACATCGCTTCGTCTCCATGCTGATTATCAGCCAGCAAACGTTCACCATCGACCACTCGGATACTGACATTCAGATCAAAATCAGCCGCTGGCTGTGGTCGCTGCGCGGCGCTGGCAATAGCATCCTGTGCCGCAGCCCACGCTTGCTCAACCGTTTGATTGCAGGCCGCCGCCAGATAAACGGGATTAAATCCTTCGCCAGTCAAACTCCGTAAGGTTTCATCATGGCTAACGCTATTACCGGGACGCCAGTAATGTTCCGCCAGATCCGAGCCAATTGCTGGGTTATCAGTTAAATAGCCGTCACGTTGCAGGAAGAAAGCGCGAGTTTGCTCTACCGCCATCAACGCCAATAGATAACCCTGATAGGAGCAGGCTGATTCCATCGATAATAAATGAGGAATCGCCAGCGTTGGCCTTGGACTACCGTTAACACCCAGAATTTTTTGCTCAATATCTCGCGCCAGTTGGGTCATTGCCTGCGGCGTTAGCTGCACGTCATCCCATTGATACAAAGCCCACTCAAAGTAAGGCACCAGTAAAATATGACGTTCATTAAATGCGCGCATAGGCTGGCGAGATTCAATATTGGCGTGAATTAATTCATCTGGCAGCGGTTCACCGGCAGCATTTTTGGCGTAACGTTTTAACCAATCCGCATCGTCCAGCAGGCTATCGCAGAACATCGACTGAGTTTCGGCATAAGCCATTGAGGTCGGTGGAAATTCCTGCGAGAAACAAGGGGCATTTTGCACAATATTAGCAAAATGCGCCGCATGGCCGCCTTCATGGAACAGCGTATTCAAGCCTGAAGCTCCACTTCCCACCTGATCGGGTTTCGCCAGACTGGTAAAATTGATCCGCGCCGGTATCCATTTACCCTGCTGAACAAATGGCGGCACCGGACCATGCATAAAACCATTTTCATATTTTCCAGCGCGAACCAGTAAATCCAGATTCATCTCCGCGCCGCGAAAACCAATGTGCAGGCGTTTAAAACTGTTGATCCAACGATCTAATGATTCGGCAAAAGGAAAATAAGGATCGAGCTGACGGGTGACGTCTCCAGCGCTGGCAAAACGGATATTCCAGGGTTCTAATGCAGACTCTCCATGTTTTTCCTCCAGTTGTTGCAGGCTACGCCGGTTAGCTTCACGAGTTTGCTGTTCAAAAATATCCAGAATGGCAAACAGTTGTTCCGGCGTCATTTGTTCGGTTTTATTAACTTTATAGTCAAAATAGTTGCGATACCCCATTTGGCGAGCAAATCGGTTACGCAAGATAATCAACTCAGGCAATCCATTGTGCAATAACCATTGCTCTACTTCGCGCAACGCCTGCTGAGAACTTTGTCGAAAAGCTTCATGTTCATTAGTGGCCTGATTGGTCAGCAACTCGCCCAGAGAAGCCGCTACTTTTTCACCTTTAGCATTAAAATGCATTGGCAGGTGAGTTTTGCGCCGCTGATAAAGATCGGACTCGAAGGCAATGATTTCATCTAGCAAAGCCTGCGCCTGAGGATCTTCAATGGCGTTACAGTCAAAAAAGCGATACCAGCCCCGCAGCCCATGAAGCAAACCTTGATTTTCCGGCGTTTTGGGCTGGGCTTCTAATGTCGTAATCAGTTCACGCAGCTCTTTTAAACGGCGAGTTTCCGCAATAAACCTTTTGTATGCTGTTTCCGCCGCTGAGAACTGCGTCCCAACGCCGGCATCCCCCAACCCCATATAATTCTGCCAAAACAGGTCTTCTTTGGCCTGATGCACTGCCAGATAATCTTGATTCAACGCGTTGAAATAACGCAAAGCCTGTTGCATAGGATTCCTTGCATAATTGATAGGGTTATCACGCTAAAAACTCTCGCAGACCTGATGCCAGTGGGAAGCCAATCAGGGCTAAAACTGGCGGAAACCACGTAGTTTATTCTATGAAAACCGGGTTATTTAGCGGCAAATTGCTGCAATGCCTGCTCTACCGATATTGCCTGCCCGGCAATAACCTGACAGCAGGCTAACTGCTTCAGGATCGATAACGGAACCGGCACTTCGCCAGCCAAACAGCGTTCAATCCAGCGCGCAGTTTCTGTCGCATCTTTGGATGCAGGTAGATCGGGCACGTCACTTTCTTCCGCACGCTCCAACAAGACTCTTTGCTCTCCGCCAACGATCGCGTGGAGCGGCGGGCAGCGCAGCGGATTAGCGTAAACTTCCCCCTCAGTTCCCTGTAGCAGCAACGCCGGAGCACCAATTGCCTGAAAGAATCCACCGACCTTTTGCAAATATTCTGGATGTGAAACGCTGGCCAAACGCAGCGCTCGCTGATGCAGAAACGGCGTCGCCAGTTTTGCCAAGGTATGGCTGCTATTACGCACCCCCATACGCCAGCGCATTTGTAGCTGACTATCTAACTCTGGGGAAAATACCGATGCCGGAATAAAGACCGGCTGGCCGTTATTTAACCGAGCCTGAGCATCTTCTTTCGTCTCAGACCAAGGCATACCTAGCGCCTGAAAAATCTCGGCGCTGGTCACGCGAGTGCTATCTTCGCTCACACCGTGTACCACCACCGGCAGCCCTAGACGCGACAGCAGCAACGCCAGAAGCGGCGTCAAATTAGCCTGTTTCCGCGCGCCGTTATAGCTTGGGATCACCACCGGCATTGGCCGACCTTCAGGGGCCTCTAGCGCCATCACTCGCTGCTGCAGAGCCTGATAAAAACCGAGGATTTCCGCCTCCGATTCCCCTTTGATACGGAAAGCAATCAGAATGCCCCCCAACTCCAGTTCAGGCACCTGCCCCGCCAGCATTCGTTGATATAGCTCGCAGGCTGTCTGCTGATCCAAATCGCGGGCGTGATTTTTGCCACGTCCTACTTCTTTGATAATTTTGCGGTAATCCATCAACAAAGGCTTCCTCTCGCTATTTTGTTTAGCATAACTCAGGTTTGATTTGGCTAAAACCGGCTCACTGACTCCCAGGGGGCCTGTGGTGTAAATGCCTCCACCAGCCTATCAATCGCCGCCCGAATCCGCGCGGGCATCACCTGCCCATTTAGCCAGACAATATTAATCGGTAAACTGATGCCAGTATTGCCTGGCAAGGTTTCCATCAATCGACCACTTTGCAGTGCAGCGTTGACGAGCCAACGCGGCAGTAGCGCGATACCGTGCCCCGCTTCCGCAGCCGTGGCTACCGCCGCCATATTATCCAATCGTAAACGACTGGCTGGCGTTATAGATTCGGTTTTACCTGCGTCATTCACCAAACGCCACGTTTGACTGCGACCATTTCGTAACAAACTAATCGTGCGATGATGCGCTAAATCCGCAATGGAAGTGGGATGACCGTAGGTGGCTAAGTAATCAGCACTGGCGCACAGTACCCACTGTTGCTCTCCCAGCTTTCGCGCCGCCAACCCAGCTGCATCACCGATATGCCCAATACGCACAGCCAGATCGACGCCTTCTTCCGCAAAATCCACCAGGCGATTGGAAAACAAAATTTCCAACTGTAGCGCGGGAAAGCTGTCGGCTAATTCGAGCAACGGCGGCATCACCCACTGCTGGCCAAACAATATCGGCAATGACACGCGCAAGCGCCCGCTGGGAGCCACGGCTCGCGCCGCCAACTGAATCTCTGCGGCATCCAGCGCATCCAGCGCTTTTACGCAATCCTCATAGAAAATCTGCCCTTCGTCGGTCAGAGAAAGGCTACGAGTGGTGCGCTGAAACAAACGCACCGATAGGCGGGATTCCAGCCGCGCCACTGCTTTACCCACCGCCGAGCGGGATAAACCAAGCTGTTCTGCTGCACGGCTAAAACTGCCAGCCTGCGCCGCTTGGACAAAAGCTCGTATGCCGTGCAAACGATCGCCGGAAATCATCACTTTCTCCTTATCGAAGATCGAAGCCCAATGAATATCAACCATCTTAAATAAAGCTGTACTGATTGATACCCCATTGGAGAATTTAATTCCGCTATAGAATAAAAAATGCCACAACCGATTCACGCAACTCGCCACGACACAATGAAGATTCCTGCTTACCGGCTGATCCTTATGACCTCAGCGCTCACTTCGGATGGGTTGGCCTCTGCCCCGTCGATAATAAGTCGCATGCTGACGGTAATCAGTCTGGCCAGTTTTTTGACTGTATCGACTTTATTCTCGTCAATACCACCGGGCGGCTGGCGGGTCGCTTCTGCCGCCATCGGGCACTTTATCGAGGGATAACGCTATTTGGCTTATCATCACCCGGCGCAGCCTGGTAGATAGTATTTGGCTGCTGAATCTCTTTCGCTTATCCCAGGAAGCAGCCTAGCTGTGCTTTATACGGTAACAGTCAGCCTGATTGCCGCCGCTTTTCCCAAAAAAGCACGGACGAGCGATAGGCACGTCGCTGGTCGTAAACGGACTGGGATTGGTGATTGGGGCGGTGGCGGGCAGAATACGGGTTAGCACCTTAGGCTGGCGTTGGGTATTTTTACTCAATTTACCGCTGATTTTACCGAGCGTTGCCTGCTGTCGGAGCAACGTACGCGAATCGCATCTTGATACCAGCCAGAAGAGATTGGATATCATCGGTCTACTATTGCTGATTAGCACGCTGGCCATTTTACTGTCAGGTCTTAATCATGGGGCCTAGGGGTTAGATAAGCGGTAAAACGTCGAAGACTTTGCCACTGGCTGCGTAGGAAAACGCCCCCCGCAGCCCAACCGGCGTCGCAGGGAGCGGATGAATAACATTAGGTCTTCGACGACGTAGGGCTAAACAACGCGCGGTAGAGACCGCCACCTAAAGCTCCGCCGATCAACGGCGCTAACCAGAATACCCAAAGCTGCTGTAAGGCAATTCCACCGGCAAAAATGGCCACGCCAGTACTGCGAGCTGGATTAACCGAAGTATTATCCACCGGAATACAGATCAAATGGATTAAGGTTAAACATAAACCTATGGCTAAAGGCGCTGCGACGGCGGGTGAACGGGAATCCGTCGCGCCCATAATCACCATCACAAACCCCATTGTCAGAATCACTTCTGCAATCAACACCGATTGCAGACTGTAGCCCCCCGGAGAACGCACACCGTAGCCATTACTGGCAAAGCCTGCGGTAACGTCAAATCCCGCCTTACCACTGGCGATAAGATACAATACCGTAGCACCGGCTAACCCCCCCAAAACCTGCGCAATAATATAGGGGAGCAACTGCGCGCCGGAAAATCGTCCGCCCACCCAGAGCCCCAGCGATACCGCCGGATTAAAATGCGCGCCGGAGACGTGGCCCAAAGCATAAGCCATAGTGACGACGGTTAAACCAAACGCCAATGCCACGCCCAGAAAACCGATTCCCGCTACTGGAAACATAGCCGCCAACACCGCACTGCCGCAGCCGCCCAAAACTAACCAGAAAGTACCAATAAACTCTGCCATAACCTGTTTCATGCTGCTTACCTCTGACGCCAGATAGACCCATAAAATGGGCTGGAAACTGAACTACGCCACTGCCGGAGGTACACCCAGACTTAACGATTATGAGTTAGCAAATAAGAGTTGACTGACCTGCGGCTAATTTAATCTTAGCCACGGATTTTTTTGAGATGAAAGAGAATTGCGTGAAGCCGTTTGAAACGCCTAGCCACAAATAGAAATGGCAGTGAATTGCTCACTGCCATTCGCGCATTTTTGACTGCGCCGTTAGCTGCCCAGCGTAACGTCCGTGCGGCGACGTTTGGAGGCTTTTTTTCGCGTGCTCGCTGCTTTAACCGACGTTTTTTTTACCGCAACAGGCGTCGCTAACACCTCTGGCATCTCCGGCTGTTCGATAGGGAAAACCGGCAACGCCGCCAACAAGCGTGAGCCGTAGCCTTTGGTCAGTAAACGGCGATCATAAATTATAATTTCGCCATGGCACTCATTGCTGCGGATCAAACGCCCCACCTGCTGAATCAGGTTAAACGAAGCGCTAGGTAAACTTTGCACTTCAAACGGATAGCGTTTTAATGATTTCAGCCATTCTCCTTCCGTCAAAATCACCGGGCTATCAATCGGCGGAAATGCAATCTTGTGGATATGCACCTGCGTCAGTAACTCCCCTTTCAGATCCAAGCCTTCCGCAAAGGATTGCAAACCAATTAGCACGCTGGGCGTTCCTTTTTTCACCCGTTTACGATGCTCTTCAACCAACCGGTAGCGCGGCTGGTCTCCTTGAACCAGCAGTATTAAACGCAGATCGGTGACGTGGCTCAGAAAGGTTTGCATCGCCCGATGGCTGCTGAACAAAATCAGCATGCCTTTATGATGACCACTGGCCTGTTCAGCTCGGAAATACTGCGCCATTTCAGCCAAATGCTCCGCTTCGTTCGCCATTGTCGGTTCGAAACGCATTTTGGGAATAACCAGCTTTCCCTGCTCAACGTGGTTAAACGGGGAGGAAAGCGCCACAAAACGATCGCCGGCCTTTTCGCTCAAACCGGAGAGTTCCTGTAGGCGAGCAAAACTGTTGAGGGAACGCAGCGTAGCCGACGTTACAATGACATGGGGGACTTTACGCCACAGCATTTTATCTAACTGATCGCTAACGCGAATCCCCACACAGTGGAAGGACAGGTGGGTCTGATTCTCGCGATATTCCCGTGTAACCCATTTAGAAATAGGCGCATTTGAAGCTTTATCCATTGCGGCCAGACGCCACAGTTTGGTCATTGCCTCCAGATAACCGAAAGTACGGCTCATCTGTAAAATCGCCCGATGCAGCCGCACGATATCGTGCTTACCAGTTTGTTCGGTTAAATCATTGAGAACAAACTCGGCTAAACCACGTAGTGCATCCGTTAACTTAAATAATTTAGCGCAGTTTTCTGTCAGGCTTTCCGGCAGGATGCCCATTTCAAAACGATAAGTCGCCTGAATAGTATCCGTAGGAAGCAATTGGCTAACCTGCTGTTCCACTTGCAGAATCAGCTCCCGCATCTGCTCACAGTGATCTTTTAACCGTTCCGAATTAGCCAGTTTAGGCGGGTTTTTCGGCCGATATTGCACCATGCACTGATCCACCAGGCGGGTAATCATATCCAACTGCATATTGGCAAAGACGGCGGTAATCTCACCTTCGATTTCCAACGCATCCCGCGCCACATCGGGAAGATGATGCCCCTCATCTAGTACCAATAATAATTCTTTTGGATTCGGTAATACCGATTCGGTTTCCAGCGCCGCCATGACCAATGCATGGTTGGCTACCACCACATCCGCGGTTTCGATCTCTTTACGCGCAATATAGAAGGGACATTCACGAAAATAATGGCAGTTACGCCCTAAGCAGTTGGCTTTATCAGTGCTGAGCTTGCCCCACAGAGAATCGCTGATAGATTGTTGATGATGATCGCGCAGCCCATCCCAAACCTGGCGACTCAACGCTTTAGACAGCCCCACGCAGGTTGCCTGTTCCTCGCCGTTGGCTGGCGCCAGTTCATCGCCCAAGAACAGTGATAAATCACCCTGTCCAGAGACATCGGTACTCATGGCGGCCAGATTTCGCGGGCAAACATAGCGTCCGCGCCCAAATGCGCCGGTAAATTTCAAATCAGGAATGATCTTTTTCAGCAACGGCAAATCCTTGCTGTAAATCTGATCCTGCAACGCCACGTTAGCAGTGCTTACCACCAGCGGCTTGGCTTCCGAACGGCCAATCGCAATACCGGGAATCAGATACGACAAGGTCTTCCCCACGCCGGTTGGGGCTTCGATAGCCAAATGTCGACCGGCATCACCAGCCAGCGTTTTCGCCACTTCTGCAATCATTTGACGTTGCGGAGCACGAGAAACAAAGTCCGGAATCTGTTGCCCAAGAGCCTTATACCACTGGCTGATTTGATCTTTTACTGTGGGGGATAACGCCATGCATATCTTATCTAAACTGAATGTGACCTTATTGTCCCACAGTGTGCCGCTCACGTCAGCCTATTCGAGACCACGAATGCGTAGAATAATTCAGCGTCTTCACCGCTAATCATCCACTATTTTTGCTTATCTCATCCTTAAATTCACTTTGTCATAAATACATCACACAGTTGCGGTAAAAATTCTGCGCTGAGAAAGTTCAGACAGATATTGAATACAGCAAAAACTTTGATGATTGGCATCTTTCAATGAAGAAAACAGGGCAAAAACATGAAAATTAATATTCTGGCAATGTTAATACCGGCACTTTTAATTGCTACAACTTCCCACGCAGCGGAAATTTATAATAAAGACGGTAATAAACTCGACTTATACGGAAAAGTAAAAGGTCTACATTATTTTTCTGATAGTAAAAATAATGATGGAGATAAATCTTACGTTCGTTTTGGCTTTAAAGGCGTCACCAAAATTAATGACAAACTGTCCGGTTACGGTCAGTGGGAATATCATGTTGCGGTAAACCACGCGGAAAGCGAGGGCACCGCCGATACCAAAACCCGTTTAGGTTTTGCCGGTTTGCGCTACGCCGGATTAGGCTCTTTCGACTATGGTCGTAACTACGGCGTGTTATACGATATCGGCGCGTGGACCGATATGCTGCCGGAATTTGGTGGCGACAGCTATGTAAAAACCGATAACTTTATGACTGGCCGCACCAATGGCGTTGCCACTTATCGTAACAGCGATTTCTTCGGTCTGGTGGACGGTCTGAAATTTAGCCTGCAATATCAGGGCAAAAACGACGATACTTCCCGCGGGACTTCGAAACAAAACGGCGACGGCTTTGGTCTGGCATCCAGCTATGAAATTGGTTCTGGCGTTAGCATCGGCGCTGCTTATACCTCTTCCAACCGTACAACCGCTCAGAAGGCTGGCGCATTCGGTAAAGGCGATAAAGCTGAAGCCTTCGCCACGGGTCTGAAATATGATGATAACGGCGTTTATCTGGCTGCAACCTATGCCGAAACCCGTAATATGACGCCAATTTCCGGCACGGCCAGCATTAATAACACATCAACATCGGTGAGCGGCTTTGCAAATAAAGCACAAAATATTGAATTAGTGGCTCAATATCAGTTCGATTTCGGTCTGAAACCTTCTCTTGCCTATGTTCAATCAAAAGGTAAAGATATTGAAGGTCTGGGCGATGTCGATTTGGTTAAATATATTGATGTAGGCGCTTATTACTTCTTCAATAAAAATATGTCTACTTACGTTGATTATAAAATTAATCAGTTGAGCAACGACAACAAACTGAAGCTGAATAATGACGATATCGTTGCCGTCGGTTTGGTTTATCAATTCTAATTTTTCTGTAAAGCATTATCCTCATTTTATATGAAGTATTTTTCAGGTCGTTCGCCGGGATGTATTCCCGGCTTTTTTATATTTCAATTTCATTCATACAGAAAATTAACGCGTCTCGGGAGTCAGTAGCGGCCCGTTATCTCGTAAAGCCCCGTTCACCGCCCCACGCACCTTAGCTACAGATGTTCCTGTCGGTTGGCTAAAACGGCCCATAGTAATCCAATGCTGATAACGAGGTTGGCCCAACGCTTTATCCGCCTAACTCAATAAAGGTATTAGCCAAATGCCAAAGCGATCCCGCGTAGGATAAGGCCAATCTGTGCTTTTATCGATAGAAGGTGCCATAACATCCAGCGTTTTAAGTAACCCGCTACCGTTAGGCGTTTGGTAGCACCATAAATACGATAGATAAAAGCCTAGTGATTGCGGGGCGTTTATCCCCGCAGATAATATGGGAAAAAAAGTATTTAATCCTTTGCTTATCATCAGCCAGATCATGTTTACTAAACCATACTTTCCCACCCTTACCTGTTGAATAATCATGCTAAAACAAACTAGCCGTAACCCGTGGCCGTTAATTGGCGCGCTTTTCACGCTGTATTTCGTTTGGGGATCGACCTATCTGGTGATTCGTATTGGCGTAGAAAGCTGGCCTCCGTTGATGATGGCCGGAATTCGTTATCTGGTGGCGGGGATTATTCTGTTCAGTTTTCTGGCTATTCGTGGCCATAAGTTACCTACCCCACGCCAATGGCTGGCGGCCAGCGCCATCGGGATTTTGCTATTAGCCATTGGTAATGGGCTGGTGACTCTTGCTGAACATCAGCACGTTCCTTCTGGTATCGCGGCGGTTATGGCCGCCACCGTTCCGCTGTTTACCCTGTGTTTTAGTCTGCTGTGGGGCATGAAGAATACCAAACTGGAGTGGGCCGGCATTGCGCTGGGACTGGTTGGTATCATTTTGCTAAATACTGGCAGCAATTTGCTGGGAAATCCTACCGGCGCGCTGATGATTTTAGTGGCTTCGGCGAGCTGGGCCTTTGGTTCGATCTGGAGTTCCAGACTGGCATTACCTGCGGGCGCGATGTCTGGCGCTGCTCAAATGTTAGTTGCTGGCGTAGTATTACTGCTGGGTTCAACCTTAAGCGAAGAAAAACTGACGCAACCGCCAACCCTCAGCGGAATTCTGGCTTTGATGTACCTGATTGTATTCGGTTCAATGCTGGCCATTAGCGCGTATATGTTCCTGCTGAAAAATGTCCCTCCGGCGGTGGCGACCAGCTATGCCTACGTTAACCCGGTGGTGGCAGTATTGTTGGGCATCGGATTTGCCGGCGAGAGTCTGTCTCTGACCGAGTGGCTGGCACTGGCGATTATTGTCTCGGCGGTAGTATTGGTAACATTAGGCAAGTTTTTAATTGGTAAGCGTTAAAAGCGGCCCCCTTGTTTCGCTAAGGGAACCGTCTATAATTCCTGCTGTTTCGATAAAAAGTGAAAATATAACTATGCAGAAGAAATTACTGATCGCCTTGTTTGCGGTGATGGCTATGAGTTCTCTGGGCGGCGTATTCCTAGCGGGTCTGAACATGTATACCCGTTCAACCACGCCGCAGGAAACCGAAACAGTACACTCTCCGCTAGGTGACATCGCACCGGCAGGGATGTCGAATGCCGGTCAAAAGCAGCCTTAATCACTCAATTCATCATGGCATCGCTGCTGTAAACAGACTGTTAGCCCCTAACCCCATCAACCACCTGCGAGCGGAAGGGGCACAGCGTACACACAGCTCATCCCTTCGTTACTCCTTCAGTTCCTTAATGACATCCGTATTGCCTTTATTCAGATTAGAACGCCCTGCCAATCATCAATATTCCTTAACTTTGTCAGACCGTTTAAACGCCAAAAGGGCAAAGTGCAGATCCTTCGCTCTTTACCCTTTAATACCGCAAAGAGAATTCTCTCTGCGGTTTGACTACCGGTAATGACTTATTCAGTACCCAAATATTATTTATTCAGTACCCAAATATAGTACTTACCGTCTTTCTGCTCGGAGCCTTCCAGAATCTTCTCGAAACCTGGGAATTTTTCACCCCATTCCGCGATGCTCTGGATATAGCGCAGCCAAGGCTCATCGTTAGAACCAAAGCTTTCCCCCGGCATGATAATAGGGATGCCCGGTGGGTAAGGAATAACCCCAACCGCTGAAATACGACCCGCCAGTTTATCAATCGGCAGTAATTCACACCGGCCTGCCATATGATCCTGGAATGCTTTACGCGGCAAAGTAACCGGTTTTGGTAAATTGCTGAAAGCTTCAGATTGCAATTTATCCATTTCGCTGGTTTTCATGTGGGCGAACATGTCGTCACACAGGTCTTTCAGCCCCATTTTGCCATATTGCTGCGGGTAGTTTTTCGCCAGTTCCGGCAGACACAGGGCAATAGGCGTGTTGTCATCGTAGTGCTGTTTGAATTCCAGCAATACGTTGATCAAGGTCCCCCATTTCCCTTTAGTTACGCCGACGGAGAACAGGCACAGCACCATAAAATCGGTGGTACGAGAAGGTACAATCCCTTTCTCACCGAGGTAGGCCGTTACCACCGCCGCTGGAATCCCTTTGTCCAGCATTTTGCCGTCGTCACCCATGCCCGGCACCATAATGCCGGCTTTAATTGGGTCCAACATGCACCAATCGTCTTCCAATTGATCGAAGCCGTGCCAGTTTTCACCCGGTTTCAATACCCAACAAGATGGATCTGTTGCCAGCTGCTCGCGAGAGGCCTGCGCAAACGGCACTTTCTTACCCGTTTTCGTATCGGTAATTTCCGGTGCGTTCCACGGCTTGAAGAACCATTCCCCTTGCTTAGCGAAAGTATCATGGGCTCTAGCCAGCGCCAGACGAAAATCGACCGCTTCGTTAATCACTTCCTGCGTCAGAGCGTGCCCTTGCTCGCCGTCCATCATGGCTGCGCCAACTTCGTTCGCGGCAATAATGGCGTACAGCGGAGAAGTGGTCGATTGCAGCATGTAGGACTCGTTAAAACGAGAATGCTCAATCGGTTTCTTACCGTTACGCACGTGGATATAAGAAGCCTGAGACAACGCTGCCAACAGTTTATGGGTTGATTGGGTCGCAAAGACCGTTGGACCATCGGGATCGTGATCCGCCGGATTACCGCGCATTGCATAGCGATCCCGATACATTGGATTGAAGCGGGCATAAGCATACCAGGCTTCATCAAAGTGAATCTGATCAACGCTTTCCGCCAACAGATCCTGCGCCTGTTTAGCGTTGTAGCACATACCGTCATAGGTACAGTTAGTGACTACGGCATAGACCGGCTTTGTACTGTTAACCTGTGATTTCAATGGATTTTGCTCAATTTTCTGCTGGATAGACTCCGACTTGAATTGAGACTTAGGAATCGGCCCGATAATGCCGTAGCGGTTACGGGTAGGAATAAAGAACACCGGCAGCGCGCCGGTCATGACCAATCCTTGCTCAATGGATTTGTGACAGTTACGGTCACACAGAGCAACTTCTTTCTCTCCGACTACCGCCGCCATAATCGCGCGGTTAGAACCGGAGGTCCCGTTCAGCATGGAATAGCTCATATGCGCCCCGAAAACGCGGGCGGCGTAAGCTTCTGAATCTTTGATTGGACCGCTGTGATCCAGCAGCGAACCCAATGATTCACGTTCGATACCGGTATCGGTACGGAACAGATTTTCACCGAAGAAATCGAGGAACTCGCGGCCTACTGCCGTTTTACTGAATGCAACCCCGCCCTGATGGCCGGGAGCGGCCCAGGAGTATTCCGGGTTATCTTCGGTATATTGGAAAAGTGCTTTGGTAAACGGCGGCAGCAACTGTTCATAATATTTTACGATCAGCGCATGGGCGCGAGCGGCAATAAATTCAGCGGTATCTTCATGCATCCAGACAAATTCATTCACCAAACGCATGGTTTCCAGGCTAAGGCTATCAATACAAGAATGCTCTGCCATCAGTAATACCGGCACATCCTTATTGCGGCGGCGAATTTCTTTTAGTAGCGCGGAAGCCTGGCTGTGGGAAGCATCGTCGTTGCCACCGGATGTCCAATCGACAAAAATACAACACAAAGAAGAGTCTGAAGCGACCGTAGCAATACCGTCTTCAAAGGTCGCGGCGGCGATAACATTGAAATTAATGTCTCTCAGGGCTTCAATCAGTTCGTTAACGGCTCGTCCATTCGCGGTATTGGCTTCGAGAATATTACTGTCCACCACCAAAACGTTGCGTTTTTTGTGACTACTTAAATCAATCATCGTAGTTGTCCTTGTTATAAGACTAAAACATCAGATTCATGTTTCCCCGCCCCTTTCGGCGCGGGGTGATGAATTAATTGCTTTTATCCAATGGAGCATCCAACGGGAACGGGTTTTTGTGGGTACGGTTATAGTTAAATGTATAAAGTGCAGTGATAACCATGAGTACCACAAATGACCACATCACTTCTTTTGCACCGGAGCCCACCACAGCCCAAATACAGTAAACAAACGCAACCATGGTAATGGCGATATAGGTATTGATCTGTTTGCCCAAATGCCCGTGACCCAGTAGTAGCAAGGCCGCACAGGTATAGATATAAGGCACCAAAGTGAATATGACCGAAACTGAAGAGACCAGACCAAATTCTTTCGCCGCGTTTGGCGAAATGCTGCTGATTTGGAAGATAGTCATTAATACGCCAAGAATAAGCAACCCGGCTACCGGCGTACCGGCTTTATTGACCTTACCGAAAATCGGTGGAAACAGACCGTCATCCGCTGCAGCTTTGGCTGTTTGACCCGCTACCAGCGTCCAGCCCCCCAGTGAACCTAAACAACCGGCTGCAGCACACAGGGAAACCACGGCACCCGCGGTATCACCCAACGCTAAACGAGCCGCATCACCGAAAGGCGAGGCAGAAACGCGCAGCGCGGCGTTCGGGATCATCCCCATAATGGCGGTACTGGACAGGACGTAACATACCGCTGCGATCAATACGCCGCCGACGGTAGCAATAGGTACGTTGCGTTTAGGATTTTTAACTACCCCAGCGGCTACAGAGGCGGTTTCAACCCCAATAAATGACCACAAAGTCACGTTTAAAGTGCTTTGAATCGCGCTGAAAGTCCCTAGTCCGCTGACGTTCCATGCCTCCATGTAGGTCTCGCCTTTGAACCAGAACCAGCCAAACAGCGCAACCCCGACTATCGGGATTAATGCCAGTGAGGTGGCGACAGCCTGAACCCGCGTAATCATTTTAGGACCGACAATATTCAGCCCAACAAATATCCACAGGAACACTACGCAAGTGATGGTTAATACCATAGGTTCTTTTAAAATTGGGAAGAAATAACTGAGGTAACCTACCCCAATTACCACCATGGCAATATTCCCAATCCAGCAGGCCAACCAATAAAGTACGTTGGTCTGATACCCTAAAAATGGCCCAAATGCGCGACGTGCATAGGCATAAGAACCACCGGGGCTATCATCTATGGATGACATCTTTGCGTAAACCATAGAAAGTGCTAGTGCACCAATAATAGTTACCAACCATCCCCAAATAGCTATCCCGCCGGTTGAGGCTAAGTTAGCAGGTAAAAGAAAAACGCCAGAGCCCATTATATTGCCTGCTACCATCAAGGTGACAGGAATTAGGCCCACCTTTTGATCATCTGTAGACATAGGTAATCCTTACAAACCCCCAGGAATGGGATGAAATAATGAGTAATAACCGCATGCGTATTTAAAGATAGACGATAAAATTTATAAAGAAAGAAAATAAATAATCTAGAAAAATTTTAATCCTGATCAAAAAAACATGACACAACAACCAATTAGGCAGGTGGAAAATCCGTAAATTTTCGAAATCGCAAAAAAACCTTAATAAAAAAAAGACAATAGCCAAAAAAATGAAATAACCACAACACATTGAAATAAATAAATAAATACCAATAATAAACAAATAAAAAACATTTTGACAACAATAAATTAACCGATTCAATTTTATAAATAAGCTAATTCATTGATTAATAAAACATGACTTCGATACGATCGGAATCAATAAGATCAGATACAACAAGAATCGTAATATGTAAAAAAGAAGTTTGTATGCTTTTGTATACATTTGTAAACACATGAATTTACAGTTATCTTCAAATAATTTAATCACAGGAGATAACTATATTTTTATAGGGAATTAAACGGTGCTGTATGAATAGACATATTAGAAATTAATTATAATCAATCGAATTGATATAAATCAGATTTGAGTCACCCCTGACTTTAGAGGTTATTGAGTTATGAGGCGCGTTTTTTCTTGCCCCGACCACAGTGAATAAATAAGTAAATTAATGCCGTTAATTAATTATTTTTATTTATGTTATAAACTCACTAAACCCTGTCTAGCCGCGAACATCCCCATCTCGTTAATCAGCAAATATTTAGATAAAGAAGTGACGTAAAAAATTTCCAGCAATACGCTGCTAACGCCGCTGGAGCAGTTATTGCCACTTTAATTCCCTGTCTAATTAAGGTTAATAACCACCAGATATATTTACCGAGCAAACTAGCGGCAATACGGATGCCGCCACTGTGCCAATAGATCTTCTTTCCATCCCAAGCTATCCGGCACCTGATGCACACCCTAAGCAATTAAATGCCCGCGTAAACACGGCCAGAATGGCTAGACGCCACTTTAATGCACTCAGTAAATAGGCCAGAAGATCACCAAAGGCTCCAGAATATCGCTGAGGATAAAAAGCGTGAATTACGGGTTATTCGACGGAGATATCAATTGTAACTCGCGCCAGGCCGCGAGTTTTCGCGTCCAGCGTTCAAACAACATATCGGTAATGATAGCTAACAGCGCTACAATCAAAGCGCCCTGAATAACATAAGCAGTATTAAAACCACTTAAACCGATAATGATTGGAGAACCTAAGGTTTTGGTCCCTACCGTAGAAGCAATTGCGGCAGTCCCAATATTGATGATCACCGATGTGCGAATTCCCGCGACAATAACCGGAGCGGCGAGCGGCAATTCTACGCGCCATAAAATCTGTCTGGCACTCATCCCTACGCCTTGAGCGACTTCACGGGTGGCCTGAGATACGGATTCCAGCCCCGTCAACGTGCCTTGCAGAATCGGCAGCAACCCATAGAGTACCAATGCAATAATTGCCGGTTTCTCACTAAACCCCATCACCGGCACCGCGATAGCCAGCACAGCCACCGGCGGGAAGGTTTGCCCAATCGCCACCACCGTTTCAACTACCGAACGAAATTCCTTCCCTGCCGGACGCGTAACGGCAATGCCTGTCGCAACGCCAAAAAACACCGCGATCAGGCTGGAAATTAACACCAGCAACACGTGAGCTTCCAATAACGACCAGAACGTATCCTGCAAATAAATAGGACGATCGAGATCGGGGAACCAGGCCGCAAATAGGCCATGCAGCGATGTCATGCCAAATACCAATCCCAACAGCAGTAAAATTGCCCAGCTCAATGGATCGGTAACGCTACGCCATAACCTACGGCAAAGAGATGAAGTCATGGTTGCTCCTGACTGGCGATCAGATCGGAAAAATAGAGCACGCCGAGAGGCTGTGATAATTCGTCGATCACCTGCAATCTATCGGCTTTACGTGAGACAAACAGCGAAAGCGCTTCCCGCAGGCTGGTTGACGCTAAAATCGGCTCTCCCGCCACGCGTTCCCCAACCCTCATACGCTGCGCCGCCCAACCAAGTGCCAACAGTTTGATCCCCAAATCGCTCCGGCCAAAGAAATCACGCACAAAATCGTTAGCCGGCTGCGTCAACATTTGAATTGGCGTGCCTTGCTGCACCACTTTCCCCTGATCCAATAGCACAATGCGATCGGCCAGATTCAAGGCTTCGTCAATATCATGGGTTACCAGCACTATGGTTCGGCCTGACATTTGGTGTATGCGGGCAATTTCAAACTGCAGCGCTGAGCGAGTCACCGGATCCAGCGCGCCGAAAGGTTCATCCATCAACAGCACTTCCGGGTCGGCAGCCAGCGCTCTGGCAACCCCAACCCGCTGCTGTTGCCCACCCGAAAGCTCATGGGGATAACGGTGGCGGAACTGATCCGCATCCAGTTGTAATAGATTCAATAACTCCGTGACCCGCTGGCGGATTTTCTCACGCGGCCATTTAAGCAGTTGCGGAACGGTGCCGATATTTTGCTCTACCGTCCAATGCGGAAACAGGCCGATAGATTGAATCGCATAGCCCATCCGGCGGCGCAAATCTTCGGGTTTGAATTTTTGAATTTCTTCACCGGCAAAATGAATTTGCCCTTCATCGTGCTCGATCAGCCGGTTAATCATTTTTAACGTCGTGGACTTACCCGATCCAGAAGTGCCGATCAAAACGGTAAACTCCCCTTTGGCAATATCCAGTGAGAGATTATCTACCGCCAGTTTGCCGGCAAAATATTTACTAACCTGATAAAAATGAATCATCGGCGGGTAACATCCAGAAAAGAAACCATAAATTTAAACAGTGAATCAACAACGATGGCCATCACTATCACCGGTATAACCCCCAACAACACCAAATCCAATGCGCTGCTTAACAAGCCCTGAAACACGATAGCGCCTAATCCACCGGCACCAATCAAGGCTGCAACCACCGCTAATCCAACGGTTTGCACTGCCACAATGCGAATGCCCGATAGAATCAACGGCAACGCCAGCGGGATCTGTACCCGAACAAACAGTTGGCTGCCGGTCATCCCCATTCCCCTCGCCGATTCCATCACGCTATCCGGTATGCTTTCCAATCCGGCGACCACGCTGCGAACCAACGGCAGCAAGGCGTAAAGTACCAACGCTATAATTGCTGGAGCCAGACCGATCCCACTCACCCCCAGCTCTGCTAGCCACGGCCAAGCTGCGGCTAACCCCGCCAACGGCGCGATCAACAAACCAAATAACGCAATAGAAGGCACCGTCTGGATGATATTGAGCACAGAAAAAATAGCGGTTTTCAGGCGATAAGAACGAAAGCACAGCATCCCAAGCGGGATTCCCAGCAAAACGGTAGGAATAACCGTCGCCAGCAAAATTCCGAGGTGCTGCCAGAAGGCGTCAGCGAAGACGTCCTGTCGGTTGGCATATTCCTTCATCAGCGATAGCTGATCCAACTGACCGATAAACAACAGAATAATCACAGGGGCGAGTACCTGCACGCTGGCTAACATACGCCACAGCGGACTGGACATTGCCCTAGAAAGGCTATCGACGGCAATCAGAAAGGTTAATCCGGCCATGAGCCAGAAAGCGCCGCTCAGCGAAGTGCGAACCAAACTTTCTTCGCTACCGGAAAGCTGAAAGGCAGTAAATCCCGCCAACCAGACCAAACCGAAAAGCAGCAACTCCGCCATCAGGACAATGGCCGCGTAAATCCAAGGCTGAGGGGAAACAAAAGAAAGGGCAATCAAAGCGATAACAGGCAACAGTACTAACCCCGCAGGCCCATGTAATAAAGACAAGAAGGCGATACCCTGCCCTGAAATCAACCGATTCGGCGCGTGGCTGAGAAAAGGAAGCCCGGCACCTGCCAAAATCAGCAATATCACCAGCGCCAGCAGCACGCGGTTTTTGACTAACATAAACAAAAAGTCTCCATGACCGGCTAAAGATGCAATCCGTCGCCGGTCAGTATTTCATTACGAGGATTAACCTTTGATAAACCCTTTCTCTTTTAGATAGCTCGCGGCAACCTTCTTCGCGTCCTGTCCTTCTACAGCAATTCGCGCATTCAGTTTTTGCAGGGTTGGGCCATCGAGAGTTGCAAAAACCGGATTCAACACGGCAGGAATTTCAGGATGCTGCTTCAGCGTTGCTTCCCGGATAATCGGCGCCGGGGCATAAATCGGTTGTACGCCTTTAGGGTCGGTCAGCGTTTGTAAGCCCAAAGCGGCCACCGGGCCGTCAGTACCGTAAGCCATCGCCGCATTCACGCCGGAGGTTTGCTCCGCTGCCGCTTTAATGGTGACAGCCGTATCGCCTCCTGCCAGCGACAGCAGTTGGTCCTGAGTTAATTTGAAGCCATACGCCTGTTCAAACGCAGGTAATGCATCTGGTCGTTCAATAAATTCTGCCGACGCCGCCAGTTTGAACTGACCGCCATCGCTTATCCATTTTCCTAAATCAGCCAGCGTCTTAAGATTATTTTGACTGGCTAAATCCTGACGAACCGCAATGGTCCAGGTATTGTTTGCTGGCGCTGCATCCAGCCAGACCAGTTTATTTTTTTCATAATCCAGCGCTTTGACTTTCTCGTAACCAGCCTTCGCGTTTTTCCACGCTGGATCTTTTTCATCCGAGAAGAAAAAGGCACCGTTACCGGTATATTCAGGATAGATATCAATCTCACCCGCACTGATAGCCGCTCGCACCACTTTGGTCGTCCCCAACTGAGATTTGTTGGTGGTTTTAATATTATTGGCCTCCAGAACTTGCACAATAATATTGCCCAGCAGCGAGCCTTCAGTATCAATTTTAGACCCCACACGCACGCTATCTGCCGCCTGTGCCAGACCGGTCGTCAGGCTTAACATGATGGTTGCCAGTGCTATAACAGGTCTAAAGGTAAGGGTTAGTGCCATCGGTTTGCCTCTTATCATCGAAGGATTTTAATGGGTTACAGCGTTCTTTATGACCCAATAACTATTAACAAATCAATAACTATGTCGACTTTATTTGCCTTAGTCGTTCATTTAATCCTCAGCGGCTATCCGTTAAACCCACGCAAACTTAGCCTATTCTCCCTGCTATCATCACGAGGGGAGTCAGCCTCACGGGTGAATTTAAACCTTGTCCGACTGGAATGCGTACTCGCCTAACCATTCAGTATAGCCATTCACCACAAATCCCCCACTGCGCTGCTGATAAGCCAGATAAGCCCGTATCCATACTAAGACAACGGAAAAAATCAGAGCCAACGCGCAATAGGGAAAGATAGTGACGAGAGAAAAACCCCCGAGCCCAATTTAGATATATAGTTGTAAGCTAAACATTTTCATTAACCCATGGACAGGTGACTTTCGATGAACCCTTCTTTTCTGGTTAGCCCGCACTGGCTGGCTGAACATTTAGACGATAAACAAGTGGTTATTCTGGATGCCCGGCTGTCACCGCCGGGGCTGAACCCTAAACGCGATATTCAGGCCGAGTTTGAGCAAGGTCATATCCCAGGCGCGGTTTTCTTCAATATTGATGAGGTTTCCGACCACAATACCTCTCTGCCTCACATGTTGCCTAGCGCCGAAGCATTCGGTGAAGCCATGGGTAAATTGGGTATCAACGACCAGCACACGATAGTGTTGTATGACGATGGCAACCTTTTCTCAGCCCCTCGAGGCTGGTGGACATTTCGCACTTTTGGCGCTCGTGACGTTCGCGTGCTGGAAGGCGGTATTGAACAGTGGAAACAAGCCGGTTTGCCGCTGGCAAGCGGGTCAGCCAATCCAGAACCACAGTGGTTTACCGCCACGCTAAACGAGAAATCGGTCAAAAATTCCGAGCAGGTTCTCGCCGCTATAGACGAACCTGACACGCAGATCTTGGACGCGCGCCCGGCGCCGCGATTTGCTGGCGCGGAACCGGAACCTCGCCCCGGCCTGCGATTAGGGCATATTCCAGGCAGCATCAATATTCCCTGGGGGCTGATGGTTGAACAAGGCCAGCTCAAGTCACCGGAAATTCTGCGGGATATTTTCCAATCTAACGGAGTGGATCTGGAAAAACCGATCATTGTTAGCTGTGGTTCCGGCGTAACCGCCGCGGTACTGGCATTGGGGTTACACGCAGTAAAGGCTCGTTCTGTATCTTTATATGACGGTTCCTGGGCGGAATGGGGTGCATCGGACTTTCTGCCCGTTGAAGTTAGCGCCAGATAACCTCTGCAATTATTAATAACCTAAATGGCCGGATTAATATCCGGCCATTGTGGATTTAGATAAATAATATACTCCTAAAATAGATTACAAGCAGAGAGTAACCTCAATATTACGACCATCAAAATATATTATATTTAATAGGGGAAGATAAATTAATTTAGTCACTAAAAAACAAAAATAAATGAAAACCCTTTATACAAACATCAAAGTCTATTAACTTCAATAACATTCCCAACAAGGTAGAGTAATAGTTCTGAACGAGAGTCAAAGCTATTCAATTCACCATTCGTTAATTTATTTCATTTAAAAGATGGAAATACAATAATAGCGAGCCACTGCCCGCTATTATCATTATGTCATTTTAGAACAACTATTTTTTAGGACCACGCACCCGCAGAGTTAACCCCTTCAGGAAGTAACGCAGCACCTGATCGCCACAAGGGCGGAAATTTTTGCTGTCGTCCTTACGGAACAACGCGTTCAATTCAGGTTTGGACACCGGAAAATCAACGGAGGTGAAAATATCGTGCATATCGGTATCTTTCAGCTCAAAGGCTACGCGAAGCTTTTTCAGCACGATGTTATTGGTGATACGTGCTTCAATAGACGGAGCGGGGAATTTGTCATCCTTACCGCGCTTAAAGAAGATCAGACCGTTAAGAAAATGAGCCATTACCTCATCAGGGCAATTCTGGTAGCCAGCTTCGTCTTCTTTCTTAAGGAAATTAACGATATCCGCACTGTTCACTTCAAAATCAGTTAACTTGATGATTTCTACGATTTTAGCATCGTTAACATTAAGCATATAGCGAACACTGCGGAGCACATCGTTGTTGATCATATTACTGCCCTATTCCAATTAATTTAATAGACGTGTGCGAAGGTCGCAAGAATAACAAAAATCTTCTTTAACGTCTGGCGGGCAGTATTATATAGAAACAATCACTTTTTCTCAATGTAAATTTAATTTGATATAAACGTAAAAAGAACAAGTTATTATTAAATAAAAATAACAACATCATTAAAATTCACAAATAAACGAGCAATAAAAAATAAAGCGATAACTGATTGTTAAAATAACATCGCAGAACCCAACCACACAAAAACACGCCAGGTTGGGCTCTGATATAAATAAAAAAATCACTTATCGTTAGTAATAATGCACAGATCTCTTGAGTCTAATTTATACAGGTTAATCTCTTCGCCAATAATGTATTTATTGCGCAACATGGCAGATATTTTATCCATCACCATCACAATAACCACCATAATCAACGTTATAAACATCACCACATCCCAGTTCCATAAACGCATATTCTCTGCGTAAACCAAACCGATACCGCCAGCGCCGACAAAACCTAACACCGCCGCAGAACGGGTATTAGACTCTACCTGATACAGGCTAAGTGCCAGAAAAGTTGGAAACGACTGGGTGAAAATACCAAAGCGGTGTTTTTGTAATGGGTTGGCCCCCATTGCTGTTAATCCACGGCTAGGGGATTTATCTACCGCCTCGTGTCCCTCGGCATAGAGTTTACCCAGTAACCCCATATCCTGCATAAAAATGGCCAGAACCCCCGCCAGCGGCCCCATGCCTACGGCACGAACAAAAATCAGCCCCCAAATCGCCATATCGATACCGCGAAAAATATCGAGAAAACGGCGCACAACAAAAGAGATAACTCGTAATACCGGTGTATCCATTACATTACGGGCAGCAAGAAATGACAGTGGCAACGCAATCAACGTCGCTGTAAGCGTACCGGCAAATACAATGGCTAAAGTAATAAAAATCTGGCCAAAGTAATATTTAAACGGCCAGTTGATAAAATCATGCCAGACAAACATTCGCAGGAAATAGCGCCCTATTTGCTGGCTGCCGTGAACGAAGGCAGACCAGGGAATACCGAAGAAATTAAAGAAGAAAATATAATAGAAAACAATGGCCACACCGATGCCAACGACCAAGCGAAGATAGCGCCGCTGCTGCGAAAAAAGGCTCGGATGCTGCTGCTTCAAGGAGAACACATCAGCTGGCGAAAGCGTATTCGTCATCATTAAGCGGCTCCTTCCACAACACGTCTACGTAATTTTCCAGAGGTGTAATCCAATAATGAAACCACGGTGATAATCAGCAACAGCGTGATGCTGACCTGATCATAACGATCCAACTTAATCGACGTCATTAGCTCTTGTCCTATTCCTCCCGCGCCGACCAAACCCAGTATGGTTGACTGGCGAAAATTAATTTCCAATCGCATAAAGCTATAAGACAGAAAGATGGGTTTCACCTGTGGCCAAATGCCAAAGCGCATACGTTGTAACTTACTGGCACCGCAGGCTGTCAAACCACGAACAGGTTTATTTGAGGCGGTTTCAATAGACTCATAGAATAATTTGGTCAGGCTACCGATTGTATGTAACGCTAGAGCCAAAAAACCGGGAATCGCACCAATGCCAAAAGCCATGACAAACATTACCGCCCAAGCTAATTCAGGCATGGTACGCAAAAATGCAACAAAGGTACGAATCGCTAATCTGACTGGCGCTGGGCTGTGAGTATTATTAGCCGCAAGAAAAGCCAAAATACAGGCGACAATAACCGAAAGAATGGTCGCTGCTATGGCAAGCTGTAGCGTCTCCCAAATTAGAGGTAGCTGAATATTCAGGCGATAGCCCCAATATGCCAATGAACCTTCAGTACGCCCATCGGCAAATAAGACCGGCCAGTGGAGTACCGGAATTGTTTCAGCCAGATAATCAAAAAAATGTGGGAAGGAAACCAGAACGGTGTGAAGATTAAATTCAGCAATACTGCCTGCCCCCAGATAGAGTACAACCAGAACTAAAGACCATATTAAGGTTTCGCGTTTTTGCTTACTGCGAACCTGCTGGTAATAATGATTGAAGTCAGTATTCAAAATAACTTACCGCCTGAAAACCGATAGCTCCGGTATTCCTTCCCAGAGCTATCCTATTCATTATATCAACCGACTTAACGGTCGCCTTTGGTTAGATCGCGCTTCAAATCAATGACGGTTTGGTATTCGCTCAATGAGGTTTCCTCAATATGCTGCTTTCCCCCTACCGCTTTGATAAAGCAGGCATGATCTTCTTTATCCAGCTTTTTGATAGCCGCAACCAGCTGCGCTTTGAATGCTGGCGGTAAAGCACTGCGAACGAGAATTGGACCATTAGGAATTAACGGAGACTGCCAGATAATCCTAATCTGTTTCATTAAATCGGGATGATCCATCCGAATCATGCGAGTGAAAGCTCCGCTAGTATAACCGGTATTATAATCGCCGATCATTGATGCCCAGGTTACCGCGCCGGCAAACTGACCATTGATAACGCCAAGGATGTCTTGCTCATGACCACCGGAAAACGTCACGCTGGAGAAGAAGTTGTTATATTTATTATCCGACGTTCCGCCGAATTTTTGTTTAAAGCTCTGATTAGGAATCAGGAAACCCGAGGTTGAATCCGGATCGGCAAAACCAAAGGCTTGCCCCTTTAAATCCTCTATTTTCTGGTAAGGGCTGTCTGCCTTCACCACGACCACCGAGTGATAGCCGCGAGACTGATCGGTATCATCGACGACAATGCCGACCAAATCGACGGCCTTAGGGTCTTTGATATAAACCGAGGCGAAAGATGACGGCGACATACTCAGCACCATATCAATCTTTCCACCGAGTAATCCTTGAATAACCCCAGAATAATCGGAAGCATTATGCAAATTGGTTTTTACTTTTAATTCTTTTTCCAAAAATTCTTTTACACACATATTATCGCCAATTTGCTGTGTTGCATTTTGGCCACCAAGAATACCCAAATTGATTTCTTTCGGTGCATCTGCCGCAGTGGCGTTAAATACCATCATCGCGCCTGCCACTAACGAAGTAATACTAAGTACTTTTTTCATTAAAATAACCTATGTGCGTAGAGGATTAATGGAAATTAATGCAAAACATCAGTTGCTTCATCGTTGTAAATATCATGAATAATACTGTCACTTAGCTTATCCGGATGACCGTCAAATATAATTTTCCCCTGCGCAATACCAATCACTCGCGTGCAGTAATCTTTAACTAACGCCACCGAATGTAAATTCACCACTACCGCAATATCGCTTTCACTGATTTTTTGCAGCGTATTCATTATTCGGGTGGTATTTTTTGGGTCGAGGGAGGCTACCGGCTCATCAGCTAATAGAATTTTAGGGTTTTGCATCATCGCGCGACAAATAGCAACGCGTTGCATTTGCCCACCGGATAAATTTTCGGCGCGCTGCAGCGCATGTGGCAACATATTCAACCACTGCAATAACTCGATGGCTCTAGCACGGTCATGCTCGGCAAATATTTTAAAAAATGATTTAAGCGTTGGGGTATGACTTAATCTTCCGAGTAACACATTGGTCATAACATCGAGGCGGGGAACCAGACAGAAATCTTGAAAAATCATTCCACATTTGGCACGCCATTTGCGCATTTGTTTCGCCGTCAGCGCGGTAATATTTTGCGTTTCCCCATTATCTTGATAGTTAATAATCTCTCCGCCGCTGGAAGAAATAGTGCCATTTAATACATGAAGTAACGTTGATTTCCCTGCACCTGAGCGACCAATAATCGCTACAAATTCTCCCGCGTGGAGTTCAAAATTGATGTCATCCAACACCTTATGCTGCGATGCATAGGCTTTCACCAATCCTTTAACCGCCAGAATCTTTTTTTTCGTTTCCGGTGCAGTATCAGGATAATTTGGCGCATATTTAAGTAATGCTTGGCCCATATAATGTCTCTCAGATTGCAGGTTATCTTTGAGCCATTAACGGATATTTTTATGACAGAGAAATGATGGTTTGATGAGAGAAAGGTGACATGTGATTGCCACCTTTCTTTAGAGAAGATGAGTTTTTTTGGGTAAATCAGCTACGGATTTTACGGTAGATAAACAGCACAACCAAGGCACCGATAACTGCGACGACAAAGCTACCAATGTTAAAGCCATCGACTCTGCCCATCCCAAAGAAAGTACTGATATAACCACCGACCAAAGCACCGACCACACCAAGAATGATGGTCATAAAGAAGCCGCCACCGTCTTTACCTGGCATAATCCACTTAGCCAGAATACCGGCGATGAGACCAAAGATAATCCAGGATAGAATCCCCATACGTCCTCCAAATATTGAATAAACCTGACGGTCTGTGCTTTATCAGCTGAGTGACTATTAGCTATTCACAGCGTCCACTACAGTATTAAGTTAAGACCTTATTAGGTAAATCCGCAAATCTCTGTGCTTCATCCAAGAATAAAAATAAATTTTTTATCCCGGTAAAACTCAACTACCCGACCGATTAAATAACCGGCTCTCTTGGCGCGAAAATATGATTCACCTGCCGCTGACGCATTTTTACTAACAGATCGTAGCCACCGTTTGGTAGCGAATGCGCAAACTCCCGCTCACTGGTAAATATCGGGCTGGCCCAATAAATGTTTACCGGATCGCCCTGCAGCTGCGGTAACGTCAGACTGGCATGTTCAGGGTACAGATTGGCCGATAATACATAGCCTTCGTAGCCCTGAGGGGCAACTTCAGACTCCAACGAATGGCCTTCGCCCAGCCAGCTTATTTTTCCCCACGGAACATGGGCAAAACCAGCTAATGCACTCGCCATGCGAACGGCGTTGTCTTCGTTGACATATTGACTATCTACTGCCAGCGCCAATTCTATTCGACGATATTTCCCGGCATCATCATTAAATAAAATCTCAACCCAAGGCTGCGGGCGAATACTGACACCCAGCGTCAGAAAATAATAAACACCGTCCTTTTCATGCTGAGAAATCGCCATTGGCGGCCATCTGCCCTGATCAATAGCATAATACTTTTGCGCCGGGCCAAAATGCTGCTCATAGCGTCGAATATATTCCACTTGCATACCTGGCCAGGGATTACCGTCCTCCTGCTGCCAGACCCGCCAAAATTGTCGAGTACGTTCCGCCTGAGCATATTGCGTATTCGTGGACGCTGACCCCAAAGGTAAAGTGAGTGGATTCTCTTTAATACAGCTAGCGGAGTAACAGACAGAGTGATCGATATACAAACTCCAACCGGGAATCACTGCCAATAATTGCCCCTGATACCATAGCGCTGCGCCATCATCACTTTCTGACCAGATAATCTTAATATATTGCGCATCCAATGCTTCTTCACCGGCAATATTTCGACAATAGGCCGCAGCCAAACGCGGGGCAAGTCCCTGTTCAATAGCCGCGTTATCATCTAACTGAGGAGCTGCAGTCAGGTTTCTTACCCAGCACGCTCGCACAGGAAAACGATCTTCAACGGACTCCAACGGGTAAATATAGAAATAAACCACACGCTGATCTTGTTGCACCACAGCCACCAGTGTCTGGTTTTCATTACTGACTTCGGCCAGCACTTCAGATTCTTTCATATCGCCTCAACTTTATCGGCAAAGAATAATTATCGGGCAACGGGCAGATTATTCCCTTACTCCAGATAAAATTAGCCTAATTATGCTACCAGTGTAAAACGCCTTAGCCGTTTAAATCATTGGAAAAAGTCTCAAAAAGCCATTATATGAAAGAAATATGGCTCCATTAATGCCCATTGGCTACATGAAAAATCGGATGATAAAAATAAAATACGCCCAAATCGATCTAATAAAATTTTCTTGTATCAAGTCGTGTCTATGGCTCAAGGCTCAGTGGCGTAATCCATCGTTATTTTACTAAAACTCTATACGGGGAAGACCTATCCAGTACCTAAATCATGGTGACGACCCTTCTTTCGCGCTAAAATAAGCTCAGATATCACACGACAGAATTGAAGGTTCCAATGGCTTATATCCCTAAAAACTATGCTCGGCTGGAAAGCGGTTACCGCGAGAAAGCGCTAAAACTCTTCCCGTGGGTTTGCGGAAAGTGTTCCAGAGAGTTTGTGTATTCCAATCTGCGTGAGTTGACCGTACACCACATTGATCACGACCATGGTAATAATCCGGAAGATGGCAGCAATTGGGAGATGTTATGCCTGTTTTGCCACGATCACGAGCATTCTAAATACACCGAAGCCGATCAATACGGATCGACGGTTATTGCCGGAGATGACGCGCAGAAAGATCAAGGGGTCGCTACTCATAACCCTTTTGCCAATCTCAAAGCTCTATTAAAAAAATAATGGCCTGTTTACCGGTGAGAATATCTATATCGTTATTTTCACCGGTCAATAGCCAAATTTGCATCTTATCTTTCTTCAATACCGCTTCGGATCTAGAAGCCCAGTAATTGCCGGTAAGAACGAGGTTCCAGCATATCTGCGGTTAATCCAAGGGTTGAGGCAAAAAGATTGCATTGCAGCTTTAATTCAGCCAACTCATTCGGATCATCTGTCATCACCGCAATTTCAGCAAAGTCTCCCACAGACTCCAAATGATCGACCGTAATGTGAAATTGGTCGATAAAATAGATACTGCGGTTCTTTTCTAGGGTAAATATCGGCTGATAGCCTAATGTCACCAGCATACTCGAAATCTTGTCCAAATCCTCGACCCGACTGGCTTCGCACCGCTCGCTTCCCGGCCCTTTGACAATCCATAGACGAATACCTGACGGTTTCATTTCACGCAATATCATACTGATGCTTTGCCGTGCAAGAGCCCCATCACAAGTATCCATATAACAATCTTTTTCATGATTATTGAGAGCAAAAATCTCTGCATCCTGTATTTCTATTTGCGTCAATAGGTTACGGATATTCTGTACCCGAAACTTTAATTCAACCTCATATTTCCCAACAAAATGCTCACTCATTGAATCCGCCCTGACAGAAAAATAGCCGTAAAAAAACCTTATATCTACTCAATTATGCCTTAAGTCTGTTAGTCACAGGCTGATATAGGTTGGATGAAATCCGATGCTATTAGCCCCCGTGGTTACAAATAGCCTTCAGTGTGTGAAATCGATCACAAACTCGGCCCCACAGTAGGGAAAGAAACCTCAGCCTCATGTTTACTTCATGGCAACCAAAGAAAGCATCGATTTCAACAAATAAGCTATTCAGATTTACTTTCGCAGCAAAACAGGATGTTCGTACTCTAGGTGAGAAAAATGAATCGTACCGATGGTGACAACAATCAGGAATTATTGCAGCAACTGAAAAATATTGTTGGTGAGCGTTACCTTCTGACAAAAGAGCGACAAACCAAACGTTACCGAACCGGATTCCGTTCGGGTCAAGGGGAAGCTCTGGCCGTTGTTTTCCCCGCAACGCTAATGCAGCAATGGCAAATACTGCAAGCCTGCGTGGCCGCAGATAAAATCATTATTATGCAGGCAGCCAATACTGGCCTGACGGAAGGTTCCACTCCCAGTGGAAATGATTACGATCGCCAGATTGTTATTATCAACACGCTGCGACTCAATCAAATTCAGTTGTTAAATAATGCAGAACAGGTGATTGCTTTTCCCGGCAGTACGTTAAATGAACTGGAAAAACGCTTAAAGCCCTTTGGTCGTGACCCCCATTCCGTTATTGGCTCATCCTGTATTGGTGCTTCGGTTATTGGTGGCGTTTGCAATAATTCCGGCGGTTCACTAATACAACGTGGTCCGGCTTATACCGAAATGGCACTTTTTGCCCAGATAAATGAGCATGGCGAACTTCAATTAGTTAACCATCTTGGTATCCATCTGGGCGATACGCCGGAAGATATTCTTTGGCGTTTAACCCGTGCCGATTATGGCCCGGAAGATATTGGTCATGGCGAGCAGAAAGCCTCGGATCATGATTATGTTGAACGAGTGCGAGATGTAGATGCCGATACGCCGTCGCGTTTTAATGCTGATAAACGGCGCTTATTTGAAGCCTCCGGCTGTGCAGGAAAACTCGCGGTTTTTGCCGTCCGCTTAGATACTTTCCCTGCGGAGTCTCAGCAACAGGTATTTTATATTGGCACCAATGACACCAAGGTGCTGACAGAATTACGTCGTACTATTTTACGTGATTTTAAACACTTACCGGTTGCAGGAGAATATATGCACCGGGACGTTTTTGATATCGCCGAAATTTATGGCAAAGATACCTTTATCATGATCAATTCCATGGGTACGGATAAAATGCCGACTTTCTTTACCCTAAAAGGAAAGATCGATGCCCGGCTGAATAAAGTTCCTTTTTTGATAAATAATATCACCGATCGTGTCATGCAGGGCTTCAGCCGTATTTTGCCTAGCCATCTTCCTAAACGCCTAAAAAGCTACCGAGATAAATATGAACATCACCTGATGCTGAAAATGTCCGGTCAAGGAATAGCGGAAGCTAACGAGCATTTACGTCGATTTTTCGAATCGGCGGAAGGAAACTACCTGGTTTGCACCGCTGACGAAGGAAAAAAAGCCTTTTTACATCGTTTTGCCGCCGCCGGTGCAGCAGTTCGTTACCATGCAGTTCATAGCGATAAGGTCGAAGATATACTGGCTTTGGATATTGCTCTGCGCCGTAATGACGATCAGTGGTTTGAAACCTTGCCTGAAGAAATAGATCGTCGTTTGGTAGCAAAACTCTACTATGGGCATTTTATGTGTCACGTTTTCCATCAGGATTATATTGTCAAGAAAGGTGAGAATCCGCAGGAAATCAAAGAAAAAATGTTAGATATTTTGCAGGCGAAAGGCGCTGAATACCCTGCCGAACATAATGTTGGCCATCTCTATTTAGCCAAACCTGAATTAAAGGCTTTTTATCAGGCAATAGATCCAACCAACAGTTTTAATCCAGGGATAGGAAAAACCTCCAAACATAAGTGCTGGCGTTAATATGGTTTGAACTATCTTTCAGTTAAGTCTTAAAAATCAGTAAGGTTGACAAGAAGTGCCACGAAATGGAGAAAGATAAACTATAGTGAGATCACATTGCCAACCTGTGTTGGCGTTATTTTCACTCTCTTCGAGGGGAAACAAATGAAGATTATATTATGGATTATCGCGATAATTTTTATTGTCGGCCTGCTGACTATTACCGGCGTCTTCAAGCTTATTTTTTAATCATTGGTTGAATTCGCGGCTATCCTAACCGCGAATTCATTTTAATCCTTTAAGCACCTGCATCCTGCGTATTCCTGCCTTTTAATCTTCTATCATTCAGATACTTTCGCTAAACGTCCCTGAGCATCTTTTTGCTGTCGATAACTTTTGGCTGCACCTGGAATTGGCGCTGCTTTGCCCGTTTCAAGCCAACTGCGTAATCGGTTAGCATCAGCGAAATGCGTATATTTACCAAAAGCATCTAACACCACCAAAGCGACCGGGCGATTATTAATAACCGTGCGCATCACCAGACAATGCCCCGCCTCATTAGTGAAACCCGTTTTTGTCAGTTGAATATTCCACTTATCGTTATAAACCAGATGATTGGTATTACGGAAAGGTAAGGTGTAATTCGGATTACGGAAAGTCGCCATTTTTTCAGTAGAGGTACTCAACTGACCAATGAGCGGATATTGCTTACTGGCCAGCAGCAACTTACTGAGATCACGCGCAGTAGAAACGTTCTGGGTTGATAGCCCTGTCGGTTCCACAAAATGGGTATGGGTCATACCTAAGGATTTGGCTTTAGCATTCATAGCAGAAATAAATGCACTATATCCGCCACGATAATGGTGAGCCAAACTGGCCGCCGCACGATTTTCGGATGACATTAATGCTAGCAATAACATGTCTTTACGATTTATTTCGCTATTGACTCTCACACGCGAAAATACACCTTTTAATTCCTTAGTTTGATGAATATCAACTGAAATAATTTCATCAAGTGGCTGTTTGGCATCCAGAGCCACCATCGCGGTCATCAGTTTAGTGATTGAGGCAATAGGGACTACGTGGTCAGGATTATTACTATAGATAACTTTGTTGGTTTTTAAATCGACAACCATCGCGCTGCCAGAGGCTAACTCCAACGGTGCTGACTGTTTTATGCCAGCACCTGTGGTGGCGAAGCTCGTCACAGGAAGGCTCAAGGCTGTTGCCGATAAAATAAACAGACTTAATATTGATAAACGTATTTTCACATGCATATGGATTGACTTAGGTGGCGTGAATTGGACTCTAAGCAGTATAAGTTACCCATATAAACTGCGCATCAGACATTCTTTAAATCATTGTTACAAAGATTAAAAATGGTCGTTTAAGCTTATTGATAATCGCGTGGCTAACATAAAATAACCGTTCTCTGAATGCCGATAATTTCCATTAGTTATTCTAATAGCAAAGAAGATATAGCCTTATTGAAATTTGAGTTACTCTCAGATGAAAATTAAACAAAAAAAATAAATATAAGTTAAATTAAGTCATTATTTCCATTTATAAAAATACATCTAAACAATCACTAAACAGAAAGGAGAAACAACTTGAACATAGACGAGTAATTATAATAATGACAAGTTGATTTGCAATGATAAGAGTAAGGCTAGTTCTAAATGACATATGGCAGTGACGATAACTACAAGACCGGCGCGATATTATTTATATTAATTTACAGCGTAATATGGATTACGGTCTCATCTAATTTAGATCCGGCGGTTCCCTACGATGCTGTAGAGTCCCTGAATTGGGCGAATAGCCTCGAATTTGGTTCACCTAAAAACCCCTATATAGTTGGCGCAATGACGGCTATAGGTCTACTCATCAACCCACTGATAAACCTTGCGTTATATTGGTATATTTCGCATTTTACCGTTATTGCCGTCGGTTTATGGGGGATTTTCCTCCTGAGTCGACGACTGTTTGGCAATAACAAAGTCGCATTTTTCGCTATGCTCTCGCTAAATTTATCTGGCGTTATCAATTTTGATATAATTTCTTATAATGATAATTATCTACTTGTGATGCTTTGGCCGTATTTATTCTTATTTTTCGTTAAATCTATTTATGATAATAAAGCTTACTGGTATGCCTTAGCGGTTGTTTGCGGTTTAGCCGCCATGTCAAAATACTCTACTTTTGCATTTTTTCCTTTTATGCTTATTTATGCCTTCTCGACGAAAAAAGGGCGAGAATCCTGCAATAGCAAAGAATTCTATCTTTCGCTATTACTATTTTTACTTATTATCACACCTAACATTTTTTGGCTTTATCAGCACGACTTTGCCGCCTTCAATTGGGTTGATTCACAAATCAACGCGGGGCTTAACAGTAAAGTTCTGGTTTCCGCTCTTGTGGTTTTCTACCCCATTATCATCATTATTCTGCTACTCAAAACGCTGAAAGCCACACTGGTGGCGCCAGACTCAGACGAAAAGAAAGCCGTTCTTTTCGTGTTTACACCACCACTTATACTAATATTCGGCTATTTCCTGTTTAACAGTGGGGGACGAATCACCGAATGGTTACAGCCTTTTACCGTATTATCCCCAGTTATCGCTCTTTGCTTCCTGAATGTCGAACGAGTGAAATCCTGGCGAGGAATCAATCTATCTCTGCTCATTGTCGCGGCTGCGGTTTGTCTGGGTTACGCAACAGTGTTGTATAAAGATATTCGCGGCGCAGGCAGCAAATTTAACTATATCCAACCGCTAAGCGCCGAAATTAATCAAATCTGGCGAGATAAATATCAGGTTCCACTTCGCTACGTTGGCGGTGGCTATTTCTCACAGTGGCTAACTTTCTACGCCCCGGACCGTCCACTTATAGCGGAAAGATGGTCTAATCATGAAAAACCGAATCTCTATACCCCAAATATTTCAGAAAAAGAGATTGTCCAAGCCGGTGGTTTGTTTCTGAGCTCGCTGAATTCTACCTGTCAGGATGCTGATTTTCAGCATGTTCTGCGCGCCTTCCCTGACCTGCCTATTTCCGAGATGGATGACTATGTTTTTGTTACCCGGCAGGGAAAAGAAATGAAGTGGTGTCTAGCTTTTGTCGCCCCCGCAGAACAATCTTCACAACAAACGATACATATTGACTCAGCCCAGGGTTATACCGTGGAAAAAAGTCATCGCTAGCGGGAAAAAAGCTTATGCTTGGCCAATCAGGCACAGCATAAAGAAAAGGCACAATACAATGATGCTCCATCAACATCCGAAAATCGCTACCACCGTGGACGAACGTGCCAATCAGGTTATTAATCTGGATAACAAACAGCTAAGTTCAGTCCCTGAGAACCTAAGCGCAATGTCAGGATTACAACAGCTCAGCCTGTACAACAATTGCCTGACGGAGTTTCCCGCAGAGATTATCTCATTGCAGAATTTGCAGGTACTCAATTTATCCTGCAACAGCATTCCATCGATACCGGCCACTATCGGCGACTTATCGACGCTTCGCATGTTAGATCTCGGTCATAACCGTATACAGAACATCCCACTCGAAATCGGGAGGTTAAAGCAGCTGGAATATCTTTATATCAGCGATAATCATCTGAGTGATTTACCCTCGACTTTGGCTGAGCTACAGCATTTGGCCTATCTAAATGTGACCGATAATCAGCTGGAAGAAATTCCCTCAGCTATATTTTCTCTCTCAGCATTGAAAGAGCTTCGGTTGTATAACAATGTGATGAGCGCTATCCCTTCGGCCATAGGGCACCTTCATCAGATACAAGAGTTGCATTTGATGAAGAATAAGATTTCCTCAATAGCCCCTGAAATTGCCGCCCTGAAGCAACTTCGCGTGCTGGATATTTCAGACAATTGTCTGAATTATTTACCTAATGAGTTTTGTGTACTGCCGCAGCTAACCGATGCTAATTTCCGCTTTAACCAACTCTCTCAGCTACCAGAAAACTTTGGCGCACTGAAAAATCTGCACAGTCTGGATTTACGCGCTAATAAACTGTCCACCCTGCCGGAAAGCTTCTCAGAATTGAGCCAATTGAAGCGCTTGGATTTACGCTGGAATAACTTCGCCGAATTGCCAGAAGTACTCGCCCCGTTTATCGCACGAGGCTGTCTGGTACATATCTGATATTGTTCGCTGGGAGTAGGCATTTTACGTAGAGGGGTTCTGTTCGGTTCAATATTATGCCGTTAGCAAAAATCCGTTAACGGCATATAACTCGCGCGATGTCCTGCGAGGTTTTCAGCGCGCGAATTTCAGTAAATAGCTCGGTAGCTTCGTCATATTCTTTACGTAAATATCCTAGCCACTGTTTAATTCGGGCTACGTGGTACAGGCCGGTGTCCCCCTGTTTTTCTAGATGAACATATTTTTGCAGCAGCTTCACTACCTCGGGCCAAGGCATTCGGGGTTCATTATATTTCACCACCCGACTCAGGTTCGGCACATTTAACGCTCCGCGCCCTAACATCACCGCGTCACAACCGGTCACTTTGATACATTCCTGCGCGCTGGCGTAATCCCAGATTTCGCCGTTAGCAATAACAGGAATAGTTAGCCTGCGACGGATGTCACCTATCGCCTGCCAGTTAATACGATCGGCCTGATAACCCTCTTCTTTGGTTCGCCCATGAACCGCCAATTCAGTGGCTCCAGCCTGCTGTACTGCATCGGCAATTTCGAACTGACGATCGCCAGAGTCCCAGCCTAAACGAATTTTTACAGTCACCGGTAAATGAGCGGGTACGGCTTCGCGCATCGCTTTAGCCCCTTGATAAATCAGCTCTGGATCTTTCAGTAAAGTTGCCCCACCGCCGCTACCGTTGACCAGCTTTGACGGGCATCCGCAGTTCAGATCCACACCGTAGGAACCGAGTTCGACCGCGCGGGCGGCATTTTCAGCCAACCATTCTGGATATTGGCCTAATAATTGAATACGAACTAATGTGCCAGACGGAGTGCGGCTTTGATGGTGCAATTCAGGACATAAACGATAGAAAGATTTGGCTGGCAGCAACTGATCGACTACCCGTAAAAACTCAGTGATACAGAGATCGTAATCATTCACTTCGCTTAATAATTCGCGAACCAGTGAATCCAGAACGCCTTCCATCGGTGCCAAAAGTACCCGCATGACCTGATTACCTGCCTGCTGAAAAATAAGGTGGGAATATCCGCATCACGATACCCCTAAAAAAGACCGGCAATGATACGAGCGAACCTTGCGGCAAGACAAGAAATAACGCGCATTTAACCCGGAACAACCGAATTTTGGACAAAAAAAACCGCTCGGCTAAGAGCGGTTTTTCCTAAACTAGAACGATTTACTCGCCCGGCTTACGGCTGCGCGGACGTGATGACGGTGGCGCTGAACGGCGCTGACCATCACCCTGACTGCGAGGTTTGCTGCTGTTGCCGCGGCTATCACCACGGCCGGCACCTGCACCGCCCTGTGAGCGGTTTGCACTGCCACGGCCCATACCAGGACGGGAAGCACCGCGTCCCTGACGACCGTTTTGGATCGGCTCAGCTCTGATACTTGGATCTGGCTCGTAGCCCTCGAGTGCGATGCGTGGAATTTCACGTTTCAGCAGACGCTCGATATCACGCAGCAGTTTATGCTCATCGACACAAACCAGAGAGATCGCTTCACCGGTACGTTCCGCACGGCCTGTACGACCAATACGGTGAACGTAGTCTTCCGGTACGTTTGGCAGCTCATAGTTAACAACATGCGGTAACTGATCGATATCAAGACCACGAGCGGCGATATCAGTCGCTACCAGTACGCGGATTTTACCGTCTTTAAAGTCGGCCAGCGCACGAGTACGAGCCCCCTGACTCTTATTACCATGAATAGCTGCGGCAGTGATGCCGTCTTTATTCAATTGTTCTGCTAAATGGTTAGCGCCGTGTTTGGTACGGGTGAACACCAATACCTGCTGCCAATCCTGGCTACCAATCATCTGAGAAAGCAGTTCCCGCTTGCGGTTTTTATCCACAAAATGAACGCTTTGGGTGATTTGCTCAGAAGCAGTGTTACGACGAGCCACTTCAACGGAAGCGGGGTTGTGCAGCAATTTACTGGCCAGCCCTTTGATTTCGTCGGAGAAGGTCGCAGAGAACAACAGGTTCTGGCGTTTTGCTGGCAATTTAGCCAACACGCGACGGATATCGTGAATAAAGCCCATATCCAGCATACGGTCGGCTTCATCCAGCACCAAAATTTCGATTTTAGACAAATCAACCGCGTTCTGATGTTCCAGATCCAGTAAACGGCCCGGAGTAGCGACCAGAATATCGACGCCTCCGCGCAACTTCATCATCTGCGGGTTAATGCTCACACCACCAAAGACCACCAGCGAACGTAATTTAAGGTACTTGCTGTACTGCTCGACGTTTTCGCCGATTTGTGCAGCCAGTTCACGCGTTGGGGTCAAAATCAGGGCACGTACCGGACGGCGGCCTTTTATCGGCTGCGCGGTATCATTCAGCATTTGCAACAGCGGCAAGGTGAAACCAGCGGTTTTACCAGTACCGGTTTGAGCGCTGGCCATTAAATCACGGCCTTGCAGCACTACAGGGATCGCCTGACGCTGAATTGGCGTCGGCACGAGGTAGCCCTGCTCTTCAATTGCACGCAGGATATCGGCGTTTAAGCCGAGAGTATCAAATGACATATTACGAGAAACTCCAGATCTTCCCCATCCTAACAATTCAGTCAGGTGCAGTTTCAAGGGAAGATGATCAGACGAGGTATTAAATGAGGCTTTACCACGAGGATTGGCACAAACTGCAGTGCACCATTGAGGCGGATTATATCAGATTTTTGTGAAAAAATGAGATATTTAAACAACCAGATGAATTTATAGGTAAATACTGTAGAAAAATTGCCTTACGCCAGTCAAAAATCCTTTCCTTTTCCCTATCTTTACAGACCCATACTTATGGCCTAAAGTTAATCATATGATTGATTAATTTATTTCCAGCCTAACTATAAGGTTTAAGCATAAATTTATTCTATCCATAATGGAGCCTTTATCATGCCCAATTCCAACGTTCCGGTGACGTTGCGCGGTGAACAGGCGCGGCAACAGTTGCTGCGTGCCGCCACCGAGTTATTTGGGGAATTGGGTTTGAAAGGAGCGACCACTCGCGATATTGCCCAGCGCGCAGACCAAAATATTGCTGCTATTACCTATTATTTTGGTTCCAAAGAAAAACTCTATCTGGCCGTAGCGCAGCAGATTGCGGATTTTATTCGTCAGGCTTTCGTGCCGCTGGCGACCGAAATTGACCAATTTTTGCAAACGCCACCATCCGAGCAATGCACTGAACGACAGCTACATTATGTTCGACAGGGCCTGCTGCAATTCAGCCATTTAATGACTCAGCCGGAAACCATCAATTTGAGCAAAATTATGGCTCGGGAACAGCTTTCCCCTACCGAAGCCTATCCGTTGATTCATCAACAGGCGATTGCCCCACTACACCATAAACTTAATCTATTGTTGGCGAATTACATTGGTGCTGACGCTCTTGCTACCAAAACCATCATTCATACCCATGCATTATTGGGCGAAGTATTGGCATTTCGCATGGCGCGGGAAACCATACGCTATCAGGCGGGTTGGAACGACATTGGCGATGCAGAAAATAAACTAATCAATCAAGTACTTATCGAACATATCGACCTTCTTCTCAACGGGCTGCGGCATCAGGCGGCGCAGCAATAACTACATGTTTGCAGGTAGGGAATGTTATGAATCGCAAGAGTATTGCAGTGATAGTCGTCGTTATCGCCGTCATTGCGGCGGCAATATATGGATGGAGCTACTATCGCCAGCAGCAAGATGGAACGCTCACTCTGTATGGCAACGTAGATATTCGCACGGTGAATCTGGGCTTCCGCGTTGGTGGACGTTTGGCCTCACTGGATGTCGATGAAGGCGATAAAATCCAGCCAGGACAACGTCTTGGTCAATTGGATGACGGCCCGTATAACAATGCGTTAAATCAGGCGAAGGCTAATCTTGCCAGCGCACAGGCGCAGCTCGCGCTATTGAAAGCCGGTTATCGGGCAGAGGAAATCGCACAGGTAAAATCCGAAGTGGCGCAGAAGCTGGCAGCCTTTAACTACGCCGATAGCTACTTAAAACGTCAGCAGGGTTTGTGGTCAAGTAAAGCCACCTCCGCCAACGAGCTGGAAGATGCGCGCACCTCACGCAATCAGGCACAGGCTGCGCTGCAAGCGGCCAAAGATAAACTGGCCCAGTTCCTGAGCGGCAATCGCCCGCAAGAAATTGCTCAGGCTGAAGCCAATGTCGCACAAGCGGAAGCTGAATTGGCGCAGGCTCAATTAAACTTGCATGACACCACGCTAACCTCACCTTCTGCTGGGACTATTTTGACCCGAGCCGTCGAACCAGGCACCATTTTGTCTGCTAGTAACACCGTATTCACTCTGTCGTTGACCACACCGGTCTGGATTCGCGCCTATGTGGATGAGCGCCATTTAGGCCAGGCTGTACCGGGCACCGAAATCGAAGTGTATACCGACAGTCGCCCCAATAAGCCGTATCACGGTAAGATCGGTTTCGTTTCTCCGACCGCGGAATTTACCCCGAAAACCGTTGAAACGCCTGATTTACGTACCGATCTGGTCTATCGCCTGCGCATTATTGTTACTGATGCCGATGAGGAATTGCGTCAGGGAATGCCGGTGACCATTCGCTTCTCACAACCTTAATCGAGAGGCATTGTCATGACTGAAGTACAGCATTTGATTACTCTGGATGGGGTAGCGAAAACCTTCCCCGGACTGGATCATCCGGCCGTCGCCAGTTTAACCACGGAAATACGCAGCGGTGCAGTTACCGGGCTGGTTGGCCCGGATGGCGCAGGGAAAACCACACTGCTGAGAATGCTCGCCGGGCTGTTAAAACCCAGCAGCGGCCAGCTTTCAGTGGTAGGTCTAGACCCAATTAAAAACGATCGCCAGTTGCATTCCATTCTTGGTTATATGCCGCAAAAATTCGGGTTATACGAAGATTTGACGGTAATGGAGAATCTGACGCTGTACGCCGACCTGCGCGGTGTCACCGGTGAGCAGCGACGTCAGACTTTCGAGCGTCTGCTCAGCTTTACCGATCTGACACGCTTTACGGGCCGATTAGCCGGGAAACTGTCCGGCGGGATGAAACAAAAACTCGGCTTAGCCTGCACTTTGGTCGGCCAACCTCAGGTTTTACTGCTGGATGAACCGGGCGTGGGGGTTGATCCCATTTCCCGACGAGAGCTCTGGCGTATGGTGCACGAACTGGCCAGTGACGGCATGCTGATTCTATGGAGTACCTCCTATCTGGATGAAGCCGAACAGTGCCGCGAGGTGCTGCTGCTTAACGAAGGTAAATTGCTCTACAGCGGTGCGCCTCAGGATCTTACCCTACGCATGAGCGGTCGCACTATTCTGCTGTCGGCGCAAAACGGCACCAACCGAAAACTGCTACAGCGTGCATTGACGCTACCGCTAGTCAGCGACGGAGTGATTCAGGGTAAATATGTCCGTTTGATTCTCAAACCCGATGCCGATCGCCAACAGCTATTGCAGCAGTTAAACCAGCCAACCACTGAGATTCAAGAGGCCGAACCGCGCTTTGAAGATGCTTTTATCGATCTGCTCGGCGGTGGCCCAGAAAGTGAATCCGCTTTAGCGAAAATTATGCCGACGGTCAGCGGCGTTCATGCTGAAACCGTGATTGAAGCTCAGGGACTGACGAAAAAATTTGGCGATTTTGCCGCAACCGACCACGTTGATTTTCAAGTCAAACGCGGTGAGATCTTTGGGTTGCTCGGCCCTAACGGGGCGGGGAAATCTACAACATTTAAAATGATGTGTGGCCTATTGGTTCCCAGCGAAGGTAAAGCGCTGGTTCTGGGTATGGATTTGAAAACCAGTTCAGGCAAGGCACGCCAGCATTTGGGCTATATGGCACAAAAATTCTCGCTGTATGGCAACCTGACGGTAGCGCAGAATCTGAAGTTTTTCTCCGGTGTTTATGGCCTGCAAGGTAAGGTACAGCGGGATAAAATCCGCGATATGACCGAAGCCTTTAATTTTACGCCGATTATCAATCAAACGCCGGATTCTCTGCCGCTAGGGTTTAAACAGCGTTTGGCACTGGCTTGCGCACTGATGCATGAGCCAGACATTCTATTTCTGGACGAACCCACGTCCGGGGTCGACCCTTTGACTCGCCGTGAATTCTGGCTACATATCAATGGGATGGTTGATAAAGGCGTCACCGTCATGGTCACCACGCACTTTATGGATGAAGCAGAATATTGCGATCGTATCGGTCTGGTTTATCGTGGGAAAATCATCGCCGCCGGAACGCCCGATGAGCTGAAACAGCAGGTCGCCAGCGACGATAACCCTAATCCTTCAATGGAACAGGCATTTATCGAGTTAGTACAAAACTACGATAAGGAGCAGAGACATGTCTGAGCACACTGCCGCTCCGGTAGATAACAGCGAAACCTATCAGGACACCGGTTTTTCCTGGCGACGCCTACGAGCGTTGTGCCGCAAAGAGACTCGACAAATTTTACGCGATCCCAGTAGCGGCCTGATCGCTTTTGTCATCCCGATAATGCTGCTGTTTATATTCGGTTACGGTATCAATCTGGATTCCAGCAAACTGCATGTAGGCATTTTAATGGAGCAGCAAAGCAAACCGGCACAAGATCTGGCCAACGCCTTTACTGGCTCGCCTTACATTGCCGCCCAAATCAGCGATAACCGTCAGGCGCTGATTCAGGCAATGCAAGCGGGGAAAATTCGCGGACTGATCGTTATTCCCAATGATTTTGCCCAACGGCTGGATCGTCCATTAGATACGTCTCCAATTCAGGTGATTACCGACGGTAGCGAACCTAATACGGCCAACTTTGTGCAGGGGTATGCGCAGGGGATCTGGCAAATCTGGCAGCAACAACAGTCGCAAAATCTGGGGCAAACCAACGAGCCGCTGATTGAAGTACAGTTACGCTATTGGTTTAACCCAGCGGCAATTAGCCGGCACTTTATTATTCCCGGTGCGATTACCATTATTATGACGGTAATCGGGGCTATTTTGACCTCGCTAGTGATTGCCCGCGAATGGGAGCGCGGAACCATGGAAGCCCTACTTTCCACGCAGGTTACGCGCAGCGAGCTATTGCTTTCCAAGCTTATTCCTTACTACTTTCTCGGTATGATCGCCATGGTGCTGTGTATGGCGGTCTCGGTATTTATCCTCGGCGTGCCTTATCGCGGCTCTCTGTGGATTTTATTTGTCATGACCAGTCTGTTTCTAGCCAGCACTTTAGGCATGGGGCTGCTGATTTCTACCGTAACTCGCAATCAGTTTAACGCCGCGATGGTGGCGCTGAATGCGGCATTTCTGCCGTCAATTATGTTGTCCGGTTTTATTTTTGAGATCGACAGTATGCCTGCGGTAGTACGAGCCGTGACTTATATCATCCCCGCTCGTTATTTCGTCAGCAGCCTACAAACCCTGTTTTTAGCCGGAAATATCGGCACAGTGCTGTGGATTAACCTGTTATTCCTGATCGCTTCGGCCATTGTGTTTATCGGCCTAACGGCGTGGAAAACCCAACGCCGGCTGGACTGAGCAAGGAGCTATGATGTTTCATCGTCTTTATACTTTGATTATCAAAGAATTACAGTCTCTGCTACGGGAGCCGCAAACCCGGGCAATATTGATTCTGCCGGTTATTTTACAGGTGGTACTGTTCCCCTATGCCGCCACGCTGGAAGTGACGAATGCTACCATCGCAATTTATAGCGAAGACAGCGGGAAAGCATCGATTGAACTGACACAGCGTTTCGCCAAGGCCAAGGCATTCTCTAACGTTTTGCTACTCCATAGCCCGCAGGAAATCCGGCCAACGATTGATAACCAGCGCGCGCTACTACTGATCCGTTTTCCCGAGCAGTTCAGCGCAGATTTAGCCAACGGACACACCACGCCATTGCAGTTAATTCTGGACGGGCGTAACTCCAACAGTGCCCAGATAGCGGCCAATTATATTCAGCAAATTATTCAAAATTATCAGGAAGAGCTGACACAGGGACAGATAAAACCGAATAACAGCGAATTGGTAGTACGAAATTGGTATAACCCGAATCTGGATTATAAATGGTTTGTGGTTCCTTCATTGATTGCGATGATTACCACCATCGGCGTACTGATAGTGACTTCGCTATCGGTTGCACGTGAGCGGGAACAGGGAACGCTAGATCAGCTGTTGGTATCGCCGCTTACCACCTGGCAGATATTTATCGGTAAAGCGGTGCCAGCGCTGATTGTCGCGACTTTTCAGGCCTCAATTGTGCTATTTATCGGCATCTTCTTCTATCAAATCCCCTTTGCCGGTTCGCTGGCGCTATTCTACGGCACCATGCTGATTTACGGGCTGTCGCTGGTCGGGTTTGGTCTGTTGATCTCGTCGCTGTGCTCAACTCAACAGCAGGCATTTATCGGGGTATTCGTGTTTATGATGCCCGCCATACTGCTTTCCGGCTATGTATCGCCGGTGGAAAATATGCCTGTGTGGCTACAAAACATCACCTGGATTAATCCTATTCGCCATTTTACTGATATCACCAAACAAATTTACCTGAAGGATGCCAGCTTCGATATTATCTGGCACAGCCTGTGGCCATTATTGGTGATTACCGCGACGACGGGTAGCGCCGCCTACGGGATGTTCAGACGTAAAATTGCCTGATGGGCAAGATGTGGCTATTGAAATGAGTGTGAAAACGAGTGGAGCTATTCTGATTTACTATTTTATAGATAACATTAATCATCAGAACAAATATTGCCGCCGTGATTGTCATTCAAATTATAGGTAAAAGAAAGGCCACCTCAAAAGGTGGCCTTTTTGTCTTTCAATCACAGCGTTACGTATAACGGGTCTTGACGCTGCCTTCCATCACCCTAATTAACGACGGTTGCCGAAAATACGCAGTAACATCAGGAACAGGTTGATGAAATCAAGATACAGGGTCAACGCACCAACGATGGCATATTTACGGAAACCATCTTTATCGTTAGCATCCAACTGAGCGCCCATATTTTTCAATTTCTGCGTGTCGTAAGCGGTTAAGCCAACGAACACCACAACACCGATGTAAGTCACAGCCCACATCAACGCATCGCTTTTCAGCCAGATGTTAACCAGTGAGGCCAACACGATACCGATCAGACCCATAAACAGCATGCTGCCCATGCCGCTTAAATCACGTTTTGTGGTGTAACCGAAAATGCTCATGGCACCAAACATCCCGGCACAAATAATAAATGTGCTCGCAATAGAAGCGCCGGTATACATAATCAAAATGCTGGAAAGCGTTAAACCGGTTAGCGCTGAATACAGCATAAACAGGCTGGTGGCCATGGCGCCGCTCAGGCGGTTAACCATACCGGAAATAACAAATACCAGACCAAGCTGAGCAATGATCAAGCCAAAGAACGTAATCTGGCTAGAGAAAACAAAGTTGAGGATAGCCGGCGTATTCGCCGCATACCAGGCCACAAAGGCGGTTAATAACAGACCACAGGTCATCCAGCCGTATACCTGCGCCATATATGCCTGAATGCCTGTGTTAGCACGTTCGACAATCGAACCATTAGAGCGTGGATAGCGATCCATGGTAGTTACCTTCTGCATATGAACAATGATACAGGCCATCCTTGACGGCCCACCTGACTCTAAGATTACCACAAAACAGCCAACACCCTGGGAGTTAAAATAGGCATTTTAGGGCATTCTTTACATGAGTTTACCAGCGTTTGGCCGCTTCATGGTCCGTATCGCGAGATTCGACCCAGCGCTCACCCGCTGGAGTCGCTTCGCGCTTCCAGAAAGGTGCGCGAGTCTTCAGGTAATCCATGATGAATTCAGCTGATTCAAAGGCCATACCACGGTGAGCACTGGTCACACCAACAAACACAATTTCCTCGCCAGGATACAGCGGTCCCACTCGGTGAATCACCGAAACTCGCTGCAACGGCCAGCGCTCACGGGCTTCGGCGATAATGTCTCCCAACGCTTTTTCCGTCATCCCCGGATAGTGCTCTAGCGTCAACGCGCTAACATTATCGCCCAAATTATGGTTACGCACTTTACCGGTGAAAGTCACGACGGCACCGTCTTCGTCACACTGAGCCAGCCACTGATATTCATCACCGACGTGAAATGGCTCGGCGCCGACGCGAATGCGAGTATTTTTCATCATCAGCCTCCGGTCACCGGCGGGAAGAAGGCCACCTCATCTCCGGCTGACAGCGGATGATCCCGGCTGACCAGCGATTGATTCACCGCCGTGAGTAATTTTCCTGCATCCAAAGCCAGCTGCCAGCGATCGCCACGCTGACACAAAGCCTGGCGCAACGCCTCCACCGTAGGATATTCCGCCGCCAGCTGTAAACGCTCGATGCCGAGCAACTCTCGCACCTGCGCAAAAAAGAGAATTTGAATCATGCCGTTACCTCGAAATCACCAGATTTCCCGCCGCTTTTCGCCAGCAGACGCACAGGGCCGATAATCATGTCTTTTTGCACCGCTTTACACATATCGTAAATGGTTAATGCGGCGACCGAAGCGGCCGTCAGCGCTTCCATTTCTACGCCGGTTTTACCAGTCAAACGACAGCAAGACTCGATTCGGACCCGATTGTGCTCTGGCTGAGCCTGCAGATTGACTTCCACCTTACTCAGCATCAATGGATGACACAGGGGAATCAATTCCCAGGTTCGCTTCGCCGCCTGAATACCGGCAATACGCGCCGTGGCGAACACATCACCTTTATGGTGGCTACCATCAATGATCATCGCCAGCGTCGTGGCCTGCATTTCTACAAACGCTTCAGCGCGGGCTTCACGCACGGTTTCGGCTTTGGCAGAAACATCCACCATATGGGCTTCACCGGCGGCGTTAATATGAGTTAATTGGGTCATAAATACTCCTGATATAGCGCAATGCGCCAACGCGTTAACCGCCAATAAAAGAGAGATTCTGCGTGATACCGCTGTTGCCTTGATGCAGAAAATGAGTCTGTTTTTTGGTTTGCAGCGCACGTTGAATGCGTTCTTTCAGTTCGTCCTGTTGCAGATCGCCGGATAATAAATCCCGCAGAGGAATCCCCTGCTCGCCGAACAAACATAAATGGAGATTCCCGATGGCCGATACGCGCAGGCGGTTACAGCTGGCACAGAAATCTTTTTCATACGGCATAATCAAGCCGACCTCACCCTGATATTCCGGGTGACGAAAAACCTGCGCCGGGCCGTCACTACGTGCCCGCTCTTGCTGTACCCAGCCTTGCGCCAGTAGCTGCTGGCGAATCACGCCGCCGGAAACATGGTGTTGACGGAACAGTTCGCTCCCTTCACCGGTTTCCATCAGTTCGATAAAACGCAGTTGAATCGGGCGCGGTTTGATCCAGTCCAGAAAGGCTTTCAGGCTGCGATCGTTGACATCACGCATCAATACCGCGTTGATTTTGACTTTCTCAAAACCAACTTCAAAGGCTTTATCAATACCCTGCATGACTTGATGAAATTTATCCTGCCCGGTAATCGCATGAAATTGGCGCGGATCGAGACTATCGACACTAATGTTGATAGCGCTCAGCCCTGCATTGCGCCACTCCGCTACGTCGCGAGCCAGACGATAACCATTGGTAGTCACCGCCAGCGTGCGGATCGCCGGATTTTCGCGAATAGCAGCAATGATGTCGGTAAAATCGCGTCGCATGGAAGGTTCACCGCCGGTCAGACGGATTTTTTCCGTCCCCAATTCGGCAAAAGCACGGCTGACGCGCCGAATTTCATCCAGCGTCAGAAAGCTTTTCACCCCATTGGGTTGATAACCATCGGGCAAACAGTAGGTGCAACGAAAATTGCACACGTCAGTAATCGATAGGCGCAGGTAATAGAACTTGCGCGCAAAAGCGTCAGTCAGTTGCGGTACCATAACACCTTTCCAAATACGGGAGATGCAGGCATTTCTACCTCGCACCCTGGTGGCTCAATGCCACGGCCAGAGCATCATATTGCGTGAGCAACGTAGACACAGAGGCTAGGAGTTTGATTTCAGCGACGGCCCAAAGACCGTCAGGAGAAACCGTGGTTTTCCTAAGGATTCTAGCGCTAAAACGCCGGGATAGCCAATCGGGTCTTTACGCTATATATTTTTATATACAACGACTTAGCAGACCATAAAACGAGGATTGAAGGCTAAATCATTCGCGGGATAAATTCTTGTCCGATATCACGGAAACTGCGGCTTTTATCGCGTTTTTGCCATAAATCCGTTAACTTATGGCAAATTTTTATGCCTTTGGTTGATAAATAAACCGGGTTTGGGCAAACGATAGGAAACTTATGCGAAATCGCACATTAGCCGATCTGGATCGAGTCGTTGCACTCGGTGGTGGTCACGGTTTAGGCCGGGTTATGTCAGCCCTTTCTCCATTAGGTTCGCGCCTGACAGGTATCGTCACTACCACCGATAACGGTGGTTCTACGGGTCGAATTCGCCGCTCTGAAGGCGGTATCGCCTGGGGTGATACCCGAAATTGCCTGAACCAGTTGATTACGGAACCCAGCGTTGCCTCGGCCATGTTTGAGTACCGTTTTAGCGGTAATGGTGAATTATCCGGTCATAATCTCGGAAACCTGATGTTAAAGGCACTGGATCACTTGAGCGTCAGGCCGATGGAAGCCATCAATCTGCTGCGCAGCCTGCTAAAAGTGGATGCCTGGCTGATTCCGATGTCCGAGCATCCGGTGGATTTACAGGCGTTGGATCACGAAGGGCACCCGGTTTACGGCGAGGTCAATATTGACCAATTGACCCATATGCCACAGGAAATGACGCTGTCTCCCCACGTTAGCGCTACGCGAGAAGCCATTGAAGCCATTAGTCAGGCCGATTTGATTTTGATCGGCCCTGGTAGCTTTTTAACCAGCCTGATGCCGTTGTTGTTGTTGGATGATTTAACTCAGGCGTTGCGCCGTAGCTCCGCCAGCATGATTTACATTGGTAATCTTGGTAAGGAACTCAGCGTGGCCGCCGCCGCTCTGACGTTACAGGACAAGCTGGCGATGATGGAAAGCAAAATCGGCCGTAAAATGATTGATGCGGTTGTGGTTAGCCCAACGGTTGACACTAGCGGAGTGCAAGATCGCATCGTGACTCAGCAGCCGCTGGAAGCTAAGGATATTCCTTATCGCCACGATCGAGAACTACTGCGTCAGGCATTGGAGCAAACGCTGCAAAAACTCGGTTAAACCTCTGAAGCCCGGTATTTACCGGGCTTATGTCCGACGAAACACGCTGGATCAGTTAAACAACGGCATTAATATATCCCGAGCCTTCCCCTCAAAATCCAACTTATCTACATGTATCGGCAACTGATAAAGCTGCGTCAGATTCTTATCCGTTACCACCTGCCGCGTTGGGCCAAAAGCGACTCCCTTCGTTTGCTCTGTAGCCTTCGGGTCTTGCCCGTCAGCCTGCGGATAAAGCAGCAAAACCCGATCGGCAATATGCAGCGCGTGTAGCGGAGAATGGGTAGTAAACACCACCGTCATCCCCAAACGGGCGGATAAATCCCGCAGCCCGCTGAGCACTTTATCCTGATTGGACAGATCCAGCGCCGAAGCAGGCTCATCCAGAATCAGAATCTCAGGCTCGCTGGCCAACGCACGAGCGATACTCACCAACTGCCGCTCGCCTCCGCTTAGTTGATTCACCGGTTTATCCGCCAACGGCGATAGCCCGAAGCAATCCAGACACCGCTGAGTCACTTCGCTATCGCGCCGGTTTGGCGTGGTAAACCAGCCCATGTGTCGCACTCGCCCCAGCATCACCATAGTGCTGACACTATAAGGAAAAACCGCATTTTCCTGCTGCGGGACATAGCCAATATTCGCGGCAACGGAAACCAGGCCCGAAGTGGGCTTGATCGCGCCCATTATCAGGCGTAAAAGCGTAGTTTTCCCTCGTCCATTTGCACCCAAAATAGCGGTTACGCTGCCCTTCTCTATCTGGAGGGACAGTCGTTCAAACAGCGTTTTTTCTCCTCGGATTAACGTCAACCGTTCAATATTAATCATGAGTCCATCCTTTCTGCTGAGTTTGCCGCAGCAGCCAGACAAACACCGGCGCGCCTACCAAGGCGGTAATGATACCTAAGGGAATTTCTGCACTACTCACGCTACGGGAAAGCGTATCGATCGCAATCATATAGATTGCGCCAATGATTGCGGAGGCAGGTAGCAACTGGCGATGATCTGGACCAGCCAGCATTCTGGCAATGTGCGGTACAACTAATCCGACCCAACCAATAGTGCCAGCCACTGCAACGGTGGCAGAAGTAATCAGCGAGACACAAATCAACACTAGCCAACGCACTTTTTCAACCGGCACACCCAGCGCAGCGGCATTTTCATCCCCCAGCGATAGCACATTAATACGGAATCGCAGAGCATACAGCAGCGCTAAACCGCAAAGTACCGGTAACGTCGCCAAGGCTAGCTTGTGGTATGTCACGGTGGCAAAGCTTCCCATCAACCAGAAAACAATCGCCGGCAAGGTATTATTCGGATCGGCAAAATAGGTTACTAAAGAAATTAACGCGGCGAAAAAAGCGCTAATCACCACACCGGCCAGAATCAGCATCAAAATACTGGAGGCTCCGCCGCTACGGCTAAGAAAATAAACCAGTAAAATAGCTAAAAAGCCGCCAATGAAAGCCAGGCTTGAAATCATTATCAGTGAGGAAAATAAAACTATTCCTAATACGCCACCTAAAGCCGCGCCGGAGGATACGCCGATAATTTGCGGCCCTACCAACGGGTTACGAAATATCCCCTGAAGCGCGGCTCCGGCAACCGACAAACCCGCGCCGGTCAGCAACGCAATTAGCATTCTTGGCAAACGGATAAACTCCACCACTCGTTGCTCAATAGGTGTCCATTGAACAAACGCCGCCAAACTTTCTGTTGGAATAAAGGATGATGCCAGAATAGCGAGGACTTTCCCGGCAGATAACGGGTAACGTCCAGAGCACAATGCAAGCAACATAATGGCCAGCAATAAACTCAGAGTGATTATCCAGAAGCCTTGATTTCTTACACATCTATGGCTGGCAATCTTCATTTTCTGTCCTTGAACCGTTGGCTATATTCTTTCGTTGCGTTATTGGCGTCCATTTGCAGAATGCTGTCCAACTCCTTATCCGTAGGCTGATAGCTATAGAGAAAATCATACTGGCGAACAATTTCCGAACGCAGCGGCCAGTTAATCTTATCGGGATAGAACACCATGGAAAGCCACTGCCAATACAGTGGAGTTTCCTGATTAGGTGCATCCCAGATAAAACCGCCGATAGGAATTTTATAGACGCGCTTATTTTTCACCGCAGCCACTTCCGCTAAGGCGGGGCTTTGATAAACATGCCGAGGGAGAAGCCCTGACTCAAAGTTACCCAATAAAATAACGTCTGGATTCCACACCATGATTTGTTCAAGATTAATGGTGCGAGCGCCGCCAAAATCCGCAGTAATACTCATCCCACCTGCGCGCTGAATATCGCTGTTAGTGTGGGAGGTTTTACCGATAGTGTGTATTTCCGAAAGAAAGCGCGACAGATAAAGCACTCTGACTTTTTGTTGCTGCGGAATTTGCGCCGCTTTTAGTGCCACTTCGGTCAACGTTCTCTGACGCCAAGCTATCATTTGCTGCGCCCTTTCATTCTGACCAATGGAGCGTCCCATCAGCGTTATCCACTGCTGCATCCGGCTATCGTCGTGATACGGATACAAAATCAACGCCACTTTTAGCCCCGCCTGCTCAATAGGCGTGACAATATCATCGCCTAAATGCCCCCATTGCCAGACTAAATCAGGCTGCGCGGCCAGTAAGGTTTCAATATTGGGAGTAAAACCCGGCCCAACGGTATCACTGGGTAAAAGATCGATTTCAGGAAACATGCGGCTCAGCATCCCTTCCTGCGCAGCAACTTTGGCAAAAGGATGAATACCGGCCAGACGCTGGGTGCTACGGTCAAGGCTGACTAGCAATGACGCCGCCGGTATAGGAATAACCACCGCACGTTTGACCGGTTCAGGTAAACTAACCGCACGTTGGTTCATATCAATAAAACTATTACTTTTAGATAAACAAATTGTCGGAAACCATAAAAATCCGACTAGAATGAAAAAACTGTATAACTGCAATTTTATATTCATCTCAGCATCCGATGCATTATTTAATAATCGCGAATTTTAGAATGCACATTTTTAAGATAAGCCTTTAAAATAAAAAGTAAGGGCGAGATAGTACCGACGCTATGCCCTAAAAATCTTAATGACGTAAATAAAAAATGGGCGTAATCAGCTGTCTATCATTAGAAACTATAGGTAAGTCCGCCATTAATTGATCTCCCCATGCCAGGGAATAATGTATTACTCTTTTTCGAGGTGACTTCTCGCTCCGTTGCCGAGGCTGTGGCATAACGTTTATCGGTCAAATTATCCATACTGAGATAAGCAGACCAGCCGTCAGGATGGCGATAATCGACTTTCATTCCCCATACCGCATATTTATCGCGAGCCTGTATATCCGTGCGATTAAGATGATCAATCGGCGTTATTTCCGGCAACCAATGCAGATTTGGCCCAAAACTCCAATTATTCCATTTATATAAAACCTCTGCGGCAATAATTTGCTTCGGAATACCGCCAATTCTCTTTCCGCTATATTCTCCGCCGCGGAAACGAAAATCGTTATAAGTCCATGCCAAACGATATTCAATACTGTTATCACTGATCGGAATATGCCCTTTCAGTCCAACCTCTGCCCCTTGATGGCGGGTTTTATCCGCGTAGTTAAAAGTGCCAATCGAGTTACCTTCGCTGTCATAAGTGGTAATCAGCTCATCGTCAATCAAGCTGCGATATAGCGTCACGTCCCACTTTAGGCTGCGGGTTAACGCACCTTCACCTCCCACTTCCCACGTCACGGCTTTTTGTGGGCGTAGCGCGGTCAGCTCTCCTTTGTTGGAGATAATCTCACGAAAACTCGGCGCTTCATGGCTCCAGTTCAAACTGGTAAACCAACGCAGATCGCTGCTGGGCGACCAAACTGCACCCAGTTTAGGTGAGAGAAAATACCAATCCTGATCCAGCCCATTGCGCTTATCGCGGGATTTTGCATTACGAACGGAATGCGTACCTTTTAAATCAGTATCAACGCGTAATTGTTCTGTTATCTGCCAGCCGGCACCAAAAGCCAGATTCTGATTTTCTGCCAACATGGTGTACGCACCGAGCAGCTTGAAATTATCGGGCGTTCCGCGCCGATTTTGCCGTAAATCTCTTTCCATATCAGAACGTTCTGCCGAGGCCCCGAGGCGATAATCCCAAGCCCCCCGCTGTAGCTCGGTTCGCCACTGCGCGCCGTAAGTGTTACTAGCGCTGAGCACGTAGACCATCGGCGTCACGAAGTTATCGTGAGTATGCTGTGCCCAAATGCCCAGTTCATTTTTCCAATTCTCTCCCCGCCAGCTAAGGCGATTGGCGATTCGAGCCTGCTCGACATTACGGTGAGGATCGCGCGTCCATACCATTGGAAAAACCGAACGCGGATCGGCCTGTACCTTCTCTTGGGATAAAGAACCCGCCACATCAAACGCAAGATCGGTCCAGCTAAACCAGGTTCGACTAGCAAAATTCTCACCTTCATAGCCAATATTGGCTCTGACCGCATTACGCCGTGAAAACGAATGCTGCCGATAACCGCTAAAACGATCGCCACTCACGCTAATGCGTCCATCCAGATTGCCTTCGCTACCGCCCAGCGCGCCCTGCCATCCCTGACGACCAAAGCTACCGTATTCGTAGCGTGCCCGCCCGTTTTCGTCGGCTCCGGTATAAGACATAAAATCAATCTCGCCGCCGAGTGCGTTGCTCACCGGATGGGTGGCATTTGCTCCTCGCCGCGCACTGATAATTTTACTTTCGCGAGGCTCCAACAGGCTAATATGAAAACCACCGTCGGCATCATTTAACGGTAGCCCATCCTGTAATAAAGTGACACCCCGTGACAAAGGCGCACTTTGCACGCCAGAGCCGCGAATATTCAACCGCGGTTGATCGACCCCGCCAAAAAAATTCTGTATCACCAAGCCCGGCTGATAATCCAGTGCGTCCTGCAAAGTCCCCAGACGCCCCTCATCCCCAGGCGTAATCAGATTTGTTCCTCCGGCAATTCTGGTCAACTTGCCCTGTTCCTGCTGATAAGAACTGCGCAGCATGCTTTCAGGCGAAACCGCTTGGCCAGTAACCTCCATGTAAGACTGGTGTTCATCTTCAACAGGTTTAGCCTGTAATGCTGTGGCTGGCGTTAAAATAAAAAAAGAAAGTAATAAATGGGGTTTATAGATTCCATTCATCTGAACCGTCCATAACTGCAATATAAAATAAAGGATAAACCCACAGCGTCACTAAATAATAAAAACAAAAACAACGACCAAAGCCATTATTTAATTTAAGGATATAATATATTAATTTCCAAAGACAATATCGGCAAAGTAATTAACGGTCAAGAATAAATAATTCACCACAGAAAACATGCCTATATACCGTAGTTAAACACTATTTTTATTTTTTGCATCTTCTTATATATTCAAAATATCTAAAGAGGATAAATTATTAACATGAAACAAACAAAAACAATAAAAAAGCAAAACCTTTATCTGTTAATAAAACTAATAGATAAACAGTGAAATAAAGATACGTCATTGCATAATTATGAAAGCCATTTCATAGGTTCAGATAATATATAAAGCCAGACGCTTATAGCATAAAACAAATCAGGCCCGCTTTCGCGAGCCTGAAGGGCTAAAGTAAACCGAATAAAAAACGCTCAGTTAGCGTCTTTCATCCACACCGGTTTTTGCGTCATATGAATGTACAGTTCTTCAACTTTGGTACGCGCCCAAGGGGTTCGACGTAAAAACTTCAAACTGGATTTAATGCTGGGATCGCTGATAAAACAGTTAATGCGAATGCGATAAGCCAGTTCTTCCCAACCATAATGCTCCACCAGCTTGGTCAATAATTGCTCCAGCGTAATTCCGTGGAGAGGATCTTTCGACAAGTGGTCGCTCATTATATATCTCACGTGTTATTAGGTGACGAATTTATCAGCCGCACACATTAATCAGGAATGACGGATGCGACAAGCAGAAAATCCCGATTTATCACATCCGCCTCTAACGGCTTACTTTCTTAACAACCCGCCATCATGAAATAGCTATAAACTGCTGCCGCAATTTATGTACCTGATCTCGCAATTCAGCCGCCTGCTCAAACTCAAGGTTCTGTGCATGAACATACATTTGCGCTTCCAGCTCGCTAATTTTGCGGTCCAACGCCTTCGGTGTCAGCGCATCATAGCTGGCCGCATTTTCTGCCGCCGCCTTGCCGCCTTTACCTCTGCCTTTGCCACGTAGAGACGGCTGACCCAATTGCAATATATCACCGACTTTCTTATTCAGGCCCTGTGGCACTATGCCCAAGGCTTCGTTATGTGCCTGCTGTTTCGCCCGACGACGTTCGGTTTCACCGATGGCTTTTTCCATCGAGGCAGTGATTTTGTCACCGTAAAGGATAGCTTTACCGTTTAGGTTACGCGCTGCCCGACCAATGGTCTGAATCAATGAGCGCTCAGAGCGCAAGAAACCTTCTTTATCCGCATCTAAGATAGCCACCAGCGAGACTTCCGGCATATCCAAACCTTCTCGCAGCAAGTTTATACCTACCAGCACGTCAAACTCACCGAGGCGCAGATCACGAATAATTTCTACCCGCTCGACGGTATCAATATCAGAATGCAGATAACGTACCCGTTCGCCATGCTCGACCAGATAATCGGTCAAATCCTCGGCCATACGTTTAGTCAGCGTAGTGACCAGTACCCGTTCGTTAATCGCCGCCCGCTTGCGAATTTCTGACAGCAAATCATCCACCTGTGTCGCAACTGGCCGTACTTCGATAATAGGGTCCAATAGACCGGTTGGACGCACCACCTGCTCAACCACTTCCCCGCCGGATTTCTCTAGCTCGTATTTGCCCGGCGTTGCCGAAACGTAGATGGTTTGCGGAGCCAACGCCTCAAACTCTTCAAAGCGCATTGGGCGGTTATCCAAAGCCGACGGCAGACGGAAACCGTATTCCACCAGCGTTTCTTTCCGCGAACGGTCGCCTTTGTACATACCGCCGATTTGCGGAATAGTCACGTGGGATTCATCCACGATCAGCAAACCGTCGGCAGGCAAATAGTCAAACAGTGTCGGCGGCGCCTCTCCCTCTCCGCGCCCGGATAAGTAACGTGAATAGTTTTCGATCCCAGAGCAGTATCCCAATTCATTCATCATTTCCAAATCAAATTGGGTTCGCTGAGTCAGACGCTGTTCTTCTACCAGTTTATTGTTCTCCAGTAGTACTTTACGCCGCTGCGCTAGCTCGACTTTAATGTCTTCCATCGCTTGCAAAATGCGTTCTCGCGGCGTGACATAGTGCGTTTTCGGATACACGGTAAAACGTGGAACTTCCTGATGCAGCTGGCCCGTCAGGGGATCAAACAACGATAAACGCTCCACTTCCTCATCAAACAGCTCCACTCTCAGCGCCAATTCATCAGACTCGGCAGGGAAAATATCAATCACTTCTCCGCGCACCCGGAAAGTCCCGCGCTGGAACGCCTGATCGTTGCGGGCATATTGCAACTCCGCCAGCCGACGTAAAATCGCTCGCTGATCGATAATCATTCCTTTGGTCAGATGCAGCATCATTTTCAGATACAAATCCGGATCGCCCAGACCGTAGATAGCAGAAACCGAGGCTACCACCACCACATCGCGCCGCTCCAGCAGGGCTTTGGTGGCGGAAAGCCGCATCTGTTCGATATGCTCGTTTACCGACGCATCTTTCTCGATAAAAGTATCAGAACTGGGGACGTAGGCTTCTGGCTGGTAATAATCGTAGTAGGAAACAAAATATTCCACCGCATTATCCGGAAAAAATTCTTTCATTTCGCCATACAGCTGTGCCGCCAGCGTCTTATTGGGTGCCAAAATCATGGTTGGCCGATTCAGATCGGCGATCACATTCGCCACGGTAAAAGTCTTACCCGAGCCGGTAACCCCTAGCAGCGTTTGGTGCGCGAGGCCATTTTCCAGACCTTCTTCCAGTTGACGGATCGCCTCTGGCTGATCGCCGGCAGGCTTAAACTCAGAATGCAGTTTGAATAATTTACTCATGAATTAGCTACCCGATGGAGAATCACGCGCGGTTAGGAAGCTAATTATGCGAGCCTCCCAGATTTTTTCCACTGCTATGATACTGGATATAAAACCAGCATCAAGTATAAATATAGGGAAAAGAGCGCGGGTTCTGGCACGAAACACCCTGTTATCTCGATTCCATATTGCCATTTGCATGACAATACCCCATTTATCCCCAGAAAGAGGCTGTTGTTAACCTCTGTAAAACAAATTGATTAAAGATCATACATAACCACCAGTGTTAAATATTCAAGTCTTGATTTTAATTAACTTATTGTAATTTATATATATTTATAAAAAGAAGAGAATCCAGACAACGGGAGCATAAGCCGCGTCCTCTCTCGCTTGCGACTAGTTTTCTATGTCTCATGCACAAGGTTATCCACAGGAATAGTGGATAACTCACTCAATCCCGTCTGTGGTGCGAGCTGGGGAAAACCGCTGGTTAAGGTAAAAATAGGCCCAAATAGGATTTTTTAGTCATTTTTTTACATTTTTATTTCTCCATTTATTTCAATTAGTGCTAAATATCCCCCTTGCTAATTTGCTATTCGCCGCCTACACGAGTCATCCGCCGCGCAACCGATTAAAATTGTTTCTTTTTTGCACCATGCTCCCTCAGGGTGGCACCACCAAGGTGCAACCGCCATCCCACAGCCGCTGGCGATTTATGCCATTTCCGATAAATTTCACGCAAGTGGCCAAATAATTTCATTACATTGTCTTAACATAATGTTTTTTTCTTATGCGTTAGCAATCTGGCTCGAGAGTTGCTTATTTCACTGTGATTAGGCGTAACAGAAGCGTGATAGTAGGAGCCACGTTCCTGTGTTAATAGGCCAGACTGAGTACCGAAAACGGCTGTTTAGCAGTGAAAATCACCGTTAGCCGCAAGTTAATATCTGAAACTGGTTATTTATCACTTCTTTATGCCAAAACGTTTTTTCATATCTTGAGATTTTTATGCTGAGGATTGGCCTAGCGGCAGCAAAAGTTGCTCGCAGAACTTAGCCAGCCTTCGCCCTCCGCACCTAGCCAAGCGAGGAGATTTTCTGATGCTACGTTTACAATCGGTCAATCAATTTTATGGTCACACCCATATTTTATGGGATATCAATCTTGAGTTACCTCCCGGCCAATGCACCTGCCTGATAGGCCGCAATGGCGTAGGAAAAACCACGCTGATCAATTGCATAATGGGTCATATTCCAGTGGAAAGCGGCACGATGGTTTGGCAACCTGGGGATGAACCGGCTGAAAACCTGCTTCAACAACCGGTAGAGCGACGAACCGCACTGGGGATTGGCTATGTCCCACAAGGACAGCCAATCTTCTCTCAACTGAGCGTGGAGGATAATTTGCTGGTCGCGCTACTGGCTGGGCGTCATAAAGATCGGGTTATCCCCCACTGGATCTATGATTTCTTTCCGTTTTTACACCAGCAGCGCCGTCAGCGCGGCGGAGAGCTAACGCGTAACCAACAGCAACTGCTGGCATTAGCACGCGCGTTAGTCCCCGAACCGGAATTGCTGATCCTGGATGAACCAGGCTGCTGTGGTCAGCCCGCGCTGAATGCGGAAATTGGCAGTGTCATTCGCCAGTTATGCCAAGATATTGGCCTGACAGTGTTACTGGTTGAACACCGGTTGGCGAACATTCAGCAAGTGGCCGATCGCTTTTATTTGATTGATGAGGGGAGAAATGTGGCGCAAGGAAAATTAGCGCTATTAGATGACGATTTGATCACCGAATACTTAACGGTTTGATAAATCTGTTATTCGAAATAAGTATTGATATGAGGCTCGAGCGAGTACATCACCTGCGGCATTATTCAATTTAATGACCGCAGGTGTTGAGAATGAAATTTGTTTATCCCGAAGCTACGCAGACGGTGTGCTTTTATGTAATAAATTAGTCATTACCGTGATTCAGCAACGAGAAACCGTTTCGAACGCTTGCTTTAATACCCCACGATTCAGGAAAGTGATCGGGGTATTCCCTGCCAAATCTTCTGCGGCGGCCAACGCGAATTCATCTCTGAGCGAGATCTGGGTCGCGGAAATGCTCATATCCTGCTTCTCAACGCCTTTCTCATTGAAAAGCATATGTACTTTTACCTGGGAGCTAATATGACTTTGATGATCTTTCGCCGCTTCTAATGTTTCTGCGGTTTTACCAAACTGGCTAATCGGCCAGGTCAATTTAATATCAATATCCACGCCATTATCTTTACTCACCACAAAGCTGACGCTAGGTTTACCGACTTTCATCCAGATATTATCGGCAAGAATCAGGTCGGGTGCCTGACGAGTAAACTGTCCGAGAACTTGATCCTGAACGGCCGAAACAATACTTTCAGGGACCAAATAACGGCTCATTGCCATTAAACTCATTGGGTTATTATCCACCATTTCAGATAATTGCCCCAGCTGTCCCCTTTGTGCATGAGTCAGTTCTTGTCGATCGTATCCTATTATATTTTGCAGCTGTGAGAATAACTGATTCCCCATTCCCAACGCCCAACGACCGTAACTTTGGTGGCGATTATCCACTTTAAGATCGATACCGGCCTTAAAAGCGTCGATGAAAGCGCCATCGGCAAAATAGGAGGCCACTTCTTCTGGATGATGAACCGGTGTACGAAATTGGTTATCCATAAAATCCACCAATTTTGCCGGCGGTGAATGTTCCCTAGAATGATTGACCGAGATAGTCTCAGTTCCCCCAGACCAATTTTGGGCAAGTTTGATTTCCGCATCAGGTATTCTGGATAAAAATATTCTTATCTCTTTGCATTGTTGCTGGAATGATTGACGTATTCCATCCGGCAATTCCGCGATTTTCTTGTCAAGAATACCGTCTTGTTTTGTGGCGTGAGCCATCATGACGATACTGGCGAAATTTTTGCTCGTCATATCCTTTGTTACCGCCAAATCACTTGGCCAGCATTCTGAGAATACGCTCGATAGTTCTTTTTCGCTGAGAGGGAGCTGTAATAAATTCTGAATATTATCTAATTGCTTACAAACCGTACTGACCAAACTGGGGACACTTCCCGCGATGGCTTCTAGGGTGGGTAAACCGAACGGTGCTGGCGGCAGTGATGCCGGATCAGAAGTTAAGGATTGGTGTAATTTCCAGGCCGCCATGTGATGTAAAGGCGACGTTGGTTTATATTCTGGTCTGTCCAATATGGCGCGTTTTAATGCCGACATAAACGTGGCCGAAATTATTTTCCCGCCAGTATAGCCAGACAAGGTATTCTCTAATGCCAACTTGAGGACATTTTCGCCCCCTTTCTGCTCGGTTAACGCCACCAGCACTCTTTCTACCGCATGATCTTGTAATAATACCGGACCAAGACATTGGGCAATACCTGAGGCGATATTTTGCGCCAACCCGCTTTGACCTTTAGATTGTAAAATAAGCTCGACCAACGGGCCGACACCTTTATCAACTTGATCAAGCGTATTGCCAAAGAGTACGCTTCGCCCTTGATTCACAATCTCGGCGCTACGTTTCCCAAGCGTCTTATTGGAAATAAGCGCATTTTTCCCAAGGGTTACCGTGTCTGAAATTATTTTCTTGGCCAGCTCGTCACGTTTATCCGAACCACCAGAAATACGGCTCACTAGGCTGTTTAATAGATGACTTCGATCAAGCGCCGTGTAAGCCAAAATCTGCATACCGAATCTTGGTAAAGAAATATTATTCATGTTTACCTCGGCCGTTGAAAGCTGTCATTAACCCGATATGCTCCCGAATGGGTGCCAGATAATTTGGCAATCTGCGGTAAATTCTGCTGCCAGTACTGAACCTGATCGACCAAAACCTCAATACGGTCAATCGCCTCTTCTGGCGTCATTTTATTTAAATCGAATAAACAGAATAACAGCACCCGCTGCCCACCCGCGTCATAGCCAAACCAGCAGCGGTTTGTCGCAATGCCAAATAATTGAATTTGTAATAGTGAAGCAAAAAAATCTTCCGACAACACAGAGGTAATATTCATTACCGGAGAAAATAAATATAGGTTGTTATCGTGATTCTCAAAAGTAACATTAATGTTTTTATCAAATTGAATCGTGCATCCGCCGCTCTTTGCTGCAGTGTCAAGATCCAGATTCGTTCCAGTAGAAAGTAGTTTTAATAGTTCTGGAAAGGTCATGCCATTACCTCTGGTATAAATTAAAAAAGATGAGAAATAAACCAGATGACATGCATTGGCTTTTAAAATAACGCTAAATATTATTCCTAATATTAATTAAACATTGACTGATATTATGTTAACCACTAAAACTACATTATAAGTAATGAGTCAGAAACCCAAATGGTATTAATCATCAATTTAATACTGGAGTAGCCGCAGGGGTAAAACATAGATAAATTGATGACATAGGACTAACTAATCTAGCGTTAATCAGCCTTATTAAGTGGATTTACATTATCACGACCAGTTTTATTTTCTTTCAAATAACGACCATAAATAGATTGTGTGAATTAAATTCCATAATCTATTTATGGTCGCAGAGTTATTGAAAGAACGATGCCATTCTCTTGATTTTTTAAGAAAAAACAGCCGATTACCTGACCAACCTACAAATATCCCCTCTGAATCAAACCTGCCCTCAATAGTTTAACCGACGAATATCCAGATACTCACCTAGCGGATGTCCCGCCACTTCAGGCAGATGTGGAATTACACCGAGTAACGGTGCGGCAATCATCGTCGTCAGGCTTGCCAAATACTCTTCCTGCCGCTTCCCGGCAGGCACAACGTAATTCGCTATCCAACCTGCCAACGGCAACCCGGCAAACGCAATCGCCTGAGCGGTAAGCAGAGCATGATTGATGCAACCCAGCTTCACGCCAACCACCAGAATGACGGGTAATTTCTCCTGCATCACCCAATCGGCGAAAGTAAATTGCTCAGACAATGGAGTAAACCAGCCGCCGGCCCCCTCCACCAGCACCCAATCAGCCCGCTGTTCCAGCTCTCGCAAGCCTCTGGATAAAATGGGAAAATCGATAGGACGCCCTTCTTCCGCGCTCACAATATGCGGTGAGGTTGGCTCCAGAAAAGTCAGCGGATTCACCTGTTGATAACTTAGAGGTTGGTTACTGTTGGCCTGTAAAGCAAGGGCATCACTGTTGCGTAGCCCTTCGGCGGTCATTTCGCTACCGGAAGCCACTGGCTTATAGCCAGCGGTGCGATAACCTTGAATATTGGCGGCCTGTAACAGTGCGCAACTAGCCAGCGTTTTCCCTACATCAGTATCAGTTCCGGTTACAAACCAGCGTTTAATCACGATAAATTACTCCATAAACCAATTGGTAACTCAGCGGATAAAGACCATTTTGGTGAGGATAAGCCGCTTGTAGCGCCGCCAGTCGACGTCGCCCGGTCAACCCATTATCTCGCCCCTGATGCAAATGAGTGGCACCAATCCCCTGCAAGGAGCGCATTAGCTCGATAAGATCGTTAAAATACTGGTGATGCATGCGTTGCGTTATTTGATAACGAAAACCACCACAGGCAGCCGTTATATCCTCCAACGGCAGAAATTCATTCACATGGCGCTGACCATCAACCTGCTGCCAAGCTTGCCCTAATTCATCAAGAGAACCCGCGGCCAAAGTCGAAAATAAAATGATGCCGCCGGGCTGAGTGACCCGATACAGCTCGTTTAAGGCGACGCGCAAATGGCCGCACCATTGCACCGCCAGATTGCTGAAACAAATATCCACCGACTCATTCGACAGAGGAATATGTTCAATGTCGCCTAACAAGTATTCATCGGCGGCCTGCTGCTGTCTGGCAAACGCCAGCATGCCAGGCGCCAGATCTAATGCGGCCACTTTTTTGCCCATATCTCGCCAGCGACGACTGAAATAACCGGTGCCACAGCCCGCGTCCAGCACCTTAGCACCAGAGTGTCCTTGACCCAATCCCAGCAAAATTTCACCGGTTTCGCGCTGTAAAGCGGCCGCACCATCGTAGCTACCTGCCGCACGGCTAAAGGCGCTGGCTATTGCCTGTTTATTCACGGTATCAATGGCAAGTGGCATGTAGCACCTCCAGTAATCTTTCGATATCAGCCGGTTGATGAGCGGCGGTCAAAGTAATACGCAGGCGAGCGCCGCCGGGAGGAACGGTCGGTGGACGAATGGCGGTCACCCACAGCCCTTCATCCCGCAATCGCTGCGCCAAGGAGAGAGCCTGCTGATTATCGCCGACAATCAGCGGCTGAATGGCGGTATCTGACGCGGTTAACTGCAATGGCAAGCTGGCCGCTCCCTGACGGAACTGCCCTAGATTCTGTTGTAGACGCTGGCGTAAATCATCACCATGCTGAATACGTTTTAGCGCCGTCTGCAAGGCATAAGCCTGCGCTGGCGGCATGGAAGTGCTGTAAATCAGATGGCGGGCAAATTGCAGCAAATACTCGGCGACCGGCTGCGAGCACAACACGGCGGCACCGCTCAGCCCAAAAGCTTTACCAAAAGTCACGACCAGCAACTCAGGTTTTACCCCTTGCTGCCAGCAACTGCCGCGTCCTTCATCGCCTCTGACACCAATGCCATGGGCGTCATCTACCAATAGCCAGGCACCCGCCGCCGACGCGCGCTGGTACAAATCCGCCAGCGGCGCACTGTCGCCATCCATACTAAATACCCCTTCGGTCACCACCAATGTTTGGCCGGAGCATGATTTATCCAGCAGATTTTGCAGGGATTCGGGCTGATTATGCTGAAAGCGACGAAGCTGAGCCGGTGAACTCACCGCGGCTTCCAGTAAGGAGGCGTGGCTAAGGCGATCGGCTAATACCCGATCGTCCGCGGCGGTTAAAGCCGCCAGCAGCGCCTGATTAGCGGCATAACCGGAAATAAATAACAGCGCGCGAGAATATCCCAGCCAATCGGCCAGTTGTTGCTCCAGATCGGCGTGCGCCTGCGTGTAACCTGTGACATGCCCAGAACCACCACTACCGACACCGTAGCGAGCGGCGCCCTGCTGCCAAGCGGCAATCACCGTCGTATCCTGACTTAATCCCAGATAATCATTCCCGGAAAAATTCAGATATGAGTGATTCTCCACCTGCAGAAAGCGCCCAGTGGAACCCTGATTGACCTGACGTCGGCGGTAGGCGGCCTGCGCCAACCGCTGCTGCAAGCCTTGATTGATCTTATGCTGCCAACTCATCAGACCGCCGCGTTATAAAACTGTGGCGTATCGCTGTATTTGATGCGGTCAGTCAGCTCCTGCTGTTGCTGACGATCGCCGTGCTCCGTGCCCGTTTGCTGAGGATTCAAGCCCAGTTTGCGAAATAGCTGTAAGTCTTTGTCTTCATCCGGATTGGGCGTTGTTAACAGCTTGCAACCGTAGAAAATCGAGTTGGCTCCTGCCATAAAGCACATCGCCTGGGTTTGCTCGCTCATTTGTTCACGACCTGCGGACAGGCGCACGTAAGAGGTCGGCATCATGATACGTGCAACGGCAATAGTGCGAATAAAATCAAAAGCATCCACGTCTTCGTTATTTTCCATCGGCGTGCCTTTGACCTTCACCAGCATATTGATCGGCACGCTTTCCGGCGGCTTAGGTAAGTTTGCCAACTGCACCAATAATCCGGCACGATCTTTAATGCTCTCACCAAGGCCGACAATGCCGCCGGAACAGACTTTAATCCCCGCTTCACGTACTTCCCCCAGCGTATCCAAACGTTCCTGATAGCTACGGGTAGTGATGATGTTGCCGTAAAACTCCGGCGAGGTATCCAGATTGTGGTTGTAGTAATCCAGCCCCGCATCCGCCAGACGGTGTGCCTGACTTTTATCCAGCGTTCCTAAGGTCATACAGGTTTCCATTCCCATCGCCTTCACGCCCTGCACCATTTGCTCAAGATACGGCATGTCCCTCTGATGGGGATTTTTCCACGCCGCGCCCATACAAAAGCGTGTTGAACCGGCGGCTTTGGCTTTCTTTGCCGATTCCAATACTTGCTCAACCTGCATTAAACGCTCGCTTTCCAGGCCGGTTTTATAACGGGAGCTTTGCGGGCAATATTTACAGTCCTCCGGACAGGCACCGGTTTTAATCGACAACAAAGTGCTGACCTGAATCTGACGCGGATCAAAATGCTGACGATGAATTTGTTGAGCTTCAAACAATAACTCTAACAACGGTTTATCAAACAGGGCCTGGGCTTGCCCTACTGTCCAGTGAATGCGATCTGCCATATTGGCATCTCCAGAAAATGAGAAAAGTCTCGTCAGTTTAAGTAAACTCGATATACTGTCAACCATTCCATGGTTAATTTAGTTTACAACAGATCCTTATGACACCTTCCGATCTTGCCTTTGACCAACGCCACATCTGGCATCCTTACACCTCAATGACTCAGCCGCTACCGTGTTATCCAGTAGTCTCTGCCAGTGGCGTCGAACTACAATTATCCGATGGCCGGCTGCTTATTGATGGCATGTCGTCGTGGTGGGCTGCCATACAGGGTTATAACCATCCACGGTTGAATCAGGCGGTTACTGAGCAACTAGGGATAATGTCTCATGTGATGTTCGGCGGTATTACTCATCCGGCGGCTGTTGCGCTGTGCAGACAATTGGTCGCCATGACTCCCGATACGCTGGAATGCGTATTTTTAGCCGATTCAGGCTCGGTGGCCGTGGAAGTCGCATTGAAGATGGCGTTGCAGTATTGGCAGGCCAAAGGAGAGAGACGTCAGCGTATTTTGACGCTGCGCCACGGTTATCACGGCGATACTTTTGGCGCGATGTCGGTGTGCGATCCGCAAAACTCCATGCATAGCCTGTATGAAGGTTATCTGGCTAATCATCTGTTTGCTGACGCGCCGCAGTGCCGTTTCGATGAAGAGTGGAATCCAGACGATATCCACGATTTTTCCCACAAAATCGAACAATATAACGGCGAAATTGCCGCCGTTATTCTCGAACCCATCGTGCAGGGTGCCGGAGGGATGCGGATTTATCATCCGGCTTATTTGCGTGAAGTTAGAGCTTTGTGCGATCGATACCATATTTTGCTGATTGCTGACGAAATCGCCACTGGCTTTGGGCGCACCGGCAAGCTATTTGCCTGCGAACACGCGGAAATCGTGCCGGATATTCTTTGTCTCGGCAAAGCCCTCACCGGCGGCTATATGACACTTTCCGCTACGTTAACCACCCGTCAGGTCGCTGAAACTATCAGTAATGGTGATGCCGGTTGCTTTATGCATGGGCCAACCTTTATGGGGAATCCGCTGGCCTGCGCCGTGGCGGTAGCGAATTTGGCTTTGCTGGCAGACAACCACTGGCAACAGCAGGTGCAAAGCATCGAAGCACAATTACAGCGTGAATTATTGCCGCTGGCCGCGATGCCTGGCGTTGCCGATGTGCGAGTGCTAGGAGCAATAGGCGTGGTCGAAATGGAAAACGCGGTTAATGTGGCACGTTTACAGCGCGGCTTTGTCGAACGGGGCGTATGGATTCGACCCTTTGGCAAACTGATTTACCTGATGCCGCCGTATATTATTCAGCCGGAACAACTTACCCGTCTAACCCAAGCGATTATCGCGGCCATCGCAGAATAAGCCGGTTTATTGGCATTAAAAAAGCAGCGACCTATTTACAGAGCGCTGCTTTATCATTTGTTTCTCAACCCGTTATTACACTGATAACAGACTGAAATCTAAAGATGGATTATCCATGTTTAGGCGTCAGAATACTCACCCACATCGGGCCTTTACCCACCGGATAACGCCCTAGCGTCGTTAATTGTCCCTTTGCCGGGTCAATCCGACACACTTCGATATGATCGGATTTTTGACCGGACGCAATCAGGAACTGGCCACGATTATCGATATTAAAGCCGCGAGGCTGTGCTTCCGTCAGATGATGACCAACCAGAGAAATTACACTGCCGTCCTCAGAAACGCTGAAAATACCCAGCAGGCTGGCGGTGCGGTCGCTGATATATAAATAACGACCATCCGGTGTGATATGAATATCTGCCGCCCAGCGAGTATCAGCAAAATCGGCTGGCATCGCATCCAGCGTCTGAACCATTCGGTATTGCTGACCGTTATCTTCAATCTGAAACACATCAACCGTACCGTTTAGCTCATTCACACAGTAAGCCACTTTATGGTTAGGGTGGAATGCCATATGACGTGGGCCAGCGCCAGCTGCGGTGGAAACACCCATCTGATCGTGTGGGGTCAATTTACCGTTTAAGCTCAGATCGAACAGACGGATGCGGTCTTCTTTCAGGCAAGGGACTAACAGAATCTGGTTAGTAGGATCGATATTGGCTGAATGCGGTGCGGTCAAGCCATCGATTTGTTGAATCGGTGCTTGCACATGGCCGTGTTCATCAATAGGGCTGACGCTAACGCAGTTGAAACTGTAGGACGCCGAGAACAGAAAACGACCTTGTAAATCGGTAGAAATATGCGTCGGGCTGCCGGGCAACGGTGCCATACTCACTTCCTGCAATTGACCATCAGCAGCAATGCGATAAGTGACAATGCCAAAATCTGGGCGCACGCCTACGTACAAATGGCGCTGGTCGGGGCTTATCGCCATTGGCTGTACCTGCCCCGGCACGTCAACGGTTTGCAGCAGCGTTAAAGCCCCTGCCGTATCCAATTGCCAGACGTGGATCTGCTGGCTGTCTGGGCTTGCCACATAAACCACTTGATTCATCGCTACTCCTTAATCATGCATGCTAGTCAAATTATTGCCGTGACGCGGCTAACTGAATCCTAGCTTACCTGACCGGGCAGGCATAACAACTTTCAGCAGCAGAACAACGGTTTTGGCAAAATAACCCTCGTTTTAACAGAATAATCCCTCAGGCCAACTAACGATTCTCTGTCACTATCACGGCTTACTTACCCTGCCGCTGCGTTTACGGATTGATTAGGTGTGCGCTCTGATCGCCAGAATGGTCAGGAAATCAACCTGTTCAGTTTAATCCCTCACCTATCCGGTGTAACATCGGTTCAATGTGTATGACTCATCGACTAAATAATGAGACCGCTATGACCTATCGCGTAATTGCTCTGGATTTGGACGGCACCCTATTAGATCATCAGAAACGTATCCTGCCAGAATCGCTCGCAGCATTGGCTGACGCTCGCGCTGCCGGAGTGAAAGTGGTGGTGGTGACAGGCCGCCATCATGTGGCAATTCACCCGTTTTATCAGGCTTTGGCGCTAGATACACCAGCCATTTGCTGCAATGGAACCTATCTCTACGATTATCAGGCGAAACAGGTGCTAGCTTCAGATCCGCTATCAGCTCAACAGGCGGTTCAGGTGATTCAGCTACTGGATCACGCTGAGATTCATGGTCTGATGTACGTGGATGACGCCATGCTGTATCAGCATCTTAACGGCCACGTTAGCCGCTCAATTAACTGGGCCGGAAATTTACCCGAACATCAGCGCCCGACGATCGTGCATGTGGATAGCCTACACGACGCGGCTCACAGCGTCAGTTCCATCTGGAAATTCGCCACTTCCCACGCCGATACCAACAAACTGCAAGCTTTCGCCACTATGGTGGAAGACGAATTGGGTCTGGCCTGCGAATGGTCGTGGCACGATCAGGTGGATATTGCGCAGGCGGGCAATAGCAAAGGCAAACGTCTGCAACAATGGGTTGAATCTCAAGGAATGAGCATGAAGGACGTAATTGCCTTCGGCGATAACTTTAACGATTTGAGTATGCTGGAAGCCGCCGGTTTGGGCGTGGCAATGGGTAACAGCGCCGATGCCATTAAACAGCGTGCCGATCTAGTGATCTCGGATAACGAGCAGCCGGGTATCGCCGCTGCCATTCGTCAGCATGTATTAGCGTGACGCGTTTGGAAATGCAGAATTGATTCATCAAAAGGCTCCAATTATGGAGCCTTCTCGCTGATAAATGCCGTAGGAAAATCGAGCGTGGGCAACAAACTGCCCGTTATTCCCCTTTACGGTTAAACGCAACGCTTTTGATCTGAGCGTACACCCACTGACCCGGTTTTAGCGCCAGTTCATCTCGCGCCCACGGAGTAATTCGCGCCCATAGCCACTGATCGCCGACCGCAAGCTTGACATCAACCTGACCGTCTACGTCTAGACATTCCGCCACTTTTGCCGGAATAATATTGCGAATACTGCTGTTATGCGGCGGTTGTAACACCAAAGACACATCGGCGGCGTTGATTTTAATCCTCAGCATACTGTCCAGCTCGGCGTCCACATGGCCCACCCACAAACGCTGATCGCCCAATGCCAACGCGGTCATCGCGTAACGCTCATGATGGCCAATCACCGCCACTCGCAGGATGCTGCTTGGTTCTTCTCGTTGTAACCAAGGGCGCAAAACGCTACTGGCCCAGACCTCCTCTAAACCGCCGACTGCGCGCACTTTTCCTGCATCCATAACCACCACCCGATCCGCCAGGCGTAGAATCTCATCCATGCTATGGCTGACGTACAGAATGGGAATATTGACGTCCTGAGCCAAACGTTCCAGATAAGGCAATAACTCGCGCTTACGCGGTAAATCCAGCGAGGCTAAAGGCTCATCCATCAACAGCAACTCTGGTGCAGTCAGCAAAGCGCGACCAATCGCCACACGCTGTTTTTCACCCCCGGATAAAGTCATGGGAAAGCGGGATAATAACGGCGAGATTCCCAATAGATTCACGATGGTGTCGAACTGGGAACGCATCGATGCCGCCATGCCGTATTGCAAATTACCTCGTACCCGATAATGCGGGAACAGGCGTGCATCCTGAAACACATAGCCGACTTTACGTTTTTCTGGTGGTAAATAGATCTGTTTTTCCGCATCCACCAGCACCCGACCGTTCAGAACAACTCGGCCTTGCTGCGGCTTAGTTAACCCACCCACCACGTTAATCAGCGAGGTTTTTCCCGCGCCGGACAGCCCAAAAATGGCCGTAATGCCCTGCGCGGGCAGTTCGGCGTTGACCCGCAGATTCAAGTCGCCCAGTTGCTGGCTAAAATCCAGTTCTAACATGCCGCCCCCATGCGTTTTTTACCCCAACGCGCCAACCATTCAGAGAGCAGCAGTGAAACCAGCGACAGTAGAATAGCGATCACACATAGCCGCGCCGCAGCCGCTTCGGCGCCCGGCGTTTCGATCAAAGTATACATGGCCAGCGGGATAGTTCGGGTTTGCCCTGGAATATTGGATACAAAGGTGATTGTGGCGCCGAATTCCCCCAGTGAACGAGCAAATGCCAGCACCGTTCCGGCAATCACTCCGGGTAGAGAAAGTGGCAGCGTGATAGTGAAAAAGACCCGCCACGGATTGGCACCTAACGTTCGAGCGGCCAGTTCCAGTCGAGTATCCACCGCTTCCAGCGCCAGCCGAATAGCTCGCACCATCAGTGGGAAGGCAACCACCGCCGAGGCCAGTGCCGCACCGCGCCAGCTAAAGCTGAAATTAATGCCAAACCAACTATATAGCCATTCGCCTATCACACCGCGTCGCCCCATACTGATCAGCAATAAATAGCCAATGACCACCGGCGGCAACACCAGTGGCAAATGAATAATACTGTCTAACAGTGACTTACCGGGGAAACGGCAGCGGACTAAAATCCATGCCATCAGAATGCCTAACGGCAGACTACAGGCGACAGCGACGCCCGAAACTTTCAGGCTGAGCACTATTGCCTGCCATTCATACTCACTCAATATCATTAGCGTGGGGTAAATCCATAACGTTTGAAAACAGCCGCCGCTTCTGGGCCTTTCAGATAATCATAAAAAGCGCTAACCGTGGCGTTCTCATGGCCTTTGACAATTGCCATTGGGTATTCAACCGGCTTATGACTTTGCTCCGGGAATACACCCACAACTTTCACTTTGTTACTGGCTATAGCGTCAGAGCCGTAAACAATACCCAAAGGCGCTTCTGCGCGCTCAACCAATGCCATCGCGCTACGCACGTTGTTGGCACGAGCCATTTCCGGGGAGAGAGTTGTCCAGGCACCTAAATATTCCAATGCTTCTTTTGCATAAATTCCGGCGGGTACATGATCCGGATCGCCCACAGCCAGACGACCGCCGTCTAACAATTTTTTCCATTCAGTTTGTTTATCGATGGAGATTTTATCCATTTTGCTGTCTTTTGGCGCAATCAGCACCAATTCATTACCGAGCAAAGTGTAGCGGGTATTATCAACAATTTGCTTCTTATCAATGGCATAATCCATCCACTGCTGATCGGCAGAGATAAACAGATCGGCGGGCGCGCCCTGCTCAATTTGACGTGCCAGCGTAGATGAAGACGCATAGGAAGCCACCACGTCGACATTTTTCTCTTTATGATATTGACTGGAAATGTCTTGTAGCGCATTGGTCAGAGAAGCTGCAGCGAAGACGGTGATATTTTCAGCCGCCGCGGCTTGTCCAGACAGCGTTGCAACCACAACCGCACCAACGGCCCATTTACCCCATTGTTTTTCCATTTTCTGCTCCGAGTGAACATATCGTTATGTAATAAATAATATAACGTAAGCAGATAATAGGGTCATGCAGTTTATCGGCAAGCTGTGACAGATCTTGAGTTGTTAGCGATCGGGCAGAAATAATGGCAGAAACAACGTGGGATAACAGAAACGAAAACGCCCGGTTGAAACCCTTTCGTTTAACGGCCGCAACTTGTGCAACATCTAAACCAACTGGGGAAATCAACCGGGCATTCTGAATTTTAGGTCGCTGCGAAGAAAGACTCAACGCAGAAGGAGCATGTCATTAGCCCCGTTCTTTTCCGTGGCCTGCTTTGGAGATGACGTTAAACACCTCACCTAAACCATAAATCAGACCCAAGATTACGGCCATGACCACCGGTACCATAACCACGGCAAAGACCAAACTTTTCAATAATTCCACGATGGTAGCCTCATTTAACTGCTCGTTGAGCGGTATACTACACCACTTTCAATAATTCACTTTAAACCATATTCAAAGTGAATAAGCCCTATTATTTTAGCAACTGACAAAAAAATGTAACCAGCCAAAAGTGCGATTTGCCCCCCCGCGCGCCAATCGGTAACAATGGCGCTTTTACTGCCGGAGCCAAAATGACCATGCAAGCCGAAATTCTTCTTACGCTAAAGCTTCAGCAGCGACTTTTTGCTGACCCACGCCGCATCGCCCTGCTCAAGCAGGTCAGGTTGACAGGTTCCATCAGTCAGGGAGCCAAGTTGGCGGGCATTAGCTATAAAAGTGCCTGGGATGCCATCAATGAAATGAATACCCTGGCCGAAGAAACGCTGGTGGATCGCGCAACTGGAGGGAAAGGCGGTGGCGGCGCGCGTTTAACCCGTTATGGCGAGCGCTTGATTCAACTTTATGAATTACTCGAGCAAATTCAGCAAAAAGCTTTCGATACCCTGAAAGATGATGCACTGCCGCTGGACAGCCTGCTGGCAGCCATTTCCCGCTTCTCCTTACAAACCAGCGCCCGCAATCAGTTCTTTGGCACGGTCACTGAACGGGATCATCATCAGGTTCAGCAACACGTCAATATTCTACTGGCAGATGGAAAAACTCGTCTTTCCGCCGCCGTTACTCAACAAAGCGCCGATCGTCTGCAACTGACGACAGGTAAAGAGGTACTGGCGCTGATTAAGGCCCCTTGGGTGAAATTAGCCACCGATCAGGCGCTGGCAGGAGCAGCAGACAACTCATTGCCTGGCATCGTCGCCAGCATAGAGCCAGGAAGCGATTACAGTGAAGTGATTGTCACCCTTCACGGCGGAGCCAGTTTATGCTCCACCTTATCCAATCAAGAGTTACATAAACTGAATCTACATAAAGGTACGCAAGTTATCGCCCAATTCAATGCAGATCGGGTCATTATCGCCACACTTTGTTAACACGGTTTCCTTATCTGTACGCTGCGTTCCCGGCGCAGTCGTGCAGATTTGTCATTTGACTTTCCCCACTAATCCGCTTATCCCTTAACGTATAATACGTTGCGGAAAATGGGAGAAATGATGTCAGAGTTGCATATAGCGCAAGGTTGTTTTCGTTTAAACGATACCCGAACGCTGAATCTTCCAGATCTATGTATTCACTCTGGTGATAGCTGGGCCTTTGTCGGCGCTAACGGCAGCGGTAAATCAGCGTTAGCCAGAGCGATCTCCGATGAGTTAATTCTCCTGACCGGCAGTCGCATCAGCGATTTTCGACATATCGTCCGTTTATCGTTTGAGCAACTTCAGCAGTTAGTCAGCGAAGAATGGCAACGCAACAATACCGATATGCTCAGTCAGGATGAAGACGATACCGGTCGTACCACCGCGGAAATTATTCAGGATCAGGTCACCAACCCGCAGCGCTGCCAGCGGTTAGCACAGCAGTTTGGTATCGGTCATTTGTTATCTCGCCGCTTTAAATATCTTTCTACCGGCGAAACCCGCAAAACCCTGCTCTGTCAGGCACTGATGCCACAGCCTGATATGTTGGTGCTGGATGAGCCTTTTGACGGATTGGATGTCGCCGCTCGGGAACAGTTGGCGCGACATCTGGCGGAACTGTCCGCTCAAGGCGTGACGCTGATATTAATACTCAACCGATTCGATGATATTCCTGATTTTATTCAAAAAGTGGGAGTATTGGCCGATTGCCATTTAGCCCGTTTAGGTGAACGTAAACAGGTTTTAGCCGAAGCCTTGGTTGCCCAACTGGCTCACAGTGAAAATCTGGACGGACTCTCCCTGCCGGAAGCAGAAGACCCGCAGCAACAGCCTTCATTAACAGCAGATAACCCGTTAATTATTCTGCGAAATGGCGTGGTGGAGTACAATGATCGTCCCATTTTGCACAATCTGAGCTGGCAGGTAAATCGCGGGGAGCACTGGCAGATTATTGGCCCAAACGGCGCGGGAAAATCCACGCTGCTTAGCCTGATTACCGGCGACCATCCGCAGGGCTACAGTAACGATCTGACGCTGTTTGGTCGTCGTCGCGGCAGCGGAGAAACCCTTTGGGATATCAAACGCCATATCGGTTATGTCAGCAGCAGCCTGCATTTGGATTATCGCGTCAGCGCCAGCCTACGTAATGTGATTATTTCCGGTTTCTTTGATTCCATTGGTATTTATCAGTCGGTTTCCGATCGACAGCAGCGTTTGGCCGATAAATGGTTGGCATTGGTCGGTTTGTCCGGTGCGGCCGCTGACCAGCCATTTCACAGTCTGTCATGGGGACAGCAACGGCTGGCGCTGATTGCCAGAGCCTTGGTAAAACATCCAGCTCTGTTGATATTGGATGAACCGTTACAAGGGCTAGATCCGCTGAACCGTTTGCTAGTGCGGCGTTTTATAGATGTCATGATTGGCGAAGGAGAAACCCAACTGTTATTTGTCTCTCATCACGCCGAAGACGCGCCAGTGTGCATAACGCATCGCTTGAGCTTTATTGCCGACGGCGATATTTATCGCTACCAGTTTAGCCAACTGCCTGATTAGCGCTATAACTTAAGGGCAATCGGCGCAGTTCAGACTGGCCAATCGGCTTGTCGACAACTGACCCGACCTTTTAATCCATTTCATTATGTTATTATTTATGCCGATCAGTAGACATCGATCGGATTGACATTCAGTGCCAGGGCTGTCGGCGCTGAATCTATCACTAAATTCAACACATAAAGGGACTATTCTATGTGGGGCGTTCTTGCTGCTTCGTTACTCTTTTTGCCATTTAACCGGATCATCGCCCTGTTACTTTTGGCTATTACTTTAGGTATTGCCACCGCGACCGGCGTACTGACCTTACCGGCCATCACCGCACTGTTGTTAATTCTGATCGCGTCGTTAGCATTGCAAAAATACCGCCAGATAACCTGGCTGGCGGGCGGATTAGAGTTGCTATTAGTGGCGGCTTCTGTTGCGCTGTTCTTCCATTACATTCCGGGTTTCAACAATCTGAAAGTACTGGATAAAGTGCAGGTCGGGCCACTCAGCGCCCCGTTCTCAATGTATTACAATCTGGACAAAGCTCTGATTCCCTTTGTTCTGTTAAGCTGCTTGCCCGGCTTATTTGTTGCTAAAAAACATCCTTCCGTAGGGAAAGTTGGTTGGGCTGTGTTGGTGCTGGCTGTTCCCGCACTGTTGCTGCTGGCGGTGGGTTTAGGCGGCCTGAAAATCGAACTGCACACACCGGAATGGCTCGGTACTTTTGTTATCGGCAACCTGTTCTTTGTCTGTCTGGTTGAAGAAGTGCTGTTCCGCTGCTATCTGCAACAACGTTTAAGCCAGTGGCTTGGGGCATTTCCCGCTCTGATTATTGCTTCATTACTATTCGGTGCCGCGCATTATCCCGGTGGCCCTTTGTTGATGGTCTTCGCAGCGCTAGCCGGCGTGATTTACGGTCTGGCATGGATGTGGAGTGGCCGCCTGTGGATCGCCGTTGCCTTCCATTTCGCGCTGAATCTGATGCATCTGTTGTTCTTTACCTACCCGTTGGCACTGCATCATTAGGCAGCTCTGCCAAACTGATTTCATCAACCGGCAGGATACGCCTGTCGGTTAGATGGATGAAAACGTTATCATAATGCTACACTTATCTCCCCTCACTTATGCCCTTCAGGCTAACGGTTCATATAGTGTTCAATGCCTTAGTTGAGTATGAGTGTAAACGATTCCATTTTTGATGTTAGATCACCTTTTTACCGTTATAGGCGTGATATCTTCATCTCATAAGTACGATTTAGGAGCTTGGTATGTATGTTTTAGTGACAGGTGGTAGCGGTTACATAGGCAGCCACACTTGTGTGCAGCTAATTGAAGCTGGCTATACGCCAATCGTTATCGACAACCTATGCAACAGCAAATCCAGCGTATTAAAACGCATCCATCAATTAACGGGTCAATCGCCTCTGTTTTATCAGGGCGACCTTCGCGACCGTGCGCTACTGGATCATATCTTTAGCCAGCATACTATCGGCTCAGTGATTCACTTTGCCGGTTTAAAAGCCGTCGGCGAATCGGTCAATAAACCTTTGGCCTACTACGATAATAACGTCAGCGGCACGCTGGTATTGCTGGAAGCTATGGCTGCAGCCGGGGTTAAAAACTTTATTTTCAGCTCCTCCGCCACCGTTTACGGCGATCAGCCCAAGATCCCTTATGTCGAGAGCTTCCCCACGGGCATTCCCTCTAGCCCTTACGGCAAAAGCAAACTGATAGTGGAAAATATCCTGCAAGACGTCCAGCGTGCCGATGCCGCATGGAACATGACTATTTTGCGCTATTTCAATCCGGTCGGCGCTCATCCGTCCGGACTGATGGGCGAAGACCCGCAAGGTGTACCCAATAATCTGATGCCGTTTATTGCACAGGTCGCCGTCGGTCGACGAGATTCTCTGGCCGTTTTCGGCAATGACTACCCCACCGCCGATGGCACTGCTGTGCGAGATTACATTCACGTAGTAGATTTGGCCGATGGTCACGTTTCAGCACTGAAAAAATGCCACAACCGAGCTGGAGTACATATTTATAACCTCGGCGGCGGTTGCGGTCACAGCGTGCTGGACGTGGTGAATGCCTTCAGCAAAGCCTGCGGTAAACAACTGGCGTACCATTTTGCCCCACGTCGCGAAGGCGACCTCGCCGCTTATTGGGCTGACCCGACCAAAGCTGCCGAGGAGCTGGACTGGCGCGTACAACGCTCACTGGACGAAATGGCTATCGATACCTGGCGCTGGCAATCACAAAATCCTCAAGGTTACCCTGATTAAGGAAGGAAAATGAGTGGCTTTAATCCCGTGGACCATCCACACCGTCGCTATAACCCATTGAGCGATCAATGGATTCTCGTTTCTCCCCATCGGGCCAAGCGCCCGTGGCAAGGGCAGCAAGAACCGTTGGCCACGGGAGAACAGCCCGCTCACGATCCCAATTGTTTTTTGTGTCCGGGTAATTTACGGGTCACCGGCGATCTGAACCCGAATTATTCCGGCACCTATGTATTTACCAATGATTTCGCCGCATTGATGCCGGATACGCCCGATGCGCCGGAAACCGCCGATCCTCTGATTCGCTGCCAAAGCGCGCGCGGAACCAGTCGGGTGATATGTTTCTCGCCCGATCACAGTAAATCCCTGCCGTTACTTTCTCTGTCTGAACTGGCCTGCGTGGTGAAAACCTGGCAAGAGCAAAGCGCGGAATTAGGCCAATCCTATCCATGGGTGCAGGTTTTTGAGAATAAAGGCGCGGCGATGGGTTGCTCTAACCCGCACCCTCACGGGCAAATCTGGGCCAACAGCTTCCTACCCAACGAAGCCGAACGAGAAGATCGGTTGCAAAAAAACTATTTTGACCAGCATTTATCACCGCTGTTACTGGATTACGCCCGTCGAGAGGCTGCCGACGGCAGCCGAACCGTGGTAGAAACCGAGCACTGGCTGGCCGTTGTACCTTATTGGGCCGCCTGGCCTTATGAAACTTTGCTGCTACCGAAAGCGCAGGTTATGCGGATGGATGATCTCACCTCGGAACAGCAGACCGATATGGCACTGGCGCTGAAAAAACTGACCAGCCGCTACGATAATTTATTCTCCTGCTCATTTCCCTATTCCATGGGCTGGCACGGCGCACCCTACAACGAGGCTGACAATCGCCACTGGCAATTGCATGCGCATTTTTATCCGCCGCTGTTACGCTCAGCTACGGTGCGAAAATTTATGGTGGGTTACGAAATGTTGGCGGAAAGCCAGCGCGATCTTACGGCTGAACAGGCGGCTGAGCACCTGCGAGCAGTAAGTGATGTTCATTATCGAGAAGCTGGAGTTCAATAATGTCTTTAAAACAACATACCCAGGCCGTTTTCCGCCAATATTTTGCCAAAGAGCCCACCCTCACCATTCAGGCACCCGGTCGGGTCAATTTGATTGGCGAACACACGGATTACAATGACGGATTTGTATTGCCCTGCGCGATCGATTACGCCACGGTTATTAGCATGGCAAAACGTGACGATCGACAGGTTCGTGTGATTGCCGCAGATTATGATAACCAGCAAGATATATTCTCTCTCGATGAACCTATCGTTAGCCACCCTGAACTGCGCTGGGCCAACTACGTGCGCGGCGTGGTGAAGCATCTGTTACTGCGAAACCGTGATTTTGGCGGTGCCGATCTGGCGATCAGTGGCAATGTGCCTCAAGGTGCCGGTTTAAGTTCATCTGCATCGTTGGAAGTCGCGGTAGGTCAGGCATTCCAGTCACTCTATCAGCTCCCACTCAGCGGCGTGGAACTGGCACTCAACGGCCAGGAAGCAGAAAACCAGTTCGTCGGCTGTAACTGCGGCATTATGGATCAATTAATCTCGGCATTGGGCAAACAAGATCATGCGTTGCTGATCGACTGCCGCTCGCTGGAAACTCGCCCGGTTTCTATGCCAAAAAACGTCGCCGTAGTCATTATCAATTCCAACGTAAAGCGGGGTCTGGTCGATAGCGAGTACAACACTCGCCGCCAACAGTGCGAAGCCGCCGCTCGCTTCTTTGGCGTAGAAGCCCTGCGCGACGTCACTCCGGCGCAGTTCCTCGCCGATCAGAGCGAAATGGAACCGATAGTTGCCAAACGCGCGCGCCACATTATTAGCGAGAATGAACGCACGCTGGCGGCCGCCGATGCTCTTGCTCTCGGCGATCTGAAATTGATGGGACAGCTAATGCAGGAGTCACATATTTCTATGCGTGATGATTTCGAAATTACCGTGCCAGCCATTGATACGTTGGTCGATATCGTGAAAGCTGTCATGGGTGAACGAGGCGGTGTCCGTATGACCGGCGGCGGCTTCGGCGGCTGCATTGTCGCGCTGATGCCTCAGGATTTAGTGGAGCAAGTACGGGCGACCGTCGCTCTGGAATATCCGCAAAAAACCGGCGGTATGCAAGAAACATTCTATGTTTGTCAGGCCTCTGCGGGAGCCGGAATATGCTGAAAAATGCGTTAGCACCGGACGGTCAGCCGTTCCAGTTAACCGAATTACGTAATAAATCAGGCATGACGGTGAGCCTGATGGACTGGGGCGCAACCTGGCTTTCGGCTATTTTGCCGCTCAACGACGGGGACCGACGCGAATTGCTGCTTGGCTGCCCAACACTGGAAGATTACCCACGGCAAGGTGCCTATCTGGGCGCTACCGTCGGCCGCTACGCAAACCGGATTGCTCAGGCTCAATTGCATCGTAGCGGACAGGATTTTCCTCTGGTCGCCAATAGTGGTCCAAACCAGTTACACGGCGGCCCCCAAGGGTTCCACCTCCGGCGCTGGCAGATTATTCGTCAGGATAAACGTCAGGTTTGTTATCAATTGCATTCCCCAGATGGCGATCAGGGTTTTCCTGGCAATCTGATCGTCGAAACCCATTATCGGCTAACCGATGACAATCGGCTGGAAATTGATTATCAGGCCTCGGTCGACCAGCCTTGTCCAATTAATCTGACCAACCACGCCTATTTTAATCTGGATGGCGAAGGCCACGACGCACGGCAACATCGGCTACAACTGTTCGCCGATCGTTACCTGCCGGTGGACACTACAGGCATTCCGGCAGAACCTTTAGCCAGCGTAGAGCACAGTGGCATGGATTTTCGCCAGCCAAAAACACTAGCACAGGATTTCCTCAAAGATCCCTGCCAACAGCGGGTTAAAGGCTACGATCACGCCTATTTGCTCCACCGTACCGGCGGCGCAATAGACAGCCCTGCGGCTCATGTATGGTCAGCCGATGGCAAAGTCAAAATGAGCGTATTTACCTCTGCACCGGCAATACAGCTGTATAGCGGTAATTTTCTGAATGGCACACCGGCTCGGCTCGGTGGAACTTACGCTAACTATGCAGGTATAGCGCTGGAAAGCGGATTTTTACCCGATAGTCCTAATCATCCAGAATGGCCACAGCCCGACTGTTGGGTCACTTCGGACAAACGCTACCGTGCTACCACGGTTTATCAGTTCACGGCGCTGTAATACCATTATTATAAAGCATTTATGGCGACACATTCTCCGTAACTCATTGTTTATGTAGGCTTTTGCTTCCTTCAACCTTTCCTTCTGACATAAGATATAACTGATTTTTCACCCGTCCCTACCCTTCTCCAACGGCGCCGACTACGCTTAGAGTCATCCGTAAAGCCAATAACAGGCAACTCCATGATTTGAGTTGGCTATCTCTCATCGTGAAATCAGCCTACGTTGATGGCCCGTGACGGATCAAAACTCATTCTGCTTACTGACCCAAAAGGAAATGTTATGCGCCTGACTACATTGTGGTTGTTATCTGCCGGGCTTTTGCTCAGCGCAAACGTAATGGCTGCCGATACGGCCAAAACGCCTTCCCCGGCTCAACTGGCACAGCAGAAAAAAATGACTGACTGTAACCACGAAGCCACCAGCAAAGCACTGAAAGGTGACGACCGTAAGCAGTTCATGAGCACCTGCCTGAAAGCCGGTGCGCCAGTGGCGCCAGCGGCAATGACGCCGCAGCAGGAAAAAATGAAATCCTGTAACGCCGAAGCCAAAACCAAAGATCTGAAAGGCGATAGCCGCAAAACCTTCATGAGCACCTGCCTGAAAAAAGCCGCTTGATCCAGTTTCATTGCTAGATGTGGCGCTGCGGGGTATGTTTAGTACCCCGTTTATTCGCTGTATAGACTTATAGACGAATCGATTCGGCAAAGAGTCTTACTTTGCGGCAAAAAATTGGCTATGGTTAAACACAATCGATTGCTGTTCGCAGTAATCCCGCAATATAATGATAATAGTTATCATTGAATAAGTTAGACATTTGAGGAGTTCGAACTATGGCAGTAACAAAGCTGGTTCTGGTACGTCACGGCGAAAGTCAGTGGAACAACGAAAACCGCTTCACTGGCTGGTATGACGTTGATCTGTCAGAAAAAGGCCGTACTGAAGCAAAAGCGGCAGGTAAGCTGTTAAAAGACGAAGGCTTCACGTTTGACTTCGCTTACACCTCCGTACTGAAACGCGCTATCCACACCCTGTGGAGCATTCTGGATGAACTGGATCAGGCATGGCTGCCTACCGAAAAGTCCTGGAAACTGAATGAACGTCATTACGGCGCGCTGCAAGGCCTGAACAAAGCTGAAACCGCTGCAAAATACGGTGACGAGCAGGTTAAACAATGGCGTCGTGGCTTTGCCATCACTCCGCCAGAGTTGAGCAAAGAAGACGAGCGCTTCCCAGGACACGATCCGCGCTACGCAAAACTGTCTGACAAAGAGTTACCAACGACCGAGAGTTTGGCACTAACCATCGAACGCGTTATTCCTTACTGGAACGAAGAAATCAAACCACGCATCGCAAGCGGTGAGCGCGTTATCGTTGCTGCTCACGGTAACTCTCTGCGTGCGCTGGTTAAATATCTGGACGATTTGAGCGAAGATGAAATTCTTGAGTTAAATATCCCAACTGGCGTGCCGTTGGTTTATGAATTCGACGAAAATCTGAAGCCAATCAAGCGTTACTATCTGGGCAATGCCGACGAAATCGCAGCGAAAGCCGCTGCCGTGGCTAACCAAGGTAAAGCAAAGTAATTTGCCGGATGAATTTCATCCATAAAAAAAACCCCGCTCCGGCGGGGTTTTTAATCTCGGTGCTCACTGACACCGACTACTTCTGCGTAAATCTCTTAGTCGCGACGGGCTTTCACCGCGTTTGCCAACTGTTTTAGCAGAACTTCGGTATCTTCCCAACCAATACAGGCATCAGTGATACTTTTGCCATAGACCAGCGGTTCACCGCTTTCCAGACTCTGATTGCCTTCCACCAAATGGCTTTCTATCATCACGCCCATAATCGCTTTTTCGCCTTCAGCTATCTGGCGACATACGTCGGAGCCAACTTCCATTTGTTTCTTGAATTGCTTGCTGCTGTTGGCATGGCTGAAATCAATCATGATTTGCGCCGCCAGATTGGCCTTATTCAGCCCTTCTTTCACCGCACTCACGTGCGCCGCACTGTAATTTGGCTCTTTACCACCGCGCAGGATGATATGGCAATCGCTGTTACCGGCAGTGTTAACGATTGCGGAGTGGCCCCATTTGGTCACAGACAGGAAGCAGTGTGGTGCACCCGCGGCATTGATCGCATCAATCGCCACTTTAATGGTGCCATCGGTGCCATTTTTGAAACCAACCGGACAAGACAGGCCAGAAGCCAGCTCACGGTGCACTTGAGATTCGGTAGTTCGTGCACCGATAGCGCCCCAACTCATTAAATCAGCCAGATACTGCGGCGTAATCATATCCAGAAACTCACCGGCAGCCGGTAATCCACTGTCATTGATATCCAGCAGCAGTTTACGCGCCAGACGCAGCCCTTCATTGATATCGTAGCTGTTATCCATGTGCGGATCGTTAATCAGGCCTTTCCAGCCCACGGTGGTACGCGGTTTTTCAAAATACACGCGCATAACCACTTCCAGCTCACCGCCGAGTTCTTCCCGCAGTTTCAGCAGGCGCGCAGCATATTCTTTTGCCGCTTCAGTATCATGAATTGAACATGGGCCGATAACCACCAGCAGACGATCGTCCGCACCACGCAGAATTTGATGAATCGCATTGCGGGCCTGAGCGACGGTTTCTGCCGCGCGAGTGCTAGCAGGGAACTTTTCTAACAGCGCAACAGGGGGCAGGAGTTCCTTAATTTCATTAATCCGTAAATCATCATTCTGGTAATTCATAGTTCTTCCATTCTGTCTTATGACAATCATTGCATATTTGTGGTTTCAACCAATCTAGCCTGTCAATTGAACGCTGTAAATCTACTTTATCGCTTTAGGTATACCACTTAGGTTCAGTCCCTAAATCTAACCCTCCCCTTGGAGCATATGCGGCTAAAAATAACCTGTATATACCGAACTGAAATATTGCCACTTATTTGCTTGCTATCTATTGGAAATATACTTGTTTTAATTAATTATTTTATTAAAAATTATAAATATTTCCCTATTCGTCTGTACTTATCTCACTCATAATGAATTTAGCAAAGTTATTATTTAGGATGATATATATCAGAGGATAAAAGGACACTATGCCAAGGCTGCTATTAGTTGATGACCACCCTGTTGTACACGTCGCCCTTGAAGCCGCGCTGCTTCAATCGGCCATCCCTTATCAATTGCAAAGTGTCTCCGACGACCAGCAAGCACTCCAGCGCCTGGCCGAACAGCCTTTTGAATTGCTGATCCTCGACATCGGCTTACCGCAGGTAGACGGCCTGCAATTCCTGCGCAGAATTCGACGCCATTACCCCGAGCTTCCGGTGATCGTCTATACCTCGCAAGAGACAGAGGTATACGCTAAAATGGCTCACAGCGCCGGTGCTCAAGGATTTGTGCACAAAGGTAGCCTGATGACTCACCTGTTGGACGCCATGGGCCAGGTACTGGCAGGTCATACCGCTTTCCCAGAAGAGATTTCTTTTGTTGCCTCAGCAGATAATCATGAAAAACATAATCTCACGCCAAAAGAAATCCAGATATTGGGCCTATTAGCGAAAGGGAACTCCAATTTGCATATTGCGCAAATGTTAAACATCAGCAATAAAACCGTCAGTACCCACAAAAAGAATATTTTGAATAAAACCGGGGCGGCGAATCTTCTTGAATTAATTGCCGTATTTAACGATCTACAGCCATGAAATTCATTTGGTTGCTCCTGACCCTTATTCAGTTCTGCCTGCCTGCGGCAGCGATTGCCGCCGATCCGGTACGCTATAATCTGATCAGTAGCATCAACGTCCCCACCGATCAGACCTTTGCCACGCTGAAGAATGACTGGCGCGGCAAAACCCTACGCGTTGGGATTTTGAGCGATAACCTCAGCCCCTACAATATTATCGTTGATGACGATCTCTATGGCCTGAATGCAGACTATCTAAACTATATTCATCAAGCCACCGGGGCTCATATAGCCATTTATGGCTTTACCGATCTGGCGCAGCTCAATCTGGCAATGAAAAACAAACAGATCGACCTGCTATTTGGCATACCGCAAAATGCCTTTACGCCCAACCTGTTCTCTTCTGCCCCTTATTACGTCAGTAATTTACGCGTACTGCGCAACCGGCAAAATAACCGTTCCATTATGCTGAATTCGGAAAATGCCCGAATTGCCATCAGCAAAATTACCGGTATGCAGGCTTATGACGAAATAAATAGCCAGACGGCCAACGTGCGCTTATTCGACAGCAATTTACAGGCAGTTTACTCATTATTAAATGGCACCAATGACTACTTTATTGCCGATGAAACCAGCGCCAGTTTTATTATCGATCAGCTACAGCTCGGGCAAATCTATCAGGTTGAAAGCGCGATTAAATTAGGCAATTTATCCTTTGTTTTTGCCTCTACCGATAAACCGTTAATTGAGATGCTCGATCAGGTTATCAGCAATTTACCCATGTCGATGGCCAATATTATTCAGAATCGCTGGAGCAAAAAAATTCCTAGCTATCTGGATACCGGCAACGCCGACCTTTCGCAGTTGGAACAGGAATGGGTGAAGAAAAATCCGCGGATTAACTATGCCGTAATCGAAAATGACTATCCTTTCAGCTACCGAGGTTCTGACGACGAGCCTCATGGTTATATCATTGATATTATTAATATCATAGCCCAAAACACTGGTCTGGAATTCGCTCCAGTCTGGAGCAGCAATCCGCAACAGGCAGACCAGCAGGTCAGCAATAAACAGGCGTTATTCCGAGCCGTATTGCCATTAACTCGTGGTTTTAAAGAACAATACGACAGCACCATTCCCATTCATCGGGCTTTGTGGGGTGTTTATGTCAGCGAATACGCTAACAATATTTCGACTTGGAAGGATTTAGACGGGAAGCGTATTGGCGTAGTGAATGGAAATTTGGGGCAACACCTGATTCCCAATGGTTTTACCGTGATCAATTTTGAGAACAGTAAAGCCCTGTACGATGCGCTGGCGAATGGTCAGGTCGATGCATTGATTGATAACGTGATTTCCGCCAACTTTATTGTCCTGTCTCGCTATGCGGGAGCGATAAAACTGGCCTTTTCCGCTAACAATATCGCTTATCCCATCGCGTTTGGCGTGCGCCCCGATACGCCGCTATTGTTGTCTATTCTCAATAAAAATCTGCTGCAAATTCCACCAGCCACTCTGCAATCGCTGCGCGACGGCTGGACCTCGGATCGCAGCAGTTTGATAGATGCGGTGAATGATAATCGCATGATGCCGCAAACCGGTTGGTTGCTAACCTTACTGGGGCTGATTATTGCCGGGTTACTTTTTGTATTGCTACGACGTTTTATTCAGCAACGAAAAGAGTTACGAGAGCGGAATAGGTTGGAACTGGCGCGCCGTGAGGCAGAGGCTGCTAATAGTAAAAAAAGTCGTTTTCTGGCGACGATTAGCCACGAATTACGCACGCCGATGCACGCGATTCTGGGGCTGCTGGAACTGGAGTTAAAACAGGCTAATCATCAGAATGATAACTTACCGGTGATATACAGCTCGGCCTCATCCTTACTGAGTTTGCTCAATGATTTACAGGATTATGCCAAGCTCGAAACTGGCAGCCTGCAACTGAATCCTAAACCAATGCCACTGGAGCCGTGGATCGGGCATATCCGCGCCGTTTATCAACCACTTCTGGGAATGCGACCAATTAGCTTCGCTGTCAGCCATAGTGAGTCCTTACCGGGGGCGATTTTGGTGGATGGAGGCCGACTGCTTCAGGTGATCAATAATCTGATTACCAATGCGATTAAATTCACTCAAAGCGGAGAAATTAACGTCAATATTCAGTGGCAGCCTCAAACAGATGCCCGCGGCAACCTATTATTGCAGGTTAAAGACAGCGGCTGCGGTATCGCCGCCAAAGATCTGCCTCACCTGTTCCAGCCATTTTATCGCGCCGGAAATAGCAAAAGCTTGTCAGTACAAGGTAGCGGTTTGGGTTTATCCATTTGCAAAGAAATCATTGAACGTATGGGAGGCCAGATTAACTTGACCTCGATATACGGTCAGGGCACGCAGGTAGACATCAGTCTGCCCGCCACCATAACAGAGGAAGAACCGGCGGCTAGCCTGCCGTTACAGCAATCGCAGATGCCATTAACGGCGCTACAATCGTTAAGAATCGCGGTTGTGGACGACCATCCAACCAATTTACTGCTTATGCAGCAACAGCTAAACCACTTAGGTATGTCGTCAGAAGTGTTTGAGAATGGTCGGGATTTCCTACAGGCCCACCGCCAGCAACCCTTTGATTTATTATTTATCGATTACAATATGCCGCATCCGGACGGTTTTACGTTGGCAAAAATCATCCGCTATATCGAACGTCAGCAAGATCTGGCTCCGGCAAAAATCATTCTTTGCTCTGCCGATGTACAAGAATTTACCCGAATTCTGCCCGGAAAAGTGGCGATTGATCACTGGCTGATCAAACCCATTTCTCTGGCTGCCATTGAAAATATCTTACGTGTGGAAGCGACCACTATTGCTACACCTACCGATTTCAGCGATCTGGAGAAAACGCTTCAATCATTGGCGCATCAAAATAGCGAGATGATGCGCAAACTTACTACCACGCTGCTCGATTCCCTCACCCAAGATAAACAGTTGCTTAGCCAGCCAGACGCTTCTCTTTCCACTATCGAGAAAACCGCCCATAGAACGAAAGGCAGCTTCCTGATTTTACAGCACGCGCTGGGGGCTGAACTGTGTCAGCAGGTAGTTATTCAATGCCAGCAAGGAAAAATTACTGAGGAAACCTATAATCAGTTATTGAAGATGCTAGATGAAACCATTCATAAATTGAATAAGATATCTTCAATACTAACTTAGCAAACCATCAGTAGATGGTTTAGATAACCCAAAGTATCGGCTAGGTTTTGTCGTAAATTGCTTTGTCAAAATCCAGGATGAATGATGACAACAACCCCAGACTCCCCGAAAAACAGTAACAGTAAGCGCCTACTTATCGCCTTTATCGTGACGACCGTATTTATGGTTGCGGAAGCGATAGGTGGCTGGCTATCTGGCTCACTGGCGCTGTTGGCAGACGCCGGTCATATGTTGACTGATTCAGCCGCGCTATTTATCGCACTGATGGCGGTTCGCTTTTCTCGCCGTAAGCCTGACGCCAAACATACCTTTGGCTATCTGCGCTTAACGACAGTAGCCGCCTTTGTAAATGCGGCGGCGTTATTGCTGATCGTGGTATTTATTCTATGGGAAGCAGCTAGCCGTTTCTTTATGCCGCACGAGGTGATGGGCACGCCAATGCTGATTGTCGCCGTTGCTGGTCTGTTAGCCAACTTATTTTCTCTGTGGATTTTGCGCGGCGATGGCGAAGAGCAAAATATCAACGTCCGCGCGGCCATGCTGCACGTTATCGGTGACTTTTTAGGCTCTGTCGGAGCAATAGTGGCAGCGATTGTGATTTTAACCACCGGCTGGATGCCTATCGATCCGATCTTGTCCGTACTGGTTTCAATGTTGGTTTTACGCAGCGCATGGAGCCTGCTGAAAGAGAGTTTTCATGAATTGCTGGAAGGCGCACCGCAGGATGTGGATATCGATAAATTACGCAAAGCGCTCTGCCTGAATATTAGTGAAGTCCGTAACGTTCATCATGTGCATCTATGGAAAGTCGGTGAACAACGGGTGATGACCTTGCATGTGCAGGTGATTCCACCACGCGATCACGATGATTTGCTGCAACGCATTCAGCATTATTTACTGCATCACTACCAGATTGGGCACGCCACGATTCAGATAGAATATCAGCACTGTGAAGAACCAGACTGCGATATTAATCAGGCCGCGACTTCCGCTGGCGTTCACCAACATCACCACTAAATTGTTAGCCTCTGTGCCTGACAGCAGCCAGAATTCCGCTGTCAGGCCTTCATATTAACAGTCAAGACTGACTAACTCTGAACGGCTAGGGGTCGCGAATGATTATCTCTGGCTGCTTTAATCCACAGCCACGAGCCATTCAGGGCAATCAACGTCAGGATGACGTATTCCAGCGCCATCACGTATACACCCTGATAGGTGAAGATCACCACGCTAATCACATCAATAACCACCCAAACCAACCAGTTTTCCACGTATTTTCGCGTCATCAGAATCATCGCCACAATGGATAACACCATCATGGTCGAGTCCCAGAACGGGAAAGAATCCGGTTCCAAATGTGGCACCTGAACGTTGGCTCCGAATGCCTGCATAATGGCGACGGTGATTCCTGTCAACCAAGCAAATACGCGATCAATATTGAATGTCATCAGTGCAATACCGATCACGCACACTGCGCCCCATCCCAATGCTTTTGGCAGTGAAAGCCAGCGAATCTTTAACTCGATCTGATTATCGGCGGTCTGACGACTCCACGCATACCAACCGTAAATATTGGCACCAAAGAAGAACACCTGAAGCAACAGGCTGGCGTACAGCTGAATCTGGAAGAAAATGACGGCAAATAACGTCACGTTAATCAAGCCAAACAAATAGTTAATGATCTTCTCTTTGCTGGCGAACCAAATACACAGCAAACCAAATAAAGTACCAATGGCTTCAATCCACGATAAATCGTATCCCTGTACGCCGAGCGGGATATGCACCAATATGTTACCCGTACTGAAAAAGTCCATCCGATAATCCTTTTAGTTAACCGCCGAAGCAGCCTCTTTAGACTTGCCAAACTTTCAATTTATCAATCCGTTGCTCTAACGAACTATCTCCGGAAACCCATAATGCCCGCCAATAATCAGGATTATGACATTCAGGCATTACCCTGTGCCTGCAATTTTAGCTGATTGGCAAAATCCAGCATGCGATTAAGCGGAATCAGCGACTGCTGGCGCAATTCTTCATCCACATGTATCTCGTGCTGTGCCCCGCCTCGCTCAAGCCCTTCAGCAATAGCCTGCAAGCCATTCATCGCCATCCACGGGCAATGGGCGCAGGTTCGGCAAGTTGCGCCTTCACCGGCTGTCGGGGCCTCGAACAATTCTTTCTCTGGGCAAACTTGCTGCATTTTGTAAAAGATACCGCGATCGGTGGCCACGATGAGTTTTTGCTGCGATAACGTTTTAGCCGCCTGAATTAGTTGGCTGGTGGAGCCCACGGCATCGGCCATATCGACGATGGCCTGAGGAGACTCCGGATGCACCAAAATGGCAGCGTCCGGGTGTAGCGCCTTCATCTGCATCAACGCCTGAGTTTTAAACTCGTCATGGACGATACAGGCTCCCTGCCAGCAAAGTACGTCCGCACCGGTTTTCTTCTGCACGTAATTGCCTAAATGACGATCCGGAGCCCAGATAATTTTCTCACCTAAGCTGTCCAGATGTTCAATCAACTCAACGGCAATGCTGGAAGTCACAACCCAGTCTGCCCGCGCCTTAACCGCGGCGGATGTGTTGGCGTACACCACAACAGTACGATCAGGATGGCTATCGCAAAACGCAGCAAATTCATCGGCCGGACAGCCTAAATCCAGAGAACACTCGGCGTTGAGAGTGGGCATTAATACCCGCTTCTCAGGGTTAAGAATTTTTGCCGTTTCTCCCATAAAACGCACCCCAGCAATCAGCAACGTAGAAGCCGGATGCGTGTTGCCAAAGCGAGCCATTTCCAAAGAATCGGCCACACAACCACCGGTTTCTTCCGCCAGCGATTGAATCTCGGGGTCGGTATAATAATGAGCGACCAATACAGCATCCTGCTGCTTCAGCAACATCTTGATCTTCTCACGATAAAAAGCCTTCTCATCGAGATTTAAGGGCGCAGGCTTTGCCGGGAAGGGATAAATCGCCGCATTTATATCAAAAATTTCGCTCATCGCTCACATCTCATCGCAAGGTATGTGGAAAAACATCGGTTACTCACGCTGTTATCCATAAAATAAGGGATTTTGTTTTTTATCCTAAACAAAATACCCAAAATGTGAGTGGAAGTCGCCCGAATTTATTGATATATGCGAAATATGTTTAATAGAGTTAAAAATAGTAGATGAATCGTTTCTATTGATGGTTTTACCGTTCTAAGAATCATTATCGTCGAATCTGTCAGGCTAAGATCAAATGGAAAGAGCCACAGCAGCCCGTATCTGGCGCAGCCTATGAAAAAGCCTTAGATGGCAAAGAAGGTGTTCGAACGCTGACAGCGCCATAGAGAGACGATTTGGAAGCTATTAATAACAGACCTTAGCTAAAAGGTTTAAGCCTGACTATTTTCACAGACTCACAACCGCAGATCGAATCTGAAAGCAGGTAACCCGTAACATCCTGATACTCACCCTTCAGGCCAATGCAAGCGTTGGTCAAAACCGGCATGCAGGTTTATCTCACCCTATAAATGGTGCAGTATGTGATTGTTTTTTCTTTGGGAAGTTGACTGGTACTAGAAGGAAATTGTGGGTCGTACGGGGTTATTTTTCTGCGGACTCACCCTTATGGGTAACGCATTCACATTGCTGACTCACTTCGTTCGGTTCGAACCTTTACGGTTATCATCCCTACGATTTAAAACAGTTTATCACTTCATGATGGTGGGTCGTTCGGGATTATTCGTCCTACAGACTCACCCTTACGGGTCAACGCATTCTCGTTGCTGTCTCACGTCGTTCGGCTCGAACCTTTACGGTTCTCATCTCTTCGATTTAAAACAGTTGATCACTTCATAATGGTGGGTCGTGCGGGATTCGAACCTGCGACCAATTGATTAAAAGTCAACTGCTCTACCAACTGAGCTAACGACCCGCTGTGATGCGGTACTACTCAACGACTTTACTCTTAGCACTTCATAATGGTGGGTCGTGCGGGATTCGAACCTGCGACCAATTGATTAAAAGTCAACTGCTCTACCAACTGAGCTAACGACCCATTATGTATTGTTGCATTACAACACTTCGAGAATAAAACCAGACAAAACAGGAAGAGGTATATCGTTGCGATAACTTCAACTTCTTTTCATTCCAACCTATCAGGAAAGAATGGTGGGTCGTGCGGGATTCGAACCTGCGACCAATTGATTAAAAGTCAACTGCTCTACCAACTGAGCTAACGACCCGCTGTGATGCGGTACTACTCAACGACTTTACTCTTAACACTTTATAATGATGGGTCGTGCGGGATTATTCGTCCTACAGACTCACCCTTACGGGTCAACGCATTCGCGTTGCTGTCTCACGTCGTTCGGCTCGAACCTTTACAGTTCTCATCTCTTCGATTTAAAACAGTTGTTCACTTCATAATGGTGGGTCGTGCGGGATTCGAACCTGCGACCAATTGATTAAAAGTCAACTGCTCTACCAACTGAGCTAACGACCCATTATGTATTGTTGCATTACAACACTTCGAGAATAAAACCAGACAAAACAGGAAGAGGTATATCGTTGCGATAACTTCAACTTCTTTTCATTCCAACCTATCAGGAAAGAATGGTGGGTCGTGCGGGATTCGAACCTGCGACCAATTGATTAAAAGTCAACTGCTCTACCAACTGAGCTAACGACCCATTATATGATGCTTTTTTTCGTCGCTTTAACGTTTTGCAAGTTGTCTTGGCAACGGCGGCATATATTACTAATTTTTCTTCGCAGCGCAACTTAAATTTCGAATCAATCGTTTAACTGCTTGTTCTTCACACGATCAAGCCCAGAAATTAGCCGATCAGACCAATTCCTGGGCTTAAAAAGACTAAAGAGCAGATAAACGTTTCTGCGCTTGTTTCGCCGTATCAGTGTTAGGGAACTGCTTTATCACTTGCTGGTAAACCGCCTTGGCTTTATCGCCCTGGCCCTTTTCCTGCATGATCACCCCAACTTTATACATTGCATCTGCACTTTTCGGAGACTTTGGGTAATTTTTCACAACAACAGCGTAGTAATACGCAGCATCATCTTTCTTACCCTTGTTGTAATACAACTGCCCTAACCAATAGTTGGCGTTAGGCTGGTAAGTCGATTTTGGATACTGCTTCACAAAGTTTTGAAAAGCAACGATCGCCTGATCGTACTGCTTTTTCTCAAGAGCCAGTGAAACTGCCGTGTTGTAGTCGCTGTTCTCATCACCACTGCTTACCGGTGCGGCTGTATTGGCCGCTGCACCCGCGGCAGAATCAGAACCACCACCTGTTGCCGCACTCTCTGTCGACGCACCAGCCGCAGCAGGCGCAGAATTTTGCGCACCCTGCCCGCCCAGACTATCCATTTGCTGGTAGATCTGTTTTTGCCGTTCGACAATTTGATTTAGCTGATATTGGTTTTCTTGGATCTGACCACGCAAACTATCGATATCGCGCTGCGAATCGGACAGTTGTTGTTGGAGTTGAGTCAATAGCTGGCTGTGAGCGTTAGAAATACGCTCTAAAGATGTGACTCGATCTTCTACCGAGCCGGAGCCGACATTACTGATTGGCGCTTGGGCAGTAGCGGCCCATGGGACCGCTACGCCAACCAGTAACGACAGACTCAACAGGTGACGTCTGAAGTTACTGTTCATGCGATTCTCTTAGTAAACCAGAACTGCACGACGGTTTTTAGCGAATGCTGCTTCGTCGTGGCCCAGTACCGCTGGTTTTTCTTTACCGTAAGATACGATAGAGATTTGGTCAGCAGAAACGCCTTTGCCTTGCAGATACATTTTCACTGCGTTAGCACGACGCTCGCCCAAAGCGATGTTGTATTCTGGCGTGCCGCGTTCATCCGCGTGGCCTTCAACAACAACTTTGTAAGACGGGTTGCTACGCAGGAATGCAGCATGTGCATCCAGCATTTGAGCGAAGTCAGAAGCGATATCGTATTTATCGAAGCCGAAGTAAACGATATTGTTCTTTTGCAGTTCCTGCATCTGCAGACGAGCTTGCTCTTCTGAAGACAGGTTGCTGCTTTCTGTACCAGTGCCAGCGCCCATGCCAGATTGGTCATTGTTTGCGCTTTTGTTAGAACTACAAGCAGCGATAGCCAGAACTGGCAATGCCAACATCAGCCCTTTCAGCACTTTGTTCAGTTGCATCTCTTTGATCCTTTTTTATAGTTTGCCATACATACGTATTTACACATGCATCACAGATACGGCGACCAGGCAGGGAATTTTACCTGTCCATCAGTTGCCGGAAGACGCGCTTTGAAACGCCCATCAGTCGAGACCAGCTGTAACACGGAACCTAGCCCTTGAGTCGAGCTATAGATAACCATGGTGCCGTTAGGCGCGATACTAGGCGTTTCATCCAGGAACGTGTCCGTTAACACTTGAACGGCTCCCGTTTCTAGATCCTGTTTGGCGATGTGCTGGGTTCCGCTGCTGGAGCTAACCAGTGCCAGGAACTTACCATCAGCGCTAACGTCCGCGTTCTGGTTCTGAGAACCTTCCCACGTGATACGCTGCGGCGCACCGCCGTTTATATTCACTTTATACACCTGCGGACGGCCACCCTGATCTGAGGTGTAAGCCAGATTCTGGCTGTCCGGGAACCAGCTTGGCTCCGTGTTGTTGCTACGGCCATCCGTAACCTGACTGATCTGGCCTGACGCCAAGTTCATCACGTACAGATTCAGGCTGCCGCTTTTAGACAAAGCGAACGCCAGTTTGGTGCCGTCAGGTGAGAATGCCGGCGCACCGTTATGACGAGGGAAAGAAGCAACCTGTTTGATTGCGCCGTTCGCCAACGTTTGAATAACCAGTGCAGACTTGCCACTCTCAAATGTTACATAAGCAATTTTGCTGCCATCCGCCGACCAAGCCGGTGACATCAGTGGCTCAGGAGAACGGTGTACTACAAACTGATTGTAGCCATCGTAGTCTGAAACACGCAATTCATGCGGGAATTTCCCACCGTTAGTTTGCACTACATAGGCAATACGCGTGCGGAACGCCCCTTTGATACCGGTCAGCTTTTCAAATACTTCATCACTGGCGGTATGGGCAGAATAACGTAACCATTGCTTGGTTATTTTATACTGATTCTGCGCCAAAATACTTCCCGCTGCACCTGCTGTATCAACTAATTGGTAAGAAACCAAATAGCTGCCATCTGCACCCGGCTGTACCTGACCCACAACCACGGCATCAATGCCTAATGCAGTCCAGGCCGCAGGAGTCACTTCCGCTGCGGTAGACGGCTGCTGCGGCATACGCGCCACATCAATCGGGTTGAATTTGCCGCTGTTGCGTAAGTCTGCACCCACGATAGCGCCGATGTCTTCAGGAGGCGTACCCGGGCCCATCCATTTGAACGGAACTACACCGATCGGACGAGCAGAGTCCACCCCTTGGGTTATCTCAATGCGAACCTCTGCGTGTAACACAGATGCCCATAAAACTAAAAAGCCTAGCGCTACTCGAAATGCCTGCTTCATCTTGTCTCCCTTATCCGAGCGGAATGCCCGCGATAATTAGCAGAATTTTAACAAACCAACGCAAACAAAACTACATAATCCGTGGTTGATTAACAAACTTATACCCCGTTAATCAACACTTATTGCGGCTTAAAGGAAACCGGCGCATTCTTAAATACTTCGTAAACATCTTTACTCGGTGGTTTAGGAATCTTAGCCTGTTTCGCTGCGGCTATCGCGGCCTGACACAATGCAGGATCGCCACCTTCCGCTTTTACGTCTATTAACAGACCGTCCGGTGCCAGTTTGATCCGGAGATCGCACGTGCGGCCTTTATACAAATCTGCATCATAAAATTTACTCTGAATTGCCGCAGTAATCTGGCCTAAATAGCCGCTAATTTCTGCACCCGACGCACCGCTTTTCTTGCCACCGCCCTTACCTGCTGCGGCTTCACCTGCGCCCGTACCACTTTTTGGCGCATTCTTGGATGACGCTAGGCCACCAAAGAGATCGTCAACGTCCGTAGCGGTCGCGGCTTCTGCGGCTGCCTTCTTCTTAGCGTCAGCCGCTTTTTTCGCATCTGACGCGGCTTTCTTGGCATCAGCAGCAGCCTTTTTCTCAGCGTCGGCAGCCGCTTTCTTCTCTGCGGCTTCAGCGGCCTGCTGTTTGGCTTCTGTCGCAGCTTTTTCTGCGGCCTTCTTCGCATCCTCGGCCGCTTTCTTGGCGTCAGCCTCTGCCTGCTTCTTCGCGGCCGCCGCTACGGCAGCCTCTTTCTTCGCATCTGCTTCAGCTTTTTTCTTCGCGTCGGCGGCGGCTTTCACTACCTGCTCGGCTTCAGCTTTCGCTTTAGCAGCCGCAGCTTCCGCCTGCTTCTGTTCTTCTTTGGCTTTGGCCGCTGCCTCTGCCGCTTGTTTTTGCTGTTCGGCCGCCTGCTTTTGTTGCTCTGCCGCTGCTTTCTTCTGTTCTTCCGCTGACTGCTTGGCCTGTTCCTGCGCCTGTAGCCGCTCTTTTTCCAGCTCTTTCAGGCGCTGCTGCTCTGCGGCCTGCTGCTGTTGCAATTCTTCTGCCTGTTGTTCGGCTTTTTTCTTGCGCTGTTCTTCGGCACGCTTCGCGTCAGCCTGCTGTGACTGCTGACGATTATATTGCTGTGTTATCGCTCCGGGATCGACCATCACGGCGTCAATCACTTCGCCGCCAGCTCCGCCGCCGCCCATTTCAGTCTTCTGCGTCAACGAGCCCCAAATTAGCAGGCCAATTAATATAATGTGCAGAACGACCGAAACAATAACGGCGCGATTCAACTTATCGTTTTGCTCGGTTGCCTTTCCCACGCTCGATTTCCACACTCGATATTCAAAAACAGGGTTAATGCCGATATAGCGATATTTCGCGCTTAATCGACATCAACACAGACTTAGATCGGCTGAGTCATCAGCCCAACCGAAGTAACACCGGCCTGATGGAGCATATTCAGCGCCTTGATGATTTCATCATAAGGAACTTCTTTAGCACCACCGATCAAAAACACGGTTTTCGGATTAGCTTTCAGACGCGCCTGAGCTTCGGCAACAACCTGCTGCTCTGGCAACTGCTCCATCCGCTGATGATCGACCACCACCGTATATTGACCAACACCAGAAACTTCCACAATCACCGGCGGATTATCATCGCTGGATACCGTTTTCGAATCTGTAGCGTCAGGTAAATCAACCTCAACGCTTTGTGTAATGATGGGCGCTGTGGCCATAAAGATCAGCAGCAATACCAGCAATACGTCGAGCAAGGGAACAATGTTAATTTCAGACTTAAGCTCGCGACGTCTACGACCACGTACTCGCGCCATACAACCCCCTACTTATTTGCTCTCGGTGCTGGCGAAAGCCTGGCGATGCAGAATAGCAATGAACTCTTCCATAAAGTTGTCATAGTTCTGCTCAAGCTTACTGACGTGCAGATTCAGGCGGTTATACGCCATTACCGCAGGGATTGCTGCAAACAGACCAATCGCCGTAGCAATCAGTGCCTCAGCAATACCCGGTGCAACCATTTGCAAGGTTGCCTGTTTCACTGCGCCCAAGGAGATAAAGGCGTGCATAATCCCCCAGACGGTACCAAACAGACCGATATACGGGCTGATAGAACCTACGGTGCCCAGGAACGGAATATGGTTTTCCAGTGCTTCCAGCTCACGGTTCATCGAGATGCGCATAGCACGGGAGGCACCGTCGATAACGGCTTCCGGCGCATGGCTGTTTGCACGATGCAAACGAGCAAACTCTTTGAAACCAGAGTGGAAAATTTGCTCTGAGCCACCCAGACTATCGCGGCGCGCCTGACTTTCCTGATATAAACGGGAAAGCTCAATGCCGGACCAGAACTTGTCTTCAAAGGCTTCAGCATCACGTGTGGCAGCATTCAGAACGCGCGTTCGCTGAATGATGATCGCCCAAGACGCAATGGAAAAGCCCATCAGTACCAGCATGATAAGCTTAACGAATAGGCTCGCCTGCAGGAATAAATCCAGAATGTTCATGTCAGCCACTACTTAAACTCCGCGACAATAGACTTGGGAAGCGCTTTTGGCTTCATTTTATGTAGATCGATACATGCGACCAATACTTCTGCACTACTCAGAAGATTGCCATGGGAATCGAAAATTCGTTGAGCAAACGAGAGAGAGGCCCCTCGCATTTCAGTAATTTCGCTTTCCACCTCTAGCATATCATCAAGACGTGCTGGAGAAAGATAGTCTACCGTCATGCGTCGGACAGCAAAAGCAATATGCTCACTGAACAATTGCTGCTGGTGAAAATTGCGTTGGCGCAGCATTTCTGTGCGCGCCCTTTCGTAAAAGGCTACGTAGCGTGCATGATAAACCACGCCACCAGCGTCGGTATCTTCATAGTAGACACGAACCGGCCATCGAAATAACGTATTACTCACTCTACTTCCCAGTAATGCAATTAACGGACACACTATACTGAAGAGCGATTCGGTTTGGAATGACTTGCAAGGTGAGAACGAAAATAATTATGGGCCGAACGGCCCATAGGGATGATTAGCTGCAAGATTAGGCGAAAAAATGGAAAATTCCCGCGCCCAAGATCACAATTGCAGGAAGAGGCGAGAAAAAAGCTCTCAGCCATACCCGCTGCGGTCGAAAGCCTACGCCATGGATGACCCCAGTACAGACGGCCCACACTAAAAACACCTCTTGCCAGACTTCTAACGAACTGGTCGCGGCGGCAAAGCGCGTCGGATCCCAGAAAATACAGAAAGCCAGCGTAAAAGCGAGAATAAGTGAAAGGGCCCGCAGCGGGCCCTTATCCATTAAAGCGTACAACTTATCGGACAACATCTTCGCTGCCGTTTTTAGCGGCTTTCTTCTCCGCCGCATTGGCCTCACTCTGCTCTAGCGCCAGAGCAGTAATGATACCGAAGGAGCAGGCCAGAAGTGTTCCGAGAATCCAGGCAAAATACCACATGCTTTATGCTCCTTAGTACAGTGAGTGCTTGTTGTTTTCGATATATTCTTTATCGATACGACCGAACATCTTGTAGTAACACCAACTGGTGTAGAGCAGGATGATTGGCACAAAGATAATCGCAACAATGGTCATCACTTTCAGCGTCAGCAGGCTAGATGTCGCATCCCACATTGTCAGACTAACGTTCGGCACGGTGCTTGACGGCATAACGAACGGGAACATGGTAACCCCGGCTGTCAGAATCACACAGGCAATCGTCAGTGACGAGGTGATAAACGCCAACGCACCTTTTTCCATACGCGAGAACAGGATGGTGAACAGCGGCAGGATTACCCCTAACGCTGGCAGCGCCCACAGGCTTGGGTACTTGTTGAAGTTAATCAACCAGGCGCCCGCCTGATGTGCCACTTCTTTACGCATCGGGTTGGATTCCGCAGCAGTGTTCAGCGCCGAAGTAATCACAAAGCCGTCGATGCCTTTCACTACCCAAATACCCGCCAGCAGGAAGGCCACGCCCATCACTAACGCACAAATTTGTGCGGCAGCGCGGGAACGGAGATGAACTTCACCGCGGGTACGCATTTGCAGGTAGGTTGCACCCTGAGTCACCAACATGGTCAGACTGACGACGCCCGCCAACAAGCCGAACGGGTTCAGCAGTTGGAAGAAGTTGCCGGTGTAGAACAAGCGCATGTAGGTATCCATATGGAATGGAACACCTTGCAGCAGGTTACCAAAGGCAACGCCGAACACTACAGCAGGAACAAAGCTACCGATGAAGATGCCCCAGTCCCACATGTTGCGCCAGCGGCTGCTTTCCAACTTCGAGCGGTAGTCAAAACCGACCGGACGGAAGAACAACGCAGCCAACACCAAAATCATCGCGATATAGAAACCGGAGAAGGCTGCGGCGTACACCATTGGCCAGGCGGCAAACAGCGCACCACCGGCCGTAATCAGCCAAACCTGGTTGCCATCCCAATGGGGAGCAATCGAGTTAATCATGACACGGCGTTCAGTATCGGTTTTACCGATAATGCGCAGCAGGATACCTACGCCCATATCAAAACCATCGGTGACGGCGAAACCTATCAGTAGCACACCAATCAGTAGCCACCAGATAAATCGTAATACTTCATAATCAAACATAAGTGGACTCCCGTTTACCGTGCTTCTTGCGCAGGCGCAGTCGGCTGTTCAAAGTGATAGCGGCCAGTTTTCAGGCTACTAGGCCCAAGGCGCGCAAATTTGAACATCAGGTACATTTCTGCGACCAGGAACAGCGTATACAGACCGCAAATCAGCGCCATGGAGAACAGAATATCCCCTGCTGTCACCGATGAGTTGGCAATGGCAGTTGGCAGAACCTCACCGATTGCCCACGGTTGACGGCCATACTCAGCCACAAACCAGCCAGACTCGATCGCGATCCAAGGCAATGGAATACCCCAAAGCGCCAAACGGTGCAGCCATTTTTTCTCACCGATACGACCACGGCACACGTTGTAGAACGAGAGACCGATAATCAGCAACAGCAGGAAGCCACAGACCACCATGATGCGGAACGCAAAGTACAGCGGCAGAACTTTAGGAATAGAGTCTTTAGCTGCCAGTTGAATCTGCGCTTCGGTAGCATCGGTTACGTTCGGCGTGTAACGCTTCAGCAACAAGCCATAGCCCAGATCCTGCTTAGTTTTGTTGAACTCGGCGCGAACAGCCGGATCGGTGTTACCCGCACGCAGTTCTTCCAGCAAACGATAAGCCTGAATACCATTACGGATACGGACTTCGTGCTGTGACATCAGATCGCGCAAGCCGGTCACCGGAGTATCCAATGAACGTGTGGCAATCAAGCCTAATGCATAAGGAATTTGAATGGCGAACGAGTTCTCCATTTTTTCCTGATTAGGGATAGCAAACAGCGTAAAGGCTGCCGGAGGTGGCTGTGTTTCCCATTCGGCTTCAATTGCAGCAAGTTTGGTTTTTTGTACGTCACCCATTTCGTAACCGGATTCATCACCCAGAACAATAACGGACAGCGTCGCGGCTAAACCAAAGCTGGCAGCGATAGCAAAGGAACGTTTGGCAAACGGAATATCACGGCCTTTCAACAGATAGTACGAGCTGATACCCAGAACAAACATCGCACCGGTAACATAACCAGCAGCAACGGTATGCACGAATTTCACCTGAGCAACCGGGTTCAGAACCAGCTCAGAGAAACTTAGCATTTCCATACGCATGGTTTCGAAGTTGAAATCCGCCGCAATTGGGTTTTGCATCCAACCGTTGGCAACCAGAATCCACAGGGCAGAGAAGTTAGACCCTAACGCAACCAGCCAGGTAACAGCCAGATGCTGATGTTTACTTAACCGATCCCAACCGAAGAAGAAGAGACCAACAAAAGTAGATTCCAGGAAGAACGCCATCAGACCTTCGATTGCCAGAGGGGCACCGAAGATATCACCGACGTAATGAGAGAAATATGACCAGTTAGTCCCGAACTGGAACTCCATAGTCAGACCCGTAGCGACCCCCAGTGCAAAGTTAATAGCAAATAACTTGCCCCAGAATTTGGTCATATCTTTATAGATTTGTTTGCCAGACAGTACGTAAACCGTTTCCATAATTGCCAGCATAAACGCCATACCCAGCGTTAGCGGGACAAATAGGAAATGGTACATAGCCGTTAAGGCAAACTGTAACCGTGACAGTTCGACAATATCAAACATCTTGACTCCTTGCTCCTCGCAGGAAGACTCCGACTTGCGGCAACGCGACCTCCGCTATAATTGGAAGTCTCATAACTACCAGCAGTGAATGCCCAAAAAAACACAACAAAAATAACAATATCAACTACCCAGTATTACACCGCGATAATAGTACGCTTCTAATCCCACACAATAAATAGGATTTTACGTGACCTGGCTTTGAGTTCTGGATACAGGTCAACAAACCAACTAATTATCGATAGCAGGACAAATTGATCCAGAACAATTTAAGCCCATATGAACATTATTGCCATATTGAAAACTTGATTTAGAACAATTTTCTTCTGGAGGTGTTAATTAATCGTTCAAATATTTTTATATAAACCCTCAGTGTTAAATAAATGTGATTTAATAGTTTAAGTAATGACTTATTTTTTCATTTTTCCGCGATCTAGATTAACTTTTTTTTATTTATAATCTTCATGGTGAGTTGAATCACAACTTAACAATTTATATGAATATATTAGTCGATTCTTGGGGAAGCGTTCGCTTGTGTTGCTATTTTGTTGCATCATAAAATGCGGTTACATGATGAAACATTGGCCCCTTCAAGAAGATAAAAATGAAAAAAATAGCGCTCGCCTCCTTACTTTGTATCAGCACCTCTTCCTCCTTCGCCGCCGAAACTGTCAACCTGACGATTTTAGGCACCTCCGATCTGCACGGCACCTTCGTTCCCTGGGATTACGCCAGCGACAGTGAAAATCTGGCCGGCAGTCTGAGCCAGATAGCCACGCAGGTGAAAAAAATCCGCGCCGAACAGCCCAATATCATTTTGGTTGACGCCGGTGACACCCTTCAGGGCAACTTCGTGGAAACCTTTAAAAACGAGGCCGTCAGCCCGATGATGCTCGGTTTCAACGCCCTGAATTACGATGCCTGGGTATTAGGCAATCACGAATTCGATTTCGGTCTGAAGGCTCTATCCACCTCTTTAAACCAGTTTAAAGGTACCGCTCTGGCAGGGAATATCTTCTGGGACAGCGGCAAGCCCTACCTGCCTTCTTATAAGATCATCGAACGCCAAGGTGTCAAAATCGGCATCATCGGCATGGATACGCCAATGACAGCGGAATTTGCCCAAGGTACCGATCGTATCAAGGGGCTGAATTTTACCGATCCTGTGCAAGAAGTTAAGAAGGTGATTCAAAAAATTCAGCCGCAGGTCGACGCTATCGTGTTAGTTGCCCATATGGGGATTGATAACGAGAACCAGCGTCCCGGTACTGGCGTGGGGGATATAGCCAAAGCCAACCCGGAGCTAGCGGCCATAGTCGCGGGCCATATGCACGTCAAAATTGATAAGGCCGTAGTGAACGGCGTTATTATTACTGAACCGGATAAATATGGTCGCGCCCTTTCCCGTATCGACTTGCAATTTGAACAACGGGATGGAAAATATCATTTAATCAATAAAGACAGTTATACCTACCCAATCAAAGGAATTCATTCCGATAAAGAACTTGAAGCTATTTATCAGCCTTATCACAGTATTTTGCGCGCCAATGCAAATCGGGTTATTGCTACCCTGAGCGGAGTAGATTTAGTGCCTAAAGATGAGATAAAAGGCATTCCGCAAGTACATATTCAGGATACCGGTATCAGCGCTTTGTTCCAGGAAGCCGCACGCCACTATGCGCCTAAAGCGCAGGTCATTGCCTTACAGATCGATAATGACCGCGCTAAATTAGATTTAGGTGAGATAAAAGCTAAAGATATTGCTTTTAACTACCAATACGCTGGCGGGGAAATAACGGTTTATCAGCTTACAGGTAAAGAACTGAAGAAATATATGGAGTGGTCAGCCGATTATTTCAATCAGGTTAAACCGGGCGATGTCACCTACAGTTTTAACCCACAACGTCGCGCTTCTAAATATTCTACCAATGATTTCTTTGATGGCGTCACCTACACCATCGACCTACGCCAACCTGCGGGTTCGCGTATCACTAATCTACGTTTTAACCATGGCGCAGCCGTTACGGATAGCACGCCAATTCGCTTAGGCATGAATAGCTATCGGATGGGACATTTGACGCAGAAAGGTGGCGTACTGGAGGGCCAGCAGTTCCCGGTGCTTTCCGATACTAAGGCAGAATATGGCGAAGAGGATGGCACTATTCGTAATCTGACCATCCGTTATTTGACCGAGGTCAAACGCGGTCAATACCAAGGGAAAATCGAGCAACGCTGGAAGCTGGTTGGATTGGAAGGTTATGAACCGCAGCGAGAAGTGGTGAAAAAGCTGATCAATACAGGGGAAATAGCGGTTCCTGCCACCGAAGACGGACGTTTTACCAATATTGCTTCAATTAACGTTAAGGATAAGCTGTTTAGCGATAAAGTCAGCTATAACGCAGCGCTGGCATTACTTCAGCAGCAGCTTGGCAACGCTAAAAGCGAGCAAGCTAAGCTGCAGGCACAAACGGATATGATACTGATTACCGCTCTGAATAATTTCTGATGCCCTCCCCTCTCTAGCGGAGGGAAATTCTGCAATACGAAAGATTCATGTAGTTTCTCTATAAAAAAAGGCCACCGAAAGGTGGCCAATATATGTCGAGCTAATCATTATTCTTATCTATATCTAGACCTGTATGTCTCAAGCTGCCTCTGCGTTGGCTTAACCCGATTGCCCGAGTCACTTAGTCGCCTAAACTCATCGGGTTCACCAGTCTACCGTCTTCCCGGCGCTCGAGTGACTTAAGTCAGCTTACTGAGGTAAAACTTCTTTCACTGCTTCACCGATATCGGCCAGGCTACGAACTGTTTTCACGCCTGCAGCTTCCAGAGCCGCAAACTTGTCTTCAGCCGTACCTTTGCCGCCGGCAATGATGGCGCCAGCATGACCCATACGTTTGCCTTTAGGTGCAGTCACACCGGCGATATAACCCACAACAGGTTTAGTGACGTGATCTTTGATGTAGGCTGCGGCTTCTTCTTCCGCGGTTCCGCCGATCTCACCGATCATCACAATCACTTCTGTTTGCGGATCTTCCTGGAACAGCTTCAGGATATCGATAAAGTTAGAGCCGGGGATCGGATCGCCACCGATACCGACGCAGCTTGATTGACCGAAGCCAATATCAGTCGTCTGCTTAACCGCTTCATAAGTCAGGGTACCAGAACGAGAAACGATGCCCACTTTGCCCGGTAGATGAATGTGACCCGGCATGATGCCGATTTTACATTCACCTGGGGTGATCACGCCCGGACAGTTAGGACCGATCATGCGCACGCCACTTTCTTCCAGTTTCACTTTGATAACCAGCATATCCAGCGTCGGGATACCTTCAGTGATACAGATGATCAGCTTGATGCCTGCGTCAATCGCTTCCAGAATGGAATCTTTACAGAACGGAGCCGGCACGTAGATAACCGAAGCGGTCGCACCGGTCGCTTCCACGGCTTCACGCACGGTATTAAATACCGGCAGACCCAAATGCTGAGTGCCGCCTTTGCCTGGTGTTACGCCGCCAACCATTTTAGTTCCGTAAGCAATCGCCTGCTCGGAGTGGAAAGTCCCTTGGCCACCGGTGAAACCCTGGCAAATAACTTTGGTGTTTTTATTGATTAAAATAGACATTATTTATTCCCCACTGCCGCAACAACTTGCTGAGCCGCATCTGTCAGGCTGGTCGCAGCAATGATATTCAAGCCGCTGTCTGCCAGTTTCTTGGCACCTAACTCAGCGTTATTCCCTTCCAGACGAACAACAACCGGTACGTTAACGCCAACCTCTGCTACCGCACCAATGATGCCGTCAGCAATCAGATCGCAACGCACGATACCGCCAAAGATATTGACCAGCACCGCTTTCACTTTGTCGTCGGACAGAATGATTTTAAAAGCTTCGGTTACGCGTTCCTTGGTTGCGCCGCCGCCAACGTCCAGGAAGTTAGCCGGTTCACCGCCGTGTAGTTTCACGATGTCCATAGTACCCATCGCCAAACCTGCGCCGTTAACCATGCAGCCGATGTTGCCATCCAGCGCGACGTAGTTCAGTTCCCACTGCGCAGCCTGAGCTTCACGGGCATCTTCCTGAGTCTGGTCACGCATTTCGCGCAGCTCTGGTTGACGGAACAGGGCATTGCCGTCCGCACCCAGTTTGCCATCCAGACACACCAAATCACCTTGTTTGGTGATCACCAACGGGTTGATCTCAACCATCGCCAGATCGCGTTCCAGGAACAGCGCTGCCAGACCCATAAAGATCTTGGTGAACTGGCTGACTTGTTTACCGGTCAGACCCAGTTTGAAGGCTAACTCACGGCCTTGGTATGGCTGCGGCCCCGTCAGTGGATCCAGAGCAATTTTGTGGATCAGTTCCGGCGTTTCTTCTGCAACCTTCTCGATTTCAACGCCACCTTCAGTTGAAGCCATGAAGATCACACGACGAGAACCGCGATCGACTACAGCGCCCAGATACAGTTCTTTATCAATATCAGTCGCTGCTTCTACCAGAATCTGGTGTACCGGCTGGCCGTGGGCGTCAGTTTGGTAGGTAACCAACTGCTTGCCTAACCAATGTTCCGCAAAAGCACGAATTTCTTCTTTGCTATTAACCAGCTTCACGCCGCCCGCTTTACCGCGACCGCCAGCATGAACCTGACATTTTACCACCCAAGGTGCGCTGCCGATTTTTGATGCGGCTTCTTCTGCTTCACGGGGTGTGGTACAGGCGTAACCGGTTGGAGCCGGCAGACCATACCGAGCAAACAGTTGTTTGGCCTGATATTCGTGTAAATTCATGATGTTCTATCCATTTAAGTCTGTAGACGGGACGAGCCCCGCAGTGTCTGGATAATGCCGACCCTGGGATCGACCGCAATTAGCACATAGGTTTTTGTTAACAGGTGGGTTTTGTTAACATATAGGTTTTTTAACACTAGATTTATGGCATCAGGAGCCTGACAGGCAGGGATATCCCCCAACCGTCAGGCAGCCTTTAACCGTTATCTTTTTTATACGTCGAGCAACAGGCGTGCTGGATCTTCCAGCATCTCTTTCACCGTAACCAGATAGCCGACAGATTCACGGCCATCGATCAAACGGTGATCGTAGGAGAGCGCCAAGTACATCATCGGCAAGATCACTACCTGACCATTTACCGCCATTGGGCGATCTTTAATGGCATGCATGCCAAGGATCGCACTTTGTGGTGGGTTAATGATCGGAGTCGACATCAAGGAGCCGAACACGCCGCCGTTGGTAATAGTGAAGTTACCGCCGGTCAGTTCTTCCACTTTCAGTTTGCCATCGCGGCCTTTAACAGCCAGTTCTTTGATTTTCTTCTCGATATCAGCCATGCCCAGTGTATCTACATCACGCAGAACCGGGGTAACCAAGCCACGTGGAGTAGAAACGGCGATGCTAACGTCGAAGTAGTTGTGGTAAACCACGTCTTCGCCATCGATAGAAGCGTTCACTTCCGGATAACGTTTCAGGGCTTCAACTACCGCTTTGATGTAGAAGGACATAAAGCCCAGACGTACACCATGACGTTTTTCGAAAGCTTCACCGTACTGCTTACGCAGGTCCATGATCGGCTTCATGTTGATTTCGTTGAAAGTCGTCAACATGGCAGTGCTGTTTTTCGCTTCCAGCAGACGCTCGGCCACGCGTTTACGCAAGCGGGTCATTGGTACACGTTTTTCACTGCGACTGCCCAATGCAGGTGCGGCAACATCCACTTTGGCTTCGGCGGCTTTCGGCGCTGCCGGTTTGTTCGCCAGGTGTTGTTCCACGTCTTCACGGGTAATACGACCACCTACACCGCTGCCTTTAATAGCGCTGGCATCAAGAGAATGTTCTGCAATCAGGCGGCGAATCGCCGGGCTGAGGGAGTCATTGCTCTCTTCTTCCAAACTGGCGGTTTGACGTTGAGCAGGGGTGGATTCTTTGCTCTGGCTCTTCTCTTCTGTCGGTTTACCTGAACTATCGCCCGGACGGATTCGACCCAGAATTTGGCGAGAAAGCACGGTTGCACCTTCGTCTTCCAGAATAGAGTCCAGAATCCCTGCTTCACTGGCGGGAACTTCAAGTACAACTTTGTCAGTTTCGATTTCTACCAGGACTTCGTCACGTTGAACGCTGTCGCCCGGTTTTTTATGCCAGGTGGCCACTGTCGCATCCGCGACGGATTCAGGTAGGTCAGGAACCAGAATATCTACGCTACTCATTATCTATCCCTTGTGTTTTAAACAATTAGCTATTCGACGTTCAACGCGTCATTAACCAAATTTTGCTGTTGTTTCTGGTGTACGGACATATAACCTACCGCCGGAGAGGCAGAGGCCGGACGACCGGCATAACGTAAAGAGGAACCAAAAGGAATCACTTCACGGAAGTTATGTTGGCTGCAATACCAGGCCCCCTGGTTCAGCGGCTCTTCCTGACACCAGACAAAGTCATGAACGTGGGCATACTGTTCCAGAACCGCTTGAACTGCCTGATGCGGGAATGGATAAAGCTGCTCGATACGTACAATAGCGACATCTTTCTGATCGTTCTTGCGACGCTGTTCCAGCAGATCGTAGTAGACCTTGCCCGAGCACATCACTACGCGTTTCACCGCTTTCGGATCCAATTCGTCGATTTCACCGATTGCCGGCAGGAAAGTGCCGTTAGCCAGTTCATCCAGAGAGGACACGGCCAGCGGATGGCGCAGTAAGGATTTCGGTGACATGACTACCAGCGGACGGCGCATCCCACGCAGAGCCTGACGGCGCAACATGTGGTAAACCTGAGCTGGAGTAGAAGGAATGCACACCTGCATATTTTGTTCGGCACACAGTTGCAGATAGCGTTCCAGACGGGCGGAGGAGTGCTCCGGACCCTGACCTTCATAGCCGTGCGGCAACAGCATAACCAGACCACACATACGGCCCCATTTCTGCTCGCCGGAGCTGATGAACTGATCGATAACCACCTGAGCACCGTTGGCAAAGTCACCGAACTGCGCTTCCCAGATGGTCAGGGTACGCGGTTCTGCGGTGGCGTAACCGTATTCGAAGGCCAGTACCGCTTCTTCTGATAGGACAGAGTCCCACACGGTGAAATCGCCCTGACCGCTGTGAATGTTTGCCAAAGGCACATACACTGAGCCGTTTTTCTGGTTATGAATCACTGCGTGACGGTGGAAGAAGGTACCGCGCCCCGCATCTTCACCGGAGAGACGAATCGGAATACCTTCATCTACCAGCGTGGCGTAGGCCAGAGTTTCAGCTGCGCCCCAATCGAACGGTTTGTTACCTGCGGCCATTTCAGCACGGTCACCGTAGATTTTCGCTACGCGAGACTGCATTTCGATAGCTTCCGGCGCCTGGCTGATACGACGCGCCAGCTCTTGCAGGCGTTTCATCTCAACTTTGCTCGGATATTCTTCATCCCACTCGTGGTTCAGATACGGTGACCAGGTGAAGGATTGCAGGTTCATCGGACGCCATTCTTCAACCACGCAATCTCCGTGATCCAGCGCATCGCGATACAGGTTGACCATTTCCGTGGCATCTTCCAGGCTGGCAATTTTTTGCTCAGTCAGCTTGTCAGCATAGATTTTGCGCGGCGTCGGGTGTTTTTTGATCTTCTGATACATCACTGGCTGAGTTGCACTTGGCTCATCGGCTTCGTTATGGCCGTGGCGGCGGTAACAGACCAGATCGATCATCACGTCACGTTTAAAGGTGTTACGGAAATCCAACGCCAGACGGGTAACAAACGCCACGGCTTCCGGATCATCAGCATTGACGTGGAAAATCGGCGCCTGCACCATTTTCGCAATATCGGTACAGTACTGAGTCGAACGGGCATCTTGCGGATTGGAAGTCGTGAAACCAATCTGGTTGTTGATGACGATACGAACGGTGCCGCCAACTTCATAACCGCGAGCCTGCGACATGTTCAGAGTTTCCTGAACCACGCCTTGACCGGTAATCGCCGCATCACCATGGATGGTGATTGGCAGAACCATATTGCTACGAGCTTTATCCAGACGATCGCGGCGGGCGCGAACGGAACCGATGACAACCGGGCTAACGATTTCCAGATGAGACGGGTTAAAGGCCAGCGCCAGATGAACCAGGCCGCCTTCAGTTTCTACATCGGAGGAGAAACCTTGGTGATATTTAACATCGCCAGTCCCCAGATGTTCTTTATGTTTACCGGCAAATTCATCGAATAAATCTTCCGGTTTTTTACCCAGCACGTTAATCAGGACGTTCAGGCGGCCACGGTGCGCCATCCCCAGAACGACTTCACGAGTACCGTTTTTACCTGCGTGACGAATCATCTCTTTCAGCATGGTCACCAGCGAATCGCCGCCTTCCAGCGAGAAGCGTTTGGCACCAGGGAATTTGGCTCCCAGATAACGTTCTAACCCTTCCGCAGCGGTCAGTTCGCTCAGGAAACGACGTTTCTCTTCATCACTGAACGTTGGTTTCCCTACGACAGATTCGATGCGTTGCTGAATCCAGCGTTTTTCTTCCGTGTTGGTGATATGCATGTACTCGGCACCGATAGACCCGCAATAGGTCTGTTTCAGTGCGGCATACAGATCGGCCAACTTCATGGTTTCCTTGCCGATGGCAAAAGAACCCACGTTGAAGGTGTTCTGGAAGTCTTCTTCAGTCAGGTTGTGGTAAGCAGGATCGAGATCTGGCACCTCTTCCTGTTTCCATAAACCAAGGGGATCGAGATTAGCATGCTGATGGCCGCGGAAGCGGAAGGCGTTGATTAACTGCAACACCTTAACTTGCTTAGCATCAGTATCAGGATCGTTGATCGCGGAGTTATAACGGGTGGTATCTTTCGCTAGTCGACGGAAGTACTCACGCGTTTGAGAGTGGAATTGATCAGGTTTTACACCCGTCGCAGGTAGTTGTTGAAAAATTGAACGCCAACTATCATCAACGGAACCAGGATCTGTCAAATAATCTTCATAGAGCTGCTCTATGTAGGACTGGTTCGCGCCCGCCAGATAGGAGGAATCCAGCCAGGCCTTCATTGCGCCGTTCTGCATCATGATCCCTTAAGCTTTGAAGCTTCAGTTTTCGCCGTGGTTAACATATATACCGTGAAGTAAACGGTTTGCCGTAAAAACGGTTCACTCGACGTGCTCAATGCACGTTCTGCTATGGACCTAATCGGTCCCTTTCAAGGAACCTCTAGAAACAGACAACGCGTCGGCTTTTAGAGATTCCCTACCTTTATTATCACCCGGGAAAATTATTCCCCGGGTTTATAAACTCACATCATGCACTTCGTTGCAACAACATAGACTTAATATGGCCTATTGCGCGAGTAGGATTAAGGCCTTTTGGGCAAACACTCACACAATTCATAATACTGTGACAACGAAAGACACTGAAAGCATCATTAAGGTCGTCTAAACGCGACTGCGTTTCAGTATCACGGCTGTCTATCAAGAAGCGATAAGCGGCGAGTAAACCAGCCGGTCCAACGAACTTATCCGGGTTCCACCAGAACGACGGGCAAGAGGTTGAGCAACAGGCGCACAGGATACATTCGTACAGACCATCCAGTTTTGCCCGCTCTTCCGGAGATTGCAGATGCTCACGCGCCGGTGGGTTTTTGCCGTCATTAAGCAGGTAAGGCTTAATTTTTTCGTATTGGGTGTAGAACTGGCCCATATCGACCACTAAATCACGCACCACAGGCAAACCCGGCAACGGGCGAATAACAATCTTCTTACGACCATTGGTTAACGCTGAAACCGGCGTAATACAGGCCAGGCCGTTTTTACCGTTCATGTTCAAGCCGTCTGAGCCGCAAACGCCCTCACGACATGAGCGACGGAAAGACAGGGTAGGATCTTGTTCTTTCAGCTGAATTAGCGCATCCAGCAGCATCATATCCCGGCCTTCTTCCGCTTCCAGGCTGTAATCCTGCATATGCGGCGCATCATCAACGTCCGGGTTATAACGATAAATCGAAAATTCGAGTTTCATGACTCACTCCTCCGCAACGGGTTAACTCGGCAAACGCATTAGTAAGAACGCACTTTCGGCGGGAACGCCGCGCGTAGCTTAGGCTGCATGTTCACCTCACGGCGGGTCATGCTCTCGGTTTGCGGTAGATACAACGAGTGGCACAGCCAGTTCGCATCGTCACGCTCCGGGAAGTCGAAACGGCTATGAGCACCGCGACTTTCGGTTCGGTAGTTTGCGGACACCGCTGTGGAAAACGCTGTTTCCATCAAGTTTTCCAGTTCCAGACATTCGATACGCTGGGTGTTAAATTCGCTGGAAGTGTCGTCCAGACGCGCATTTTTCAGGCGTTCACGAATCACTTTCAGTTCTTCCAACCCTTTTGCCATGGCATCACCTTCACGGAATACCGAGAAGTTATGCTGCATACAGGATTGCAAGGCTTTACGGATTTCCACCGGATCTTCACCGCTTGGCGTGTTATTCCAACGGTTCATACGATCCAACGAGGCTTCAATATCCGAATCGCTGGCATCGCGGCTTGGCCCTTGCTCCATTAAGGATTCCTGCAAATGCATACCGGCAGCGCGACCAAATACCACCAGATCCAGCAGCGAGTTGCCACCCAGACGGTTCGCGCCATGTACGGATACGCAGGCAATCTCACCGACGGCAAACAGACCCGGAATCACGACGTCTTCACCTTTTTCATTCACGGTAATCGCCTGACCGGTCACTTTGGTCGGAATACCACCCATCATATAGTGGCAGGTTGGAATAACCGGAATCGGCTCTTTAACCGGATCAACGTGAGCAAAGGTGCGGGATAATTCCAGAATGCCCGGCAGACGTGACTCCAGAACATCTTTGCCCAAATGATCCAGTTTCAGTTTGGCATGTGGGCCCCAAGGACCGTCACAGCCACGACCTTCACGAATTTCGATCATAATGGAACGGGCGACTACGTCGCGACCGGCCAAATCTTTGGCGTTTGGCGCATAACGCTCCATAAAGCGTTCACCGTGCTTGTTCAGCAGATAACCGCCTTCCCCACGACAGCCTTCGGTCACCAATACGCCAGCACCCGCGATACCCGTAGGGTGGAATTGCCACATTTCCATGTCCTGCACCGGAACGCCGGCACGCAGAGCCATGCCGACGCCGTCGCCGGTATTGATGTGAGCATTGGTTGTGGACTGGTAGATACGCCCTGCTCCGCCGGTAGCCAATACCGTCGCGCGAGCTTTGAAATAAACCACTTCGCCGGTTTCGATACAGATTGCGGTACAGCCGACAAAAGCACCGTCCTGATTTTTCACCAAATCCAGCGCATACCATTCGGAGAAGATAGTGGTATTGTTTTTCAGATTTTGTTGATAAAGAGTGTGCAACAGCGCATGACCGGTACGGTCAGCTGCCGCAGCGGTACGTGCCGCCTGACCGCCGCCGAAGTTCAGTGATTGGCCACCAAACGGGCGCTGATAAATGGATCCATCTTCCAGACGAGAGAACGGCAGCCCCATATGTTCGAGCTCCAGCACCGCTTCCGGGCCGGTTTTACACATATATTCGATGGCGTCTTGGTCACCGATATAATCGGAGCCTTTCACCGTGTCATACATATGCCATTCCCAGTTATCTTCGTGGGTGTTACCCAGCGCAACGGTAATACCGCCCTGCGCAGATACCGTATGAGAACGGGTTGGGAAAACTTTGGAAATCAGGGCGCAAGACAACCCCATTTGAGAAATCTGCAAGGCTGCGCGCATACCTGCGCCACCTGCACCAATAACAACAGCGTCAAACTCTCTGACTGGCAGTTTCATTTAAGCTCCCCACACCACAATAGTTCCGTACAGTAAGTAAACCAATAACGTAATAACCACGGCCAGTTGTAAGACCAGACGCAACGCCAATGGCTTTATATAGTCCGTTAATACCTGCCACAGCCCGATCCACGCGTGAGCAAGAATCGACAGCAGTGTCAGCAAGGTAAAGACTTTGGTGATGGAAGAGGCGAAGAAGCCACGCCAGATTTCGTAGGTGATGTCCGGGGCAATGGCAACAAAGCCCAGGATGTAGAGTACATATAGGGTAATGACGATCGCAGACGCACGCAGAAGCAGCCAATCGTGTACGCCATTACGCCCTAACGCAGAAGCATTGCTTACCATACCAGGACTCCAGCCAGAACTGACAGCACTAGGGTGATGCCCATCGCCACTTGGGCAGAACGGGTACCCGCCGCTAAACTTTCTTCGAGATAGCCAAAATCCATTAATACGTGGCGAATGCCCACGACAATGTGATAGGCCAGTGCAGTAAGGATTCCCCAGAAGATGAATTTAACAACAAAGCTATTCATGATGGCGGAGGCCTGCATGAATCCCTCGTAGGACGAGAGAGACAGACCCAGTAGCCAGAGGAGGATACCCACAGCAACGAAGGTAATGACGCCAGAGACTCGATGTAAGATGGACGCTATCGCAGTAACAGGAAATCGGATGGTTTGCAGATCCAAGTTGACAGGTCTTTGTTTTTTCACGGTTTTGCCCACACAGCTCTTATTATTTTCCTTCCTCCGGCCTGGGCGGGGATCAGACAGCGTTATGAGTCGTAACCCTTCACATCACAAATTTCACATTACGTCCTGAGTGTCAAAAAATGTGTGCTCTGTATAACGCTGGGTGCTCCTACTTCAGGGTAATCCGGAGACCTGGCGGCAGTATAGGGGGTTCACATTCTTATTACAATTCCCACACAAACTGATTGATAACATTTGCCTTGAACAGTGATTAGGATCACGATTTACACAATTTAAATAAAATTAATTATCTGATTTGACAAAGAATAAACATTTCCATTACAACTAGGGGATAAATAAGCCCTATGATGCACGAAAGGTCTACGGATACACTTCCTTATGGACATAAGTTGTGCAACAGTGTGTAAGTAAATACCCCTAATAAAATCGTAGGCAATGATTAGAAAAATATAAGTATCCGACAAACCGTTAACAATCACGTAACGTCGCCTGACACTCCAACGTGCCGGATCGCTGGTTCTATTAGCAACATGCTCTGTACCCTAAATCGCGACTTGAACGATGAATAAAACAGGGTGCTGCTGATAACCGATAAGGCATACCACAGGCACAAAAGACATTACAGTTGTTAAGGGTTTTAAAATATAGCGCTAAGGAGACTGTAAATGGCTGACAAGAAAGCGACGCTAACTTTGACTGGCGAAGCTACGATTGAACTGGGCGTACTATCCCCGACTTTGGGTACCGATGTTATCGACGTACGAACCTTAGGTTCCAAAGGCTATTTTACCTTTGATCCCGGTTTTACCTCCACTGCGTCCTGCGAATCAAAAATCACCTACATCGACGGTGATAAAGGCATTTTGCTGCATCGTGGCTTCCCAATCGATCAGTTAGCGAAAGAATCGACCTATCTGGAAGTGTGCTATATCTTGCTGTATGGCGAAACGCCAACGCCGAAAGAATACGCCACGTTTAAAACTACCGTGACCCGTCACACTATGATCCATGAGCAGATTACCCGACTGCTGCAAGGCTTCCGACGTGACTCTCATCCAATGGCCGTACTTTGCGGTGTGACAGGCGCACTGGCTGCGTTCTACCACGATGCATTGGATGTTAACAACGAGCGTCACCGCGAAATTACCGCTTTCCGTTTGCTGTCCAAAATGCCGACGGTTGCCGCAATGTGTTACAAATATTCCCTTGGTCAACCTTTCGTTTATCCACGCAACGATCTGTCCTACGCCGGCAACTTCCTGCACATGATGTTCTCTACTCCATGTGAAGAATACAAAGTGAATCCGGTATTGGAACGTGCAATGGATCGCATCTTCATCTTGCACGCTGACCATGAACAAAACGCCTCCACATCTACCGTGCGTACCGCCGGTTCTTCTGGCGCTAACCCGTTCGCCTGTATCGCTGCTGGGATTGCCTCCCTGTGGGGACCCGCTCACGGTGGCGCGAACGAAGCCTGCCTGAAGATGCTGGAAGAAATCAAAACCGTTGAGCACATTCCAGAATTTATCCGTCGTGCCAAAGACAAAAATGACTCCTTCCGTCTGATGGGCTTCGGTCATCGGGTGTATAAAAATTACGATCCACGCGCTACCGTCATGCGTGATACTTGCCATGAAGTGTTGAAAGAACTCAACCTGAATGACAACCTGCTGGAAGTGGCGATGGAGCTGGAACGTATCGCCCTGAATGACCCGTACTTCATCGAGAAGAAACTGTACCCGAACGTAGATTTCTACTCCGGTATCATCCTGAAAGCGCTGGGTATTCCTTCTTCCATGTTTACCGTGATCTTTGCTATCGCCCGCACCATCGGCTGGATTGCTCACTGGAACGAAATGCATGATGAAGGCCTGAAAATTGCTCGTCCTCGCCAGCTGTACACCGGCTACGCAGAACGCAAATTTACTAGCGAAATCAAGAAGTAAATTGACTCCTGTCACGATCTGAATCCAGGAGCAACCCGAGCATCAAACGCCACTTTTCAGTGGCGTTTTTTATGGCTGAAAAAGCGTTTTTATCATTGATAATTAATACTGACAGGCCGGGCACCAATAGAAAGGACGCGAAGAAATAGCAATTTTTTCAATCGGCTCACCGCACCGCTCGCAAGGCTGGCCGGTACGATTGAAGACCTTGAAACGGAATAATGCGCCGTGATGATGATTTTCATCCACCACGCCGCGCGTCGCGTAGGAAAGGCGTGGTACCGCCAATAAGGCCGAAGCCAGGGCCTGCAATGCCTCTGGAGTAAGATCCTGGGGTTTATGCGTTGGCGCCAACGCTGACAGCCACAGAATTTCTGCGCGTAAATAATTGCCCAATCCCGCCAAAAATGCCTGATCCAATAGCATTCCACCCAATTGCCGACGGCAAAACTGCGGCGACAATAACCGCACAATCACGTCATTTTCCGTGAGCGCCATATCCAGCACGTCTGGGCCAATGCGCCGCAAAAAGGGATGCTGTTCAATCACTTCACGCGGCCCAATATCTATATCAGAGGCGCTGTACAACAAAATGGCCTGCTCGGCCGTTTCCAGTCGTATTCGCAGATCTCGCTTGGTCTGCGGCGTTTCTCCTGCTTGAACCACTCGCCAGACTCCGTATAGCTGATTATGGCTATACAGCGTCAATCCATTGGAGAAATGCGTCAGCAAGGCTTTGCCCCGAGTTTGTATTGCATTTATCTGCTGATTAAGCAGCAAAGATTGATAAGGCTTGAGCTGAGGAAAAGCAAACCATGCCCGTTTCAACGGTTTACCTATCACCGCCTCGGCAAGTTTATCCGCAGCTCGACGAATTTCTGGGCCTTCCGGCATTCTGCTCCTCCTTAAAACAACAAAGCGGAAGTCGCCCTCCGCTTTTTTTATTGATTATTCCAATAGGAATCAGTGCGTCGCGCCGCCAGATATATGCAAATCGTGTTCAATTTGCAACGCCACGGAAATAGCAACTTCCAGCGCGATCAGGACCGACTGAGCCGACATACTTGGCGAACCAGGGTGGTTTACCGCTTGCTCCGGCAAATAAGGGATATGAATAAATCCTCCCTTCACCTCGTTGTCCTGTTGATGTAAACGATGCAATAGACCGTACATCACATGGTTACACACGTAGGTTCCAGCAGTTTGGGAAACCGAGGCCGGAATTCCCGCCTCGCGGATCCCCTGCACCATAGCTTTGATGGGCAAACGGGTAAAATACGCCGCCGGGCCATCCGGCACGATCGGCTGGTCTACCGGCTGTTGTCCCAGATTATCCGCAATACGCGCATCATCCACATTAATTGCGACACGTTCAATGGTGATATCTGCACGACCACCGGCCTGTCCAATAGCCAGAACCAATGCCGGTTGAGTGGCATCAATAGCCGCATTCAGCGAGGTTAAGGCTTCGCCAAAAGCGCAGGGCAGCTGATGAGCCACCACCCGAACGCCGGAAAGCTGCATATCATTCAATTGCTTAACCACTTCCCACGACGGATTGACTCGCTCGCCGCCAAAAGGCTCAAAACCGGTAATTAATACGTTTTTCATCACTTCTCCTACAGGAACATCAGGAAATACAGTAAGAATACGTTAACAATCAATAAAGTTACGCCGGTTGGAATCTGCGCCTTAATCACCGCATTCTTGTCAGGCAACTCCAGTAGCGCTGCCGGAACGATATTAAAGTTAGCGGCCATTGGTGTCATGAGCGTGCCACAATAACCGGAAAACATCCCGATAGCCGCCATAACCGCCGGATTACCGCCGTGCTGTAATACCAGAATTGGGATCCCGATCCCAGCGGTAACAATCGGGAATGCCGCAAACGCATTCCCCATAATCATGGTGAGCACCGCCATGCCGATAGCATAGACGGCTACGGCGATAAAGCGATGATCGACAGCCAGATATTCTTGCGTCAAATGGGCAATCGCCGTTCCCACGCCCGCTGTGGTGAATAACAGGCCTAAAGTGGCTAATATCTGCGGCAGAATAAAGGCCCAACCGATGGAATCCAGTAAACGGCGCGCTTCCTGAACCGGCTGCGCGGCAGTTTCTTTCGTCATCACCACGGCAATAATCAGGCCGAGCACACAGCCTAGGGTCATAGAGAACAGCGTCACCAACGTGGCATGGTTACCGCTGCCAAACACCCACAAATCTAACGCTGGAATGTTGTTGAATAACAGGACGCCAATGACCGTTACGACCGGAATTGCTAGCGCTGGAATAAACAGGCGGTTCCCCAGTTTCTTAGCGCTCACTTCGCGCTCCACCGGCGTGCGCTGATGATAGCGACCTAACCGAACGCCACCAAAACCGGCGATCAGCGCCATAATGACCACCACCACGCCCACGGTGATATTCAGAATGCGTTTCTCATCCGGGCCGTCGCCGCCCAGCGTATTGGCCAAACGGTAAGTCCAGTCTCCTACCAGAAAAATCAGTCCGTACAATCCCCAAAACAGACCGGTGGTAATTCGACGCGGGTTAGCTTTGTCGCGAAATGACATAAAGGCGACAATCAGTAGCACTACGCCCGCCAGCCAATAGAGATATTGTTGTTGGAATATCATTTCGACGCCCCTTTCTCAGCCAATGCCGACTGATTCAGCGCCGTCAGTTCTGCCGCCAGTTGTTTATCTAAACGCTGCAAGCGATATGCGTGAATGATAAATGCACAAATCGCAGTCGGAATTCCCCACAGGGCAATATGCAGCGGTTCGGTTTGAATACCGCCAGACTCCAGCATAAAGTTATGCATAAAGATAATCGCACCGAATGCGACGAATATATCTTCCCCAAAGAATAATCCCACGTTATCCGTGGCCGCCGACATAGCACGCAAACGGTAGCGAACTTTCGCCGGTAATTCGCCATAACGCGTTTCCGCCGCACCTTCGGCCATCGGAGCCAATAAAGGACGGACCATTTGCGGATGTCCGCCCAGACTGGTCAACCCCAGCGCTGCCGTGGCTTCACGCACAAACAGATACACAATCAGCAGACGACCAGAGGTAGCGCTTTTTATTTGTGAAATCCATGCCTGCGCCCGTTCCTTCAGGCCGTGGCGCTCCAGTAGACCTATTACCGCCAGCGGCAGTAATAAAATCAGCGGCAGGTTTCGGGTATTCAAAAAACCTTCACCCAGTTTTTCTAATATGGTGGCGATAGGCATCAAAGCCGCTACGCCGGTAATAATGCCGGCGGTAATCACCACCAATACGGCATTAATACGCATTAAAAATCCGATGACAATTGCCGCAATACCAATGAGCGGCCAGAGATTGACGGTCTGTTCCAAATGTATTCTCCTATCCTGGGTTCTGATCAAGTGTTCACAATTCCGCCAGGGCCAGGCGGTTATGATTATTAACGCCCTATCAGCTCGCACCGATGTTGATATTTTTCTGTATAAAACTGTCATAGAGGCGACGAGCAAAAGCCAGTGCGTGCTCGCCATCACCGTGAACACAGACGGTATCTGCCTGTACCGGCACCCAAGTGCCGTCACGGGACAGAACCCGCCGCTGCTGTACCATTTCCAGCGTTTGAGACAATGCCAGTTCATCGCTTTCAATCAACGCATCCGGCTCGCTGCGCGGAACCAGCGAACCATCAGCCTGATAACGACGATCGGCAAAAACTTCCTGTCGGGTAGATAAACCGGCGCGTTGCCCGGCAAGAATTAATTCGCTACCCGCCAATCCAACCAGAGACAAATTGGAATCGACGGCTTTCACCGCCTGAGCAATGGCGTCTGCCAACTGCGGATCTTTCGCAGCCTGGTTATACAGCATGCCGTGAGGCTTAACGTGCTGCATTCGTCCGCCCTCTGCCTTCACGATAGCCGCCAGCGCCCCAAGCTGATAAATCACCTGTGCATAAACGGTTTCTGGCGGCAGTTGCATCGCGGTGCGGCCAAAGTTCTCCCGATCGGGAAAGCTGGGATGAGCGCCAATAGCCACACGAAACTCCATCGCCCAGCGTACCGACTGCCGCATAATTTCAGCGTCTCCCGCATGGAAACCGCAGGCAATATTAGCGGAGCTGACTAACTGCAATAATTCACGATCGTTGGCGCAGCCTTCGCCCAAATCTGCGTTTAAATCGACTTTCATTTGGCCTCCACCGGGTGGAAACCCGTAGCCAAACCTCGTTCAATTTGTTGCAAATACAGCTGTTGTTCGGCTTTAGCTTTCAAAGCGTCTTCCAGCGTACATTTGATAAAATGCACTGGTTCTCCCAAACGAATTTGCGCCAAATGGAAGAGATCGGCTTCGATCACGCAGGCAATTCGCGGATAACCGCCAGTAGTTTGCGCATCTGCCATTAACACAATGGGCTGACCATTATGCGGCACCTGCACCACTCCTGGCAGTAAACCGTGGGATAACATTTCCCGAGTGGTATTGCGGGATAACTCGCCGCCGGTCAGACGGTAACCCATCCGATTACTTTGCGGGCTAAGCTGCCACGCACTGCGCCAGAACGACTCTTGCGCACTGGAGGAAAACTCGTGATATTCCGGCCCCGGCACCGCCCGCACTCGGTTACCAAACAGTAATTGTTTAATGCCTACGGATTCCTTAGGTAAACGGCTCGCTTTGCCCAGCGGCAATTCGTCACCCTCTTTAATCAACCGCCCCTGATGACCACCAAATCCGGCTTTCAGATCAGTACTGCACGAGCCAAGCATTTCAGGCACGTTAATACCGCCGGAGATCGCCAGATAACTGCGCATTCCCCGCAATGGGACATTAAGTTGAATACGCTGACCCGCTTTCACCGGATAACGCCAGCCGGTCCACAGTAATTGACCGTCGAGTCTGGCATCACAGCCTGCGCCAGTCAGTGCGATCCAGCCAGCCTGAGTCAATTCGGCACAAAACTGCCCCAGCGTAATTTCCAATCCTGCGGCAGCGGGGGCATTCCCCACTAGCATATTGGCCATTTTCAGCGCGGGTAAATCCAGCGCCCCACCCTGACTGATGCCCAAACGGCGAAAACCGGGACGGCCTTCATCCTGAATAGTGGTGTAAATACCGGCGCGAATAATTTTTAACATACGCCCTCCTTGAGTGGTACAAAGCGCACATTATCACCGGGGCGAAGCAAGGTAGGCGGCATTTCCAACGGGTTAAACAATGCCAGGGAAGTACGCCCTATCAATTGCCAACCGCCGGGGGTAGCTAACGGATAAATACCCGTTTGGCTGCCGCCGATGCCAACGGAACCCGGTGCAACAACCAGACGAGGCTCCCCGCGACGCGGCGTTGCCAGTTGCTCCGGCATACCGCCTAAATAGGAGAAACCCGGCTGAAAACCGAGGAAATAGACGATATAACTCGCAGAAGAGTGGCATTCCACCACCTGACGCGGTGACAAACCGGTGTGTCGAGCCACTTCATCCAGATCCGGCCCGCACTCTCCGCCGTAGGTCACCGGAATATCAATATTTCGGGATTCTAGTACCAAAGACTCACTTTCTTCCCACCAGCGCTGTAAACGCTCAATAGCATCCAACGCCGTTTGCTGCGGGTTCTCCAGCAACAGCGTCAGGTTATTCATGCCCGGAATGGCTTCGCGTACATCAGGATGATGAATCAGGCGATCCGCCAGACCCCAAATACGTTGTTGGCTTGCCAGAGTCACCGGCGGCTCCAATTCCAGAACCACCGCGCTTTCTCCCAATAGGTAACATCGTGCTCGTTGCAATCCTTATCTCCCCGTTCTTTATAAGACTTTGACTGTTTCTATAACCTAATAATTATTAGCCATAAGCACATAGTTATGCTTTAGCGCATTGCAACTGTCAATAGGGGCTTAATAACGGGAGATAGGCGATTAACTGTCACATAAGCGGATAACACCATTATTAATCACTATGAAAGCAATATTTAACGGGTTTTAAACCACCATGTCGTCAATTAGATAATTTATTTCTTATTAAAAATCAGCATGGAATGCCGAAAGGTTATGAGAAATATCACCTTTAGTGATTATTATTCGTCAGATAGGGTTTTATTAGGATGAGTAAACTAATAACCCTCAGTTTTTACGAGGAATAGTGTTTTTCTGGTCAGGATTAGAGCAGGTAATTCACGCCACCCACTGATTGAGCGGCGTGATTGAGAGAGGGTCAAGCAGGGTTAGGAATATCAATGAAAGTCACGTCAAACCCGTGTTGGTTCGCCAGCCACTCCCCCAGAGCCTTAATACCACCGCGCTCGGTCGCGTGGTGACCCGCCGCATAAAAATTCACGCCCATCTCACGAGCGATATGAATCGTCTGCTCGGAAACCTCACCGGTAATAAAGGCATCAACCCCGAAATCAGCCGCCTGCTGAATATAACCTTGCCCACCCCCCGTACACCAGGCAATGCGGCGAATATCCGTAGGCGCGTGATCGCCACAGTGCAAAACGGGGCGGCCTAGCTGTTTTTCCAGACGCTCTTTCAGTATCAGGTTATTGATCGGTTTTTCAAACTCGCCATAAGGCAACAACGATTCGATTTCACCGATAACATGAATATCAAGTAGCCTGGCTAGTTGGGCGTTATTGCCCAAGGTTGGGTGCGCATCCAGCGGCAGATGGTATCCATAGAGATTGAGATCTTCAGTAAGCAAGGTTTTCAGACGATTGCGCTTCATACCGCGAACTATCGCCGGTTCATTCTTCCAAAAATAACCGTGGTGAACCAGAATCGCATCGGCCCGATGCTCCACTGCCGCATCTAGCAATGCCTGACTGGCCGTCACGCCGGTGACAATTCGTTGCACCTCAGGACGACCTTCGACCTGTAGGCCATTCGGCGCATAATCCTGAAAAGCAGCGGTATTCAACTCGGTATTAATCAGGGTTTCCAGTTCGGTGTTACGCATGGTTTTATCTCGTTATAGCGATTTTGGGGCTAACATACCCGCCGATTTTAGTGAAAGCAAACCCACGACACTCAGAATTGCTGACTGTCGCCCTGCTCCATCAGAATAAATTTAACGCCCAGTTCGTTAGCCTGCTGCAATTCATCCGCAATGACTTTCCGAGGATCTTGCCCCTGCTGTAACGACGGTTTGATATGGCTAATCACCACCGGTAAATCTTTCAGCGGTTGCTCGCCTTCACCACTGTATTTCGCCAGGTTTTTCAACTCCGCCAGCAACCATTTGGGTGTCATATGACCATAAAGTTTGCCATCAGCTACGCTGTTTGGGTAAGACACCTCGATAATCATGCCTTTCAACTGCTTCTGTTTGACCTTTTCACCCAAAATGCGCCAAATGTGATCCAGACTCTTTGATTTTTCTATCGAGTCAGGCCCGGTATCACCAAAGTAGGCGAAGAACTCATCGCCCTGACCGATCAATAACATCGAAGAAGGTGACTGGTCATGGCTCAGAGGATAGATTTCACCGCTCAATCGGGTTAAACCTATAGTGAAACGTTGAGCGGGACGCGGAGCCTGTAAGCGATAAGTCCCCAAGCGTGTGCCACTGCCAGAATCGGTAAAGTTCGGCCATACGCGCCAGTTAAAATAGTGGTTTCTCAAAGTTTCCACCGTAGCGGCAGTGCCATAGATGGTTTTCTTACTGTCTTCGGGAGAGCCAATAATCAGCCCAGCAACATGATCCAGATGAGCGTGACTAATAAAGTAGCTGTTAATGCGTTGACGAAAAATATAGCCCTGACGGGTGAAAGGCGCCGCGTTTTGCTCGGTTACATCGGCAAAGTTCCCCTTATCCAAGCCTTTGGCTATCCCGGGAAGCACAGATCCTGCGTCCAGACCAAGATACAGAGGGTTAGTCTCGCTGCGAATTAAATACGAAGTTAAATTGCCATCGCTGACGCCACCATCCACGCCAAGGGCAACCACCTCGAATCCTCCCCAGCTCAATGAAGAATAAAGACTGAAGAACAGCACTAACCCTTTTTTAAACATACTGGCTCCTTGTTGTTATGTCGTGCGGGAATGTTCCCGTCTGGCGGCCTCAAATGCGGCCAGCGTGTCCAGCCTGGCTTGTTTGTGATCGACGATTGGCTGCGGGTAATTAAGCTGCTGTTGCCGCTGTGCCCAACGCCAAGGCTGGTGAATATCACTGTCCGGCACCGCCGCTAACTCCGGCAGCCAGCGGCGGATAAAAGCGCCTTGTTTATCAAACCGTTCCCCTTGGGTCGTGGGGTTGAAAATACGAAAATAAGGGGCAGAATCTGTCCCCGTGGATGCGGCCCATTGCCAGCCCCCGTTATTGGCAGCCAGATCGCCATCCAACAACTGAGACATAAAATACCGTTCGCCTAAACGCCAATCCAGTAGCAGGTCTTTGACCAGAAAACTGGCGGTAATCATACGCAAACGATTATGCATCCACCCGGTAGCATTTAGCTGTCGCATCGCCGCATCCACAATCGGATAGCCGGTCAGGCCTTGTTGCCACGCTTGCAGCTTATCGGCGGCAGGGTTCCATCGTACCTCATCCGTCCAGTCAATAAATGGACGATTTCGGCATAATCGCGGATAAGCTACCAATAGATGGCGATAAAATTCTCGCCAGATCAATTCATTAAGCCAATTGAATGCGCCACCGTCCGGCATTTCCAGCACCTCGGGGCATTCTGCTCGCAGTCGATTGAAACATTGGCGCGGAGACAGCACGCCAAGTGCCAGATAAGGCGACAATTGGCTGGTTCCATCAACTGCCGGCAGATCTCGCTGTTCCTGATAATCTTGCACTGTTTCGCGACAAAATTGGCGAAGGCGGCGCAAAGCGGCCTCTTCTCCCGCAGGAAAGAGCGCAACGTCCACTTCTGCTGCAGGGTAATCAAAAGGTGCGAGCGCAGATGTGCCATCAATTGGCAACTGACGCGGTTTTGGGGCTGGCACGCAGTGGCTGTCTGTCATCAATAAGCGCTGGATAAAAGCACGGCGAAATGGGGTGTAAACCTTATACATTTCGCCGTTGCCGGTCAGAACGCTTCCCGGCGGCAATAACAGGCTGTCATGGAAGCCCTGACAGGTGACTTGGCCCCGAAGCTTTTCTTCCAGTTGAGTATCCCGCAATCGTTCGTTCAGTTCATATTGATGATTATAAAGTAGTTTATCAATGTGTTGCTCAATACAAAAATCGGCTAACCAGTCAACTGAAGCGTTGAAATCATGGCATTGATGGTAATGCAATGGGATACCACGCAGCGCGAGTTGCTGACGAAGTAATTGGAGATTTTGATGAATAAATGCGGCCTGCCGCGGAGCCATATCATGAGATGCCCACTGCCCCGGCGTAGCGATAAATACGGCCTGCACCTGCGCCTGCGGGTCTTCACAGGCCGCGTGCAGGGCCAGATTATCGGTAACGCGCAAATCGTGGCGAAACCAGACCAGATGGGTAGTCATGGCATTCCTTTTTATAAAAAACTTAAAAATCAAATAGATATATAAATAAGCCGCTCACCAATCACTTAATGTCCGTAGCGCAACCTCAACGCCTCCGGATACGGCTCAAAATACCGCTGCTGCGCCAGATAGGCGTCCGGGTATTCAGCCATATAATGTTTTAACAGAGTTATTGGCGCCAATAAGGGTTGCATACCCTGTCGATAGCGGTCGATTAACTGGGCCAACTCTTGCCGTTGAGCGGAATTTAAATGTCGACGGAAGTAACCTTGCACATGCATTAAGACATTAGTGTGATTACGGCGGGTCGCTTTATGTGCCAGCAAGTGCATCAAACGGTTACGATATTCAATAGCAAAATCTTCCAGTGATTCCCATTGATCCATTGCGGCGACAAAAGGACCGATCTGGCGATATTCAGGCTGAGAATGAGCGAGCAGTGAAAGTTTATAACGGCTATGAAATGCCATCAGGCTGCCGCGCGTTAACCCTTTCTTCCATAGCGAATTAAACTCAGCCAGCGCATAAATACGCTCGACAAAATTCTCTCGCAGTTGCGGATCTTGCAGGCGACCATCTTCTTCAACCGGTAGCCAAGGCAACTGATGTAACAATGCCTGAGCGAAAATTCCGGTACCATTTTTCTTAGAAAAATCCCCTTTCTCACTGTATACCCTCACCCGCTCCATTCCACAGCTGGGAGATTTTGCGCACAAAATATAGCCGCACAAATGGCTGAGATGAGAAACCTTTTCCTCGGCAAATCGACGCATGGCAGCGGTAACATCCTGATTAGCGTCATTGCTGGTGCGGATCACGACGTCATCCTGCTGGCGAATCAAGCGGAGAGCTGGACGCGGAGAAGGCAAACCAATAGCCATTTCTGGGCAAACGGGTTCAAATTCGACGTAGGGAGCCAGTTCTTCTGTAGCGAAGTCCAGCCGTTTATGCCCACCGTCAAAACGTACCTTGCTGCCGAGCAGGCAGGCGCTGATACCCACGGGGATTTTTTCGCTCATAGTTCACTCCCGACATTCAATAAATTCAAGGAACGCTTGGTTAAATCAAGCTATCTGGCCCGATTACACACATTGGCATCAGAATTTTTAATCTTATGAATTAGAAGCATAACTGTTATTGCATGAAATAACCCTAAGGCGAGGTAAATATCGGTTTGATGAGAGGAGATAGTGTGAGTAAAGCCAGTGCCATCAGGCACTCGCGAAACGTAACCGTATTATTGAGAAGCAAAAAAATGCCAGTCAGCTTACGCTGACTGGCATACGATTTCAGGCCGAGATTCTTATTAACCGAGTTAACTCAGTAGAAATCCCGAGCGGCTAATTCAGACTGCGCTAACCACACTGGTTTATCGCTGGTTTTCGCCCAAACGCGGTGCAAATAGCTGTAAAAACGAGCACGGTCACGGCGGAATAACATCACTGGCAAAGCCAAAACACCCATCAGGATTACTGCGCAGCGGCGCAGGAGAACCTGATGCAATGGATATACATTGTACATAGACATAGCGATCCTCCTTTAAAAGCGCCGTTCTGTTAGGCAGACCACTATCAACTCTGGGTCGGTTTTACAGCTTGGCGCTAAAAATAAACAAGTGCATTTGGAAACTGAACAAAATTTTACCGCATTGAATGAAAGTTTACCACTCATCCGACCACTAAAAGGCACGAAAAACACAAATTATCGCCAGCTTTCGTAACTTTGTTACATTAAGGTTAATTTAAAACTAACCTTTAGTTATCTTGTGGTTATTTTAGTTGTGGGATTGATAACGTTATGAGCATGAAATAAGCATTCCTGTTTTCCTCGAACTCAAAAGTGTCTATATCAAAAACTCACGGCCTAAATTAACGTCATTTCATGAACCTTTTTTGAACATTTTTACGCTTTTTTTACACCCAACGCGGATTTTTTATCAGGAACTATATTTTTGATTTCGTAACCTTCTGTTATCGAAAACATCACCTGTGGAGGTGTCCCGTGAGTTTCAGCATCGTTGTTGGTGCGTTGCTGGTCCTGTTGCTTCTGGGCTATCTGGTATACGCCTTATTTAATGCGGAGGACTTTTAAATGGCTGCGTCAGCTTTCCTGCTTATCGCCAGTTTCTTATTGGTGCTACTGGTTCTTTCACGCCCGCTGGGTGGTTTTTTAGCGCGGCTGATCGAAGGTGAACCATTTCCGCGATTACAACGTATGGAGGCCGTTATTTGGCGCTGTAGCGGCGTAAAAAATGAAGAAATGAATGCCTGGCAATACGCGCTGGCCATTCTATTCTTCAATCTGCTTGGTGGCGTATTGCTATTCGCACTATTAATGACTCAAGGCGCTCTGCCTCTCAATCCCCAGCATTTACCGGGAATGTCCTGGCAGTTAGCGTTAAATACCACCGTCAGTTTTGTCACAAATACCAACTGGCAAGCCTACAGCGGAGAGAATACGCTCAGTTATCTCAGCCAAATGGCCGGTTTGACGGTGCAAAACTTCCTGTCTGCCGCAACGGGCATCACCGTGGCTTTTGCGCTGATTCGCGCCTTCGCCCGCCATTCGTCCACCACGCTGGGTAATGCCTGGGTTGATATTTTGCGCATTACTTTATACGTGCTATTGCCCCTTTCTCTGATTATCGCGCTGATCTTTGTCAGTCAAGGCGTTTTACAGAATTTTGATGCTTACCAACACGTTACAACGCTGGAAGGCGCAAAACAGATCCTGCCGATGGGGCCAGTGGCGTCACAAGAAGCCATTAAAATCCTCGGCACCAACGGCGGCGGTTTCTTTGGTGCCAACTCCGCTCATCCGTTTGAAAACCCAACCGCTTTCAGTAATTTTGTTCAAATGCTGGCGATTTTCCTGATTCCCTGTGCCCTGTGTTTCGCTTTTGGTCAGGTAGTGGGAGATAACCGTCAGGGTCATACTCTGATTTGGGCTATGTCACTGATTTTCATCACTGCTGTCATTGTAGTGATGTACGCCGAACTGACAGGAAACCCGCACCTTACCCTGCTTGGCGCTGACAGCAATATCAATATGGAAGGCAAAGAAAGCCGCTTCGGGATTCTGTCTTCCAGTATGTATGCCGTAGTGACCACGGCCGCATCATGCGGAGCGGTTAACGCTATGCATGACTCCTTTACCGCGCTGGGTGGCATGGTGCCGATGTGGCTGATGCAAATTGGCGAAGTGGTGTTCGGCGGCGTTGGCTCTGGCTTATACGGAATGCTGCTGTTTGTGCTGCTGACGGTATTTATTGCCGGGCTGATGATTGGCCGCTCTCCGGAGTATCTAGGTAAAAAAATCGATGTGTTCGATATGAAAATGACCGCACTGGCCATTTTGGTCACGCCGACCGTGGTACTGCTAGGCACCGCGCTGGCACTAAGCACTGACGCAGGGCGAACAGGCATTCTTAATCCAGGCGCTCACGGGTTCAGTGAAGTGCTTTACGCCCTGTCATCGGCGGCTAACAACAATGGCAGCGCCTTCGCTGGCCTGAGCGTCAACACCCCTTTCTATAACCTGTTATTGGCGTTGGCGATGTTTATCGGCCGCTTTGGCGTCATTTTACCGGTTCTGGCTATCGCGGGATCGCTGGCGGCGAAAAAACGTCAACCGGCGGGGAACGGTACTTTACCAACCTCAGGCCCGCTGTTTGTTGGTTTGCTGGTCGGCACCGTGATGTTGGTTGGCGCTCTGACCTTTATTCCTGCGCTGGCATTAGGGCCGGTCGCTGAACATTTGAAAATTTGGTTAACATACTGATTATTAATAAATAACCAATGTTAACAATGATTCGGTTGTAGAGAGAGAACACATATGACTCGCAAACAACGCGCGCTCTTTGAGCCCGCACTGGTTCGCACCGCACTGATTGATGCAGTGAAAAAATTGGACCCGCGTGTCCAATGGCGTAACCCGGTGATGTTCGTGGTGTACCTAGGCAGTTGGTTAACAACCGCTATCTGGCTGGCGATCCTCAGCGGGCAAGGCGACGGCAACGCCATGTTTACCGGTAACGTCGCCCTTTGGCTATGGTTTACCGTGCTGTTTGCCAACTTTGCCGAAGCGCTGGCAGAAGGCCGCAGTAAGGCTCAGGCAGAAAGCCTGAGAGGGGTAAAAAAAACCAGCTGGGCTAAAAAACTCAGCGCCCCTCACGCGGATGCGCCGCAGGAGAAAGTATCCGCCGAAAGCCTGAGGAAAGGCGATTTAGTGCTGGTGCAAGCCGGAGATACCGTCCCCTGCGATGGCGAAGTGCTGGAAGGTGGCGCATCGGTGGATGAAAGCGCTATTACCGGCGAATCCGCTCCGGTTATTCGCGAATCCGGCGGCGACTTTTCTTCTGTTACCGGCGGGACTCGCGTGCTGTCCGATTGGCTGGTAGTCCAGTGCAGCGTCAATCCCGGCGAGACTTTCCTCGATCGCATGATAGCGATGGTGGAAGGAGCAAAACGGCGTAAAACACCAAACGAAGTGGCTTTGACTATTTTACTGGTGGCGTTAACCATCGTGTTTTTGCTGGCAACCGCTACACTGTTTCCCTTCTCATTATTTAGTGTGGAAGCTAATCAAGCTGGCAGTCCGGTAACCATTACCGTGCTGGTGGCGTTGCTGGTGTGTTTGATCCCAACCACCATCGGCGGCCTGTTATCAGCCATTGGGGTAGCCGGTATGAGCCGGATGCTGGGTGCCAACGTGATAGCCACCAGCGGGCGTGCGGTGGAAGCCGCAGGCGATGTCGATGTGCTGTTGCTGGATAAAACCGGCACCATCACATTGGGCAACCGTCAGGCTTCGGAATTCCTGCCTGCGCCCGGCGTTACAGAACAGCAATTGGCAGACGCCGCCCAGCTATCTTCTTTAGCCGATGAAACGCCAGAAGGCCGCAGTATTGTAGTGCTAGCGAAACAGCGCTTTAATTTGCGGGAGCGTGATATTCATGCATTGAATGCGACCTTTGTCCCCTTCTCTGCCCAAACCCGCATGAGCGGCGTCAACGTGCAGGATCGAATGATTCGCAAAGGTGCGGTAGATGCTATTCGTCGCCACGTGGAGTCGAATAATGGCCATTTCCCACGCGCTGTGGACGATTTGGTCGAAAGCGTAGCAAAAACCGGCGGCACGCCGTTGGTCGTCGCGGAAGGCGCTCGGGTTTTGGGTGTCGTAGCGTTGAAAGATATCGTCAAAGGCGGGATTAAAGAGCGTTTTGCCGAATTACGCAAAATGGGCATCAAAACCGTCATGATTACCGGCGATAACCGTCTGACCGCCGCGGCCATTGCGGCCGAAGCCGGGGTAGATGATTTTCTGGCCGAAGCCACGCCGGAAGCCAAGCTGGCACTGATTCGTCAATATCAGGGAGAAGGTCGTCTGGTGGCGATGACCGGTGACGGTACCAATGACGCACCGGCGCTGGCACAGGCTGATGTAGCAGTGGCGATGAACTCAGGGACTCAGGCAGCGAAAGAAGCGGGCAACATGGTGGATTTAGACTCCAATCCGACCAAACTGATTGAGGTTGTACACATCGGTAAACAAATGCTGATGACTCGCGGTTCCCTGACAACCTTCAGTATTGCCAACGATGTAGCGAAATATTTTGCCATTATTCCGGCCGCTTTCGCTGCCACTTACCCGCAGTTGAATGCGTTAAACGTGATGCAATTGCACTCCCCGTCTTCCGCCATTCTCTCGGCGGTGATTTTCAACGCCTTAGTGATTGTGTTCCTGATTCCACTGGCGTTAAAAGGCGTCAGTTATAAAGCGATGAGCGCGGCGGCTTTATTGCGTCGAAATTTATGGATCTACGGCTTAGGCGGTTTATTAGTGCCTTTTATTGGGATCAAGCTGATTGATTTGGTGTTAACCGCGCTGAATATGGGTTGAAAGAGCGCTTAACGGCTGCCGGACACAGCGTCCGGCCTGCGTGAATAACGAGGTTTTTATGATGTCTTATCTGCGTCCGTCACTAGTTTTAGTGATTTTATTAACTCTGATTACCGGTATTGCCTATCCATTACTGACCACCGGTTTAGCTCAGTTTATTTTTAGTGATAAAGCCCATGGTTCTCTAGCAATGCTAGGCGGCGAAGCGGTCGGCTCGACACTGATTGGTCAGCCGTTTACTCAACCGGGATATTTTAGTGGCCGCCCGTCAGCCACATCGGATATACCTTATAATGCTCTGTCATCCGGCGGCAGTAATTTAGCCATCAGCAACCCAGCACTGGATGTCGAGATTAAAGAACGGATTAAAGCGCAGCGTTTGGCTAACCCCGATCAAACCGGCCCGGTTCCGGTGGATTTGGTTACCGCCTCCGGCAGCGGTCTCGATCCGCAAATATCGCTGGAAGCCGCCTATTACCAGGCTAATCGCGTGGCTAAAGCCCGCCAGTTAACCTTATCCGAAGTACGGGATCTCATCGCAAAAAATGAGCAGAAATCAGTTCCTAACTTCCTCGGGGAAAGCGTGGTGAACGTGCTGATACTGAATATGGCACTGGATAGCGTTAAACCGCTAAAACAATAAGGAAAAATCACCGTGGATGTCGAACCAATCCGTCCAGATCCCGATAGCCTGCTGGCCGTTGCAAACGAAAAACCGCGCGGCAAGCTCAAGGTCTTCTTTGGTGCCTGCGCCGGAGTAGGGAAAACCTACGCCATGCTGCAAGAGGCACAGCGCCTGCGTGCTCAAGGGCTAGATGTTCTGGTTGGCGTGGTAGAGACTCACGGTCGCAGTGAAACCGCCGCGCTGCTGGAAGGGTTAGATCAGCTACCGCTCAAGCGTATTGCTCATCGCAATCGCCAGGTACGCGAATTTGATCTGGATGCGGCGCTGGCCCGTCATCCGGCGCTGATTCTGATGGATGAACTGGCGCACAGTAACGCCAACGGTTCACGCCATCCCAAACGCTGGCAGGATGTGGAGGAATTGCTGGATTCAGGCATTGATGTACTGACGACCGTCAATGTACAGCATCTGGAAAGCCTGAATGACGTCGTGGGTGGCGTGACCGGTATTCGGGTGCGGGAAACTATTCCCGATCATATGTTTGATGAAGCCACAGAGGTCGTACTGGTTGATTTGCCGCCGGATGACCTACGCCGCCGCCTGAACGAAGGCAAAGTATATATTTCCGGTCAGGCCGAACGTGCTATCGAACATTTTTTCCGCAAAGGTAATCTGATCGCTCTGCGCGAGCTGGCACTACGCCGTACCGCCGATCGGGTAGACGACCAAATGCGCGCCTTTCGGGATACCCAAGGCCGCGAGCGAGTTTGGCACACCCGCGACGCGATTTTGCTGTGTATCGGCCATAATGCTGGTAATGAGAAGCTGGTGCGCACCGCTGCGCGTTTGGCGGCTCGTCTCGGCTGTATCTGGCACGCGGTCTACGTAGAGACACCACGTCTCCACGCCTTGCCGGAAGCGAAACGCCGAGCCATCCTACGTGCCTTGAAGCTGGCACAGGAATTAGGCGCGGAAACCTCTACCCTTTCCGATCCTTGTGAAGAACGGGCGATTCTACGTTACGCTCGCGATCACAATCTGGGCAAAATCATTATTGGTCGCCGCAGCGAGCAACGCTGGAAACTACGCGGCAGTTTTGCCGATCGACTGGGCAAACTGGGGCCGGATCTGGATTTGGTGATTGTCGCATTAGAAAATGACCACCCACCTGCCGCGGCCAAAGAAAATGATGCACGCAGTTTTAGCGAAAAATGGCGCATGCAGCTGCAAGGCTGCGTGGCCGCGATCGGGCTGTGTGCGCTGATCACTATTATATCTCAATGGTTGATCCCCGGATTTGATCAGGCGAATCTGGTGATGGTTTATCTGCTCGGCGTAGTCATCATTGCACTGTTTTACGGTCGATGGCCGTCGGTGCTGGCTGCCGTACTGAACGTCGCCAGTTTTGATTTGTTCTTTGTCCAACCCCACTGGTCGCTGGCGGTGACTGATGTGCAATATCTGGTCACTTTTGGCGTAATGTTAATTGTCGGCATCGTCGTGGGGAATCTGACCGCCGGCGTGCGCTATCAGGCTCGCATTGCCCGTTATCGCGAGCAACGAGCCAGACATTTGTATGAGATGTCCCGCGGCCTGAGCCGCGCATTAAGCTGCGCGGACATTGCCAAAACCAGCCGCCACTTTCTTTCCAGCAGTTTTCAGGCTAAAACGGGCCTACTGCTGCCGCAGGAAGACGGGCGTTTACACCAAATCGGCACCGAAGACGGCAATATTCTTTCGGTTGATGAGGCCATTGCCCGCTGGAGTTTCGATCACGGTGCTCCCGCGGGTGCCGGTACCGATACCCTGCCCGGCGTACCTTATCAACTGTTGCCGCTGACCACCTCAAAGCAAACCTTCGGCGTGCTAGCGATTGAACCGGCCAACCTGCGGCAATTAATGGTGCCAGAGCAGCAGCGTTTGCTACAAACCTTTACCAGCCTGATAGCCAACGCACTGGAACGTCTGCATCTGGCCCGTACCGCCGAAGTCGCCAAACTGGACGCAGAGCGCGAACAGCTGCGAAACTCCTTGCTGGCGGCGCTTTCCCACGATTTACGCACTCCGTTAACCGTACTATTCGGGCAGGCCGAAATCCTGACTTTGGATTTAGCGGCTGAAGGTTCCCGCCACGCGCCTCAAGCCAGCCAGATTCGTCAGCAAGTGCTTAGTACCACTCGATTGGTTAATAATTTGCTGGATATGGCGCGCATTCAATCCGGCGGTTTTAACCTACGGAAAGAATGGCAATCGTTGGAAGAAATCGTCGGCAGTGCTTTGCACATGCTGGAAACAACGCTCAGTTCTCATCTTATTGAGCTGGACTTACCCAGTGAAATGGTACTGATTAATTGTGATGGCAGTCTGCTGGAGCGGGTCTTTATCAACCTGTTGGAAAATGCTCATAAATATGCCGGACCGGGCGCAACCTTAGGCATTCGCGCCAAAGTGCAGGAAGAATGGCTGAATGTGGAAGTCTGGGATAACGGGCCTGGTATTACCGGTGGGCAAGAGCAGCTTATTTTTGATAAATTTTCCCGTGGCAATAAAGAGTCGGCCATTCCCGGCGTGGGCTTGGGGTTAGCCATTTGCCGTGCCATTATTGATGTTCACGGTGGGAGAATCTGGGCAGAGAAAGGCCAAAACGGCGGCGCTGCTTTCCATTTTGTCCTGCCATTGGAGGCTCCACCAGATATGGATAACGTTAATCCTGAGGACATGTGATTATCTCTCCAGCTACCGTTTTAATTGTTGAAGATGAAAAAGAGATCCGCCGCTTTGTTCGTACCGCGTTGGAAAATGAAGGCTGCCGGGTATTTGACAGTGACACCCTACAACGAGGTTTGATCGAGGCTGGCACCCGCAAACCGGATTTAATCATTCTCGATCTTGGGTTACCGGACGGTGACGGTCTGGATTATATTCAGGATTTGCGCCAATGGAGCGCTATCCCAGTGATTGTGCTCTCCGCCCGAAATAGCGAAGAGGACAAAGTGGCAGCGCTGGATGCCGGCGCAGACGATTATCTGAGCAAACCGTTTGGTATCAGCGAATTACTGGCCAGAGTCCGAGTAGCGCTACGTCGTCACGGATCTGGCGCGCAGGAAAGCCCCATCGTCAGTTTTTCCGATGTGACCGTTGATCTGATAAACCGTCAGGTCAAACGCGGCGAGGAAGACCTCCACCTAACGCCGTTGGAATTTCGCCTGCTCACCGCCCTGCTGGCCAACCCCGGAAAAGTCATCACCCAGCGCCAGCTGCTGAATCAGGTGTGGGGACCAAACTACGTCGAGCACAGTCACTATCTGCGAATTTATATGGGCCACCTACGGCAAAAGCTAGAGGCCGATCCCGCACGCCCTAAACATCTGATTACCGAAACTGGCGTCGGCTATCGTTTTATTGCTGATACATTACCGCGCTAAGATTTACCGTTAAGGGTAGGCAAGGAAAATTTGCTGGCGTAGCATCGGGGTTTTCGTTGGAAATAGGTCTTATTCGCTATGAGTACCTGGTTAATCTACGCTTTACTCTCTGCCTTTACCGCTTCTCTGGTCGCCATATTTGGCAAAATCGGTCTTCAACATCTGGATGCCAATACCGCCACCGCCGTAAGGGCCGTGGTGATGGCGCTGTTTTTAGTCGGCGTGGTGGTGGTTCAAGGGAAATATCATCTGGTGGGCGCCGTACTCGCCGATAAAAAAGCCTTGCTGTTTATCGTACTCAGCGGCGTGGCCGGGGCGCTGTCTTGGTTGTTTTACTTTATGGCTATCAAAAACGGTACCGTTTCGCAGGTTGCGCCGATTGATAAACTCAGCGTAGTGTTTGCGGTAATTTTGGCGGTGATTTTATTTGGCGAAAAAATTTCGTTTGTTGCCGGTATTGGCGTTGCCCTGATTAGCGTGGGCGCGCTGCTGGTTGCCTTGGGCTAATCTCGACAAAAAAGGCAGTCCCTTTCGGAGCTGCCTTTTTCTGTCATTTTTGCGAAAAACTTAAAACCTATTTCTTCGCACCCGCCAATACTTCACTCACAATATCAACGGCTTCTTTCTCAATCTTTTCGCGATGCTCTGCGCCCAGGAAACTTTCACAATAGATTTTGTAAGCTTCTTCGGTACCCGATGGACGAGCGGCAAACCAGCCGTTGTCGGTCATCACTTTCAGGCCGCCGATAGACGCCCCGTTGCCCGGCGCTGCGGTCAGACGTGCGGTAATCGGATCACCCGCCAGCGTACTGGCCGTTACCATTTCCGGCGACAATTTGGATAAAGCATTTTTTTCTGCCTGAGTCGCCGGTGCCTGAATGCGATTATAACTTGGCGCGCCGAAACGTTTAGCCAGATCGTTATAATGGTGCTGCGGGTTCTCCCCGGTCACGGCGGTAATCTCAGCGGCAAGCAGACACATAATGATACCGTCTTTGTCCGTAGACCACGGAGTGCCATCGAAGCGCAGGAATGAAGCACCGGCGCTTTCTTCACCGCCGAAACCAAAGCTACCGTTATGCAGACCTTCGACGAACCATTTAAAGCCCACCGGCACTTCCACCAGTTTACGGCCTAAATCAGCCACAACGCGGTCAATCATCGCGCTGGAAACCAGCGTTTTACCCACTGCAACCTCTGTGCCCCAGCGCGGACGATGCTGGAACAGGTAGTTTATGGCCACCGCCAGATAATGGTTCGGATTCATCAATCCTGACGGAGTAACAATCCCGTGACGATCGTAATCCGGATCGTTGGCAAAGGCCAAATCGAACTTGCTTCGCAGCGCCAGCAAGCCTGCCATCGCGCACTCTGACGAACAATCCATGCGGATCACGCCATCGTGATCCAAATGCATAAAGCGGAATGTCTGATCGATAGCATCATTCACCAGCGTCAAATCCAGCTTGTAATGCTCACCAATTCGCTGCCAGTAAGCAATACCTGAACCGCCCAGCGGATCGACGCCCAGCTTCAAACCGGCACGCTGAATAGCAGGCATATCAACCACGTCAACCAAACCTTCGACGTAAGGCTGAATCAAATCCTGTTGACGCAGATGATTGCCACGCCAGGCTTTATCCAATGATTGACGCTTCACTCCAGCCAGCTTTTCGGCCAGTAACTGGTTAGCGCGCTTTTCAATCACCGAAGTCAGATTAGTATCCGCAGGCCCGCCGTTAGGCGGATTGTATTTAATACCACCGTCTTCCGGTGGATTATGAGAAGGCGTAATGACAATGCCGTCTGCCAGCGTTTTATTCTGACGGTTATAGGTCAAAATAGCATGGGAAATAGCCGGAGTCGGCGTAAAGCCATTGTCTTGCTGAACCACCACGTCAACGCCGTTGGCGGTTAGCACTTCCAATACCGAAATAATTGCCGGTTCTGACAGTGCGTGGGTATCTTTACCTACGTAGCACGGGCCGGTAATGCCGTGTTGATGGCGCACTTCAGCAATCGCCTGAGCAATAGCCAGAATATGGTCTTCATTGAAACTGTGACGCAGGGAGCTACCACGGTGCCCAGAGGTGCCAAATTTTACTCCGTGAGCCGGATTTTCAGCATCTGGGCGCAGTACATAATATTGCGACGTCAGTTGAGCAACGTTAATCAAATCGCTTTGGCGGGTAGGTTGCCCGGCACGAGGATGATAAGCCACTGTCACTACTCCTAATTAGCTAAAAAACCCCTTTCGAGCAGACTGTAGCCAGCGAAAAGGGGCAATAGATGTGAATTAGATAGTCCCACACACTTTTTCAGTCAAATCCGGCGGGAACTGCATCGCCAGCATAATATGCTGAACCATGCTGCGCTTACGCTCGGTATTGGTATTAGTAATCACCCAATATGGCGTTCCGGGAACGTGTTTGGGCTTGGTATGAGTGCCATTTTGCAGCAGCGTTTGTTGATCCCCGGCAAAATAGATGCGGGTTCGGCCGTGGAGTGACTCCGTTGCCGCCGCAAACTCCGCTGCATCCAACGTATAAAGTGTAGATAACACCAGCATAAAACGGTTAACCGCTTTGTTTTGCTCAGCATATTCATCGGAAAGCAGCAGTTCACGCAGCGCGCGCACACGATCTCGCGGACCAGGCACTACCGCCGCTGGCGTCTTGGCAACTTCACCCGCAGGAACAGTACGTACCGGTTGCCCAGCGGTAAATTTCAACATGCGCCGTAAAATATCGGACGCACTCTCGCCGATATGCTGCGTATGGCTGGCAATATAACGATAAAGCTCTTCGTCGACTTCAATAGTTTTCATCTTTATCCAGTACTGTTTTTCTACTTTCTTTATTCATATCCAAGGATTATAAAGTCAAAGCTGGCTGGCGAATAGCGCCATAACGGATCTGGCAATGAAAAGCCTGAATAGATCGTTATTCAACTTTGTTCTAATAATCCGCGTCATTCCGGAGCAGCACACCATCATCCAGTCATGATACCCTAACCACAATATCTCTCTGTATGAACTTCGCCATGAAATTGAACTTTCGCTTACAAAGCGCACATTCTCCGACTAATAATCTCCCTATCCTGCTGATCCACGGATTGTTTGGCAACCTTGATAACCTCGGCGTGCTGGCTCGCGACCTGCAACAGACCCATACCGTCGTGCAAATCGATCTGCGAGATCACGGTTTATCTCCTCGTTCCCCGCAAATGAACTACCCGGCAATGGCGCAGGACGTTCTGGAATTACTCGATCATTTAACCATAGAAAAAGCCATTATTATCGGCCATTCCATGGGCGGAAAAGTGGCAATGGCGCTAACGGCTCTTGCGCCGGATCGCATTGATAAACTGGTCGCCATTGATATTGCACCGATCGATTATCAAACCCGACGCCACGATCAGATTTTCGCCGCGCTCAACGCCGTTACCGAAGCCGGCGTTACCCAACGTCAGGATGCGGCAAAAATCATGCGGGAAATCATAAAAGAAGAAGGTGTGATTCAATTCCTGCTGAAATCCTTTCAGGCTGGAGAATGGCGTTTTGACGTACAGGCGCTGTGGAATCAATATGAAAATATTATCGGCTGGCAGCCGGTTCCCCCTTGGTCGCATCCTATTCTGTTTATTCGCGGCGAATTGTCGCCTTATATTCAGGACAGTTATCGAGATGAAATTGCCCGTCAGTTCCCACAGGCTCGCGCTCATGTTATTTCCGGCTGCGGCCATTGGGTACATGCGGAAAAACCGCAGGCGGTATTACGTGCTATTCACCGTTTTCTCGACACAGAATAAAGTGTGAGGCTAATTCGATTGTTTAAAATTTGTACCCTGGGGAAAAGAAATGTATTTCCTGTGGAAAAATTGTGCAAAAAATAACGAATTAGCCTGATCTAATTGCAGTTAGCCATTGTCGGCACTTCATTGGCTAGGGTATTATGGCGCGCTATAATTTTGCCGCCGCGTTCAGCCGTAATACTCAGGCCGTGCCGGGGGACAAATGCAAATTCAGTCCGGTTATTTTGGTCTGAAACGTGTTAACCAAATCATCTGGAAAGGCTAAACCGCTTTCTGATGTGAATCCCTTGTAGTACCGCTACCTATGGCAAAAGAACAAACGGATCGCACGACGCTGGATCTGTTCGCAGATGAACGCCGTCCGGGGCGCCCGAAAACAAACCCATTATCCCGTGATGAACAGCTTAGAATTAATAAGCGAAATCAACTACGGCGCGATAAAGTACGTGGCTTACGGCGCGTGGAACTGAAGATTAATGCAGATGCGGTCGATGCTCTTAATAGCCTTGCAGAGCAACGTAACATCAGCCGTAGCGAACTGATTGAGCAAATGCTGCTCGCCCAGTTGGCTAAGGATCAGGCAGGACTATAATGCCGTCGGTTACTACGCTGGAGTGGCGTGTTACATTACGCCACTCCATATTTACTCTTTCAATTTTATGGCACTGGTTAGTTAAAAGGTTTCCCAATTCGCGTTATTGTCCACGCGCTGGGTCGTCGGCGCTTTCACCGGGTTTACCCTGGTTTTAGCCGCCGGTGTTACCTTGTCATCCTTCAATTTAAATACCGCCACCGCCTGATTCAACTTAGCAGCCTGATCTTCCAATGAAGCGGCAGCCCGTGATGCTTCCTGCACCAACGCGGCGTTTTGTTGTGTCACGCTATCCATTTCGGCCACTGCCTGACCGACCTGGCTGATTCCTTTACTTTGCTCATCAGAAGCTGACGCAATTTCGCCCATCAGATCCGTAACGTTAGTAATGGAGCGCACAATTTCGTCCATGGTATTGCCAGCGCTTTCAACCTGCGCAGATCCGCTGGTGACACGATTGACCGATTCGGTGATTAACCCTTCGATTTCTTTCGCCGCCTGAGCACTGCGCTGTGCCAGATTGCGCACTTCGCTAGCCACTACGGCAAAGCCGCGCCCTTGCTCACCGGCTCTGGCCGCTTCAACCGCCGCATTCAGCGCCAGAATATTGGTTTGAAAAGCAATGCTGTTAATCACAGTAGTAATTTCGGCAATCTTCTTCGAACTAGCAGAAATATCGGCCATAGTATGCACTACGTCAGAAACCAGCGAGCCTCCCTTTTTCGCCGTAGATGATGCCGTCGCCGCCAATTGGCTAGCGTGATGGGCATTATCCGCGTTGTGTTTCACCGTCGCCGTAAGCTGCTCCATGCTGGCTGCGGTTTCTTCTAATGCCGCAGCCTGCTGTTCCGTACGGGAAGACAAATCGGTATTACCTGCAGAAATCTCGGAAGCACCGTGATAAATACTGTCGGTACTGTCGCGGATTGCGCTAACGGTATTAGCCAAACTGGTCTGCACATCCCGTAATAATGGGAATAACTGGCCGACACAGTTGCGCCCAAAATCGACAATGGGTTGTCCCAACTGACCGGAAGCAATCACTTTGAAATGGTCGCGCATCATATTGAGTGGACGCACCAGATTTGCCACCAAAAAACGATCCGTCGCCAGTAAAATCAACAGACCTATTACCAGCGCCGAAACCAGCGTAACGCTGCTGACCTTGGTGAGATGAGCAAATTGCTCTTTCACCACGCCGATTTCTTCCGATGCCGTTTTACTGAATGCCTCGGATGAGGCGCCATACTGGCGGCTTAAAGCGGGTACCGTTTGCTTGGACAACAACTGGTAAGCGGCATTATCACCGGTCATCGCCGCCTGATACAGCGGTTCTACCCCTTGGGCAATCAGGGCGTTCCAGTTAGAAATGACATCCTCAACCAATACCGGGCTAAGTTGCGCATGATCGATGGATTTAAACTGTGCCAGATTCTTTTTCAGGCTATCCAAGGCGAGATTGGAGGATTTCAGCTCACGATCGGCATCTGCGCTATTCCCTGCCAGACGATAATCCACTGAACGGCCCAATCGGGTCACCATACGGAAATACTGATCGGTTCCCTGATTGACCAAGCTGATGTTATCGACCAAAACGCTATTCGCGTTTGAGGCTTGAGTTAACTCATTGAGTGATAATAATGTGTAGGCTGAAACTCCGCCCCAGAGCAAGCTAAATGCCCCGAGAACCCAAAGTAGTGCCACCCTGATGGTGATATTTTTCAAAAACTGCATGTTCGTTCCTTTTCTATTTATTGTCGGATTGTTGCCACAAAATTCTGGTGGAGTTTGATGACCGAAAAGCGATTTAGGACGTTCCATACAGCCAACGACTTCTCCTTCCTCATCAAAATCGATTTGACAAGGCCCTCCTTGGCACCGCAATCGAAACCAGCAGGTTACAAATCGGTTATCGGCAATCGTCTGCTAAGGTTGAGCGGTAGATGAAAATTTTATATCGCATAAACTTGATATAAGCAGAGAGGCGTTTTCTGGCATGATGACGGTCTATTGGAAATAGTCAGTCTGAGGACTTAATGCCTTATTTCTATTAAGGATTTAGTCGCCTGCGTAGTTCTTGATGACTCTTTTTTGAAACAATGGCTTAGCAATCAGCCGGTTAATAAAATCAGATGAGTCAGCCTCAGCAAAAAAGCTCTTTCCACAAGCACGCTGAAAAATGTGTTATATTGTGGGGCAGCAGGCCCCACAATCAACGTAACCAATTGAATTCAAAGGTATAAATTTTATATGGCAACTGTAGGCATTTTCTTTGGCAGCGACACAGGCAATACCGAAAACATTGCCAAGATGATCCAAAAGCTACTGGGCAAAGACGTTGCAGAGGTTCACGACATTGCCAAAAGCAGCAAAGAAGATTTAGAGCAATTCGATATTTTGCTGATCGGCATCCCAACTTGGTACTACGGGGAAGCGCAGTGTGATTGGGATGATTTCTTCCCAACGCTGGAAGAGATCGATTTCAATGGCAAGCTGGTTGCCCTGTTTGGCTGTGGCGATCAGGAAGACTATGCAGAATATTTCTGTGATGCCATGGGCACAGTTCGTGACATCATCGAACCGCGTGGCGCGGCCATTGTCGGCCATTGGCCAACCGCAGGCTACCATTTTGAAGCGTCAAAAGGTCTGGCGGATGACGAACACTTTATCGGCTTGGCTATCGATGAAGACCGTCAACCAGAGCTGACCAACGAACGTGTTGAAGCTTGGGTAAAACAAATCAGTGAAGAACTGAGTCTGTCAGATATCGTGGGTTAATCTGCCTAACATGCCCTGAATTGCCCGATTTGCGATCGGGGCATGGTTCTCCATTCTGATGCGTAAATGTGCGGTAAAAACCCGACAAAGACAGATGATAATAAGGCGCTAACGAAACTAAACAGTTTTAAATTTGTAACTTCCGTCGCCATCACTGTACACTAGGGCTATCTGTTCTCCCCGTTCATCAATACGCTGCATGATTAATCTTGCAAAGTGTGCAATTATATCTTTGTTAATAACCTACGGTTTTCATTTTGAGCTACCGGTTCTATAATGAGACGCAATTATATTTTTGTGCCTACCGATGTCATAGGCTGAACAGCCTCAATTTGAATAACAAAGTAACAGGACTGAATCCGCATGACTGACAACAACAGAGCATTAAAGAACGCTGGCCTTAAGGTAACGCTTCCGCGCCTGAAGATTTTGGAAGTGCTGCAAAAGCCAGATTGCCATCACGTCAGTGCGGAAGATCTTTACAAAAAGCTGATCGATATGGGTGAAGAGATTGGTCTGGCCACGGTTTACCGCGTACTCAACCAGTTTGACGACGCCGGGATTGTCACCCGCCATAATTTCGAAGGCGGCAAGTCTGTCTTTGAACTGACCCAACAGCATCATCACGACCACCTGATTTGCCTGGATTGTGGCAAAGTGATCGAGTTCAGCGATGAATCCATTGAAGTCCGCCAACGTGAAATCGCAACTCAGCACGGTATCAAGCTGACGAATCACAGCCTGTATTTATACGGTCACTGTGAAGGCGGCGATTGCCGTGAAGATGAGACTCTGCACGACAAAAAATAAGATTTGATTAATCAGATCTGAGTATCAGACCACCCTTCTCTAAGTCGTTAAATACACTTGGAAATTGCGTGGTCTTTTTTTTGCTCCTCATAAATCTATTTTTCCTCTCTCCCTAATGTTATTTAACATTCAAATAAACAGATTAAATCTCAATTATTTTAAGCCTAAGTCATCATTATCTAAAATAAGGCTCAACGACCAAAAACGTCCGCAAATAATTACACTAAATAACAGGCAAAAAAAACCCCGGGAGTACCGGGGAAATTACCATCAACTCAACTTAAACAGGAGATAACTAGACACAGCTTAATAACACTCGATTTCACAAAAACTTGGTTTAACAAGAGAACAATTTGGCCCCAATTCCTCAGGGCCGATACTGCAACTAGACGGATAATTACAAGGTTGCGCTAACGACTTCAGCACGACTGTTGCGCTGACCATCCGGACTGGCAGAACGAATCATCACTTTGCCACTGACCTTCGGCTGGTTTTTGATATCGTATTTCTGCCATTGCTGCCCACCGTCAACGGAGTATTCGATGGTTAGCCCCGGCAGGCTTACGTTAGCCTCCAATAAGCCGCCCTGAACACGCGCTCCCGGCACCGGTAGGCGATATGAGATACCGGCCTTATCCAGTTTCGCCAACTCGCGCTGACCCATAATATTGGCAAAACGCTGCCAATCAGAGCTTAACGCCTGAGTATCAACGTGATGGGTTTCTCCACCTTTATACTCGCGGCCCGCTTTATAATCCTGCTCCCAAGGTGCGCGATGCCACGCACGTTCTGCCAGAGGCAGCGCGCGTGGGAACATCATGTATTCCATCTGATCATCGGTACGTACAGTTTCATTCCACGACTGGCCTGAAATACCGTGAACACCCGGCCAAGGTTTATCACTCTTGGCGCTGAAATGGTTACCATCGCGGTCAACGGAAGTTTCAGCATTCTGCGGCATGTTATTTGGCGCAAAGCTGAATACTTTCGCTTCATCGGTAAAACGAGTTGCCCAGTAATAGCCACGCTCGCGCGGGTTCACTTCATAAGGCATATCGAAGTAAACATAGTCAGGGTTAGAAGCGATGACTTCATAACCTTTATTCGCCCAATCGTTCACCGAATCGGCTCCGCCCCAGTACAGGGTATCCCAGAAGTTCACTCCTACGCGTTTGGTAGCGAACGCTTTGGCATCCTTGGCATTTTTCAGACCATCCTGCCAGGCTTGCATTTTCTCAATGCCGTGCGCATTAACCAACTTGCTCACTTCTATCGCAAAGTGGCTAGCGAGGTGTTCCACGTCCTCAATTTTCCCTTGCTTAACCATGTCCTGACAAACCTGAGACTTCGCCCAAGGCTTATCTTCGATACTCTGATCGATAATGCCCTTGCCCGGTTCAATCTTGCCGTTTTTATCTTGGAAACCCGCACCCAAACGGATATTTTTCGCCTCATCTCCGCCAAAGTGCCAGGTTTTTAGCGGCATACCCGCTTCTTTATGCATCTGCGCCATTTCGCCAATCACTTTATCCACAAAGCGTTTGGAGGAATCCAGGCATGGATTCAGGTAGCTTTTACGCTCATAGAACTGGACTGAAGTAGTATTGGAGTCATCCGTTGGGTCCAGCAGGCGGAATTCATTGGCTTCCGCTTCTTTACCCTGCTTCATCAGATTGTTATAGCGAGCTTCCATCGAAACGACCGCAGCACGGGCGTGAGCCGGCATATCAATCTCGGGAATCACTTCAATCTGGCGCGCTTTAGCATATTTCAGGATATCGATGTAATCCTGACGGCTAAAGTGCCCGCTTCCCAGATTATTGCTATCTGGGCCAGAGCCTAACTGTGGCAATAAACAGGCATTTTCACTGAGATCATGGCAACGCTTGCTTCCCACCTCGGTCAACTCCGGTAAACCCGGAATTTCTATGCGCCAGCCTTCATCATCGCTAAGATGGAAGTGGAATTTGTTTAACTTGTAAGCGGACATTTGGTCCAACAAACGCAGCACCGCTTCCTTGGTTTTAAAGTTACGCCCGACGTCAAGGAACAGCGCGCGATACTCAAAGCGCGGTGCATCTTTGGCATCCAGAGTAGCAATTTTCTTACTGCCATCGGACGGAATCAGCGACAGGATTGACTGTAAACCGTAGAACACGCCGGTTTGATCGAAACCAATCACCTGCGCGCCCTGCTCGCCAATCTTCAGTTCATAAGCACCAGCAACGGCCAGATCGCCTTTAAAATCACTCGGCTGAATCTTAGTCGTTATCGGGTAGCCCGCCGCATTAACATTCACCCCCAACATTTCAAAGCGTTGTTGCGCTGCGTCTGCCGCAGGTTTTGGTAAAGCACTCAGTTCCAGCGCCACGCCTTTGCTCAGATCGACATCAGCATTATGAACTTTGACGCTCATCGGCGTTGGAATAATCTGCCCGCGCAGGCTTTCTGCCGGCAGGGTTTTCAGACTTTCGTTCTTAACAAAACGGGATTCAGGCGTCATCAGAACGTTATTATCGTCCTTGGTACGCTTCCATTGATCCCCAGTGAAGCGCGTCAGGAATTGATCGATATCTTCAGTGTCAGTGCTAGCCAAAACTTTTGGCTGCGCATCGCCAGAAGTCGCGTACCAGCGCGGCATAAAGTCGGTTTCGAATAGCTGCCAGTATTCCCCAGTGATCGGGATTTCCACTGCTTTATTGGCTGGAAAACCGTTAAACTTCTCGGTTGGCTCGATTTTATGCAGATCGCCAGTCAAATGGGTCACTTTGAACTGATCGTTACCCACTGCCAGGACCTGACGCACATTGTGGAAATACAGCGCCCAATCTTTACCCTGAATCTCATCCCCGGTGTTGGTCAGAGTAATTAGCGTTTTGTTACAAGAGGCCCAGTCAGCTCCCAACGCGGCACAATCCGTTCCATTATCTGCAGCTCGGTTATCTTGTAGTTTAAAATTAACCTTAAGCTGGCTCAGTTGGTCAACAACCTGCTGGTCGGCGGGGCTGGCATGTGCCGCCCCCATCAAACCAAAAGTTGCTGTTAACGCAGCCAAAGCACTCAGTTTGAATTTATTCATGACTAACCTCATCCATCCTTAATTATTGTTGCGTATTTCCTGCCAGAGTTTTCCGCACTGAGCGGCATAAGCCTGACCGTTGCCTGTCGGTTCAGCATCCAGACAACGTTGGTAATCCAATACGCGAACGTTTTCTTTCTCAGCAAAGGCCTGGTGGGCTTTTTCCTGCTTCAATACGTTTAACACCGCTTTGCAAGGAATCAGCCTTTCTGGCGAACCTTCACTGGCATTGATACACGCGCTGTAAGCTTGTTTCAGTTTCGAATCTTCCGGCTGTACTGGCTGCTGAACACAGGCGCTCAATCCCAGAACAACGGCAACCACACCTATCAGTTTTTTCATGACACAGACTCCGTTATGCGCCCCGACGACTTCGCCGGGGCCGACAGTTAGAAGATGGTGAACGGCGCAATCACGATGAATTTAATGTCTTTCTCATCTTGGAAGATGTTGCCAAAACCGCCGCCGTAGCTCGGAATATTGGTGTGGTTGTCATACATGGTGTAATGCAGTTTGAATAATGTCCCTTTGGCACGGCCTTCCTGCAGGGTGTACAGCACGTCGAAGTTCCATGCGGACTCTTTCAAACGCGTATTCTGGTCGAACACTGGGTTAGAGCTTGGTTTTGCATCCCAGCCGTAAGCATAGGAGGTACCAACAGACCAACCAGCCATATTCCAGTTAACCAAGTCATACATGACGCCAGCAAATACGGCTTTTTCGCCGTTGGCGTTAAAGTCGGAGCGGGAATCCCACCACACGTCCAAACGACCATTGGAGCTGGCGTAGCCCGGAGTCATACGTTGCAGGAAGTAGCCTTGATTGCCTTCAGCCTTGGCCCAAGTACCTTCCAGACGCAGGTCAAATGGCCCCGTGGTATAACCGAAGGTCAGCGCCTGCAACCATGCCAGACCGTCATAAACGTCGTTAGGATTGCTTGCGCCGCCGTCAACTTTGTCTTTAGCACCGTAGAACTGATAAGACGTTCGCAGATCATTACCTGCGACCGGGAAGGCATAGGAGGCTTTAGCAAAATACTGATCCATGTAGTCTTTTGCTTGACCAAACGCTGCCTCCATAACCAGTTTGTTTTTAAAGTCGTATTTGGCACCGAAGGAGTGTAGGTAGCTCACGCCGGTCAAGCCATCAGCCTGACGGAAGTTGTACATATTGCGATACCAAGGCGCTTTGTATTCGTCGGTCCACATGTAAGACATGGAGAGCGCACCGGCGGTGTCGAAATCAAACTTAGCGCCGCCTTCAGCACCACGGTAGGTGCCCGGCATAAAGCTCCAGTGCGGAGCCAGCAAACTTTGACCTTTTGGCTGAATGTAACCGCCCTGCGCCCAGTAATCGCCAAACTTGAATTTAGCGGCGGCTTTGTACAGGCTCACACCGCTGGTGTCGCCGGTCCATTTTTCATCCCAACGGCTTTTCGCATCACTGAAACCGATTTCGTTTGGCGCCGCCGGGCCGCTATTGGTCATCTCTACGGCACCGAAGGCCGCCAAATCGATACCGAACATGTCAGCGGCGTAGCCAGAAGAGAAATCCAGATTGGCGTTAAAAGTCGAGTGATGCAGGTTGGCGACATATTTGCCGTAGTCCGCACTGTCCGGCGTTAGGTCCTTACGATCACGCTGGCGCTGCCAATAGTAAACACCACCGGTAAGTGATGAATCATCGATAAAACCTTCAGCTTGCGCCTCCGGCGCCATCATGAACCCAGTCCCTAACACCGCGCCCGCTACTGCGAGCGCTAACGTTTTACGTTTAGCACAGTGCGTAACCATATGAAAAAATTCCTCTTTGACATCACAAGTAAATAGCGTTGCCTTGTGTTCACCACTGCTCACAGGTTCCGCTGAAATAAACCCATCTGGGTAAAAAATAGTGAGGGATAATCCTCGTTAGCATTATTTGCTAAACACAGACTATTTTTCGCGACGCGAATTATCAATTGAAAAAACAGGTATTTCGCCAAAATATGACAATGTGCACATAACTATGAAAAAATATTACTGACTTCACAAAAGCTGAATTTCTGGTTAAAAACCCAATTAATACAACGATAAAAAGTCAACGTGGGATGATTGAAAGGTTTCAGCGACGAATCAAACTATTAAAAATCTGTTCTCATGAACATTTTTTAACACCATTAATTCGCATTGCGAATATTCTTGATGTCGTTATCCCACGCAAAGTTCAGTATTAGTTCGACCGTTAACTTTACAGCCATAGAAGCAAAAAAATGGGACATCATCATTTGGATCAAGCTGTGCTCAGGTTTAATAAATTAAACCGCCGAGCTGACCATATTAATTGAGCGACAAATAGTTGAACGGATGAACGGTAGTAACGAATATTTAGAGCAACAGAGAAAACGGACAAAAAAAAAGCGCAGCCGAAGCTACGCTTTTCAATACGGTTGATCACTAGCCTAATCAGGCAGTGGCTTTAGCAGCCCAAGTATCACGCAGGCCAACGGTACGGTTAAAGACCAAATGCTCGGCGCTAGAGTAACGGCTATCAGCGCAGAAATACCCTTCGCGTTCGAACTGGTAGGTTTTTTCCGGCTTAGCGTCAATCAGGCTTGGCTCAACAAAGCCCTGGCGGATAACCAGAGATTCTGGGTTTACCGTTGACAAGAAGTCTTCCGCCGCCGCTGGGTTTGGTACGCTAAACAAGCGATCGTACAAACGAATTTCCGCAGGCAACGCATGGGCAACTGAAACCCAGTGGATAACGCCTTTCACTTTACGACCATCGGCCGGATCTTTGTTCAGAGTTTCCGCGTCATAGCTACAGTAAACCGTAGTGACATTACCTTCGGCGTCTTTTTCAACACGCTCGGCTTTAATCACGTAGGCATTACGCAGGCGAACTTCTTTGCCCAATACCAAACGTTTGTACTGCTTATTAGCTTCTTCGCGGAAATCAGCGCGATCGATATAAATTTCGCTATCGAACGGCACCTGACGAGTTCCCATTTCCGGCTTATTCGGATGATTTGGCATTGTCAGCCATTCTTCACCCGTTTCGCGGTTCTCAATAATGATCTTGATGGGGTCCAGCACGGCCATAGCGCGCGGTGCATTTTCATTCAAATCATCACGGATACAGGATTCCAGCGACATCATTTCGACGTTGTTATCCTGCTTGGTTACGCCGATACGGCGGCAAAACTCGCGGATAGACGCCGCAGTATAGCCACGACGACGCAGGCCGGAGATAGTCGGCATACGTGGATCATCCCACCCTTCCACCAGCTTCTCGGTCACCAACAGGTTCAGCTTGCGCTTAGACATGATGGCGTACTCAAGATTCAGACGAGAGAACTCGTACTGACGCGGATGACAATCGATAGAAATGTTATCCAGCACCCAATCGTACAGACGGCGGTTATCCTGGAACTCCAAAGTACACAGTGAATGGGTAATCCCTTCCAACGCATCGGAAATGCAGTGGGTAAAGTCATACATCGGGTAGATGCACCACTTGTTGCCAGACTGATGATGTTCCGCAAATTTAATGCGGTACAACACCGGATCGCGCATCACGATAAATGGCGAAGCCATATCGATTTTGGCACGCAGGCAGGCAGCGCCTTCGGCAAATTCACCGGCACGCATTTTTTCAAACAGCGCCAGATTTTCTTCCACGCTGCGATCGCGATACGGGCTGTTTTTACCCGGAGTTGTCAGGGTGCCACGATATTCACGCATCTGCTCTGCGCTCAACTCATCAACATAAGCCAAGCCTTTGTTAATCAGCTCAATCGCATACTGATGCAGTTGATCGAAGTAATCGGATGAATAGCGGATTTTACCGCTCCATTCGAAGCCCAGCCACTCAACGTCTTGCTTGATTGACTCAACAAATTCCACGTCTTCTTTTACCGGATTGGTGTCATCAAAGCGCAGGTTACACTGGCCCTGATAATCTTGTGCAATACCAAAATTCAAGCAAATAGACTTCGCGTGGCCAATGTGCAAATAACCATTTGGCTCAGGCGGGAAACGAGTATGTACCGATGTATGCTTACCGGTGGCTAAATCTTCGTCGATAATTTGACGGATAAAATTACTTGGGCGGGCTTCTGCCTCACTCATTGCTTTATTCCTCAATGCAAAGCGCAAACACATAACCGCCTATAATCCAACAAGCCCGGCCCGGAAACAACCGTTTGTTACAGTAAAAAGGGGGGATTGGTGTTTTGGCATAAAAAAACGGGAAGAGATCGCTCCCTTCCCGTTGATATGTTTGCTATTCGGAACAGATAATTAGCGCGTTAACGCCTTATTTACCGCGAATTTCAAACAGTTTAGTCTGACCTGCCACCACGGTATCGCCAGCCAGCAGAGTGATACCGGCGTAATCGTCGATATTACTAACAACTACTGGACTAATCATGGAGCGTGCGTTGGCGTTCAGGTAAGCCAGATCCAGTTCCAGAATCGGTTGACCCGCTTCTACCACTGCCCCCTCTTCCACCAGACGAGCAAAGCCCTGACCGTTCAGTTTCACCGTATCTATGCCCATATGGACAACGATTTCAGCGCCAGTGTCGGTTTCCAGACAGAAAGCATGGTCAGTATTAAAGATCTTAACAATAGTGCCGCTAGCAGGCGAAACCACGGTTTTATCCGTTGGGCGAATAGCTACGCCATCACCGACCGCTTTGCTGGCAAAGGCTTCGTCCGGGACCTGCTCCAACGCAACCACTTCACCGGTGACCGGCGCCACCAGCACCAAAGATGGCGCTTTAGGCGTATTGATCACCGCCTGAGGCTTAATTTCTGCCGCAGCTAAAGCGCTAGCCGCAGGAATCGGGCCACTGGCCAGTACGGTACGCATTGCGCCAGCGATCAGTTCAGCACGCGTACCAACGATAATTTGTACGCTTTGTTTATTCAGGCGAATAATACCCGACGCGCCCAAGCGTTTAGCCAGACTATCGTTAACCAACGCAGAATCTTTCACGTTCAAACGCAGACGAGTAATACAAGCATCAATGTTGGTCAGGTTATCTGAACCACCGATAGCACCCACATAACGGCGAGCCAATGAGTTGATTTCGCTCTCGTTATTTGGATTAGCGTTATCCACGTCAACATCGTAGCCGTCGGTTTCGTCACCGGCCGTCGCCAGCTCACGACCCGGAGTCAGCAGGTTGAATTTGTTGATAGTGAAACGGAATACCACATAGTAGATGGCGAAGAACACCAAGCCCTGTGGAATCAACATATACCAGTGAGTAGCCAACGGGTTACGTGAAGACAGCACCATATCCACCAGACCGGCGCTGAAACCGAAGCCAGCAATCCAATGCATGCTGGCAGCGATGAACACGGAAATACCGGTCAGCACGGCGTGAATGAAGTACAGCACTGGAGCAACGAACATGAAGGAGAATTCAAGAGGTTCGGTGATACCGGTAAAGAAGGCGGCAAAGGCACCCGCCATCATGATACCCGCCACTTTGGCTTTGTTTTCCGGACGTGCGCAGTGATAAATCGCCAACGCCGCGCCAGGTAAACCAAACATCATGATAGGGAAGAAGCCCGCCTGATAACGACCTGTGATACCTACAACCGCTTTACCCGCGTCGATAGACTGTTGGCCACCCAGGAAATTAGGAATATCGTTAATACCGGCAACGTCAAACCAGAACACGGAGTTCAGGGCGTGATGCAAACCGACCGGAATCAGTAAACGGTTGAAGAAGGCATAGATACCAGCGCCAACGGAACCCATATCTTTGATGTATTCACCAAAAGTCACCAACGCGTTGTAAATCAACGGCCAGAGATACATCAGAACAAAGGCTACGGCAATCATCAGGAAGGAGGTCAGGATTGGCACCAGACGACGACCGCTGAAGAAGGACAACGCTTTTGGCAGTTCTACGTGGCTGAAGCGGTTGTACAACTCAGCCGAGATGATACCCACGAGGATACCCACGAACTGGTTGTTGATTTTGCCGAACGCAGCCGGAACCTGATCCACTGGAATTTTTTGAATCATCGACACGGCGGCCGGGGAACACAGAGTTGTCAGAACCAGGAAGCCGACAAAACCGGTCAGCGCAGCAGCACCGTCTTTGTCTTTAGACATACCGTAAGCCACACCAATGGCGAACAGTACGGACATGTTATCGATGATCGCAGAACCGGATTTGATAAATAACGCCGCTAATGCGTTATCTCCACCCCAGCCTACTGGGTCAATCCAGTAACCCACACCCATGAGTATCGCGGCTGCAGGCAGTGTGGCCACAGGGACCATCAAAGCCCGCCCCACTTTTTGCAAGTAACTAAGAATATTCACCTTTCCCCCTATTCGTCCGATATCGGACCCTTTAAGTAGTTTATTTGTTTTGTTCACTACCTTTTAGAAAAAACGCATGGCACGTATTACTCATTGCGGAGTGTAAAAAAATTATTTCGTATCGCAAATTAAAACCTCCTTTTTTGTGATAACAGTCACCAAAAACCAGTCAAAAAACACCAATCTGCTAGCCACGGCACAAAACTTATTTTATCATCCGAAAAATCAACATAGCATTGTACCAAAGCGCGAATCAAAATCTGAGTTACCCTTAGATCAGCGATTCAAACCGCGTACAGTATAGACATTTTTGACTAAACCATGAGGTGCATGATGAGACTTATCCCACTGAAAACTCCCGCAGAAGTCGGCAAATGGGCAGCGCGACATATCGTTAGCCGCATCAATGCGTTCAAACCGACCGCGGAGCGTCCTTTTGTGCTGGGTCTGCCTACCGGCGGCACCCCGCTGGAAGCGTACAAGCATTTGATTGCAATGCATAAAGCTGGTGAAGTTAGTTTCAAGCATGTCGTGACTTTCAACATGGATGAATACGTAGGCTTGCCAACCGATCATCCGGAAAGCTATCACACCTTCATGTATCAGAATTTCTTTAACCATGTGGATATTCCACAGGAAAACATCAACTTGCTTAACGGCAACGCCCCTGATGTGGATGAAGAGTGTCGTCGTTACGAAGAGAAAATTAAGTCCTACGGTAAAATTAACCTGTTCATGGGTGGTGTAGGTAACGACGGCCATATCGCGTTTAACGAACCAGCTTCTTCACTGGCTTCACGCACGCGAATCAAAACCCTGACGCAGGAAACTCGCATCGCGAATTCCCGCTTCTTCGGTGGCGATGCAAGCCTCGTGCCTAAATACGCACTGACCGTGGGCGTGGGTACTTTGCTGGACGCGGAAGAAGTGATGATTCTAGTGACAGGTCATGCTAAAGCGCTGGCGCTGCAAGCGGCGGTAGAAGGCAATATCAACCATATGTGGACCATTAGCTGCCTGCAACTGCATGCCAAAGCCGTGATGGTGTGCGACGAAGCTTCTACTATGGAATTGAAAGTAAAAACCGTAAAATACTTCACTGAATTAGAAGCAGAAAACGTTAAAGATCTTTAATAGTCTCAGGGGGCTCCGATGTATGCTTTAACTCACGGTCGCATTTATACCGGCCATGAAATACTGGATAATCACGCTGTAGTCGTGGCTGATGGTTTGATTGAACGCATTTGTCCGCTGGCTGAACTGCCTGCCGATATCGAACAGCGCGATCTGGGTGGCGCCATCCTAGCCCCCGGTTTTATCGATGTTCAATTGAATGGTTGCGGTGGCGTGCAATTTAACGATTCTCTTGAGGCTATCTCCGAAGAGACGCTGGAAATCATGCAGCGTGCCAATGAGAAGTCCGGCTGTACCAGCTATCTGCCAACGCTGATTACCTGTAGCGACGATTATATGAAGCACGGTGTCAATGTGATGCGTGCCTATCTGGAAAAACATCAGAATCAGGCTCTCGGCCTACATCTGGAAGGACCTTATTTAAGTCCGTTAAAAAAAGGAACGCATAACCCTGCGTTTATTCGTAAACCTGATGCGGCAATGGTCGATTACCTGTGTGCCAATGCGGACGTTATTACTAAGGTCACGCTGGCGCCAGAAATGGTGGAAGCCAAATATATCCGTCAGTTGGCAGATGCTGGCATTATAGTTTCTGCTGGCCACTCGAATGCCACTTATCAGCAGGCGCGAGTCGGCTTTGGCGCGGGTATCAGTTTTGCGACCCATTTATATAACGCCATGCCATATATCACTGGGCGCGAACCGGGTCTGATGGGTGCGATTTTCGATACGCCAGAAGTCTATACCGGCGTGATCGCCGATGGTCATCACGTCGCCTGGGCCAGTATTCGCAACGCTAAACGCCTGAAAGGCGAGAAGTTGGTGCTAGTGACCGACGCCACAGCGCCAGCCGGTGCTGACATTGAAGAGTTCATTTTTGCGGGCAAAACAATATACTATCGCGATGGACTATGCGTGGATGAAAACGGAACTCTGAGTGGCTCCGCGCTAACGATGATTGAGGCTGTGCAGAACAGCGTCGAACATGTAGGCATTTCACTGGATGAAGCACTGCGCATGGCAACACTGTATGCGGCCCGCGCGATTGGCGTGGACAAGCAGTTAGGGAGTATTGAAATCGGCAAAGTAGCCAACCTGACTGCCTTTACCCGCGATTATAAAATCACCAAAACTATCGTTAACGGCAACGAAGTTTGACACAAAGCGAGTAAACTTATTGATGAGCACCGGCGGACAAGCACAAATTGGCAACGTGGATCTTGTGAAGCAACTCAATGGCGCCGTGGTTTATCGGCTCATTGATCAACAAGGCCCGATATCACGCATTCAAATAGCCGATCTCAGCCAGCTCGCCCCTGCCAGCGTCACTAAAATTACTCGCCAGCTGTTGGAGCGCGGGCTGATCAAAGAAGTCGATCAGCAAGCCTCCACCGGCGGTCGCCGCGCGATTTCTATCGTAACGGAAAACCGCCAGTTCCATACTATTGCCGTCCGCTTAGGGCGCCATGACGCAACGATCACCTTGTATGATATGAGCGGGAAATCTCTCGGCGAAGAACATTACCCACTGCCGGAGCGCACCCAAGAAACGCTGGAACACGCGTTGTTTAATATCATCAGCCAGTTTATTGAGCTATTTCAGCGCAAACTGCGTGAACTGATTGCTATTGCGGTCATTCTGCCGGGTCTAGTCGATCCTGATAAAGGCGTAGTGCGCTATATGCCGCATATCAGCGTTGATAACTGGCCGCTGGTGGATAATTTACAAGAACGTTTCAAAGTGACCAGTTTTGTCGGTCACGATATCCGCAGTCTGGCCTTGGCGGAGCACTATTTCGGCGCAACCAAGGACTGCGAAGACTCCATATTGGTGCGTCTGCATCGCGGAACCGGTGCCGGTATTATTGTTAATAGCCAGATTTTTCTCGGCAGCAACGGTAACGTCGGTGAAATCGGCCATATTCAAATCGATCCTTTAGGTGAACGCTGCTACTGCGGTAATTTTGGCTGTCTGGAAACCGTGGCGTCCAACGCTGCAATCGAAAACCGGGTGCGTCACTTATTGACTCAAGGTTATGCGAGCAAACTTACGCTGGAAGACTGCAATATCAGCACTATTTGTAAGGCGGCTAATCGAGGTGATCTGCTGGCCTGTGAGGTACTGGAGCACGTAGGTCGTTACCTCGGCAAAGCCATTGCTATTGTGATTAACCTGTTTAATCCGCAGAAAGTGGTGATTGCCGGTGAGATAATCGAAGCCGAGAAAGTGCTGCTACCGGCGATTCAAAGCTGCATCAATAATCAGGTGCTAAAAGACTTCCGCAAAAATCTGCCGGTGGTCACTTCCCAGTTAGACCATGGATCTGCTATCGGCGCTTTCGCCTTGGCCAAACGCGCCATGCTGAACGGCGTTCTATTACAGCGTTTACTCGAAAACTGATTCCTCAATTTTTCGGCCGCTAAACGGCATTAAGTTTCCGTTTATCTGCCTGCTCATTCCTTTAGCCTGCATGCTATAGTGGCGCCTTGCCGTGCTAATGAGTAATGAAAACAATGACAATTAAAAACGTTATCTGTGATATCGACGGCGTGTTGTTGCATGACAACACCGCCGTTCCCGGTGCTGACGCTTTTCTGGCTCGAATTCAGCATGAGGGAATGCCACTGGTGATCCTCACTAACTACCCTTCGCAAACCGCTCAGGATCTGGCTAACCGCTTTGCGGCTGCAGGATTGGAAGTGCCAGAAAGCGCGTTTTATACCTCAGCAATGGCTACTGCAGATTTCCTGCGACGTCAGGAAGGTAAAAAAGCCTATGTGGTGGGCGAAGGCGCATTAATTCACGAGCTTTACAAAGCAGGCTTTACCATCACAGATATTAATCCTGACTTTGTGATTGTGGGCGAAACCCGCTCCTACAACTGGGAAATGATGCATAAGGCGGCGTTCTTCGTGGCCAACGGCGCACGTTTTATCGCGACCAATCCGGATACCCACGCACGTGGCTTTGCACCAGCCTGCGGCGCTCTTTGCGCGCCGATTGAGAAAATATCTGGCCGTAAGCCGTTTTACGTCGGCAAGCCTAGCCCGTGGATTATTCGGGCTGCGCTGAATAAGATGCAGGGTCATTCGGAAAATACCGTGATTATTGGTGATAATCTGCGTACCGATATTCTGGCTGGCTTCCAAGCTGGCTTAGACACGATTCTGGTTTTGTCCGGTGTTTCAACGCTGGACGACATTGAGGCTATGCCTTTCCGTCCAAGCTACGTTTACCCATCAGTAGCAGATATCGATATCATCTAAGCATTCCTACATATGATGGCGGCAAAGTAGCCGCCACTTCTGTTATACGTTATTGAAATACCACTCATTGCCACATTCTTCCTCAAAACCAGCCCCGTTAATCGCCTATCACTCTAAATTCCTGAATGCTTAGTCCAGAATAAAGCTGCCAATGCCACGGTGAAGTGAACAATGCAAGCGATCGAGATACCTGGGCCTACCGCAACGAGGGGAAACTCTGGAAGTCAACGCCACTATGACCGCATCGGCGCGCCCTCCTTAATCATTAGCTTTATCAACAATTCAAATTCATCCAATACCCAATAGATTTCGCGTTGCAGCAAGGCGGGAATGGAATGTATCCCTGGTAGCTTAGTCTGCTAAGTGACTGGGGAAGGAAGACGTCAACGCCGCTGCGGTGTGAAAGATGCCGAGGATTCCCTTTTTTGGTGCGTTGCACCAAAGTTCTTGCATTAACTCCCCATTTTGGCGCATTTTCTTGTAATGCATATTTTCCACGCCGCCAAAATTCACAAAACAACAACTATCTATATTGGCGTGTTTTTTGCATATTTTTCTTATTACTCGTCGTTACATACCTGAAAAATTTCATATTACAGCGTGAAAAATTAAGGGGATAGGGTTGTTCCACCCAAGCGTAATGACAAACAACATCATCACCGCCACAAGCTAAAGAAGTTAGGGAGATAATTATGTGTTCTATTTTCGGGGTGCTCGATCTAAAAACCGATCCAATCGAATTACGCAAAACTGCATTGGAAATGTCGCGATTGATGCGCCACCGCGGGCCAGATTGGTCCGGGATTTATGCCGGTGATAACGCTATTTTAGCCCATGAGCGTTTATCTATTGTTGACGTTAACGCCGGAGCTCAGCCGCTGTATAACACCGCGCGTACTCATGTGCTGGCGGTTAACGGCGAGATTTATAACCATCAGGCTCTGCGTCAGCAGTATGGCGATCGCTTTGAGTTTCAGACCGGTTCCGACTGCGAAGTCATTCTGGCTCTGTATCAGGAAAAAGGCCCTGATTTCCTTGACGATCTGCAAGGAATGTTTGCCTTTATCCTGTATGACGCAGAGAAAAATGCGTACCTGATTGGCCGCGATCATATGGGGATTATTCCGCTGTATATGGGCCATGATGAGCACGGCAATATGTTCGTCGCATCTGAAATGAAAGCACTGGTTCCGGTATGCCGCACAATTAAAGAATTCCCAGCCGGCAGCTATTTATGGAGTCAGGACGGCGAAATTCGCGAGTACTACCACCGCGACTGGTTCGATTACGAAAATGTAAAAGACAACGTTACGGATAAAAATCAGTTGGCCAATGCGCTGGAAGAAGCAGTGAAAACTCACCTGATGTCGGATGTGCCTTACGGCGTTCTGCTGTCTGGTGGGTTAGATTCCTCCGTAATTTCGGCTATTACCAAGAAATTTGCCGCCCGTCGGGTAGAAGACGATGAGCGTAGCGAAGCCTGGTGGCCACAGCTGCATTCCTTCGCCGTCGGTCTGGTGGGATCGCCGGATCTGAAAGCCGCGCAGGAAGTAGCGAACCATTTAGGCACCGTGCATCACGAAATTCATTTCACCGTGCAGGAAGGGCTGGATGCTATTCGCGACGTGATTTATCACATTGAAACCTATGACGTGACCACCATTCGCGCCTCAACGCCAATGTATTTGATGTCACGTAAAATCAAAGCAATGGGCATTAAGATGGTCTTATCCGGCGAGGGTTCCGATGAGGTCTTCGGCGGCTATCTCTATTTCCATAAAGCGCCAAATGCCAAAGAGCTGCACGAAGAAACCGTACGTAAACTGCTGGCTCTACATATGTATGACTGCGCTCGCGCCAACAAAGCGATGTCCGCCTGGGGCGTAGAAGCGCGCGTACCCTTCTTGGATAAAAATTTCCTCGACGTGGCGATGCGCATTAATCCGCAGGATAAAATGTGCGGAAATGGAAAAATGGAAAAACATATTTTGCGCGAATGTTTCTCTGCGGATCTGCCTCACAGCGTGGCCTGGCGCCAAAAAGAGCAATTCTCCGACGGCGTCGGCTATAGCTGGATCGACTCGTTAAAAGCAATGGCAGCGGAGCAAGTTACCGATCAACAACTGGAAACCGCTCATTTCCGTTTCCCTTACAACACGCCAAATTCGAAAGAAGCTTATTTGTATCGCGTAATCTTTGAAGAGTTATTCCCGTTACCAAGCGCAGCAGAATGCGTGCCAGGCGGGCCATCCGTAGCCTGTTCGTCGGCAAAAGCCATTGAGTGGGATGAATCCTTTAAAAATATGGATGACCCATCCGGCCGTGCCGTAGGCGTGCATCAGGATGCATATAAGTCATAATTTGCGGTTTCTATTGCCTAATTAAGCACCGCGAACCTTGTAAATAGCGTTAAACAGGGCGGCCTTTGGGTCGTCCTGTTTCTTTCACCGTCAATCCCCCTACTTAATTCCTCCGCAAGTCAATAGACCTGCCGCTTTTAACCTTTTATTTTGTCGTTAAATTCAACAATGAATCCCTATAATTGCCTATTTTATCGCCAGACTGTTCACAAGCCAAACAAACGAACCCTTTCAGCGCTTTTTCGGGAAAAAACTAGTTGACGCAAATCGGCCATATACGCATAATGCGCCCCGCAACGCCGATGAAGGTTGTGCAGAAAAAAGATGGCTACGTAGCTCAGCTGGTTAGAGCACAGCACTCATAATGCTGGGGTCACAGGTTCGATTCCCGTCGTAGCCACCATCTTTTTTCATGTATGCGGGAGTGGCGAAATTGGTAGACGCACTAGATTTAGGTTCTAGCGCCGCAAGGTGTGCGAGTTCAAGTCTCGCCTCCCGCACCATTTTCATCGGTTGTCACAGTAGATGGGATATCGCCAAGCGGTAAGGCACCAGGTTTTGATCCTGGCATTCCCAGGTTCGAATCCTGGTATCCCAGCCATTTCTTTGAGGTGGAATACTGTCAAACTTAAGTTGTAATTAAAAAGAATTGTATATCAGTTGGGATATCGCCAAGCGGTAAGGCACCAGGTTTTGATCCTGGCATTCCCAGGTTCGAATCCTGGTATCCCAGCCATACAATTTTTTGCTTTAAAAGATTTAAAGATGGCTACGTAGCTCAGCTGGTTAGAGCACAGCACTCATAATGCTGGGGTCACAGGTTCGATTCCCGTCGTAGCCACCATCTTTTGGGGTATCGCCAAGCGGTAAGGCACTGGATTCTGATTCCAGCATCCCAGGTTCGAATCCTGGTACCCCAGCCATATTTAGAAAAGCTCGCTTCGGCGGGCTTTTTGCTTTTTTGTTTTTGAGAAATCAACCAAACCGGATGGTTCGCAGAACGAACAAATCAGAGAAACTAGCGGGAAACATGAGAGAATTCAGCGGCCCATCGGTTGTTGATAAGCCGCCAGGAAAGATATTTTTTATAATCCCAGTGCGTATTTCAACGCATGTTCTTTTAATCTCCCCGCTCGCTGGGCGGCAATCAATGCCAGATTGCGCACCATTCTCACCGGCGGTAAATCATTGCTAAACGCGGTGTAGAATAAATCCATTCCGCTTTGCATCATCAGATTGTCGGTACGCCGTTTGCGTTGATAGCGCAGCAATACGGTTTCGCTATCCCAAGGCTCGGCCAACTCTCGCGCCTCATTCATCACATCCAGCAATGCATCCACGTCGCGATAGCCCAGATTAACCCCCTGTCCGGCCAGCGGATTGATGGTATGAGCCGCATCCCCCAACAGCACTAATCCCGATTGCACATAGCGTTGCGCATGACGACGGGTTAACGGGAAGGAACCGGTGGCAATCGCATTCACTCTCCCCAGACGTTCAGGAAATGCGGCAGCAATTTCCTGATTCAACTGTGCCAAGGGCATACTTTGCAACTGGCGGATGCGCTGCGGGCTGTCGTACCACACCAGCGAGGCCCAGTTATCAAACAACGGCAAAAACGCTCGCGGTCCGGAAGGGAAAAATTGCTGCCAAGTTACATCTTGCGGCGGCGCGCCGGTATCTACGGTAATCAGCATACAAGACTGACGATATTGCCAGCCGCTGGTGCCAATACCGGCTAAACGGCGAACCAGAGAGTTAGCCCCATCGGCACCCACCACCAAACGCGCCTGTAGCTGCTCTTGCGTGTCTAACGTGAGCTGCCAATGCTGCTCCACTCTTACCATGCTTTGTAAGCGTGACGGGCACAGTAGCGTTAAATTTGCGCACTCATCGATCTGTTGCCACAGCGCCAACTGTAAAACCCGATTTTCTACCATAAAACCCAGTTCTGGCAGTGACAACGATACCGCATCGAACACAACCTTAGAGCCGGGCATTTCCCAGGTTTCCAGGCGACGATAAGGGGCATAACGCATTTCCTGCACTCTTTGCCAGACGTCCAACTGCTTCAGCAAGCCGACCGAGGTACAGCCAATAGCGGAAATCCGCAGATCCGGCACGCTTTGACTATCAAAGGCCGGCGGTGCTTCATGCTCCAGTAGCGCCACTGACCAGCCGCTTTGCGCCAGCCCTAAGGCCGCTGCTGCACCGACCATCCCGCCCCCTACCACGACAACATCGTAACTTTGTTGAGATTTTTTCATTTCGGCTACGCTTCAAAAATTGAGGTTCCGCCCATCAGTTTGGGCATTTTGTCTGACGTCAGTGTACCGGATTTTTCCTTACACAGCAGGTTAACTCAGACTTCCCGCACTGGTTTCACTCCGGCCAAATGACTACAATACCCTGCAAGAACTAAGTCTTTGTGCTATTCACACCGCTCGGAGCAAAATAAAACCCAATGACAAAAAAACTCCATATCAAAACTTGGGGCTGCCAAATGAACGAATATGATTCGTCTAAAATGGCAGACCTGCTAGCTAGCACGCACGGTTATGAGTTAACCGATGTGCCTGAAGAAGCTGATTTACTGTTGCTAAATACCTGCTCCATTCGCGAAAAAGCGCAGGAGAAAGTCTTCGCGCTGCTGGGGCGTTGGAAGCAGTTGAAAGAAACAAATCCCCAGTTAATCATTGGCGTGGGTGGCTGCGTGGCCTCTCAAGAAGGTGAGCATATTCGCCAACGTGCGCCTTGTGTAGACGTTATTTTCGGGCCGCAAACTTTGCATCGCCTGCCGGAAATGCTGAACCACGTTCAGGGAACCCGTAGCCCGATTGTTGATATCAGTTTCCCAGAAATAGAAAAATTCGACCGTCTACCGGAACCTCGCGCCGAAGGTCCTACCGCCTTTGTGTCCATCATGGAAGGCTGCAATAAGTACTGCACTTTCTGCGTAGTGCCTTATACCCGTGGGGAAGAGGTCAGCCGGCCAAGTGATGACGTGCTGTTTGAAATCGCTCAGTTAGCGGCTCAGGGCGTGCGGGAAGTCAATCTGCTCGGTCAGAACGTAAATGCCTACCGCGGGGCTACCTATGACGGCGATATCTGTAGTTTTGCCGAACTGTTACGTCTGGTAGCTGCGATTGATGGCATAGACCGCATTCGTTTCACCACCAGCCATCCTATCGAATTTACCGATGATATTATCGCGGTGTATGAAGATACGCCTGAATTGGTTAGCTTCCTGCATTTGCCGGTACAAAGCGGTTCGGATCGCATTCTAACCATGATGAAACGCGCCCACACCGCGTTGGAATACAAATCCATCATTCGGAAATTACGCAAGGCTCGCCCGGATATTCACATCAGCTCCGACTTTATCGTGGGTTTTCCCGGTGAAACTCAGGCCGATTTCGAGCAAACCATGAAGCTGGTTGCGGAAGTGAATTTTGATATGAGCTACAGCTTTATCTACTCGTCACGTCCCGGAACGCCGGCAGCAGATTTGCCGGATGATGTTTCCGAAGAAGAGAAAAAGCAGCGGCTGCATATTTTGCAAGATCGTATTACCCAACAGGCGATGAATTTCAGCCGAGCAATGGTTGGCACCGTCCAGCGAGTATTGGTGGAAGGCACCTCACGCAAAGACGTAATGGAACTGGCGGGCCGCACTGAGAATAACCGCATCGTGAATTTCGAAGGCTCGCCAGAGATGATCGGTAAATTCGTCGATGTCGACATTGTTGATGTCTACACCAACTCTCTGCGCGGTGTAGTGGTACGAACCGAAGAGCAAATGGATTTACGCAGCGTAGAATCGCCGCAGTCGGTGATTGCCCGGACCCGCAAGGAAAATGACCTTGGCGTGGTGCAATACCACCCCTAGCCTGAACCGATGAATTTTGATGATTTTCTTTCAAAAATTCACAAAATGAATCATTGAAGGTCATCAGCCCGTGGGACACGCGATTTCTGCGCACCATCGCACAGATAGACAAGCAGTGGACTTGCGTCCACTGCGCTCACCATGAATAATTCCCGAATGACATGTATTATTGATATCAGGCATAACGTAAAAGAAATACTCGCCTTATGTGAATCAATATCAACCGGCCCGATGTGACCTAGAGGAACTCAGTGACCCAGAGAAACAGTTTGCACGTAACGACACAAGAAATCCTGCTTGAGCCCACCGACAATCAGCGTTTGCTGAGCCTGTGCGGCCCTTTTGATGACAACATCAAACAGCTTGAACGCCGGTTGGGCATTGAAATCAATCGCCGTGATAACCGTTTTAAGCTGGTCGGTAAGAACATCTGCGTCAATGCGGCAGCAGAAATCCTGCGCCACCTCTACGTAGACACCGCTCCGATTCGCGGCGTCATTCCTGATATCGATCCGGAACAAATCCATCTGGCAGTGAAAGAAAGCCGGGTGCTGGAACAAACGGCAGAAAGCGTCCCTGATTACGGTAAAGCGGTAAATATCCGTACCAAGCGCGGTATGGTGAAGCCTCGTACGCCAAATCAGGCGCAGTACATTGCCAATATTCTCGACCACGATATTACTTTTGGTATCGGCCCTGCCGGTACGGGTAAAACCTATCTGGCGGTTGCCGCTGCGGTAGATGCGTTGGAGCGACAGAACGTGCGCCGCATTCTGCTGACTCGTCCGGCAGTTGAGGCCGGAGAAAAACTGGGCTTCCTGCCCGGCGATCTCAGCCAGAAAGTCGATCCCTATCTGCGACCGCTGTACGATGCCCTGTTTGAAATGCTGGGTTTCGAGCGCGTAGAAAAACTGATTGAACGCAATGTGATTGAAGTTGCACCGCTGGCCTATATGCGCGGCCGCACGCTCAATGATGCGTTTATCATTCTGGATGAAAGTCAGAACACCACTATCGAACAGATGAAGATGTTTCTGACCCGAATTGGTTTTAACTCCAAAGCGGTCATCACCGGCGATATCACCCAAATCGATTTACCTCGCCATCAGAAATCTGGTTTGCGTCATGCCATAGAGGTACTGTCGGACGTAGAAGAACTCAGCTTCAACTTCTTCCACAGTGAAGACGTAGTGCGGCATCCTGTGGTAGCTCGGGTAGTTATCGCCTATGAAGCCTGGGAAGCCGCAGAACAAAAACGTAAAGACGCCAGCGCAGAGCAACGCAAGCGTGAAAACCACACCCCGTCAGAGCAGGAGGCTCAGTGAGCCAGGTTATATTAGATTTACAGATTGCCTGTGAAAACAGTCAGGGTTTGCCAACTGAAGCCGACTTCCAGCGCTGGCTGGAAGCCGTCTTGCCTCAGTTTCAGGAAGAATCAGAGGTCACTATTCGAGTGGTTGATGATGCGGAAAGTCATGAACTGAATTTGACCTATCGTGGTAAAGATAAGTCAACCAACGTACTATCCTTTCCCTTCGAAGCACCACCTGAAATAGAATTGCCGCTGTTGGGCGATTTGATCATTTGCCGTCAAGTGGTTGAACAGGAAGCCGTTGAACAGAATAAAGCCGTATTGGCCCATTGGGCGCATATGGTTGTTCACGGCAGTCTTCATCTGCTAGGGTATGACCACATCGTCGATGACGAAGCCGAAGAAATGGAGTCAATTGAAACTGAAATCATGCAGAGTCTGGGTTATCCCGATCCGTATCTTTCAGAAAAAGACCCCGAATAATGCGTTGGCAGCGTGCTATTTACGCTGCTGATAATGACAATACTTAACATGAGTAAACTTAACTAAAACGCCATGAGCGACGACCATTCACAAAACAATGATAGCCCCAGTCCCAAGAAAGGGTTCTTTACTCTTATCCTTAACCAATTGTTCCACGGCGAACCTAAAAACCGTGGCGATCTGGTCGAGCTTATCCGTGACTCAGAGCAGAACGATCTGATCGATCCCGATACCCGTGACATGCTGGAAGGCGTCATGGACATCGCCGAGCAGCGCGTGCGGGATATTATGATCCCTCGTTCTCAAATGGTCACACTCAAGCGTAACCAAACGCTGGATGAGTGCTTGGATGTGATTATTGAATCCGCCCACTCCCGCTTCCCGGTGATCAGTGAAGATAAAGATCACATTGAAGGCATCCTGATGGCCAAGGATTTGCTGCCGTTTATGCGCACAGATTCCGAACCGTTCAGCATCGACAAAGTGTTACGGACGGCAGTTGTCGTGCCGGAGAGCAAGCGTGTCGACCGGATGCTAAAGGAATTCCGCTCCCAACGTTATCATATGGCGATAGTCATTGATGAGTTTGGCGGTGTTTCAGGGCTGGTTACCATTGAAGATATTCTGGAACTGATCGTTGGCGAAATTGAAGATGAGTACGATGACGAAGAAGATCGCGACGTTCGTCAGCTCAGTCGTCATACCTACACCATCAGGGCATTGACTCAAATCGAAGATTTTAACGAAGTGTTCAATACCCATTTTAATGATGATGAAGTGGACACTATCGGTGGTTTAGTCATGCAAGCCTTTGGTCATCTGCCTGCGCGCGGAGAAACCATTGAAATTGAAGGTTATTTATTCAAAGTTGCCATGGCTGATAGCCGACGTATTATTCAGGTTCACGTTAAAATACCGGATGATGCACCACAACCGAAATTGGAAGAATAAATTCTCGATGGCTAACGCTTCGTTATTCAATCGCCAGTGGGTTCGCGCCCTGCTGGCGCTATTTTTTGGTGCCAGCGGTACGCTGGCATTTTCCCCCTTCGATTTCTGGCCAGCCTCGCTAGTATCCCTGTTTGGTTTACTCAGTCTGACTCTAAATCGCAGTGCTCGACAGTCTGCCTTTATCGGTTTTATCTGGGGAATGGGGCTATTTGGCACTGGCGTAAACTGGGTTTATGTCACTATCGCCGAATTTGGCGGTATGCCAACGCTGGTCAACCTATTCTTGGTGGTGTTACTGGCGGCCTACTTGTCGCTCTACACCATGCTGTTTGCCGGCGCATTAACCCGCCTGTGCCCAAAACCTACCTGGTGGCGCTTAGCCATTGCCGCGCCTGTCTTATGGCAACTGAGTGAGTTTTTACGCGGCTGGGTGCTGACCGGTTTCCCTTGGCTGCAGTTCGGTTATACCCAGATTAACGGGCCGCTGAAGGGCATTGCACCGATTTTAGGCGTTGATGGCGTTACTTTCATGCTGGTCGCCATCAGTGGATTACTGGCTTATGCGCTCCACCAGCGACGCTGGCTGCCAGCGGTTATTGCTACGGCTTTATTGCTGCTGCCCTGGCCGCTGCGCCAATGGCACTGGTTTACCCCTCAACCGGAACGCGCAGTAAATGTGGCGATGGTGCAAGGTAATATTGCTCAATCGATGAAGTGGGATCCGAAGGCGCTAATCGATACCCTGCAAGTGTATTTGAATGCCAGCCAGCCTTATATGGGCAAAGCTCCAATAATTATCTGGCCTGAATCCGCTATTCCCGATATTGAAACCGATCAAACTGCCTTCCTGACCATGATGGACAGCTTGATGCGCGCCAATCACAGTAGCCTGATTACCGGTATTGTTGATGCTCGCAATACGCCGGATGGCTACCGTTTCTTTAACAGCTTGATTGTGCTCGGCGATAAAGAGCCCTACCAATATCCGACGGTAAATCGCTACAGCAAGCATCATCTGGTACCTTTCGGTGAATATGTCCCGCTGGAAGCCCTGCTGCGGCCACTCGCCCCCTTGTTCAACCTGCCAATGTCTTCATTTAGCCGCGGTAGCTATGTACAACCACAGGTCAACGTAGCCGGTTTTGATATGACGGCGGCGATTTGCTACGAAATTATCCTGGGCCAACAGGTGAGAGACAATTTCAAAGCGAATTCGGATTTCTTGCTAACCATTTCCAATGACGCTTGGTTTGGCCATTCCATCGGCCCATGGCAGCATTTCCAGATGGCGCGCATGAGAGCGCTGGAGCTGGGTCGTCCTTTGCTGCGTAGCACCAACAACGGCGTCACCGCTGCGGTGGGAGCTGACGGTAACGTATTGGCTCAGATCCCTCAGTTCACGCGCGAAGTACTGGAAGTCAAAGTGACACCGACCACCGGTCTCACGCCTTATGCCCGTTTTGGCGGTTGGCCACTCTGGGTTATTACGCTGATTTTGGGTGTGATCACGCTGGGTTTCGTCGCGCGTTCAGGTAAGAATTAATCGATCCGAATGCACCTCACGTTCATTCGACGTAAAAAATCGCCGCAACACCTCTGCGTTGCGGCGATTCATTTGCCCTTCACCCATCTGAAGTTGCATGAAGTTAACGCCAGTAACGCCGTGGAGATGTTTCCTAAATTTCGATCAAAATAGCGCTGTTTATACGGATTGCGGCCTTATTACCCGTATTACGCTAATATTGCGCATTGGAATGGCGGCTGTTATGGTTCTCGCTAATACGAATAATTAGCATAATTATTAACTGAGACTGTATGCAACTGAATCCCGAATTTATCCTGACAACTGAAGATCAGTTGAATCAGCACTATGCGCAGCCTAATAAAAACGTGATGCAAAAGCAGATTGGTCATCTCGATAGCTATGCCCGAAAGCTGATCGCAGCTTCCCCGTTCGCTATTTTAGGTACCTTTGGCGCTAGCGGCGTTGACTGTTCACCTAAGGGCGGAGAACCCGGTTTTATTCATGTTGAAGACGATAAAACCTTATTATTTCCGGATCGCCCGGGGAATAACCGTCTGGACGGCATCCGTAATCTGCTGCAAAACCCATTCCTCGGTATTTTGTTCCTGATTCCCGGCTGGAATGAAGGTTTTCGAGTAAATGGCCGCGCTAAAATCAGCGTTGACCCAGAACTGTGCAACCGCTTTGCACAAAATGGGCAGCCCGCGCGCAGCGTTCTGGTGATCGAGGTTACCGAGGTCTTTATTCACTGTGGCCGAGCTATTACTTTTGCCGAACTGTGGAACCCGGAAAAACAGGTCAAAAAAGAACAGCTCCCATCAGTGCTAGAGGTGTTTAAAGCCCATATCGCTATTACCCAACAGCTCACGCCCAACGAATAGTCGCCTTTTTCCCGCATTTTCTCTCCCGCGTTCCGCGGGAGAACCACAACTGGCACACGCCTTGCAATATTCCTTGTGATTCGGGTCTTTATCCCTCGGTTTTCTTATTTTCAACCAGGGCTGGCCGTTTTATTGCACAAATTTAGCGCATCAACAGCACGAACTTGGTGCACGTCGGTTTAATTGCCTTTATTTGGTGCGATTTCCGTCTCAAAAGACAAACATTTTAATATCATTTATATAACAACATACGTTTTTATCGCGATAATCTGTTACAAGTAAAAGAAGAGATCGCTCGTTAATAAAGCGGTAATGATTTTTTTGTCATATACCCAATTCAGATAAGACGATTTCAGCATCACAACATCAAGCAGCACCACAACATCACAGGAGTTGGACCATGCAAATGCGTAAACTGGCGTTATCGCTACTGTTAGTTGGAATGGCAAGTAGCGTAGCCCATGCGGAAGAACTGACTGGCACGCTGAAGAAAATCAAAGATAACGGCGTGATCGTCGTTGGCCATCGTGAGTCTTCCGTTCCCTTCTCTTATTACGATAATCAGCAGAAAGTAGTCGGTTATTCACAGGATTACTCCAACCTGATCGTCGATGCGGTGAAGAAAAAGCTGAATCTGCCGGATTTACAGGTCAAGCTGATTCCCGTGACGTCACAAAATCGTATTCCATTGCTGCAAAATGGCACCTTTGATTTTGAGTGTGGTTCCACCACCAATAACATCGAGCGCCAGAAACAGGCCGCATTCTCCAATACCATCTTTGTGGTTGGTACCCGTTTACTGACAAAAAAAGACTCTGGAATCAAAGATTTCAAAGACCTGACTGGTAAAGCCGTGGTAGTGACTTCCGGAACCACTTCTGAAGTGCTGCTGAATAAGCTGAACGAAGAAAACAAAATGAACATGCGCATTATCAGCGCCAAAGATCACGGGGATTCCTTCCGTACGCTGGAAAGCGGCCGCGCTGTTGCCTTTATGATGGATGACGCCCTGCTGGCCGGTGAACGTGCCAAAGCCAAGAAATCCGGGGAATGGGAGATTGTAGGTACGCCGCAGTCTCAGGAAGCCTACGGTTGTATGTTGCGTAAAGATGACCCGCAGTTTAAAGCTTTAATGGATGAAACCATTGCTAACGCGCAAACCTCTGGCGTAGCAACTAAATCCTTCGAGCGCTGGTTCACACAGCCTATCCCACCGAAAAATCTGAACCTGAATTTCTCTCTGTCTGATGACATGAAAAAGCTGTTCAAAGAACCTAACGACAAGGCATTGAACTAAAAATAATATCCGGGGCAGTACGCTGTCCTGGTGATTGATGATGACCGTTTGGTAGACAGGATGCGGGGTGGCCGTTCCCCACTCCGCATTTTTTTGTTTCCTTTCGGTCAGCGCGGTGCGGCTATTCATCATCAGTCTTCAGGGTGGTTTCTCCACCCTTTTAAGGGAGTTAGCTATGTCTATAGACTGGAATTGGGGGATTTTCCTTCAACCCGCCCCATTCGGTAACACCACCTACCTAGGCTGGATTTGGTCTGGCTTTCAGGTCACGGTTGCGCTGTCACTGAGCGCATGGGTTATTGCCTTTTTCGTCGGTTCCCTGTTCGGTATTTTACGAACCGTCCCCAATCGGCTCCTTTCGTCAATCGGTACCTGTTACGTGGAGTTATTCCGTAACGTCCCGCTCATTGTGCAATTCTTTACTTGGTATCTGGTGGTTCCCGAACTGCTGCCGACCCATATCGGCATGTGGTTTAAAACCGAGTTAGACCCGAATATACAGTTCTTCCTTTCTTCCATGCTATGCCTTGGGCTGTTCACCGCAGCTCGTGTCTGTGAGCAGGTTAGAGCCGGTATTCAATCCCTACCGCGAGGCCAAAAGGCCGCTGGGCTGGCGATGGGCCTGACTCTGCCACAAACCTATCGCTATGTATTATTGCCCAATGCCTATCGCGTCATCATTCCGCCGATGACTTCCGAAATGCTGAATCTGGTAAAGAACTCGGCGATTGCATCAACTATAGGTCTGGTGGATATGGCGGCGCAGGCCGGTAAGCTGCTGGATTATTCCGCGCATGCCTATGAATCCTTCACGGCAATCACGTTGGCTTATGTCTTAATCAACGCCGTTATCATGCTGATTATGCGATTGGTAGAAAAGAAAGTGCAGTTACCCGGCAATTTGGGGAGTAAATAATGTACGAATTTGACTGGAGTTCCATCGCGCCCAGCATGCCTTATTTGCTACAAGGGCTGGTCGTTACGGCCAAAATTACCGTTATCGCTATCGTTTTCGGCATTCTGTGGGGCACCATACTGGCGGTGATGCGTTTGTCGTCGATCAAAGCGATTAGCTGGTTTGCCACCCTTTACGTCAATCTATTCCGTTCAGTGCCTTTAGTCATGGTATTGCTGTGGTTCTATCTAGTGGTTCCAAGCTTATTACAAAATGTGCTTGGGCTATCGCCAAAAACCGATATTCGACTGATCTCAGCCATGGTAGCCTTTTCCCTGTTTGAAGCGGCCTATTACTCGGAAATTATCCGAGCGGGGATTCAGAGTATTTCCCGCGGACAATCATCCGCCGCTCTGGCTTTAGGGATGACCCAAGGCCAATCGATGCGTCTGGTTATTTTACCTCAGGCATTTAGGGCCATGGTTCCGCTCTTGCTCACTCAGGGCATCGTGTTATTCCAGGATACATCGCTGGTGTATGTGCTTAGCTTGGCCGATTTCTTCCGCACCGCAACTACCATCGGTGAGCGTGACGGTACTCAGGTCGAAATGGTTCTGTTCGCCGGTTTGGTTTATTTTGTTATCAGTATTGCGGCGTCGATGCTGGTTAACTATTTGAAGAAAAGGACTGTTTGATGATTTCCCTGAAAAATGTTTCTAAGTGGTATGGTCACTTTCAGGTTTTGAGCGACTGCTCCACCGAAGTTAAAAAAGGTGAGGTCGTGGTAGTCTGCGGTCCTTCAGGCTCAGGCAAATCCACCCTGATTAAAACCGTCAACGGGCTGGAACCTATTCAACAAGGTAGTATTTTTGTTAACAACATTGCCGTGAATGATAAAGGCACCAATCTGGCTCAGCTACGTTCCAAAGTCGGCATGGTTTTCCAGCATTTCGAACTGTTTCCTCATTTATCGATCATCGAAAACCTGACGCTGGCTCAGGTAAAAGTATTAAAACGCGATAAAGCCGCCTCGCGGGAGAAAGGACTAAAACTGCTGGAACGCGTCGGGTTAACGACTCATGCCGACAAATTCCCGTCTCAACTTTCCGGCGGTCAGCAACAACGTGTCGCCATCGCCCGTGCGCTGTGCATGGATCCTATCGCCATGCTGTTTGACGAACCGACTTCGGCACTCGATCCGGAAATGATCAATGAAGTGTTGGACGTTATGGTCAAACTGGCTCACGAAGGCATGACGATGATGGTCGTCACTCATGAAATGGGCTTTGCCCGCAAAGTGGCGCATCGGGTGATCTTTATGGATGAAGGGAAAATTGTCGAAGACAGTAATAAGGACGATTTCTTCAACAATCCTAAATCTGAGCGAGCTAAAGATTTCCTCGCTAAGATTCTGCACTAACACCTAACCCATAATTATCCTCCCTTTCGGGGGAGGATTTGAATCTCCCTCTCCTGTTTCACTGCCGTTTATTGCCTCTTTTGATTATTTTGTCCATTGTCGGCAATAAATAGACACAACAAGAGGAAAACCTATGTCCCGCTCTATTATTATCGATTGCGATCCCGGCCATGACGATGCCATTGCACTGATTCTGGCTCTCGCCTCCCCCGAACTGAAAGTCGAAGCCGTGACCACCAGCGCCGGTAATCAAACGTCGGAAAAAACGCTGCGTAACGCACTGCGTATTTTGACCTTGCTGAAACGTCAGGATATTCCCGTGGCTGGTGGTGCGCAAAAACCTTTGCTTCGCGAACTTATCATTGCCGATAACGTACACGGAGAAAGTGGGCTGGATGGCCCGGCTCTGCCTGAACCTGATTTTGCGCCCCAAGCGGAAAATGCGGTGGAACTGATAGCCAGAGTTCTGCGCGCCAGCCCGCGTCCCATCACTCTGGTCGCCACGGGCCCTTTGACCAATATCGCCTTATTGCTCGCCAGTCACACCGAACTGACGCCCAAGATCGAACGCATCGTGATCATGGGCGGCTCGGTCATGTTGGGCAACTGGACGCCAGCGGCAGAGTTTAATATTTATGTCGACCCTGAGGCCGCCGAACGGGTATTCCAATCCGGCATTCCCCTGACCATGGCCGGGTTGGATGTCACCCATAAAGCACAGGTAATGAGCGAGGATATTGAGCGTTTCCGTCAGCTTGGTAATCCGGTGGCCGACGTGGTCGCCGGTCTGTTGGATTTCTTTATGCTTTATCATCGCCAGGAACGCTGGGGCTTTAAAGGTGCGCCATTGCACGATCCTTGTACCATTGCCTGGCTCCTAGCTCCCGAGCTATTCCAAAGTATTGACCGTTGGGTTGGAATAGAAACTCAGGGCAAATACACACAAGGCATGACGGTAACGGATTTCTATCAATTGACGGGGAAAACGGCCAATACGCAAATATTGATGGATATTAATCGACAGAGTTTTATTGATTTACTGGTAGATCGCGTAGCTCGCTACGGGAAATAACGGTTTTATGACACTCCGCACAGGCGGAGTGTCTATAAGTGAAGGTTATGGCTGGAATGGGCGACGGTGGAATTGATCGTGACCGCATTTTGGGCAAAGAGGTAATACTTCCGGAGTATAGAACGCTAAGTGGTGGTGGCATTTTTCACAAACCAGATTGCCTAACCCGACCACTTCCCCACTGTGATAAACCCCGTGGTGGCTGACATCCTTAAACACTTCGCGCCATTCAAGCTGGGTTTTATCGGTAATATCGGCTAATTCTTGCCACAGACTCTCTTTGATAACCCGCATGAAAACGCTATCAGTAAACTCGTCCTTACTTTCTTCGTAACTACGAGCAAACTCCTCCAAATCCCGACGAACGGCCTGGGTAATCTGATCGACTTCGCTGCGCGTTAAATCTTCTACCGTGTTCAGCCGTTGTTCCGCACTGGCGACCAGTTGATCGATATCCCGTTCTCCATTCTTCAAGCGCTCGGTCAGCGATGCCACTAATTCACGGTAATATTGAGCCACCTTGTTCATACAGTCTCCTCGAGTAACCGGTGATAAAGCGTATTTTTCGCCTGAGAGTTAAAGTTATCTCTATTTATTTTAGCCGTAAATATCTGATGTCACGCGATCATTGGGGGGTGACCGCCCTCACTCTGCCCATTAATGCTATCCGTCGCGCAGAAAAACGCGACAGTGACCCGCAGAGTGTTGTTGCGGCTGCCGCTTATCAGCTATGCTATGCGGATCTCACTTTATGATATTAAACAGATGATGCTACAGGTGTAGCTGTTTTCACTATAGGACCATTGGCTGCCATGCAAGAGCAATACCGCCCGGAAGATATCGAATCGCACGTTCAGCTTCATTGGCAAAAGAAGCAAACTTTCAAAGTGACTGAAGACGCGAGCAAAGAGAAATACTACTGCCTCTCTATGCTGCCATATCCGTCTGGCCGCCTACATATGGGTCACGTTCGTAACTACACCATTGGTGACGTGATTTCGCGCTACCAGCGTATGCTGGGTAAAAACGTCCTACAGCCTATCGGCTGGGATGCATTTGGTCTGCCAGCTGAAGGCGCAGCAGTTAAAAATAACACCGCCCCAGCTCCGTGGACTTACGACAACATCGAATATATGAAGAACCAGTTGAAACTGCTGGGCTTCGGCTATGACTGGGATCGCGAAATCGCCACCTGTAAACCTGACTATTACCGTTGGGAACAATGGTTCTTCACCAAGCTGTACGAAAAAGGCATGGTCTACAAAAAGACCTCCGCGGTAAACTGGTGCCCTCACGATCTGACGGTTCTGGCTAACGAACAGGTTATCGACGGCTGCTGCTGGCGCTGCGATACCAAAGTCGAACGTAAAGAAATTCCGCAGTGGTTTATCAAAATCACCGATTATGCCGATCAGTTGCTGAACGATCTGGACAAGCTGGAAAGCTGGCCAGAGCAGGTAAAAACCATGCAACGCAACTGGATTGGCCGTTCTGAAGGGGTGGAAATTACCTTTGACGTGGCTAACAGTGCGGAAAAACTGACTGTTTACACCACCCGTCCAGATACCTTCTTTGGCGTAACCTACGTGGCCGTTGCTGCCGGTCACCCGCTGGCGCTAGAAGCGGCCAAAACCAACCCGGCGCTGGCCGAGTTCGTTGACGAATGCCGTAATACCAAAGTGGCCGAAGCCGAAATGGCAACTATGGAGAAAAAAGGCATGGCCACCGGCCTGTCTGCTATCCATCCGTTGACCGGCGAAGAAGTGGCGATCTGGGTCGCTAACTTTGTATTGATGGATTACGGCACTGGCGCAGTGATGGCCGTTCCGGGTCACGATCAGCGCGACTGGGAGTTTGCGACCAAATACAACTTGCCAATTCAGCCGGTAATTTTGACCGCAGAAGGCACCGCGCCTGATTTGAGCGCCGCGCCATTGACCGAAAAAGGCACTCTGTTCAATTCAGGAGAATTCGACGGTCTGGATTATCAGGCTGCTTTCGATGCTATCGCCGATAAGCTGGTAGCGCTTGGCGTGGGTCAACGCAAAGTGAACTACCGCCTGCGTGACTGGGGGGTTTCCCGTCAACGCTATTGGGGTGCGCCAATCCCGATGATCACGCTGGAAGACGGTACCGTGGTACCAACGCCAGAAGATCAACTGCCAGTGATCCTGCCTGAAGACGTGGTTATGGACGGTATTACCAGCCCAATTAAAGCCGATGCCGAGTGGGCAAAAACCACCGTTAACGGTTTGCCAGGTCTGCGTGAAACCGATACTTTTGATACCTTTATGGAATCATCCTGGTACTACGCGCGTTACACTTGCCCGCAATATGACGAAGGCATGCTGGACCCGGCTGCGGCTAACTACTGGCTGCCGGTCGATCAATATGTGGGCGGTATCGAACACGCCATCATGCATTTGATGTACTTCCGCTTCTTCCATAAGCTGATGCGCGATGCAGGCTTAGTGGATTCGGATGAACCCGCCAAGCGCCTCCTGTGTCAGGGCATGGTTCTGGCCGATGCCTTCTACTACACCGGTAGCAACGGCGAGCGTATTTGGGTATCTCCGGTTGACGCCATTGTTGAACGTGATGACAAAGGCCGTATCACTAAAGCCGTTGATGGCGAAGGCCATGAACTGGTTTATGCCGGTATGAGCAAAATGTCGAAATCGAAGAACAACGGGATCGACCCACAAGTCATGGTCGAAAAATACGGCGCGGATACCGTTCGTCTGTTCATGATGTTCGCTTCTCCGGCAGAAATGACGCTGGAATGGCAGGAGTCTGGTGTTGAAGGGGCTAACCGCTTCCTGAAACGCGTATGGCGTTTGGTGTTTGAGCACGCCAGCAAAGGGGCTACACAGCCGCTGGATATCGCCAGCCTGACTGAAGATCAAAAATCACTGCGTCGCGATCTGCACAAAACCATTGCTAAAGTGACCGATGACGTTGGTCGCCGTCAGACCTTCAACACAGCGATTGCCGCCGTGATGGAGCTGATGAACAAACTGGGTCGTGCGCCACAGGAAACCGAGCAGGACCGTGCCTTCATGCAAGAAGCACTGCTGGCCGTGGTGCGTATGCTGTATCCGTTCACCCCTCACGTCTGCTTCACTCTGTGGCAGGAACTGGGCGGCGAAGGCGATATCGATACCGCTCCGTGGCCAGTGGCTGATGAGCAGGCCATGGTTGAAGATTCTAAGTTAGTCGTGGTACAGGTAAACGGCAAGGTTCGCGGCAAGATCACCGTGCCAGCCGATGCAACTGAAGAATACGTACGTGAGTGCGCAAGTCAGGAGCGTCTGGTGGCAAAATATCTGGATGGGGTTACGATTCGTAAAGTGATCTATGTCCCTGGCAAACTGCTTAACCTGGTTGTAGGTTAAGACAAGGAGGAGTTGTGCGACATCGTATTCTGACGCTGTTGCTGGGGTTAGCGGTGCTGGTCACCGCTGGCTGCGGTTTTCATCTGCGGGGCACTACACAGGTGCCTCAGGAACTGCAAAAAATGTTGCTGCAAAGCAGCGATCCTTATGGGCCGTTGACACGTTCTATTCGTCAACAGCTGCGTTTAAGCAACGTCACCATTGTTGACGATGCGATGCGCAAGGATCTGCCGACGCTGCGTATTTTGGGATCGTCGCAAAGTCAGGACACCGTTTCGGTGTTCCAGAACGGCGTGACAGCAGAATACCAAATGGTACTGAATGTTCAGGCGCAGGTGCTGATTCCTGGGCATGATATTTACCCGTTGAATGTGACCGTTTTCCGCTCCTTCTTTGATAACCCGTTAACCGCGTTAGCAAAAACGGCAGAAAGCGACATCATTGCGCAGGAAATGCGTGAACAGGCCGCTCAACAGTTAGTGCGGAAATTACTGACCGTACACGCTGAAGAAGTGAAAAAGGTACAAGCAGAAGACGCTAAGCCGGCTACGGCCAAAACAGTGACTCCAGTTGCCTCTGCCCAATGATTCGTATTTATCCTGAACAACTCGCCGCGCAGCTCCAAGAGGGGCTGCGCGCTTGTTATCTGCTGTGTGGGAACGAACCGCTGCTGTTGCAGGAAAGTCAGGATCGCATCCGTCAAGCTGCGTCACAGCAAGGTTTTACCGAACATTACACCGTAGCGTTAGATGCCCATACCGAATGGGACAATATCTTCAGCATTTGTCAGGCACTAAGCCTGTTCTCCAGCCGCCAAACTCTGCTACTGGTATTCCCTGATAGTGGTTTAACCGCCGCCATGAGCGAACAGTTAGTTAAACTGACAAGTCTGCTACATCCCGATATTCTTCTGATTTTGCGTGCTAACAAACTCACCAAAGCGCAGGAAAACAGCGCCTGGTTTAAGACTCTGAGTCCAAAATGCGCATTAATCAGCTGCCAGACACCAGAACAGGCACAGCTTCCTCGCTGGGTTCAAACTCGAGCCAAAAGTCTCAACCTCGACGTCGATGATGCGGCTATTCAACTGCTTTGTTATTGCTATGAAGGCAATTTACTGGCGTTGTCTCAGGCGTTGGAACGTCTCTCCCTGCTCTATCCAGACGGCAAATTAACCCTGCCGCGCGTAGAACAAGCTGTTAATGATGCGGCGCATTTCACGCCTTATCATTGGCTGGATGCATTGCTGGCGGGGAAAAGTAAGCGGGCTTGGCATATTTTGCAGCAACTGCGGCTGGAAGATAGCGAACCTATTATTTTGCTACGCACCGTCCAAAGGGAACTGTTGCTACTGCTGAACTTAAAAAGGCAAATGGCTACTACGCCGCTTAGAACCCTATTCGATCAGCATAAAGTCTGGCAAAACCGCCGTAATCTGATGACACAGGCGCTTCAGCGTCTCACATTGCAACAGTTACAGCGCAGTGTGCATTTGCTAACGCAAATGGAGATTCGCCTCAAGCAGGACTACGGTCAGTCCGTTTGGCCTGAGTTAGAGTCACTTTCCCTGCTGATCTGTGGCAAAACCTTACCTGAGAGTTTCTTTGATGCTGGATAAGCAGGCCGATAAAGCCAAACCAGAGCGCAGCTTACACGCACTGTTTGGGGGCACCTTTGATCCCATCCATTACGGCCATTTACGTCCGGTGGAAGCTTTGGCCCAGCAGGTCGGATTACAGCAGATTATTTTGCTGCCCAATCACGTTCCGCCTCATCGGCCACAGCCGGAAGCCTCTGCGCAACAACGGCTGGAAATGGTAAAGCTCGCCATTGAGGGAAACCCGCTATTTCAAGTTGACGATCGCGAGCTACAGCGCACCACGCCGTCTTACACTATAGATACGCTGGAATCGCTGCGTGCAGAACGTGGTCCCGATCTAGCGCTGGCTTTTATCATCGGCCAGGATTCATTATTATCACTGCATAAATGGCACCGCTGGCAATCGCTGTTGGATGTTTGCCATATACTGGTCTGCGCTCGTCCCGGTTATGCCGAGAAGCTGGATACTCCCGAGCTTCAAAACTGGCTGGAACAACATCAGGTTACGCAACCAGAAAAACTCAGCCAGCAACCCAATGGCTTTATCTATCTGGCAGATACTCCACTTTTGGATATATCCGCCACTGAGATTCGCCGACGGCGACGTGAAGGACTAAGCTGTGATGACCTGTTACCGCGCGCAGTTCAGCGATACATCGAGTTACAGGGTTTATATCGCGAGCCTTAGTCCCATGATATACTTCGCCGCTTAATTTTAGGTATTCGCTGAAAACCCCTGTAGAAATTGCAGTAAACAGCTGGCTTTCAGCGGCATCCTGCCGATAAATACATCATAACCGCTCGTAACAGATTGCGTGCTGAGAAGAAATTCCGGCAAAACGTATAATCAGCGAAGGTTATGGACATAAATCACCTGAGGGGGAACCTTTGCAAGGTAAAGCGCTCCAAGAATTTGTTATCGACAAGCTCGATGACTTGAAAGGCCAAGACATTCTTTCTATCGACGTGAAAGGTAAATCCAGCATTACCGATTGCATGATTATCTGTACCGGTACTTCTACCCGCCACGTTATGGCTTTGGCTGATAATCTGGTACAAGAATCCCGTAAAGCCGGCATGATTCCATTAGGAATCGAAGGCCAGGGCGTATCTGACTGGATCGTTGTCGATCTGGGCGACGTTATCGTACATGTGATGCAAGAAGAAAGTCGTCGCCTGTATGAACTTGAAAAACTCTGGGGCTAAAGAGTGAAACTGCAACTGGTAGCCGTCGGCACTAAGATGCCGGACTGGGTGCAGACCGGCTTCATGGATTATCTGCACCGTTTTCCTAAAGACATGCCTTTTGAGCTGATAGAGATACCGGCTGGGAAACGGGGCAAGAATGCGGATATCAAACGTATTCTGGAAAAAGAAGGCGAACTGATGCTGGCGGCAGTCGGTAAAAACAACCGAATTGTCACTTTGGATATCCCAGGCACGCCCTGGGAAACTCCTCAGTTAGCCCATCAGCTGGAACGCTGGAAGCAGGACGGCCGCAACGTCAGCCTGCTTATTGGCGGGCCGGAAGGACTGGCTCCGACCTGTAAAGCCGCAGCAGAGCAGAGCTGGTCGCTCTCTCCGCTGACGCTACCTCATCCTTTAGTGCGCGTACTGGTGGCAGAAAGCCTGTATCGTGCCTGGAGTATTACGACCAATCATCCTTACCACCGAGAATAATCGGGTGATGAGCCTGAGCAACGTGGTGACTTTGACCAGAGTAAGTATTTAGCGGGATGAAAAAAGAACGTAACCCTTTTCGCGACTATTCGGCTGAATCAGCCCTGTTTGTACGCCGCGCTCTCGTGGCGTTTCTAGGTATTCTTTTACTTATCGGTGTGTTGATCGCCAATTTGTACAATTTACAAATTGTTCGCTTTGAGGATTACCGCACCCGTTCTAATGAAAACCGCATCAAACTGGTTCCTATTGCTCCTAGTCGCGGCATGATATATGACCGCAATGGCATTCCTTTGGCGATGAATCGCACGATTTATCAACTCGAATTAATGCCAGAGAAAATCGAGAATCTAAAAGCGACTCTCGATGCATTACGTCCTATTGTCGATCTGACGGATGAAGATATTGCGAACTTTGAAAAAGAACGCAAACGTTCCCGACGCTTTACCTCTATTGCAGTCAAAACGCCGCTGACCGAAGTTCAGGTCGCCCGCTTTGCGGTTAACCAATTCCGTTTTCCCGGAATTGAAGTCAAAGGTTACCAACGCCGCTTTTATCCTTACGGATCCGCACTCACTCACGTTATTGGCTACGTATCCAAAATAAACGACAAAGACGTCGAGCGATTGGATAAAGAAGGCATTCTGGCCAACTACGCCGCGACCCACGATATTGGCAAATTGGGTATAGAACGCTATTACGAACCGGTATTACACGGTAAAACCGGTTATGAAGAGGTAGAAGTGAATAACCGTGGCAGGGTTATTCGTCAATTACACGAACAACCGCCGCAGGCAGGTAAAGATATTTACCTGACGCTGGATCTGCATCTGCAAACCTACATAGAACAACTGCTAAGCGGTAGCCGCGCGGCGGTTGTAGTGACCGATCCGCGCACCGGCGGAATTCTGGCGCTGGTATCCAACCCAAGCTATGACCCGAACCTGTTCGTTGACGGTATTTCCAACAAAGATTATCAGGGTCTGCTCAATGACCCAAACCGCCCGCTGATCAACCGGGCGACACAAGGCGTTTATCCGCCGGCTTCTACGGTAAAACCTTATATTGCCGTTTCGGCTTTAAGCGCTGGCGTGATTAATAAAAATACCAGTCTGTTCGATCCCGGTTGGTGGCAGTTACCTGGCTCAGAAAAACGCTATCGCGACTGGAAAAAATGGGGTCACGGGCGCCTGAATGTCACCAAAGCCATTGAAGAATCCGCGGATACCTTCTTCTATCAGGTTGCTTATGACATGGGGATTGACCGCCTTTCCGAATGGATGAGCAAGTTCGGCTACGGTGAATATACCGGCATTGATTTATCAGAAGAACGTGCGGGCATCATGCCAACGCGTGAATGGAAACAAAAACGCCATAAAAAACCTTGGTATCAAGGGGATACTATTCCCGTAGGTATCGGTCAAGGCTACTGGACGGCAACACCAATTCAGATGGCCAAAGCGTTGATGACATTAATCAATGACGGTGATGTGAAAAATCCACATTTACTGCTGAATACCAAAGTAGACGGCGTGTTGGTGCCTTATCGTCAAGAAAAACAGATCCAGATTGGCGATATCCACTCAGGTTTTTGGGAACTGGCGAAAGACGGTATGTATGGCGTAGCCAACCGCCCGAACGGCACAGGGCGTAAATTCTTCGAAGGTACACCGTATAAAGCGGCAGCTAAGTCAGGTACTGCGCAGGTATACAGCTATGAGACCTATAACGCGCACAAAGTGGCCGAACATTTACGTGACCACAAGCTGATGACGGCCTTTGCCCCTTATGATAAACCGACGGTAGCCGTGGCGATTATTCTGGAAAACGGCGGCGCAGGTCCGGCTGTGGGTACCATCACCCGCCAGATCCTCGATCACATACTCTTAGGTGATAATAATACTGAATTACCGGATGCGGCACCGACGCCTCCCGGCACTGAAGGTGATTAAGGTACATCATGACTGAACGCCAACAAAAAGGATCTCTGTGGTCCAAAATGCATATCGATCTACCGTTTCTGATCTGCATTCTTTCCCTGCTGGCCTACAGCGCCTTCGTGATGTGGAGCGCCAGCGGACAAGATGTCGGCATGATGGAGCGCAAGCTCGGCCAAATCGCCATTGGCCTGTGCGTAATGATCGTGATGGCGCAGATTCCTCCGCGCGTCTACGAAAGCTGGGCGCCTTATCTGTACATTGTTTGCGTGATTTTATTGGTTTTGGTCGATGCCTTCGGCCAAATCAGTAAAGGCGCACAGCGTTGGTTGGATCTCGGCTTTGTGCGTTTCCAGCCGTCGGAAATAGCCAAAATCGCCGTCCCGCTGATGGTGGCGCGCTTTATGAACCGGGACGTTTGTCCACCAACATTAAAAAATACCGGTATTGCACTCATTCTGATCTTTATGCCAACCCTGCTGGTCGCTGCTCAGCCCGACCTAGGGACATCAATTCTGGTCGCTGCGTCCGGATTATTTGTACTGTTCCTGGCCGGAATGAGCTGGCGTTTGATTGCCATCGCCGCCGTACTGGTCGCCTGCTTTATCCCGATACTTTGGTTCTTCCTGATGCACGGTTACCAACAGGACCGCGTCATGATGCTGCTGGACCCGGAAAGTGATCCATTGGGCGCGGGCTACCATATTATTCAATCCAAAATCGCTATCGGCTCCGGCGGTTTAGTGGGTAAAGGCTGGCTACAGGGTACTCAATCCCAGTTAGAATTCCTGCCAGAACGCCATACCGACTTTATTTTTGCGGTATTAGCAGAAGAATTAGGTCTAGTAGGCGTATTGGTTCTGCTGGGTCTATATCTTTGTACTATTATGCGTGGGTTGGTGATAGCCGCTCATGCGCAAACCACCTTTGGCCGAGTGATGGTCGGTGGGCTGATGCTGATACTGTTTGTGTATGTGTTTGTTAACATTGGTATGGTCAGTGGAATTCTACCCGTAGTTGGCGTACCTTTGCCTTTGGTCAGCTACGGTGGCTCGGCGCTGATAGTCCTGATGGCCGGGTTTGGTATCGTGATGTCGATACATACTCATCGAAAAATGTTATCTAAAAATTTATAGAGGTGAGCAATGCGTAAGGAATGGCTTTGGATCGGCGTCGTCAGTGTGCTGTTATCGGCTTGTACTACGGAAAATCAAGCACCTATAGAGCAAACACAGCAAACTTATAACGGACCGGTTGAAGAGATCGGCGGAGCGGAGCCTCGTTATGAACCTTTTAATCCTAATTTTAATCAGGATTACAAAGTGAACGGGAAATCCTATAGCATCATCAAAGATCCGCAAAACTTCAGCCAGACCGGTCTGGCCGCCTGGTATGGTGAAGAAGCCAATGGCAACACCACTGCCACCGGCGAAATATTCGATCCCAATGCGCTAACCGCCGCTCACCCTACCCTGCCGATTCCTAGCTACGTGCGGGTCACCAACGTAAGCAATGGCCGCCAAATCGTGGTTCGGGTCAATGACCGTGGCCCGTATACTCCGGGGCGTGTAATTGATTTATCCAAAGCTGCGGCAGATCGCTTGAATATCTCTAACAATACCAAGGTGAAAATTGATTTTATCCATGTTTCACCTGACGGTTCCCTTTCGGGCCCAGGTATGGTCGGGACCACTATTGCCAAGCAAAGCTATGCCCTGCCAAGCCGCCCGGATTTAACGTCTGGAGCCATGGGTAACCCCATTCAGCAGGACGCCCCCGTCAACGATGCGCCGGTTCGTCCAGTTGAAAACAGCAACTTATCCGGTGCTGATGCCGCGCAGCCCGTAGCCGCGCAAAGTAGCGGTTTCCTGCGTGCGCCGTCCTCGTTGCCTTCCGGCGTACTGGAAAGCGCCGAGCCAGTAACACCGCCGGTGGTCAGTAATCCCGGTCCGATAACCTCAGTGGCTCCTGCGGCAGCATCCGCTTCGGCCTCCGGTGCTTATATCGTGCAGGTTGGCGCATTAAGCGATGCCCAGCGCGCCTCTACCTGGCAGCAGGCCCTGAGCCAACGTTTTGGCGTACCGGGTAAAGTTTCCAGCGCTGGAAACGTTCACCGGGTACAGTTAGGTCCGTTCAGCAGCCGCCAGCAGGCCGCAGAACTGCAACAGCGTTTATCCTCAGAAGCACAGCAGCAGTCATTTATCATCACTGCGCCGTAGTTAGCCGTAATAACTGGCAATCTAATCCTTTTGGAAACGCCTTGTAGCAATTTTGCTGTTTAGAGAAAAATTAGAGCCTAACCTATATATAAACAAAAGGTTAGGCTTTAAAATGCCGGGTTGCGACCCACACGTAAAAATGTGTAAACGCCGCAAGAGATGGGGATTGCCTGATGTCTGCCAACACCTCATCTGCTATAGTGTGGCACGTTCTTAACTTACCCCACGGATGTTGTTGTCCTGATCATGAAATATGTAACTACTTCTCGTTTTATCAAGAGCATAACGCTCGGCACCGTTATCGTCATGAGCGCAGCTTCTGTTGCTAACGCCGACGACGTCAATATGAAAACTATGATTCCCGGCGTGCCACAAATCGACGCGGAAGCTTATGTACTGATTGACTACAACTCCGGAAAAGTATTGGCAGAAATGAATGCCGATGCACGCCGTAACCCTGCCAGTCTGACCAAAATGATGACCAGCTATGTTATCGGTCAGGCAATCAAATCCGGGAAAATCGGCCCTGAAGACATGGTTACCGTAGGCAAAGACGCCTGGGCAACCGGCAATCCGGTATTCCAAGGTTCATCATTGATGTTCCTGAAACCGGGGGATCAGGTTCCAGTTTCCAAACTGACTCGCGGTATTAATCTGCAATCCGGTAACGATGCTTGCGTGGCTATGGCTGATTACGTTGCTGGCAGTCAGGATTCCTTCGTGAATCTGATGAACAACTATGTGAATGCGCTGGGCCTGAAGAATACCCATTTCAAAACTGTTCACGGTCTGGATGCCGAAGGTCAATACAGCTCCGCTCGTGATATGGCGTTGATTGGTCAGGCATTGATTCGCGACGTTCCAGACGAATATGCTATTTATAAAGAAAAAGAATTCACCTTCAATAATATCCGTCAGATGAACCGTAACGGTTTACTGTGGGATACCAGCCTGAACGTTGACGGTATCAAAACCGGCCATACCGAAGCCGCTGGCTACAATCTGGTTGCCTCCGCTACCGAAGGCCAGATGCGTTTGATTTCCGCGGTTCTGGGTGGTCACACCTACAAAGGCCGTGAAACCGAAAGCAAAAAACTGCTGACATGGGGCTTCCGCTTCTTCGAAACCGTAGCACCGTTGAAAGTCGGTAAAGAGTTCGCTTCTGAGCCAGTCTGGTTCGGGGACACCGATCGGGTACAGCTAGGCGTTGATAAAGACGTTTATCTGACTATTCCACGCGGTCGCATGAAAGATCTTAAAGCCAGTTACGTGCTGAACACGCCAGAAATCCACGCACCTTTGGCAAAAAATCAGGTAGTTGGCAGCATCAACTTCCAGCTGGACGGCAAAACTATCGAACAACGCCCGCTGGTGGTGATGAACGAAGTGAAAGAAGGTGGTTTCTTCAGCCGCATGGTGGATTATATCAAACTGATGTTCCATCATTGGTTCGGCTAAGGTCACAGACTTGAAAGTCTGAAGACTGTCCCCATATTATAAATATTATGAAGCTCCCGCTCAGGCGGGAGTTATAATTTTTAATGCCGGAAGTGATTAGCATTTCGCCTTATCTACTGTCCGGTCGCAACCCAGGAGCGCACATGAAAACTAAACTGAACGAACTGCTAGAGTTCCCTTGTTCCTTTACCTACAAGGTGATGGGCATTGCTGAACCACAGCTGGTTGACCAGGTGGTTGAAGTGGTACAGCGCCATGCTCCGGGCGATTATACCCCTGAGGTAAAACCGAGCAGCAAAGGCAACTATCACTCCGTCTCTATCACCATCAATGCAGAACACATTGACCAAGTAGAAACCCTGTATGAAGAACTGGGTAAAATTGAACTGGTTCGTATGGTTCTGTAATTTAAACCATATCTATCTGACTCAATATAAATACCCATAGATTTTTACGCTGTAACACCGCGTAAAAAACGAATAGAGGCCCGAATTAACTCGGGCCTTATTTTATCTGTATATCCCTGACTCATGCGTAATTATTATCACACTTCCGTTTTTTCACCGGTCAACACTGGTTCCCTGCGGTGGTGCTGGTATACTGACGCCACCATTTCTGTAACCAGATGATGTCTCGCTTGCAACAACACAAGATCATTTTGCGCCAGCTAGGGCTACAACCCTATGCACCTGTATCTCAAGCCATGCACGCCTTCACTGAAGGTCGCGATGAAACTACCCCAGATGAAATCTGGCTAGTAGAACACCATCAGGTATTTACCCAAGGCCAAGCGGGGAAAGCCGAACACTTGCTGATGCCGGGAGATATCCCTGTGATTCAAAGCGATCGCGGCGGACAGGTTACCTACCATGGCCCGGGCCAGCAGGTAATGTATGTTCTGATCAATTTGAAACGCGCAAAAGTCGGCGTCCGCCAGTTGGTCACCGCGATTGAGAATACCGTGGTAGAAACTTTGACTCATTTTGGTATTGAGGCCCACGCTCGACCGGATGCACCCGGCGTCTATATCGGGCAAAAGAAAGTCTGCTCTTTGGGTTTACGTATTCGTAAAGGCTGCTCGTTCCACGGACTAGCGCTGAACATCGATATGGATTTGTCACCGTTTCAGCGCATAAACCCTTGCGGTTACGCCGGTATGGAAATGACACAAGTGAGTACATTCCAGCCAGGAACCACACTTAGCGATGTGCAACCCATTCTGGTGCATGAGTTTATTCGCCAATTGGGCTACGCAGATGCCGTTGTTGAGCCTTGGCAGGCAGAGGATTATCATCCTTTATAAGGTTTCTCCCGTAGGATTCTGCTGCCTGAAAGCACAAACTCATACAAAATTGGGGGCTGAACGGATCGGGGGAAAGATGATATAATTTTTAAACAATTTTCAAATAATTTTTAACGAATGTCTCATTTCGTTGATTTTAATGAAAAATCTCATATTAGAGATTCAGAACTGGAACCTGTACGATTATGAGTAAACCGATTCAGATGGAACGCGGCGTAAAATACCGTGATGCAGATAAAATGGCGTTAATCCCGGTGAAAACCGTGGTGACTGAACGCCAGGAGCTATTACGTAAACCCGAGTGGATGAAAATCAAGCTTCCTGCTGATTCCAGCCGTATTCAAGGCATCAAAGCGGCGATGCGCAAAAACGGCCTGCATTCGGTTTGCGAAGAAGCCTCTTGCCCTAACCTGTCAGAGTGTTTCAATCACGGCACTGCGACTTTTATGATCCTCGGCGCAATCTGTACTCGTCGCTGCCCATTCTGCGACGTAGCGCACGGTCGTCCAACCCTGCCAGACGCCAACGAGCCAGAAAAGCTGGCGCAAACCATTAAAGATATGGGGCTGCGCTATGTGGTTATCACATCCGTTGACCGCGATGATTTACGCGACGGTGGTGCTCAGCATTTTGCTGACTGTATCGCGGCAATTCGCGCCAAAAACCCAACGATCAAGATCGAAACGTTAGTGCCGGATTTCCGTGGTCGTATGGATCGCGCATTAGATATTCTGACAGCAACGCCGCCCGACGTGTTTAACCATAACCTGGAAAACGTGCCACGGGTCTATCGTCAGGTTCGTCCAGGCGCGAACTATGAATGGTCATTGAAGCTGCTGGAACGTTTCAAAGAAGCGCACCCAAATATTCCGACCAAATCTGGCCTGATGGTGGGTCTAGGTGAAACCAACGCTGAAATCGTTGAAGTCATGCGCGACTTACGTCGTCATGGCGTGACCATGCTGACGTTGGGCCAGTATTTGCAGCCTAGCCGCCATCATTTACCGGTTCAGCGCTACGTCAGCCCGGATGAGTTTGATGAAATGAAAGCCGAAGCCATGGCAATGGGCTTTACCCACGCAGCCTGTGGTCCTTTCGTTCGCTCTTCTTATCACGCGGACTTGCAAGCCAAAGGCGAAGAAGTCAAATAATCATACAAGCCTGAATTCATATTTAGGCTTGTTTTTAGTTGCGAAAAACCGCGTTAAATAGACATAATTTATTACAACTCAAACCGCAAATAGCCTGAAACGGATCTCCATCTGGATATCCGTTTTTCATTCAGACTATCTGCAATTTCCATGCAGTGATTAAATCTAGAACTAATCTTTATGCTCTACCGGCGGCACCACTTTGGTTTCTGCGATATCGGCTGGCGGAGCTTTATCATCGCCCATCGCTTTTTTAAAGCCTTTCAGCGCTGCACCTAAATCAGCCCCCAAAGTGCGCAGTTTACTGGTGCCAAACAGCAGCACAATCAATATACCTACCACCAAAAGTTTGGTAATACTGATACCTTCCATACATACCTTCTTATTCGTTCAGGACTAAAAATAGGATTAACTTAATTGTGGGTTATTTACGAATAAAATGCCGGATAAAACAACAGTAAGATGTAACAGATTTCGTTCCTGAACTATGATTTATGCAGGAGTCTGCTTAATTAAATTCTGACTCATGCTGAATGTCGATTACTTAACATTCCCCAAAATCAGATTTATTCGGAGGGCGTCACTTGTCCTTATATAGCAGAGCAAATTCGCGCCAGGCCGGATTGAGTTTTGCCCGGCGCATCTACCTACCCCGGATATTTGGCTTGGGTATCGGTATGCTATGCGTCTTATCAGTGCTAATCACCCGACAAACTCCGCTGTGGATGTGGGCACTGCTAGCCATAAACGGGTTAATTTGGCCGCACTTAGCCTATCAATTATCCATTCGAGCCAATTCTCCGCATCGCCAGGAAATGCTGAATTTAAGCATGGATTCTATTTTAGGCGGCGTCTGGGTGGCAGTAATGTCGTTTAATGCCTTGCCCTCCGTGGTCATCTTATCAATGATGAGCATGAACAATATCGCATCAGGCGGAAAATCTTTTTTTCTTAAAGGTCTTGGCCTACAGATAATAGGCTGCTTACTGGTCGCCTGGATATTTCGACTGCCATTTCAGCCGCAAACCACACCAATTCAGGTATATAGCTGTTTGCCGATGATTTTTATTTATCCATCGTTACTGGGTTGGGTGACATATCGCACAGCCAAACGCCTGGCAGATAATAAAGAGGAGCTTTTGCGTATTAGCGTGAGAGATGGATTAACCGGGCTATATAACCGACGCCACTGGGAACATCAACTTCATAATCAGTTTGATAGCTGCCGTCGCTATAAACACAGCGCGTCCTTGGTGCTACTGGATATCGATAAATTTAAAAATATCAATGATACTTTTGGCCACGCTGTTGGTGATGATGCCATTACAGCACTGGCCGAGGAGCTATTATTGGGGCTAAGAGCCGTAGATATCGTCGGTCGCTACGGCGGGGATGAATTCGGTGCTATCCTGCCTAATACTTCGGCGGAGCAGGCCTGCGAGGTATTAGGGCGTATTCAGGAAAAACTGGCTGAAATTGTATTTAATCAATCGCCGGGGCTACAGATCAAAGTCAGCGCTGGTGTATCAGAATTCAAACCAGAAATGACCAATTATCAACAGTGGCTAAAAGCCGCTGACTCCGCTTTATATCACGCTAAAGATAATGGCAGAGACCGTATTGAGCTAGCGAGCTAACTACCTATTCAGTTAAGCGCTTGGTAAAATATTTGGGTGATTCCGCATAGCCTTCCCGCAGATAAAAAGCATGAGCTTTCACTCGTCGGGAATGACTGTGTAATTCCATACGATCACAGCCACGTTCGCGCGCCACCTTTTCAGCTTCATTCAGAAGTTGCTTACCGATTCCTGCCCCCCTGACCTTCTCACTAACACATAAATAACTGATTCGACAGAAATCACCAGCCAGCGCAATCTGCGGGATAAAATGCAATGAAATAAAGCCGCATACAACATCATTGATAGTCGCAACCAACAAACCGCTATCAGGATGCCCAATAAGCTGTAGTAAACGCTGGTTTAAAAAACCATCGGTTCCTGCATAATCTAATGCTATCAATAATTCAGAGATGGCAGCTTCGTCATTGGGCTTCACCTTTCGGATTTTCACGCTTGTTCCTTGGTCATTTAAATATCATGGTGTAATCGTGAATAGGCTACCAAACTTTCAGGGTTTAAAATAAGAAAAAGTCAGTGTAATATCCAATTAAAGCTCTGGAGATGACATTCCTCCATAACCGCCCCTCAAGGCTGATGATGTCTACGTTACCTTCTCAGAAAGGTGCGTGGAATTACGCCTAAGCCTTTCTGCAAACTCCCTGATAACAAGAAAGGTGTTTATGTTCCCCACATTACTGGCAGTCTTTATCGGTGGTGGCGTTGGCAGTACGCTACGCTGGCTTATCAGCATGAAATTAAACGGGTTATCCCCTAACGTACCTATTGGCACTCTCACTGTTAACCTGGTTGGCGCTTTTATTATTGGCCTGACATTAGCCTTATTCAATAGAATGACGCACCTTGATCCAGTTTGGAAAATGCTAATAACAACTGGTTTTTGCGGCGGGCTGACAACATTCTCAACTTTTTCGCTTGAAGTGGTGTACTTACTTCAAGACAGTAAATTCATTTGGGCCGGACTGACTATATTATTCAATCTGGCGGGTTCATTAGCCATGACAATGCTGGCCTTTATGTTAGTGAACATGTGGAGCGCACAGTAAAAAAACAAAAAGCGGGGCCCCCTCGCTTTTAAGAGTGCTATTTATCTCCTTAATGTTTTCTTAAGTTTCAAATTAGATAATCCGTATCCTGAGAGCAGTTTCACCTTAATTCACTGAAACGCAGGATAAATAACATGTTTGGATCACCTAAAACACTAACAGAATTACTGATGGTTGGCCTATGCGTACTGATCTCGCTGGCATTTCTGAAGGTTTATTTATTCTAGTATTTCAAGATACCGTTTAAGATGAGCCGGCACCCGCGGCCTGAAGATCAACAACAAGATTCAGGTTTTATCGGACGGTAATCTCATACTGTAATCATCGAAAGCGGGCTCTGACTCTATTTCCAGCCATAAAAAAACCCGCCCAAGGGGCGGGTTTTTAAGAATATTGGCTACTTAGATAGCGATAACATTAGCAGCAGATGGCCCTTTGGCACCGTTCGTGATTTCAAATTCTACACGCTGGCCTTCAGCAAGAGTTTTGAAACCATTGCTAGCGATGGCAGAGAAATGAACGAAAACGTCCTTACTGCCATCTTCTGGGGTAATGAAGCCGAAACCTTTGGATTCATTGAACCACTTAACGCTACCTTTAATCTTAGACATCAAACTTACCTTTACGTGAATAGTTGGACACAACAACCGTGTCAATTACAGTACAGCAATTGAACGATGTTTTGTCCAGAATGTAGATCACAAAAAAGAGAAAAACAGATAAAATCACCAACCCCTGCCACACTGTCAGTGTGAATACTTTGCATTTTTGCCTAAATTGCCACCAAATCTATGGTGATTCCCAACGCTAATAACCGTAGCAAAGGTCTCAGGCTGTATCTGTAAAGCATTCCCCTGTATCATAGGCAACTAATAGACTGGCTTAAACGAGACGCATGATGAACGGTAGAATAACAACTTTTTTTGAAGATAAAGGCTTTGGTTTTATCACCGATGAAAACGGAGATAACCGTTATTTTCACGTTATTAAAGTTGCTAATCCCGAGATGATTAAGAAAAATGCGGAAGTGACTTTTGAACCAACAACCAACAGCAAAGGTTTATCAGCTTTTGCAGTTAAAGTTGCCATTGAGAGCAAATACATTTTTATTGCCAATGAGAGGATCAAACTTACCAGCATTAAATCGTTCAAAACATTCACTAAAGAAGTGCCGGCTCAGGCAGAGGTGGATAAAGCTAATACCGTGCTTTCTGTTGGACTACTGATGAATAAAATTCGCCCGCAGGAAGAAAACATTGCGGAAAAAACGGTTCCCCTGAAAATGCTATCGGTAACTACTCATCAAAACGTGACTTATACCTTCTCCGATCACGAAATCGATATTGATAGCACCGTAGCCAAGCTGAAAAATATTTAACCCTCTTCACCATCAGTCCCCATGTCTTTGGGGACTGATTACCCTTTAAACTCCTGACGGTAAATTAGTAATCACTGTGGCGTCATTGGTGTCAAAAAGGCAAATGCAGTGCACAATGCTCAAGTCAACAATAGATATTGACGCTTGTATACCTAACTTATTTACTTGAACATAAACATCTTAATCAATTCAACATCTGTTCTTGCACCCAATTTTCTCATGGCAGAGCGTTTTTGGCCGCTAACAGTCTTTTGACTCTTCTTAAGGATTTTGGCGATATCACCGCCGGAAAATCCTTCATTGAACAAGGCCAGAACGGCATTTTCACTTGGCGTAAGAAAGTTTTGCTCATCATTCTGAACAGCTTCATGCTGATCTATTTTACGATCGGATGCAGCTTCAGTGAGGAGACGGAATGTTCGTTTAATAACGCCGGTAATTTTGGACTCCAGGCTGTCTATAGTTTCTTCACGATAAATCATAGTGACATTATGGAATCCGGGGATCCCCTGAAAGAAGCTACTCAACCTTAAATCCGCAATCAGAAACACCTTAGTATCCAGCGCTATTTTCTCTAGGCGGGCTAACGCCTCAAAAAAGTTGGATTCATCAACGCCGATAAATACAACATCAACTGGATGGAATGGACGCTTATAAAACTTAATATCTTCCTTGCTTCCCATTCCGGTAAATATTTTTTTAACCATAGATATGATTCCAAGGGTCAGATATCTATCATTATCTACCACCATGCAACTTATCATTTTACTCACATCCCAAAATAAGAAGTCGAACAAAAAAGATAATCCATGCCTTTACCCATAATATCGGGCTTCATGCAGGCCACGGACTGCCTATCCCCACATCACCGTGCAAAGCACCACTACGGGTTCAAGGCAAGCTCACGCCAATACGCGATCTTTTTTGCTGAGAACCTAAGCAATCAACTTCCTTATGGTTGTAGAAGCGATTCTTTAATTTATGGCCGCTATATTACCGACGGATTTTATGTTCAATCAGTAAAACACAGGGCATTTTTAGGTTATATAGGACTGTGAGACGCCTTTGTGTAGGAATGCTCTGACACCAACAAAAATAAACGGATTGGTTAAAAAGGATAAAAAAGAGGGTGTGATGGCAAAATTCCTATCAGATGTTATGAATTTCGGTTAGACACTATGAACGGTGACAGAAATTTCGTTTTGTGCAAAAATATCTTAAAATGAATAGATGAGATAGAGAGTTTTCTGATGCAAACCCAAGGTGTCAAAATGAACAAACTGCGGTATGTGATCAGACACAATCAGCCAAAAGAAATTGCACCCAATCAGATAAAGGGCATCGCTTCGCCCTCTGCGCTAGCCTCTTATGTGATGATTCAATTATGAGAAATGTCGGCCTCCATGCGCTAAAGAGCCTTAGCTGTTTTTCTGCGGTCACATTCTACTCTGCGAGTAAAACCTGTACCGACAGCTGTTTTTTAAGCGGTGAGGTTATGAGTGTCCTCTATTTCTTATCTATTATCGCAACACCGCTGTTTTTCATGATAATAGGTTATATTGACTCAATTGAAGAAATCACAAGGCAGGATATATTAAGAAAAATTAAATCCATTTTAACAATAATAATATTCTGGAACGTTTTATTTTACTTCATAAATGAAGATGGATTTAAAAAAGGTTACTTCCTGCAAAGCTGGTTGCTATTTAGCATCGCACTTATTTATGTTATAAACCCGATAATTTCTAAAATACTTAAAAATAGCCGACAAACCCTCTTTACCTTAGGTGGATTATTAATCTTTTCTATTTCAATTGATATCATCAGTACTTTTACCGAAAGACCTTATTTAATAGACTTCCCCCAGTATTTCAGGCTTTGGACATGGGTATTTTACTATATGGTCGGACGTTTTCTCTGTTCAACCAAGGGTAGAGAAATCACTAAAAACATAAAAGTTAGAATAGCGGCTAAACTACTGATCGTCCCTACTGCTATATCGATGTATTACTATGAAAGTTTTATATCTCTGCACGTGTATAAAACCGTTAATGCTGGCTATTTTCTTGATAACTTCCATGTACTCATTTTGAGTCTATGTCTGTTCGTTATATTTGATAATTTTGATACTAAATATGAGTGGATAAGAAAGACGCTAGCTTATATCAGCCCATCGATGATAGGAGTTTATATTCTCCATGATGGCATATTCTATTTTATTTCTAATGCCTATAATTTATCAGACATCACCCTAAGATTTACACTACTATTCTCCGTCTTTATTGCATCGGTATTGCTTTCTCGGGTTCTATTACTAAACAAACTGACCTCGAGGTTTATTTCTTTCTAATCATACAGATAAATAACGCTTCACTAGCAAACCACCAGCGATAAAAACGATTTGCTATTTAATTAAGAAACACTAAAGCATAGATACAACATCATGGAATAGTTAAATTTAAACCATTCACACCATTATTTTAAACTTGAACTTTAGAGTGAAATGCAAATCTCAAAAATTCACATTTAAAACACAAAAACACGATTAAATAACAATAACAATAACAATAACAATAACAATAACAATAATAACATTTTAAATTTATTTTTTAAGATTTAACTTTATTAAAATAATTACATGGCATGTAAAAGCACACAGAAAAATTATATTTAAAGCGTTATAAAAACCTATCGAACAATGAATATTTAATGAAGTAAATAAAAAACACCTCGTCTTATTATTAGATAATTTAAATGTAACAAGTAGTTCTTTCCATGTTTCCATGTTTCCATGTTTCCATGTTTCCATGTTATTATCAGCCAACCATTCTTTTTATCTACCCGCCACTCATTATTTTTAGAAAATCATATCTCTTTATCTATTTTTTAATCTATATGTTTGCTGTGCATACACGACAACCTTATCTTTTTATTTTCGATAGAATGTATTGGTCTCGTTTGTAGATTATACTCCGGTGGATTACCAAATTTTAATGAAATCTAGCGGGAGACTGGCTGACGCAAAGCGGCCTTATTGGGCAAACACTAGTGATCAGCGTTATGCCCGGCCAGGTAGTGATTAAGGTTCGGCAGGGTAATCTGTGACGTAACAACAGATAAAAAATAGCCGGGAAGATCCAAAGATGCCCTTCCCAGCTTTTATTTATACATTTAATCTAAAGAGTTAATAATATTAACTAAGCGATGCTGGGTCAAAAACCAAGATAATACTTCCTTTCATACCACACGGCCACGCACCTGCTTTGTAAAGTGCATATATATCTTCAAGAAAGGCGTCTTTTATAAAGTTATCTAAGTATCTATTGATTGCTACTGTAGACAATACAAAAAACGCATCTTCTTTAACTTCAGAGAAAATAAAGTCAGCATGAGCGGTATTCGTTTTCTTTATTTTCTTCTTTCTAAACTCAATAAGTAATGATGCATTTTTAACCTGTAAACTTTCAAGATTACCATTAACAAAATCATAAGCCTCTTGGAATTTCTTATTTTTCCTTAGAGATTTACGATATTGCTCAATCGTATCATTCCAAACTTTATAACCCGATGGGAGGTTCTGCTCAAACGCATACTTATAAGCATCATCAACATTATTGATAACAATAACCTTCTGGCTTATAGCTTCAGACAACCCTTTAAAGAGATCATTTGTAAATGCAAACTCAATAGGTTCGATTATGTATCTTTGATCCATTACCAGCCACCTTTAGTGAAAATATTAGTCCAGACAGCATTAACCTTTCCATTTCCTAATGCACCACCTGCTTTATCCATATCAAGTGGCCTGATTGGGTAGCCATTCTCTAACCCTTTCCGAGAAATTCCTTGGATTTCTTTCACTTGATTCAAAATAGCGTCTTTAGATTGATTAAGATCTATTTTATCCAAAGCATTTTTAACTGCTTGTGTATATCCATCATGACTTCCCTGATGCCTTGCCATCGCACTAGTGTCATCATCGACTCTTCTGAGGAAGATACCGTTTCCTGCATCGTCAATATAATATTTGATCTTCTTTAATGCTGGATGGTTAGCTAGTTCTTTCGGAATTATATGGTGGCTTGATGCCCAGTCCATTTCGTAGAACGCGGCAGTCCCATCGCCTCCATCATGTTCCTACCAAGTGTGGTAGAACATCCTGCTAAGCCTAATGGGTCGACCCATGACAGAGGATTATGTACATACCCGTAAGTATTCATCCCCCCCGCCAGCCCTATCGGGTCCGGGCTTAAGTAACAGCAGGCCTGCGGGTCGTAGTAGCGGAAGCGGTTGTAGTGCAGCCCCGATTCTTCATCCAGAAGCTGGCCGGCGAATTTTAAACCGGGTTCTGGCTGGCTGTGGTTGCGTGAACTAGATACGGGATAACGGCAATCTGTCTCTGCCAGAGGACTGGCTGACACAGAGCGGCCTTACCGGGCAACCGCTGGCGATCAGTGTGGTGCCCGGTAAGGTGGTGATTCAGGCACAGCCGGATAAT
>NZ_CPYD01000002.1 GCF_001112925.1 Yersinia nurmii
GGTGACATCATCAGTATGTCGGAAGATCTCTAAAAGTGAATGGGCCGTTTAAGCGGGATACTTACACAACCATCAACAAATTGTTGCAGGCGCAGGACACTCTTAATTACTACAAAAATCAGGCCGGGAGTCTTGATTCATATCTGAAACGTTATCAGGACGTGAATTACTACCGCTCATCACCGTGCTTTAACAGTAATGTTGAATGTACTGCAGATGAAATCAGCGCACTGCGTAAAGCAGAACAGAACAGCTCTGAGGCGCGTAAAAAGGCCAATGACGCCGTTTTTAAGGCTCTTGATGAACAGCAAGAAACACTGCAAAGCGATGCTGATAACCTGGCAGATTTGCAAACTCAGGCAACCGGCGCACAAGGGCAAATGGAAGCTATTCAGGCCGCTAACCAGCTTGCCAGTGCTCAAACGAACCAGCTGCTGCAAATCCGCTCGCTCCTGGTAGCCCAGCAAAACGCTGCAGCAACACTGGCACAGGCTCAGGCAGATAAAGAATCACAACAGATAGCCGCTGATGAAAAAGCGTTAGCTGGAGAGAATACACCAAGCCCGAAGCGAATTTGGTGAGGAAACGCAGAATGAAAGATAATCTTTTGATTGTATTTATTCTGATCAGTTTATTGGCCATATGTTCTTGCGATAAAAATGATAAAGATTGTTTATCGACGCCAGATAATAAATTTTATGAAAATAAATACGATAAATGTGCTCTACGGAGTAATAATAAACCAAGCCCTAAACGAGAATGGTAATCATGAAAATAGTAAGTAAGCTCACCTTTCTAGGTATCATAATTTTCTTTTCTATAAATGCCTATGCTGGTCAATTAGATAGTAGCGGGCTACTTGATTCTTTATTAGATAAGTTTCAACAAGTAGCCAGTACATGGACAACAGTAATTGCTGACTATGCAAATTGGCTCTTCTGGGGGCTGGTATTAATAAGTATGGTTTGGACATTTGGTATGATGGCAATGCAAGGGGAAGGGTTGACAGGCGTACTTGCTGAAATAGTTCGCTTTTTTGCCGTCATTGGTTTTTTTTATTATCTTTTAATCAACGGCCATCCATATCGCAATCCATAATTAATTCAATGAGGCAACTTGCAGCAAACGCTTTAGGAATAAGTACTGGTATTTCGCCCTCAAGCATAGTTGATATGGCGTTTGCGATATTAACAAAGGTCAGTTCAGCCGCATCAATTTGGTCGCCAATGATATCCACCATTATGATAACAGTCGCGATAATCGTTTTGGTAGTGATGTCCCTTATAGCGATAAATATGCTAATCATGTTGGTTTCTGCATGGGTGTTATGCTATGCAGGAGTTATATTGCTTGGATTTGGTGGTTCGAAATGGACCTCTGATATAGCAATTAATTACTTACGAACTATTTTATCGATTGGCATTCAATTATTCACGATGACATTAATTATTGGGATTGGACAATCATTTATAGATCAATATTTTTCTCTTATTAAAGATGATGTTCCTGATCTTAATAGTCTTATCGTTTTGCTTCTGGCGTCAATTATCCTGTTAGTATTAACGAATAAGCTACCACTGTTGTTATCAGGTGTTGTAGGAGGGGCTTCTTTACAAGGGATTGGTGGATTTGGGGCGGGTATGATTACTGGCGCTGCCGCTACTGCCATCAGCGGTGCTGGAGCAATGGCAATGGGGGCATCAGCTCAAGTCAGCGGCGGAGCCTCTGCATTAAAGGCAGCGTTCGAGTCTGCGCAAGCTGCCATGGCCGAGGAATCTGGTTCAGGCGGTGGAGGCGGTTCCGGTGGAGGATTTGGCGGCGGGGAAGATACCGGTTCTGTAGATACTTCTGGAGGCCAACCCTCAGGCAGTTCCGGTGGTTCGTCAGCATGGAGCAGTTCAGTTAGCGCCAGCGGAGGAAGTCAGGGGTTTGCTTCATTCTCACGAGCTGGCCGCATGGCAAGCCATATGGGAAGCATCATGGCCAACGGAGCTGCTGAGTACCAGAAAATGAAGCGAAGTAGCAATTCTTCTCGTGTCCAACAAACCATTGGAGGGGAGTTGGCGACTCAGATACGTAAGCAGACAGCTACTCATCGGGATAACCGCGAACATGATGATTTTGCCGATGATAGCTTATCGGGTAATAATAAATCTTGAATCACGTGCGTCAGTTAACGAGGTAGCGTGAGCTGACGCTTTCACTGTGCGAACTTTACTCCTGCAATTCAAAGGAAAAACATGTCCAGGACTCCCTATACACGGTTACGTATTGAGGGCTTCCGCAAAGCAGAGGCTTCCCTGAGACTTGAAGGAATGGACCCCAGTGGTACGACACTGTACGAGTCCATTAAGGCACGTATTATTTCAGGTGAGCTTACGTATGAGCAGGGGCGTTCAGAGATTCTTGCATACTACACAAAAGCAGATACCGCCGGGCCTGTGACAGTGGGAGAAATTCTGACAGAAGAATTTTTGAAACCGCTGAACATGTCTAATGATGAACTGGCGGAAGCTATGGGTAGCTGCAAGCAGTATATTGACGATATTCTCTGCGGCTTGCGTCGTCTTACAAATGCCGATGCTCGCATTCTTGCTGCCATATTTGGGACTGATGAAGACTTTTGGAGTAACCTGCAGGAGATGCAAGTTCACCGAGAGCAACAGCATAAGTAATTAAAAACATTGCTATCTCATAATTTATCATACCAGCAGTCCCTCAAGTGCCATGATATCCGACCAACTCGCGAATTCTTCCCCTCAGCTTGGTTCTCCAAAATCTATTCACAAAACGGTGAGTTACCAGATACTCCTATATACTGCGCTTTTTGCTCGTCTATGCTAGCTGTGGATGTTAATATTTGCGTCAAGTTTTCATTGTTTTGATTGGATAAATGAATCCACAAGCTTGATACGCAACTATGGGGTTTCGCAAACGACAATTTAGCAATGATGTACAATAAATCGTTGTTATTGATGGGGATTAAATGAAATTTGCATACGAAGATCTAAGCGATGGTCAGTTCGAGACCTTGATCGTTCTTCTGTGCCAGCGGTTGCTTGGAGCCGCCGTACAGGGATTTGCAAAGGGCCCTGATGGTGGGCGCGATGCCAAGTTTATGGGAACAGCTGAACTGCACCCAAGTAAGAACGCGCCATGGGTAGGTACAACCATAGTTCAGGCAAAGCACACCAATGGGTATAACCGAAATTTCTCCGAATCTGACTTCTTCAGTGTTACGTCTGCGAACACCGTGCTGGGTAAAGAAATTCCTCGTATAAAAAAACTTCGTGATGCCAAGCAGTTAGATCATTACATGCTATTCGCTAATCGTCGCCTATCTGGTAATGCTGAAACGGAGATACGTGATTACCTCTCGTCTCAATGTAACATTTCCAGTTCATCACTTTATCTTTGTGGGCTAGAACAACTGGAGATCTGGCTTAAGCGTTTCCCCGATGTAGCGAGGGAAGCAGACCTTGATCCAGTTGATTCGCCGCTGATTGTTAGTCCCGATGACTTGTCTGATGTTGTACAGGCTCTGGCTCAAAATAAAGAGAGCTTGGTCGAAATGCTTGATGATCCGCCGACTGCGCGAGTGACATACGAGCAAAAAAATACACTCAACAATATGAGTGTTGAGTATGCCAGGGCACAGCGGAAGAGATACTTGAAGGAAACGGCTCAAATTCGGGCTTTCTTGGCTGCTCCGGAAAACCTCGAATTATTACGTATGTACGAGTCGGTAGTCGATGAGTTCCAACTCAAGATCATTGCAAAGCGTAAGGACTATCAAACTTTTGATGAGGTAATGGAATATCTGGTTGACATGTTGTTCAGCCGTGATCCTATCTTGCGGCAGCACGCTCACAAGCGCTTGACGCGTGCTGTACTGTTTTACATGTACTGGAATTGTGATATTGGGGAGGTAGACGATGCTACGGCCAACGAAGCACTCTCATCCTGATCGAACAGTCATCAATGTCTCACTGTTACTATTGGCTCGCTTGAAAACTCGGCGTATTGATGATTATGACGCTCTACGTAAATTTGCGAAAAAAAGCGTTATCGGTGGAGAGGTGCTGTTCTTACCTGCTCTTAATTTTCTTTATCTCATGGGATTGATTGAGTATCGCCCCAAAACCGATGCTCTAGAATATGTGGGGCCAAATGAAGTTATCTAGACTCTATTCTAACAAGCCTGACTTGTTCGATCCCGTGGAGTTTGTCCAAGGCATGAATGTCGTTATGGCTGAAATCCGCTTGCCGGAGAACAGAAGTAAGGACACGCATAATCTCGGCAAGACTACGCTAGGGCGCTTGCTCGACTTTGGTTTCTTAGCCAAACGTGACCCTAAGTTCTTTCTTTTCAAGCACTCCGATTTGTTCAAAGAATTTATATTCTTCCTTGAGATTGAGTTGGAAGATGCATCGTTCGTAACGATTCGGCGTAGTGTTAAAGAAGCCACTAAAATTAGTTTTAAGCGTCATCAAGCAGGCCATCAAGACTTGTCGGGGTTAGCACTGACTGAGTGGGATCATGTGAACATGCCTTTCGAGCGTGCACGTGAGTTGTTGGATGGGGTATTGGATTGGCGAGCAATCAAACCTTGGGCATATCGCAAAGGCTTAGGATATCTACTACGCTCGCAGGACGATTTCCGAGATGTATTCCATCTACGCAAATTTGCGGCAGCACATTCAGATTGGAAGCCTTTCTTGGCTCACGTCCTTGGTTTTGACGCTCAACTCATCGTTGAACATTATGAAAAAGAAGAGCAACTCTCCAAGAAACAAGCCATTGCACAGACTATCAAAAATGAATTGGGTGGCTCTATTGAGGATATCAGCAAGATCGAGGGCATTCTGTTACTTAAGCAGAAAGAGGCTGAGAAAAAGCAGACATTGCTTGATGCCTTTGATTTCCGTACTCAGGATAAGGATAGTACTAAGCAGTTGGTCGATGACATCGACGTAAAAATTGCGTCTTTAAATGCTGAACGTTACTCATACAATCAGACCAAAAAGAAAATAATATCCTCGTTGGAAGAAGATCAGATTCTCTTTAATCCCGATGAGGCGCAGCGTCTATTTGAGGAGGCTGGAGTCCTGTTTAAAGGACAGATTAAAAAGGATTTCCAACAGCTAATCGACTTCAATCGGGCTATTACAGATGAGCGTCGTGGCTATCTGCAGGAAGAGCGGGAAGAAGTCGAAGCTGAGCTAAAACGCATCAATGCAGAATTGAATTTCCTAGGAAAAAAACGCTCGGAGATGCTTTCATTTCTAAGTGAAACTGACATTTTTGGTAAATATAAACAAGTCTCGGACGAGATGGTGATATTGCGTGCTGATATTACGTCGTTAGAGCGTCAGCGAGGCTTCTTACATCGTTTGCAGGAACTTCGAAAAGAAATTAGGGCTTTGACAGAAGAGCGTGGAAATCTACAGGCCCAGATTGAAGCTAATGTCGAGAAGCAAAACTCTGATCAGGACAGCTTATTTTCTGCAATAAGAGTGTTCTTTAACGAAATAGTTGAAGAGGTCATTGATCGCAAAGCTCTGCTGAGCGTATCGCCCAATCAACTAGGACATCTAGAGTTTAAGGCAGAAATACTTGACGAGTCAGGTAATGCTACTAGTGCCGATCTTGGGCATACATACCGCAAACTGCTTTGTATTGCCTTCGATTTGGCTGTATTGCGTGCTCACTTGGACGAAAAATATCCTCGTTTTGTTTATCATGATGGTGTGTTTGAGTCTTTGGATGATCGTAAGAAAGAAAACCTTTTGGCTATCATTCGTCGTTATGCGGAGTTGGGGCTACAGCCAATCATTACTCTTATAGATTCGGACTTGCCTGTGCGTGCTGGTGATCAGCCAGTATTCTCGTCTGATGAGATTGTGATTACGTTACACGATGAGGGAGAGAAAGGTCGAATCTTCAAAATAAGGGCTTGGTAATTAAGGACGAATAAATTTTTGGCAGAATCAAAGCCTGAGACTTGGGTTATAGTTTCGCCCTATACGCCAAAAATTTACCAAACATACTAGCAACAGAAGTTGCGCAGTAAAAAATATATTGATGCCAGTGGTAGGCTGGGGGTTTTTAATGGTCTTTGATCCAAAACGCGCGTTACAACTTCTTCAAATCGGCTCCGGACGCGGGGATGCAAGTTTTCGTGATGGCCAAGAAGATGCCATACGTCATATTGTCGAAGGCAAGGGTCGTTTGCTGGTCGTGCAAAAGACTGGTTGGGGTAAGAGCTTTGTCTACTTTATCGCGACTAAAATATTGCGAGAAAATGGAAATGGCCCTGCGTTATTGATTTCTCCGCTGTTGGCTCTCATGCGAAACCAGATAGCTGCTGCACAGCGGATGGGTGTTCGTGCCGCGACAATAAACTCTGATAATATGGATGAATGGGCTGTAATTGAAGGTGAATTGGCCAAGGGTAAAATCGATATACTACTGATCTCACCTGAGCGTTTGGCGAATGAGCGCTTCAGAACACAGGTTCTGTCCAGTATCGCAGCACAAATTTCGATGCTGGTCATTGATGAAGCACATTGCATTTCAGACTGGGGCCACGACTTTCGGCCACACTATCGCCTGCTTGAGAGAATCGTCAAAACTCTCCCGCCAAACCTGCGGTTGCTCGCCACCACTGCGACGGCGAACAACCGAGTGATGGAAGATCTTGCTTCTGTCCTAGGTCCGAATCTCCATGTTTCACGTGGAGACTTAAACAGGACCTCCCTCTCCCTGCAAACTATCCGCTTACCAAGTCAGGCCGAGCGTCTAGCTTGGCTGGCAGAACAGCTAGGTACGCTAAAAGGTAATGGCATCATTTATACGTTGACTGTACGTGATGCTAATCAAGTGGCGCAATGGTTGAAAGCTCAAGGCTACAATGTTGAAGCCTATACAGGTGAAACCGGTGCTCAGCGCGAGCAGTTGGAAGAGGCGTTGCTCAACAATGAAGTCAAAGCTCTGGTTGCAACAACTGCATTAGGTATGGGTTATGACAAACCAGATTTGGCGTTTGTTATTCACTTCCAGATGCCGGGCTCGGTTGTCGCCTACTATCAGCAAGTGGGGCGTGCAGGGCGAGCAATGGAGTCCGCTTATGGTATCCTCCTAAGTGGTCAGGAAGAGTCAGATATCACTGACTGGTTTATCCGTAGCGCCTTCCCGACACGGCATGAGGTTAGAGACGTATTGGAAGCGCTTGAAGACGAGCCCGAGGGGTTATCAGTTCCCGAGTTGTTGAACCGTATCAATCTCAGTAAAGGGCGTGTAGATAAGACGATTGCACTTCTTTCTCTTGAGTCACCGGCCCCCATTGCAAAACATGGCAGTAAATGGCAGCTCACCGTTGCAACGCTGAGCGAATCGTTCTGGGAGCGGGCTGAACGCCTCACAGCGCTCCGTCAGGAAGAGCATCAACAGATGCAGCATTACGCGAGCCTACAGTACGGTGGTCATATGGGATTCCTAATTGGAGCTCTAGATGGCGATCCATCTAGTGTTACAGCACCTACCTTACCCCCACTGCCCTCAACCGTTAATGAAGCACTGGTCAAAGCAGCCATAGAATTTCTTTGTCGCACTAGCTTGCCTATTGAACCCCGCAAGAAGTGGCCTGATGGCGGAATGCCTAAGTATGACGTTAGAGGAGTCATCGCTCCTGCATATCGAGCTAATTCGGGTAAAGCACTTTGTGTATGGGGGGATGCTGGTTGGGGACGTATTGTAAGAGAAAATCGCTATAAAGATGGATATTTTTCTGAACAATTGGTTCAGGCATGTGCTGAGATGTTTCATCAATGGGGGCCCACACCAGCCCCTGAATGGGTCACAGCTATCCCATCTTTGAAGCATCCAGATATTGTTCCGAATTTTGCTAAAAGACTTGCCGCTGCCGTAGGGCTACCTTTTCATCAAGTGCTTGTAAAAACTGAAGATAGGCCAGAGCAAAAGACTATGGCGAACTCCTCTCAGCAGGCACGTAACCTTGATGGCTCTCTTGCATTAGCCAATGAGCCTATTCCTAGTGGACCAGTGTTACTTGTTGATGACATTGTTAATTCTCGATGGACGCTAACAGTGGCAGCATGGCTCCTCCGAAAGGCTGGGAGCGGTGAGGTTTGGCCAATAGCTCTTTCACAAACTGGGCACGAGGACTGATGCAAAAGATTTCACCTAATACTCAAGCGATTCTGCTACTGACGGCACCACTGATTGCAGGACGTGGGATGCCGTCAGCTGAGCTTTTAACTCCGGGAGAATACAAGCGTCTTGCTCGTCATTTGCGTGAGATTCACCGTCAACCAGCAGACCTTTTAACCCCAGACGCTGATGAGATTTTACGCGCTTGTCAAACAGTGATTGATCAGAGTCGTATGCAACGTCTATTGGCTCGTGGTTTTCTATTAAGTCAGGTGCTGGAACGCTGGCAAGCGAGAGCTATTTGGGTTGTAAGTCGTGCAGATCCTGGATATCCACGCCGCCTTAAAGCTCGGCTGCGTGAAGACGCTCCAGCAATACTTTATGGCTGTGGCGATATTAGGCTACTTGACGCAGGTGGGCTAGCAGTTGTTGGATCGCGCAATGTGAGTGAGCCATTAATTGACTATACCATGTCCATTGGACGGTTAGCCGCCTGTGCTGGACGGGCCATTGTGTCTGGGGGGGCAAGAGGCATTGATCAAGCTGCCATGCGTGGTGCATTGGAGTCAGGCGGAAAGAGTATTGGTGTGCTTGCTGAACACCTTGAAAAGGCCGTAATGAATCGTGAAGAAAGAAATCGTTTACGTGACGGTAACCTCACACTAGTTTCTGCCTACGATCCAAACGCTGGTTTCAACATTGGGCATGCTATGCAGCGCAATAAGTTGATTTATGCATTGGCGGATACATCGTTGGTGGTGAATTCCGACCTTAATAAAGGGGGGACATGGGCTGGTGCCATTGAACAATTGGAGACACTAAGGTTCGTCCCTGTTTTTATTCGATCGACGGGCGAAGCTTCCGAAGGTTTAACCGGATTACAAAAAAAAGGCGCACTTCCTTGGCCCAACCCGCAAAGCGTTGAATCCTTCAAAGACGTATTCAGTATAGCGATGCCAATGCCTGCAGCCTCTCCACAGTTAGATCTTTCTCTGTCGTCGAAAGAGGGCACGTTGTTGGCTGACGTCAAAACAGCAGAGCAAGTCTCATGCAGAACGGATTCGCAGACCGAGATTGAGCTGTCAGAACCTGCTGACATTCTTCTTGAAGAACAGCCAACAGCTGAGGCATCGGAAGAATTATCCCCATTAACAAAAGAGTCTTTAGCATCCACAAAGGACATTAAAAAATTTGAGCATGCTGAAGCAACGCCGGCCGAGGTGCTCTTCACAGCTGTACGCGCAGCGATCCAGCAACTTTTGAGCACTCCGATGAATGACGCCGAAGTAGCGGTTGCGTTGAATGTGTCGAACTTACAGGCAAAGGCATGGTTACAACGTCTGATTGATGAGGGCGTTTTGGAGAAGCAGAGTAGACCCTTGCGTTACGTTGTTAAGAAAAAAGGATAATTAGTTAAAATCGAGTGGTGCAATCCCCTTGAGCCATTTTGAGTATGGTATTGTTCATGGTCTTTGCAATTGTTTTATATTTATGTTTTTGATTTATATTGATATTTTTGTTGTATTTATAATCGAGTGGGAATAATAGCTCGAAATAAATAACTGTTAGATAAAAATTCAGCCCCCGTATATTTCGGGGGTTTTTCATTTATTTAATGTTCTCAAATGAAACAAGATGTTTATTGTTATTTTGTATTCTATTTTTCATATTTAATGTTCACGCCTAAGATGGCGCTAATGTATTGATTACATTTATTGAGTTGATATAGGCTTGGCTATACATCCTAGATATTTGCTCTGCATGGATTTCATTCTTTATTTGTTAAATTTATTCTGCCTTTAACTCTATTGTTGATGATCGTAAATGCTAGCTTAATTATTATAGTAATAAAGATGGTGTTTTTTTGCTAAAAATCACTTTAAAAATTAAAAAATGAGTTCATCAATGTAATATGCCTATGCAGGAAAAATAATGACGATATTTGTGGGTGAGGACCTGATATGTCATTTTTACTGTCTAGAACTAGGGCGCTATAGACAAGAGGATGGGTTGGCGAATGTCTACTTTAGTATCACGATGGCAGAGCTATTCTGTTAAGCCTTATATGCCGTTCAAACCCGATTTACAACCAGTAGTGACAATGAAACTTGATGGTATCTATCAAGAGAATTAGCCAATAATAACGCTTATGTTTATCTGAATGACAATGCGTATCATAGAGAAATGTATGACGATCTAGAAAAGCAAACAGTCATTTTTTATCTGGCTGATATTGTTGAGTATGGGGGGCTTAGCGCTGTCGGTGAAGGGACCAGAATATTTTCCAAGGTTATGAGAACTATTATATATGCAGAAGCGGTGGGGTAGTAAAATGCTATAATAGTAGGGTTGATTATAGCCGGGAAAAAGTAGAGATTAATTCCTTGTGAGGAAGTGAGTGGTTATCACTATTTGGTTAATGAGGGTGGAATACAAAGGTTAACTTTGCCAAAACTAATCCACCATGTCAGACCTATCAAAGCAATATACCTACAATTTTAAATGAATAGCTTCTGATTTATGCTTCTAAATTTGCATTTATTGATAAAATCAGTTCTCTCTATATAGGCAACCCAACATTACGTATGTTATTACGGCAGTCAGCGTTCAGTAGTGTTATTTGTGATGAACGCGATAGGGTTAAATGAAAGAAAGAGAGGGGGCGGGTAATAACGCAGACTCGTACTTTTCCAGCGAAAAAGTTGGCTGCGATGTTATCCCGCTAAAATTACGTTGATAATCGTTTCATCACTGACACCTGAAATAATGGAAATTTCGCCTCCGTAATATCTATTATATGATGATTTTTAAACTACGAAGTATATTCGTAACTTCTTATTAATAAGTATCGATGAGTATCATTGCAATCAATGAATAATATCATTTTCTTAAATGCACAGTATTGCTTTGAAATTAATAATACTGTCGTTTTTCTTTATGTTATCCGTTGAGATTGATCGTTATGACCTTGACGAATATTTACCTATCAACTAAATGTTTAAGTTATAGAACACCATAATTTACATCGCTCACAGGCGAGATAATTATTTTTTCACAACAGAACTTTTCACCTCGGCGAGCAGAGAAATACGCTGCGGTTTAGCCAGACAGTCACCTGCATCGCTGAATCAAATCGATGATTACTGTAGGGCGTACTTAGTGTTTTGTGGAGAGAAAACATGTCGTTACTTCCCCCATCGATACCTCGTGTTAACGGCGTATCCCGTCGGCGTTTATTGGGATATGTCGGCGTCGGGTTAGTCGCCAGCTTGATGAGTCCGTTGTCCCTGAATGTTTTTGCTGCTTCAACCTCAACAATGCCGCTCAATCTGGAACGATTTATGCTGGTTTCGCGTGCTTTGACCGGTAAGCGCCAGCTTAATCCTCACATCGGACAGCGGATCTATCAGGTACTAATCCTGCGCCTGCCGCAGCTCGATCAACAACTGGCTTTGCTTCAACCGCTTCCGGCTGGTGAGCCAAAAAATTGGTCGCAGGCACAGCAGGAAATTGCCCGGCAGGTTTTGCAGGCGTGGTATGTGGGCGTCGTAGGGGAAGGTGCGAATGCGGCGGTGATTAGCTACGAGAATGCGCTGATGTTTGAGGCTGTGTCTGATGTTTTAGTCATTCGCTCCTATTGTCCTAACCAACCCGGTTATTGGGCTGCCAAGCCTGACGTGGCCATATAATTCAGGAGAATACGTTTATGGCTGATACTTTGCAGGCTGACGTGATTGTTATCGGGTCCGGCGTAGCAGGAGGGCTTGTCGCGCATCAACTGGCGTTAGCGGGGAAATCGGTATTGATACTGGAAGCGGGGCCGCGTTTACCGCGTTGGGAGATAGTGGAGAATTTTCGCAATCAGCCGGATAAATCAGACAACATGGCCGCTTATCCTTCCACGTCTTACGCACCTCATCCCGAATTTAATCCTGATAATCACTACTTGATTCAAAAAGGGGAACACCCTTACGACGTACAGTATATCCGTGCTGTTGGCGGGACAACCTGGCACTGGGCCGCTTCGGCCTGGCGTTTTTTACCGAATGATTTCAAACTAAAAACGCTGTATGGCGTGGGATTAGATTGGCCCATCGACTATGCCGCGCTGGAAAAATGGTATTTCCGTGCTGAGCAGGAGCTGGGAGTTTGGGGGCCGAACAATGAAGATTTGGGATCGCCTCGCGCGCAGCCTTATCCGATGGAACCATTGCCGCTTTCATGGAACGAGCAGCGGATTAAAACCGTATTAAATTCGAATGGGTTTTATGTTGTTACCGAGCCGGTGGCGCGGAATAGTCGTCCGTATGATGGGAGGCCAACCTGCTGCGGTAACAATAACTGTATGCCGATTTGTCCCATTGGCGCGATGTATAACGGGGTGACTCACGTTGAAAAAGCTGAACGAGCGGGGGCAATTGTTCGTCCGCAGGCGGTTGTTTATAAGCTGGAAGTGAATGATCGGCAGGAAATTACTGCGGCCTTGTTTAAAGACGCTCAGGGTGGGGAGCATCGGGCTGAAGGGAAATTCTTCGTATTAGCCGCAAATGGCATAGAAATTCCGAAAATAATGCTGATGTCCGTCAGTGAAAAAAATCCTCGCGGAGTCGGTAATAGTTCAGATCGTGTGGGACGTAATCTGATGGACCATCCGGGTATTGGCGTGACTTTCTTGGCTAATGAAGCGCTGTGGCCGGGGCGTGGTCCGCAGGAAATGACGTCGATGGTAGGGTTCCGCGATGGCGCTTTCCGTGCTGAGTATGCGGCCAAAAAGATTCATTTATCGAATTTATCTCGCACGGACGAAGTGACAATCAATTTGCTCAAGCAGGGTGATTTACAACTGGGGCCGCAGTTGGAGGCGAAAATCCGCGACCGAGCGGCACGCTATGTACGTTTTGACAGTTTTCACGAAATTTTGCCTCATATGGAAAACCGCATTATTCCCAGCCCAACGGAAAAAGACGCCATCGGTATACCTAAACCCGAGTTTTATTACGCTATGGATGACTATGTGCGCAAAAGTGCATTGCATACCCAGCAGGTCTATGCCGATGCGGCACGGCTAATGGGCGGAACCGAAGTGGTATTCCATAATGATTTCGCCAACAACAACCACATTACTGGCACCACTATTATGGGGAACGACCCAAAAGACTCGGTGGTGGATGGTGATTGCCGCACACACGATCATAAAAACCTGTTTATCGCCAGTAGCAGCGTGATGCCAACCGTAGGTTCGGTTAACTGTACGCTGACTATCGCTGCGCTCTCTTTACGCATTGCCGAAACGTTAAAGGCCGAGGTGTGATATGAAAAAGCAAACTCTGGTCGGGCTGGCGTTATGCGGTGCCTTTAGCGCTACGGTGCAAGGAGCGGAAGGCACGGATCTGATTAAACGCGGGGAATATCTGACTCAGGCGGCAGACTGCGTAGCCTGTCATACCACCAAAGGGGGAAAGCCTTTTGCCGGAGGATTAGCCTTTAAAACACCGATGGGAACCTTATATTCTCCGAATATTACGCCGGATAAAGCGACGGGTATTGGGGAGTGGAATGACGAAGAGTTTATTCGGGCGCTACATGAGGGCAAAGGGAAAAACGGTGAGAATCTCTATCCCGCTTTCCCTTACACCTCATACACTTTACTGACGGATGATGATGTTAGGGCGATAAAAGCCTATCTGTTTAGTTTGCCCGCGGTACATCAACCAAATCGTGAAAACGATATGCCATTCCCGTTCAATCAACGTTGGGGACTGTGGTTTTGGAATCTGGTGAATTTTGAAGGGCAGCGTTTCCAGCCTGATAATAATCAAAGCGCCGAGTGGAATCGCGGTGCTTACTTTGTCGAGGCATTGGGGCACTGCGGTGAATGCCATACGCCACGCAATCTCACTATGGGAATGAAAGACAGCAAAGCCTACGGTGGCACTGAAATTAACGGCTGGACGGCATTTAATATTACTTCCGATCCTAATGCGGGGATTGGCAGTTGGAGCCAGGAACAGTTGGTTCAATACCTGCGCAGCGGCCACGTTGACGGTAAAGCGCAGGCGGCCGGACCAATGGCAGAAGTGATTGAAAACAGTACCCGCCACTTGGCAGAGAGCGACCTTAACGCGATGGCGGTTTATTTACGAACCCTGAAACCGCTGAATCTCGACGATGAAACCAAGAGCCGCTCAGACTGGGGGCTACCGGCAACCAGCGTCGAAACGCTACGCGGCAAGGCGTTTAGCGCCGATGATTACACCGATGGCGCGCGGCTATATCTGGGTAACTGTGCCAGTTGCCACAGTTTTACCGGCGCGGGAGTTAAGGACGGTTATTATCCTTCGCTGATGAGAAACTCGGTGGTCGGAGCCACGACGCCGAATAATATGGTCAATGTGATTTTGCACGGCGTGACTCGCCAGACTAACGACGGCGAAGTGTTCATGCCGGGCTTTGCTAACACCCTAAGTGATGAACAAGTTGCGACTCTAAGTAACTATTTGCTGCAACAGTTTGGTCAGCCGACGTTGAATATCAAAGCCGATGATGTGAAAGCATTACGCGAAAACTAGCCTGAGGATAGGGGGGAATCTGGCGTGAAAGGAGCGAGACATCCGGTTACCCATTTGCAGTAGTGATTTTTAGTTCGGTTTTACCCAATGCATCAAAATATATTCGCCATCTTCTCCTTTGCCGGTGGCGATTTTCTGCCAGCCATTTTGCTGATAAAACGCCAGCGCTCGCTGGTTGCGAACCAGACACTTTAACGCGCCGGTAGCGGTCAATTCCCGCTGTACGGCCTGCAGCAGTAATTTTCCCACGCCAAGACCCTGACTGCTCGGATCGACAAATAGGTTATGCAGAAAATTTTCCTCCCGAAAAACCGAAGCAAAGCCCAGCCGGATACCGTCCTCTACCGCCACCAAAATTTTCTCTCCCAACACGGCTTTATCGAAGTCTTCTAGTTGGAAATTTTCCTGATTAAGCCAGCTAAAGGCAGTCTGACGGGAAGCCAGATACAGCGTTCGTAAAAAGGGACGATCGGCTTCCTGATATTCACGAATTTTCATTTTTATCTCCCTGAGTCGCGGCTTAGCCCTTTGAGCCAGAGTTGATCTTATCTTATCAACCGCTGATAATGACCGTTCTGACTCGGGGTGCCGCGCTAACTTACTGTGTGGCTGAGATTTTACCCGTATTACCTGATCTGGATTATGCCAGCGTAGGGAAGTCTCGGCATCCTCTGGGTACCGCCTTCTTGACCGCCGGTTGGGAGGAATATGTACCTTCGACCTACCGTTTTACTCGCTTCTGCTATCACCGCCTATTTTTTGTCTCCAACGATCGTTTTTTCCGTGGAGATATGCCAATGAAACGCCTTAATGCATTAACCGTAGCCGGAACTGACCCTAGCGGCGGCGCGGGTATTCAGGCCGATTTAAAGACCTTTTCTGCTTTGGGTGCTTACGGAACCAGCGTGGTAACGGCTTTAGTGGCGCAGAATACTCGAGGCGTGCAGTCGGTTTATGCGATTGACCCCGCGTTTGTGGCCGCTCAGTTGGATTCAGTCCTGAGCGATGTGCGTATTGATAGCGCCAAATTGGGTATGTTGGCCAATGAGAGTATCGTTCAGATAGTGGCAGAGAAGTTACGGCAATATCCGCTGGATTTTGTGGTGCTGGATACCGTGATGCTGGCCAAAAGTGGCGATCCGCTGTTAGAACCTGCTGCGGTGGCGGCGCTGCGTCAGCAATTGTTGCCGCTGGTTTCCCTGATTACGCCAAACCTGCCGGAAGCGGCGGCGTTGTTGGATTGTCAGCCTGCGACCAATGAACGGGAAATGTGCGCTCAGGGGCGGGAATTGCTGGCTATGGGCTGTCAGGGCGTCTTGATGAAAGGCGGACATTTGACCGGCGGGGATAGTCCCGATTGGCTGTTTACGGCTCATGACGAGTGCCGTTTCTGTTTACCGCGCATTGCCACTTGCCACACGCACGGTACCGGCTGCACGCTGTCGGCGGCGTTGGCGGCGCTGCGGCCAACACAGGAAAGTTGGGCGGCAACGGTTTCTGCCGCTAAATCCTATCTGCAAGGCGCGTTGGAGCAGGCGGATACGCTGGAGGTTGGGCAGGGAATCGGGCCGGTTCACCACTTTTATCGTTGGTGGTAGCCCGGCCAGACTGACGCTTTGTTTATTCGGCGATCAGAAATGGGCGGGTGAGGGCGAACAGCGCCAGCGCACGCTGCAAGTGAACGGCATCAAAAGGATTCAGAATAAAGTGCTCTGCGCCTTTACGTGGGCGAATGCAGGGCAATAGGCTGATATTGCTCTGCTGATCGTGTTTCTGATCAAATATATAGCTGCCTATGTCATGTTCGTTTTCTCGCCATGAAATCATCACCGCCGCGTGAGGATGTTTATCACTTTTGGGTCGTATAGCGAAAAAATAATCTCCGGCCCAGAACCCGCTGAACTCGCCGTCAATCTGTAGGTTTTTACTGCGGAATACGGCGGAATCAGCAACCTTGTCGATGGCCTTCGGCGTAATTTCCTGATGAAGTCGCTGCCATAGCGGACGACCATTTTCCAACTGCCAGCAAGCTTCACCGAGATAATCGTTCAGAGCGAGCCAGTCTTGCTCTAACTGCTGGAGCAAGGCTTTATCCAGAATATTTCGGTATTGCTGCATGCCGTTAAGCTCGCCTTCCAGCGCCTCGTAAGTAATCAATTCCATCGTACGTGGGCGGCGGCGGAAGCTCATCCAGAGCACCATTTTTGGAATGCGGAACTCGATAGATTGCACGCTCAGCCGATGCCGATTGCCTTTATTCAGCACAAAACCGTTCGCAGTGCCGCGTTTATTTTGATAGTTACGTACCACCATCACGCTGTTTAGTCCCATCCAGCCGGTGACGTAGTGTTCGTCCTCTGAGTTGGCGACATCCAGATCGACCACCATTTGCAGAATCTTGTCGGTGGTGACTTTCTTTAACGCCGGAGCATCCGTCGCAGAATAATACAATTTGGGTATGTTTTGAGACAATTCGAGGCTAGGCATAGAGACAGATCTTCTTGGTCAATAATCTGGTTTATAGCTTAACTCAAGTTGTCATACCGATTGTTGAATAACTGAATTTAGCGTGGAAATTCGTGCCGGGGATCAACTTTTCCCTGCGTTGCGGGTCATATAAACTGAATGACAGGGCGGTGAAACCACTGCTGAATATCAAATGACATAATAAGGATTGCGATAATGAAAGGACAGAAAACCCTCCATTGTCTTTTACTGGGGACGTTATTGAGCGTGAGTTCTTGGAGTTTTGCCCAGCAAACGTTGACCACGGCAGAGTTAGTTCAGCAGCCGCAGTATAAAAGCAGCTGGCAAAAAATGATTAAAGGACAGAAGAATCTGCCTGCCTGGGCGCGTAAAGGTGCCGGAACCTCAGCGCCAGCGGAATGGGTTGAGTGGGAAGGTAAAAAATATCAGGTTGGTAATATTTGTAAGCCTCATGACTGTGCCAGCCATTTCTTGCTGGTGGCTTTCAGCGAGGATAAAAAGCGGGCTTGGGGTGTGCGGATTAGCGTAGAAGATAAGCCAGAAGCCCTGGAAACGCCGAGTCAATTTGCCAAATACCAATGGTTAGGCCAGCCGGATGAAAGCCTAAAAAACTTATTGACGGCGCAGATCGAGAAAGATCCCAACTGGAAATAAATTCCCTTTCTGACGTGGAATAATAAAACGGCGCATCGAGCGCCGTTTTGTTTAGCTTCTCTCTATCGAACTGACTATTTCCGCAGTGAATGAATAAATAAGCGATACCATTCGCTATTGGCGGTCGGTAGCGTGATTTCAACCTGCTCTAACCGCTTCAGCGTCTGGCTGCTATCGTAATCGATGGTTGTTTCCAGCAAAGATTGATAGAAGTGATCCAATTCCTCATCGCTGGACGTCATCATGTCCTGAATCAGCGGGGTGATAGGTAAAATCTCTCCTTGTTGATAGCGGCGATGCGCCTCGCGGAGCCACTGACGATGGGAAACCACGGTCATCGGCTGCGGCAAATGAGCATTTAACTGCTCAATAAATTCACGTCGAGACATTCCTTCCATAGCGGAAAGGTGGAAGATATTGTCCGTCGGATAATAGCTGGAACCGAGATGTGCCAGAGCCTTCGCGGTGTAATCCACCGGAGTCAGCTGGATATCGCCGTAGACATCATCGAAGGCCATCCCCATCTGAACGCTGCTCTTAAACAGACGGTAAAATGCCTGTAGCTCGTCATAACGCGCCAGCTCTGAATCGGCGGTAATCAGGCCTAGGCGGAAAATATTACAAGCAATGCCACGGGCGACGGCCAGATTGACAATTTCCTCGCCAACCCACTTACTCGCCACATAGCCTTGATCTGCAATGTGTTGCTCATTCTGAATTGATGACTGCTCGTTCACCACACGATGGCCTTGCTGCCCAATCGGGCTGAACACGTTCAGCGTTGACGCGAAATTCAGAATTTTGCGACTTCCCTGCGTGGTCAGACGCAGCAGTTCAACCAGTCCGGCAACGTTGGCTTTATACGCCATTTCAAATGATTCAAGGTGATTCATGCTTACAGCCGAATGGAAGATAACCCCCACGTCCTGCGCTAAGCGTTGATAAAGCAGGTTGTCGATACCCAGTCGCGGCGCTTTTATATCTCCTTGAATAGTGATGATGCGTTGCTCGTCTCCTTTGCGCCACAGCGACCATTCGGTAAGAATATTTCTCAAACGCTGCAGGCTATCTTGCGGGTTATTACCTCGTACCAGACAGTAAATTTTGCTGTTGGTACTATCCAGGAGTTCTCGCAGTAGGAAACGTCCCACAAAGCCCGTGGCACCAGTGAGGAAAATATCATTTCCCTGACTGATAGACTGCGGCTGTGGCTGAATATCTTCCGGTAGCAGCGCGTGTTGACGCAGGTTAATCACGTCGCTGACGCGAGCTTGCTGAGTGATTCGGCTCGCCAATTGTTTTACCGTTGGTGCAATAAAGATGTCACTGACGCTGACCTTATCGTCGATAGCGGCGTTGATCCGATTTGCCGCGCTAACCGCCAGCAACGAGTGGCCGCCCAGTTCGAAGAAGTGATCGTGGCGACCGACTTTTTCGCGGTCTAACAGGCTTTGCCAGATTTCGGCAATCGTGGTTTCCAGCCCGGCTAACGGCGCTTCATAAGGTTGATGTAGGAAGGCATTTTCCTGCGGAGCCGGTAAAGCCTTGCGATCCAGTTTACCGTTTGGTGTGATCGGCATGCTATCCAGCAGCACATAGGCGGCGGGTATCATGTAATCCGGCAGGCGGCTTTGCAGGTAGTGACGCAAAGCCATAGGATCCGGCGTAGGCGAGCTGGCATCAGCCACCAGATAGGCTACCAGCCGCTTGCTGCCTTTGTTGTCATCCAGCGCCAGCACTGCGGCTTCACTGATATTCGGGTGATCGTTAAGCTGAGTATCGATTTCGCCCAATTCAATGCGGAATCCGCGAATTTTAACCTGATGATCGTTACGGCCGTGGAACTGTAGCCGTCCGTCTGCAAGATAACTGGCCAGATCGCCGGTGCGATACATGCGAGCGCCTTTAACCGAACTGAAAGGATCGGGCAGGAAGCGCTCGGCGGTCATTTCTGGCAGGTTCAGATAGCCGCGAGTGACGCCCGGCCCGCCGATATACACCTCGCCAATAACGCCTCTCGGCACCAGATTACCTTGGTTATCCAACAGATAAATACGAATATTCGCCGTTGGACGGCCAATGGAATCAATATGGCTGATACCCAGTTTAGGTGAGTGAGTGGTCGCGGTAATGGTGGTTTCCGTTGGCCCATAACAGTTCACCAGCTCTGGTTTATCAGGGTAACGTTTGAGCCAGCGCGCGAGCATTTCCGGCGCGGCGGCTTCCCCGCTGATACATATCAGTCGCAGAGCGTCCGGCAGCGGCCCGCGGCTCTCTTCGCATAGTTTGCGCCAGAACTGATAAGGAATATCCAGATAGCTAATGCCATATTGCTCACACAGCTGCCAGAAATCGGTGCTACCTGCCAGCCATTGATCGTCCCGCAGCACCAAAGTCGCTCCAGAGGTTAACGCGGAGAATATCTCAGACACCGACACGTCAAAGGTGGTGTTGCAGAATTGCAGTACCTTATCCTGCGGGCCGAGATTCCATTGGCGGCACCAGGTCACCATTTGTTGCACCAGATTGCCTTGCTCGACCAATACTCCTTTTGGGTTGCCGGTTGAACCAGAGGTATAGATCACGTAGGCCAGATTCTGTGGAGCCAGATTTGGCTGCGGATTTGCCCATGTTGCCTGTAACGGAGCGCTTACCGCAGGCAGTAATTCGTGAGGAACGCTGCAGCCTTTAAACAGCGGCAGTGTCGCCGGTTCAGCCAGAATAGCTACCGGTTTAGCATCTTCCAGCATGAATTTCAGTCGTTCAGGAGCAATATCATGTGGCAAAGAGAGATAAGCGCCGCCGGCCTTCAAGATCGCCAGAATGCCGACGATCATTTCGGGGCTGCGATCGGCGCAGATCGCTACCCGTTCTTCCGCTTTGACGCCCTGTTCGATCAATCGATAAGCCAGATGATTGGCTCGATTATTCAACTCGCCGTAGCTCAATGAATAGGCATTATTCACTAAAGCAATGGCGTCTGGGTTGCGCTCCGCATGTTGCTCAAACAAATGATGGATACACAGGTCGGTAGGATAGGACTGCGCCGTCTGATTCCACTGCTCCAGCAGTAATTGCCTTTCTCGATCGGCAATCAAATCAATCTGGCCGATGAGTTGAGCGTCGTTTTTCACCATTGCTTCCAGCACCGCGAGTAAATAGTGCTGGTGGCGCTGAACGGTGGCTTCATCAAATAGTGCGCAGGCGTAATTCAGCGAGCCGGTAATGATTTTATTGCGTTCCCCTAAGCTCAGCTCTAAATCGAATTTCACCCGACTGACCGGTGGTTCCTGCAATTTCACGTCCAATCCCGCCATGTTAAGCGCGATATCGTCGATATTCTCCAAAGCAAACATCACCTGGAACAGCGGAGTTTTATCCATGCTGCGTGGCGGCTGGAGGATTTCTACCACTTGCTCGAACGGCAGAGCCTGATGTTCCTGCGCGTCGAGAGTGGTTTTCCGCACCTGCGCCAACAGATCGGCAACGCTTGAGGTAGCGGATAGATTGATACGTAACGCCAGAGTATTGACGAAGAAGCCAATGACGTCTTCGCATTCAGCCTGGTTACGGTTGGCCACTGGAGTACCTATGACTAAATCATCCTGACCGGACAGGCGCGACAGCACGATCGACCAAGCGCTGAGCAGCGTCATAAACAAAGAAGTGCCGTGTCGGTTACTCAGGCGGCGTAGCTCATCAGAAAGCTCGCTACTGAGTATGATAGGCAGACTGGCGCCGATAAAGGATTGCTGAGGCGGGCGCGGCCGGTCAGTTGGCAGCGTCAGGCGTTCTGGCGCACCTGTTAGCAATTGCTGCCAGAATTTCCCCTGTTCATGCCAGACTGGGCTATTGCGCCATTGCTGCTGCCAAACCGCATAATCTGGATATTGAATTGGCAACGGAGGCAGTGGGTGAGTGCGTTGTTGCAACAGTGCAGAGTAAATCACTCCCAGTTCGCGCACCAGAATTTCCATTGACCAACCATCGGTAATAATATGGTGCAGGGTTAACAGTAGAATGCTCTGGTTATTTCTCAGGCGCAGCCAAGTGGCTTGTATCAGCGGGTCCTCCGCCAAATCGAATATTCTCCTCTCTTCCTGACGGTATATTTCCTCTACTTTTTCTGCGCTATTTGCCTGTTCTTGCCAATCATACTCAACTAAAGGTATGCCTGATTGACTCTCCCGAAGTATCACCACAGGTTCATTTTGTTCGGATGAAATAAAGTTACTCCGCAATGATTCATGACGTGCATATAAGACATTGAGCGTTTGCTGCAGTATCGGAATATTCACATCGCCGCTTAATGCTAACGCCATCAGCACGTTATAGTTGGAATCACTGTCGCTAAGCTGGGACAAGAACCACAGGCGCTGCTGGGAGAAGGACAGTGGCAGCGGTTTATCCCGCGTAGCGGGAACAATAATACCAGCCAGCGTGGAATCACCCGTTTGATCTTCACGGTTGATGACTTCCGCCAGTTTGTTTAACTGCGGGTTATCGAACAGTGCTGCCAGTGGAATGCTGATATTGAGCAATTGCTGTAGTTGGCTAATTACACGAACTGCCAGCAGCGAATGCCCGCCTAACTCGAAGAAATGGTCGTTTCGGCCGACTTTTTCTACGCCCAGCAACTCTTGCCAGATTTCTGCTAGCGTGGTTTCAATGCCAGCCTGCGGTGCTTCAAAATCGCGATGAATAAAAGCGTCTTCCTGTGGAGCAGGCAAGGCTTTGCGATCCAGTTTTCCATTTGGCGTAATCGGCATTTCGTCCAACAGAACGTAAGCCGCGGGGACCATGTATTCTGGTAATAGCGCGGCCAAATGATTGCGCAATGTTGCAATATCAGGGCGAGGCTGTTCCGTATCGGCTACCACATAGGCCACCAGCCGTTTGCTGCCTTTACCGTCGTCCAGTGCTAGCACCGCGGCTTCCTTCAGCTGCGGATGGGAATTGAGCTGGGTTTCAATTTCGCCCAGTTCGATACGGAAACCACGGATTTTCACCTGATGATCATTACGTCCGTGGAATTGTATGCGCCCATCTGGCAGGTAGCTGGCCAAGTCGCCGGTACGGTACATACGTGCCCCGTTCACCCGACTGAATGGATCGGGTAGGAAACGTTCGGCGGTCATTTCCGGTAGATTAAGATAACCGCGCGCAACGCCTGGCCCACCGATATACAGCTCGCCAATGGCTCCCTGCGGCAGCGGATGACCGTGCGGATCGAGCAGATAGATCCGGTTATTGGCAATAGGGCGACCAATGCTATCCAGCTGCGTCTCCCCTAAAACCGGTACGTGGGCCGTCGCAACTACCGTAGTTTCGGTCGGGCCATAGTTGTTAACTAACTGTGGTTTAACCGGATAATGGCTTAGCCAGCGTTGCAGTATTTCAGGCGCGGCGGCCTCACCGCCGAAGAAAAGGGTTCGCAGCGATGGAGGCAACGGGTAGTCACTTTCTTCAGATAAACGGCGCAGGAATTGGTAAGGGAGAATCGCACGACTAATGTTGTAATGTTCGCATAGCTGCCAGAAAGTTTCGGTGCCGGACAGCCATTGATCGTCGCGTAAGACCAGATTGGCACCGGAAGTCAGTGCGGAGAAAATCTCGCATACCGAGGCGTCAAAGGTAGGGTTACAGAATTGCAGGACGTTATCACCCAGCCCAATGTCCCAACGCATGCACCAAGGGCTAACCAATTGCACCAGATTACCGTGTTCGACCATCACGCCTTTCGGGTTACCGGTGGAGCCGGAGGTGTAGATAACATAGGCCAGATTTTCGGGGCTGACGGCTACCGTCGGATTCGGGATTTCGCTATAGCTTTTTCCATCATAGTTTTGAGTGATATCAGATATCAGGCACAGTGGAATATTGCAGCCGCTGAAACGATGTTGTACCTCGCTTTGCGCCACAATCGCCGCAGGTTTGGCGTTTTCCAGCATAAAATTCTGACGTTCTGGCGCTGTATCCGGCGGAATGGACAGGTAAGCCGCACCGGCCTTGAGCGTGGCCAGCATAGCGATAATCATTTCTGGCGCACGATGGCTGCAAATTGCGACCTTATCCTCGACTTTGACGCCCTGAGCAAGCAGGCGATTGGCCAAATGGTTAGCCAGACTATTTAGCTCGGCGTAGGTCAGGCACGTTTGTTGATAGGTGAGCGCGATAGCTTCTGGATTACGCTGTGCCTGTTGTTCAAATAATTGATGGGCGCAGACATCTAGCGGATAAGGCTCCGCGGTCTGATTCCACTGATTGATCAGTAGGTTGTATTCACTATCGGAAAGTAACTGAATACGATCGACCGCTAGGTTATCGTCACGAACCATCGCCCGCAGAACGGAGATCAGATATTGCTGATGGCGTTCAATAGTCGCCCGATCAAACAGCGCGGTAGCGTAGTTCAGAGAACCCACGATCGAACGCTGACGAGTGCCTAAATTCAGTTCGAGATCGAATTTTACGCGTGTAACCTGTGGATCGATCAATTCTACATTCATACCGGTTAGCGCCGGGGCGACTGCGTCGAAGTTTTCCCAGGCAAACATCACTTGGAACAGCGGTGTTTTATCCATGCTGCGCTGTGGCTGAAGTAATTCAACGACCTGATCAAAAGGTAATTCCTGATGTTCCTGCGCGCTGAGGCTGAAGTCGCGTACCTGTGCGAGAAGTTCCGCCACGGTAGGCGCTTCGGCAAGATTAATTCGCATCGCCAATGTATTCACGAAGAAACCGACCAGCGTTTCGCATTCTGCCGCCTGTCGGTTTGCTACTGGCGTTCCGATCACCAAATCTTGCTGCCCGGAAAGGCGAGATAGTACGACAGACCATGCACTCATTAATGTCATGAATAGCGTGGTGTGATGTTTTTGGCTCAGACGACGCAAATCGTCCGATAGCTGTTGATCCAGAACGATAGGAACCGTCGCACCGAGGAAAGACTGCTGAGCCGGTCGCTGGCGATCGGACGGCAAAGTCATGCGTTCTGGTATGCCCTGCAATTTTTGCAACCAGAATTGGCCGTGGGCATGCCACTCTGGGCTATCCAGCCACTGTTGCTGCCACTGCGCATAATCAGGATATTGCAGTGGTAACGCCGGTAGTGGGTTGGGTTCGCCTTGGGACCAGGCTGAGTAAAGCACCCCCAGTTCACGAGCTAGAATCTCCATTGACCAGCCATCGGTGACGATATGGTGGATAATCAACAGCAAATAATGCTCGCTGACGGCGGTATGAGCCAGACTGGCGCGGATCAACGGACCGTGGGCGATATCAAATTTATGGGCGATTTCATGCTGATACAGCTGCCAAAAATCTTCATTGGCATGAGATGACGTAGCGAAATCATACTCTTGCAGCAGCGCTTCCGTACCAACCGGTAGCAGTTGAACGTAGCCGACCCCGTTTTCCGCGTGGAAAACCGACCGCAATGCATCATGACGGTCCAGCAAGTGGTTAAGACAACGCTGTAGACGTTGGGCGTTAAGTTCACCGTTCATTTTCAACAATAATGGAACGTTATAGTTCTCATCGTTGTTCCCTAGTTGCTCAATAAACCACAGTCGGTTTTGCGGGAATGACAGTGGAATCCGCGCATTAGCATCAATTCGTGCAATTTGTGCGGCCGTTTGTGGTTTGGCCTGAGCAACTAATAATGCCAATTGAGCAAGAGTTGGCTGGGCAAAAAACGCCCCCATGGTGATTTTGCTCTGCCAGCGGGATTGCACCTTACTTAATAGCTTCATTGCCAGCAGCGAATCCCCGCCAATAGCAAAGAAACTGTCGTTGCGCCCAATTCTCTCCTGACAAAGCACGTCTACCCATATTTCATGTAATTCTTGCTCGATGTCTCCTTGAGGAGCCTCATAGGATTCGTGCACATAGGCACTAAAATCAGGGGCAGGCAGCTGCTTGCGATCGATTTTTCCGTTAGGAGTCAAAGGTAAATGATCAACGACAACATAGGCGATAGGCAGCATGAATTCCGGCAATATCGGGCTCAGGAAATCCCGCAGATGGCGTGGTAGGTCTTCCGTTTGGGGATTTTCTGCCAGTACCAGATAGCTAACGAGTTGCTTTTCCCCCGATGCATTTTTATAGGCAATAACGACGGCTTCATTGACCTGCGGGTGGCTCAATAATTTCTCTTCAATTTCGCCAGGCTCAATACGATAGCCGTTGATTTTTACCTGCTGATCGTCACGACCTAAATATTCCAGAGAGCCGTCGGCAAAATAACGCGCCAAATCGCCAGTGCGATACATACGCAGATTCTTCGCACTGAAAGGATCGGCGCTATAGCGCTCTTCGGTTAGCGCAGGTTGATTCAGGTAGCCACGGGTCACGCCGTCGCCGCTGATATACATTTGCCCCACGGCGCCGAAAGGCACAGGTTTTAACTGATTATTCAGCAAATAAATGGCTGAATTGGCAATAGGTCGGCCAATGGTGGGCAGTGAATGCGAAGCATCAATCAGTGCCACGGTAGCGTCAACCGTGCATTCGGTCGGGCCGTACACATTGAACGCGGTAAAGTGGTTGAACGCTGACAGACGCCGCCAAGTCTGAGGAGACAAGGCTTCCCCGCCGATCAAGAGAATCAGTTTTTCCATCTGATTAGGCAAATCGGAGAGTAATAACATTTCCAATTGGGTTGGCGTGCAGTCGAACACGTCAATGGCGTTGTCTTTAAGGAATTGCACTAACCGGGCTCCATCAACGCGAACATCTTGCGGAACGATATGGAGCTGGTGGCCACTCAGCAAGCTGAGGAGGCTTTGCAATGAAGCATCAAAGGAGATGCTGGAGTTAAGGCAAACCTTTGATTGTTTAGGGTAATAATGGAAAATTGCCTCGTTCAACGCGTAATACAAGTTCATAACCTGCGCATGTTCGACCATCACACCCTTTGGTCGGCCGGTGGAACCAGAGGTAAATATTACATAGGCAAGTTGATTAACCGAAAGCTGGGGTAACTGCGGTGGCGTATCCGGTGTATCGACGGCAAGTAAGGCATCCACGTCGTAGGTACGGACATCACTGCTACCGGTTAATATTTCCTGACCCAATGAGTCAACCAACAACACTGCTGGATCGGCGTCATGAAGCACATCTTTTAAACGTTCGCTAGGGTAGGCGGGATCGAGAGGAACGTAACAGCCGCCTGATTTCAGAATCCCGAATAGCGCCGCTATTTGTAGGCAACTACGCTCCATGCACAGGGCAACACGCATATCTGCCTGAATGCCTAAACCCACCAAATGGTGGGCAATACGGTTAGCCAGCCTATCAAACTCTAGGTAAGTTAACTGCCGTTCGCCGTGACAAATCGCGATGGCATCGGGCGTTTTTTGCACCTGTTGTTCAAATACGCGGTGAATACAGCTATGGTTGTTAAAGTCGTATTCCCTGTGATTTAGCGTCTCCAGTAACAGTAATTCTTCAGATTTAGGAATAAAATTAATTTCGCCAATAGGCTGGGAAAGACTCCCTATTTCGACGCTATTTTTCAATCCTTGTAATATATGACTATTAATTTGAGTGATTCGATTTTCAGCTAAATAGGCGGCATTATAAATCCAGCGGAATTGACCGTTTAAGGCGTTGATTTGTAATGTCAGTAGCGGGAAGTTGTCGGGATTTATCTTGGAATGAATAAGAATGTCGCCATCGGTAATGGCCACTGCTAATGCATATAACGGTTTGTTCTGTGATAGTTTGGTATTTCTCTTCAGGGGTTCATGGCGCAGTATGATATCTGTTGCATAACTTTGAGCCTGATTGATTTGCTTTATTTCTTTATTAAGATTTTCTGTAACATCAGCCAATGATGATTGATCATAGATATCAGTCACATCCATCGGAACCCAAGGTGAAGAAAGTTGAGAACAGATATCTTCGCCCTGACGAATGGCGTGATAGCCAAGCTGGAAACTCTGTTCGCCAGAAAGACTATGCAGGTAAGCGGCATACAGACTGATAATGTTTGACCATGAGTTATCGCCGGAGTTTGATAACTCGGAATATTGCCATTCCCCAATAGCTAAACTGCTGTCTCCTTCGGTCTTATCAAGATAATAAGGGAAATCTACTGGATTGAATCTTTGAAGCTTTTCCAGCCAGAAAGGCTCATGCGTAGCCAAAGCGGCCAGTTCGGCTGATAGCGCGTCGGATTGTTGTTGGCTGAGAATAGGTAGCCGATCGCCAGTGGTCAGATTACCTTGTTCGGCTAAGGCAGTGGCTAACACCGGCGTGCCGTCCAGCGTGCTGAAAGCGCTGATTCTGATATCCGTCGTGAGGGTCGTTACCTGCCAGCCATCATTTATGCTATCCAGACGCACCAGCGTGCCTGGGGCGGATAATGTTTTTTCTGGCAAGGATTCAACCTGATTGACGATGAATAACTTATTGTTAATTAATATTTTTAACTTGGTTACCGCGGGAGGGACACCTGCCTTTTCTGATAATGCCAGTGCCAGATTAGCGATTTGCTGTGCATCCTGTACCTGCCAGTTAATCACGGCGGCGGACAGTGGGTTTCGGATGTTTTCAAACAGCGTTCTGCGAGGGGAATTGGCCCGCGCTTCCATGATTTGATGATCGACTTGCCCAATGGCGTTAAGTGGATTGGCCGCCAGTTGCTCAAGGATAACGCTGAATCGACGGTGGTGGTCGAATATATCTTCCAGGCTATGCAGCCTGTCACTTCCGTAAAAACTGATGGATAGCCCTTTACCGTAACCTTTATCGTCGAATACGACAGAAAAGCCGTGGGTTTGAGAGCCTTTTGCTTTTATCCATTTGGTCTCGCAGTGTCGGAAGGGCGTACCGCGATCAAATAGCATCAGGTTAATCGCTGGGCCGAAACTGAATTCCTGTTTGTTTTTTCGTAATATATTTTCTCCGCGGTAGCGCTGATGTTTTAATATCTTTGTCAGCTGCTTATTCATGTTTCTGGCAATATCCAGAATATTATCAGTGGGAGAGATTGTAACTTCTAGAGGTAAGGTATTCGATGTCATTCCTATCAGATTTTTGGATTCTTTACCAATACCTGTTACCGGAAAACTGAAACTGAGCTCATTAACGCCGGTCAGGGTATAGAAGTGAGCGGCGACGGCCGCAATATAAATGTGCGTTGGCCTGAGATTATTGTTCTCAGCAATGAACTCTATCGCTTTATTAACAGATTCATCGATATATTGTTCTTCTTTTAATATATTCCGATCGTTAGGACTGTGGCTAAGGAATGAAAGACGGTTAGCGTTCTGTGAGAACGAATCCCAATAGGATTTATCCATATTGAAGCGTTTTGACTGTAGATATTCAATATCTTTCTTGGCCAGTAAGTCGGGTTCGTCAGGAATAATAGCCTCCGGTTCTTTCCCAGAGATTAATTCATCATATCGGTCGCTGATGCGTTTTGAGATAAGCCCCAAACTCCGACCATCCATAATGATATGGTGGCATCGCTGATAGTAAATAAATTTATTTTGCGGTAAACAAATCAATGAAAAGTTGAGTAGGTTTTCATCTTCCGGCGAAATTAACGTAGTGATATCAGCCTGTATCCAGGCGTCCAAATCGAAGCTTTCATCCAAATGATCAGTTTTATCAATTACATGTAAATTTATGTCAAGATTGTTATCTACATATTGATATAACTCGCCGTCGATGGCCTTAAAGCGGCTTTTCATCGCTGGGGTTTCTGCAACAATGTCACGGAGCGCTGTTTCGAAAACAGAGATGTTTAAATTTCCATTAATTTCCGCATATTCGGAAATATTAAAGGGTAGTTCTGGTGATAATTGCTGTATCAGCCAAACTTCTTTTTGCCCTAATGTTGCCGGGGAGTAAACACAGTTTCCTTTATTCTGCTTAATGCTGTCCATCTTACTTTTCCCTACTGGATAAATGCCAATTTGTCATACTTATGTGGAAAATGAATACGGGAAATAAATAGCACAAATTTATTTTATTGTCACAGGGGGGTAATAAAACGCCAGTTATTATACCTGAATGGACTAACCTTATGTTTTAAATGAATTTATTCTCAGAATAATCGTAATAAATACCCGTTATTTGATTTAAGTCGAGTTCATCATTTAAGTAAATGGGAGAGAGAGCAGTTGATGCTAATGAATCGCTATTCTGATGAGTTGAGACAATCTTTAACTTGTTAGATATCACGTATTAATCTTTATCTTATTTACCCCTAATTAGTATCCTGATAAATTGGCAAATGAATAATATATGGTTAATATATTAGGTAAAAATATCTACGGTGATAAATTAATTATTTAACGTGTAATTTAACTTAAAGAGGACCAATCCATGTTGGTTGGATATGCCCGTGTCTCTGCGGATGATGAAAAATTGAATTTACAACGCGATTTTTTAAATCAGGTAGGGTGCGAACGGTTATTTGAAGACCATTTCAACGGAGCAAAAGTGGAACGGCCCGGTTTACAACAAGCGCTAAACTTTGTTCGTGCTGGCGATACACTCGTAGTGTGGCGATTAGACCGTCTGAGTCGTTCACTTAAAGATCTGATTGGAATGATGGCATTATTGGAAACAAAAGGCATCGCGCTAAAAAGTATTGAGGATGGTATTGATACCTCGACTAGCTCGGGGGAGCTTATTTTCCGACTTTTTGGCGCTCTGGCTAACTTTGAACGTAATGTGATCAAGGAAAGGAATCAAGCAGGATTAAGGGCTGCGCGCGCCCGGGGCCGTAATGGCGGCAGACCAAAAGCGCTGAGTCAGGATAAACAGGATTTGGCGGTAAAACTCTATGATGAGAAAAATTATACCGTGGCGCAGATTTGCCAGATGATGGGGATCTCTAAGCCTACGCTGTATAAATATCTCGGGGCCGCCAGAGGTGGCCGCACGGAATAGAATCCATGTCTCTCGGTCGATCATTGTAGCGTTCAGCGGGGTGTATGTTAGGGAGTGATTAATGTTAATCACGCCTTGATGGCCGTAGAAACCCAGCGTCAGATCTGGAGACAGGGAGGGATGTCTTGGGGCGCAGATGTTCGCCCCAATAAGGAAAGAATCAGCCTAATAAAGAATCAGCCTAATAATGCACAGTTTGGCGGTAGGCGACATAAGAGTGCCGCAGGCATCACTTCAATTCGGAACTGGCTACCAGACAGGGGTTCGCCATCCAGATTGAATCTGATGTCATGGGGCGCGCTGATTTCCAGCCAGGGTAACGTGGCGTCAATGACATTTTTGTTTTCTTCGCCGCTGAAAAGGCTGGTCAGCAGTGCGGGCAAAATTTCGGTGGCTGTAAGCAGCCGCAGCTGTAGTAATCCGTCATTAATCAATGCGTTCGGACAAAGTTCTTGTCCGCCTCCGGCCTGCTTACCGTTGCCAATTCCGATCACCAGCGCTTCACCAGACCAATGAAAATCGGGGCCGCGGATCTCGCATTGATCGGCTTTTAATGTGTCCATACGCATTAAACCGTGGACAAAGTATGAGGCACCGCCCAACGCCGATTTCAGCATCGCAGGCGTTTCGGTAGTAATTCGCGCGCCAAATCCCCCTGTTGCCATATTGATAAAATAACGGTCGTCATTAACTTTAGCGATATCAATAGGAACGGCACGGCCTTTTATCGCCAGCTGCAAGGCATTATCGATTTGCAGAGGAATACTACAGGCAGTGGCGAAGTCGTTAGCCGTACCGAGAGGCAAAATGCCCAAGCTGGGAAGCGTATGGCTGGGTTGTAAAGCCGCTAATGCTCCCGCGACCTCATTGATAGTGCCATCTCCACCGCCTGCAATCACGGTATCGACCCCCAGTGCGATAGCCTCGTTGACATAACGGGCGGCATCTCCCTGTTCCCAGGTGGTACGCACATGTAGGGTTAATCCCTCATCCCGCACGTTTTTTACTGCATTACGCACTTCTGGATTTCCGCCTTCTTTACCGTTGAGAATAAGAAGGCTGAGTGGCGTTTGAGTCATAACATGCTCCGGAGGTGGTAGGTTATATCACTAACAGTAAACCATAACGCTTTGCTCTGACTATCAGATTATTTGAGTTAAATCGCAGAAAATAAAAAGTAAGATCGGGTTGGTAGATGCTTATAAATCGGAGATAGCGGAGATTTACTCTGGATTAGAATTAAACTATGTTAGGAGTATTATTACGTTAATTTTGGTTAATAAATTAAGTGAAATTGATTGGGTTATTAGCAATTATTTTAACGTGTTTAGTTAATTATTTAGTGCTAAAAAATAACTATAAATTCAATTGGTTATTGGGTTTAAAAGAAAAGGCCGGCCCAAGGGAGATTGGGCCAGCCAAGGAGGTGGTTCCTAGTCTTGCTGTCTAACTATTTTAGTTCTTTATTGTACTCGAGCTATAGTACCTTGTAGACATTATAATAGATGTGATCCATTTCTAATATTTGTCAAAAATGCCACTCAGTGAGTGGCATTAGATATTAAGTCTACATACTACTGTTTTTCATGCGGGTTACGCGTATTAGTTCCATCCAGATTACGGATTAGCAGCGCATATTCCACATCGATTTCTTCGGGAATTGGCAAATACATGATATGCCCATTTCCCGGAGCAATCTCAGCAACTTGGCCTTTTTTATCTAGCATGCTTTCCAGCGTAAATTGAATATTGCCAGTTGGGGTCATTAATTCGACGCTATCTCCGACGGAGAATTTGTTTTTAACCACCACTTCCGCCAACCCATCTCGACGGTCGCCGGTAAATTCTCCAACAAACTGCTGCCGCTCGGAAACCGAGTAGCCGTAATCATAGGTTTGATGGTCTTCATGGACGTGGCGACGCAGGAATCCTTCGGTATAACCGCGGTGTGCCAAGCCTTCTAGCGTGGTGAGTAGCGAAGGATCGAACGGTTTTCCCGCCACTGCATCATCGATAGCGCGGCGGTAAACCTGAGCGGTGCGAGCGCAATAGTAGAAGGACTTGGTACGGCCTTCAATTTTCAACGAGTGAACGCCAAGCTGAGTCAAACGTTCTACGTGCTGAATTGCCCGCAAGTCTTTGGAATTCATGATATAGGTGCCGTGCTCATCTTCAGAGGCGGTCATATATTCCCCTGGACGCATGGCTTCCTCAATCATAAAGACTTTATCGGTCGGTGCGCCGATACCCAGAGTTGGTTCGACATTTTTCACCGGAATTGGCTGGTGAATATGCACGATATTGCCGATATCGTCCTGTTTGCCTTCTTCAACTTTATATTCCCAACGGCAGGCATTGGTGCAGGTGCCCTGATTCGGGTCACGCTTATTGATATAGCCGGAGAGTAGGCAACGGCCGGAATAGGCCATGCACAGTGCGCCGTGGACGAAGACTTCCAGCTCCATTTCTGGCACCTGTTCGCGGATTTCAGCAATTTCTTCCAGAGATAGCTCACGGGATAAAATCACCCGAGTCAGCCCCATTTGCTGCCAGAATTTTACCGTTGCCCAGTTAACCGCGTTGGCCTGCACCGACAGGTGAATATCCATCTGTGGGAAAGCTTCACGGACCATCATGATCAGGCCGGGATCGGACATGATCAGTGCGTCCGGCTCCATATCGATCACTGGTTTCAGGTCGCGTAGGAAGGTTTTTAGCTTCGAGTTGTGTGGGGCGATATTCACCACGACGTAGAACCGCTTGCCTAAGGCATGGGCTTCCTGAATCCCTAAAGCCAGATTTTCATGATTAAATTCATTATTGCGAACGCGCAGGCTATAGCGAGGTTGACCGGCATACACGGCATCGGCACCGTAAGCGAAAGCATAGCGCATATTCTTCAGCGTACCGGCTGGAGACAGTAATTCAGGTATAAACATGGGAGATTCTCAGTCTGAGTTCAAGTCAGAACCACGCCCAGAGGGAGTGGCAAAAGCCGATGATTGTAGCGCCGGAAAAGCGGAAAATCAGCCCTTGCATAATTTTTGTAGGGTTTAAATGATTTGGATCAAAAATAGCGAAGAAGTGCGCGGCCAGTCACTGCCGCGCTGTCGTCAGTAGGGTACAAATCACTCTATAGCGTCAGGTCTTTAATGGTGGTGGTGGCACCGTTTTTCATTACGGAGGCAATGCCATTTTTTGCTGCGGCTTCAGAACTATAAGATTCACTGACGCCGATAACCTGATGATTCTTAGCTTTCAGCACAAAGTAAGGTTCATTTTTTACGTTGTGCTTTAATTCGTATTGAGCTTCCAGGGGAGAATTGCTTTGGACTGATGCGATACCGTTTTCAGCGGATGCTTTACTGGCGTACATCTCGCTGGAGAGAATGACTTCATTATTGCCGGCTTTCAGATTGAAATAATATTGACCGTTCTTCGCTTTTTTAAGCTCGTAGTAGCCGATGGCCATAGTGTTTCTCCTGTTGGTTGAGTAGTCTCCTAATCAGTGTAGTCAACGCTATCCATAATGGAGATTTGCGTACCTGACTCAGCCAACATAACGCACCTTTGGCATAAAATACATTAGAGCAAACGACCCATTTCTGCCTCCCATCGGTAGCCCATTCCATATACTGCGCGGATAAAGGGTTTTTCTTCATCGAAGGATTCCAGTTTTCGTCGCAGATTTTTTATATGACTGTCTATGGTGCGATCGGTCACGACCCGGTAGTCGTCATACAGATTATTCAGCAGTTGTTCACGGGAAAATACGTGCCCCGGTTGCATCGCCAGAATCTTGAGCAAACGAAACTCTGCTGGAGTGAGATCCAGCGTGTGGCCCTGATAGCTCGCGTGGAAACGTGACTCATCAATTTGTAGCGGTGCCATGTCACTAGGCATTTCTCGCGGGCTATAGCAGCGGCGCAGAATAGTTTTCACCCGAGCCACTACTTCCCGTGGGCTATATGGCTTGCAGATATAATCGTCAGCGCCGATTTCCAGCCCGAGTAAACGATCGATTTCCTCCGTTTTCGCGGTGACCATCACGATAGGCACATCGGAAAAACGACGTATTTCGCGACAGATACTGATGCCATCGCTGCCGGGCAGCATCAAATCCAATAGGATAATCGCTGGCGGAGTTTGCCGTACCGAGGCGATGACTTCAGCGCCATTGGTCAACCATCGGGTCTGGTAGCCTGCGGCCTGTAGATAATCCACCAACAGTTGCCCAAGCTTAGGCTCGTCTTCAACGATCAGTACCGGGCCATGCTGGCCTGGCGCGAAAATGGCTTCATTCATGGAGATTTATTTTCCTAGTGAATGTGACAACGGAAAGTCTACCTTAATCAATACGCCGCCCAAAGGTGAATGTTCGGCGGCGATTTTTCCGCCGTGGGCTTCGACGATATTATGACAAATGGCCAGACCCAGCCCCGATCCGCCGCTGGCTCGGTTACGAGAGCTTTCTGCGCGATAAAAGCGTTCAAAGATCTGCTGTAGCTGTTCGTCGCTGATACCGGGTTTGCTGTCTTGCCAGCACAGCGTGAGGGTGTTGTCATCGAGACTAATACTGATATTCAGTTGCCCGCCGTTGTTGGTGTAGCGCAGGCTGTTTTCCATCAGATTATGGAATAGCTGGGTGAGGCGATCCGGATCGCCAAATATTATGGCCTGTTCGGGTAAGTGAGTTGTTACCGCCAGCCGTTTCTGCTCGATGCGACTTCGGAAACTGGCGAGCGCCACCTGCAATAAATGCACCAAATCCAGCTGAGTTTTACGGTAAGCCAGTGCCCCGCGATCGGACAGGGAAAGCTGATGCAAATCGTTGACTAGCTTGGTTAACATCGCCACTTCGGCTTGCAAGGAGTTGAGTGATTCCGGTGTAGGTTGGCGAACACCGTCCTGTAAGGCTTCCAGCTCGCCACGTAGCACGGCCAGCGGTGTCCGTAATTCGTGAGAGACGTCGGCCATAAAGTCTCGGCGCATTTGCTCATTTTTTTCCAGCGAACTGGCTAACTGATTGAAGTCTTGTGCCAGCCTTCCCAGTTCATCGCGGCTACTGACAGCGACTCTGGTGCTGAAATCCCCGGCGGCCAGCCGATGGGTGCCTTCCACCAAACGTTTTACCGGAGCCAGCATCCCTCGCGATAGTACCCAAGTAACGGCGGCGGCTAGCAAAGTGGAGAGGGCGACAATCATCCAACTGGTGCGGCGTTGCTGCAGGTCAAAATTGATATCGGCATTGCGAGTGAGTTTTTCTGGCGGGGTGGCGATCACCCAGCCGACTATCTGATTGCCGTATTTTATGGGAAGGCGTGAACCCTCTTTAGGCACTAATCCGGTGTGACCAACCAACAGCTTAAAGTGACTGTCTACTACCCAAAACTGGGTGCGCCAGCCACGTGGCGGCAGATTATGGCTATTATCGCTGTTTTGCTCGAAGGATCGCATGATTTGATACACCACCCGATCGTTATTACGCAGGAAATTCCAGTTGCCGTAGTGCTTGTATTGTTCTTCCAATGCGTCGCCCAGCATGGCGATGCGTTGCTCATTGCTGTGCTTGATATAATCGATAAAACCGCGCTCAAAGCTAGCTCGCACTCCCCAATGCATGGTGATTAATACCAACATACAGGTGGCGAAAATCGCCATGAATAACTTACCGGTAATGCCAATTCTCATGCTGTCCTCATTTCTGGCCTGTTGTATCCAGAGTGCGGTTTTTACGAATATCCTGCGGTACTTTGGCAAAGATTAATGCCGGTAAGGCAATGACAATCGCCATGCAGATATAGCTGTAAAGGAAGGCGCTGTGGGTCGCCGGTGAGTTAGTGACGACCTGATTGTGGGCAAACAGACCGAGAACGATCCCGGCGACGCTAACACCCATACTCATAGCCAACTGCATGACCATGGATAACAGACTGTTCCCACTGCTTGCCAGCCTGTCAGGCAAGCCTTTCAGGGTTAGCGTATTCATAGTAGAGAAGCGCAGAGCGTTGAGCATTCCCTGGAAGAATAAAACCACTGGCAGTAGCCATAGCCAGCCCATCAGAGCAACTAACGGGAAGCTTAGGCTAACCACAGCCAGCAGTAGAGTGGCGTTGACCAATACCTGACGATAGCCGAAGCGGTTAACCACTCGCACGATAATTCGTTTAATTCCCATGCTACCAATAATCATGGGAATCATCATCAGACCGGCGTGGAACGGAGTAAAACCCATGCCAATTTGCAGGAAAATCGGCGTCATAAAAGGCAGCATTCCACTGCCGATACGCCCTGCCATACTGCCAATTAGCCCTAAAGTGTAAACTTTATTCTTGAATAATCGTAGAGAGAATAGGGCAGAAGGGTTACCTCTGGCGTGCCACCAATAGCCCAGCAGCGCCAGCAGCCCGCAGACAATTAATCCAACAATGGCGGCGGGATGCAGGCCAAGTCCTTTATGACCGTCGAGCGCCAGCGTCAACGTAGCCATACCGACTGCCAACATCAAAAAACCGCTGATATCAAACCGGCGGGTTTGCATGGTGTAATTAGGCATCAGCATCAGAGTGGCAATAGCGCCGATCAATCCAACCGGCAAATTAATCAGGAAAATCCAGTGCCAACTGGCGTACTCCACCAGAAAACCGCCGAGCGCTGGCCCCATCAGCGGGCCAACCTGTCCAGGCAGAGTAACAAAGGCCATCGCCGCCATATATTGCTCGCGCGGAACGATTTTCATCACAGTTAAACGACCAACCGGCACCATCATCGCGCCGCCGATGCCTTGAATGACGCGGGAGAAAACTAGCTCATTCAGGGACGCGGATTGAGCACACATCAGTGAGCCAATGGTGAACAGAATAATCGCTGAGAAAAATACCCACTTCACGCCAACCCGATCAGCCAGCCAGCCGCTGGCCGGTAGCATAACTGCCACGGTCAGCACATAAGAAACAATCACCGACTGCATACGCAGCGGGTTCTCCCCCAGACTGGCGGCCATTGACGGCAAAGCAGTGTTGACGATGGTGGTATCCAGCGCCTGCATGAAAAAGCCAAAGGCGACGATCCACAACTGCCAGCGAACCGACGTGGACTGAAGCGGCGTTGGCATTTCGGGGGACATATTACTCAAGCCTCTGTAGGGGCTGACGGCTAAAGCGGCTGCGCAGGCGATCGAAATACAGGTAAACCACCGGCGTAGTATAAAGCGTCAAAAGCTGGCTCATAATCAGGCCGCCAACGATGGTAATCCCCAAGGGTTGGCGCAGTTCCGCGCCGTCGCCGCTGCCTAGAGCCAAGGGCAATGCGCCAAATAGCGCCGCCAGCGTGGTCATCATAATCGGGCGGAAACGTAGCAGACTGGCCTGAAAGATAGCCTCTTTGGCACTGAGGTTGCCGTTTCGCTGCGCTTCCAAAGCAAAGTCTACCATCATGATTGCGTTCTTTTTCACTATGCCAATCAGCAACATAATCCCGATCAGGGCGATCATACTGAAAGGCGCGTCAAACAGCTCCAAAGCCAGCAACGCGCCGACGCCAGCGGAAGGCAATGTGGACAGAATTGTCAGTGGATGGACGTAACTTTCATACAATATGCCTAGCACAATATACACCGTGGCGATGGCGGCCAGAATCAGCCAGAGCTGGGATTTCAGTGTATCCTGGAACACTTGCGCGGTACCGGCAAACGCGCCGCGTACCTCGGAAGGGACGCCCAGTTCGGTCATGGTTCTTTCCACCGCAGCGGTGGCATCAGATAAACTGTAGCCATCCGGCAAGTTAAACGAAATCGTTGAGGCCGCCGATAGGCCCTGATGATTGACGGCTAATGGCGCATTAGCCGGTTGCCAGCGGGCGAAATAGGACAAAGGAATCGCCTGTCCGGCGTTGTTAATGACGAACATTTTATCCAGCGAACTGACGTCCTGCGTATATTGCGGGGCGACTTCCATCACGACTTTGTATTGATTTAACGGTTGATAAATAGTGGAAATCTGTCGTTGCCCAAAAGCATTATTTAGCAATGCATTAGCATCGGAAACGCTGATACCCAAGCGCGCCATAGTTTCACGATCGTAAGTCAACCCCAGCTCGGCACCTTTGTCTTGTTGATCGGAGTTAACGTCCGCCAGCTCCGGCAGCTGGGCTAGTGCGGCGCGAATCTTGGGTTCCCAGATGCGTAGGGCGCTCAGATCGTCAGCCTGTAAAGTGTATTGGTAGCTGGCGTTAGATTGCCTGCCGCCAATGCGGATATCCTGTACTGCGGCTAAAAACAGGCTGGCTCCCGGCTCTTTGGCTAGCTTACTACGCAAACGGGTAATCACCTGCTGGGCAGTTTCGCTGCGTTCACTTAACGGTTTTAACGAAATGAACATGGAGCCGCTGTTAGTGCGTGAACCACCGGTAAAGCCGGTGACATTGTCCACCGCCGGATCGGCGCTGACGATTTTCATAAAATCTTGTAACTTCAGTTTCATTGCCTGAAATGAAATGCTTTGGTCGGCCTGAATAAAGCCCATCATTCGCCCGGTATCTTGCTCAGGGAAGAAGGTTTTCGGAATGCTGATATACAGCCAGACATTCAGCGCTACGGTTGACAATAGCACCACCAGCACCCAGCGAGCATGGCCCAGAACCCAATTTAATGAGCGACCATATCCTTGCTGAATAGCGAGCAGAACTTTCCCAAAACCACGAATACGCGGTTGATCATGCTCCGGTCGGGCTTTGAGCAGGTGCGCGCACATCATCGGCGTTAGGGTTAGAGAAATCACCAGCGAAATGCCAATAGCAACGGATAAAGTGACGGCAAACTCGCGGAACAAGCGCCCTGGCAGACCTTCCATCAACAGCAGTGGAATAAATACCGCCACCAGAGATACGCTCATGGAAAGCACGGTAAATCCGACTTCCCGCACGCCCAGTAGCGAGGCTGCCATGGGTTTCATTCCGGCTTCAATATGACGGGAAATATTTTCTAGCACCACAATGGCATCATCCACCACAAAACCGGTGGCAATGGTCAGCGCCATCAATGACAGGTTGTTCAGGCTAAAATCGCACAAATACATGGCGGTAAAGGTGCCAATCAGCGATACCGGCACCGCAACTGCCGGAATTAGCGTGGCGCGCCCGGATCGCAGGAACAGGAATACCACCATAATCACCAGCGCAATGGCGATAATGAGGGACTGCTCCACTTCATCCAATGAAGCGCGAATCGTCGGGGAGCGATCTTGTGCAATATTCAGTTGTACCGCTGCCGGAATGCTGGCACGAAGCGCTGGCAATTCGGCGCGGATGCGATCGACGGTAGCGATAATATTCGCCCCAGGTTCGCGGCTGACTACCAGCAAAATAGCCGGTTTTCCGTCGGACATCCCCGCATTACGCACGTCCTGCACTGAGTCTATGACGTTGGCGACATCGCTGAGCCGTACGGCAGAGCCATTGTTGTAATGCACAATCAGTGGGCGATAGCCTTCGGCGGTTTTGATCTCATCGTTGGCCTGCACCTGCCAGTTTTGCCGATCGGCGTCTACCGAACCCTGCGGGCGGCGGACGTTGGCAGCGGCAATAGATTGGCGTACTGCATCCAGAGAAACCCCCTGATTAAACAATGCGCTAGGGTTTAGCTCGACCCGCACGGCAGGCAAGGAGCTACCGCCGACGGAAACATCGCTGACGCCTTCGGTCTGGGCAATTTTCTGCGCCAGTTTGGTAGATGCCAAATCGTAAAGCTGAGCCTGATTATAGGTATCTGAGGTTAGCGTCAGAATCATGATCGGTGCATCGGACGGATTGACCTTGCGGTAAGTTGGCCGACTAGGCATACCCGATGGCATGAGGCTTTGGGCGGCATTCAGCGCTGCCTGTACGTCGCGAGCGGCGCCGTTAATGTCACGATTGAGATCAAACTGTAGGATGATTCGGGTACTGCCAAGCGAACTGCTGGACGTCATTTCATTGACACCAGCAATACGTCCCAGAGCGCGTTCCAGCGGTGTCGCTACCGAAGACGCCATGGTTTCCGGATCGGCACCCGGCAGCGAGGCGCTGACGGAAATGACCGGGAAATCCACTTGCGGCAACGGCGACACCGGCAGCAAACCGAAGCCGATAATGCCGCTTAGGGTTATCGCCAGCGTCAGTAGCGTAGTGGCGACGGGACGGGTGATGAACAGCGCAAAGAATTTCACTTTGGCTCCTGTTCATTCGGCAATAAATCCAGTTCGTCCTGCTGCGGTTTACGGCGGGTGTTGCGCGCCAGTTTGTCGAACAGCAGATAGATAACCGGCGTGGTAAACAGGGTGAGAACCTGACTTACCACCAGACCGCCGACCATACATATTCCCAGCGGACGCCGCAGTTCGGCACCGACGCCGGTACTGAGCATCAGCGGCAGCGCACCCAGCAGGGCTGCCAGCGTGGTCATCAATATCGGACGGAACCGGAGCAAACAGGCTTGATAGATCGCGTCATAAGGCGTCATTCCCTGCTCCCGCTCGGCGGCGAGGGCGAAGTCGATCATCATAATGGCGTTCTTCTTCACAATACCTATTAGCAAAATAATACCGATAATGGCGATCACATCCAGCTCGCTGCCGGCCAGCATCAGCGCCAGCAGTGCACCGACGCCCGCCGTAGGGAGGGTAGATAAGATAGTGACCGGATGAATAAAGCTCTCATACAGCACGCCGAGCACGATATACATTGCCACGATTGCGGCGATAATCAGCCACAGCGTGCTCCCCAACGCGGCTTGAAATGCCAGCGTCGCCCCTTGGAAGCGGGTGGTAATATCCGCGGGCAATTGCAGCTCTTTTTCGGTTTGGGTAATGACATTGACCGCTTTTCCCAGTGAATAACCGTCGCTGAGATTGAAGGACACCGTGGCCGATGGGAATTGATCTAAATGATTGATGGATAAAGGGCCGAAGCGTTCCTCAATACGGGCAATACTGCTCAGAGGAATGGCTTTACCGTCGCTGCCGGTCAGGCGAATATCATTGAAGGCTGCCAGCCCCGGTGTTGCTTTTACATCGTGCTCTAGCACCACGCGGTACTGATTAGCCTGCGTGTAGATCGTGGAAATCAATCTCTGGCCAAAAGCGTTATACAGTGCGCTATCAATTGCCGCCATGGTGATACCCAGACGGCTGGCGCTATCCCTATCGACATTGACGAACGCCACTAATCCCTTATCCTGCCAGTCGCTGCTTACGTTCTGTAGCACCGGACTTTTCTGCAATTCGTCTACCAGTTTAGGCACCCAAGTACTCAATTCTTCCAGCGACGTGGTTTGCAGCGTGAACTGGTATTGAGTCCGGCTGACCTGCGTATCTATGGTCAGATCTTGCACAGGTTGCAGGAACAGTTTGACCCCCGGAATGCCTTCAACGCTTTGCTGTAGGCGAGCAATGACCTGTGGAACCCGGTCAGCGCGCGCGTTAAGCGGTTTCAAATTAATTTGCAGTCGCCCGTTATTCAGTGTGGCGTTTGTGCCATCGACGCCAACAAAGGAGGTCAGGCTTTCTACCGCCGGATCTTGCAGAATAATTGCCGCAACCTGTTGCTGGCGTTCAGCCATATTGCTGAAAGAGACCGATTGCGGCGCCTCCAGCGTGCCTTGAATCAGCCCGTTATCCTGAATCGGGAAGAAGCCTTTGGGAATGATCAGGTACAGCAATACCGTCAATACCAGCGTGCTTAGCGCCACGCTAAGGGTCAACCACGGGTGATTGAGCACTTTTTTCAGCCCGACGGCATAGTGGGCAATCACCCAATCGAAGAATTTTTCACTGGCGCGAGAAAGTTTGTTTTGCTTGCGCAAAGATTCATAACTCAACATGCGCGCGCACATCATCGGCGTTAGGGTCAGTGATACAACTGCAGAGATCAATATAGCGATGGCCAGTGTAATGGCAAACTCGCGGAACAGCCGCCCGACGATATCCCCCATAAAGACCAGCGGAATCAATACGGCAATGAGCGAGAAAGTCAGGGAAATAATGGTAAAGCCGATTTCTCCCGCTCCTTTCAGCGCCGCATCCAGCGGTTTCTCTCCCTTCTCGATATAGCGTGAAATATTTTCGATGACCACGATGGCGTCATCAACCACGAAACCGGTGGCGATGGTCAGCGCCATTAACGTTAGATTGTTAATGGAGAAACCGAGGAAATACATAGCGGCAAAGGTACCGACCAGCGACAGCGGTACGGCCACGCTAGGGATGATTGTGGCGGCTGCGTTACGCAGGAACAGGTAAATCACCATCACCACCAGCACGATAGCTAATAGTAGCTCAAACTGAACGTCGCTCACTGAGGCGCGAATGGTGGTGGTTCGGTCGGTTAATATCTTCACATCGACGGATTTAGGCAAGCTTTTCACTAAGTCCGGCAACATCGCGCGAATGCTATCTGCGGTTTCAATAACGTTGACGCCCGGCTGGCGCTGAATATTCAGTACAATCGCTGGCTGTTTATTCGCCCATGCCGCCAATTTGTTGTTTTCGGCTCCTTGCTCAATAGTGGCGACGTCCTGCAAACGAACCGGTGCGCCATTTTGGTAGGCGACGATCAGATCGCGATAATCTTCGGCAGATTTCATTTGATCGTTGGCTGACAGCGTGACGGATCGCGTTGGCCCATCCAAACTGCCTTTGGCTGAGTTCACGTTAGCATTGCTGATAGCGGTGCGAATGGTTTCGCTATCTAACCCCATGGCAGCAACCGCTGGCGCGTTCAATTTCACCCGTACAGCCGGACGTTGCCCGCCGGAAATGGTGACCAGTCCGACGCCGCTGACCTGCGAAATTTTCTGCGCGATACGCGTTTCCACCATATCCTCGACCTGTGTCATAGGAATGGCCGTCGCGGTCACTGCTAGCGTCAGAATTGGCGGATCGGCCGGATTGACCTTGCTGTAAATCGGCGGATAGGGCAGATCGCTGGGGAGCAAATTGGTGGCGGAGTTAATCGCCGCCTGCACTTCCTGTTCGGCTACGTCCAGCGGCAAGGTGAGTTGGAATTGCAGCGTAATCACCGATGCGCCACCGGAGCTTTGCGAGGCCATTTGTTTCAGGCCGGACATTTGTCCAAACTGGCGTTCAAGCGGTGCGGTAATCGAAGATGTCACGACGTCCGGACTGGCTCCCGGATACAGTGTAACGACCTGAATAGTGGGGTAATCGACTTCAGGTAAAGCAGAAACCGGCAGCGCACGGTAGCCGATAATACCGGCCAGCAGGATTGCCACCATAAACAGCGTGGTGGCAACCGGCCGTAGAATAAATAGCCGCGATGGGCCGCCGCCGGGCTTAGGAGGCATCACTTGCATTAGGATTTCTCCGCTGCCGCAGTTTTATTGCCTGCTGCCCGGTACGTTTGGGGCTGATCCTTTGCGGCACCTTTGGGTTCGGCGGCGCTGCTGTGTGGTGCTACGACGTCCACCTGTAAGCCTTCAGTCAAACGGTCAATACCGTCGGTGACAACCCGCTGTCCGGCGTTGATGCCGGCGCTGATTACCACTTGTTTGCTGTCCTGAATACCGGTGGTGACTAAATTTTTGCTCACTTTGTTCTCGTCATTCAGCGTCCAGACAAAGCTACCTTCGTTACCCATTTGTACTGCAGCAGTGGGCACTACCACCGCATTTTGTAATACGTCGACTTTCACCCGAGCGTTTACGAACTGATTGGGAAATAGCACATCATCGTTATTGTCGAAACGAGCTTTCAGCTTGATGGTACCGGTGGCGGTATCAATCTGGTTATCAATGCTGAGTAGAACGCCCTGCGCTAACTGATGCTGATGAGTACGATCCCAGGCATCTACCGGCACGACAGTACCTTGCTGTTGCGCCGTTTTCTGCGCCTGCATCACCGCAGGAATATCTCCTTCCGGCAGAGTAAACACCACATCTACCGGATGTGTTTGAGTAATCACCACAATCGGCGTAGCGGTGCCGCTGGTAATGAAATTGCCGACGTCCACCTGTTTCAGCCCCACGCGGCCAGAGATTGGCGCTGTGATTCGGCTATAGGTCAGTTGCAGTTCGGCGCTATCAATCGCGGCTTGATCGACTTTAATGCTGCCTTCGGTTTGGCGCACCAGCGACTGTTGGGTATCGAGATCCTGTTGGGAGATCAGGCCGGTTTTAGCCAGATTCTGGTAGCGTGCTAAGTCTTTTTTCGCATTGGCGAGAGTCGCCTGATCTTTGGCTAGTTGCCCCTGAGCCTGCGTGAGCTGTACCTGATAGGGACGCGGATCGATTTCAGCCAGCAAATCACCGGCTTTCACCTGCTGCCCTTCGGTGAAATGGATAGCCATTAGCTGCCCATCGACGCGGCTGGTTACGGTGACGGTATTAGAGGCCAGCACGGTACCTAACCCGCTGAGATAGCGTGGTATCACTTGCTCGGTCGCGGTGGCGGCTTGTACCGGCGACATCGGCATATTGCGCCGTCCTCCCGTGCGTGGAGAGGTGTTACTGGCTGCATGTTGAGCGCCTGCGGCGGTAGGTGTACCGGGCGTGGGTGTGAAGTGGCGCCAGACGGTAATGGCAATAATAACGACGACCACCAGACCTGCCAGAATTACCCAGCGGGAAGTGCGTGTAGGTTTTGCATTCATAGTGGTGAAGGATTCTCTTTTATGCTTGGGATTTTACGTGGAGACGATCCGCAATAGGCGTTAGCCAGATAACTTATATCTTACTAGTTTAGCTGTCTTTTCACGGAGAATAATGAAGGAAATATGGAATAGAATGCTGATTGTTTTTAGTTTTGTCTTAGTAACGTTATGTTTTGTAAAAAATGCGGCCTTTTAAAGGATGGCGGTGTGAAAAAGCCGTTGTGTCAACGAGTCACGGAAAGGCAGAAGGCTGTGGATTGGTGTCGGTGAGGCAGGACATAACCGTGATTTAACCGGTGCGTCCTGCCTCAACACATTAACTATTTTTAACGATACAGCGTCTGCGCCCAGCGTGCCAGACCAGCGGTAACGGAGCCAAAATCATTGCCCCCAACCAGCGGAATGCCCGGTAACTGTTGCTGTAGTGCGCTACGTAACAGCGGTGAACGGGCACTGCCGCCGGTCAGGTAGATCACGTCCGGCTTAACGTTGCTGGTGGATAGCGCTAGGTTGACTTGTTCCTGAATGCGTTGTAACGGCTGAGCGATAGCATCGGCCAATTGCTGCTGACTGATCATTTGCCCCAATTTAGGTTTGACGAAGTCCAGCGCCGTGGCGATCTGCTCTTGCTGAGAGAGCGCAATTTTGCTCTCTTCCGCCGCTCGAACTAAACGATAACTCAAACGCTGTTGGTACACTTTCAACAGCATTTCTACCTGTTGCGGGTTAGCCGCATCGCGAATCAAATCACGCAGGAAACGGCCGTTGGCCGTGCTGTAGAAATCGCTCTGCGCCGGAACATCGTTGGTGGCTACCGCATTCCAGTAAGGCAATGAAGGCATTGCGATGCCTTTTTCGGTTTCGCTACCCATACCAAACAGCGGCATTAACTGTTTAAACGCCAGCATGATGTCCAGATCGTTACCGCCAACCCGACAGCCGCTGTGGCCGAGCAGACTTTGCTGGCGATCCGCCATGCCCTGCCAGTTTGGCCCCATCAGTAGCACAGAACAGTCGGTGGTGCCGCCGCCGATATCGACGACCAGCACGGTTTTTTCTTCGGTCAGCGTCGCTTCAAAGTCCAGACCGGCGGCCACGGGTTCAAATTGGAAAGCGATATCGCGGAAACCGGCCCGCTGTGCGGCACGCAGCAAAATGCCCTCGGCCTGACGGTTAGCTTCTTCGCCGCCAGAACCCTGGAAGTTAACCGGACGGCCAATGACTGTCTGGTTGATTTCGGTTTGTACGGCAGATTCCGCCTGACGTTTGATGTGGAACATCATGGCGCAGACCAGATCTTCAAACAGGGCGATTTGCTGAGGTTTTAAACCGGTCGCTCCGAGGAAGGATTTGGGGGATTTAACGAAGTAAACTTCTTCCGGATCTTCGATATAGTGAGCCAGCGCCGACAGGCCAAAATGCAGGCTGTCGGCATTGACTGGAATATCTTCTTCACGGTTAAAGGCGATGGCCCGCCGTAACAACTGTTGGTTTTCATCGCTGCCGGCGGGCACCTGCCAGTGACGATGTAGGCATTCACTTACCGCCTCTCGCGTGGGCGCGCATAACATGGAAGGCAAATAAACGTCGTTATTTTCCAATACCAGCAGTTCGGGAGCATCATCCCGCATTACGGCCACAGAGCAGTTCGCCGTGCCGTAGTCAAAACCAATGAACATAATTGCTCCCCAGGCCAAATAAAGGGGGGCGACTTTACCTTAGAGTGCGCAGAGGAGCAATCGACAAATCAGAGTCATATGGCGGGAATAATTCGGGTATCGGTTCCGGTTTCCTCTAAATGACATTTTTGAATCTGGCGTAGGTTATTTATTGCTTAAATAACCGCAATCTAAAATATCGGTCAGACGCTCGGTACGGGCAATACTGTCACCGTCGACCAAATCGACGCCGATGTGACAGAGTTTATTCAGGATCGTCAACTGATCGGCAGGCCCCGCGAGGGTTTTTACCCCGGCTCGGTGAGCGGTGCCGTTGATAATCGACACCATCACTTCGTCCATTTGATCGGTATGAATATTGGCGATCAGGCCGGCGTCGAGTTTTAAATAATCCATCTTGAGGTGAGTTAACCTACTGAAACCATTCATGTTGGCTGAGAAATCCGTCAAAATGAGTTTGCAGCCCAGCATTTGCAGGCGAGCGATAAAATTATCGATGGTGGACGAATGACGCAGCAGCGTAGACTCCTGTATGAACCAATGCAAATCGGAGGCCGGTATGGCGGATTGTTGCAGGCTATCCAGCAAAAAGTGGCGGAAGCTTTCTTCCTGTAGCGATTCCTCGGATAAAGCCACGGCGACCTTGAGCGCCTTACTCTGAATATTTTCGCCCTGTATACATAACAATTGGTGGCAGATCCATTTTTCCATCGCCGGGCGCAAGCCATAAAGCAAGGAGGCCGAGAGAAAATCGTCCTGACTTACGGCCAGTTTGTCATTCGGGATAACCGACGGGATCATTTGGTAGAAAGCCACGTCATTCGGCCTGAGCGGCGGTGCGGCCGCGGTAGCCAAAAGCTCTAGCTGATTATCCTCCAGAATATGCAGAATTTCATCTTTGCTCGGCAGCTCATGCTGGCGCGCCAACAGCTGTTTTTGCCGTGGCTGGTAGAGATAAACCTGCCCACGACCGCTGTGTTTGGCGGTATAGCAGGCAATGTCTGCCTGCTCCATCAGTTCACTACGCTTGCAGTTCTGACTATTGATTTGGGTTATACCGGCGCTGGCACCGATACGGTATTGCTTACCTTCCCAGCAGAATGGGTAGTCATTAATCAGTGAAACCATCCCCCGCACCACGGTTTTAGCTCTGGTGACGCTGCAGTTTTGCAGTAACAGGCCAAATTCATCGCCGCCGAGACGGGCAACGCAATCGCTAGCACGTAAATATTTACGCATCAGAGCGCTCAATTCTTTTAACAGCGCGTCTCCGGCGGCATGTCCGGCTGTGTCGTTAACCGCTTTAAAGCGATCCAGATCGAGGAAACCTAATACGTGCTGTTGATTATGTTCGATGCTTTTTTGAATCGCATTTTTCAGCTGATACTCAAAATTGGCGCGGTTAGGCAAGCTGGTTAAATTATCGTGTGAAGCGCTGTAACTGAGTTTACGCATTATTTCGCGCGATTCGCTGACGTCCTGGAAGACCAAGACAGCACCGACGGTTTCCCCTTCCAAGGTTTTCAGCGGCGCGACGGAATCCTTAATGTCATAACGTTCGCCGTCCCGACTGTGCAAAATCAGCGAAAGGTTACTTTGCGGCGGCGAAACCTCGTTAAGACAGTACCAAACCGGATTCTCTACGGTTAAACCGGTGCTGCTATCAATTAAGTGAATGATTTGATCGATAGGTTGGCCAAGAGCGATGGTATTGGCCCAGCCGGTCATTTTTTCTGCCACTGGGTTCATAAAGGTAATATGCATTTCCCGATCGGTACTGATTACCGCTTCACCGATGGAGTCCAGCGTGATATGCAGGCGTTCCTTCTCTTCGTGCAGGGCTTCCGTCAGGCTTTTCACTTCGGTTAAGTCCAGCGCAGTGCCGATTAAACGCAAAATATCGCCTCGACTATCGCAAATCATATTGGCTTGATTACGAATATGGCTGATTTGGCCGCTGCGAGACACAATGCGGTATTCCAATCGATAGGGCTGACGGTGAGTCAGCGCCGTGGCAAATTCGCGGTCAATGCGTGCAAGGTCATCGGGATGGATGCGCTCTCGCCATGCTTCTACGCTGGGAATCGTATTCGGCGGCAGGTCATACAGCTCGAACATTCGTTTATCCCAACTGATGGCATTCTCTTTCAGGTCCCACTCCCAAATTCCTACGCCACCGGCTTCATTCGCTAGGGTAATGCGTTCCATCAGCCGGCGATTGACCATTTCGGTTTTTTTTAGGTCATTAATATCTTCTACTTGAGAAATAAAATAGAGCGGACGCTGCTCGTGATCCCGAACCACGCTGACGACCAAAAGTGCCCAAACCACTTCGCCGTCGCTGCGAATATAGCGTTTCTCCATGGTGTAGCTGGGAATTACACCGTCAAACAGGTCTTCCAATAGCTTGAGATCGGCGGTGAGATCTTCCGGGTAGGTAATTTCCTGAAAGGTTAAATTGAGCAGTTTTTCTTGGCTATAGCCGAGTAAATTACACAAGGCTTTGTTGACCTGTATCCATTTGCCTTCCGGCGACACCAGTGCCATACCGATGGCTGAATATTCCATGGCGTTCCGAAAACGGTTCTCGCTCTCGATAATATGATCTTTTTCAGTGCGAAACGCGTGCATCACCATCGACATGGCGTGTGGCGGCACTAACACCAGTAATAGCGGAATAAATGCAAAAGCCTGAATAAATAGCTGGCTGCTCTCCTGATTGGTAAACAGATTGAAATTCATCATCAGCGCAATCAATACCGTGGATAGACAGCAGATGATAAATGCTTCCAATCGGGGTAGCCGAATAGCGACCCAAATCAGCGCCATTACGATGAAAGTAAAGGGGAAGGGCAGGTAAGTCAGTGCCAGATAGCAGCAAATCAAAGATAAAATTAGCATCCAGATCATTTCAAACAGAGTTTGAGAGCGCAGGGATGAATTGAAATAGCCTTGTTGATAAAGCAGCCCAACGGGTGCCAACGCCAACATGCCAATGGATTCAGACATAAACCACAGGGTGAATAGCTGGTCAAAATCGCCATGTTCTGGAGCCAGATAAAATGCTGCCGCGAAGCCGCTGAGCATGGGGATCAGCAAAACTGCGGTCAAAACAAATTTAAGCCAGCTAAACAGGCTGTGTAGCGGGTCTTTCGGCATTAACAGGCGGCGTAACAGCCAGGCACCGACGGTAGACTCCACCAGGTTAATTAGCGTCAGAGGGACAGAAAACCAGCTAGGCCCGTACAGCGTCATATTCGCCAGAATAATAGCCGCGCCAGCGACAAGCAGTTGCAGTGGCCAATAACGTAAACGCAGATGAAATAAAGCCACCATCAGAATAGCGGTAGGAAACCACAGCGGCGCGAGGTTACTTGAAGTTTCCGACAGTTGGATGCAAAAAAGCGCGAGCAGGTAAACCAGGCCGCTGATAAGCGCGATGTTCAGAAGAACATTATATGAATGATTTCGTGCTATGGCCCTGATTCTCATGGCGAACCTTATGTGTAACCTGCGAATTGCCAGCGGCATAGGAAAAATGCCACTGGTTTTTGAATCCTAGTACAGAAGGGCGATACTGACCATTGTTCCGCGCGTTATCATGGTTGATGTCGCCGCGAGAACCAGCCCTCGTTTCACATGGGTTCCTAAATCTGCTAGTGAGATCAGACCAAAAATAACGTTGCCAGACCGAGGAAAATAAAGAAACCCCCAGTATCGGTAATCGCGGTGATCATCACACTTGAGCCAATCGCCGGATCTCGCCCCAGCCGCGCCATGGTCATTGGAATCACTACGCCCATCAGCGCCGCAACCAACAGATTAAGCATCATGGCCAGCGTCATGACGCCGCCCATGGCTAAATCACCGTACAGGATATAGGTTACAATGCCCATAATACCGCCCCATACCATACCGTTGATCAGCGCGACGCCCAGCTCTCTCATCATCAGAAATGAAACGTTGCTGTTGCCTAATTGGATATGGTGCAACGCCAGCGCACGCACAATCATAGTAATGGTCTGATTGCCGGTATTGCCGCCAATTCCGGCCACAATGGGCATCAATGCTGCCAGTGCAACCAATTGAGAAATGGTATGTTCGAATAAACCTATGACGCGTGAAGCGATAAAAGCGGTGCACAGGTTAATGGCCAGCCAGGACCAACGGGTGCGAACCGCACGTCCTACCGGGGAGAACACGTCTTCTTCCGGGCTTAACCCCCCCATACGACGTAAATTGGTGTCGCTTTCTTCATTTACCACGTCAACGATTTCTTCGATGGTCAGTCGCCCCATCAGCTTGCCTTTGGCATCCACAACGGCGGCGCTGATCAAGTCATAACGTTCGAACGCCCCAGCGGCGTCTTCGGCCTTTTGTTCCGGCTGGAAAGTGGTCGGCTCACTGTTCATCACTTTGAACACCGGAGTATCCGGCGAGTGCAACAGAATGGTGGTGAGGGGCAATTCGCCCAGCAGCGTATTCTTCCGATCGATCACGAAAATCTTATCGGTGGCATCGGGGATGCTTTTACGATAGCGCAGATAGCGCTGAACGGTTCCTAGCGTGACGTCGGCGCGCACCGTGACCAGCTCGAAGTCCATCATCTGGCCGACGGTATCTCGGCCATATTGAATCACTTCCCGCACTCGCGCACGTTGAGCCGGATCCAGTGATGTCAGCAAGCGCCCCATCAGGTTTCGCGGTAGATATTCGGCCAGATAAGCCTGCTCGTCCACGTGCAGATTGCGCATGGCTTTCAGCAGGTCTTTATCGCTCATTTCTTCGATTAGGCTGTCCCACACCGTTTCGGAGGCTTCAACCAGCGTATGGCCGCGAGTGTTGTTATCCACCAGACGCCACAGCGCCAGGCGCTCATCCTGCGGCAAGGCTTCCAGTAAATCGGCGAGATCCGCGGCGTGTAAGTCGGCCAGTAAATGCTTAATCTCGGCGGTTTGATCCAGCAATTGTTCATCGCTGAGCTTTTCCCGATCGTCCAGGCGACCGAGAATGCCGTCAACCAGTGCTTTATTATTCAGTAATAGCGAAAGGATACGCTGACGAATAGCGGCCAGTTTTTTAGCGTCAAATTTGGCGGACGTTGGGTGCTGATGCACGTCGGAAACGGTAGGCGCTGACATAGTGGTCCTTAACTCAATGCATTATGGGGGGATAACCCCGCTTTTTATTTGTTCGCGTCATGTCAGGGTGACAGAGGTGTTCGGCAAACAGTGGCCGCTATGCAGCCAAAATTTTTGTTACGGTTATTTATGATTATGGGTTTTATCCGCGTAGTGCGATTCGCCACGCCACAAGACTGTGGGATAGGTAAGAAGTCTGCGGCAGGCATCTTACCTATCCTAAGAGGAAAATCAGCGATTAAGGCGTTAAATCAGGCTGCGGCGGCGTGTATTCCTGATCCACCGGTTGCTCAATCTGTTCTGATTGATTACGTTCCTGATGATGAGGGATCGCCGCGATTGCCGCGTAAAGTAAACGGCCAAACAGAATGATAAAACTGACCAGTAATATGATTTTGGTTAACTGCGTCGATTTTTTGTTTCTCATACTCGTTTTTGCACTGTGTTGTCCGTTAGAGGTAAGCATCAGGGGCCAGCGGCGACCCCTGAATTCGGAGAGCATCGGCGTTAATCCGTCTCTTTTTCGGCTTCTGGCGCGTCTTCTTCCTCGATAATCAGCTTCCACCCGACTACGTCATCCCAATAAGCCTGTTCCCGCTCAACATCGAGCTGCACCAGACTGTTTTGTGAAAAATAGCCGTAAGGGAAGCGCAGAGTCCAATGATTATCATCGGTGATCAGGCGTAAGCTTTCCGGCGTAGTCGTGGACTGGCGCTGGTTGTTCAGTAAGGCGCCCAAGCGTAGCAACTGAATCAGCGGCAGGTAGTATTTCTTTTTAAATAGGTTAAGGCGCGGTAATTCATCCAGTTTCACAGCTTTACGATGGAATCGCACCAGCGACGCGAGTAATAATTGCTGTTCCTGATTGAAGCCCGGTAAATTGGTATTTTGCAGAATGTAGGCTGAGTGACGATGCATTCCGCTGTGATTGATGCTCAGCCCGACTTCATGCAGCATGGCAGCCCATTTCAACAGCGCTTCGAGCTGAGGCTGCACCAATTTGGGGTTTTGCTCCATCCACTGGGTATACAGTAGCTCGGTGGTTTCCAGCACCCGGCGCGCCTGTTCACGATCAATATTGTAGTGATCGGCCAGACTTTTTGCTGTCCGCTGACGAATATCCTGATGGCGGAAACGGCCTTCCATTTCGTACAGTACGCCTTCACGCAGCGCGCCGTCGGAAAGGCGCAGATCTTTGATGGCTAATGCATCGAATACACCGCACATAATCGCTAAACCCGGCACAAATACCGATTGGCGATCTTCAGATAAACCCGGCAGGCTCAGAGCGCTGAACTGCTTGAATTGCAACACCTGTTCTACCAGCATTTCCAAACGTTCTGGCGTAATCAGACCGTCTTTTTCACCCATTTCGATCAGCACTTCATGGGCGGCTTTAATCGTACCTGATGCCCCAAGAGCATACTGCCAACCTTGAATACGGTATTGCCACGCCAGCGTTTCCAACTTTTGCGCCGCAGCCAGACGTGCGCGTTTAAAGTTAGCTTTGCTGATTTCACCATTCGGGAAAAATTGCTGAGCGAAGCTGACACAGCCCATACGACGGCTTTCTGCCAATAGTGGTTCAAAATCTTCGCCGATAACCAGTTCAGTTGAGCCACCGCCGATATCGATCACCAATTTGCGGCCTTTCTCCGGCTGAGTGTGTTCCACGCCCATAAAAATCAGACGAGCCTCTTCCTGACCGGAAATGATCTCGATCGGGTAGGGAATCACTTCGGCGGCGCGTTTTAGAAACACTTCAGCGTTGGCGGCCTGTCGCAGGGAGTGCGTCCCCACGATACAGACGTTATCCGGGGAGAAGCCTTGTAGTCGTTCGGCAAATAGGGCCAGACAGGCCAGACCGCGTTCCATCGCTTCTTCACTAAGAATATTGTTACTGTCTAATCCATCAGCCAGATGTACGCGCTGTTTTAAGCGGCCTAAAACCTGAAGTGCGCCGTTAACGACGCGGGCAATCACCATATGGAAACTGTTGGAGCCAAGGTCAATGGCGGCAATTTCCTGCGGTTTAGTGGTGGAGTTACTGGTTAGCGGCATAGTTTTAGGCCTATTGCTCTGGTTGTTCCAGCGCTTTTAAATAATCATAAATGGCAATCTGTGCACGTACTTTGCGCCGATTTCCGCGCGGTACATAACGATTACTCAGTTCTTTATCAATATAACGGGCTTTTACCGTGTCGTTGAACAGCAGCTCTAAGATATCCAACACTCGCTGTTTCAGTCTTGAATCCAGCAGGGAAACGGCCACTTCGATACGATAATCAATATTTCGGGTCATCCAGTCCGCTGATGAGAGATAAACCAGCTTGTCGCCTTTATTCTCAAATACGTAAACACGGTCATGTTCCAGGAAGCGGTCAACGATGCTGGTGACCTGGATATTTTCACTGATGCCCGGCATATTGGGGATCAAAGAACACATTCCGCGTACTAATAAACGAATCTTCACGCCAGCACTGGAGGCGCTATATAACCGATCAACCAGTCCTTTATCTACTAAATTATTAATCTTCAGCGTGATCCCGGCGCTTTCTCCTGCCTGCGCATGGATAATTTCCTGATCGATCAATTGATACAGCATCAGGCGCGAGTTTTGCGGCGACACCATCAAATTGTCGAATTTAACCGGCCTATAAGGGTTCTCAATAAAGTTAAATACTCGGCGAACCTCATTGGTAATGCGCGCATCGGCCGTTAACAGCGAGTAATCGGTATAAATACGCGCGGTTTTCTCGTTAAAGTTACCCGTCCCTATATGAGCATAACGGACGATTTGGTCGCCTTCCAGACGGGAAATCAAGAATAATTTTGCGTGAATCTTCAGTCCTGGTGCAGAGAAAATCACGTGTACGCCAGCGGCGGTCAGGCTTTTGGCCCAGTGAATGTTGGCCTCTTCATCGAAGCGCGCCTGTAGCTCCACCACCACCGTGACTTTTTTTCCGTTATGGGCGGCGTGAATCATAGATTCAATAATGCGTGAGTCTTTGGCGACGCGATAAATATTGATTTTGATTGCTAGCACGCTGGGGTCGAAAGACGCCTGACGCAGTAATTCCAGCACGTGTTCAAAGGTGTGATAAGGATAATACAGCAGCACATCCTGCTCGCGGATCGCGTCAAAACCGTTGCGAAATTTATCAAACCAAATATGGCGCAGGCGCGGCATCGGGCGATTCACCAGATTGCTTTTCCCTACGTTAGGGAAGCTGATGAAGTCTTTAAAATTGTGGTAACGGCCACCGGCAATGACGGAGTCATCATTGGAAATACCGAGTTTATCTCGGAGTAATTCCACCATTTCATCGGGCATATCTCGTTGATAAACAAAACGCACCGGTTCGGCGGTTAAACGCTGCTTCAGACTGGATGACATCAACTCCAGCAGGCTGGACTCCATTTCCGTGACCAGATCGTATTCCGCATCGCGGGTCATTTTCATCGAATAAGCGTTGAGCGCATCATAATCGAAGAAACCTTTAAAGATTTCGTCGAGACAATAACGCAGGATGTTATCCAATAAGATCATTGGCTTGCGACGACGCGGAGCTTCCGGTGGCAAATTAACGAAGCGCGGCACTTTATCGGAAGGAATTTCCAACAGCGCATAGGCGATTTCCTGCCCGCGGATAATCTCAACCGCCAGATAGGTGTAATCGTCTTTGAGGAATTGCACCAGATTGGTGTCGTGGTTGATCAGTATCGGCGTAATGTGCTGACGCAAATGCTGTTTAAAATATTGTTTGAGCCAAATCTGCTGGTTCTCGGAAATCTGGCGTTCATTGATCAGAAAAATCTGATTCCGCGCCATTTCCAGCAGAAGTTCATTATACAGGCTGTCGAATTCCTGATCGGCTTTGACCACTTTGGCCTGAATTTTCTTTAGCAAATGGCGAGACGTCACGCCAGAGCCTTGCTCTTCGCTAATAAGAATTCGCCGCTTTAAGTCGGCAAAACGAACTTTATAAAATTCATCCAGATTATTGGAGTAAATGCCAAGAAAGCGCATCCGCTCTATTAGCGGGTTGCTCTTGTCCGCAGCTTCCTGCAATACCCGTTCGTTAAAGGATAACCAGCTGAGTTCTTTCTCGGTGTAGAGCTTTTCCTGACCCATTGCAACTCCATTCAGATTTTTGTGGGAGTATTTAGTGTCCGTTGACATTATTGCGAGAGATTGACAGGAAAGTCCAACAGATATCATTAGTTAACATTGTCATGCAAACGCCATAAAACTGACATAAGATGCTCGGTCATCTCAGCGCGCAAGGGCGAATGAGTTATATAAATCATCTATAGGATCTAGTGTAGGGCATGGGGCAAAGCAGAGTAGTACCACTTTCAGGCAGAGATCGCCGCCGGGCTATGATTGACCGCGCGGTAGGCAGGATGGTGAGCGGTAGCGGCCTACTGGTGCTACTGACCCTGATGCTGATTTTTGTTTACCTGCTGTATGCGGTGCTGCCGTTATTCAAACCGGCGGCGATTAGCCTGCACGCTCAATTTCCCGTGAACCACAGTGTTTCCACCTTGAGTATGGGAATGGATTCCCGTGGAGAAAAGCTGTGGCGCATCGATGCTCAGGGCAACGGCGCTTTTATTCGTCTCCGGCCGGAAGGTGGGCAGGCTGCCGGGACGTTACTGGCAACGCAGGTACTTTCCGCTCCTCCCACTTCATTGGGGCAGGCTTCGGAATTGCAGGCGTTGGGATTGAGTAACGGTAGCCTGATATTGGTTCGGCCGGATTTTAGCGGCGGCGCTCACTGGCATTTCCCTTTGGGAGATCAGCCGCAACCTCTGGATGAAAAAGGACGTCCGTTGCGACATATCGCCGTAGCGGAGCCGCAAGCACAGCAATTTAAGCTGGCAGCCAGCACTGACGACGGGCGGGTTTTGCTCGGGAATTTCACTGAAACCGAACGAAAAATTATGCCACTGCCGGAATCCCCGACGCGGATAGATCAACTGTTGTTAAGTCCCGATGGTCACAGGCTGTACTTACTGTCAGCGACGCAGGTTTATATTTACCAGTTGGATGATGGTCCCAAACTTCGGGGAATTGTCGAACTGGATCAGCAGGGGCCGCTGCACTTAACGCTGTTAGCTGGCGGGAAATCGTTGTTGGTACAATCGCCGCAGGGGCGTTTGTCTCAGTGGTTTGACGTGCCACATACCCGAGAACCTCAGGATAAACCGCCACATCTGACTCGTATTCGCGAGTTCTCTTCGGCAATGGGGCTGCTGGGCGTGGAAGATCACCGCCGAGTTTTTGCCACGGTGACTCCAGCGGGAGAGCTAACGCTATTTTCCAGCATTCAATCCTCTCCTTTATTGCAGGAAAATGTGGCCGAAGGCATCAGTCATGCCGCATTTTCCCCGTGGGGCAACGCACTATTGCTGGAAAACGGCGCTAACTGGTCTTATTACCGCGTTGATAATGCCTATCCGGATATCACCTGGCGCAGCCTATGGCAGAAAGTGTGGTACGAAAACTACCCGGAACCTGCCTATGTTTGGCAATCCACGTCGGCGGAAGATAATTACCAGCCTAAATTCAGCCTGATCCCGATTATCTTTGGCACGCTAAAAGCAGCGGGCTACGCCATGTTATTCGCCGTGCCTTTGGCATTGGCCGGTGCGATTTATACTGCATATTTTATGTCGGCTGGACTGCGGCGAGTGATTAAACCGGCAATTGAAGTTATGGGGGCATTGCCTACGGTAGTGATTGGTTTAATTGCCGGTATCTGGCTAGCACCGGTGATTGAGCAATATCTGGCGGGAATTCTCCTGTTACCGTTCTTACTGGCGCTGGCTATTCTGCTGTGTGGTTGGGGCAGCGCAAAACTATCAGAGCGAATTAAATGGTGCCTACCTGCCGGTTGGGACGTTGTGGTGTTGCTGCCGGTCATTTTAGTCACTGGCTGGCTGACTTTGATGCTGGGACCGCATTTGGCGCAGTGGACGCTTGGCTTACCGCTCAATGAATGGCTGGGAGATAATTACGATCAGCGTAATGCGCTGGTGGTTGGCATCGCGATGGGCTTTGCCTTAATTCCCATTATTTTTTCTCTGGCAGAAGACGCGCTGTTTAGCGTACCGCCATCGCTGACGCAGGGGTCACTGGCCTTGGGTGCGACGCCGTGGCAAACCGTGGTAAGCGTGGTTCTGCCTTCGGCCTTTGCCGGTATTTTTTCAGCGTTAATGATTGGTTTTGGCCGAGCAGTGGGGGAAACCATGATAGTGCTAATGGCCACCGGCAATACGCCAATTATTGACGGTAGCGTTTTCCAAGGGCTGCGCGCGCTGGCGGCGAATATCGCCATAGAAATGCCAGAGGCGGTAGTAGGCAGCGGTCATTATCGGGTGCTGTTCCTTACCGCTCTGGTACTGTTTATGTTCACTTTTGCGGTTAACACCTTGGCAGAAGCGATACGGCTTCGGCTGCGTGAACGCTATCAAACGGAGCGGGATGCGTGATGAAAAGCTGGTTTAAATCAGGCTCGCCCTGGATCTGGCTGACTGCCGGTTCGGTCAGCATCAGCTTGTTAGCCTTGCTGGGTATCATCTTGTTGTTGGCAGGGCAGGGAATGCGTTATTTCTGGCCCGCGCCGGTATATCAGTTCGAGCTGAAACAAAGCGGTGCCGGGCCGGTGAGCCTGATCGGAGAAATCTATCAGCAGCAGCAGATCACGCGGGAACAGCTGGCAACGGCGGGGATCCCTTTAGCGGACGGACGTAATTCTGTGACTCGTTATCTGATTAAAACCGGTAATCGGGAGATTCAGGGGCACGATTTTCAGACTTTGCTGGACAGCGATATTGTACAGCGGCGCCAGCCGAGAGATTTGCTGGTGCTTAGCCGTTTGAATCACGGTACAGCCTATGGCTTTATGGCCGGGATGTTGGATAACGGACAGCCGCTGGTGGGGGATAATATTCCGCTGGAGCTGCAAAAACGGATTCCGCAGGTGCAGGCGTTGGTCAGGCAAGGGGATGATATTCAGTTCCGTCAGATGAACATACTGAACCAACAGGTTGATAATTTGCGTTTGCAGGAGAAACGTCTGCAAACCGCCGGTAAACTGGATGGACGGGCGCAGGATCGCCTGCGCGCTGAGCGCGGAGAGTTACAGCGTCATTACGATGGATTGGCGACAACGTTGCAGGGCCTGCGCGCTGAACAAAATCGCTACACGCTGTTGCTTAAAGATATGCAGGGGCAGGTACACCCGATTCCCCTAAGCCAAATCAGTAAAGCCTGGTATCCCAACAATATGACTTTCTGGCAGAAAATGAGGCATATGGTGGGGCAGGGACATAAATTTCTGACCGACAGTTCGCGCAATGCCAATAGCGAAGGCGGCGTATTTCCAGCGATTTTTGGCACGGTACTGATGGTTATATTGATGTCAATTATGGTGATGCCGTTGGGGGTTATCGCCGCGGTTTATCTCCATGAATACGCCAAACGCAATTGGTTAACACGAATAATCCGCATTGCGGTTGTGAATCTGGCGGGGGTACCCTCTATTGTTTACGGTGTATTCGGGCTGGGCTTCTTCGTCTATTTTATCGGCGGTTCGCTGGATAAGTTATTCTATCCGGAGGCATTGCCTAGCCCGACCTTTGGCACGCCTGGCGTACTGTGGGCGGCATTAACCTTGGCGTTACTGACTCTGCCAGTAGTGATTGTTTCTACCGAAGAAGGGTTATCGCGCATACCTGCCAGCCTGCGTCAGGGTTCACTGGCGCTGGGAGCCAGCAAAGCCGAAACGCTGTGGCATATTGTGTTGCCGATGGCGGCTCCAGCGATGATCACCGGCCTGATTTTGGCCGTGGCTCGTGCGGCGGGAGAAACCGCGCCGCTGATGTTGGTTGGCGTGGTGAAATCCGTACCGGTATTGCCGGTAGACGGTGTATTTCCTTTTCTGCATCTGGAACGAAAATTCATGCATTTGAGTTTCCAGATATACGATATGGCATTCCAAAGTCCGAACGTTGAGGCCGCGCGACCGCTGGTATTTGCGACGGCGTTACTGCTGGTTGTTATTGTGGTTGGGCTGAATTTAGCCGCTATGGGAATGCGCCATCATTTACGTGAAAAATACCGTGGCCTGATGCTGTAATGACATTATTTAACTCGCAGGAAACCTTATGGGACTGATGACACCGGACGCTTTGCCCGTACTGGATGTACGGCACCTGAGCGATGAAAATACCGCGCTGGCGGTAGAGCATCTCAATCTGTTTTATGGTGAAAAACAGGTTTTGCACGATGTTTCTCTGCGTATTCCTAGAAATCGGGTCACGGCGCTTATTGGGCCTTCCGGTTGCGGTAAATCGACGTTATTGCGTTGCTTTAACCGTATGAATGACCTGTTGGAACATTGTCGTATGGACGGTGAAATCAGAATTGGCGCTGAAAATATCATCGGAAAAACGGTCGATGTTGCGGCGCTGCGCCGTCGTGTGGGAATGGTGTTCCAACGACCAAATCCTTTCCCTAAATCCATTTATGAGAACGTGGTTTACGGCCTGCGTTTGCAAGGTATTCGAGACAGACGTGTTTTGGATGAAGCTCTGGAGCGTGCTTTACGCGCCGCGGCGTTATGGCATGAGGTGAAAGATCGATTGCGGGAGAATGCTTTCCGTCTTTCCAGCGGTCAGCAACAGCGTTTGGTCATTGCACGAGCGATTGCCATCGAACCGGAAATTTTACTGTTGGATGAGCCAACTTCGGCGTTGGACCCTATTTCGACCTTGACTATAGAAGAGTTGATTACTTCGTTAAAACAGCACTATACCGTGGTTTTGGTTACTCATAACATGCAGCAGGCGGCTCGTGTTTCGGATTACACTGCGTTTATCCATCAGGGTTGTCTAGTGGAATACAAAGACACTGATGGATTATTTACCTCACCGGCTATGCGTCGGACGGAAGATTATATTACCGGACGTTATGGTTAAGATTCGATTGGTTGGGATTATCTGCACAAAATACACCGGAGCCAATGGCTCCGGTATAGCGATTAAGAAGCTTTGATCGCCGGCGTTTTATATTTTGCCAAATATTGAGGTTGGAAAATACACATACGGATAACCGTGCGGTATTCGCCGTTGATAAAGAACTCGTCGATTAGCTCGCCTTCGCTTTTAAAGCCAAGCTTGCTGTAGATGTGAATGGCTTTTTCATTTTCTTTATCAACAATCAAATACAGTTTATACAGGTTCAATACGGAGAAACCGTACTCCATTGCCAGTTTGGCGGCGGTGCCTGCATAACCCTGACCCTGATGGGAGGGATCAATGATGATCTGAAATTCTGCCCGACGGTGAATATGGTTGATTTCCACCAATTCCACCAGACCGACTTTTGTCCCCTGATTTTCGATAATAAACCGGCGTTCGCTCTGGTCATGGATATGTTTATCGTACAGGTCAGACAGTTCAACAAAAGCCTCGTAAGGCTCCTCAAACCAATAGCGCATAACGCTGGCATTATTATCTAACTGATGAACGAACGGCAGGTCATCCCTTTCCATCGGGCGTAGCCTGACGCTGGTAGTGCTAGACATGCGGATTCCTCGAAATAATAAATAGAACAGCGGACGCTGCGAGGGAATTATAACCATATAGGGCGTGGGAGAGGAGATATTCCTTTAGATGTTGTGGGGCAGTTTATATTCAACTAGTAAATACCTAGTTTCCATGGTCTAAACTGACTAATTGCCTTGAATCAAGAAATACACTGCTTTCCCGCTATCAGCCAGTGAACCTGCTAAGCTTCCAATGAAGCTCATCCATCGTTAACTGAAATTGATTAGATAAATACAGCCAGTATTCGCTGATAAATCTTTAAGGAGACTGAGGTGATTAAAGCTTTCTCTAAAGAAATAGCCAAAGCGCTGGTTGATCCTTTGGTTGGTATCGGTATTGCGGAGTTGGCGAAAGGGAAGGCGCTGAATAGTTTCGGTACGCGTATCGCCGCGGGTAAAAAGGTGGGATGCCATGCCCATTTTCACGGCGAGGAGTGGTATATCATTCTGGCTGGAAGGGGGCGAATGTACCTGGGGGATGTGGAAAACCAGAAACTAGTAAACTTTAGAAATCATAATGTTAAGCAAGGGGATATCTTTTGTATACCGCCGGGAACAGCCCATCAGTTACAGGCTGAATCGCAACTGGATTTAATCTTTTTGTGCCCAAATAGCCATCTGGAGACGGATAGAATACTGTTCCCCGATATGTGCTAACCCTTGATTGCTGGCGGACAGAAAACAACGCTGGAACGTTGGGATTAAAAAAGGGCCATATCACATGGCCCTTTTAGCATAAAACCGGCGGTAGCTTTACTCGTCGGCTGCGTAACCCTGTAAGGGCAGCTTTTTACCATCCAACCAGGCTGCGTTCTCACGCATTTCCAATCGTCCTTCGGTAAACCAACTGACCACCAACGGATAGATATTGTGCTCCTGCGCCTGCACTCGCTCAATCACATCATCTTCACTATCTTCAGAAAAAATAGGCACTTTTGCCTGTAAGATAACCGGCCCGCCGTCCAGCTCCTCGGTCACGAAATGCACCGAAGTGCCGTGTTCCGTATCCCCGTTTTCGATGGCCTGACGGTGAGTGTGCAAACCCGGATACTTAGGCAGCAGCGATGGATGGATATTCAGCATTCGACCGGCGTAATGCTGTACGAATTCCGGGCTAAGAATGCGCATATAGCCAGCCAGCACTAGCAAATCCGGCTGATAGGCATCAATAGCCTGAGCCAGCGCTAAATCAAAGCTGACACGGTCAGGAAAGGTCTTGGCATCCAGCGCATGAGCAGGAATCGCGGCCTGCGCCGCGCGTTCCAGACCGTAAGCCTGCTGATTATTACTGAAAACCGCACAAATAGTGCCCGCCAGTCGCCCTTGTTGCTGGGCGTCCATCAGCGCTTGCAGATTGCTGCCTTGACCGGAAACCAAAACCACGATTTTTTTCATAGAAGCTACCGCTGTCCGTCTTTTTGTTGATCCGTTACGGATTGATAACAACCTGCTCTGCTGCTTCTGGCAGCGCCGCAATCGCACCGATTTTCCATGCTTTTTCGCCGGAAGCGGTCAGCAGTTCAACCGCCTTATCTGCCAGTTCGGCAGGTAAGGCGACAACCATACCTACGCCACAGTTAAAGGTGCGGTACATTTCGTGGCGGCTCACGTTGCCGGCCTGCTGCAACCAGCTGAATACCGCTGGCCATTCCCAGCTGGATTCATCGATTACCGCCTGTGTGCCTTCTGGCAGAACGCGTGGGATGTTTTCCCAGAAGCCGCCGCCGGTCAGATGGGCAATGGCGTGAATCTCCAGTTGCTCGATCAAACTAAGGATAGATTTTACATAGATTTTTGTCGGTTCCAGCAAATGATCCGCCAGAGATTTACCTGCCAACTGCGTTTGCTCAGGGTCGGTTTTGCTGACTTCCAGAATTTTACGAACCAGAGAGTAGCCGTTGGAATGCGGGCCGCTAGCGCCTAACGCAACCAGTGCGTCGCCGGGAGCCACTTTGCTGCCGTCGATGATTTCGGATTTTTCGACCACGCCAACGCAGAAACCGGCAACGTCGTAATCTTCGCCGTGATACATGCCCGGCATTTCAGCGGTTTCGCCGCCTACCAGCGCGCAGCCAGACTGTTTACAGCCTTCGGCAATGCCGGTGATCACGCTGGCTGCGGTATCCACATCCAGTTTTCCAGTAGCGAAATAATCGAGGAAGAACAGTGGCTCTGCGCCCTGAACGACCAGATCGTTAACGCACATCGCGACTAAATCTATACCAATGGTATCGTGACGTTTCAGATCCATCGCTAGACGCAGCTTGGTGCCAACGCCGTCGGTGCCTGAAACAAGAATAGGTTCACGGTATTTTTGCGGTAATGCACACAGGGCACCAAATCCACCCAATCCACCCATAACTTCCGGACGACGAGTCTGTTTTACTACGCCTTTAATGCGATCAACAAGGTCGTTGCCGGCATCGATATCTACACCTGCGTCTTTATAGCTGAGAGAGGTTTTGTCGGTCACTGCGAGGTCCCCACGGAGGTTGGCTGTTTGAGCTTTGGAAGAAATCTCGGCAATTCTAACAGCGTAGGCAAACGTTTGCGAGTGGCTTGTGATGGAGTCGTTGTTTTCCATGTTCTAGAATTAAGATCCAGTTTCTATTGATCTGAATCAGGCTATTGGTTGTGGCGTTCAAAAAAAAAGGCGGTATAATCTCGCGATTTTTTTGGCCGTCAACCGCCTTAATAGGAGAAAAATAATGAAGATCGTTGAGGTGAAACACCCGCTGGTGAAACATAAGCTTGGCCTGATGCGTGAAAATGACATCAGCACCAAACGCTTCCGTGAGCTGGCTTCTGAAGTGGGTAGTTTGCTGACCTATGTGGCAACCGCCGATCTGGAAACCGAAAAGGTCACTATTGATGGTTGGAATGGCCCGGTTGAAATTGAGCAGATTAAAGGGAAAAAAATTACCGTTGTGCCTATTCTGCGTGCCGGTCTGGGCATGATGGAAGGCGTGCTGGAAAATGTTCCTAGCGCGCGTATCAGCGTTGTCGGCGTGTACCGCGATGAAGAAACCCTGAAGCCGGTTCCTTATTTCCAAAAATTGGTTTCCAACATTGACGAGCGCATGGCGCTGGTAGTTGACCCAATGCTGGCGACCGGTGGTTCTATGATTGCAACCATCGATCTGCTGAAAAAAGCGGGCTGTCAGAGTATTAAAGTATTGGTTCTGGTTGCAGCGCCTGAAGGTATTGCTGCACTGGAAGCCGCTCATCCGGACGTTGAGCTGTACACCGCTTCCATCGATCAGGGATTGAATGAACACGGTTATATCATCCCTGGTTTGGGTGATGCCGGTGATAAGATTTTTGGTACTAAATAGTTTTACCAGCCGACTGAGAAGTCGGCTTTTTTTTGCTCCACAGCCTAAGAATATCAATAACCCAGTCAGAGGATAGAGAAGATGAGCCGTCGCACCATAGGGGTCAGTGAACGTCCGCCGTTATTGCAAACGATTCCCTTGAGTTTTCAACACCTGTTCGCCATGTTTGGTGCCACCGTTTTAGTTCCTATTCTTTTTAAGATTAACCCGGCTACGGTATTGCTGTTTAACGGCGTCGGTACGCTGCTGTATTTATTTATCTGTAAAGGAAAAATCCCGGCCTATCTCGGTTCTAGCTTTGCGTTTATTTCACCGGTATTGCTGTTATTGCCATTGGGCTACGAAGTGGCGCTGGGCGGATTTATTATGTGCGGCGTTTTATTTTGCTTGGTCGCGATGATTGTGAAAAAAGCGGGGACTGGCTGGCTGAACGTCTTATTCCCACCGGCGGCGATGGGGGCCATTGTGGCGGTTATCGGGCTGGAACTGGCTGGGGTTGCGGCCGGTATGGCCGGATTGCTGCCAGCGGCAGGCGCGTCGGCGGATTCTACGACCATTATTATTTCGATGGTAACGCTGGGTGTGACTATTCTCGGTTCAGTTCTGTTCCGCGGCTTTTTTGCCATTATCCCGATTTTGATTGGCGTGCTGGTAGGATACGCGCTGTCATTCGGCATGGGCGTGGTGGATTTAACACCCATTCGGGAAGCCCACTGGTTTGCCTTGCCGACTTTCTATACGCCGCGTTTTGAGTGGTTTGCCATTTTAACGATCCTGCCGGCGGCATTGGTGGTTATCGCCGAACATATCGGCCATTTGGTCGTGACGGCGAATATTGTTAAAAAAGATTTGATCCGCGATCCTGGTCTGCATCGTTCGATGTTTGCCAACGGTATCTCCACGGTGATCTCCGGTTTCTTCGGCTCTACGCCAAACACCACATATGGTGAGAATATCGGCGTGATGGCCATTACCAAGGTTTACAGCACCTGGGTGATTGGCGGCGCAGCAATTCTGGCCATTATGCTTTCTTGCGTGGGCAAGCTGGCTGCGGCCATTCAGGCGGTGCCTGTTCCGGTGATGGGCGGCGTTTCTCTGCTGCTGTACGGCGTGATTGCTGCTTCGGGTATTCGTGTATTGATTGAATCTAAAGTTGACTACAACAAAGCGCAAAACCTGATCCTGACCTCGGTGATCCTGATCATTGGCGTCAGCGGCGCGAAGATCAACATTGGCGCGACCGAGTTGAAAGGTATGGCGTTAGCGACGGTAGTGGGGATTGGCCTGAGTCTGTTGTTTAAAGTCTTCAGCCTGATCCAGAAAGATGAAGAAGTGATTGAATCTGCCGAAGATCAAGCGGCGAAATAGTAGCTAAATGCCGGTGCCACCGAGGGATTATTCGGCGGTATCGGCCAGTGATATCAGGGAAAGGAGAAATTGATCCCTTTGGCGCTTTTTTCAGGATCAAAATGGTTTTTATGAAGCTTTTGATTTTTGTGGTAAGCTCTCTCGGTTTTCCTGCCCGTTTTGGTTGAGGTGCTTCTGAATACGCCGGCACAGCTTTCACTGCCACTTTATCTTCCCGATGATGAAACTTTTGCGAGTTTTTATCCGGGGGAGAACCCATCCCTATTAGCTGCGATTCAGGCTGCTGTTCATCAGTCTCACGGTAGTTATATCTACTTTTGGTCGCGAGAGGGCGGCGGACGTAGTCATTTACTCCATGCAGCCTGCGCCGAACTATCGCAGCAAGGGGAAGCCGTCGGCTATGTGCCGCTGGATAAGCGCGCCTATTTTGTCCCTGAAGTGCTGGATGGCATGGAACAGTTAGCGCTGGTTTGCATCGATAATATCGAATGTATTGCTGGTGACGATGAGTGGGAGATGGCGATGTTTAATCTGTATAACCGTATCGTTGAAACCGGTCGCACTCGTTTGTTGATCACTGGCGATCGGCCTCCGCGCCAGCTTAATTTGCGTTTACCGGATCTGGCTTCTCGTCTGGATTGGGGGCAAATCTATAAGCTTCAGCCGCTATCTGACGATGAAAAACTCCAGGCGCTGCAACTGCGAGCAAAATTACGTGGATTTGAACTGCCGGAAGACGTGGGCCGCTTTCTGTTGAAACGACTGGATAGGGAAATGCGCACTTTGTTTATGACGCTGGATCAGTTGGATCGAGCCTCTATCACTGCTCAACGTAAGCTGACGATTCCTTTTGTAAAAGATATTCTCGGGCTGTAGCTACCGAACGAAGAATGGACCCGAAAAGTGTCCATTCTTACACGGAATATCGTTACCTATCCCAATGGATTATAAAATCTCAAGCACCTGCTCCGGTGGGCGGCCCAGTCGCGCCTTGCCCTGATGAATAACGATCGGGCGTTCGATGAGTTTTGGGTTATCCGCCAAGGCTTGCAACAGTTGCGTTTGAGACAGGCCGCTATCGGCCAGATTCAACGTTTTATATAACTCATCTTTGGTACGCATTAGCTGACGGGCGTCGCTGAAACCCAGCTGTTGCAGCAGTTCTGACAACGTTGTTACGCTCGGCGGCGTATCCAGATACAGCACCACCTGCGGCGTAATGCCTTGTTGTTCCAGCAAAGTCAGTGTCTCACGGCTCTTGGAGCAGCGCGGGTTATGGTAAATCGTGACGTTGTTCATCATTACATTCCTTGAATAAATCATCCTAAACGCATCAGGATTTCTGGTATTTACGAAAACGTTCGTTTAATTGGCGTAATTGGTCGATGCGAGCATCGTAACGCGCCTGCTTCAGACTGCCCAATTTTACCCGTGCGCTGGCATCGCTAAGTAAGCCAATCGCCTGTGGTAATTTGCCACTCAGCGCCAGACTTTCTGCCCGGGCAGAGAGTTCCTCATCTCGTAAACCTTGTGCAGCAGAGGCCTGAGCCAGTAAATCCCAGCCATTGGGATCGTTCGGATGGGCAAAAGTGTAGCGATACAGGATTCGGCTAGCTGCCGCTGGCTGCCCGCCCTGTACGTAGGCATTGGCGAGGTTAAGCTGTAAGACTGGCTCGTTATTTTGGCCAGCAATGGCTTTCTCTAATCGGGCAATCGCCTGCGCGTTTTTATTCTGCCCCAAATCAATGTCGGTCATTAAATCGAGAAACCAGATATTGTTCGGCTGTTGGGTCAGCAATGGCTGTAGCACATTACGGGCGCTATCATATTTCTTAGCCTGATAGAACAAGATTGCCTGACCGTATTTGGCCGCGAGCTGTTCCCGCGTGGTGCCTTTACTTAGCGTATCCAGCAAATCAGAGCTAAGGCTGTACTCGGTGGAACCATACATCCCCAGAATACGGACTTTGGCAAACAGATAATCCTGTGATGAGGCCACTGGGTGAGGCTTCATTTGGCTGGCACGGTTACGGGCGTCGGAGAGTCGGCTATCCGGCAAGGGGTGAGTCAGCAGCATTTCCGGCGGTTTGGAAGCATAGCGGGATTGATCGGCCAGTTTCTGCATAAAGTTCGGCATGGCCTGCGGATCGAAGCCGGAGCGCTGTAACACCACGATACCGATGCGGTCAGCTTCCTGTTCGTTACCCTGAGTAAAGCTGATGATACCTTGCTGGGTACCCGCCAGCGTGCCGCTCAGCCCTGCCATACCGGCCTGCGGGCTTGCCATGGTCAAAAGTATCGAACCCAATACGCCCACCCAGGTCAGTGGAGCCATTCGCTGCTGTTCTTCCATCGCGCGCGCCAAATGGCGTTGAGTCACATGGGAAATTTCATGGGCCAACACCGATGCGAGTTCGCTTTCATTCTCGGTATAGCGAAATAGCGCAGAGTGGAGCACCACGTTGCCGCCAAAGAAGGCAAAGGCGTTGAGTTGATCATTATTGACTATAAAGAAGTGAAAAGGAGTGCGCACCGAGTTGGCGTTCGCCACCAGTCGGTTTCCCAACTGATTGATATATTGAGTCAGTAGTGGATCGGAGATCAGCGGCGTGCTGGCACGCATCTGGCGGACGTAAAAATCGCCCATCGCCAATTCCTGATTAATACTGAGAGTGCCCCCGGCGGTAGTGCCGATATCAGGTAACAGATCCTGCGGCGTTTCGGCAGAAACGGGGGCGACCCCAGAATAGAGCAGGGTAGTGAGCAATGTGGCGATCACTGTTTTACTTAACAGACGTGTCATAAACGAGACTGCCCCTACTGAGGTAATGACGATTTTGACGCCTGTGATGCGTAAGAGTTCTTCTTCCCTGCTCTGCTCTCCAGTACAATCATCACGAACGCGTGTTGGATCACAAATAAGCGATCAGAAACCTCAAAAGCTCTGTCCTTGGCTTTGTTTCGAGATTGTCTGTTATCTTAGCTAGCCCGCCAGCACAATGGAACTTTTGCCTAGCAATATTCTTAGTTTTACTCATTAATGCTCTCCCCTGTGCTTAAAGGGCCGCAAAGGAAACCTGTATTTCGCAGGTTCATCATGGTTTTCAAGGAGCAATCTCTGATGTTAGAGATGTTATTACAGTGGTATCGCCGACGTTTTACTGACCCGCAAGTCATCGCATTGCTGGTTATTTTACTGGCCGGATTCTGCATTCTTTATTTTTTCAGCGGTATTTTAGCACCGCTGCTGGTGGCTATTGTGTTGGCGTATTTGCTGGAGTGGCCAACGGCTCGTTTGCAACGTATCGGCTGTTCGCGACTGTGGGCGGCCAGTATAGTGCTGATCCTGTTTGGCGGTATCGCCATGCTGTTGGTATTAGTGGTCGCGCCGACCGCGTGGCAGCAAGGGATTAATCTGATTTCGGATATGCCGAAAATGTTGAATCAATTCAACGCGTACGCTCAGACCCTGCCGACACGTTACCCGGCGCTGGTGGATGCTGGCATCGTGGATATGATGGCGGAAAATATGCGCGGTAAGCTTTCCGGCATGGGAGACTCGGTCGTTAAATTCTCGCTGGCTTCGATAGTTGGCCTGCTGACATTGGCTATCTATCTGATTTTAGTGCCGCTGATGCTGTTTTTCCTGCTTAAAGACAAAGAACAGATGCTCAATGCGGTGCGGCGAGTATTGCCACGTAACCGTGGCTTGGCGGGGCAGGTATGGAAAGAAATGAATCAACAGATCACCAATTATATTCGCGGCAAAGTGATGGAAATGGTGATTGTTGGTATTGCTACCTATCTGGTGTTCTTTATCCTGGATATGCGCTACGCGCTGTTGTTATCGGTTTTGGTGGGTTTCTCGGTGCTGATTCCCTATATCGGCGCGGTGATTGTTACTATTCCGGTGGTGCTGGTGGCGTTGTTCCAATGGGGTATCGGTGCCGATTTCTGGACGCTCATCGTGGCCTATCTGGTGGTTCAGGGGTTGGATGGCAACCTGCTGGTGCCAATTCTGTTCTCGGAAGCGGTAAACCTGCATCCGCTGGTCATTATTCTGTCCGTGATTATTTTCGGCGGAATGTGGGGGTTTTGGGGCGTATTCTTCGCGATTCCTTTGGCGACGCTGGTGAAAGCGGTGATTCATGCCTGGCCAGAAGAGTTTATTCCTGACGCTGATTAGTGTCTGTGAATACCCAATATTATCCATAAAAAAGAGCGCCTCGGCGCTCTTTTACGTTATCTGAATCTTATCTGTTGGCAGACAAATCAGGCATTTTGCTGTAGATAAGCCATCACGATATCGTGGTGATTGGTGGTTTTGAAGTTATCGAACACGTGTTCGACCTTACCTTCTCTGTCAATCAGGAAACTGATGCGATGGATGCCGTCATAGGTTTTCCCCATGAAACTCTTTTCGCCCCACACGCCAAACTGTTCAGCAACCTGATGATCTTCATCAGAAAGCAAAGTGAAGTTCAGCAACTCTTTTTCTGCAAAGCGAGAAAGTTTCTCGGGTTTATCGGTACTGATACCTAGCACTTCTACACCGGCATTTTTCAATGTATCCATGTTGTCACGCAGACCGCAGGCCTGAACGGTACAACCCGGCGTCATCGCTTTCGGGTAGAAATAAACCAATACGCGTTGTCCAAGGAAGTCGGCCAAACTAATTTGCTCACCGTCTTGATCGGGCAAACTGAATTTTGGCGCAATATCACCGGCTTTCAATGGGCTCATTACTAACTCTCCATTCGGTCGTCATGCTGTGGGTAGTTCACAACGCTAATACTGCCCTGCGCATTGAGTTCTGTACATAGCTGATGAAAAGCTTGTTCAATAATAGAACTGTTTTGGCTGGCAGGGCTGTGGGCGCTGATCTGAATATGTAGCAAAGGCGAATGATTGCCCTCTGCCGGCTGGGTTTTTGAGACCAGTTCCGCAATGTTCATATTGTGACAATGGAACAGGTTAGTGAATCGCTCAATAATATGCGGGGAGTCTTTAACTTCAACTTTTACCCAAACGGTAGCAGGCATAGCTTGCTGATCCTGCGCGTTAGTGCGTTTCATCACAATCAGTAAATCCAGCTCTGCCCCTTTCTGCGGCAAAGTGGACTCAATCAGAGTGATGGCGTTCCAACTACCGGAGAGCAACATGATGAATGTGAACTCTTCACCGAACATCGCCAAGCGGCTATCTTCAATATTACAACCGCAACTACTCACATGGCGGGTGATAGTGTTTACGATACCTGGGCGGTCAGCACCCAGTGCGGTAATGACCAGATAATGTTCATCAAGCTGCGGCAAAGTCGCTCTTCCTGTCTCGCTCTATGGGGTTACCATGGTAAACATAAAAAAAACCTGCTGCCAAGCGCTTACAACACAGTTGTTTACTTGCTTTTGGATAGAGGTCAAAAGTACCATGAGGAACTTGTTTGTGGAGGAGATGGCCGATGTTTACGGGAAGTATAGTTGCGCTGGTAACGCCGATGGACGACAAAGGTGCTGTCGATCGTGCGAGCCTTAAAAAACTGATTGATTATCATGTGGCCAGTGGAACTGCCGCTATTGTCTCCGTCGGCACGACGGGTGAGTCTGCAACGTTGAATCACGACGAGCATGCGGATGTGGTGATGATGACGTTGGATCTGGCCGATGGCCGTATTCCGGTCATTGCAGGAACCGGCGCAAATGCTACCTCGGAAGCCATTTCTCTTACTAAACGCTTTAACAATACGGGTGTCGTTGGTTGTTTGACCGTTACGCCGTATTATAATCGTCCAATGCAGGAAGGTTTGTTCCAGCATTTTAAAGCTATTGCTGAAAGTACCGATTTGCCGCAGATTCTCTATAATGTGCCTTCGCGTACCGGTTGCGATATGTTGCCGGAAACCGTTGCACGTTTAGCTAAAATTAAGAATATTGTTGCGATAAAAGAAGCCACGGGGAACTTATCGCGGGTAAGTCAGATCCAAGTGCTGGTTGATGATGAAGATTTCATCCTGCTGGGCGGCGACGATGCCAGCGGGCTAGACTTTATGCAACTGGGTGGTAAAGGCGTTATCTCGGTGACTGCGAACGTAGCAGCCCGTGAAATGGCACAGCTTTGTGCCCTAGCGGCCGCAGGCGATTTCGCTGAAGCACGCCGTTTAAATCAACGCTTGATGCCGTTGCATCAGCATTTATTTGTAGAAGCAAATCCAATTCCGGTGAAATGGGCCTGTAAGGCGCTGGGGTTGATGGCAAATGACACTCTGCGTCTGCCGATGACGCCGCTGACTGACCCTGCCAAGCTGGTAGTGGAAAAAGCGTTGAAAAGCGCCGGTTTGCTGTAACTCTTAGGGAAATTTGATGGCAATATCATTGCAAAAGTCGATGGTGGCAAAGGTTGTGGGTGTTTCGTTGGTCATGCTGCTGGCAGCTTGTTCAACGGATCAACGCTATAAACGTCAGGTCAGCGGAGATGAAGCCTATCTCGATGCGCCGGCGCTCAAGCCGCTTAACGCACCTGCTGGTATGATTCTTCCGTTGCAAAACGGTGATTTTGATATTCGTGAAGTTCGTTCCACGGGCAACGTCGGCAAGGCTCTGGACATTCGTCCTCCGGTGCAGCCGTTGGCGCTGTTGAGCGGTTCGCGCACGGAATATACTAGCGATACCAGCAAGCTATTGTTAGAAAGTAGCCCGCAAAACCGTAACCTGTGGAGCCAGGTCACCCGCGTGATTCAGGATAAGAATCTGCCGGTTGCCAGCCGTCAGGATGCGAATCAAACGCTGACTACCGATTGGATCAAGTGGAGCCGCGGTGATGAAGACGTGCAGTTCGAAGGCCGCTACCAGGTTAGCGTCGTAGAACAGGGTTATCAGTTGGCGCTGGTGGTGAAATCACTGGAGCTGCAGCAGGCGGGTAAACCCGTCACCGAATATAGCGCTATTCAGCGTTACAATGGTGCAATGCTGAACACCATTATTGAAGGTCTGGATAAAGTCCGTACCGACACTGAAAACAATCAGGCCGCTCGCAAAGTGGGTTCTCTGGATGTTCAAAGCGGCAGTGATGATACCGGCTTGCCTAACCTGATCGTGCGCGCACCTTACACCACGTTGTGGGAACGTCTGCCAGCTGCGCTGGAAAAAATGGGCATGAAAGTGACCGATCGCAGCCGTCCGCAGGGTACCGTGGCCGTGACCTACAAATCTATGAGCAGCAGTAGCTGGGATGCGTTGGGTGCGAAAGATCCCGAGCTGAAAGAAGGCGATTATAAACTTCAGGTCGGCGATCTCGATAACCGCAGCAGCTTGCAGTTTATTGATCCTAAGGGCCATACCTTAAGCCAATCGCAGAACGATGCGTTGGTGGCGGTGTTGCAGGCCGCGTTCAGCCAGACGAGCGCAAACTAAACAAAGGGGCTTCGGCCCCTTTTGTCTTTGTGTTTATCAGACATATTGGGCGGTGCTGGAGCGATGCGGCGCGGTTCTGTAGGTAAAATTCATTTTGTTAACATTCGTTTTGTTAATGCCAGTTTTGTCAACATAGTCATTCTTTATCAAAGATTGTCACACTATTGGAGTAATAAGATGCAAAAGCTAGCTGAGTTGTATCGTGGGAAGGCTAAGACCGTCTACACTACCGAAAATCCTGACCTGTTGGTACTGGAGTTCCGTAACGATACGTCAGCACTGGATGGTCAGCGCATTGAGCAGTTCGATCGTAAAGGCATGGTCAACAATAAGTTTAACCATTTCATTATGACCAAACTGGAAGAAGCCGGTATCCCTACCCAAATGGAACGCCTGCTTTCTGATACCGAAGTGTTGGTGAAAAAGTTGGATATGATTCCCGTAGAATGCGTGATTCGTAACCGTGCCGCCGGTTCTTTGGTTAAGCGTCTGGGCATTGAAGAAGGTCTGGAACTAAACCCGCCGCTGTATGATTTGTTTTTGAAAAACGATGCCATGCATGACCCAATGGTCAATGAATCCTACTGTGCAACCTTTGGCTGGGCTAGCGAAGCGCATTTGGCTCGTATGAAAGAATTGAGCTACAAAGCGAACGACGTACTGAGCAAAATCTTTGACGACGCCGGTCTGATTCTGGTGGACTTCAAACTTGAGTTCGGTTTGTTCAACGGCGAAGTGGTGTTGGGCGACGAGTTTTCTCCGGATGGCAGCCGCCTGTGGGACAAGAAAACCCTGAATAAGATGGATAAAGACCGCTACCGTCAAAGCCTGGGTGGTTTGATTGAAGCCTACGAAGAAGTTGCGCACCGTATCGGCGTTAAATTAGACTAACCGCGCAATCGATTACGTTGTTTTGTCAATCTCGTTAATCAGGGGAGAGCGTTCGTCTCTCCCCTCTATTTTTGTGTTTTTGATTAAAATCCTGCCATTTCTCTCTTCCGACACTATTTTTAATGGTATTCATCCATATGATTTTCTACGATGAGTGGAAAGTCTGTTCTGGAGCAAAACTATGCGTTGGCAAGGTCGTCGTGAAAGTGACAATGTGGAAGATCGTCGGGGTGCCTCATCCGGTGGTGGCGGTGGTTTTCGCCCGCCGATTGGAGGCAAGGGCGGGCTTGTAATCCTGATCGTGGTGCTGGTGGCGGGTTATTACGGTGTGGATCTCACTCCGCTGCTGAACGGCAGCGATCCGGCACAGCAAACCACCCCGCAATCCAGTGCGCCGATTAGTCCGAAAGATGAGCAAATGGCCAAGTTTACCAAGGTTGTGCTGGCCGATACCGAAGATACCTGGAAACCTATTTTCCAGAAGATGGGTAAAACCTATCAGGATCCGAAACTGGTGATGTATCGCGGCGCAACTCGCACCGGTTGCGGTACTGGGCAATCGGTTATGGGGCCATTTTATTGTCCGGCGGACAGCACCGTGTATATTGATTTATCGTTCTACGAAGACATGAAAAATAAGCTGGGCGCGGGGGGAGATTTTGCTCAGGCTTATGTTATTGCTCATGAAGTAGGGCATCATGTTCAACATTTGTTAGGGATTGATGCCAAAGTACGCCAGCAACAGCAGGGTGCCTCTCAGGTTGAAGCTAACCGTCTTTCTGTGAAGATGGAACTACAGGCCGACTGTTTTGCCGGCGTGTGGGGTAAAGCTATGGATGAGCAACAGGTACTGGAAGAGGGGGATTTACAGGAAGCTCTCAATGCTGCGCAGGCCATCGGCGACGATCGTCTACAGCAAAAGAGTCAGGGGCGAGTGGTACCGGATAGCTTCACCCACGGCACATCCCAGCAACGTTACACTTGGTTCAACCGCGGTTTTGAGAGCGGTGACCCAAACAGTTGTGATACCTTCGCCAGCCGCTAAAATACCTCATCGCTGCGTGACAGCATGATTCTCCTATTCTTGCCGGCGCATTAGCGACCGGCATTTGTTTTTTGAATATTTTGCTTTTCGACTACATTGCACTTTGACTAAAAGGTAGGGAAAACCATGGCTACTCTCGATCCTACATTGCTAATCCTGTTGGGATTGGCTGCGTTGGGTATTATCAGTCACAACATGACGGTAACGCTGGCGATTTTAACCTTGCTGGCCATTCGTATTACGCCGTTGAACCAGTATTTTCCGCTAGTGGAAAAATACGGTTTAACCATAGGGATATTGATTCTAACTATCGGTGTGATGACGCCTATCGCCAGTGGGCGAATTAGCGCCAGCGAGGTACTTCACTCCTTTATTCACTGGAAATCGATTCTGGCGATAGCTGTTGGCATCGGAGTATCCTGGCTGGGTGGGCGCGGCGTATCTTTGATGACACATCAGCCTTCGGTAGTCGCCGGGCTATTAGTCGGTACGGTATTGGGCGTAGCGCTGTTTAAAGGTGTACCGGTTGGCCCGTTAATCGCCGCTGGTTTGCTGTCACTGGTTATCGGTAAACAATAACGTGATTGACACTCTGGTTGCTTTACAGCCGCAGATGGTGCAGCAGGGCATACGCCGTTTAGTGGTATTGAGCGGTAGCGCTGACTGGAGCCGCCAACAGGCGAAAGAGCTGTATCAGCGATTAGGCAGTGGCGTTTGGCTGGCTGAACAGGCGCCAGATTCCGCTGAAATGATTGCGCCATTATCGGCGAAAACCTTATTGGGGCAGGAACGCCTGCACGGCTTTTTCGATGCAACCCAAGGGGTGAATATCGATGCGTTGGCGATTTTGGCTGGAACGTTGCAAGCGGGAAGCTGGCTGGTTTTGCTGGTGCCAGAGTGGGAAAGCTGGCCAACGCAGCCGGATGAAGACAGCCTGCGCTGGAGCGAGCTTCCGCAGCCGATTGCCACGCCGAATTTCATTCGTCATTTGCAACGGCATATGTTGGCTGACTCTGAAACGATAGTGTGGCGGCAAAATCAGGTGGTTCAACAGCCGCAGTTTGCTAAGCGTGCAACCTGGCAACCGGCAACGGGCGCGCCTACTCAAGAGCAGCGGGCGATTTTGTATGCACTGCTGCATTCTGAAGCTGATATTTGGGTTGTGACCGCGCCTCGTGGCCGTGGCAAATCGACGCTGGCTGGAATGTTGGTAAACCAGTGGTCAGGAGCCTGTTGGGTTACGGGGCCGACCCGGTCAGCCACAGAAATACTCAATCACTGCGGCGATAGAAAAGCACAATTCTGGGCTCCGGACGCACTATTGCATCACCTTGAAACTGAACTCAATCATGACGCAGACTGGCTGATTGTCGATGAGGCCGCTGCGATCCCGACGCCGCAGCTATCCGCCATGTTAGCTCATTTCCCACGTGTATTATTGATCAGTACCGTGCAGGGTTATGAAGGTACTGGGCGTGGATTTCTGCTGAAATTCTGCGCGTCGTTACCTCACTGGCAAGGTTTCACTTTAAAAGATCCTATTCGCTGGACAAATAACGATCCGTTAGAAAATTGTTTGGACCGTGCGTTGTTGTTTACCGATCCGATCGTCACTGACTCAGCCGATTTGGTAACGATCCGCCGTTGTCAGCAGCAGGATTGGCTTAACGATCCCGATCTGTTGACCGAGTTTTATGGTTTGTTATGTAGCGCGCATTACCGAACTTCTCCACTGGATTTACGTCGTTTGATGGACGCACCGGGAATGCATTTTTCCGCGGCGGTAAGTGCTGGGCAGGTGATTGGCGCGTTATGGTTGGTGGATGAAGGTGGATTAACGGCGGAGTTAGCTTGGGAAGTCTGGGCTGGACGGCGTAGGCCGCGAGGCAGCTTGGTCGCGCAGTCGCTGGCGGCTCATGGAGGACTATGGCGGGCGCCGACGCTGCGTTCGCGTCGGGTGAGTCGGGTGGCCGTGCTGGCGCAACGGCGGCGTGAGGGCATTGCGCGACAAATTATTGCTGAAGAAACTCAGCGGGCAAAAGATCAAGGTGTGGATTTTCTCTCCGTCAGTTTTGGTTTTACCGAGGATTTATGGCAATTCTGGCAGTCCTGCGGTTTTGAACTGGTGCGAATCGGTAGCCATAAAGAGGCTAGCAGTGGTTGCTACGCAGCAATGGGAATTTTACCGTTAACATCTGACGCTGTAGCGCTATGTTTGGCCGCAAAGGAGCAACTGGCTCGCGACTGGCGCTGGTTGCGCCGTTGGATAGATTTGACGTTACCTTTCCCCGATTGCGCAGATACGGATCTCAATGAGGATGACTGGCAGGAATTGGCCGGATTTTCCTTTGGTTTCCGCCCGATAGAAGCCAGTCTGGCGGCGTTGAACCGATTGTTACTGCACTGTATTTTGCCGCTACCGGCATTACGGCAATATTTACAAGAAGGTGTGTCTACTGCGGAGATTAGTCAAAACCTGAAGCTTAGCGGACGAAAAGCGTTGATTACCCGCTGGCGGGAAGAAACTGCGCTTGGATTAAGTGAATTAGATGTGGCGTTGACGGGCTGGTGGCGGGAAAGGGTAAAAGGGGATTAGGTTTTGATCTTAAGAATGTATTTGAGCTTTCCGATGTCTAGATTGGATCTGGTTTCGGAAGCCCAATAGTTCAGTTTTTCCTCACTTAGCGTGGAGGCTTCCGAGCAGGGTTAGCCGTTGCCCCAACCCTGACCTGCGCTTGGCGCGAAAGTGGGGTTCTGCGAACTTTTCTCGTTCACTCCTCGTCCGGCGAACCCGCGCGAGATTCACCCGCGGGCTTTCTGTGGATGGACATGCCATCCTGCTCCAGCGGTTCACTCTGGTTCTCATCCCGCTCGGCCCACTTTTTGATTGCGCCTTTCAACGTCAAAACACAGATGATTATCTGTTTTAAATTTAGTTTTTGGATTTGACCTCTCAGAGCACATCTCAGCTTGCTGAGTGAAGAACAGAGGGTCGGGCAATCCGCCATGGACGGCGCATAGAGGCGTCATGAGCAGGGACGCAAATAAAGCCGTCCTGTCAGCCTGCGTGATAAACGAGGTGGCCTGCGCATCAGGTAGGCGATACGTGCAGAGGCACGGATTGTTAAGCTTAGAGATGTGAGGTATGCGCAAATCAAATATCAACCAGAATGAGAACTCCATACCAATCCCACATCATTGCAATAAATGGAATAACTCATTCAAGAAAACCCGATATTCATCTCGCAGCAGCGGCGTATAGTATTTCTATCGCCACCTGAATACAGGGGCACCTTTTCGGCTCCGTAGAGCCAGTATTTATTGAACTAAGGAGTATCCTATGAACCATGAGCATTTCGTTGTACAAAGCCCCGCAACACCGGCTGAGCAGCTGATTTTGCTCTTTCACGGTGTAGGAGATAATCCAGTCAATATGGGGCAGATCGGGAGCTATTTTGCTAAAGAATTCCCGCAGGCGTTGGTGGTCAGTATCGGCGGGCCTTTTGCCAGCGGCCCGGCTAACGGACGCCAATGGTTTTCCGTGCAGGGTGTAACGGAAGATAACCGGCAGGCACGTATTGATGAAGTCATACCACAGTTTGTTTCAGTGGTACGCCACTGGCAGCAGCAAAGCGGGCTGGGCGCGCAGGCTACGGCGCTGGTCGGTTTTTCTCAAGGGTCAATTATGTCCCTCGAAGCGGTTAAAGCGGAGCCTCAACTGGCTGGACGAGTAGTGGCATTCAGTGGACGCTTTGCTACTTTGCCGGAGCAGGCGCCGAAAGATACGGTTATCCATCTGATTCACGGCGAAGATGACAATGTGATCAACGTTGAGCAAAGTAAAGCGGCGGCGACTCGTTTAGCCACTTTAGGCGCGGATGTTACGCTAGATTTGGAACAAGATAATGGCCATGCGATTAACCAGGGTATGATGGATAACGCACTGGAACGCCTGCGTTATTATGTGCCCCGGCATTATTGGGATGAGGCTTTGTCCGGTAAACGCGGTGAACTAATCGCTTTCCGATAAGCGGCGAGAAAAAAAGGGCAAGCGTCTGAGAATATTGCGCTTGCCCTTTTTTATGCTTAATTATCAAAACGCTGGCTGCTTCATCCTATAAGAGAATGATCGCAGGCTACTTTTTTTTCTTATTATCCGGCCAGTCATCGTCGTCGTCCCATTGAGCATTATTATCCCGGTGTGGCGGTAACTCCGGCTTATTGCTCAAGAATTTTTTATGGTCGAGCCGACGCAGCTCTTTGATCCCATTCAAAATAATCCCTACCAGCAGGATCAGTACAATCCACCAGTAATCTGCTAACCATTGCATGGGCGCACTCCTTTGGTTGTGGATATGAAACGCGAAAATACCAGCGGTAAATGGCTGGCAAGCCACTCAATACCGGCAACGTCCTGTTGTTGCCAGGCTTCAAGCAGCAATTCTGGCGTGAGTAAATGCTCAGCCTGTTCCGCCAATGGTCGGTAACTTAAATGCCATGGCTCTACCGCTACGCCGCCGCTGTCTTCAACGAATGGGCGATAGAAGCCAAAATCGGCCATGTTGGCGCTAAGCCATTGGGTTAACGAATAAAAATATCCGCCAGCTTCATATTCCCAAGGTTCTAACTGTAGTTTTTTTCCTTCCGGCAGCAGAGTCGGATCGTAAATATCCAAATCGCTGCCCCAGTGATGGCGGCTGGCACCCGGTAATGCTGACCAGCGCAGAATGGCCACGCAGCGTTCGCCCTCACTTATTCCTGAAATATCCAGCGGCTGGCTGTTCTGATCTAATACTGGTCGCTCACCGCGGAATTTGCCATTCCAGATCGCTAATTGCCGCTCAAAATCGCGAAAGGTACTCGCGGGCTGTAGATTCAGACCGGCGTCTTTGGCCGCCTGCTGCATAGCGAGAAACGCTTTTACTGCCTGAGGTTGTAGACGGTGATTTCCACTGAGAGGAACCAGATGCTCACAGGTTCTGCCGGTCAGCATTTCTGGGGTCATCATGCGATCAATTGCTCCATTATGCGTTGATACATGCGGCTAAGTAACTGCAAATCGGCTGCGTTAACGCATTCATTTACTTTGTGAATAGTGGCGTTAACCGGGCCTAGTTCAACCACCTGTGCGCCCATCAGAGCGATAAAACGCCCGTCGGAGGTGCCGCCTGTGGTCAATAGTTGAGGTGTCACTTCATTATACAACTCCACCGCGTCTACCACCGCATCCACTAAGGCTCCGCGTGCGGTCAGGAATGGCTGACCGGAAAGCACCCAGTCGATGCTGTAATTAAGTTGATGACGCTCCAGCAAGGCTTCGACACGCTGCCGGATTAGCGCATCGGTCAATTCGGTGCTGAAACGGAAGTTAAACTGAACGTAAAGTTCACCGGGGATAACGTTGTTGCTGCCGGTGCCCGCTTGCACGTTGGCAATTTGCATACTGGTCGCCGGGAAGAATTCGTTGCCCTCATCCCATTGGGTGGCAACCAGTTCCTGTAATGCAGGCATCGCGCGATGCACAGGATTATCCGCTAGATGAGGATAAGCGACGTGACCTTGAACACCATGAATGCGCAAGTTGGCGGTGATTGACCCGCGGCGGCCATTTTTTACCACGTCGCCGACGCGTTCGGTGCTGGATGGTTCACCAACCAGACAATAGTCCAGCCGCTCGTTACGTGCCATCAGCGCATTGACCACTTTTACCGTGCCATTAATCGCCTTCGCTTCTTCATCGGAAGTGATCATAAAGGCCAGACGTCCTTTATGATTCGGATTTGCGGCGACGAAACGTTCAGCAGCCACCACCATCGCGGCGAGTGAACCTTTCATGTCGGCAGCACCACGGCCATAGAGCATTCCGTCCCGAATGACTGGATCGAACGGCGGATTCGTCCAATGGCTTTCATCGCCGGTAGGCACCACATCGGTATGGCCAGCAAAAGCCAGGGTTTCACCTTCACCGCGCCACGCCCAGAAATTTAGCGTATCGCCAAAATTCATCGGTTCGACGGTAAAACCAATCGCCAGTAGGCGCTGAATCATAATATCCTGGCAACCGGCATCTTCTGGGCTGAGAGAGGGGCGACGGATTAACTGTTGGGCAAGTTCAATAACGGGGCAGCTCATCTTAACGCACCTCTGCAAAAAATTGTTGATAGCTCTCAGGTTTGAAACCGAGCAGAATGCCGCCGTTTGCCGCTTCCAGCACCGGGCGTTTAATGATAGCCGGTTGTTCCAGCATTAGAGCCTTGGCGGTATCCGCATCGACCACGGCGGCGCGCTGCGCTTCATCCAGTTTACGCCAGGTGGTGCCGCGAGTATTCAGCAGGGCTTCCCAACCTAAACGTTCGATAAAACCTTGCAGAAGTGTATCGGTTAATCCGTCAACGCGGTAATCGTGAAACCGATAGGGAATCGTGTTTTCTTCCAGCCAGCGGCGGGCCTTTTTAATTGTGTCGCAATTTTTAATGCCATAGAGGCTAATAGGGGTGTTTTCCGGGCTATCTGACATAAATAACAATGGCCTCTACAAAAGATGGGCAAATGAGTGCGGGTAAACCAAAAAATTGTATGGAACCTCGGATTTAGGCTACACCACATAATGCGGCAAAATGCCCTGTGAATCCAGACGGCTATCGTCGTATTCCCTCAATGGGTTATTTCGCGCAGGTTGAGCCGGATAGGGTTGCCATTTCAGTTTATGTCCTGATAACGTAGCGCCTTATTTCGGTGCTTGTTTAGATAGGGATATTAAGATGCAGGGAATATTACGCTTTTGTGTTTTTTTCGGATGTTGTATGACGATGTTTGCAGCCAGTGCCGCCGGGCCTGACGGTGTATTTTCGCTGATTGATCAACGTTTATCTTATATGAAAGATGTCGCTGGCTATAAAGCCGCCCATCATCTACCTATTGAGGATTTAGCGCAGGAAAAGCGGGTATTGCAGCAGGTTATGGGTGAGGCTGAAAAAAAGGGGATTGATCCTGAGTCGATTAAACCCTTCTTTATCGCTTCGATGGATGCGGCTAAGGTAATTCAATATCGTTATCGGGCCGAATGGTTATCTAAACCAGCAGAAGGGTGGGAACCACGCAGCTTGGATAAAATCCGGCCTGAAATAGCCAATTTAAGTAAGCAATTGATTGCAGAAATTTATTCGCTACTGGCCTCCGGCCAAACCATTGAGCAGAGCGAATTGTCACGTTTTAGGGATATTGTGCATCAGATGAACTTGAATGATGCCGATAAAATGCGCTTATTCACAACTCTACGGCTAATTAAACTGAATCAGAAATAATGCAATTGCCACCCCGTTGCGGGTGGCGCTACTTAGATTAGCCAGTCATTCTCTGTATCAGCCAATCCGGTCCAAGTCTGCTGCGTACTGTCGAATTGCCCGTTGATATAGGCTGATTTCTTTATGGTTAGAGGTTTCCGCCAGAAGCAATAGCAATGAGGCGACCGCGTCTTTGGTCTCGCCCAGATTATATAACGTCATGGCGCGAAACAGCGTTATCTCTTTGGCATCAGGGAATTGCGTTAACGCCTTTTCGAATATATCCAGCGATTCTTTATATAAACCCAGAGTGCGGTAGGTGCTACCTAATCCCAGATAAACTTCCTGTAATTCTTCTGCGGCTAGATTGTTGTCAATGGCAGTCAGATAAAATGGAATCGCCTGCATTTCTAAGCCCTGAACATCGTACAGCGAGGCAATTTTATGCAGCAGGCTACCGTTATGGGGATCTTCAACCAGTAATTTGAATGCCAAAGTCATGGCATCGTCATAACGGCCCAGTTTCTCCAGCGAATCTATGGTGTGTTTCATGGCATATGGCGCGTTAATGTGAGAATAACCCGCACGCTACTCTGTCGGGCTGAAACAGGCAAGCCTGCATGTGTAATAACCTGAGTTATTTCAATATCTCGGCCAACGAAGTTATACCCTAAAAAACCAGTCTATTATTTCGCCTTTATTTGCTCGAAAAATAATCGTATAATTACGGCGGTTATTAGAGAGGACATTATGGTTGATGTAGAATTAAACACATGGAAAGAGTTCATCGAGTCAATGCTGCGTAAGGCATAATTCGATAAATGAGTAACAGCGGTTGACGCTATTTTGTATGACTTAGATTTACCCAGGGAGCGAGTGACTCGCTCGCAAAAGGCAGGTTCTCAAAGAATCTGCTTTTTTTATTTGGGTCATGGCACGTGTGAAATGAAAGCTATTTTAGATATCTGCAATATTATTCACGTTATCTGATGAATAACTTATCGAATTAAAATAACTTTTTAGTCGACATTAATAATGTGGTTTTCTCCGTTGAACTTATGACTTTCTCTATTTATTAGGAAATAATCGAGTAAGGTATTGTTAAGATATATTTATTATTGATTAATCATTCACTCATGCAATATCGTTATTTTTGCTGAGGATACGGCGCCAATCAATTCACTGAAATAATGAATAATTGGCGCAGTGATTGTGAGGGAATAAAGAATTAGAGCTCATCTCCCTGATTAGGCTGGCTTCCACGCATCGGCCTTCCCGGGAAACGACGGCGAACCAAAACAAAGAATAATGGCACGAAGAAGATGGCCAGAACCGTTGCTGAAATCATGCCGCCCATGACGCCGGTCCCCACAGCGTGCTGGCTGCCAGAGCCTGCACCCTGACTGATAGCCATAGGCAATACGCCAAAGATAAAGGCCAATGACGTCATCAGAATAGGTCTGAGGCGTTGACGCGAGGCCTCAAGCGTGGCTTCAACCAGATCTTTACCTTTGTTATTCAATTCATTGGCAAACTCAACTATCAAAATGGCGTTTTTGGCCGATAGCCCGATGATAGTCAACAACCCTACCTGGAAATACACATCGTTTTCCAGCCCGCGCATCCAGGTTGCTGCGACGGCACCGATCACCCCCAAAGGCACGACCAGCATAACGGAGAACGGAATAGACCAGCTCTCGTAAAGCGCTGCCAGACACAGGAATACTACTAATAGCGAGATAGCGTAAAGCGCCGGAGCCTGTGAGCCGGACTGGCGTTCCTGATAGGACATGCCTGTCCATTCCAGCCCGAAACCATTTGGCAACTGGCTTACCAGCTTTTCCATGACGTCCATTGCTCCGCCGGTACTGACACCTTGGGCGGCTTCCCCGACAATTTCCAGTGCGGAATAACCGTTGTAACGCTCCAGACGTGGTGAACCAAATTCCCAGCGAGTGGTGGAAAAGGCGGAGAAAGGCACCATGCCACCACTGTTATTCCTGACGTACCACTTATTGATGTCTTCCGGCAACATTCGAGCGGTAGCTTCGGCCTGAACGTAAACTTTCTTCACCCGTCCGCGATCGACAAAGTCATTCACATAAGTTGAGCCCCAGGCGGTTTTCAGCGTGTTATTAATATCATCCAGCGATACGCCCAGTGCCTGAGCTTTACGTTGATCGATATCGATTTGCAGCTGCGGGCTGTCGTCCAGACCGTTATGACGTACTCGTGTCAGCTCTGGCTGTTTGGCCGCTAGCTGTAACAGTTCATCCCGCGCGGCCATTAATTTATTGTGCCCCTGACCACCGTGGTCCTGCAATTCCAGCTCAAAGCCAGAGGAGTTACCCAGACCTGAAATAGCCGGGGGACTACTGGCTGAAACCTTGGCTTCGGTAATTTTGTTAAAAGCCTTGGTTGCCCGCTCAATAATGGCAAAAGAAGAATCCTGACTGTTGGTGCGCTGATCCCAGTTTTTCAAACGGACAAACAGACGAGCAACGTTTTGCCCGTTACCGCCGGGGCCAGAGCCTACGGTAGAAAACACCGATAGCACGTTATTTTTTTCTTCCGTCAGGAAGTAATCCTCCACTTTTTCTACGACTTTCAGCGTTTGTTGCTGAGTGGAACCGACGGGCAACTGAACCTGAGCCATAAATACGCCGCGGTCTTCCTGCGGTAAAAACGAAGTCGGTAGCTTGAGAAATAAAAACGCCAGGCCGCCGAGTAAGAGTAAATACACCAGGATATAGCGCAGGCTATGATGTAAAACCCGAGCGACGCCGTTTTCATAGCGTTTCGCATTGCGGTCAAACATACGGTTAAACCAGCCAAAGAATCCTCGTTTACCGTGATGATGCCCGGCAACGACCGGTTTGAGTAAGGTGGCGCATAGGGCTGGTGTCAGGATGAGAGCGACTAAAACCGACAGAACCATGGCAGAAACGATAGTGATGGAGAACTGACGGTAAATCGCACCGGTCGTGCCACCAAAGAAGGCCATAGGGATAAATACCGCTGAAAGCACCAGTGCAATTCCGACTAATGCCCCTTGTATCTGCCCCATAGATTTGCGGGTGGCTTCTCTTGGTGGCAGCCCTTCTTCGCTCATGACGCGTTCGACGTTTTCCACCACGACGATGGCGTCATCAACCAAGAGTCCGATGGCTAATACCACGGCAAAAAGGGTGAGGGTATTAATGCTAAACCCGAAAGCCGACAAAATAGCGAATGTCCCCAATAACACTACCGGTACGGCGATTGTCGGAATTAAAGTGGCGCGGAAATTTTGTAAAAACAAATACATAACCAGAAATACCAACAGCACTGCTTCAACCAGCGTTTTTACCACGTCTTTGATTGAGGCCTGTACGAAAGGGGTAGTTTCGTAAGCAATTTTGGCTTCCAGACCGTGGGGGAAGAACGGAGCCAGTTCGGCAATACGCGCTTTCACGAGCTTATCGGTTTGTAATTCATTGGCACCAGAGGCCAGTTTGATACCCATTCCTGACGCGGGCTGTCCGTTAAACCGGCTGAGATAATCATATTTCTCCGCGCCCAGCTCAACTTTTGCGACATCGCCTAGGGTCACCAGAGAGCCGTCTTGATTCACCCGCAGGGTAATTTCACGGAACTGTTCTGGGGTTTGCAATTGGGATTGAGCGTTCATGGTGGCATTCAACGCTTGATTATCCACCGAAGGCGTACCGCCAAGCTGCCCGACGGCAATCTGACTGTTCTGGGATTTAATGGCATCCACGACATCTTGAGTGGTTAACTGGTAGTTAGTCAGCTTGGACGGGTCGAGCCAAATGCGCATTGCATATTGGGAACCAAAGGCATCCACGCTGCCGACGCCTTCAATACGGCTGATCGGATCTTGCAGGTTACTGGCCACATAATCGGCAATATCTTGTTTATCCATGCTACCGTCGGTAGAGACAAACGCCAGCATCATTAGGGTATTATCACCCGATTTAGAGACGCTAACCCCTTGCTGCTGGACATCCTGCGGTAACTTTTTAATGGCAGACTGCAACTGGTTCTGCACCTGCTGCATGGCTTCATTGGGATTGGTACCGGCTTGGAACGTCAGCGTGACGCTGGCGCTACCGGTATTACTGCTCTGGGAGGACATATACAGCAGGTTGTCCAGGCCGGTCATGCTTTGTTCGATTACCTGAGTGACGGTGTTTTCCAGCGTTTGGGCCGATGCACCCGGATAACTGGCGGAAATCCGCACATTTGGCGGCGCCAGATTAGGATACTGTTCGACGGGTAAAGAGAAAATAGCCAACATCCCGGTTAGGCAGAGAATTATCGCTAACACCCATGCAAAAATGGGGCGATCGATGAAGAAATTTGCCATGCAGCGGGAACCTCGTTAAGCGTGACCTTATCACTAGATTAGGAAAATTATTACTTTTGTGAATCTGTCGCTACTTTACGTGGGAATCAGTGATGAAACGTGGAGAAAAAAAGGAGATAGTGTAAAAAAACACAAGGTCGCTTTTTTTTGCCGCCTTATTGCTCATAACTCACGATATCCAGTGGTTATTACTCATCGCGCAGATTGATGTCTGGTGCTTTGGAGTCGAACAGAGATGTCGCCTGAGAGCGTCCTTGAACCAAAATAGTCTCTTTAAAACAGGATATAGCCATGGAACTCAATCCGGTATTCGCCCGGCGACTTTATCTGTGCTGGTTACTTAGTGTGAGTGATAAGCCCAATGTGCCGCGATTAATGGCGTTAACCGGCTGGCCGCGGCGCACTTTGCAGGACGTGTTGAAAGCCTTGCCGGGGCTGGGCGTCACTTTAACCTTTATTCAGGACGGGATAAGAAATAATGACGGTTTTTACTGCCTGGAAAGCTGGGGGCCGCTGAATAAAAAGTGGGTGCTGGAGCACCATAAAGTCATTTTAGCGGCCATAGAGTAGCCCCGGTTGACCGGGGTTAGTCTCAGTGGTGCTTGTTTTCCAGATACAAAATGGTGGCGGCGACCCGTGAACGCACATTCAGTTTACGTAACAGGTTACGAATATGAACTTTCACCGTTTCTTCGGAAATATGTAGCTCGAAAGCCACCTGTTTATTGGACATACCGCGCGCGACTTCCTGAAGAACATCCAATTCACGCTCGGTTAATTCGGCAAAAGGATTAATCTGTTCGTGGCGAGAGGAGAGATACTCCTGCACTTCTTCGCTGAACACGCTTTCTCCCTCAGCGGCCTGCCGCAAATGCTCTAGCAGAATTTCAGGCTCGCTGTCTTTTAACAGGTATCCGTCGGCGCCGGCGTCAATCATGGCGTACACGTCGCTGCGGGCGTCCGAAACGGTCAATACGATAATTCTGGCGTCAATGCCTTCGTTACGCAGAGCTTTCAGCGTGTCTAAGCCGTTCATTCCCTTCATATTCAGATCGAGCAAAATAACGTCGGGTTGAGTTTGACTGGCCAATTCCAATGCTTCTTCGCCGTTATTGGCTTCGGCAACTACGGTAAATGCCGTTTCCAACTCTAACAGCTGTCTGATGCCGCGACGCATTAACGGATGGTCGTCAACAATCATAATGGTGTGATTTGTCGTCATGATAGGTAATGCTCCCTGTAGCCAGTAAAACGTACCGCAACAGGCAAGGTTATGCCGATTCCGGTAGCAAGATTATGGTGGAATTACGTGGTGATAGCCGAAAAACCTTTAGCCAACCTAAAGTGGATTCTTTTTATTGCGTAACTTGGAACCTGTTACGCTCCGTTAAAACGGTTCGATCCGCTATTTATTGTACCGCAACCGCCCTGAATATTATAAACCTGTTCTGCTTTAAATCGTGATTTCTGCCTATATAACACGGTAAAACGGCTATTAGGTGATTAATTTTATACGCATACAGTTATGCGAATTATTTAATAAATAAGTTCGCCTTAATTATTCTATTTGGTAAATAAAATAATCAGGAAAATACTGATCGTGCTCATCTTGGCTTAATCTTGATTCAGCCGTTAGTTAAATCGTTGTGTAAAAATATAAATAACGCAAATCGGTTAAAACAGGAGGGTGAGAGCAAATAACGCTGGAAATAATTGATCTAGCGCAATCTTTCCCTCTGATTAACTCTAAAGGGTAATTATGTTTTTACCAATAATTGGGTATCTACTGTTACCAAACTAGGGAAACCATTTAGTGGTAATACGAATAATAATAATTATCACCATTTTGATTTTCCGGCCAGAGCAGCCGGGTCCTATTTGCTAAGCCACATTATAAGTGTGAAGCAATCAGGTATTTAAATAAATGGCAAGCAATGTTGCCAGCAATGTCAAGGGTATCTGCATGGCCGATTTGTCCCGACGCCGCTTGCTTTCAGGGCATTGGCGGCGCAATTCTGACCATCCGTCTTCCGTTATCCGGCCGCCCTGGTCGGTTGCCGAGGCTGAGTTCACGGCTGGCTGCACGCGCTGCCACGCCTGTATCAATGCCTGCGAAACCGGAGTGCTTATTGCCAGCCGCGGGGGGTTCCCCGAGATAGATTTCCAACGTGCCGAATGTACTTTTTGTACTCATTGCGTAACCGCCTGCGAGGCACCGGTTTTTACCTCGCCAGATCGCGAGCCGTGGCAGCTAAAAGCTACATTCTCGGCGAGTTGTCTGCCTTTTAAAGGCATCGAATGCCGTAGCTGTCAGGATAGCTGCGAAAGTCGGGCGATCGGATTCCGCCCGCGCTTAAACGGCATTGCCCAACCAGAATTAGCGGTCGACGCCTGCAACGGATGCGGAGCCTGTGTGCCCGGATGTCCGGTACAGGCCGTGACTCTTACCCGGAGCGAAGATGGAAGATAAAGAATGGCATGTTTGTGGTCTGGTGGTTCAAGCCAAACCGGAACGCATTCCCCGATTAATCGACGAGTTACTCGCGATTCCGGGAACAGAAATACCAACCAGTGACGCCCAACAGGGAAAATTGGTGGTGGTTATGCAGGCAGCGCGCTCAGACGTGCTCCTGAGACAAATTGAGTCAGCGCGTAATTTGACCGGCGTGCTGGCTGTGTCGCTGGTATATCACCAGCAGGATGAGCAAGGTGAGGAACAACCATGAAACTCAGTCGTCGGGACTTCATGAAAGCCAATGCCGCAGTGGCCGCCGCCGCCGCCGCGGGGATGACCATACCCACCGTGGCCAAAGCCGTGGTGGGGGGGGCAGATACGATTAAATGGGATAAAGCACCTTGCCGATTCTGTGGTACCGGCTGCGGTGTACTGGTGGGCACGCAAAATGGCCGTATCGTGGCGTCGCAGGGCGATCCTGATTCACCCGTCAACCGTGGGCTGAACTGTATTAAAGGGTATTTTTTGCCGAAAATTATGTACGGCAAAGACCGTTTGATCCAGCCGCTGCTGCGTATGAAAGATGGCCAGTACGATAAAGAAGGCGAGTTTACTCCAGTCAGCTGGGAAAAAGCCTTCGATATCATGGAGCTAAAATTTAAAAATGCGCTGAAAGAAAAAGGCCCAACCGCCGTGGGAATGTTCGGCTCCGGTCAGTGGACAATCTGGGAAGGCTACGCCGCGTCTAAGTTAATGAAAGCCGGTTTCCGCTCGAATAACCTCGATCCTAACGCTCGTCACTGCATGGCATCGTCCGTAGTGGGTTTTATGCGTACTTTTGGTATGGATGAGCCAATGGGGTGCTATGACGACATTGAGCAGGCCGATGCATTCGTGCTGTGGGGCTCGAATATGGCGGAAATGCATCCCATTCTGTGGTCGCGGATGACTAGTCGTCGTTTAACCGATCCTAACGTTAAAATTGCCGTCCTTTCGACCTTCGAACATCGTAGCTTTGAGCTGGCTGACAATCCGATTGTCTTCACGCCTCAAACCGATCTGGTGATGATGAATTACATCGCCAACTCTATCATTCAAAATAATGCGGTCGATCAGGATTTCCTCGATCGTCACGTTAATTTCCGTCGTGGTGCCACCGATATCGGCTACGGTTTACGCCCGACTCATCCACTGGAAAAAGCGGCGAAAAACCCAGGCAGCGACGCGTCCGAGCCGATGAGTTTTGAAGACTTCAAAGCCTTCGTGGCGGAATATACGCTGGAAAAAACCTCTAAAATGAGTGGCGTGCCGGAAGATCAGCTGGAAGCGCTGGCGCAGCTGTATGCCGATCCAAAAGTGAAAGTGGTTTCCTACTGGACCATGGGCTTTAACCAGCATACCCGTGGCGTGTGGGCGAATAACATGTGCTACAACCTGCACCTGTTAACCGGAAAAATCTCTAAGCCGGGCTGCGGGCCGTTCTCTCTCACCGGCCAGCCTTCCGCCTGCGGTACTGCGCGTGAAGTGGGCACCTTCTCTCACCGTTTACCGGCCGACATGGTGGTAACCAATGAGAAACATCGCCAAATTGCTGAAACCAAGTGGCAATTGCCAGCCGGTACGATTCCGGAGAAAGTCGGCCTGCACGCCGTGGCTCAGGATCGCGCGCTGAAAGACGGCACTCTTAATGCGTATTGGGTGATGTGTAATAACAATATGCAGGCCGGGCCGAATATCAACGAAGAACGTATGCCTGGCTGGCGTGATCCCCGTAACTTTATCGTGGTTTCCGATCCTTATCCGACCATCAGTGCGCTGGCCGCAGACCTGATTTTGCCGACGTCAATGTGGGTAGAAAAAGAGGGCGCATACGGTAACGCTGAGCGTCGTACCCAGTTCTGGCGTCAGCAGGTGCCATCACCGGGTGACGCCAAATCCGACCTGTGGCAAATGGTTGAGTTTTCCAAACGTTTCAAAGTGGAAGAAGTATGGCCTGCGGAATTGTTGGATCAAAAACCGGAGTATCGCGGTAAAACCCTGTTTGACGTCCTCTACGCCAACAACGTGGTGAATAAATTCCCATTAAGCGAAATCCCGGCCGATCAGTTGAACGATGAAGCGCGTGATTTTGGTTTCTATATCCAGAAAGGGCTGTTCGAAGAGTATGCCGATTTTGGTCGCGGGCACGGTCACGATTTGGCACCTTTCGATCGCTATCATCAGGAGCGCGGCCTACGCTGGCCAGTGGTGGACGGCAAGGAAACCCTGTGGCGCTATCGGGAAGGTTTCGATCCTTTCGTGAAAGCTGGAGAAAGTGTGCGCTTCTACGGTAAACCTGATGGCAAAGCGGTGATTTTTGCGCTGCCTTATGAGCCAGCGGCAGAAAGTCCAGATGAAGAATATGACCTGTGGCTGTCAACGGGTCGCGTGCTGGAGCACTGGCATACCGGTTCTATGACGCGTCGGGTTCCGGAGCTGCATCGTGCTTTCCCTGAAGCGGTGCTGTTTATTCACCCGCTGGATGCGCGAGCCCGTGATCTACGCCGAGGAGACAAGGTGAAAGTCATTTCCCGACGTGGTGAAGTGATTTCGCTGGTGGAAACCCGTGGCCGTAACCGTCCGCCCCAAGGATTGGTGTTTATGCCGTTCTTCGATGCGGCGCAGTTGGTCAATAACCTGACCTTGGATGCTACCGATCCATTATCCAAAGAAACCGACTTTAAAAAATGCGCGGTGAAATTGGAAAAGGTTTAACCCTGATACTCAGCCTGCTGTCGGAGCCATTTTAAGGCACGCAGGCCGATTTAGGGAAAGATGAAGTGTCATTCGGGAGCCAAATAATGAACAACAAAATGTTTAAGTCGTTTAACCGCTGGTTGGTGCTAGTGGCACTGATTTTGGGCGGAGCGGCTTATGCCGCCAGCAATGTCGAAATGGATTTGAGCCAATCTCCGGAAGTTTCTGGTACTCAGGAAGGCAAAGTAAAAATGCCTAAACAACAACAGCGTATGGCGCTGAACTATGTTAACCAACCGCCGATGATTCCTCACAGCGTGGATGGCTATCAGGTCAGCAAAAACACCAATCGCTGCTTACAATGTCACGGCGTGGAGCATTATCGCACCACCGGCGCACCGCGCGTCAGTCCAACCCACTTTATCGATCGTGATGGAAAAGTATCGAGCGAAGTTTCAGCGCGCCGATATTTCTGCCTGCAATGCCATGTTCCGCAAACAGACGCGGCGCCCATTGTAGAAAACACCTTCCAGCCTGCACCGGGCTTTGGTAAATAACCGAGGTAGCTATGACAGATGAAAAAAAACCGGGCGTGATCCGGCGGTTATGGCTGTGGTGGCGCAGGCCGAGCCGATTGGCACTAGGGACGTTGCTGCTGATCGGCTTTGTTGCCGGGATTATTTTCTGGGGTGGTTTCAACACCGGAATGGAAATGGCTAACACCGAAAAGTTCTGTATCAGTTGTCATGAAATGAAAGACAACGTGTACCAGGAATATTTGGGCACTATTCACTACAGTAACCGCAGCGGCGTCAGAGCCACTTGTCCGGATTGCCACGTTCCGCACGAATGGGGCCCGAAAATGTTGCGTAAAATCAAAGCCAGCAAAGAGCTGTACGCGAAAACCTTTGGTTTGATTGATACGCCGCAGAAATTTGAGGCGCACCGGCTGACGATGGCGAAGAGTGAATGGGCGCGCATGAAAGCCAATAATTCACAGGAATGTCGAAACTGTCATAACTTCGACAATATGGATTTCACCGCGCAGAAAACCGTGGCGGCCAAAATGCACAATAGCGCGATTGCCGAAGGCAAAACCTGCGTAGATTGCCATAAAGGTATTGCTCATAAACTGCCGGATATGCGGGAAGTTCCTAACGGTTTTTAATTTCCCCTCGAATCTGAGCGCTGTACTTTTCAACACCTCGCTGGCTTTTGCTGACGAGGTGTTTTTTTATTGCAAAGTTATCGCCACTAGCGTTAGCTAGCGCCAGGAAAATACCTTCAATTACATGATACGGAATGAATATATGTCAGCAAAAATCGCGAATATCCAACGCACGTTATTATCTGATAATTGGTATGTGCTGAATAAATATTCTTATGACTTAAAAAGAAAAAACGGTGAGTTAGTCCATCAGGAGCGTGAAGTCTACGACCGAGGCAACGGCGCCACTATCTTGTTATATAACCGTGCTAAAGGAACCGTAATACTAATCAACCAATTTCGTATGCCTACATATGTTAATGGCAATGAAAGTGGCATGTTACTAGAAGCCTGCGCGGGTCTGTTAGACGCGGATACTCCGGAAGACTGTATTCGCCGAGAAGCGATAGAAGAAACCGGTTTTGAAATTGGCGAAGTGGAAAAGCTATTTGCTGCATATATGTCACCCGGCGGCGTTACCGAACTGGTGCATTTCTTTGCTGCGGAATATCTACCGGAACAGCGTATTTATGCCGGTGGCGGTATCGATGACGAAGATATAGAGGTTCTGGAAATTCCCTTCAAAGACGCGCTGGCGATGATTGCCGATGGTCGCATCAAAGACGGTAAAACCATCATGCTGTTACAGCAGGCGCAGATTAAGGGCTGGTTTGAGTAATCGAGGAATTTTTCAGCAAATTCATCTTATGTAAGTAACTTAAGCGCAAAATGTTGTGAAGAGTTTGGGCTGCTTCATGGTTTAGACCTATTCACTCACTATACTGGTTCTGTTCCTGATTTTACCTCTCAACATATAAAAGCAAAAGGGATCCTATAATGGACGAACAGTTGAAACAAAGTGCCCTGGATTTTCACCAATATCCCACTCCGGGGAAAATCCAGGTCTCGCCAACCAAGCCGCTGGCCACGCAACGAGATCTGGCGCTAGCGTATTCTCCTGGCGTAGCGGCACCTTGTCTGGAGATTGCGGCCGACCCTTTGGCTGCCTATAAATATACTGCGCGCGGCAATCTGGTTGCGGTGATTTCCAACGGCACAGCGGTGCTGGGGTTAGGTAATATTGGCGCTTTAGCCGGAAAACCGGTTATGGAAGGCAAGGGCGTTCTGTTTAAAAAATTCTCAGGTATTGATGTTTTTGATATTGAAGTCGACGAGCATAATCCCGATAAACTGATCGACATAATCGCCTCGCTAGAACCGACCTTCGGCGGTATTAATCTGGAAGATATTAAAGCGCCAGAGTGCTTCTATATTGAACGAAAACTGCGCGAACGGATGAACATTCCGGTATTCCACGACGATCAGCACGGCACTGCGATTATTTGTACTGCAGCAGTTCTGAACGGCCTGCGCGTAGTTGAGAAAGATATTTCTGATGTTCGGCTGGTGGTTTCCGGGGCAGGGGCTGCATCCATTGCCTGTCTGAATCTGCTGGTGGCTCTGGGGCTGAAACGCCACAATATTACGGTTTGTGACTCAAAAGGCGTTATTTACCAAGGTCGAGAACCCAATATGGAGGCGACCAAAGCCGCTTACGCCATTGCTGATAACGGCCAGCGTACTTTGGGAGATGCCATTCCAAATGCCGATATTTTCCTTGGTTGCTCCGGCCCCGGTGTATTGACGCAGGACATGGTAAAAACCATGGCTCCTAATCCGTTGATTATGGCGCTGGCCAATCCAGAACCGGAAATTTTACCGCCGCTGGCGAAAGCCGTGCGTCCTGATGCGATAATCTGTACCGGTCGTTCGGATTATCCGAATCAGGTGAATAACGTTCTGTGCTTCCCGTTTATCTTCCGCGGTGCGCTGGATGTGGGCGCCACAGCCATTAACGAAGAGATGAAACTGGCCTGCGTTCACGCTATTGCCGATCTGGCTCTAGCGGAACAAAACGACGTAGTGGCTTCAGCCTACGGCGAACAAGACCTGTCCTTCGGCCCTGAATACATTATTCCAAAGCCTTTTGATCCACGTCTGATCGTCAAAATCGCCCCTGCGGTAGCCAAAGCGGCCATGGACTCTGGCGTAGCCACGCGTCCAATCGAAGATTTCGATGCTTACGTCGAGAAGCTTTCAGAGTTTGTCTACAAAACGAACCTGTTTATGAAACCCATTTTCTCTCAAGCGAGAAAAGAGCTGAAACGGGTAGTCCTGACCGAAGGGGAAGAAGAAAGAGTATTGCATGCGACTCAAGAACTTGTTTCCCAAGGGCTTGCATTCCCTATTCTGATTGGTCGCCCAAGCGTTATTGATATGCGGCTGAAGAAACTGGGGCTGCAAATCGTCGCGGGTAAAGACTTTGAAGTGGTGAATAACGAATCCGATCCTCGCTTTAATGAATACTGGCAAGAGTACTATCAGATCATGAAACGCCGAGGTGTTTCTCAGGAGCAGGCGCGTCGTGCCGTGATTAGCAATACGACGGTGATCGGTTCTATTATGCTGCACCGCGGCGAAGCTGATGCCATGATTTGCGGCACCATTGGCAATTATCATGAGCACTATTCGGTGGTCGAGAAAGTCTTCGGTTTCCGTGATGGCGTACACGTGGCTGGCGCGATGAACGCCTTGCTGTTGCCAACCGGTAATACTTTTATCGCTGATACCTATGTTAATGACGATCCAACCCCGGAAGAACTGGCCGACATTACTTTGATGGCGGCAGAAACCGTGCGTCGTTTTGGTATTGAGCCAAAAGTAGCGCTGGTTTCCCATTCTAGTTTCGGCACTGCGGATTGCCCATCAGCCCGTAAAATGCGTCGTACTCTGGAATTGGTCAACCAAATGGCACCGCAGTTGGAAATTGACGGCGAAATGCACGGCGATGCGGCTTTGGTGGAAAGTATCCGCCATGACCTGATGCCGGACAGTCCGTTGAAAGGTGCAGCTAACGTGTTGATTATGCCGAATATGGAAGCCGCGCGCATCAGTTACAACCTATTGCGCGTGACCTCATCTGAGGGCGTAACCGTTGGCCCGGTATTGATGGGTGTGGCGAAACCGGTGCATATTTTAACGCCGATTGCGTCAGTACGCCGTATTGTGAACATGGTGGCACTGGCGGTCGTTGAGGCGCAAACTGAGTTGCTGTAATACTTAATCGCATTTTTGAAAAAATCTGAGCCTTTGTCTATTTAGACAGAGGCTTTTTTATCTATGTTATTTTTCACCACAATGAAACATTCTTGTTCCGTTATTGATGTTACATAAATTGTAAATGATAATCATTATCTATATTATGCGGGCGATTAAACCGCTAAATGGATAACGCCTACTAATGAGAATCTTATTATTATTCAGTATGTTTTTAATGGTTAGCTGTACTTCTACGCCTCCTGAAAATATTCCGAGCGATAAATCCGATATTACCGTGTTAGGAACCATTACCGATCTGCATACCGGAAAAATCCTGACTGCCTCCCAGTTAGTGGATGAGCTGGCGCGCGCTCCTCAAGTGATCGTGGGTGAGAAACACGATAATCTTTATCACCATCAAATCGAGCTGTGGTTGATAGAAAATCTGGCACAGAAACGTCCACAGGGCAGTGTATTGCTGGAAATGTTAAATCCGAACCAACAGATCAAGGTGGATAAGGTTAAGTCCTGGCTACAGCAAGCGCCTAGTGTTCGGGAAAGTCGAATCATGGAGCTGCTAGCCTGGCAGCCGGGCTGGAGTTGGGCGCTGTACGGGGATCTGGCAATGGCGGTGATGCGTGCGCCTTATCCCGTGTGGTCGGCGAATTTGGATCGAGATGAAATCATGGCGATCTATAAGGAGAAACCGTCGATAGAGGGCAAACTTTCCACCATGCCAGAAGTGCGCGCGGCGCTGGAAAAGCTAATTCGTGCGTCTCACGATAATAAAATTGATGCTTCGCAATTAGCCTCAATGGTGGCAATTCAGCAGCAACGCGACCGCCGTATGGCTGAACGTTTGCTGGCTGCGCCCACTCCAGCACTATTCATTGCCGGTGGTTATCATGCGGCGAAAAATATTGGAGTGCCTTTGCATATGCAGGATCTTAAAGCGGCTTCACGCCCGTTGGTGCTAATGCTGGCTGAAGAGGGCGCTGAAGTAGGACCAGAAAATGCAGATTATCTGTGGTCTGTACCGGTGAAGACTTTACCGCGCTAAGAATTTCGCCGAGCTAAAAACTTCGCCATGTAAGAATCTTGCCTTGTCCCAGCGCAACAAATGCGACATTTTATGTCGCATTCTTCATTTATTTGCACGGATTCTGAAAAGAAACTGTTAATCTTATTTACAAATGATTATCATTGTTAAATATAACTGATAATCATTCGCATTCTAATTATTCCATGTATTCACTGCATTTCTACGATCACCCTTTACCAAAGCCGAAAGTTGGCCAAAGTTTTGTTCTGGCTATCGCTGCTCATCTCGCCGTTGCGTGGTTGATCTTTCGCGTTGCTGAAACCTTGCCTCCGTTACCTTTGCCGCCTCCCGCAGTGATGATGCAATGGTCGACGCAGATTGAAGCGCCAGCTACGCCGAAACCCTTGCCAGTCGGTGAGCAGCAGACCGTCTCATCGGCAGCCTCTGAACCACAGAAAAGCGCAGAGAAGCAGCCGGAGTTACCGAAGCTGACCAGAGCGGAAAAAGCCAAAATTATCGTGGCTGAAAATAAGCCCGAGCCTAGAGTGCGGCAAAAGCAGCCCAAGCCGGAGAAACCTCAGGCTATTACCAGCCCTGCGGCGTTGGCGTCTGCTGCCAGCAGTGCGGCTCCGATGGCACAAAGTCAGCCTTTCGAACGCGTTTCCGCGCCGATAAATAGCGATGCCAACGCAAAAGTAGACGCCAAAATTTCGTGGGAAAGTTTGGTAAGAGGGCATCTTAATCGTTTTAAACGCTATCCTGCTGAAGCGCAGGCGCGTAACCGTACTGGAACCGTCTGGGTTGAATTTACTCTCGATTATCGTGGCAATATTCTCAGTAGCAAAAAAATAAAATCATCTGGTACGCAATCCCTCGATCGTGAGGCGATGAGAATGCTGGAAAAATCGCAGCCACTGCCGATACCGCCAGAGTCAATATTGTATCAGGGGAGAATTACCGTCACGCTTCCTATTGATTTTAGTTTAATTAATCAACAGTAATATCAGTGGCTCAAATTCTTAAATAACCCTAGGTGAAATCATTTATTTTTTGATAGCCCGGTTAGCTACAGAATTTGTAGTAAATAAAATGGACTGTATTTAATTATATCAGAGGGACTATGAGATATTTTATATCACCTAAGATTAATGCGGGTAATTGCCTAATACCTTCGATTATTTATCTCGGTTTATTCAGTTTTTCCTTATTTGCAGGTGCGGCTGAGATGACTGAGCCAACGCCTCCTCTTGCGGAAAAACATCCGTATCAATTAACCCTACATTCAGAAACTCGCGTCGATAATTACTATTGGTTGCGAGATGACGACCGCAAAGATAAAAAGGTTATTGATTATCTGAAGGCTGAAAATAGCTACGCTGAATCTATACTTAAATCGACGACTGCCTTGCAAGATACGCTATATCAGGAAATGTTGGAGCGAGTAAATCAGCAGGATCAATCGGTACCTTATAATCTTAATGGATATTCTTACCAAGAAAGCTATCAGCCAGGCAAAGAGTACGCGCAGTACCAACGGCAGCGGGAAGTGCCTGATGCAGAATGGGAAGTGTTGCTAGATGCCAATCAGCGTGCGCAGGGGCATGATTACTATAAGCTGGGTGGCCTGAGCGTCAGCCGTGATAATCAGCGCATGGCTGTGGCGGAAGATACGCTATCTCGTCGACAGTACAGTATCCATTTAAAACAGATTGCCGATACCCAATGGTCTGATGAGGTTATTCATGACACTTCGGGCAATATGGTGTGGGCCAACGATAATAACACTCTGTTTTACGTACGTAATCATCCGCAAACTTTATTGCCGTATCAGGTGTTTCGGCATCAATACGGTACACCAGCAGAAAATGATGTCTTGGTTTACCAAGAGAATGACGATAGCTATTACCTCAGTTTATCGCCCAGCACCTCTCGCCGGTATATTTTGATAAATATCAGTAGTACCGCGACCTCGGAAACCCGGTTGCTGGATGCTAATCAACCACAGCAGGCACCGACGATTTTCTCTGCCCGCAAAACGGGACGTGAATACTACATCGATCATTTTAACGACCAATTCTATATTCGCTCTAATCATCAGCATCCTAACTTTGGTTTGTATCAGACCGCATCTGGGGAAGCCTCTTGGACAACGCTGATTGCACCGGAGGATTCTAAAGACGTAGAGAATTTTGTGTTATTCCGCGATTGGCTAGTGGTCGCTGAACGGGAGCAGGGCTTAACCCATATTCGTAAAATCAATTGGCAGAGTCAGCAACAGCAGCAATTGACCGTTGAAGACCCGACTTATATGGCGTGGCTGGCCTATAACCCGGAGCCAGATAGCCACGTTCTGCGGTATCGCTATTCCTCAATGACCACGCCGACCTCGACTTATCAATGGGATATGATTAGCGGAGAGAAAATTCTGCTAAAACAACAGGAAGTAAAAAACTTTAATCGCGATGAATACCAAAGCCAGCGTATCTGGGTTACGGCTCGCGATGGGGTGCTGGTTCCGGCTTCGCTGGTTTACCGTAAATCATTATTTAAAAAAGGCCATAATCCATTGCTAGCTTACGCCTATGGGGCTTACGGCATGAGTATGGACCCTTCGTTTAGCGCGAACCGGCTGAGTTTATTAGATCGCGGCTTTATCTTTACTTTGATTCATGTGCGCGGCGGCGGTGAGCTGGGGCAGCGGTGGTATAAACAAGGTAAACTGGCGCAAAAAGAAAACAGTTTCAATGACTTCATCGATGTTACTAAAGGTTTGCTACAGCAAGGCTTTGGCCAGCCGGAGCGACTCTATGCCATGGGCGGTAGCGCCGGAGGGCTGCTGATTGGGGCGGTCATTAATCAGGAACCCACCTTATTTAACGCGGTAGTGGCGCAGGTGCCTTTTGTTGATGTTGTGACGACTATGTCTGATACCTCGATCCCATTAACCACCAATGAATACGGTGAATGGGGGAATCCTGAAAAGTTAGCTGATTATAAGGTCATGCGAGCCTATAGCCCTTATGACAATATCTCTTCTAAAAATTATCCTAATTTATTAGTGACCAGCGGATTGCATGATTCGCAGGTGCAATATTGGGAGCCAGCCAAATGGGTGGCTAAATTACGAGAGTTTAATCGGGGGAATAATATTGTTTTATTAACCACGGATATGAGTGCCGGGCACGGCGGTAAATCTGGCCGTCTCAGTAGATTGAAGAATAGTGCGCAGGAATACACCTTTATTTTAGCCATGGACGAGAAATTAAAATCATTCCACATAAAAAATGTGGAATAAACAAATAAGAAAATAATAATAATGGAAGTCAGAGTGTTCATATTCAAATTGGGTATGAATGCTTCACGGCTATCTGAATTTCATAACACGATTAAGTTTTTAATACGGAATTTTAAATTAATTTATTGAGGGACTTATGACAGTTAATCTAGTGGTGAAAATAATGGGAACCGGTTTGGTTTTTATCGGATTGCCAGCTATAACTCAGGCAGAAACCGAATTAGCCAATACCAAGGAAAAAATGGTATTCAGCCCGTTAACGGTGTCAGGAGCAAAAACATCGCCTGAAAACAGTGCGTTGGAAAAACCAGGCGCATTCAGTTCTCGAGGAGAAAGCAAAGACCTGCAATCAATCGATTCGGTAATTAGAAGCATGCCCGGAACCTCAACGCAAATGGATCCCGGTCAGGGAACCGTCAGTGTGAATATTCGTGGTATGACCGGCTTTGGTCGGGTGAACACGATGGTGGATGGCGTAACGCAGAGCTTTTATGGCAGTGCACCTAACCCCTATAACCATGGACAATCCCCGACGACCCAATTTGGTGCGCTAATCGATCCTAACTTTATCGTGGGCATTGATGTGGCCCGAGGCAATGCCATCGGCGCTGATGGGGTGAATGCGCTTGCGGGTAGCGCCAATTTCCGAACTATCGGCGTGGATGACGTTATTTTTTCTGGTAATCCCTTTGGCATTAGAAGCAAATTTTCGTTGGGCAATAACGGTATTGGCCGTAGTGGAATGATTGCTGTTGCGGGTAAAACGGATGCTTTTACCGATACCGGGAGTATTGGCGCGATGCTGGCAGTGAGCGGCAGCAGTATTGACGCTAGTTATAAAAATGGCGATGGGGTGATGAGCCAGGAATTTGGTAGTGACGAAACCTTTAAACAAAATCCACAGTCTCAGTTAATTAAGCTGAATATCAAGCCGAATGAGTTTAATGACATCGAGCTATCTGGTCGAGCCTATAACAATAAAATCAGCCGCCGCCACATTAACAGCGATGACTTTTATATTAAATACAACTATACACCGTTCTCCGAGCTGATTGATTTGAGCGTATTGGCTAGCGTTAGCCGCGGGAATCAAAAATATGATTCCGACGCATTGAACAAATTTACCAACTCAAGTGCTAAAAACAGCTCAGATGCGATTGATATTAATAACGTCAGCAGATTCAGCTACGCTGATACGGACTTTTCCGTCAAAATCGGCGGTAAGTTGATGAATACTGAGTATTACAAGCATATTGAAACTACGGAACCGGATAATAAAACCGCAGGAGAAATATTGGAAAACAACGTGTTCGCGCCGGGCGGCAGACAGGATATCTCTAGTTTGTATACCGGGCTGCAAATAAATCGCGGTATTTATCAGGCTAATTTTGATCTCAATTATACTGCAGCCAAGCTTAAAGGTTTCAAACCCGCCTGTGACGATCGCATCCGCTGTTTCCCGCAGGGTAGTGCCAATATTAATTTAAATGAACATGGCTTTAATCCTAGTTTGCTGCTGTCGGCGGATATTGTGAATTGGTTCCAGCCTTTTATCAGCTATAACCAATCGATGCGCGCGCCAAACGTGCAGGAAGTGTTTTATTCCAATGAGGGCGGGGCTTCGATGAACCCATTCCTAAAAGGTGAAGAGGCAGAAACTTATCAGTTAGGTTTTAACTCCGCCAGCCAAGGGCTGATATTTAAAGATGACTCGCTGCGTTTTAAAGCGGTTTACTATCGCAGCAAGATTAAAAACTATATTTCCAGCCAATCTTATATGCTGTGTGGGACGGGGCGGGTCTGCACGTTGGATCAAATGACTAGCGAGGATTGGAGTACAACTGATGGTAACTTTAATATTTACATCTACACCAACTCACTAGCACCGGTCAGAACTCACGGTTTTGAGCTAGAAGCTAATTATGACGCCGGATTCTTATTTAGCCGTCTGTCCTTCAGCAAAGAAAATACCGACCAACCGACTTCTATCGCCAGCGGTGTTTTCGGCGCAGGTGACAGCTCTGAAATGCCGGATAAATTCCTGACGTTGGATACCGGATTGCGCTTCCTGGATGAAAAATTAACGGTTGGCACTATTGTGAAGTATACCGGCAAGACCCGTCGGATGAGCCCCGCATTGGATTACGATGAACATGACGGAAGATTGATGAAAGAAGAAATGTCGAATATTCCAACCATCGTGGATATTTACGGTAATTATCAAATGACTAAAAATGTGATGCTGAAAGTTTCGGTGCAGAATTTGATGAACAAAAGCTATTCGGATTCGCTAAATAAACTGAACGCTATGCCGATGCAACAACGGGAAGAGAACCCCAATAATACGGCCAGAGGAAGAACTTATTTGTTTGGCGGTGAGATTCGCTTCTAACAAAATTAGCCCTGCGATTGACGCCGATCGCAGGGCTATTATTCAAATGCTTAGCCGTTTTTTTTCTTTGCCTGCTGTAGCCATTTATCCAGCTCATTGGCAAACTGCTGGCGATCCCGCTGATGTAAAGTGTTAGGCCCGCCGGTTTGAATACCGCTGGCGCGCATGGTATCCATAAAATCGCGCATATTTAGCCGTTCACGAATAGTATCCGGCGTATAACGCTCACCGCGTGGATTTAAGGCTATTCCACCTTTTTCAATGACCTCAGCGGCTAACGGAATATCGGCGGTAATCACTAAATCACCGGTTTCAACTCGTTGTACGATTTCGTTATCAGCTACGTCAAATCCCGATGCAACCTGAAGAGTACGGATAAACTTTGACGGTGGTGTTTTCAACGGCTGATTTGCGACCAGAGTCACCATCATACCAACGCGATCTGCCGCGCGGAAGAGTACTTCTTTAATCACGTTCGGACAGGCATCCGCATCGACCCAAATTTGCATCAACAGGTTTCTCCGTTTGTTTCATTTACCCATTCTCTGACCGGCAGAAAATCGCGGTAAAGCATGGCTTCCGGGCTATCAGGCTCTGGCTGATAATTATATTCCCAGCGCACCAAAGGCGGCAGCGACATTAAAATAGACTCGGTGCGTCCACCGGTTTGTAGGCCAAACAACGTGCCACGATCCCACACCAGATTGAATTCGACGTAACGACCACGACGATAAAGTTGGAATTGACGCTCACGCTCGCCCCAAGCCAGGGTTTTACGACGTTCGACAATGGGCAGGTAAGCATCGGTAAAACCTTTGCCAACTGCCTGAGTAAAGGCAAAACAGATCGAAAAATCTGGAGTGTTCAAGTCATCAAAGAACAGCCCACCGATGCCACGAGCTTCGTTCCTATGTTTGATATAGAAATAATCGTCGCACCATTTTTTATACTTGCCGTACAGATCTTCCCCAAATGGCTGGCATAGCGCTTTAGCCGTTTGATGCCAATGCACCGCGTCTTCTTCAAAGCCGTAGTAGGGGGTTAAATCGAAACCGCCGCCGAACCACCAAACTGGCTGTTCACCGGGTTTTTCGGCAATAAAGAAGCGAACGTTGGCATGGCTGGTGGGGATGTAAGGATTGAGGGGATGAATAACCAGCGAAACGCCGAGCGCCTGAAAGCTACGGCCCGCCAACTCTGGGCGGTGCGCGGTAGCGGAGGCGGGTAAGGTAGCACCAGACACATGCGAGAAATTCACGCCGGCCTGTTCGAATACTGCACCATTAACCATTACCCGGCTGCGTCCGCCGCCACCTTCCTCTCGTTCCCACTGTTGTTCGGTAAAACTGGCTTGACCGTCTGCCTGCGCGAGTTTGGCGCAAATGTCATCCTGTAGTGATAAGAGAAAGGTTCTGATAATGTTTATGTCTGGTGTATTCATCGGAATTATATTCACTGGCTTGGGAGTGTTTTAGGCCGCTAAGTATACCCTGATTCCGGCCTATAGTTGTACCGTCAGTGTGGGTTCGGTTTATGACTGCTAAGGAAACCGATTATCGTTGCCTACTACGAGAATTCCGCTTGAATCCGCTATTATTCACGGTATCAACCTCGGATAATACATGCGCCAGTCTGAGCCAATTCTCTTAATTATGTGTATCCATATCAATTTATTATTGCGTGTGTAGATAATCCCGCGATAATCAGAACATCAACTTTAATTAACAGCGGCGAACACTGATGGAAATTCGCGTATTTCGACAAGATGATTTTGAAGAGGTAATCACTCTGTGGGAGTGCTGTGATTTATTACGGCCATGGAACGACCCAGAGATGGATATTGAGCGCAAACTCAACCACGATCCGGATTTATTCTTGGTGGCGGAAGTGAATGGCGCGGTCGTGGGCTCGGTGATGGGCGGTTATGACGGCCATCGAGGTTCCGCATATTATCTTGGCGTTCATCCGGACTTCCGTGGTCGCGGCATTGCCAATGCGCTGATCAGCCGCCTGGAAAAGAAATTAATCGCCCGTGGCTGCCCAAAAATAAACATCATGGTCCGCGACGATAATGATGCGGTGCTGGGTATGTATGAAAAGTTGGATTATGAGATTCAGGACAGTATTAGCCTTGGCAAACGACTGATCGTCGATCAGGAATATTAACGGTGGGCCAATCGGAAGATTAAAAATACCCTATCCCGCTGAATTGATCTGAGGGATAGGGCGTTCATTATTGCAATTTGGTAATATTTCTCACATCAACTTCTACTGAGTTCCAGTCTTTATCCACCTTACCTTCGATTTGTACTTTATCTTTTGGCGTGATGGTCTGGCCTTTCCAACGCTTGGCGTCAATATCTACGGTGATCGTGCCGGTATTGTCGCGGAAAGTGTAGTTATCGTGGCTCAAACGCTCCTCGATATAACCTTGTAAAGTGACGCGAGTGTCGTCACGCATAGATTTTACTTTATCTACGGTTGTGCTTTCCGCGCTTGGGCCTTGGAAGCCGCCTTGAGTTGCGGGCTGAGTTTGGGTTGTTGACGGGCCATCAAAGCCACCGGTAGTTGGAGTAGTGGTGGTTTGCGCTAGTGCCGGAGTGCTACATAAAGCCAGGAATGTTGCTGCTGTGATGAACTTCTTCACGTTATCGCTCCTTCAATCAATAAATGATTATGTCCGATAGACGGGGAAATCTCGTCCTTTGAGTAGCCGATAATGACCAGACCGCAAAAAATGCTTAAATATCACGACCTGAGTGGTCATTATAGTTTAGGAATATAGGTTGGCAATAATCCGATGGCTGTCAAATGATGAGTATCTGTGAAGATAAGTGGCCGATTAGTATGGCGAGATTACGATATTATGAGCTTCTTTGGCGCGATTGTCATACCGAGGTACTGCGACTACGGCACTTTTTTAGCAAACTGAACTCCAACCAGTGAATCATTGAGCGCTATTCTACTGAAACGGGCTTTGTCTATGGGCCGAAAGCAAGTGATTATCGGTGTCACCGTTTTTGTCAGTTAATTTTAAGGAGCTATACCATGAATTTACGCCCGCTATTGATTGGGTTGCCAATATTGCTGACAGGGTGTTCTGCGCTCTCAAACTTTTCCTGGTCGAGCCTGTCTCCCACGAATTGGTTTGGTAGTAGCCTGCGGGTGACCGAGCAAGGCGTGGGGGGGATTACTGCTGCCACGGCGATGAATCAGGATGCGATTAACGAAGGTCTGAACGGCGATTACCGTTTACGCAGCGGCATGGCTGGCAATGGTGATAGATTAATTTCTTTTTATCAGGCGATGAAGGACGATCAGGTTAAACTGATTGTTTCAGGCCAGTCTAAAGGCACCGTCGAACGAATTGACGTTATGGACAAAAATATTTCCAGCCAGTGGGGCGTAAAACTGGATACACCGTTTAGCGATATCTTTAAGCAGGCTTATGGTGCCTGCCAGAAAGGTACCGGTGATGATGCTGAAGGCGTAGAGTGCGTGGCTCCAGAAAGTCAACATGTTAGTTACCTGTTTACCGGCATTTGGCATGGTCCGGAAGGACTAATGCCATCAGACGACGCATTGAAAAGCTGGAAAGTGAGTAAAATAATTTGGCGTGCTCAGGCACATTAATCTTAGCCGTAGCAGGAATATTTTTAACGTCGTAAAGGCTCCTCTGTCGGAGCCTTTATTATTTATGGGGAGAAATCACGGTGGCAGCAACCTGCTAGCATTGGGGCTATTCCTGTTTTATTTTGCGCTGACGCAATGTAATAATTAAGGCGTCGCGTATGATGTCGAACAAATAAAGTCGGGGGAAGAACCCCAACGCCCAGTTTTTATTGAGGAAGAAATCATGTCTCAGGTTCAGAGCGGTATTTTGCTGGAACATTGCCGTTTTGCTATTTTTATGGAAGCAAAAATTCAGGGTGAACTGGATGACATCCGTAGCGGTTGTAAAACATTTTGCCAATCGTTGGTGGAGTTACAACAACAATATCCTGATGCGCATTTAGGCGCGGTTATTGCCTTCGGTTCTGACGTATGGCATGACCTCTCTGGTGGGCAGGGCGCTGCTGAACTAAAGCCTTTTGTGCCGTTGGGACGAGGTTTGGCTCCGGCGACCCAGCGTGACATGCTGATCCACATTCAGTCTCTGCGTCATGATGTGAACTTCTCTCTGGCTCAGGCTGCGCTGGCCGCATTCGGTAAAACTATTGCTATTGAAGAAGAAACCCAGGGTTTCCGTTGGGTGGATGAACGTGACCTGACCGGCTTTATTGATGGTACTGAAAACCCGCAGGGTGATAACCGGCCTGAAGTCGCGGTTATTGCCGAAGGTGAAGAAGACGCTGGCGGTAGTTACGTTTTAGTACAGCGCTATGAGCACAACCTGAGCACCTGGCAGCGCCAATCGCAGGAAAAACAAGAGCAAATTATTGGTCGCACCAAGCCGGATAGCCAGGAACTGCCGCCGGATCAGCGTCCTGATACCTCGCACGTTAGCCGGGTTGATTTAAAAGAAAACGGTAAAGGGTTGAAAATTCTGCGTCAGAGCCTGCCTTATGGTACGGCCAGTGGGAAACATGGCCTGTATTTCATCGCTTATTGCGCGCGTTTACACAATATCGAACAGCAATTGCTAAGCATGTTCGGCGATCTGGATGGCAAGCACGACCAGTTGCTGCGTTTCAGTAAGGCCGTTACCGGCAGCTATTATTTCGCGCCGTCGCTAACTAAACTGCTGTCACTATAGCTAGAGTATTTTCCGCAAAAAAACGTACAAAAAAGCCGGATTGCTATTTAGCACCGGCTTTTTTTATCGCTCAATGATCGCGGTCTACATTATTCCTTGGGAAGATTACAGCGCCACTGCATCACGCATTCTGTTCAGCACAGTTTGTTTTTGTTCTTTAGTTAGAGCACGTAACGGCAACCGCGGATTACCAGCATCAATACCGTGTAATTGCATCGCAGCTTTACCTGCGGCGACGCCACCAAATTCTACTAGTACGCGAATTAGCGCAATGACCTGATCCATACTTCTTTGTACCGCGGCATGGTTACCAGCGTTGAAGTCCGCAATGATTTTATGGAACAGTGGCGCCGCGTAATTATAAGTGCTGCCAACGGCACCAATAGCGCCGACAGCTAATCCGCCAGGTAGATGTTCATCCACGCCAAACGGAATATCAAATTTGCCGCCGCTAACCCGTAGGCAGCGTTGGAATTCATACAAATCGGCATTATTGAATTTAATGCCAGACAAGTTAGGAATTTTAGACTCAGCTTTAATTAAGAACTGTTCCATATCCAAATTCACGCCAGACATACCGGAGTGATAATAGTAAAAGCCTTTCGACGGAGCCGCCGCTGCAATTGCCTGACAATAGGCAATTAAATCATCCAGATTACCTGGCTTGAAGAAACAGGGGCCAATGGCTGAGGTAGCAAAAATATCCAGTTCTTCCGCATGACGAGACAAATCTACGGCATCTTTAATACTGAGAGCGCCAGTGTGCAGCGTAATGCTTAATTGTCCCTGTGCGGCAGCAACCCAGCGCTCGGCAATTTTTTTACGTTCTTCAACGGAGCAATGAATACCTTCTCCCGTGGTACCGCAAACGTAAACACCTTTTACGCCATCATTAATCAGATGCTCTGCAATCTGGTCAATGACCGGGTAATTGACTTCACCGTGCTCATCAAATGGAGTGTGTGGTGCAGCGATAAGGCCGGTTAACTTTTTCATACATATCCTTAAACTCGAAGAGATAGCAGGGTGGAGTTTCTTTATGGAGGATAACTCCACCGTTAAAATTAAGCACGTCAGGAAGACTAACGTTGCCTGATGGCATCGGTGAACCAGCCGCAGATATGTTCAATGCGGGTGATGGCGGATCCGACGGTCACGGCATAGGCTCCCGCTTTAATCGCGGCGGCGGCGAGCGGCGGCGAGTTATAGCGACCTTCGGCTATCACGCGGCAACCGGCCTGAGCCAGTTGGTTTACCAGAGCTAAATCTGGCTCAGACGGCGTATTTTCCGAGGTATAGCCGGATAACGTCGTGCCGATAAAATCGACGCCCAAGCGGTGAGCGCTGATACCATCGGTATAGTCAGAAGCGTCCGCCATGGATAAACGACCAGAAGCTTTAATTCGTTCAAACAGCATTTCCACCGAAACGGGGCGCTCCCGGAGGGTGACATCAAAAGCGATAATATCGGCTCCGGCAGCAACTAATGCATCCACATCTTCCAGCCATGGAGTTATTCTGACTGCGCAGCCCGGCAGATCCCGCTTAACAATGCCAATAATTGGCGCAGCGGTCACTTCACGCACCGCTTTGACGTTGGCGGCACCTTCAATACGTAGACCTACGGCACCGCCGTCCAGCGCGGCTTTCGCCATGGCGGCAATAATTTCGGGGCGATCCATGGCACCGTTAGGAACCGGTTGGCATGAAACGATTAATCCGTTCTGGAGCTGATGGCGGAGGTGGATTGGATTGCTCACGGTCTTTAACTCCGATATTTTATTTTAAATGAAGTTTTACTCCATTATGTTAGATCTTTTATTCGGCGGGCGCAACGACTGAACGAGCAAAATGTGAAGCCGTAGGAAAGGGTGCCAGTCCCTTTTCCTTTGGCCGCGTTTTCTGTTTGCCTAATAGAGTGAGTTGAGATAGGTTCATCTGAAGTAAAACTCCACTTTATTCCATTGCTCGGAGTTTGTTCAATTGACGTAGAGGCTGAGGCACAGAGAGGCAGCGGTATGAAGCAGGGCTTGGTACTGGATATTGGTGGCACTAAAATCGCCGCCGCGCGGGTGAATCATAAAGGTGAACTGAGTCAACGGCAGCAAATTGCCACTCCGCGAGGAGACGCAGAACAGTTGCAAAGAGCGCTGGAACAACTGATTGAACCTCATCGACAACAGGTTGATTTTGTTGGTGTGGCCTCAACCGGGATTATTAATCATGGTTATCTCACGGCGCTGAATCCTGCCAACCTCGGTGGCTTAGCCAATTTTCCACTGCAAGCTTGTATTGAAGGCATCGCGAACTTGCCTTGCGTACTGCTAAACGATGGTCAGGCCGCGGCATGGGCGGAATATCAGGCTTTGTCCATTGCCGTGAATAATATGATGTTCGTGACGGTTTCAACCGGCGTGGGCGGCGGTATTGTCCTGAATAATAAGTTATACACCGGTAATCAAGGATTGGCGGGTCATATTGGTCACACGTTGGCCGATCCTCACGGGCCGATGTGTGGCTGTGGCCGACGTGGCTGCGTAGAAAGCGTCGCTTCCGGTACGGCTATTGGCGCAGCCACTGCGGCCTGGGCTGAGCCGGTCAATGCCGTTGAGGTATTCCGCATGGCAAAGAATGGCCTACGGCAGGCAGAACAGATTATTGACGATTCAGCGGCAGCCATTGCCCAAATGGTGGCGGATATGGCCATGGCTTTGGATCTGGAAATGGTGGTGATCGGTGGCAGCGTGGGGTTAGCCGAAGGCTATCTCGATAGAGTGAGGCTGGCACAGAAAATGTTACCGGCCATCTATCGAGCGCCTTTGCAGGCGGCTCATTACCGCCAAGATAGCGGTTTATCGGGCGCAGCGCTGTGGGCCAGAGCCACGCTGTAATTAATAACGCAACCTAATGACGAATAATTAAGGTTATCCGTTGGGATATAAGGCATAAAAATGATTCACGGTAACTTAAATCAGTCCGAATTTTTCGGTGGCTATCCGGAAAGTATTCAAATGATACTGGCGTATTTGTCGGAAATACCGGTTAACGAATTGTCCTGCGGTCGTCATGATATTAACGGCGAGGATATTTTTATGAATGTGATGGAATTTGACACTCAGCCAGCGGAAAGTAAAAAAGCAGAAATGCATCTTGTCTATGCCGATGTACAGCTGCTCATTCGCGGTGTGGAAGGGATTGAATATTCAACCCAAACGCCATCAGAACATCTGGAACCTTATCAGGCTGAGGACGATTATCAGCTTATTGCCGAAATACCGGATAAAAGCCAATTACGTATGCTCCCCGGTATGTTTGCAGTATTCCTACCGGGTGAGCCTCATAAGCCGGGCTGTCAAATTATCGGTTCTGGCACGATTAAAAAACTGGTGGTGAAGGTGCATCGCCGTCTGCTTGAGGATACTCTACTATCTTGATTTATCTATAATAATAACCTTGGTTATCTTTGACATCTTCCCCGGCCCCCCGGGGTTTTTTATTGCTTCTAACGCCGTTCTCCGGCCTCATTTGTCTTCACGAAGTCCGCCAACTATGTAATCATGCTCACCAAATTTAAACTCACCCTGAGGTGTTCGCGATGAAAACGGGTACTCCACGTTTCCAGCCTGGAAAAATTCTTGATGCCTTGGGGGCGATGCAAAATAGCCTGACCCGTTCTGCTCAGCGTATTGCGGCTTATATTCTGACTGAACCGGCTAAAGTGACTCAGGTTTCTATTGCTGAATTATCGTCGTTAACTCAAACCGGCGAAGCCACCATTATTCGTTTCTGCCGTACGCTGGGTTATAAGGGATTCCATGATTTCAAAATGGATTTGGCCATCGAAATTGCTACCAGCAATGCGTCAAATAATGAAAATAGCCTGTTAGACGCCGATGTTCAGGATAGCGATGATACCTTGACTATTGGTAGTAAATTGCAGGTGGCGATTAATAATGTGTTATCAGAAACCCTGAATTTGCTGTCGCTGGAATGTGTTGAACAAGTGGTTAGTTTGCTGCGTCCGGCAGATAGAATTTGTATTTTTGGCGTGGGGTCTTCCGGGATTACTGCAGAAGATGCCAAGGCAAAATTAATGCGCATTGGCCTGCGAGTCGATGCCGCAACCAATAATCATTTTATGTATATGCAGGCTTCATTAATGAAAGCCGGTGATGTTGCTATTGGTATTAGCCATTCAGGTACTTCTACAGAGACCGTAGAGGCATTGCGGCTGGCAAAGCAGGCCGGAGCGACTACCGTTGCCTTAACTCACAATATGGGGTCGCGCATTACTGAACTGGCCGATCATGTATTAATCAACGGTAACCGTCAGGGGCAATTACAAGGTGACTCTATCGGCACCAAAATTGCCCAGCTATTTGTGTTGGATCTGATTTACGCCTTATTGGTGAAAGCCGATCCTGTGCAGGCGGAAAGTACGAAACGTAAAACCACTCTCGCTGTTAGCCAGAACGGATAAACGGCAAGAAGAATATAATCTCCTTTGCAAAACGCTATTCTCCCGTAAATAAGCCATCTCTACGTTATATCTACGGTGGCTTATTTGGTTCCTCCCAGTAATACAAACATTTCGCCATCTTTGTCACGTTTTCTACACATTGTGATTGAAAAGAGAGGGTGATCTTATACACTCAAATGGAGTTTTACTCCTTTTTATTATTTGTTTCGGGGTTTAACTACAAAAAACATAAGCGTAGCTATCAGCGCAATTAGCTGCTTTAAATATGCGTTAAAACAATGAGATGCTGATTGTTAAACGCGTGGCCGGGACAATAGATTTCCGTCAGAGGTTTATCATTGACGGGGGAGAACGCCTTAATATGAATACTTCAATACAGCAGCGTTGGTATAAACAGCTGACGCCTGCTCAATGGAAGGCATTTATTGCCGCATGGATCGGTTATGCCCTGGATGGCTTTGACTTCGTACTGATCACGCTGGTGCTGACCGATATAAAGCAAGAGTTTGGTTTATCCCTTATTCAGGCCACCAGTTTAATCTCTGCGGCATTTATTTCCCGCTGGTTTGGCGGATTAGTGCTGGGTGCTATGGGCGATCGTTATGGTCGTAAATTAGCCATGATTACCAGCATCGTTCTCTTTTCCTTTGGTACGCTGGCATGTGGCCTGGCACCGGGTTATACCACCTTATTTATTGCTCGACTGATTATCGGTATTGGTATGGCCGGAGAATATGGTTCCAGCTCGACTTATGTCATGGAAAGCTGGCCGAAACACATGCGGAATAAAGCCAGCGGCTTCCTGATTTCCGGTTTCTCCATTGGTGCCGTATTAGCCGCTCAGGCCTATAGCTATATCGTTCCTGCTTTTGGCTGGCGGATGCTGTTTTATATTGGTTTGTTGCCGATTATTTTCGCTTTGTGGCTACGAAAAAACCTGCCAGAGGCCGAGGATTGGGAAAAGGCGCAGAATCAATCGGCTAAACAGAAACCGGCTAAATCGCTAAATATGGTGGATATCTTGTACCGCAGTAATCTCAGTTATCTGAATATTATTCTGACGGTATTTGCCGCCGCAGCGCTATATTTCTGCTTCACTGGTATGGTTTCTGCATCCGTTGTGGTGGTTCTGGGAATTTTATGCGCGGCAATATTTGTCTACTTTATGGTGCAAACCAGTGGCGATCGCTGGCCGACGGGCGTGATGCTGATGGTGGTGGTGTTCTGCGCCTTCCTCTATTCCTGGCCGATTCAGGCGCTGCTGCCAACTTACCTGAAATTGGAGCTGGGTTATGATCCACATACTGTAGGTAATGTGTTGTTCTTTAGTGGCTTTGGTGCGGCGGTTGGCTGCTGCGTCGGCGGTTTCCTGGGCGATTGGCTGGGGACTCGTAAAGCCTATGTAGCCAGTTTACTCGTTTCCCAATTGCTGATTATCCCGCTGTTTGCCATGGGCGGTGGGAATATTATGCTGCTTGGCGCGGTGCTATTTTTACAGCAAATGTTGGGGCAGGGTATTGCGGGACTGTTACCGAAATTATTGGGCGGCTATTTCGATACCGAACAACGCGCAGCCGGTTTAGGCTTTACTTATAACGTGGGGGCGCTCGGCGGCGCATTGGCACCGATTTTAGGCGCGTCTATTGCTCAACACTTGAGCCTGGGAACCGCGCTAGGATCGCTATCCTTCAGCCTGACTTTCGTGGTTATTCTGCTCATCGGTTTTGATATGCCATCGCGCGTTCAGCGCTGGATTCGTCCGAAAGGATTGAGAATGGTTGACGCCATTGATGGTAAAGCTTTCAGCGGTGCTAAGGGCAATGCCACGGCACAGCCAGTCACGTTGAAATAATCCCTCTCGCTGTAGTTTAACCACGGCGCTTTCACAAAGTCTGGCTGATATCAGCCGGACTTTCTCATTTTTGTCAGTCGCGGGGAGACGGCAGTTTTGCTGCCTTAGAGCATTTCATACTTGCACATCACTAAACGGTATATAAAAGCGTTACAGCTATGTACCTAGTTATAAATACACTGATCATCATTAAGGCGTTATCAGCCCGGCGAACTCAGTGACTAAGGTGCAGAATGAAACAGAACTTGATGAAGAATGGCAGGCTGACCAGATGGTCAAAAGCGGCTCTGTTGAGCACTTTGGTATTGGGCAGCGCCACGGTTTCTGCCACCGAGTTACTGAACAGCTCTTATGATGTTTCCCGCGAATTGTTCTCTGCGCTGAATCCGGGTTTCCAGAAACAGTGGGAAGCTCAGAATCCCGGCGATAAGCTGACCATCAAACAGTCTCACGCAGGTTCATCCAAACAGGCATTGGCCATTTTACAAGGTTTGAAAGCCGACGTAGTAACCTACAATCAGGTTACAGACGTACAAATCCTACACGATCGCGGCAATTTGATTCCAGCCGATTGGCAAGCGCGCCTGCCGAATAACAGTTCACCTTTCTATTCCACAATGGCGTTTCTGGTTCGAAAAGATAATCCGAAAGGAATTCACAGCTGGAATGATTTGGTGCGTGAAGACGTCAAACTGGTGTTTCCGAATCCGAAAACCTCGGGCAATGGCCGTTATACCTATTTGGCCGCCTGGGGGGCAACCAGTCAGGCCGACGGCGGTGACGAGGTTAAAACCCGCGACTGGATGAAACGTTTTCTGAAAAACGTGGTGGTATTTGATACCGGTGGCCGAGGTGCGACAACGACTTTTGTGGAGCGCGGGCTGGGCGATGTACTGATTAGTTTCGAATCAGAAGTGAACAATATTCGGAAAGAATATGGCAGTGACAAATATGAAGTCATCGTTCCGCCGGTGGATATCCTGGCGGAGTTCCCCGTGGCATGGGTAGATAAAAACGTTGCGAAAAATGGCACGGAAAAAGCTGCGAAAGCGTATTTAACCTACTTGTACAGCCCTGAAGCGCAACAGGTTATTACCAGCTTTAACTATCGCGTCTATGACAAAGCGGCCATGGCTGCGGCGAAGTCCACATTCCCGGAAACCAAATTATTCCGCGTGGAAGAACAGTTCGGCAGTTGGCCGCAGGTGATGAGCACCCATTTTTCCACCGGTGGCGTATTGGATAAATTGTTAGCGGAAGGGCACCAGTAATGTTGTCGGCGTCCAGCAAGCGGGTTCTGCCCGGATTCACCCTTAGCCTCGGGAGCAGCCTGCTTTATACCTGCCTGATCCTGTTGTTACCTTTGAGCGCTCTGGTGATGCAACTGGCTCAAATGAGTCTGGCGCAATACTGGGAAGTGATCTCCAACCCGCAGGTGGTCGCTGCTTACAAAGTCACGCTATTGGCCGCCGGCGTTGCCAGCGTGTTCAACGCAGTTTTCGGTATGCTGATGGCGTGGATTTTGACCCGCTATCAGTTTCCCGGCCGCAGTATTCTTGACGGTCTGATGGATTTACCTTTTGCCTTGCCGACGGCGGTTGCCGGTTTAACGTTGGCCACGCTGTTTTCCACTACCGGTTGGTACGGTGGTTGGCTGGCACAGTTTGATATCAAAGTTTCCTTTACCTGGCTGGGAATTGCTGTAGCCATGGCTTTTACCAGTTTGCCCTTTGTGGTGCGAACCGTGCAGCCGGTGTTGGAAGAGTTAGGGCCGGAATACGAAGAAGCGGCAGAAACCCTGGGTGCCACTCGTTGGCAGAGTTTCCGTCGGGTGGTCATGCCGGAGCTGGCTCCGGCGCTGCTGGCCGGTACTGCGCTATCGTTTACCCGTAGTTTGGGGGAGTTTGGCGCCGTGATTTTTATCGCCGGTAATATCGCGTGGAAAACCGAAGTGACCTCGCTGATGATTTTTATTCGCCTGCAAGAGTTTGATTATCCAGCGGCTAGCGCCATTGCCTCGGTGATTCTGGCCGTGTCATTGGTATTGCTGTTTAGCATCAATACCTTACAGAGCCGCTTTGGTCAGCGGATTGGGGGGCACTGATGGCGGATATTTCAGAATTTAACGGTGGCGCCGTTCGTCCGCCTTTTAACTGGAGAAAATGGACGTTAATTGCCATCGGCGCGGTGTTTTCCATTTTATTGTTAGTGATTCCAATCGTTTGGATTTTTATCACCGCATTCTCCAAAGGAATGGAGGTGGTAGGGCAGAATTTAGCCGATCCAGACATGCTGCACGCTATTTGGCTCACGGTGTTAGTCGCGCTGATTACCGTTCCGGTGAATTTGGTGTTTGGCGTCGTGATGGCCTGGCTGGTGACGCGTTTTCAGTTCCCCGGTCGTCAATTATTGATGACGCTGATTGATATTCCCTTTGCCGTCTCGCCAGTGGTAGCGGGTCTGATGTATTTGCTGTTTTACGGTTCCAATGGTGTGGCTGGCGGCTGGCTGGATGCCCATGATATCCAACTGATGTTTTCATGGCCGGGCATGGTGCTGGTGACGGTATTTGTTACCTGCCCGTTTGTGGTGCGGGAACTGGTACCGGTGATGATGAGTCAGGGCAGCCAGGAAGATGAGGCTGCAATATTGCTAGGTGCATCCGGTTGGCAAATGTTCCGCCGCGTTACCTTGCCGAATATCCGCTGGGCACTACTGTACGGTGTGGTCTTAACCAACGCCCGCGCCATTGGTGAATTTGGCGCAGTCTCCGTGGTATCCGGCTCAATTCGCGGTGAAACCTATACCTTACCGCTGCAAGTTGAATTGCTGCATCAGGATTACAACACTGCCGGTGCTTTCACCGCTGCGGCGTTACTCACCCTGATGGCGATAGTTACCCTATTTCTGAAGAGCGGTCTGCAATGGCGCTTAGCGCGTCAGGTTGTTCGCCTCGAACAGGAGGAAAAGCATGAGCATTGAAATTAACAATATCAGTAAATATTTTGGTCGCACCAAGGTATTGAACGACATCACGCTAGATATCCCTTCTGGTCAGATGGTGGCGCTGCTGGGGCCTTCGGGGTCGGGTAAAACGACGTTGCTGCGAATTATTGCCGGTCTGGAAAACCAAAATGCTGGACGGCTGAGTTTCCACGGTACTGACGTTAGCCGGTTACACGCGCGGGATCGTCGGGTGGGTTTTGTGTTCCAGCATTATGCGCTGTTCCGCCATATGACGGTGTTCGACAATATTGCGTTCGGCCTCACGGTATTACCGCGCCGCGAGCGTCCAAATGCGACGGTCATTAGGCAAAAAGTCGAACAGCTACTAGAAATGGTACAACTTGGCCATTTGGCGAATCGTTTCCCTTCCCAGCTTTCTGGCGGTCAAAAGCAGCGAGTCGCTTTGGCTCGTGCGTTGGCGGTAGAGCCGCAGATTCTGTTGCTGGATGAACCTTTTGGCGCGCTGGACGCGCAGGTACGTAAAGAATTACGCCGCTGGCTGCGTCAGTTGCATGAAGAGCTGAAATTCACCAGCGTTTTCGTGACCCACGATCAGGAAGAAGCGATGGAAGTGGCGGATCGGATTGTGGTGATGAGCCAGGGCAATATTGAGCAGGTGGGGACGCCGGATGACGTGTGGCGCGATCCGGCCACGCGTTTTGTATTGGAATTCCTTGGTGAGGTTAACCGATTAAGCGGTGAGATCCGCGGTTCGCAGCTTTATGTTGGCGCTCATCACTGGCCGCTGGATTTGGCTCCTATGCATCAGGGCCGCGTCGATTTGTTCCTGCGTCCGTGGGAAATGGAAATCAGTACTCAGGCCAGCGCTCGCTGTCCGCTGCCGGTTCAGGTACTGGAGGTCAGCCCGCGCGGCCACTTTTGGCAGTTAACCGTGCAACCGATAGGCTGGCATCAGGAACCTATCAGCGTGGTACTCCCTGAAGGTGGCGTGGCTGCGCCAGTGCGAGGCAATCGCTACTACGTTGGTGGATTGAACGCGCGGCTCTATTCTGGCGATCAATTACTGCAACCCATTGCTATGGCGCAAAGTGCCTGATAGTTTTTGCTCACCACATATAATCAGGTGGCCTATTGGCCGCCTTTTTGCTTTGTCCGAACGTGGCGTAAGAGTCATGCCATCGGGCACTTTTACTTGCTCAATAGGTTAATAATGTGACAACCCTGGAACAGTGTATCGGTAATACCCCGTTGGTGAAATTGCAGCGTTTGACACAAGGGCTGGACGCCGATGTGTGGGTCAAACTCGAAGGGAATAATCCTGCTGGTTCAGTAAAAGATCGGGCAGCGCTGTTTATGATTCAGCAAGGGGAATTACGGGGTGATATTCATCCGGGTGATGTATTAATCGAGGCTACCAGTGGTAATACCGGCATTGCTCTGGCTATGATTGCAGCGATGAAAGGCTACCGAATGAAGTTACTCATGCCGGAAAATATGAGTCAGGAGCGTCAGGCGGCGATGCGAGCCTACGGCGCTGAATTGATTCTGGTCAGCCGTGAGCAGGGCATGGAAGGCGCGAGAGATCTGGCGCTGGAGATGGAACGAAAAGGGCAGGGCAAGGTATTGGATCAATTCAATAATCTGGATAATCCTCTGGCTCATTTTACTGGCACTGGGCCAGAAATCTGGCAGCAAACGGCGGGGAAAATAACCCATTTTGTTTCCAGCATGGGTACTACCGGCACGATCACCGGCGTAAGTCGCTATTTGAAAAGCCAGAATCCGCAGGTGGAAATTATCGGTCTACAACCGGCGGAAGGCAGCAGTATTCCTGGTATTCGTCGCTGGTCTCCGGCTTATTTACCGGGGATTTTCCGTCCAGAACTGGTCGATCAGGTATTGGATATTGGGCAGAGTGATGCGGAGAAAACCATGCGTCGTCTGGCGGAACAGGAAGGGATTTTCTGCGGTGTCAGTTCCGGTGGTGCGGTGGCTGGTGCTTTACGCGTCGCGGCAGAACGTCCTGGCGCAGTGATTGTGGCGATTATTTGCGATCGTGGCGATCGTTATCTTTCTACCGGCGTTTTCGATTAGTTCCACCGATAAAAATGGCATCCGAAGACAACCCTGCACTTCGGATGCGTTTCAGCTAATACTGGCGTAACCGGTTGCCGTCCCAGGATAATTGTCGAATGGACGCCACTGCCGCGCCGTTCTCGGTTTCCCCGCCAATCAGCCAGATATTATCTCCATCCTGAATAGAAACGCCGTAACCCAAAGGTTGAGGCAATTTTCCGACGATTTTCCATTCCCCATTCACCAATCCATAGATTTCGTCATGCCAGTTTTTTTTCAGTCCTTGATGAGCATAAAGCTGACCGGCGTTAAATTGATCTCTGGCTCCGGGAAAGTTGGCTCCGCCTGCTACCAATATGGCCTGACGGCTAATACCAGCAAAGGATCCGGCCAGCCCTTCCTGCTGCTTTTTATCGCTGGCTGGAATCAGATCGGGCAACCGTTTCCAGTGCATCTGATCTTGTTGCCATGTCCCTTTTAGCGCTTCGGTGATTCGTAGTCCTGGTTTGACTTCTCCGTTAATCAAGATGACTCGGTTTTGCCGGGCCGCGATAGCAGAGCCTGCGCGGCCAAATTGAGGTAACTGGCCGCCGGATCGCCATTGATTATTCGTCGGGTTATAAATCATGATTTCGCGATTGAAGAAGTAGCTCTCTGGTGCCTGATTGAAATAAGCCTGAGCCACGGCATCTTTTTGTTGCGGAGTTTGAGCTGTGCTTAAATCCTGAAAATAGCCGTCAAATACCTGCTTATTCACCCCACCCATAATCCACGCCCGCTGACCATCGAGTGAAGCAATCGCAGTGCCAACCAATCCCTGAGGTGCGCGGGTTGGCACTTTTTCCCAACGATTTTTCGATGGATCGTAGCGATAAACTTCGGTTAAAGCTTGCGGATTGGCCTCGCTTTCCGTGGTTTTACCAACGCCACCGAAAACATAAAGCTTGCCATTAAGCATGACGGAAACCGCCTGTTCTCGCGGCTGAGCCGGGAATTCAGCTATTTTTTCCCAGGCTGGTGATGTATGAGCAACATCTATCCGAAACCAGTTCTTACCTGCGCTACCCAAACCCACATAAATGATCGAACCATTTATGGCGCCAGTACCGTTCTTGAGCGGCAAAGGAACATCAGGTAAAGCCGCTGCCTGACTAAGGGAAATAGAGCACGTTGTCAATAAAGCGTAAATAAAACATAGAGTTGACTTGAACATGATGCTATTTCCTTATTCAAAGCTTGAGTATTATTAGAATGTTTAACTCCATTATTAATAATGAAATGGAGTTAAACTATTATAAGTAACATACCCAGTCCTTAGATGAAATCGCAATGGGAAAGCGCATTTTTGTGACCGCTTACCGAAATTATTCTCTCTCAGGGGCTCGGGGCGGGTTCATTTCGGCGGCACGTTTGGCCGGGAAGAAGCCAAAAGCCATGCCAGTCAGGCTGGAACAGAGAAAGGCGTTAACCATGGGGGGCGAAAGACATCACAGTAAAACTGCTGCTGAACTGAGTGAATAACTCGCCGCTCGCCAGCGATAACATCATGATGAGGTAACCGCCTAAAAGGCAGACCCATACCGCTTCAATTAAGAATTGCTGCATGATATCGCTGTAATGGGCGCCAACGGCCATGCGCACGCCAATGTCTTTGGTTCGTTCGGTTACGGAAACTAGCATAATATTCATTATGCCAATGCCTCCGACAATTAGCGAAATTACCCAATCATAGGTACCAATAGCGTCATAGTTGCCGTGGTTTTCTCGATGGTTTGACGGATACTATCGGTATTCATCATGAAAAAAGCCGGATTGCCGTGACGCTGAGTAAGCCGTTTTAAAACGTCCTGTTCAGCGTTAACTCAGTCAATATCATCGTTTATCCGAACGTTAAGTAAGGCTGACCGAGCATACGCTGCATCGCTATGGAATAAGGAATCCAGACGTTCAGGTTTTCACCACGGCTAAAACCGCTCTGTTTTTAGCCGCCAGGCCGTTAATTCGATAGGGGAGGGAACCGAGTAAAGTCACCTTTACAATGGATTTTATCCGTTTGGGAACGGTCGGTTACGCGTATTCTCGTCGATGACAATTTCTTGTAGCAGGTTGTCCACGCCGTTGACGGTACCGGATACTGATGGATTGCCGTAGCGGAAAGTCACGCTGTGAACGTAAGGATTCAGTAAAACTGGCTGCGCTGGCGATTAATTGGCACGAAAATAGGTGAAATCAGTTAAGGGAGAAATATATGAAAATTCTATTAGTCGATGACGATATTGAGCTTGGCTCAATGCTGAAGGAGTACCTGAGCGGCGAGGGTTTTCAGGCTGATTTGGCTGTTACCGGTAAATCCGGTATTGATGGTGCATTATCCGGCAATTATATCGCGCTGATTCTCGACATCATGCTGCCGGATATGAGCGGAATTGATGTTTTGCGACAGGTGCGCCGGAAAAGTCGTTTGCCGATCATCATGCTTACTGCCAAAGGGGACAATATCGATCGGGTTATCGGTTTGGAAATGGGGGCTGATGATTATATGCCGAAACCTTGCTACCCGAGGGAACTGGTGGCGCGCCTGCGGGCGGTATTGCGTCGCTTTGATGAGCGGCCAGAGCAAATCAGCAGCGACTCCCTGCTGACGCTGGGAGCGCTGACGTTGAATCCCGCTACCCGCAGCAGTCAGTGGCAGGGTAAAGCGTTTGATTTAACCGCCTCCGAATTCAATTTGCTGGAATTATTGCTGCGTTCACCGGATCGGGTGGTGACTAAAGACGAACTGTCGGATAAAGGTCTGGGGCGACCGAGAGAGGCCTATGATCGCAGTGTAGATGTACATATCAGCAATATTCGGCAAAAAATTAGCCAGTTACCGGATAATAACCTCAATATTGAAACCGTTCGCAGCATTGGCTATCGCATCAAATAACGGTTTTTCAGGATATGATTATGCGTGGACGGTTGTTTTGGAAAATCCTATTGGGTTTCTGGTTTACCTTTATTTTGATGACCCAACTGCTTTGGGGGGTCTTTTCTTTCTATGGCAACCGACACGAGCCACTGGAAAACGGCATGATGCGACAGATGGTGGCCCAGCAGATGAAATCCGCCGCCTTGGCACTGAACAGCGGCGGTTTATCCGCGCTGGAAACTATGATGTCCGGCTGGACAGAACCGGAAAAAGCCTTGTTTTCAGTGCGACCTGAATCGGCGGCTCCGCCCGTTTCTGCTGCAAAAACACCTACCGATTCACCGTCATACCTCGTTGAGTGGGCGACAACGCCTGAGGGCGATAAATATCAGCTACGTTATGATTTTGACGGTATGCGGGCGGTTTACCTTCCCAAAGGGAACAGGGATGAGATTCTGAATATTCCAGCCCCCTTATTCTGGATGGGCGCATTAGGCGGGTTATTTTTCAGCACTTTTTTGGCATGGAATCTAACCCGTCCCATGCGCCAGCTGCGGGATGGTTTTGAGCGAGTAGCGCAGGGCGATCTTGCGGTACGCTTATTACCGGTAATGCGTCGCCGCCATGATGAATTGACCGAAGTGGCGCGTGACTTTGACTCTATGGCTGAACGTTTACAGGCGCTAGTGAGTGCCAGAGAGCAACTGCTGCACGATGTTTCTCACGAGTTACGCTCGCCTTTGGCGCGTTTGCAACTGGCGATTGGATTGGCTCATCAAAATCCAAGCAATGTGAAAACTTCATTGCAACGCATTGAACATGAAGCAGAGCGTCTGGATAAAATGATTGGTGAGTTACTGGCGCTTTCCCGCGCGGAGAATCAAACGTTGACCAATGACGAAGAATATTTTGATTTGTACGGGTTGGTAGAAGCGGTGGTGAATGACGCACGCTACGAGGCGCAGGTGCCGGGCGTGGAAATTTTGTTACAGGCTGAGCCTGAAAGGGAATATACGGTGAAAGGCAATGCCGAGCTGATGCGGCGTGCCATCGATAATATCGTCCGTAATGCGCTACGTTTTTCTACTCCCGGCCAGCAAGTGACGGTCAGGCTTTCCCAGATAGAAAAACAGTATCAAATCGAAGTGGTCGATCAGGGGCCGGGCGTGGAGCAAAGCCGCTTATCCAGTATATTTGATCCCTTTGTACGCGTGAAATCGGCTATGTCAGGCAAAGGTTATGGTCTGGGATTGGCGATAACCAGAAAAGTGATTCTGGCGCACGGCGGGCAGGTAGAGGCTAACAATGGTGAGCAGGGTGGTTTGGTGATTCGTTTACGTGTCCCCCAGTGGTCTACCCACTCGCGGTAATACTTCGGTAAGGGCATAGTCCTCCGACAATAAAAAACGGCGCCTAAGCGCCGTTTTCTCATCCGCAATATTCTTACTTCTTGATACGGATAATCGGTGTTTCGCCGACGGTAACGCTGCCAGAAAGTTTAATCAGTTCTTTGATCTCGTCCATGTTAGAGATAACAACTGGAGTCAGGGTAGACTTGGCTTTCTCTTCCAGCAGGGCCAGATCGAACTCGATAACCACATCACCTTTTTTCACTCGTTGACCTTCTTCAGCGATACGTTTGAAGCCTTCGCCTTTCAGTTCAACGGTATCAATACCGAAGTGGACAAACAGCTCGATGCCGCTGTCTGATTCGATAGAGAATGCATGGTTGGTTTCGAAAATTTTACCGATGGTACCGTCAACCGGAGCAACCATTTTGCTGCCTGATGGTTTAATCGCAATGCCATCACCAACGATTTTTTCGGCAAAAACAACGTCTGGCACATCTTCGATGTTTACGATTTCGCCAGACAACGGCGCAACGATTTCGATAGTGCCGCTGTCTTTCTTATCATCTGAAACCAATGATTTCAGTTTATCGAACAAACCCATGATCTTCTCCTAAGTATTTATATTGGACAGCGTTCCAGTCTCATGGAATTAGCAGAGTGTTTTCTCTTCGATGAACGTGTTAACCAAGTCCATCAATTCTTGCGCCGTTGGCTTAGATAACGCTTCAGCAGCCAACGCCTTCACATCTTCGAAATTCGTGTTACGGATAATTTTCTTGATGCGCGGGATCGAGATTGCACTCATGCTGAATTCATCCAGCCCCATGCCCAATAACAACAGTGTAGCACGTTCATCGCCAGCAAGTTCACCGCACATACCGGTCCACTTACCTTCAGCGTGAGATGCATCAATAACCTGTTTGATCAGGCCCAATACCGCAGGCGACATTGGATTATAGAGATGAGAAATCAGCTCATTGCCACGATCTACTGCCAGAGTATACTGAGTTAGATCGTTTGTCCCAATACTAAAGAAGTCAACTTCTTTTGCTAAATGGTGCGCGATGGTTGCCGCCGCTGGTGTTTCCACCATAACACCCACTTCGATAGATTCATCAAAGGCTTTATTTTCTTCACGCAGCTGAGCTTTTAGCATCTCCAGTTCTGCTTTCAGTGCCCGCACTTCTTCAACAGAAATGATCATCGGGTACATGATGCGCAGTTTACCGAAGGCAGAGGCACGCAGAATGGCACGTAATTGCGCATGAAGGATTTCTTTACGATCCATGGCAATACGGATTGCACGCCAGCCCAGGAACGGGTTTTCTTCTTTTGGCAAGTTCATGTACGGCAGGTCTTTATCGCCACCGATGTCCATGGTGCGGACGATAACGGCCTGAGAGCCCATGGCTTCGGCAACGGCTTTATAAGCCTGGAACTGCTCTTCTTCAGTGGGAAGAGAGTCGCGATCCATAAACAGGAATTCGGTACGATACAGACCAACGCCTTCAGCGCCGTTACGTTCAGCACCGGCGATATCGCGAACGGTACCGATGTTGGCAACCACTTCAACCTGATGACCATCTAAAGTGATAGCCGGCAGATCTTTCAGTTTGGCCAGATCGTTTTTCTCGGTGATGTACTGAGTATTCACCGCTTTCAATTGGTCGATCACATCGCTGGTTGGGTTAACGTAAATCTTGTTGTTCACCGCATCGAGGATCAGATAATCGTCGTTCTTCACCTGTTTGGTTACGTCGCTGGTGCCAACAATTGCAGGCAATTCCAGGGAGCGCGCCATAATCGAGGTGTGGGAAGTACGGCCACCGAGGTCAGTAATGAAGCCCAGAACTTTATCCAAGTTCAACTGCGCGGTTTCAGACGGCGTCAGATCCGTTGCAACCAGAATCACTTCTTCTGAAATTGCCCCCAAATCGACGATGGTCAGGCCGAGAATATTTTTCAGCAGGCGTTTACCTATGTCACGTACGTCAGCCGCACGTTCTTTCAGGTACTCGTCATCCAGTTCTTCCAGCGCTTTCGCCTGGCCTTCAATGACGGTATATGCGGCAGCGTCGGCTGAAGCATGTTCGTCTTTGATTAGGGCTATGATTTCCTGCTCAAGCTCTTCGTCTTCCAACAGCATGATGTGGCCTTCGAAGATGGCGGCTTTCTCTTCGCCTAGGCTCTCGCCAGCTTTGGTCTTGATCGCTTCTAACTGTTCAGATGCTTTCGCCCGGCCAGATTTGAAACGCTCGACTTCCTGCTCTACCTGGTCAGCAGAGATTTTTTTCCGGTTGATGACAATCTCATCTTCTTTCAGTAAAAGTGCTTTACCAAAAGCAATACCCGGTGAAACTAAAATGCCTGAAATCATAACCCTACCTTACTCTTGACTGGTTTTAACTTAAAAGACTGGGCTTCTTTTACTCAAGCTCTGCCATCAGTTTTACCAGGTGTTCAACGGCTTTCTGTTCGTCATCACCTTCAGCAGAGATGGTTACTACAGTACCTTGGGTCAGGCCCAGGGTTTGCAGTTTGAACAGGCTCTTAGCGCTGGCGCTTTTGCCATTGGAAGTAACGGTAATTTCAGAAGCAAAAGCTTTGGCTTCTTTAACAAACTGTGCAGCAGGACGGGTGTGTAGGCCATTCGGTGCGGTAATAGTAACTTCTTGCTGGAACATTGTGTTTCCCCAACTTATTTTGGATTTATGTTGTGGAGCTAAAGTCTAGTGTAATTTCCTAACTTTAGCCTGTATTGGCTAGCGCCTGACTATGGAACAAAGACAAGCTCTGATGCAACAGGAAACCAGAGTCATCGCTAAGGAGGATAACCTTCTCTTCGCGTTGTGTCTCCAATCCACACTATGTATGTCGCATATTACTCTTTTCAGCAAAATGATTAAATCGATTCAGCTAAAGTAACACACGTTGTGGGATTAATTTCGCGCATCAAAATAATTGACCGGTTAAATACTAAACCCAGAGGGTAAAATCAATCGTTATGTAGTGAAAAATTTGACGTACGCCACAAAAAAAAGCACCGCGAGGGTGCTTTTTTAGCATTTAGTGCGACCGCAAGTCTTACTGTTGCAGTTCTTGTTCTGTGAACAAATCTGCGAACAAAGCGGTGCTCAAATAGCGTTCACCCGAGGAGGGGAGAATAACCACAATCTCCTTGTCAGTAAAGCCAGCTTCTTCAGAAAGCTTCACGGCAGCAGCAACGGCGGCACCGGAAGAAATACCGGCCAGAATGCCTTCTTCTTCCATCAGTCTGCGCGCCATGGCGATAGCTTCCTCGTTGGTAACCAGTGCAACACGGTCGATTAAGGATAAATCTAGGTTTCCTGGAATAAAACCGGCGCCGATGCCTTGGATTTTGTGTGGGCCAGGTTTGATTTCCTGACCGGCCAGCGCTTGGGTAATCACTGGGGAATCCGTTGGTTCTACCGCTACCGTGGTGATGGCTTTGCCTTTGGTTTTTTTGATATAGCGGCTAACGCCGGTCAAAGTACCGCCGGTGCCCACGCCAGCAATAAATACGTCTACGCCGCCGTCGGTATCTTCCCAGATTTCCGGGCCGGTAGTTTTTTCATGGATTTCAGGGTTTGCGGGATTATCGAACTGTTGCAGAATCAGATAACGCTGCGGGTCGGTAGCCTGAATCTCTTCAGCCTTGGCAATCGCCCCTTTCATACCTTTTGCACCCTCGGTCAGGACCAAGTTGGCACCTAGCGCTTTCAGCAGTTTACGGCGTTCAATGCTCATGGTTTCAGGCATGGTTAGCGTCAGTTTGTAACCACGAGCGGCGGCAACGAATGCTAGTGCCACACCGGTGTTACCGCTGGTTGGTTCAACGAGTTCGATACCCGGCTTAAGAACGCCACGTTTTTCCGCGTCCCAAATCATGTTCGCCCCGATGCGGCATTTGACGCTAAAACTTGGGTTGCGCGATTCGACTTTCGCCAGAATACGCCCGTTGCCGATACGGTTCAGTCTAACCAACGGCGTATGGCCGATTGTTAAAGAATTGTCTTCATATATCTTGCTCATAGCCCGTCCTTTAACTCTATGAAAATGTAGGAAACGTTCAAAGCATACGCTAACAGGTCGGCTATGGAAGTAAAGAATTGGTATATCTATATGTGATTAGGAAATAAGTTTTTCCATCAATAAAAAGGGCGTGAGAACCACGCCCTGACTGGCTTTAGCGAGTAGGCTGAACAAACTGGTGCCGGTAACGATCTACCCACATAGCGGTGGCTCCACACACGGCAACGGGCATAATCACCAGATTCAAAAATGGAATCATCGTGAATACACTTACCAACGCGCCAAACTGCAAATTATCGACTTTATTCTGCCGTAGGGCGCTGCGCATGTTCTGAAAGCTCACTTTATGATTATCAAAAGGATAATCACAGTACTGGATTGACAGCATCCAGGCGCTGAAGAGGAACCATAGCACCGGCGCAGCCGTCTGGCCTATGCCAGGCACCAAATACAGTAACAACAGGACTAAGGCTCGGGGCAGGTAATACATTAGCTTGCGCCACTCTCGCGACATAATGCGTGGAATATCTTTAACGATACCGAGAATTCCAGTGTCTGGCAGCGGTTTTCCGGTTAGCTCGCCCTCTAATTGCTCAGCGAGTAAGCCGTTGAACGGTGCCGCAATAAAGTTGGCTACCGTGCTGAACAAATAGCTGAATACTAAGAGCACTGAAATAACCATCACTGGCCACAATAGATAGCTGAGCCATTGTAGCCAGTCCGGCACGTAGCTCATTAACTGTGGCACCCAAACGCTAATTCGGTTAAATAGCCACCAAAAAGCGCCGCCCATCAGTAAAATGTTGACCAATAGTGGCAAAATAACGAAGCGTCTGATGCCTGGGCGAGTCATTAACCGCCAGCCTTCCACAAAATAGCGAAACCCGCTGGTGGTTTTTGTGTCTTTTTGCACGAGTGACATGCCTTCCATTTCTCTGTAACTGAATCGTCCAGCCTATCATATTGCTATCAATTCTCACTGCCTAGTGCCATATTGGTTAATAAACGAACGAAATAGCTAGCATAATCATCTTTCTTAACAGAAAATCGAGCACGGACTTGCACTTGTGAACGTTGAGAAATAGAGTTAAAGGGTGAATGTTTGCCGCGGTGGCAATGTATTGGAACAACAGAGATAGTAATGATGCAGGATTTGCGTCTGATATTAATCGTTGTTGGCGCGATCGCCATAATAGCGTTGTTATTGCATGGTTTATGGACCAGCCGTAAAGAACGCTCTTCCCTATTTCGCGATCGCCCAGTTAAACGTCCGAAACAAGAACGTGATGAAACCCCGATCGAGACCTTCGATGAAGGGGTTGGAGAAGTGCGGGTGCGGGCTTCTCATCTACAGGATAAGCCTTCGTTGAGTCATGTTGATGACAACGATGAGGTGCCTATCATTCAACATACTGAGCCTAAACCGGCTTCGGTAAAGGTAGCGCCTCGTCAAGCGCCGGCAGCCCCCGTGCAGCCAGAGTATGACGATCCGTTGCTGGGCGGATTTTCGCCTGAACAACCACCGCATGCCACATCGGGTGATCCGCTGTTGGGTTCGGCGACTGAATCTTATTCAGCCCCGGAACCAGCGCAAGAACCACCGCGCATGGCGCCACAGCACGTTGAGCCTAAGCAGGCTGAACCGCAGCACGAACCTGTAGCTGCATCCGCTTCGGAAGTTAAGCAAGTTGCGAAACTGAAAGAAACGGTACTGGTTCTGCATGTTTCAGCCCACCACGGTGGTTCTATTGGCGGCGAAGTGCTGTTGCAGAGCGTATTGCAGGCTGGTTTCCAGTTTGGCGAAATGGGCATTTTCCATCGTCATCTCAGCCCAGCTGGCAGTGGCCCAGTTCTGTTCAGTTTGGCGAACATGGTCAAACCGGGATCTTTCGATCCTGACACCATGTCTGATTTTTCAACGCCAGGCGTCTCAATGTTTATGATGGTGCCGTCTTATGGCGATGCGAATCAAAACTTTAAGTTGATGCTGCAATCGGCTCAGCGTATTGCCGATGACGTCGGTGGTGTGGTGCTGGACGATGAGCGCCGTATGATGACTCCGCAGAAGCTGGAGACCTATAAGGCCCGTATCCGTGAAGTGCTGGATGCGACCGCCGAATAGTGCGCTTAGATAGCGAAACGAATTAACCCGAACCCCCGCATGCCGGGGGTTTTTTATCTTTGATGGTGGGCTATGGAATCGATAATCCAACAACTTAATCAACTGCGAGCCTCACTGCGCCATCACGAACATCAATATCATGTGCTGGATGCGCCAGAAATTCCCGATGCAGAATATGACCGTCTGATGGGCGAACTGCGGGAGTTGGAAGCGCAACACCCCAAATTGATTACCGCAGATTCGCCGACCCAGCGTGTCGGTGCCGCACCTCTGGATGCCTTCGACCAGGTACGCCACGAAGTCCCTATGCTGTCTTTGGATAACGTATTTGATGAAGAAAGTTATCTGGCTTTCAATAAACGGGTTCATGACAGACTGAAAACGGCAGAGCCGTTGACCTTTTGCTGCGAGCTAAAATTAGACGGTCTGGCGGTCAGTCTGCTGTATGAGGACGGTGAGTTAGTTCGCGCCGCCACCCGTGGTGATGGTACGACCGGTGAGAATATTACCGCCAACGTTCGCACTATTCACGCGATTCCCCTGCGTTTGCACGGTGATAATATTCCGCGTCGCGTGGAAGTCCGTGGCGAAGTCTTTATGCCACAGGCGGGTTTTGAACAATTGAACGAAGAGGCGCGACGTAAAGGTGGAAAAATTTTTGCCAATCCGCGTAACGCCGCCGCCGGTTCTTTACGGCAGCTCGATCCGCGAATAACGGCCAAACGGCCATTAACCTTTTTCTGTTATGGCGTCGGTTTGATGGACGGCGGCGAACTGCCCCGCAGCCATTTTGCACGCTTGCAGCAGTTTAAAGCCTGGGGGTTGCCGGTCAGCGATCGCGTCAAACTTTGTACCGGTGCTGAACAGGTTATCGATTTTTATCATCAGGTTGAGCAAGATCGTGCCAATCTGGGGTTTGATATCGATGGCGTGGTGATCAAGGTTGACTCACTGGATTTACAGGAACAGCTGGGCTTTGTTGCCAGAGCACCACGCTGGGCAACCGCATTTAAATTCCCGGCGCAGGAACAAGTCACTCTGGTCCGCGAAGTGGAGTTTCAGGTTGGTCGCACCGGTGCTATTACGCCGGTAGCTCGCCTGGAGCCGGTGCCGGTGGCGGGGGTGATTGTTAGCAATGCGACTTTGCATAATGCCGATGAGATTGAGCGTCTGGGGCTGCGTATTGGCGATACCGTTATTGTGCGTCGCGCTGGTGATGTTATTCCGCAGATAGTTGGCGTGGTGCTGGATAAACGCCCAGCCAATGCGCGGGAGGTGATATTCCCCGATCGTTGCCCGATATGTGGCTCTGATGTCGAACGCGTTGAAGGTGAGGCCGTGGCGCGTTGCACCGGCGGTTTGTTCTGCGCCGCACAGCGTAAAGAGGCGCTGAAGCATTTTGTTTCTCGTCGCGCGTTGGATGTAGACGGCATGGGCGATAAAATTATCGAACAATTGGTGGAGAAAGAATATGTCACTAATCCCGCCGATTTGTTTACGCTGACGGCCGGAAAACTGACCGGTTTGGATCGTATGGGGCCGAAATCGGCACAGAACCTAGTCGCCGCCTTGGAAAAAGCCAAAGAAACTACCTTTGCCCGTTTCCTATATGCGTTAGGAATTCGTGAGGTTGGCGAAGCAACCGCGGCCAATCTGGCCGCTCACTTCCGCACGTTGGATAATCTGCGTGCAGCGGATGTTGAAGCGTTGAAGGCCGTACCGGACGTGGGTGAAGTCGTCGCTAAACACGTGCTGAATTTCCTGTCGGAAGAACATAACCAGCAGGTTATCTCTCAGCTTGAACACGTGGTGCGCTGGCCGGAGCCGCAGCGGATTGTTGCAGAAGAAATTGACAGTCCTTTTGCCGGCAAAACCGTGGTATTGACCGGTTCTCTGAATATTCTTTCCAGAGATGAAGCTAAGGATCGCCTCACCGCGTTGGGTGCGAAAGTCAGCGGCAGCGTGTCGAAGAAAACCGACTTGGTGATCGCCGGTGAAGCCGCGGGCTCAAAGCTGGCAAAAGCGCAGGAATTGGGCATTAAAGTGATCGATGAGGCTGAGATGATCCGTTTGCTGGGCGAATCAGAATAAACCTGAAACCCGCCGCTGCTGGCGGCGGGTTTGGCCTGAATGGCTGAGAGGTGTGGAGTAGGGCGTGGAAAAAGAAAACCTGATTGAATTAGCCAATACCCGCATGCCTTTTGGTAAATACAAAGGGCGGGTTTTGATCGATTTACCGGAAGAATATCTGCTGTGGTTTGCCCGGAAAGGAGAGTTTCCTCAGGGTAAACTGGGCATGCTGATGGAGCTCACGATGACGATCAAAATGGAAGGGCTAGAAGGCCTGGTTAAACCTCTTAAGAAAGACTGATATGCCATGATGGCGACACTGTTTGGGTTTCAGTGCTCGCCATCATTGATTCATCTGTCTTATCCAACTCATTAAAATATAAACGTTAATTTTACTCTTCCCCGTAGGGCGATTGACCCCGTCTCCAGCCGTTGCACTGCTGTCGGCGTTGTCTGATTGCTGCGTTTTTGCCGCTTCTTTAGCCTGAATTCGGGTGATTTCGGCCTGTAATGTTTTAATTTGATTCTGAATCAGCTGTTGCTGGTTTTGCTTTTCATCGGCGCTGAGATCCGCATCTTTAATGGTATTGAGCTTTTCCGTTAACGTCCGAATTTGCTGAGTTAGCGCTTTTGCCTGTGAGGCATTGCCGTTATTGCTGGAACTGGCAACGGCAGAGGTGGATGCGGCTGAGATAGGGTTCGACATTTTTAAGAGCGATGGAATAATGCTTATCGACGATAGGGGGCTGTCTTTAACGGCTGACGCGGCTTTTATACAATTATTTCACTTACTGAATGCTGGCATATCACTCGGTATTACTGGGTTATGTTTGAGACCAGAGAATTGAGAGTGCAGAAAGGCAGCTAGATGATCGCGGGGAAAATCTAATAAAGCTGCCGATTGGAAGCGCAATAAAACCAGCCATAAGCTGGTTTATGCGTAAACGCGGGATAATACGGCAGACGGTCAAATTCAGCCTTAAACATAAACGTTAATCTGATTGCCAGCGCGATTTTTCCCCTCGCCATCGCCATCGCCGACGCGGGCTTTGCTGACGTTATCTACTGCGGTCAGGGCGGGTTTGTTACTCTGTGCATGGGTTTTTTTGATGGCGAGCATGTCGTCCTTACCCTTTTCTGCCTCTTTGGCCTGAATGCGGGCGATTTCTGCATAGAGGGCTTTGATCTGGTTGGTAATCAGCTGCTGTTGTTTTTGTATTTCCTCTTTCGATAAGCCGGAGTCTTTTAGCTCGGACAATTTCTCCGTCAGATCCTGTATTTGTTGGCGTAGTGCTTTGACCTGAGATTGGGCATCGCTACCGTTACTTGACGCCTTGTTATTTTGGGCTGTTTGCGGTACTGGAGCTGCTGTAGTAATAGTATTTGACATCCTTTTCTCCTAATAACCATGTGGGTATCTAAGAGATTTATCGGCATAACTAGCTAATTCTTTAGCCAGTTGCGGATATTCATGTCGTTCGAGACTGGCCGTTATAGACCAAATGCAGCTTAGGCCAGAGGTTCAGCCAACCTTTATCGGCTACTCTTTGATGAAAGGTCGCCAGATCGCCGTTTTTATCATTGAAAGTAATCGTTGAGGTAAACAAAGCCTGTAAACCCAGAGGCGCAATCAAAGTGAGGCTATCATTCGCTTCCAGCCGCACTCCGATAGCGGTTTCGACCTCGACCCAATAGCTGATAGCGTCCGCGGTGTTCAAATAAGGGGAACGATTGCTGCGTAAGTGCATGCGCGCCTGATTTTTTACCGACCACGGCAGAGGAGATTGCATCAGAAGCCGCGCTTCTAACTCTTTATCACGCTGTGGGTCAATGTTATCGCGGTCAAAGTAGACCAGATCGATATCATTCAGTGCTGTGGAGTTGGCATAACCCTGCAGCCGATCCCATACCAGATTACGCACAAAACCGGCAGCCAGACACCATTGGCTTAATCCTAATTGACGAGCATGATGCAGGGCATCCATGCGTTGGCTATCGGACTGTATCCACTCAATAATTTGCTGTTGCTGAGGCATAGAAATCCAAACTGATTTATCTGATGAATAAGCGAGAAATAGCATACCAGCCCGAAAGGGCGAATAGGTAGCGACCGGAACAGTTATTTTTTGAATAGCAGAAAGCAAAAAACCGGCCATAGGCCGGTCTTTTAAATGGTGGTGGAGCTAGACGGGATCGAACCGTCGACCTCTTGCATGCCATGCAAGCGCTCTCCCAGCTGAGCTATAGCCCCACAAATGTGGTGTAGTACTGGAATTCATACTGAAAATTATTTGAACCGCCAATCAACCTTAATTGCATTCAATTAAGCGAAGTTTGGTGGAGCTAGACGGGATCGAACCGTCGACCTCTTGCATGCCATGCAAGCGCTCTCCCAGCTGAGCTATAGCCCCAATGTACACATAATAAATCGTGTGAACGGGGCGCATGATATGAAACCGTAGAAACAGTGTCAACGGCTAATTCCATTTCTGTGTTTAAGCGCTGAAAAAGCCGCCAAATCAGCATCAAAAGCGCAAAATAATGGATGACGTATCACAGCTTTCACTTTTATAAAGATGAAAAAAAGCGGCCAATGTAGGCCGCTTTGAGACTGAAAAAACACCATTCTTACTGTTGCGCTTCGCGTTCAGCGATAAATGCCAGCGCTTTATCGATACGAGATAGCGAACGTGACTGACCGATAGCATAAACGGTGACGTCCATGCCAGGGGACTGACCCGCACCAGTAACGGCTACACGCAGTGGCATACCGACTTTGCCCATGCCTACGCCGAGGTCGTCTGCCGTGCTCTGAATCGCCTGATGAACGTTTTCTGCTGTCCAATCGGTAATGGCAGCCAGTTTGGCGCGTACCGCTTCCAATGGTTGACGAGCAACCGGACGCAGGTGTTTTTTAGCCGCATCCGCATCGAACTCTTCAAAATCTTCATAGAAGTAACGGCTGGATTCGGCCATTTCTTTCAGTGTCTTACAGCGTTCACCCAGCAATTTAACGATTTCAACCAACTCAGGGCCGTTGCGGGTATCAAAACCTTGCTGTTCAATATGCCAAGCCAGATGGACTGCCACCTGCTCCGGCGGCAGAGTATTAATGTAATGATGGTTCAGCCATTGTAGTTTTTCCGTATTGAAGGCGCTGGCGGACTTACTAATAGCATCCAGTGTGAAGAGCTCTTTCATTTCTTCAACAGAGAAGATTTCCTGATCGCCATGAGACCAGCCCAAGCGAACCAGATAGTTCAGCAAGGCTTCTGGCAGATAACCATCATCGCGGTACTGCATCACGCCCACTGCGCCGTGGCGTTTGGACAATTTTTTACCGTCGTCGCCCAGAATCATGGAAACGTGAGCATAAACTGGAACCGGAGCACCTAGCGCTTTCAGAATGTTGATCTGGCGTGGTGTATTGTTGATATGGTCTTCGCCTCGGATAACGTGGGTGATTTCCATATCCCAGTCATCAATAACAACGCAGAAGTTATAGGTAGGCGAACCATCGGTACGACGAATGATTAGATCATCCAGTTCCTGGTTGCTGAATTCAATTGGCCCGCGGATTTTGTCATCAAAGATAACGGAACCTTCCTGCGGGTTACGGAAACGCACCACGCATGGCTCATCGGCGCTGTGGGTGCATTGATTGTCGCGGCAGTGACCGTCGTAGCGAGGTTTCTCGCCGTTAGCCATTTGGGTTTCACGCAGTTCGTCCAGACGCTCTCTAGAGCAGTAACAGCGGTAGGCGGTACCGTTTTCCAGCATTTGATCGATAACCGCGTTATAGCGGTCAAAGCGTTTGGTCTGGAAGTATGGGCCTTCATCCCAATCCAGATTCAACCAATTCATCCCGTCCATAATGGCGTCAATGGCTTCCTGAGTAGAGCGTTCCAGATCGGTGTCTTCTATACGCAATACAAATTCACCACCTAAATGACGGGTGAATAACCAGGAATACAAGGCGGTACGTGCGCCACCTACGTGGAGGTAGCCGGTAGGGCTGGGTGCAAAACGGGTTTTGATTTTCATTGGGATCAAGTGCCTTATTACGCTACGCCTGTCGGCAGAGGCCGACGATTGCTCGGAATTTGAAAAAAGTAGGCCACATTCTATCACTCTGCCCCAATTCCTCAACGCCGTTCCGGAGTAGACTGATAGTATTCGTGGTGTTTATGGCTAAAGAAACGCCAGCATTGGTGATAAATATCGCATCCTGTTTAAAATTGCGGCGAACGATTGTTTTCGTTCTAAAAAGCGTTGACTCACTTCGAACTATCCCTATAATGCGACTCCAACAACACGGCGGGGCGATTAGCTCAGTTGGTAGAGCATCTCCTTTACACGGAGGGGGTCATCAGTTCGAATCTGGTATCGCCCACCACTCATCAATCATTTAGTTGTTCAGCAGTACCGTTGTAAGTAAGAAGTGGGCGATTAGCTCAGTTGGTAGAGCATCTCCTTTACACGGAGGGGGTCATCAGTTCGAATCTGGTATCGCCCACCAAACTCGACGTGTTGGCAGTAAGAAGTAGAATGAGATAGATGAGGGCGATTAGCTCAGTTGGTAGAGCATCTCCTTTACACGGAGGGGGTCATCAGTTCGAATCTGGTATCGCCCACCACTTCTTAAGACTTCGGGTCGTTAGCTCAGTTGGTAGAGCAGTTGACTTTTAATCAATTGGTCGCAGGTTCGAATCCCGCACGACCCACCATTTCCTTCCCGTATCAGTAAGCTCCCCAAAGAAAAAACAATCACAGACTGCACGATCCGTGTGGGTGAGATCCTGCGTTCAGGTTCGAGCCGAGCGAAGCGAGACAGCAACGCGAACGCGTTGACCCGAAGGGCGAGGCCAGCGGCCGAGTCATCCCGCACGACCCACCATTTCCTTCCCGTATCAGTAAGCTCCCCGAAGAAAAAACAATCACAGACTGCACGATCCGTGTGGGTGAGATCCTGCGTTCAGGTTCGAGCCGAGCGAAGCACGCACCATTCCCTATTGTCATTTTAGTTCCGTTAAATTTCCCTAAAATCACAGTTTTCAGTCATAGCGCTTTTGCCTACGCCCACTTATCGCGCTTCACATCCTCTAAATAGCTTGCTGAAAAAACCTCGTTTATGTGGGTAACCGGTTATTTTCATGCGTATAAAGCCAGTAGAGAGGCTGACGCAGCGCAGGTTAATGACGAATGCGGAAGTCAGCCGAGCGTTCCCATAAGGCGCAGAGAGCAGTAAGGGCGCTTAATTCAATTTAGGGGAATGCCGTGGCGTAGGATGTTGCGGTTTCTGGGAAGCTGATAAGATTGCAGGGGGAAAACATGCGTGCCATGTTGCTGATGGCTGAAAGGCTGAAGAAACGGTGGCATAAAAAAAGGCGCCGTAGCGCCTTTTTCATCAACCGACTTAGATTAAAGTACCAGACCCGCAATCGAGGCGGACAGCACGCTAACCAGCGTTGAGCCGTACAGCAGTTTCAAACCGAAGCGTGAAACCACGTTGCCCTGATGCTCATTCAGCCCTTTAATCGCACCGGCAACAATACCGATGGATGAAAAGTTAGCGAAAGAAACCAGGAATACGGACAGGATACCGACGCTGCGCGGAGACAGTTCGGAAGCTACTTTCTGTAAGTCCATCATTGCAACAAATTCGTTAGAAACCAATTTGGTTGCCATGATACTACCGACCTGTAGCGCTTCATGAGTTGGGACGCCCATGACCCAGGCAAATGGGAAGAAGACATAACCCAGAATACCTTGGAAGCTAATGCCAAATGCGAAGGTGAACAGGGCGTTCACTGCGGCGATCAGCGCGATAAAACCAATCAGCATAGCGGCAACGATAATCGCAACCTTGAAACCGGCGAGGATGTATTCACCCAGCATTTCAAAGAAGCTTTGGCCTTCATGCAGTGTACCCAGTTGCAGCTCTTCTTCTTCTCCCACTTTGTATGGGTTAATCAGCGATAGCACAATAAAGGTACTGAACATGTTGAGTACCAGCGCGGCGACAACAAATTTAGCGTCCAGCATCGACATATAAGCACCGACGATCGACATGGAAACCGTCGACATCGCGGTGGCAGCCATGGTGTACATGCGTTTTTCAGACATTTTGCCTAAAATGTCTTTATAGGCGATGAAGTTTTCTGATTGACCAAGGATCAGTGAGCTGACGGCGTTGAACGATTCCAGCTTACCCATGCCGTTCACTTTAGAAAGCAGGGTACCGATCAGACGAATAACCACTGGCAACACTTTGATATGTTGCAAAATACCGATCAGCGCAGAAATGAAGACGATAGGGCAAAGCACTCTCAGGAAGAAGAAGGCCAGGCCTTTGTCACCCATATTGCCGAAAACAAAATCGGTACCGGTCGCTGCGAATCCGAGTAATTTGTCGAAGAAGGCGGCGAATCCTTTCACAAAACCCAGGCCCACTTCCGAATGAAGGAAGAAGTATGCCAATAGCACTTCAATAACCAATAACTGAATGACAAACCGAATGCGGATGCTCTTGCGGTCTTTACAAATTAGCAGAGCCAAAATGGCCACGACGACCAAGGCCAACGCAAACTGCAGAATATGGGACATGTGTGCTCCAAACTTGAGGCAGGCTAGATTTCGGAGGTCATTTTATGTAACGCCTACATTAAAAACGAGACATAGATTGCAAATATAAAAAGTCACCTGAATATTTGCAATTAAATTAATAGGTTTCGTCACAAAACGACGCATGTTAATAATTTTCTTTATTCGTAGCATGGTTGTGCAAATTTGTTGAGAATCCTTGAGCAAAAAGCCGCAGGATTTAGTGAATACAAGCACAGATTTCCAGAAAGTAAAACCCAGCTATTGAAACAGCGATCTGAGTGGGTGGTGATTCAGAGAGATTGGCTATCAGAGAGATAAGTTTTACCAATGCAAATGCGCTTGATAATTATTATCATCTAGATAGTATGAGATAGACATAATTTCTCTAAGGGCAAACTGATATGATGAATAGCCGCGCAGCCGCCTCAGAGGGTCGTGCCTCCCGGAAGGTCAAGCTTTCCTTGATGGGGCCTGCATTTATCGCGGCCATCGGTTACATCGATCCCGGTAACTTTGCTACCAATATTCAGGCCGGAGCCTCATTCGGTTACACCCTGCTTTGGGTCGTGGTGTGGGCCAATGTTATGGCAATGCTGATCCAACTCCTCTCCGCAAAACTCGGCATTGCTACCGGTAAAAATCTGGCGGAACATATTCGAGATCGTTTTCCGCGTCCTGCTGTCTGGGCTTATTGGATTCAGGCAGAAATTATCGCTATGGCAACCGATTTGGCCGAATTTATTGGGGCGGCTATAGGATTTAAATTATTGCTTGGCGTGACGCTCTTGGAAGGCGCCATACTCACCGGTATTGCCACTTTCCTCATTCTCATGCTACAAAATCGCGGACAAAAACCTTTGGAGCTGGTCATTGGTGGTCTGCTGGTGTTTGTCGCGGCTGCTTATATTGTCGAACTGGTCTTTTCCCAACCCGAAGTTAGCGCCTTGGCGAAGGGAATGCTGATTCCCGATTTACCAAACGGCGATGCGGTATTTTTAGCCGCTGGAGTACTGGGGGCGACGATTATGCCACACGTCATTTATCTTCATTCCTCCCTAACGCAAACCGGGGGAAAGGAATCAAAAGCCGATCGTTATGCTTCGACCAAACTAGACGTAGCTACCGCCATGACTATTGCTGGCTTCGTGAATTTAGCTATGATGGCAACGGCGGCAGCCGCTTTTCATTTTAACGGTTATGGCAGTATCGCTGAAATTGAACAGGCTTATGTCACGCTGCAACCTTTATTAGGGCAAGGCGCGGCGACAATCTTCGGTCTGAGTCTGGTTGCCGCCGGATTATCGTCTACCGTAGTTGGCACTCTGGCGGGACAGGTAGTGATGCAAGGCTTTGTCCGTTTCTATATTCCGATTTGGGTACGCCGCTGTATCACTATGTTGCCATCATTCGTGGTAATTATGATGGGAATGGATGCAACCCGAATATTAGTGATGAGTCAGGTTTTGCTGAGTTTTGGCATTGCGTTGGCGCTGGTGCCACTGCTGTCCTTTACGGGCAATAGGGAATTAATGGGAGAAATGGTTAATTCCCGTTTGGTCCAAAACATTGGGAAACTGATCGTCGTGGTTGTAGTGGGGCTAAATCTATACTTACTCATTAGTCTGGCTTAATAAAATTCGGATAACCGGCGGATTGTTAGTGAATTCCGCCGGCACCGTTGTTAATCATCGTGGTCGTGATGAGGGTGGCGACCATGATGTTTGTTCTGTTGTTTCTTATACTTTTTATATGCGTGCTTATCGTATTTCCAATAGCGCCCATCGTGGTAATAATAGTTTTTCTTCCACCAGTCCTTATCTCGCCAGCGATGGCCGTCCCAGTAATGGCCGCGTCGGCTGCGCTCACCTATATCCTGCCCCTGATGCCCTTGCCACCATTGGCGATCGCGCCAGTCATAACCATCCCAGTAGTTCCCACTTCTGTCCTGTTCGCCGATCTGTAAAGAGACTCCGGGAAGCAGATTGATACTGACGGCCTGCGCCTGCTGCGCCAGAGGTAATGTAGCTAGCACGACAATCAGCAATAGGGGTTTTAACACGATGATTTCCTTCTTTATCTGACGGCAGCGATTAAAACTGAGCCGACAGTGAGTCACGCAATATTAAGATATTAATAAAATAGATAGAATCTAGCGTTCAGATAAAGATGGAAAATAACACTTTAGGAATTATCTGCCTGTTCATAATAATCATAATAAAGAGAAGGAGGGCAGGTAATTTGCCCTCTGGTGATGTGTAAACTGGGAAAGCGATTACATCAGGATGGATTCTATACGGGCTATTTCTTCAGCGCTAAAGTTGGTATTAGTCAGAGCCGCTACCGCATCCTCAATTTGTGCCGTTTTACTGGCGCCAATCAGCGCGGAGGTCACTTTGCCCTCACGCAGCACCCAAGCCACCGCCATTTGCGATAATTTTTGCCCTCGAGCCGCTGCTAGAACGTTGAGTTGGCGTACTTTTACCAGTTTTTCCTCAGTTATTTGCTCCGGATTAAGGAATTTACTGCCACTGGCGGCGCGGGAATCCTGAGGAATGCCGTTGAGATAACGATCTGTTAGCAGCCCGCCTGCCAGCGGTGAAAAGGCGATGGAGCCGACGCCAAATTCTGTCAGCACATCCTGCAAACCGCCCTCGATCCAGCGCTCGAACATAGAATATTTTGGCTGATGAATCAGGCAAGGCGTACCAAGGGATTGCAGAATAGTCAAAGCCTGCTGCGCCTGTTCTACGGGGTAGTTGGATAGCCCGATATACAGCGCCTTACCCTGACGTACCAGCAAATCCAGCGCTTTCATTGTTTCCTCTAAAGGTGTCTGCGGATCGGGCCGATGGTGGTAGAAAATATCCACGTAGTCTAACCCCATACGTCGTAAGCTCTGATTCAGGCTGGCTATCAGATACTTCTTCGAACCCCAGTCGCCATATGGGCCAGGCCACATGGTGTAACCAGCTTTAGAGGAAATAATCAGCTCATCACGGTAAGGCTGCAGGTCTTGCTGCAAGATTCGGCCAAAATTCTCTTCGGCTGAACCTGGCGGCGGCCCGTAATTATTAGCCAAATCGAAATGGGTAATCCCGTGATCGAAGGCGCAGTGAATCATATTTCGGCTGTTTTCAAACCGTGTTGCATTGCCGAAGTTATGCCATAAGCCAAGAGAGATAGCCGATAGTTTTAAACCGCTGTGACCACAGCGTCGATATTCCATGTCTTGATAGCGGGTAGGGTTAGCCTGATAAACCATGACAATCCTTAAGAGGAATAGGGCAGATAAATTAGTGTATGCGTTTTCACTAATCGGGTTCGCTAGCGGGATCACAAGGCTCACAAAGTCACGAAATATTTACAGTTCAGTATCGCTATTAACTTTGACGCATTAGATAAATTTAATTATTGGTTAATACTTTGCGTGTTTACTTTTTTATATGTTGGTTATATTCATAAGGATCACGCACGCTATGAAAAGTCATGTTTATAAAGTTGCCGATTATTTACTGGATCGTTTGGCACAAATGGGTATTAAGCACCTGTTTGGCGTGCCGGGGGATTACAATCTCCAGTTTTTGGACCATGTAATCGCCCACCCTCAGATCACATGGGTGGGATGTGCGAATGAGCTAAATGCAGCCTATGCCGCCGATGGTTATGCTCGTACACAGCCTGCCGCCGCGTTACTCACTACCATGGGAGTGGGTGAATTAAGCGCTATCAACGGTGTTGCGGGGAGTTTTGCTGAGTATCTGCCGGTTATTCATATTGTTGGAGCGATGACGCTACATTCCCAACGGAAAAAGGATCTTATGCATCATTCACTCGGGGATGGGGATTTCAACCATTTCTCTCGGATGGCTGCAGAAATCAGCTGTGCTCAGGCTTTTATTACGCAAGAAAACGCTGCTACTGAAATTGACCGAGTGCTGGTAGCGGCATTATTTCACCGTAAACCTGTTTATTTACTGATGCCAGCGGATGTTGTAGAAGCTCCATTGCATGCTTACCCAAATGACTTGGAACTTCAGTCTCCGTTACTATCGCCGGCGTCATTACATGCTTTTACTCTTGCTGCCAGAGAGTTATTAACCTCAGCTCATCAGGTCTCCGTGCTGGCAGATTTTTTGGTAGATCGCTTTGGTGCGACTGAAGTTTTAAGGGGATGGTTGAGTCAAACTCATTTGACCTGTTCGACATTGTTAATGGGAAAAGGTGTGATAGATGAGTCGCGTGCAGAATTTATGGGGACCTACAGTGGTGCTTCGAGCGAAATTGTGGTGAGGCAGGCGATTGAAAATGCTGATGTGTTGATAATGTTAGGGGTATGGTTTGTTGATACCATTACCTGCGGATTTAGCCAGCAAATTCCGATGGAAAAACGCATTGATATTCAACCTTTTGAAGCAAGAGTTGGTTCACAGATATTTAGCCAAATTCCAATGGTGGTAGCGATAGCTGCATTAGAAGAAATCACACTCGATTTACAGCGCAATTGGAGTCAGCCTGATTTCGTTCCTTTACCGTTACAACCATCATCATCAGGACTATTGGATCAGCAAAGCTTTTGGCATCAAATTCAGGGGTTTTTACGGTCGGAAGATGTCGTTATCTGCGATGTAGGAAGCTCTTCTTTTGGTGCTGCATCCCTCCGTCTCCCCAAGAATGTTACCTTCATCGTCCAACCAATGTGGAGTTCTATTGGCTACAGTTTGCCAGCAGCCTATGGCGTGCAAACCGGCAGTCCGCAGCGTCGAGTCATTTTAATCATTGGGGACGGTGCCGCTCAGTTAAGCATTCAGGAACTGGGGTCAATGCTGCGGGATGGGTTAAAACCCATTATTCTCTTATTGAATAACAATGGCTACACGGTAGAAAGAGCTATTCACGGCGAAAATCAACCCTATAACGATATATCTGCATGGAATTGGACTCAGTTACCGCAGGCGTTTGGGGCGGGTAACGAAGTCATATCCCTGAAAGTGAGTAAACCTGAGCAATTACAAAAAGCATTGCAATTAGCCGATCAAAACTCGCAGCTGGTATTTATCGAAGTTATTCTACCGCAGATGGATATACCGCCACTGCTGAGAAAAGTTACGGAAGCTCTCCGAAACAGAAACGCCTCAACCTGATATCAATGGTGATTGGTCGCCTGTAAGCTGTTCTAACAACCATAAACCGGCTGGTCCCGGCGGTTTTTTTTTCGACCACACCGCATCCAGAGAAATCATTTTTGGCCAGCCAACCGCAGAGAGTTCAACCAATTGATTACGGCTGAATTGTTTCACCATCCAACGTGGCAGGATTGCCCAGCCAAAGCCCTGTTCCGCCATTTCTAACAGCATCAAATAGCTTGGTGCAGACCAAACCGGCCCTTGAGCAGTGTTTTTATCTGTTTGTGTATAGGTGTTCAGCCGCAGTTGCCGCACGGTGGCCAGTTGTTCAGGTTGGATTTGTTGGCACTGAGCTAGCGGATGATTCCGTTGGGCAAACAGCGCCATACCGGACTGTTCTGGCAGAGGGCTGACGCCAATATCTGGCGGGTAGTCTTTTTGGACTTCAACCATCCCTAAATGAGCGCGACCATCCTGCAGTAACCCAATAACATCATCGGCCTCAGCAATCATGCATTCGAATTCAATATCAGGATAGCGCAGCTCAAAACGTTGCATTAGGGCTTCGTGGTGAGTGGGCTGATAAATATCCGAGAGTACAAAACTAAGACGAGGCTCTATTTTATCTGCCAAACGAATAGAAAGATAATCTAAACGCTCGCTGGCTGCCAGAATCTCCTGAACCTGCGCTAGCACGCGACGTCCGTGAGCAGTGAGCACCGGCTGGCGCGCCTGCCGATCGAACAAGACTAACCCTAAATCTGCTTCCAGATTGGCAATTGCAGTGCTGATGGTGGACTGACTTTTACGCAATTTACGAGCTGCAGCAGAAAAAGATCCCTGAGATGCGGCTTCGACGAATGCAATTAACGCTTCCGGTGAGTAGTGCATTATCTATCTACTTAATCGATGGCTTCTATTTTTAATCTATCCCAAAAAACGATGATAATCACTCGGTAGTTTTTAATTCATCAAAAAAAACAGGTCGATTTTATGCAAGCTAATCGTAAATCATTCGTTGAACGTATTATTCACGCCGTGGGGTTCGAAGTTATCGCCGTCGGCATTTGTGCGCCGCTGGGCGCTTGGTTATTAAACCGTTCGGTTCTGCAAATTGGGACATTAGCGGTGATGCTATCAACGGTCGCCATGTTGTGGAACATTATCTATAACAGTATTTTTGACCGAATCTGGCCAGTGAGCCGCGTAGCAAAGACCCTAGCGGTGCGTATCTGGCATGCTTTTGGTTTTGAAGCTGGGTTTGTATTGATCGGTGTGCCTATTGCGGCCTGGCTGCTGGGGATTTCCTGGGGACAGGCTTTTATGCTAGAGATCGGTTTCTTCCTGTTTTTCCTGCCTTACACCATGGCCTATAACTGGCTTTACGACACGCTGAGAGCGCGGGTGATTGCCTCCCGCCATCAGGCAAAAGAAAAAACGGCCGTTTGTCAGAGTAACGGTCAAGATTAAGGGGCGTAAGTGCTGGAGGTAAATATGAAATTATGCGGTTTTTCTCTGTGCTGAAACGTTTTTTGTGATCCGTATCGCTAAAGGCGCGGTGTTTAGTCCGCAGAGATTGTTGTTTTTCTGCCGTGATTTTACAGTGGGTACAGTTAACTCAATTAGTTAAATATCCATTTAACGGAGAAGTATTTGATGACGACCTATGCGTTGGTGGGTGATGTTGGCGGGACTAATGCCCGTTTGGCGCTGTGCGCTGTAGCAACGGGCGAAATATCTCAGGCGAAAACCTATTCAGGACTTGAATTTGAGAGTCTCGAAGCTGTTATCAGCCAGTATTTGGCGGAGCATAGTGCTGCGGTAGAAGACGCCTGTATTGCCATTGCCTGTCCGATTACCGGTGATTGGGTGGCCATGACAAATCATACCTGGGCGTTTTCGATTGCCGAAATGCAAAAAAATCTTGGTCTGAGTAAGCTGGAAATCATTAATGATTTTACTGCGGTATCAATGGCGATACCTATGCTTTCTACGCAGGATGTTATCCAGTTTGGCGGTAAGGATAAACAGCCGGGCAAACCTGTAGCGGTATATGGCGCTGGAACAGGTTTAGGTGTGGCTCATTTGGTTCATGTTGATCGCCGTTGGTTGAGCCTGCCGGGAGAAGGCGGCCATGTAGATTTTGCGCCAAACAGCGAAGAAGAAGATCGCATTTTGGCGGTGTTACGCAAGGAATTAGGGCATGTTTCCGTTGAACGCGTGCTTTCCGGGCCGGGTTTGGTGAATTTATATCGCGGAATCGTGATTTCTGACCATCGGGTGCCGGAAAATCTGGCACCGAAGGATGTCACCGAGCGAGCAATGGCAGATAGCTGCACCGATTGTCGCCGGGCGTTGTCACTATTTTGCGTGATTATGGGGCGATTTGGCGGCAATTTGGCGCTGAATCTCAGCACCTTTGGCGGCGTTTATATTGCCGGAGGCATAGTTCCACGTTTTATGGAGTTCTTCAAAGCGTCGGGATTTCGCGGAGCGTTTGAAGATAAGGGGCGCTTTAAAGATTTTCTCGTCGACATACCGGTATATATGATCACCCATCAACAGCCGGGCTTGCTGGGTGCTGGTGCCTATTTGCGCCAGAAATTAGGTATGGAACTGTAGTTACATTAATAAACGCCTATTATTTTAAAGGTTAATGAGGCGTTTTTTTTTAAGTTCTGTTTAGCCAGATTTTGGATAATGGCGGTAACTGTAATTTTTTTGCAGCTGCCGGTCTAGTTGCTGGCATTAATAACAGGAACTTTATCCATGCCAATAAATAATATAAATACCAGCAGACCATCCCCGTAACTATTCTCCCGAACAAGAATGACCTATATAAAAAGCAAAAAACGTTAGGTCAGGAAGTGATGAAAATTAAAAATGAGTTGTCTGCTATTAAAGTGGAGATTAATAAGGAACAAAAGGCGATTAAGAGTAGCAACATCCTGCTAAAAAGCCTCACTGGTATTTCACCCAAGCATGGTGATGATGTGAATGTGCGCTTGAAAAACGGCAATGTAAAGTTTGGCCAAAGAAGCAATTCTTTGAAAAACTTTGTTTCTGGCAGCCGTTATCAAGCTGAGCGACAAGAAGCCGCTAAATATTTTGGCTCGGAGGACCGCGAAGTCTCTGCTGCTGAGGCTAAGGTAAGAAAAGCGGACGAAGCTAATCAAAAAATCCGTAAGGACTTTTCTATGGTTTACCAAAGTAACGCAGGCTGTAAGGCGTTAAATGTTGAGGCTCGCCACCAGTTTGCCCGGTAGCCTAAGTGGTAGTAAAGTCGTTGCCGAATATGAAAGAGTGCATGGCGATAATATCTTCGGCCGAGGCAACAAAGAACTTAAAACTACACTCAAAGTTAATTGTTCGAATTTGACTGAATTAGTCAAAGCTGGAGCTAAAGCGTGGTATACACCAACGAATAAAAATACTATTACGCATCGTGGGCAAGGGATAACCAGCGCGGACATCAATAAATTAATTAGCCAATTCAATAGCGATAAAGCTCAAAATAAAGCCACTACTTATTCTCTAGGGCAGTTCTTTTCTACTTCCGGTGATAAAAAGGTCGCACAAGATTTTGCCAACCGTAGTCAGGATAGTGAAAGAGTCATGTTTGAAGTTAAGGGCAACAGTGGTAGGGGGATTTTTGTATCGGGCGGTTTAGCCTTTGAGAAAAACGAGCATGAAGTATTGTTATTCCCCATTAGCAAATTTCAAAGTGACCTCTATTACGAAAACGGGTACGTATAACGTTAAGATTAGCGACGTTAAGAACCATTCATAAGCGAAATTATTACCTTGCTAAGCTCGTCACTGATTAATTTTTTGATTCTGATAAACCCAAATGCCTACCAAATCTTAGGCTTTTCGCTAAGTATTGGTAGGCATTGATTTGGTCTGCCTTAATTCTTATTAATCAATCTATTAAGCATGGCTGCTGGCGGTAATGCCTGTCGGTGTTTCTTTTGGCTTTTCCAACTGTTTTGCCGAACCTTTCGGTGGCTTGATAATGAGAGTTAACAGTAGGGAAAGCACTGACATCACGGCAATCACGATAAAGGTGGCGTGGAATCCACCCAGACGGGCGGCGATAAATGAACCTGCCAGCGCCCCTAAACCAAAGCCTTGATAGATAATGCCATAGTTTTTGCTGTGATTTTTCAGTCCGAAGAAGTCACCGACAATGGCCGGGAATACGGTGATATTGCCACCGAAACAGAAGGCAATTGCGCCAACGCACAGGAAGAAAAGGGCGTGGGTCAAAGGAACGAAGCTTAGAACGCAAACTGCCAGCGTAGTAACTAACAAAGTGAAGGTAATCACTCGCAGGCGCCCGACTTTATCAGACAGCGCGCCCAAAATAATGCGGCCAGCGGTGTTGAAAATGGCGATGGCAGAGACGGTATTAGCCGCAGTGGCTAAATCCATTCCCGCTAATTCGACGCCCAAATCCTTCACTATACCAATCAAATACAAACCACTCATACATGCGGTGAAGAAGATGATGAAAAGGAAATAAGATTCTTTCACTGCCAGCATTTCTTTTACGCTGAAATCACGACCATTCTGGCTGGCTTGCTGCACATTGGCTGATTGTGGCGCGCTGACTTTTTCTTTCAGCAATAGGGAGCCTACGCCGACCAGAGCCATCACGATAAGACCCCAGTAGAAGAAGGCCAGAGAAACGCCCTGATTGGCAATCAGGCTGGCATTGACGTATTTGAATAGCAGGCTACCTGTACCGAATGCGCCAACGGAAATACCGGCTATCAAGCCTTTACGTTCAGGGAACCATTTAATTAGATTAGAAAGTGTTGTGATATATGCGGTGCCATCTGCAAAACCAACGACTACGCCAGCCAGCAGATAAATCATGCCAAGGGAAGTGGCGAAGGAACTGGCTATTAGCCCCAAACCTAGAATCAGGCCGGATATGAGCGTCAGATTGCGAATGCCGAAACGTTCCTGCAAGCGCCCTGCAAATAGTGTGGCAATAGCCAAAGAGAAGCTGGTGATAGAAAAGGTGGTGGCAACCGCGCCGAGTGACCAACTGAATTTTTCACCCAGCGGCTGGTTGAATAGGCTCCATGTATAAATAGTGCCCAAACCCATTTGGACAATGATAGTTCCTACAACGATTAGCCAACGATTTACCGGTTTGCTGCTCATGCCGGACTCCTTAACATCAATACAATTTGGCCCGAATAATTCGGTCTGCCATAAAATTACGAGCTGATGATTGACGAAGGATTAGGAGGTTAAGTCACTATCAGCCCGCCCAATGAAGCCAGTATACGGGCGGGTTTACCATGAAAGATCAAATGAGGAATGAGCTGCATTCAGCGCGGAATGAAATGCATCTATAGGCGCATCAACTGCCTGAACTCTTTTACCTTGCTGCGGCTGACGGGCACTTCAAAATCCAAATCGCTGAGACGAAGGATGTAAGTATTGTTAAACCAGGGCACGATTTCGCGGATTTTGGACAGATTAACGCAGTAAGAACGGTGGCAGCGGAAGAAGTACTCCTCTGGCAGTCGGCTGAAGAATTCAGTGATATTCATCGGCATGATGAATTCTTCCCGACGGGTGTAAACCAGCGTCACTTTTTCCTGCGCCGCGGCGTAATAAATATCGTTAATATCCGTCACTATGATGCGTTCGTCTTTCATCAGATTGATGGTGTGAGCGCTGCGTGGTGCCAGACTGGCGGGTTGCTCGTTTTCCTGACGGTTACGCTTGTGCAGCGCTTCCAGTTTTTGCAGCATGGTGACAATTCGGGATTCGTGATATGGCTTGAGAATATAATCAAATGCTTCTATTTCAAAAGCTTCCACCGCGTGCTCTTTATAGGCGGTGATAAAGATAATATGCGGTTTGTGAGTAAACTTGCTGATATTTTGTGCCAGCAGTACGCCATCCAACGACGGAATGTTTATATCCAGAAAAATAGCATCAACTTGATGATTTTGAAGATATTTTAATACATCTAATCCGTCATCAAAGGTTGCTTCAATGGTGATGCCACTGTGCTGGCGAATGAGATAGCTCAGTTCTTCTTGAGCAAGAAATTCATCTTCCACAATAATGGCTTTCATGAATAATGCTCCGGGTGAACTGGCGGTGAAGTTGAATTATGCATGAACTTTTCCGCCATTTTTGCTAATAAAGAATGAAATTTCGGTGCCTGGCTCTAAACGTCGGATTTGTAAGCCTGCGCCGTATAACAATTGCACACGGTGATGCACATTCAGTAGGCCTATTTTGTTACCCGGCATTTCATTATTGGCCACTCTGTCTATGGTCTCCTGATTAATGCCATTACCGGTGTCTTTGACTGAAATTTTAATTTGAACTCCATGATCTTTCACTGCAATGACGACCACGCCTTTACCCTTGCAAGGCTGAATTCCATGCACAATAGCGTTTTCCACCAGAGGTTGAATTAACAGGCTGGGAATTCTCAGTGAAATATCATCGTCGATATCATAAATCACCGTCAGCTTACTGCCGAAGCGAGCCTGCTCAATGGCAATATAATCCTGTATCTGATGTAGCTCTTTGCGAATATCTATCTGTTCGTCATTCAGTTCGAGGTTATAACGCAAGTAACGAGACAGATTGATGATCAGCTGTCGAGCGGTGTCTGGATTGATCCGAATCGAGGAAGAGATGGCATTCAACGCATTAAACAGGAAATGGGGATTGATTTTACTTTGCAATGCGCGCATTTCTGCTTTATTCGCCATTTCCTTTAGCTGTTCAATACGGGAGACTTCCATTTGCGTAGAGATAATTTGCGATAGACCGACCGCCATCACTTTCAGCGAATAGGTAATTTTATGAGCATGGCAGTAATAAATTTTAAGCGATCCCGTCACCTCGCCTTTTTCCCACAGTGGGATGATAATTAGCGAATGAATTTGCGGTGTACGGTGAACCTCGTCGTTATTACGAATAGTAATTTTGCCACGCTGAATACTCTCTTTGGTGATATCGCTGATAATTTCGTGCCCTATATCATAGGTGTCGGCACCGACACCAACGTAGGCCAGAATATTGTGAGTATTGGTAATGGCTACCGCATCTGCTTTTATATCGGTGCGGATAATTTCACACACGGTGCTCAGTGATTCCCCGTTGATATTACGAAAGTAGGGCAGCGTTTTATTGGCGATATCCAAAGCTAGCTTCGCCTGCCGTGCGGCAATGACCTCTTTTTCATCCTCAACACTTTGTACCAGCAACACAATCAGGCCGATACATACGGCCCCTAAAATCATTGGAATCGCGATTTTCGAGACAATATCGATACCCAGCGCAGTCGGTTTGGCCCATACCACAACCAAAAGCATGGTGAGCGATTCACAGATCATGCCGCCGAGAATACCGATGCTCCATTGGCGCTCTTTCTTTACCTTCAAATTGATATAGCCAGACATTAATCCGGCAATAATGCTGGTGATAAGACAGGGAACAGAAGTAATGCCGTCAATATCAATTAAATAGCGGTGGCTACCGGCGATAATACCGGTGATGATCCCGACCCAAGGGCCAAATAGAATACCGCCAGACATCACGGCAATAACTCGAACGTTAACCAGCGATCCTTCGACGTTAATACCTGAGTAGGTACCAAAGATGGCGAACAGAGAGAAAATAGCGGTTACCGCGAGCAGTTCCAGCGGCGTGTGTTTCTCTTTTTGTAGTAGCTGACGGAACAGGCGGGTGCGGGTCAGGAAAAACAGGCAGATCAACATTAGCGCGGCGCGATCAAAAACCGCCAGCAACATTTCAAATATTTGGTGCACAACAGGCTCGTTTGCGGGTGAATATCGGCTCACTATAAGGAAAAGCGGCTCTTATCGCTACTTTAACCGTGCTTTTTAGCGAAGCAGGACGAAGTAAATTCAGTCGGAAAAACGAGTCTTCCGACTGATAATTAGTGGGCGGGAGGATTACTGTTCGAAGCCGAGCTGTTGTTTTCCTAATGGCGTCAAATCTTCAACCGTGGCTCTGCCGACGAAATCGACTTCAAAATCATCAGCGGCGAAATCCGGTGGCGATTTACCGTCGATAAAGCTGGCCAGTTGGCGAGGCAAATAGGCGGCATTTTTTTCACACCAAGGCGCCGCAGCGATATACATCACGTTACTGTCAAATTCACCGTTGTGCTCATTTTCCACTGAATGAATCACGTCGCAATGCCAGAACACCGTATCACCGGCCTCTAGATCGGGAATAGGGGAAATGGCTTCGAGTAAAAGAGGATGCCATTGCTCCGACGCTGAAAGCGCTCGACCCGGCATTGCGCCGCATAAGTCATCTTCTGCAACATCATCTTGTAGCGCGCGCAGCAGAATGTAGGCCATGGCGTTGGCAATCGGGATGACATTCAGAGTGCCTGCGTGGGTTCGCTGAGGAGTTAACGCCGTCCACCCCTGAAAAGTTCGGAACATGGAACACACTGCCGGTGACGGAAACTCCCGTACTTCCGGTCTGCCTTCTGCGGCGAAAGGATCATATTTTTGCCATTCGCCGGAAAAAACGTGGCGGTAAACGTAGCGGAAATTTTCATCCAGCCAGCGTTCGATGGCGCCACCGTCAACGTGAGGCGATAGGCCCAGTGAAGATGAACGCGGCGGTCGGCGGCGGGTGCGGTCGGCGTAAGTGACTACACGGTTAGGATCAAAGTGTTGTTTGCCGTTACTTTCGCTGTGCCATAGGCTATTGAGAAACACCTGAATCGCCTGCATCCGACAATCTTGTCGCGCTTCCACCTGAGGTTTGGACCAATAGATCCCATAAATCTGCGGTTTACTGGCCGCTAAAGTGCCGAAATAATTGTCTTCGGCAGCGTTTTTCAAACGCTCGACAAAATTGTTTCGCTCTAGATACTGGCCGATTTCCTGATTCCAACTCTCGGCTTTTTTTCGTGGGAATACGCCGTGAATGGCGCAGGTTCCCCGCTGTTTTATCAGGTTTTTTTGTTGTTCGGTCACGCGGTTATGAATGATATCGTCGGCGTGTAAGCGCGGCACAGGGTTTTCGCCCGCGGCTAAACGTTGACGAATAACATTTACCTGTTGGCGAATGTTTTCCTCAACGGCGAGAAAAACTTGCTGATAATCAGGTAAAGCCTGGCGTAGCTGATGTTTGACCAGTCTGATTGCCGCAGGAATATCATCTATTTGTAATGAAGCCATATTTTATCTCTCCGACGTACTGAGGTAGAGGCAGGGGAAACGGGGCAATAGGCAAATATGAGAAAAATAAAGCCACCGAGATGTTCTACACTTGTTAAATTTATGTGACTATTATTTCGGCAAAATAGAGAAGAATAAAGGGATGATGTTCAGAAAAAATCTCCTCTTTATTTTGTGATTGATACCGACCAAACAGCTGAGGAAATAATGATTCATATCGCTACCGAACGATTAACGTTAAGCACTATGACAGAACAGGATTGGCCACTTTTTTCACGGCTATATCAGGATCCAGAGGTGATTCGCTATATTTCCGATCCGCAGGATCTCGCCACCATTCGGACTCGTTTTGCTGTTCGCATACAGCCTTGGGACAAAGCTTCTGAGCATTGGCTGTGTCTGGTGATTCGCGAAAAAGCATCGGGGCAACCTGTCGGCATTACGGGTTTTTTGCCTGAATGGCAACCTGTTCAGCAAGCGGAGGTTGGCTATGGCTTATTACCTGAATTTACAGGTAAAGGTTATGGTCAGGAATCGCTGGTGGCGGTGCTGGAGTTTGCTTTTCAGCAATGTCAGTTTCATAAAGCGAAAGCAACGGTAACTGTAGGTAACCAGCCTTCTCGCGCCATGCTGGAGCGCTGTGGTTTTCAACTGGAAGGAACCTTAAGAGATAACTTCCGCCTCAGTGGGGAATGGTACGATGACTGGGTACTGGGATTGCTGGCCGATGAGTTTGCGGCGAGGAAAAATGCGTTGTTACTTTGAAGTAAAATAATTTCGTTAGCCACTCGACAGTATTTCAGCGCTGCGATATGTTCTTAAACAGACCCGTTGTGGTCTGCGTCGCTCGGACGGTCCGGGCGCTCACGTATCCTCGAGGAAATTATGGCTGAATTACCATCCAAACGTCGTTTTACCCGCATTGATCGTCTCCCGCCCTATGTTTTTAATATTACGTCTGAGCTAAAGATGGCTGCGCGCCGCCGTGGCGAAGACATTATTGATTTCAGTATGGGTAATCCGGATGGGCCAACGCCGCCGCATATTGTCGAAAAAATGTGTAGCGTTGCTCAACGTGAAGATACTCACGGTTATTCCACTTCGCGCGGTATTCCGCGTTTGCGTCGCGCCATTTCTCGTTGGTACGCGGATCGATATCAGGTCGATATCGATCCGGAAAGTGAAGCTATCGTGACCATTGGTTCTAAAGAAGGGTTGGCGCATTTGATGCTGGCAACTTTGGATCACGGCGACACCGTTTTGGTGCCGAATCCAAGCTATCCCATTCATATTTATGGCGCAGTGATTGCGGGCGCACAGGTGCGCTCAGTTCCACTGACTGAAGGTATTGATTTCTTTGGTGAATTGGAACGGGCGATCCGTGAAACCATTCCTAAGCCTAAAATGATGATTTTAGGTTTCCCCTCAAATCCAACGGCACAGTGCGTCGAACTGGACTTTTTTGAGCGGGTGGTAGCGTTAGCCAAACAGTATGATGTGCTGGTGGTGCATGATTTAGCCTATGCAGATATCGTTTATGACGGCTGGAAGGCCCCTTCAATCATGCAAGTACCGGGTGCAAAAGACATTGCGGTAGAATTTTTCACCTTATCGAAAAGCTATAACATGGCCGGTTGGCGCATCGGCTTTATGGTCGGAAATCCCGAATTGGTCAGTGCGTTGGCACGAATCAAAAGTTACCACGATTACGGTACTTTTACTCCATTGCAGGTCGCTGCTATTGCTGCCCTTGAAGGGGATCAGCAGTGTGTGAAGGATATTGCTGAGCAGTATCGTCAGCGCCGTAATGCATTGGTGAAAGGCCTGCATGAAGCTGGTTGGATGGTAGATAATCCAAAGGCATCAATGTATGTTTGGGCGAAAATTCCTGAACCTTATGCGCATCTTGGTTCGCTTGAGTTTGCCAAGCGCTTGCTGTCTGAAGCGAAAGTCTGCGTTTCTCCGGGAATTGGCTTTGGTGATTATGGCGATACCCACGTGCGGTTCGCGCTAATCGAGAATCAAGATCGTATCCGGCAGGCGGTACGCGGGATTAAAAGTATGTTTCGCGTTGATGGCTTAATTAAACCGACTAAACCGGCCAGCGGCGAATAAGGTGATCCACTCACTAACTGGGCTAATTTTATTACCCGGTTAGTGTTTTTTGCTGCAAATATAGCTTTTTCAATAAGCTGAATAAGTTTCTTAAGGTTCGCTTCATCAAAATTGCGCCATACTTTTAGCGAAATCGTTTTTGACGTATGACTTCTGTGGAGCATTACAATGAAGAATCGCTATTCTCTGTCTCAAATTACGCTGCACTGGCTAACGCTATTAATGGTGATTCTGACCTATTCAGCGATATTGCTCAGTGACGTAGTTCCTGATGAAGATCGGACGCTAGTAAAGAATCTGCACTTTAATTTTGGTCTGAGTGTCTGGCTATTGATGTTATTACGGCTTTGGCTACGCCAACGTCACCCTTCTCCGGTTATTACTCCGGCATTACCAAAGTGGCAGGCTGTTAGCGCCCATTCGTTACACTGGCTGATATACCTGATGTTTTTATCGTTACCGATATTAGGCGTGCTGGCTCAGGCTTACGGTGGCAAAACCTGGTATTTTCTGGGCTGGCAAGTGCCACAGTGGGTTACGCCTAATTCTCAGGCCAGATCGTTAATTAAACAGGCCCATGAGCTAATTGCTACTTTGGGATATTTTGTTATCGGGCTGCATACGCTGGCGGCGCTATATCATCACTATATTCGTCATGATGACACGCTACGTAGAATGATGCCGGGAAAATAAAATGACAAAGGGCGCGAATGCGCCCTTATATGCCGCATAAGGCGGCGGCGGGTTACTCTACCATTAACATGAAGGTGCCAATCCAAACCACCAACATGAAAGAGATCCCCATAAAGAAATATTTCACTGAACAACTCCCCTTGGAGCTACCTCGCCAGCAATGACCCAACTTGTTGTGCAGAGTCTGAAAAGTAGATAGATATTACCCCAGCCTAGTTGAAGCCATATGGTGACCAAGACAACTTACTCGCTCGGATCTATCTAAAATGCCGGTCTGACACTTTGACTACGGCAGGATCGCGATAATGTAATCCCATAACCAGGGTGATATCAATACTGTATTTTTATGCACACGATCACGGTTATAGGATTTTTATGCCATTTATTCGGGTTATTTATCTGAAACGTGATGAAAATAACGATTTTTTAAATTTTAGATAAATAACAAATTGTTACGTTCTTTCTTTGTTAATCACTCTATAGATTCAATTTTTCTGACTACGACATAGGCTTCATAGCCCAGCAAATACAGAGCCTGCTCCAGTGCCTCGACTTTAGATGCGTAGTCCACGTCTAACAAACGGTCCATTTGAGCAGCATTTAGGCCAAGCTTCCGCGCTAGATCGGCTTTGCGAGTGCCGCTGGCGATCATTCCGTTATGTAACTCGGCTTTTAATGTGACCAATATCGGTAAATGTACCGAAAATTCGTTGTCCTCTGGCATTGATGGCGCGGGAATAGAGCGTCGCTCCTCCATTTCCACCGCAATCGCGGTTTTCAGACTATCCTGAGCCTCTAGCTCTACATCCTCAATGGAATAGGTAACGGACTGTACTTCAGGAAAATCGCGAAAGTGAATCTGATATTCGCCGCTGGTTTCATCAAAAAGGTAACTGGCTGGATAACTGAACACGGCGCGTACTCCTATAGAGAAAGAAGCCTATCTAACATAGATTAGAAAGACTCCTTTCTTGCGGCAATGGGAAAAATTCTATTTAGAATAACCGACTCTAGTTATTTTTAATACAGTCATCAAATATGTCACATAACGAGATGAGCTCAGATGTTTTTTTTGTTAATAAAAAAATCTAAACGCTCATCTGGTTTGGCTATCTTAGGGCATGCCCACAGATTCGCTGAATATGCAAGAAATGGATTGATATAGGTGATGACATTCTTCGCAAATGTAGAGTTTGTGATAAAAAATAATGTTCCAAAAATAAATGCGACATCAAATAATCTACCTCTTGTCGCTTTTCTTTTTTTTTGAAATTATTGCAAATGTAATTATGGCTACGGGAATGAAAGAAAATAAAATGGCAAAGGCAATGTTTGATTTTATATCATTCAAAGATGTTCCTTTGACACCGCTAAGTAAATGGTAATAAACGGAGTCAGTTACACCATTACCAGTAAATTGGTCACAAACAAACCAGAAGCTGAATATTATTACACACAACGAAATAGCTATAGCTTTCGTTACGATGAAACTCTGTGATTTTAACATTAAAAGGAGTAATGTAGATAATAATATATAATCCATGGTGCCCACTAATCTATTAAAAATAATTCATATTTTTATATTACTTTTTAGTTCAATTAATGATAGTTAGGCAGCTATCAAATTGTCATTATTGGGTTTATTTAACCTCATGATAATTAGAATCTTGAAATTAACGCTATAAAAATAGATATTTATTAATGAAATACGTGAGATCTGTTTGTAGTGGGCTACTCGATATGGGTTTTTATGGCTGATGTTGAATGAAAGAAATAAAGGAATGGTGCCTCATCTAACAGCTCGCTCTCGATCCGAGAAATCGCTGCTTTCTAAGATGTAAGAATGTCTGCAACACTATGATGATTATGGGTTTCAGTTTGTTATGGCTTAAATCGGTTCCCCTTCGATTAGGCTGATTTCCTGTATCGGTAACTCAATCACTTTATTTATTTTTAAACCTGCCGCAGTGAACAACACCCGGAACTCGGCTTCGGTGCGCTCGCGCCCTTGGGTACAGGCTAGCATGGTGATGTCGCTATGTTTACCTGCATGATAGGTATTTCCTGATGGAATAATGGCCTCTACAATAAGAATTTTATTTCCTTTACTCATCGCATTGGCGCAGTTGCGTAGGATCTGTATGCATTGTTCATCATTCCAATCGTGTAGAATATATTTCAGTAAATAGAGGTCATGGCCAGAGGGAATAGACTCAAAGAAATTTCCAGTTAGAATAGTGCATCGGGAAGCCATATTCTGGTGTCGGATGATTTCGGTGGTTTTCTCAACTACAGAAGGGCTGTCAAAAATCACCCCAGTGGGATTTCTATTGGCTGCCAGTATGGTTAACAGTAACGCTCCATTGCCGCCTCCGATATCTATAATTCTATTGAAATCGTTAAAGTTATAGGCTGGAATTACTGTCTGAACGAAATACTGAGTCAGACCAGCCATACCATTATTAAAGTTCTCTGCCTGTTCGGGATGCCGTTCGTAGTATTGCCATATGTCTAATTGATAATGTAGCTCTAGGCTACTTTTCCCCTCGGTAATACCTTGTTGAAGCGAAGAGAAAGCAACGGATAACTCTCCCATCATTGCCAGTAAAAAAGGTTTAACGCTGCCAATAGTATTTTTATGTAAAGCTGCCGCCGCTGGGGTAAATTCAAAAATTTTCTCGTCGACTATATTCCCGTCAATTTCCCTGAAAATGCCTTCGGCAGCCAGAAGCCTTAATAGTCGATATAAATATTCTGATTTTACTCCGGTTATTTGTGCCAATTCGACAATGCTTCTAGGTGATTCAAAGAGTAATTCTGCAATATTTAGCCTGGCCGCAACCTGAGCACAGTGAGCTAATTGATAACCATATATTATTTCCAGAACCTGTTTGGATGACTCGGGTGAAAAGCTTGGTTTCATCATAATATTTTGACCGCAGTGAGAGATAACACAAGTATAGTTAATGAATAGAGAAAGTTTTTGTGGATGGCGCTCTGAATATAGCTCTTTTAACGGAATATTTTGATCTTCACGTTTACCCGCTCTCGGCAGTTATGTCCATATTTTGTGGCTTAGTCAGGTTTATCTGAAGCGGATAGCATAATTTTATTCATGATTAGCTGATCTCTTTATGATTCCTGTTTGTTCGCAGCGAACAATGTCTTACCATAGTGATCACTTTTTCTTATATGACTGTATGGATAACCGATGCGTTATTGGGCTGCTATTTTACCTGTGCTTACTTTGCTGACCGCCTGTAGCAATCAACCGACACCTTCAGCCACGGCACCTCAGAAGGGCGGTTTTCTTCTGGAACCGGCACATACAGGCCATATGCTAAGTGGGGATTTCGCGACTAACCCAGCGGCAAACCGTTTTGTCGATAAAATGGTACGAGAACACGATTTTGACCGTCAGCAATTACATGATGTATTAGCTCAAGCTCAACAATTAGATTGGGTTATTCGCTTGATGGATAAACAGGCGCCGACCAGCCGGCCACCGTCTGGGCCTAATGGTGCCTGGAATCGCTATCGCAACCAGTTTATTACACCGGATAACCTACAAAATGGTATAGCTTTCTGGAATCAATATCAGGATGCGTTGCAGCGAGCTTATGAAGTTTACGGCGTGCCCCCAGAGATCATTGTTGGCATTATCGGGGTAGAAACCCGCTGGGGTCGCGTAATGGGTAAAACCCGTATTATTGATGCATTGGCTACGCTGTCATTCAGTTATCCGCGCCGCGCAGAATTCTTTAGCGGCGAGTTGGAAACCTTCCTGCTAATGGCGCGTAAAGAAGGTAACGATCCGCTTTCCCTGAAAGGATCTTACGCCGGTGCAATGGGGTACGGTCAGTTTATGCCATCATCCTTCAAGAGTTATGCGGTTGATTTTGATGAAAACGGTCATACCAATCTTTGGGATCCCGTTGACGCCATCGGTAGCGTGGCCAACTATTTTAAAGCCCACGGCTGGCAGAAAGGTGGCAAAGTTGCCGTTCAGGCTATCGGGCAGGCTCCTGCGCTAGATAATGGATTTAAAACCCGATATTCCGTGACTACGTTAGCCGCTGCGGGGCTACAACCAAGGGAGTCTCTCGAGGGTTATCAGGAGGCTAGCCTGCTGCGTCTTGATGTTGGCACCGGCTATCAATACTGGTACGGATTACCCAATTTCTACACCATTACTCGTTATAACCATAGTACTCATTATGCGATGGCCGTTTGGCAGTTAGGCGAAGCGGTTGGCCGCGCGCGCCAAGGGTATTAAGCTATTGCTATAAGTTTAAACGTTGAACATTAGGCTATTCATTACGTATTGACGACGGCTTTATTGACTATTTATGGGTTGCTTCGGCGACCCATTTTTATCTGCGTGGCCCCAAGGGAATAAGTATATCCGTACTCTTATTCATGTTTATTCGTGAGTTTGCTGGTCTCCGATAGGATAAAAAGTGTAAAATACCGACTTATAAAGGTCATAGCCTTTAATTTACGGTATTTTAAAATTTATTCTATTTAGTATTAAGGGGTTATCGTGACAGCATTACCTAATTGTCCAAAGTGTAGTTCCGAATTTACCTGGCAGAACGGTGAGCAGTTGAACTGCCCTGAGTGCGGCCATGAGTGGTCTGAAAATGGCAATGTGGCAGAGGATGACGAAGGTCTGGTCGTGCGTGATGCCAACGGTAATCTACTGGCAGATGGCGATGCGGTAACCGTCATTAAAGATTTGAAGGTGAAAGGCAGCTCTTCAACTCTTAAAATCGGCACCAAAGTAAAAAGCATTCGTTTAGTCGAAGGCGATCATAATATCGATTGTAAAATCGATGGTTTTGGCCCGATGAAGCTGAAATCAGAATTCGTAAAAAAAGCTGATTAACAGCGAGTTAGAGTAATACGGCTGATAACGGGCAGTTTTTATGATTTATCGGCCATTTTCTTTAACCATTGGATAAAAACGTTAATTTTTGGCCACTGGCGTTCTGATAACGTCGAAATGTAATAGCGCTGTTCGCATACCACTTCCATCCCTGGGAAGGGCATAATCAACTCCTGATTTGCCAGACGACGCGCCACCAGTTTTTTTCTCCCCATGGCGATACCAACGTGGTTGATTGCTGCGAGAATGGCTAAATCAGAACGATCAAATCCCATACTGCGCTGAGTGGTATCAAGTGAGACTCCAGTTCGTCGGCTCCAATCCTGCCATTCACTGATATCCGAGTCTCGGCTCCATGCCTGTCGATCGTGTAGAAGCGTACATTGGCGTAGGTTGATCAAGTTTCCGTAAAGTTGATGTTTTTCCGCATATTCTGGGCTACACACCGGCACCATCGACTCATCCATCAGGTGTTCATACGACAACTTTTCCGGCGTTTTATCATCGTAGTAAATGGCCAAATCTATGCCACCACCGAGAAAATTGACGTTGTCATTACCGGTCATAATATTCAGGCTGATGGCCGGGTAATGATGAGCAAAATCAGCTAGTTTCGGCACCAGCCAGCATTGGGCAATCGAAGGGCGAGAATAGACTGTAAGAGTGCCGGATAACTCCTGGTTTTTAATCTCCAGAACTTCCTGATTAAGGTAATCAAGGGAGGACTTCAGCGCCCAAAATACCCGTTCGCCTTCACTGGTAAGCTCAATTCTCCGGTGAAAACGCTGGAATAATTTAAACCCCAATTCATCTTCGAGGCCATTTATACGATGGCTTACAGCGCTGGGGCTAATTGATAACTCATTGGCCGCCAAGGCAAAAGATTTATGACGAGCCGCAACTTCAAACGTATAGAGTTTTGATAGCTGATAGCCATTAAGAAGTTGATTGCGGTTGATATAGGTGTTTTCCGGGTACATAGGGAAGCTGCTCACTTTATTTTGTCTAAATATTATACCGATTTACATTTTCACTGCATGACTAGGGTTATTTAATGTGATTCAAATCGTACTTATACCGCAAAATATGACCTATTTGGCATGTTTGATTCAATCTGGCTCATCCAAAAGCGTTTTTTTATCGTTTGTCAGTCTCTATCAACTCTTATTCAATAAAGCCACAAGAAAACTATTGGTTGAGGTTGGATATGGACTCACAAATCTGGGTAGTGGGGACGTTATTAACAAGTATCATCATTATTATATTCGCCATAGTAAAATTAAAGATTCATCCTTTTCTGGCGCTATTGTTAGCCAGTTTTTATGTCGGCCTATTAATGGGTATGAACCCACTGGAAATGGTTAACTCCATTGAAAGCGGAATTGGCGGCACACTAGGATTTTTAGCGGCTGTTATTGGTTTAGGCACCATCTTAGGCAAAATGATGGAGGTCTCCGGGGCGGCCGAACGTATTGGTATAACACTGCAACGATGCCGTTGGTTATCACCAGACGTCACTATGGTTCTGGTCGGGTTGGTGTGCGGTATTACCCTGTTTGTTGAAGTTGGGGTGGTATTACTGATTCCGCTGGCATTCTCTATTGCCAGAAAAACCAATACCTCATTGTTTAAATTAGCTATTCCTCTGTGTACGGCATTAATGGCCGTTCACTGTGTGGTTCCACCACATCCTGCCGCTCTTTATGTGACCAATGCATTAGGCGCAGACGTAGGGACGGTCATTGTTTACGGATTATTTGTAGGATTGGTAGCTTCATTAATTGGTGGGCCATTATTCCTGAAGTTCGTGGGTAATCGGTTACCGTTTAAACAAGTACCCGCTGAGTTCTCTGAATTTCAGGTACGTAGAGAAGAAGACCTGCCATCGCTAAGCGCCACATTGTTTACCGTATTACTGCCGATTATTCTGATGTTGATGAAAACTGCGGCAGAACTGAATATGGAAAAAGGTTCTTCGCTATATTCACTTTTAGAGTTTATTGGTAACCCAATAACGGCGATGTTTATTGCAGCTTTTGTGGCCTACTACACTTTAGGCATCAGACAAAATATGGGTATGGCTACCCTGCTGAAAAAAACCGAAGACAGTTTTTCATCTATCGCGAATATTTTATTAATTATCGGTGCCGGTGGGGCATTTAATGGAATATTAAAAGCCAGTGGCTTGGCAGATACTCTGGCCGTGATTTTATCGAATATGGATATGCATCCAATTTTACTGGCCTGGCTGGTGGCGATTATTTTGCACGCGGCAGTCGGTTCTGCCACTGTGGCGATGATGGGCGCGACGGCGATTGTATCGCCAATATTGCCGATGTATCCCAATGTCAGCCCTGAAATCATTACATTGGCGATTGGTTCCGGAGCGATAGGCTGCACTATTGTGACTGACTCATTATTCTGGTTGGTAAAACAATATTGCGGCGCAACGCTGAGTGAAACCTTTAAATATTATACCACGGCAACGTTTATCGCTTCGTTAATTGCCTTGGCGACGACTTTTTTACTTTCTTACATTATTTGATCAACAAAGAGATATTCCATGAAAAAGACAGAAATTGATAAATTAATTACCGGCTACCCTTTAGTCAAAAATCTTATCAATCTGGAAGAGGTTACTTGGTTTAATCCTTTGTCCACCACGTTGGAACAGGGCTTGCCCTATGTCGGATTGACGCAGGAAGATGTGGCTGATGCGGAGGCCCGCTTACAGCGTTTTGCGCCTTATCTTTGCCAGGCGTTTCCTGAAACGCAAAAGACTCAGGGTATTATTGAGTCGGAGATCGTCGCGATTCCAGAAATGCAGAAAACTCTGCAACAGCGCTATAACTGTGAAATTACGGGGCATTTATTACTAAAGAAAGATAGCCATTTGCCTATTTCTGGTTCTATTAAGGCGCGAGGCGGTATTTATGAAGTATTAACACATGCGGAAAAATTAGCTAAACAGGCTGGTTTACTATCTGAAACTGATGATTATGCCAAACTGTTTTCCGAGTCTTTCCGCGAGTTTTTTGGCCGTTATCGAATTGCGGTTGGCTCAACCGGTAATTTGGGAATGTCAATTGGCATTATGAGTGCCAAACTCGGATTTAGTGTCAGTGTGCATATGTCCGCCGATGCTCGGGAATGGAAGAAAAAGAAACTGCGGGAACACGGTGTTAACGTAGTGGAGTATGAACAAGACTATGGCGTTGCCGTAGAGCAGGGGCGTAAGCAGGCAGAATCCGATCCCGATTGTTTCTTTATCGATGATGAGAATTCGCAAACTTTATTCCTTGGATATTCAGTGGCTGGAAATCGTCTGAAGCAGCAATTTGCCGAGCAGAATATTCTGGTTGATGAGGATCACCCACTGTTTGTTTACCTGCCATGCGGCGTTGGCGGTGGCCCCGGCGGCGTAGCTTTCGGATTGAAATTAGCTTTCGGCGATAATGTACACTGTATTTTTGCCGAACCTACGCATGCTCCATGTATGTTACTAGGCGTTTATACTCAGTTACATGACAATATTTCAGTGCAAGATCTCGGCATTGATAATATTACTGCTGCAGATGGTCTGGCCGTGGGTCGGGCATCTGGTTTCGTTGGAAGAGCTATGGAGCATCTATTAGATGGCTTCTATACCCTGAGCGATAGCGAAATGTATGACTTGCTCGGATTGTTAGCTCGTGATGAGGGAATTCAGCTGGAGCCTTCTGCTCTCGCAGGTATGCCAGGAGCTGCTCGGGTAACGAGTTCTCCCGATTATCTAAGCAAGCATGGCTTTAGCCCAGAGAAAATGGAAAATGCTACCCATTTAGTCTGGGCGACCGGTGGGGGTATGGTGCCAGCAGAGGAAATGAGTAAATATCTCGCTACCGCGAAAATTTAAGTTAGCTGCATTTCATCTTAGTTTACGTGAATAAATGATGTTCAAGGGTCACCCTATTTTAGGTGGCCCTTGTTATTCATGGGATTAGCCGATTCATCTGCATGTTCAGCTACCGATATATTTCCACACAGCGTTATCAGGATTCTGGATGTCCGTCTATAGCTGCGGCTAAATCTCGATATTCTTCACATTCAGTACCGCATAGGCCTTTGATAGTCGCTAATTCGGCTTTAGCCAGATCGGGGCGACCTTTAATCATATAAGCCTCACCCAGGTATTCGCGGACCTTAGGATAATGAGGATCAAGAGCAATTGAGCGTTGATAATAAGTAATGCCTTCGTCTGTACGACCTAATTTTCGGGTGGCATAACCGCGATAATTCCATGCTTCACGGGTATTTGGTTGTTTTAACGTATCCAATAGATCCAACGCTTCCTGGTAGCGCCCCGTTTTTGCCAAATGATATGCATACTGTGTTTTATCACTATCGCTGACCATACTGGTTTTTTCCACCACACAACTATTGGTTTTGGTGTCATAAACCTGACCCTTTGGGCAATCCGGCGTTTTATTCGAATCATCTCCCATTGCATGAGTGAGTGTAGGAACCTGCAATAAACTGGCGAGCAAACATACCAAAGGTAATTTTTTCATCGTATTAGAAGCAAAATGACTTTTCATGATGATGTCCTGTTTTGAGGCAACATCGAGTGTCGCTGTTTCCACGGGTGGGGTAGCAACGGATGGCCGCTGAGGGGATACAAACTGGCGCAATAACTAGCCAAACCCGCATGGTCCACTCTCTAAGTAAATACTGAATTACAGGATAAGCAAGGTGGGAGTGTTTAAAAGCATGGGGGAATATTCGAATTATTAGATATAGTGGTTAACGCGTGTTTTAACTAACTATTCAATATGATTTTTGGGTTGGTTGCCATGATATTAGCTCTCCATAGGATTATTATCGGATATTAATGTGACGACGAAAATTAGCGATGTAGTTGAGTGGGAATTGGTCAGGTTAGTCAGAAGATAAAATATCTGTAATTATAGAGTACGTAGCCAGATACCACCGCGTACTCCATTATGGGGAAAAACTTTGCTAATATCTATCATAGGCATGATAGGTTTTTGATTAGCTGTTTGGTGTCATGTCCGATGCCAAACGGTCTATTAGTTCTACGACTTCATTACTTGCCGTCTCCATATGTTCAAGAGCCGATGTCATCGCATCTATATTGTCATCAAAAAAAGCGCTAAGCGCTATACGACCAGAATGATGAACTGCCGCATGAGGTTTTTCTAACTGTTGATAAGCGGGATAATGTGCAAGATTGCGGCCATCACCGGCTGCATACCATTTGCCTAAGCGGCATTCCGTGTGCGAATTAACCTGAACACTATTGTTATTGTCTAGCAATAGTTTATATATTTGTAATTTCCATATAACATGATCAATTTTTACTATGTTAAGAAACTGTAGGTTGGTAATGAATGCAATAATTGATTGCATGTGAGAAGAACGGGCGATAACAATGTTTATTGAGTCTACGATATTAGAAATGTCTTTCTTAATATGCTCAATTAACGGTTTTTGTTCTGAGACTATGCTACAAACTTTGATTGTATTATCTTCAATGGATTTTGTTAGATGAAATATATCATCAGTACTTTCTTTGACTTCGCCAGACAATGATTTTATTTCTTTTGCTATTACGCTAAAACCACGACCTTTGTTTCCTACGTGAGCAGCCTCAATTGCTGAGTTTATTGCGATCAGATTCGTCTGGTTTGATAGTTTGTTTATTTCGGATACGCAACCTTTAATCTGATCGATTGATTTTCTAAACTCAGTTAATGAATCGGTACTCTGGTTAGCATTAGTCTCAATATGAACAATAAAGTTGACCAGTTTTTCCAACGCTTGCTTTGCTTCGTCGTTTCGTTGATTAAGTTCGTCTATTGCATCTTGTTCACGTTTGAGGTCGTTGCTGGAATTGAGCAGCGAGTCACGAACCATCTCAAGAGTTGAAACTCCGGTTAAAAGTTGTTGGCAAATAATCCTTTCGTAGGGAGGGAGTAGAGAGATACTCTCTGTGTTCGACTCAGTTGAATTTAAAGGGATAATATCATGCTGTAAATTTGACTTAGTGGAGAATAACATTTGATTTATTTTTCTTAGCATAGTGAATATTCATGTTGTTATATTGACAGCATATTTTATACTTTAGGCGTTCATAAAATGGTGATCAAAGTCATATCGGTTAATATTTAATTTTCATTCTAAAAATATGAGCGATTTTATAAAGAAAATGAACTTTTATTATTGATGTTGATTCTCGGATAACATGTGTGGCGAAAGGAGGGGGTGACGACGATTAACTGTATTGTTGATGGCATTAATAGGAGTGTCAAATAAAGGCTATTTCAATTTATTGTTGAGGTTGTTTTGTAAATAATGTTATTTGCATGCTGCATATACAAATCGATGTTTGCCGATTTTTTATCATTAATATGTTATTTTTTTTACACGGTAATGAGCAAGGCTGGTATGGATGAATTATTATTAGCGCGATTGATGGTGGTGAATTATATTTACTCCTCCCGAGGAAACAGCGAAGTATCAATCATAATATGTTCAGCATATAACCCATTGATACTCTAGTTATACTCTTGTCGCTTACTTGTTTATACAGCTTGGCACTTATCATTACTTTATTACCCATGCGGGTGCGGTTGATCTGGTAACCTGATGCATTCATCTCTTGTGCCTTTTTAAGCCATTATCACTTCAGCTGAAATCAGTGTACTGCTGGTCGCAGTCACGTTCTGCGCGGGGGGCTAAAAGCAATTAGGGAAAGAATGCTTGCGGAAATAACAGTGGGCATAATTTTTATATTCATAGCCCTATAAGTGGTTATTTGAAGCGTTCATTTATTCAGGAACAGCTTGATGCCAGACACAATAAAGCGAACTCATCAGTGGAAAAAAGTGACGAACAATAATTTTTTCTATTTTTTGTAACTTTTCTCTTTTTTATAAAGGGGCATGGGCCGAAAAATGCCACCGCACTCCTGTTGATTCAATGCGATTAGGCATTAAAGTTGTTTTTCAATACCTGTAGGCCATCACGATAAATACCGGAGAACAACGCTTCGGTTTGTGCATCGCTAGCGCCAACCGGCGTAAAATGACCGGTCCATTCCACTCGGGAAATATTGCTATCAGCCGTACTACGAACCGAGATAGTCGACCTATAATCCACTACCGGGAACAGCGCCTGAATAATGGAATAACTGTGGGTGTGCTGACAGTTATCAAAGGGCTCGATAACGGTCCGTCATCATCGGCGGTTAGAGTACGTACGCGCCCTCATTTCGTTAACATGCTTTTCGGGATGAGCAGTAGCCAGCCAGGTAGGGAGTCGAAGCCGCCCATTAGTTGCTATAGGGTTTTTACGGAAGCAGGGATTTCAATTGATACCGTTGTAGTAGACATTATGGGCGGTGTGGCATAAAGCGAATCAGCGACTACCCGTAATGCATTTTCGCGACATATTGTACGATAAATCTGCAATCATCAGCGAAAAATAAGTTGTTGGGCTAGAACAAGAATAAATGCATTTAGGATTTCATCAGGCGTAGTGAGCTATTTGATGTAATAACGGGACGTGCTGAGAGGTGTTATGGTGTCCCCGACTGGAATCGAACCAGTAACTAGCCCTTAGGAGGGGCTTGTTATATCCGTTTAACTACGGGGACATGCCATGATTTTTGCTGTTGATAAAAGCAGCTGTGCATCATTATACCTATTTTCACTCTGAAAATAAGCAGTTAGCGGTTTGTTTGTTTACATTATCGCCAGTTATCGCTTAAAAATGCTTATCGCTAAATCCACCAGAGAATGCTAGTTCCGATCTGCGGCTAGATTTATTTTTTCTGCAAATCAGTCTTTTTTTGGGTGTTTTCTTTAGATTTTTTTGGTTTTCTCGTCATATCGCTGCGTATTTGAGCATGACTTATCAGAGCAAATATAAAGGAGCCACCGATGATATTGCCGGCAAGCGTCGGGATAGCGAAGGGGTAAATAAATTCCTGCCATGAAAGGTTACCGCTAAATACCAGATAGAAGATTTCTGCGGAGCCAACGACGATATGAGTGAGATCGCATAAAGCCACCAGATAGGTCATTAGAAAAATCACCCAGATTTTAGCCGCGCCAGCGGAGGGTAGCATCCACACCATGGTGGCGATAATCCAGCCGGAAAGAATGCCTTTAGTAAACATTTCGGCTGGCGTATTTTCCATAATATCCTGAGCAATGCTGATAAAAGCGGCGCGCGTCGCGTCATCAAACAAGGGAATATGGATAAATGATCCCGCGGCCAAGGCGGTTCCAATTAAGTTTCCCAGCAAAACTAATCCCCATAGGCGAAATAAAATACTGAAATTCTTAACGCTGGGTTTTTGCATAATGGGCAATACTGCAGTGACGGTATTTTCAGTAAACAGCTGCTGGCGAGCCATAATGACAATAATAAAGCCGAAGGTATAACCGATATTCTCGATAAAAAGGCTGGCGGGTGCATCGGATAATTTGGCGTGAAAAATGCCTTTTGCCATTAAAGATGCTCCCATAGATAAGCCCGCAGCAATGGCCGATAGCAATAGCGCTAAGCCATCGCGCTCCAGTTCTTTTTCGCCTTCGACGCGAATTTTCTCGTGTATTGCGGCCGCGCGTGAAGGGAGATTTTTCTCATTAACATCAATCTCTTTTCCCTGTTTTTGCTCATCGCTTTCTACCTGAATATCGCCATCGTTGTTTTTATGGTCATTCATGTCTTTCTCCTCAGGAAGCCGGATTAACTTTTCAGCGTTGATAGACGGGAGGGACTAGATTCAGCTATTAAGCATAGTGGCTTTTTTACAGCGAATGTTGAGATGGGAAAGAAGCGATTATTGAGAAAGGAACTGAAACTGTCACAAAACGTCAGCTTTGACTGTTTTTTCTACAAAATATTGATCTTATGCTGAATATTAACTCTATAAGGTTAGGTTTCGGGATAGACCCATGCTACGTAAGGGTTAGGCCTTATGCTATTATTCCGGTTCCCGGTTGTTGAAAATCTTGCGGTTAAAAGACGAATCCCATGTTGGAAGCGAAAAATCTGAGTTGCATACGCGACGAACGAACCTTATTTAAGGGACTAAGTTTCTGTATCAAAGCGGGGGATATCGTACAGGTGGAAGGCCCCAACGGAGCGGGGAAAACCAGCCTGTTGCGGATTTTAGCCGGTCTGGCGCAGGCCGACGCTGGTGAAGTTCACTGGCAGGAAGCGAATATCCTGCGGGATCGCGCTGGTTATCATCAGGATTTATTATTTCTGGGCCATCAGCCCGGAATAAAATCGGTGCTCACTCCTTTCGAAAACCTGGCTTTTTATCAATCGGCTCAGAGTGATTATGACGAAAATGCCATCTGGCAGGCGTTAGAAAACGTGGGTTTGGTCGGCTATGAAGATTTGCCGGTTGCCCAGCTTTCTGCCGGTCAGCAGCGTCGCGTAGCGCTGGCTCGTTTATGGCTGAGTAAAGCCCCACTCTGGATTTTGGATGAGCCGCTGACGGCGATTGATAAACAGGGCGTAAGTGAGTTGATCGCTTTATTTGAGCAACAGGCTGCGGCTGGGGGAATGGTGCTGTTGACAACCCATCAGGAGCTTGGCGGCGTGCGTCAGGGCGTAAGAAAAATCAGCCTGATTGGCTCGGGGACAAACTGATGTTTCTCAGTGTATTACGTCGGGAATTAAAAATTGCGTTCAGAAAAGGCGCGGAGATTGTTAACCCACTGTGGTTTTTTCTTATCGTCATTACTCTGTTTCCATTGGGCGTTGGCCCAGAGCCGCAGTTACTGGCGCGTATTGCTCCGGGCATAGTCTGGGTCGCGGCTTTGCTGGCTTCATTGTTATCGCTGGAACGGCTGTTTCGGGATGATTTTCTCGATGGGTCGTTGGAGCAACTGCTTTTATTGCCTTCGCCGCTGCCGCTCACGGTGTTAGGCAAAGTGTGTGCTCACTGGGTCGTGACCGGATTGCCATTGCTAATTCTCTCGCCGCTGGTGGGTATGCTGCTTTCGCTGGATGTGAATACCGGCATCGCCGTAGCGCTGACTTTGTTGCTGGGGACGCCGACGCTGAGTTTTATCGGGGCTATCGGCGTCGCGCTTACGGTGGGATTGCGCAGAGGTGGAGTATTATTAAGTTTGCTGGTTTTACCTTTATATATACCGGTTCTTATCTTCGCCACCGCAGCTATTGATGCTGCCTCAATGGGGATGCCTATTGATGGATATCTGGCGATTCTTGGCGCAATGCTGGCCGGTAGCGCTACGTTAGCTCCTTTTGCCACGGCGGCTGCGTTGAGAGTAAGCATTCATTAATCCTATTTAAATTTACAGATTTCGTACGATGAATTGGATGATATCTGGCGACCATGCAGTGACGCATCTGGTTGAAATACATATTTTTTATTGAATGTGGTAGCCAACGCCATTCAGAGCAGATTGTGCACCGCAACCCGTATCGGCTTAGTTAGCAGGACGATTACCAAGACGATTACCGTCATTTTTATAGTGAGCAATGACCAACATGTGGAAATGGTTTCATCAATTTGCCCAGCCGGAAAGGCTGTACAGAGTCTGCGGTCGCTTTATTCCGTGGTTCGGCGCAGCGGCCATTATTTGTCTGGCTATCGGTTGGGGAGGAGGCTTTGGCTTCGCACCGGCTGATTATCAGCAAGGTAACAGTTTTAGAATAATGTATCTGCATGTGCCAGCGGCGATTTGGTCGATGGGTATTTATGTGTCTATGGCGATAGCCGCCTTTATCGGGCTGGTCTGGCAGATAAAAATGGCGGATTTGGCCGTGGCGGCAATGGCTCCCGTGGGGGCTGTATTTACCTTTATTGCGCTGGCTACCGGCTCCGCTTGGGGAAAACCTATGTGGGGAACTTGGTGGTTGTGGGACGCGCGCCTGACGTCTGAGCTAGTACTGCTGTTTCTGTATATCGGCGTGATTGCGCTGTATCACGCGTTTGACGATCGAAAACTGGCTGGTCGAGCGGCCGGTATTTTAGTATTGGTCGGCGTGGTGAATATTCCTATCATTCATTTTTCCGTGGTGTGGTGGAATACCTTGCATCAAGGTTCTACCGATATGCAGCAAACCATTTACCCGACCATGCGTACTCCGCTGCGTTGGGCAATCTTCGGTTATCTCTTCTTTTTTGCCACTCTCACGTTAATGCGTTTGCGTAACCTTATTTTACATCAGGAGCGTCATCGCCCTTGGGTGGTGGCGTTGTTAGGTAAGGAGCGCTCGCTATGACACCGGCATTCAACTCTTGGGCGGAATTTTTCGCAATGGGTGGCTACGCCTTTTATGTCTGGCTGGCGGTGGTCGTGGCCTTGCTGTCGTTGTTTGGTTTATGGGCGCATACCCTGTGGATGAAACAAGGGTTATTGAAGAGTATTCGACGCCAACGTAGACGCGATCAGCGAGTTCGTCAGGCGCAGCAGCGGGAGAGAAAATAATGAACCCACGTCGAAAAAGCCGTCTGTATCTGGCCTTAGTAGTGTTAATCGGCATAGGTTTGACCACCACGCTGGTGCTTTATGCCTTGCGAGCCAATATTGATCTGTTTTATACCCCCAGCGAGATTTTACAGGGGAAGGGACCCAAGCACGAAAAACCTGAGGTTGGGCAACGTCTGCGTATTGGTGGAATGGTGATGCCCGGTTCAGTAAAACGTGACCCGCAGAGCTTACAGGTCACTTTTAAGGTGTATGACGCGCGCGGTGCGATCGACGTGACTTACACCGGCATTTTGCCGGATCTGTTCCGTGAGGGACAGGGTGTGGTAGCTCAGGGCGTTTTTGCGGAAGGAAATCGGGTGGATGCTAAAGAAGTGCTGGCTAAGCATGATGAAAAATATACGCCACCGGAAGTTGTTGAAGCGATGAAAGAAAATCACGTTCGCCCGGCGGCGGCTTACACCAACGGTCAGAGTGAGGGTAACGCGTCATGATGCCTGAAATCGGCAATTTCCTGTTATGTCTGGCGCTGGCGATATCGCTGCTGCTGAGCATTTACCCCCAGTGGGGCGCGGCGCGGCAGGACGTGCGAATGATGGCTGTAGCACAACCATTGACCTACGGTATGTTTGTGACCGTAGCGCTATCGTTTATGTGTCTGGTGTATGCCTTTGTAGTGAATGATTTTACTGTTTCCTATGTAGCGGCTAACTCAAATAGCCAGTTGCCGGTTTATTACCGAATCGCCGCTACTTGGGGGGCGCATGAAGGCTCGCTATTACTTTGGGTGTTGCTGCTAAGTTGTTGGTCACTGGCGGTAGCATTATTCAGCCGTCAAATGCCGCAGGACGCCGTGGCGCGAGTTTTATCCGTATTAGGCATGATTACCGGCGGTTTCCTACTGTTTATCATCATGACGTCTAATCCTTTCACCCGAACTTTGCCTAACTTCCCGGTTGATGGTCAGGATTTGAATCCGTTGCTACAGGATGTCGGGCTGATTTTCCATCCACCATTGTTATATATGGGATACGTCGGATTTTCTGTGGCGTTCGCCTTTGCCATCGCTTCGTTGATGGCGGGGCGTTTGGATACCGCATGGGCACGATGGTCACGGCCCTGGACGCAGGCGGCTTGGGTATTCCTCACTCTGGGGATCGTGCTGGGCTCGGCGTGGGCTTATTACGAATTGGGCTGGGGCGGTTGGTGGTTCTGGGACCCGGTAGAAAATGCGTCATTTATGCCGTGGCTGGCCGGAACCGCGCTGATTCACTCTCTGGCGGTGACGGAAAAACGCGGTACTTTCAAAGCGTGGACGGTGCTGCTGGCTATCACCGCTTTCTCCCTGTGCTTAATGGGAACCTTCTTGGTGCGTTCCGGCGTATTGGTTTCGGTGCACTCTTTTGCCTCCGATCCGGCGCGAGGTATGTTTATTCTGGCCTATCTGGTGATTGTGATAGGCGGTTCCTTACTGTTGTACGCGGTAAAAGGCGCACAGGTACGCAGCCGTACTCAGCATGAAGTGTTCTCTCGAGAGACATTTTTGTTAGGAAACAACGTATTGCTGATTGCAGCCATGCTCGTTGTGCTATTGGGGACTTTGCTGCCGCTGGTGCATAAACAACTGGGGCTAGGTAGTATTTCCATCGGGGAACCCTTCTTTAATACCATGTTTACCTGGCTGATGGCACCGTTGGCACTGTTGCTGGGGATTGGCCCGTTGGTACGCTGGCGTCGGGATGAACCGAGCAAATTGTGGCGTCGTTTGGGGATGGCCTTAGTGGCAACCACGTTACTGTCAATTTTAGTGCCTTGGTTAATGCAGGATAGTATCGCCGGAATGACGGTAGTGGGTTTGATGATGGCTTTCTGGGTCATTATTCTGACGCTAATGGAATTGCATGAGCGAGCGACGCATCGCCACGGTTTCTGGCGTGGCCTGACTCACCTTTCCCGCAGTCATTGGGGAATGGTTTTAGGGCATCTGGGCGTGGCAGTTACGGTGATTGGCATTGCCTTTAGTCAGAATTACAGCGTTGAGCGCGATGTCAGAATGAAATCGGGAGATGCTATTGATATCCACGATTATCACTTTGTTTTCCGAGATGTTCACGACATTAAAGGGCCAAACTACACCGGTGGAGTAGGTATTATCGACGTTACCCGTAACGGTAAACCCGAAGCGACGCTGCACGCAGAAAAACGCTATTACAGTACCGCTCGCTCCATGATGACCGAAGCGGCTATCGACGGTGGCCTGACTCGGGATCTGTATGCGGCGTTGGGGGAAGAGCTGGAGGATGGTTCCTGGGCGGTGAGGTTGTATTACAAACCTTTCGTCCGCTGGATTTGGTACGGCGGTGTATTTATGGCGGTGGGCGGCATCCTGTGTATGTTGGACCCGCGCTATCGGATGAGTAAGAAATTAAAACGCGGTATCGCACCGGAGGTACCGTAATGAAGTCTAAATTATTGTTTATTCCGCTGGTGCTTTTCCTGCTGCTGGTGGTGGCATTTTTAGTGCAATTGAGCCGCAATGCCGGTGGGGAAGATCCTACGATGCTAGAATCGGCGCTGATTGGTAAACCCGTCCCGACCTTTAAACTAGAATCTCTGGATCAGGCTGGAAAAACCTACGATCAGGCGGTATTGCACGACGGTAAACCTATGTTGCTTAACGTGTGGGCTACCTGGTGTCCGACTTGCCGTGCCGAGCATGAATATCTGAATAAACTGGCGGCGCAGGGAATTCGTGTGGTGGGGCTGAATTATAAGGATGACCGTACCAAAGCGGTGAACTGGTTGAATACGCTGGGGAATCCTTACGCGTTGAGTTTATATGACGGTGATGGAATGCTGGGGTTGGATTTAGGCGTTTATGGCGCTCCTGAGACCTTTTTGATCGACGGACAAGGGATCATTCGCTACCGCCATGCGGGGGATCTTAACGATCGTGTCTGGCAGCAAGAAATTCTGCCGCTCTATAAAAAGTATCAGGAGGGATCATGAGGCTAATCAGTCTGGTCCTCGGCATGTTACTGAGCTGGGCCGCGTTCGCAGCCATTGATACTTATCAGTTTAGTTCGGTTCAACAGGAGCAGCAGTATCGGGAATTAACCGAGCAACTGCGTTGCCCCAAATGCCAGAACAACAGTATTGCGGATTCTAACGCCATTATTGCCGCTGATATGCGCAATAAAGTGTATGAGCTGATGCGCCAGGGCAAAACCAAGCCTGAAATTATCGATTATATGGTGGCGCGTTACGGCAATTTTGTTACTTATGAACCACCAGTGACTGCCGCTACGCTCATTTTGTGGGTGGGGCCAGCGCTGTTTGTGCTGATCGGCGGGGCGGTCGTAATTTTACGCGGGCGTCGCCGTAACCAGATGCTTGCTGAACACGAGTTACCGGAGCAGGAACGGCAGCGTCTGGCTGTCATACTGGCGCAGAATGAAGCGGAAAACCGGAATTTGGCAAATACTGACGGGAAACAACCATAATGGCTTTTTGGCTAATAGTAATCATTGCGCTGGCCGGAGCGGGTGCCCTGTTAGTGGTTCCGGCAATGAAACAAAGCAGTAATAACCGCAAAACAACGCGGGATGATCTGAATAAAGCCTTTTATCAGGATAGATTAAACGAACTGGCAGAAGACGAAGAGCAGGGCGTGGTCGCTGAGCGGCCGGAACTGATCAAAGAGCTACAGCAGAATCTACTGACAGATATTCCTGAGCAATCTGCGGAACAATCCAGCCCGATAAGCCGTTGGGCATTATTGCCCGGCGTGGTGATTTTGGTCGTGGTTGCCGTAGGGTTTTATGTCAAAACCGGTGGTTTAACCCAGTTGCACGCGTGGCGGGAAGTACAGGCGCAAATGCCGGAGTTACGTGCCAGAGTCGCCAATGAACGGGCAGAGCCGCTGACGATGGAAGAAGTGGCGCGCTTGGGTTTAGGGCTGCGCACCTCTTTACAGCAAGACGATAGCAATGTTAACGACTGGATGATGCTGGGCCGAGTGGGTATGGCGCTGAATAATGCCACTACTGCGACGCAGGCGTTTGAAAAAGCCTATCAGCTCGCGCCGGATAATATGGACGTGAAACTCGGCTATGCCGAGGTGTTAACCCGTTCTAACGATCCGCAGGATAACCAGAAAGCCACGCAAATGCTGCGTAGCATGTTAGCGCAGGATCACGGCAACACGCGCGTGCTGAGTCTATTAGCATTTAATGCCTTTGAGCAGGGAGATTTCAAACAAGCCATTGGCGCGTGGGAAGTTATGCTAAAATTGCTGCCTGCCGGCGATTCTCGTGCTGAAGTAATAAAACGCAGTATTCAGCAGGCAAAAGCACAGTCTGGTCTGGAAACAGCTAAACTGGAAGTGACGGTTTCTTTGTCCCCCGACGCAGCTAAAAAATTACCGCAACAAGGGACTCTGATTATTTCGGTCACTGACGGAGTGAGTCCGGTGCCAGTGGCCGTTAAACAGCTACCGCTGAGCCGATTCCCACTGACATTATCGCTGGATGACAGTAATGCGATGATGCCGGAATCGTTGCTTTCTGCTTTGCATCAGGTAAAGATTCGGGTGCGTTTATCGCTGGACGGTACGGCAAATCCTCAGCACGGCGACTGGTTTGGTGAAAGCGTGGTACAGGAATTCAGCGGTAACGGGCAGATTAGCGTCCAGATAAATAGACAGATCCCCTAAGCGCAGGGGCTGAACGTAATTTCATGGAGAAACATATGAATTTTCGCCTGACAGGGCTGGCTTTCGCGAGCGTATTATTGGTGGGTTGCGCCAGTTCTTCACCGGATCAGATGGAACAAGGCCGCTCCGATCCGTTGGAAGGTTTTAACCGGGCGATGTTCAACTTTAACTATGAAGTTCTTGACCCTTATGTGGTTCGCCCCGTTGCCGTAGTCTGGCGTGATTATGTGCCGCAGCCTGCGCGGAACGGCGTGAGTAACTTTATGGGTAACCTAGAAGAACCGGCGAGCATGGTGAACAGCTTCCTAGTCGGCGACCCGTACAAAGCGATGAAGCACTTTAACCGTTTCTTCCTTAACACCTTATTGGGTATGGGGGGGCTGATTGACGTCGCGGGAATGGCCAACCCTAAACTGGCGAAAGAAGTACCACATCGCTTCGGGAGCACCTTAGGCTACTACGATGTGCCTTACGGGCCTTATGTGGTGTTGCCGGGTTATGGCAGCTTTACCGTGCGTCAGGAAGGCGGCGACTTGGCTGATACTGTGTATCCGGTGCTGAGCTATCTGACGTTCTGGATGTCTGCGGGCAAATGGATGATTGAAGGGATTGAAACGCGTGCGCAATTGTTGGATTCCGATGGTTTGCTGCGTAATTCTTCCGATCCGTACCTGATGGTGCGTGAAGCTTACTTCCAGCGTAACGATTTCCTCGCCAGCGGCGGCGTGTTGCAACCGGAAGCAAATCCAAATGCTCAGGCCATTCAGGGCGATCTGGAAAGCATCGATTCAGCCAACTAATCAGGTTGAGATGTCAGAGCGGGTTAAGATGTCAGAGATAGAAAAAAGCGCCTGAAGGCGCTTTTTTTGTTGCCGCGAATTCGTCAACTTCCCGATTCAGGGCGTACAGTCAGATCATCCACCCTGCGGCGCATTACTCGACTTGAATTGGGATTAGAACGCGTAGTTAAAGTTCACGCCGTACAGCATTGCCGTACCTTTGGAGTTGAACTCGTAGTTTGTGCCGCCCAATGCTGGTGGCGTTTTCTCGTTGATGGTCACGTTCTGGCCGTGCATGTAGGAGATACCCACGTCAACAGATGCGTCTTTGTTGAACGCATAGGTAGTACCGGCACTGATCCAGAAACGGTCCTGATCTGGGATCGAGATGGAGCGGTTTTGAGCTGGAACCGGGCTGTCATCGAATGCGATACCGGTACGGAAGGTCCAGTTATCGTCGTAGTAATAGGTCGTACCTAGCGCGATACGGTATGCGTCTTTAAAGCCTTCGTGCTTCTCGAACAGTACCTTACCGTTGTTACCTGTGGCTTTCAGCTCCTGGAATTGGCTCCAACTGGTGTAAGCGAGGCTATAGTGAATCGCCCACTGCGGTGCCACTTTGTTATAGCCGGATACTTCCCAAACTTCTGGCAGGTTCAGCGTCAGAGCACCAGGAACGATTGCACCGCCAGTTCCACCAAAGGCTACTGGTAGCTGGTTGCTGTAATCGCCATCAAAGTCGATTTTCACTTTAGAACGATAAGTGAAGCTGTAACGGTTTTCTTTATCGATTTCATAAAGCACGCCGGCGTTCCAGCCGTAGCCCCACTCTTTACCTTCCATATTGGCGACTTCGGTGCGCGCTGGCAGACCGAAACGGCCACCCGCTTCACCAATGTGACGCACAATTTTCGCATCGGCATAAACGGCGTTGAAGCCCAGACCGAAGCTGAAGTTTTGGTTCAGACGATACGCAGCCGCCAAGTTTAGGTTAGCGGTTTTCAGATCGGTTTTACCGCCCAGAGAGCCGGCGATATAGTCTTCATTAAATTCGGTGGCTAAACCGTAGTTGGAAGTACCGGACGCGCCGATAGCCCATTGTTCATTCAGCGGCATAATGAAGTGGATGTTAGGAATCCACTCAGATGGCGCGATATTTTTAGCGTCGGTGCTGCGGCCTGTCAGCGGAGATTGACCGCTGATATCTACATTAGGATCAACGTAGACAAAACCGCCGGAGAATGAAGGACGGTCAAACATCGTCATAGCAGCTGGGTTGCGGCTACCTACGGATGCGTTGTCGGCGACGGCGCCTTCACCAGAGAAAGAACGGCCCAATGCAGCCGCTGAATATTCATTCAGCTGAAAACCGGCCGCAGAAACGTTCGAAGAAATAATTGCCACTGCAGCTGCCAGAGCTGATCGGGTAAACAGGTTTTTCTGGTTCATGACCAAAACCTCATTTTAATGTGTTTATTATTTAAACTATGTTACATAGCGTAACAAGAGAGCGCGGGATTGTAGGGTCCGTTACCAATCTGACAAATCAGACCAGTGGCTGAAGTATAGGTCTGACCTGCGGGAATGTTGCAAGAATGTTTTTGAAATTGATTGAAATAGATTGCAAAAAATAGATCCACTTAACAAAAAACTTACATACCCATATCAATAAATCTATGACTTATTATATTTGCGATGCTCTAACTGAGATTTTCGTCACTAAATAGGCACATAAACAGTAAGTTCTAGTGATGCGAGGTTTGCAGGAGTAAAATAGCGGCAGATAACAATTTTTGAGCCAGATCACAAATGGCAACTTGCACCTATTTGAAATGTCCCTTGAGGAGAATTGAAGATGTCAGATGCAATTAAACGCTGTAATGCAGAAGAAACCGCAGCCTGTTGCTGTGTAGATGTCGGTACCGTGATGGATAACACCGATTGTACAGCGTCCTACAGCAAGGTATTTGCCAGCCAGAGCGAAGCCGAAGCAATGCTAAACACCCTGATCGAAAAAGCGCGTTCCGTTGAATCCGACCCTTGCCTAATTGAGCCAAGAATCGAGACGGTAGCAGAAGGCGTTCAACTCAGCGTTGACTTTACCTTTGCCTGTGAAGCAGAAATGCTGATTTTCCAGCTGGGCCTGCGTTAATCTTGCCGTATTCAGTGCGGAGCGAAAGCTCCGCGCTATTTAATCACTGAATCTATTTCCTTTTATTATTCTTTCTCCGGTCTCTTCGTTTTCCTCTTTCCCCATCTCTCTTTTTTATTCTGAAAGTTGCTCCTGCTCGCATTTTTGGCCTCTACAGGTTTGCCAAATGTAAACGTTTGGTTAACAATAATCGGATCAGGTCAGACCTGTTAACCTAGCATCCTAATAAATGCCAATTTATCTCTCAGGAGCCTTTATGAGTAAGCCACTTCCGTTAGTGACGCGTCAGGGCGACCGCATTGCGATTGTTAACGGCCTGCGCACCCCGTTTGCTAAACAAGCTACCGCCTATCATGGGGTTCCCGCTGTTGATTTGGGTAAGATTGTTGTCAGCGAGCTGTTGGCAAAAAGTGGAATTGCACCTGAGTTGATCGATCAACTGGTATTTGGACAAGTGGTTCAGATGCCGGAAGCGCCGAATATTGCTCGTGAAATCGTATTGGGCACCGGTATGAGCGTACACACCGACGCCTATAGCGTCTCCCGAGCCTGTGCCACCAGTTTTCAGGCGGTGGCGAACGTGGCCGAAAGTATTATTGCGGGGTCGGTGGGGATAGCCATCGCCGGCGGCGCCGATTCTTCCTCCGTTTTACCTATTGGCGTCAGTAAAGCGCTGGCGCGTACGCTGGTTGATGTCAATAAAGCGCGTACTTTGTCACAGCGCCTGAAACTATTCAGTCGTTTGAAATTCCGTGATTTATTGCCGGTTGCACCTGCAGTGGCGGAGTATTCCACTGGTTTGCGTATGGGGGATACCGCCGAGCAAATGGCTAAAACCTACGGTATTAGCCGAGAAGATCAGGATGCGCTGGCGCTGCGTTCTCACCAACTGGCGGCGGAAGCTTGGCAAAAAGGCTATTTACAGGATGAGGTGATGACCGCTTATATCCCACCATACCGCGCGGCTATCAGTGAAGATAATAATGTGCGCAAAGATTCCACCATGGCGCAATACGCGAAGCTGCGCCCGGCATTCGATCGCAAGCACGGCAGCGTAACGGCAGCAAACAGCACGCCACTGACCGACGGCGCCGCGGCAGTTATTATGATGAGCGAAGGGCGAGCCAAAGCATTGGGGCTGAAACCTTTGGGTTATTTACGCAGTTTTGCTTTTTCCGCTATCGACGTTTGGCAGGATATGTTGTTAGGGCCGTCTTACGCCACGCCGTTGGCATTAGATCGCGCCGGTATCACGCTGGCGGATCTGACGTTAATTGATATGCACGAAGCCTTTGCCGCGCAAACGCTCGCTAACCTGAAAATGTTTGCCAGCGATAGTTTTGCTCAGCAATATCTGGGGCGCAGTAAGGCAATCGGCGAGGTTGATATGGATAAATTCAACGTATTGGGCGGTTCTATTGCCTATGGTCATCCTTTTGCAGCAACTGGAGCGCGGATGATCACGCAAACGTTGAATGAACTGCGTCGTCGCGGTGGCGGATTGGGCTTAACGACCGCCTGTGCTGCCGGTGGTTTGGGTGCAGCCATGATTGTAGAGGTGGAGTAATGGAAAATCGCGTAGAACAGGGCAGGGGAGAAGCTACAATGCCTTCGACCGAGTCGGTGTTTCAGCTTAGTATCCGGCCGGATAACATCGGGGTTATCACCATCAATGTCCCGAATGAAAAGGTCAACACCTTAAAGGCTGAATTTGCAGAGCAAATTGCCGAAGTGCTGCAACAAGTACAGGCTTCGCCGCAATTACAGGGGCTGGTGATTATTTCGGGCAAGCCAGATTCATTTATTGCCGGAGCTGATATCACCATGATCGCCGCCTGCCGCACCTCACAGGATGCAAGGGTTCTGGCGCAAAAAGGCCAGACGACGTTGGCGCAAATTGCCGCGTTCCCGATCCCTGTGGTGGCGGCCATCCACGGAGCCTGCCTGGGCGGTGGCCTGGAGCTGGCTCTGGCTTGCCATAGCCGCGTATGCTCATTGGACGATAAAACCGTTCTGGGGCTGCCTGAGGTCCAATTAGGGCTATTGCCGGGTTCCGGCGGCACACAACGATTACCTCGATTGATCGGCGCGAGTAAAGCGCTGGATATTATGCTGACAGGCCGCCAGATTCGCGCTAGGCAGGCGCTGAAAATGGGGCTGGTGGACGATGCCGTTCCGCAGGATATCTTATTGGAAGTGGCCGTTAGCCGTGCCAAAGCGGGCTGGGTGGATAAGCCGAGCCTGCCGTGGCAGGAGCGTTTGCTGAATGGGCCGCTTGGAAAATCTCTATTATTCAATATCGTGCGGAAGAAAACGTTGGCGAAAACCCAAGGCCATTATCCGGCGGCAGAACGGATTATTAATGTTGTTCGCCAGGGGCTGGATAACGGCGGTCCGAGCGGCTATGAAGCGGAAGCTCGGGCATTTGGCGAGCTGGCTATGTCTCCGGAATCAGCGGCGTTACGCAGCTTATTTTTCGCGACGACGTCGTTGAAAAAAGAAAGTGGTTCAACGGCACAACCACGCAAAATTAGTCAGGTCGGCGTGTTGGGCGGAGGTTTAATGGGCGGCGGTATCGCCAATGTCACCGCGACCCGGGCCGGCTTACCGGTCCGAATTAAAGATATTAATCCGCAGGGGATTAATCAGGCGCTGAAATATACTTGGGACACATTGGGCAAACGGGTACGCAGTAAACGGCTCCGGCCAGCGGAACGGCAGCGCCAAATGATGCTGATTTCCGGCACTACCGATTACAGCGGCTTCGAAAATGTGGATATCGTTGTTGAAGCGGTGTTTGAAGATCTGGCGCTAAAGCGGCAGATGGTAGCCGACATTGAAGCGCACGGAGCGCCTCATACTATTTTTGCCTCCAATACTTCATCTTTGCCTATCAGCCAGATAGCCGCCGAGGCAAAACGTCCAGAACAGGTTATCGGTTTGCATTACTTTAGCCCAGTAGACAAAATGCCGCTGGTGGAAGTGATTCCTCACGCTGGAACCAGCGAAGAAACTATTGCAACCACGGTGGCGTTCGCCCGCAAACAGGGGAAAACGGCAATTGTGGTCGGCGATCGCGCTGGATTCTATGTAAATCGCATTCTTGCTCCCTATATCAACGAAGGGGCGCGCTGTTTGCTGGACGGCGAGCCGATTGAGTCAATCGATAAGGCTTTGGTTGATTTTGGCTTCCCGGTCGGGCCGCTGAATTTACTGGATGAAGTCGGGATCGACGTGGGCACCAAAATCATGCCGATTCTAGTGGAGCAGCTTGGCCCGCGCTTTGCCGCTCCGGCATCTCTGGACGCAATTTTAAAAGATGGTCGTAAAGGGCGTAAGAATGGCCGTGGTTTCTATCTGTACCCGACCAAAACGTCGGGCTTTAAGCTGAAGAAAAACCCAGTCAAGCAGGCCGATCCGAACGTTTATGGGCTATTAGGCGTCACGCCGAAAGCACATATACAGCGTGAAGTTATTGCTCAGCGCTGCGTGATGATGATGCTGAACGAGGCGGTACGCTGTCTGGATGAAGGTATCATTCGTAATCCGCGTGATGGCGATATTGGCGCTGTTTTCGGCATCGGTTTTCCTCCTTTCTTGGGCGGGCCATTCCGTTATCTGGATCGTCTAGGGCTGGATACCGCAGTCCGAACCTTGAAGCTGCTGGAACAGCAATATGGCGAGCGTTTTGCCCCCTGTGAGCGCCTGGTGGTGATGGCTGAGCAGAAGGCTGTGTTCTACCCAGAAACTGAGCTGCCAGCGGAAGAGTCTACTGCGGCAGAATGAGTGGGAAGCCGAAGGAATTCTGCGTTCAGAATTCCTTTTGGTTAGAATGTGAGCGGGATCACCGCCTGTAACTATGCTGTTTTTACCTGCTGTACAGGTGCCAGTGCTCGCGTTACCTTAGCCATAATTTACTGGCTAAGATTTAATAAGCTTTTAAGTTAGTAGCTCTGCATTGTGTAGAGAATAAATAATGGATTAAACTGTTGAGTAGGCTATTTATTAAACAGTAATGGTTGGCGGCGTGTTTTGTTGGTGTAAAAACAGCCGTTTTATTTATGTGAAGTTTCAGGCAAAATGCCCGGCCGCCATAGAGAGACGGCGCGTTATCGTGATGAAGTTGCTTTGTCTTAGGGCAAAGTTCTCGGCGGTACAGCACGCGTTGCGTTTCTGTATAGCGTTATTTTGTTAACAAAAGCGGTGCAATATGCAAGTTCTAATCATGCGTCATGGCGACGCGGCTCTTGACGCAGCCAGCGATGCACAAAGGCCTCTGACCCAATGTGGCAGTGAAGAATCACGGCAGATAGCCGCTTGGTTAAATAGCCAATCGGTGGATATTGAGCAGATACTGGTCAGCCCTTATTTGCGTGCGGAACAAACCCTTGACGTGGTAAGAGAAGCGCTGACGTTGCCGGACGGGCAGGAAGTGATGCCGGAACTGACCCCAGGTGGGGATCCTGCGATGGTGGCTTGTTATCTACAGGCTTTAGCCAAAGAGGGTTGCGCTTCGGTACTGTTGATTTCGCATCTTCCGCTGGTGGGCTATTTGGTTGCCGAGCTGTGTCCGGGCCAATGTGCGCCGATGTTTGCGACTTCTGCGATGGCCTGTGTCGATTTAGACATGAACAGCGGAATGGGCAAGTTGGATTGGCAAGTGAGTCCCTCTCAGCTGATGGCCAAAGTCTGACGGCTTGGGATGATGACCTGAAAACGGATTAGCGGCTGCGGTGTGATACAAACCTCTGCGCCAAAAGCACGATTAACCGGTATCCTGAAAAAAGGCGTGAACAGTTTTGCTGTCACGCCTTTATTTTATTTGGCTAATTTATTATTGGGTTAATTTATTCGGCTAATTCGATCAAAACCAGCAAGGCAGCGGTGCCACCCCATTCTTTCGGCGCCTGATGGAACGCCAGTACGTCCGGATGCTGCGCTAACCACAACGGTGTCTGTTGTTTCAGAACGTGCTTACCGTGTCCGTGCATTACGCAGGCGCAGTGTACGTATTCGCGTTTACAGGCTGCGAGCAAGGCACCCAGCTCTTGTTTGGCCTGCTTTTGGGTGAGTCCATGCAGATCGAGAAACATCTCCGGTGAGTAATCGCCGCGTCGCAGCTTTTTCACTTCAAAATGATCAACTCCGGGGCGTACATAACGGGTAGGGCCTTCGTTATCTATATGAGGTTGGAATTCATCAGAGAAATAATAGCTAGCATCGACCTGCTCTTGTAGCAGGCGAACCGGCGTAATTTTATGCATTTTCTGTGGCGCCTGGCGATGTAAGATGGTGTCTTGTTTGAGTTTTTTGGCACCCGCGATCGATTCCCTGAAAAGTTGCAGCTCCTCATTGCTCAAGTGAAATTTATTTTTCATTATTTATTCTTAGTACCTAATCAATTTCCTCAGTTTACCTGCTGGATATTATCTGTCTAAATAAATGTCGACAAAGTTTTGCATCCTTTTGGCGTATTTTCATCGCTTGCGTATCATTCACATGTGTATAGCTGCTGATTTGTCGCGGGCTTCATGGCAAACTAGGCGCATAAACCTTGATTTTACGCATACCTGTTGGAGAATAAATTGGACAAAATTTTCGTCGATGAAGCAGTGAAAGAACTGCACACCATTCAGGATATGTTGCGCTGGGCTGTCAGCCGTTTTAACGCGGCTAATATTTTTTACGGTCACGGCACGGATAATCCGTGGGACGAAGCCGTTCAACTGGTCTTTCCAACTATCTATCTTCCTATTGATATCCCTGAAGATATGCGCAACGCCCGCCTGACATCCAGTGAGCGCCATCGTATCGTTGAGCGGGTTATCCGCCGGGTTAACGAACGCATTCCGGTCGCTTATCTGACCAATAAAGCCTGGTTCTGCGGGCAGGAATATTACGTCGACGAGCGTGTTCTGGTGCCTCGCTCACCGATTGGCGAACTGATTGAAAACCGTTTTGAAGCGCTGATTCCACATCAGCCAAGCCATATTCTGGATATGTGTACCGGTAGTGGCTGTATCGCTATCGCCTGCGCCTACGCTTTCCCGGAAGCGGAAGTGGATGCCGTTGATATTTCAACGGATGTACTGGCGGTGACCGAGCACAATATTCAGCAGCACGGCGTTGAACATCAGGTTACGCCTATCTGCTCCGATCTTTTCCGCGGTTTACCGCCGATTAAATACGATCTGATTGTGACTAATCCGCCGTATGTAGATGAAGAAGATATGTCCGATTTGCCGCAGGAATTCCGTTTTGAACCGGAATTGGGCCTAGAGGCAGGCTTGGACGGATTGACGCTGGCGCGCCGGATTCTGGCCTGCGCCCCTGATTTTCTCCAAGATGATGGCGTTCTGATTTGCGAAGTGGGTAATAGCATGGTGCACTTGATGGATCAGTATCCTGACGTGCCTTTTACCTGGCTGGAGTTCAACAACGGCGGTGACGGTGTGTTTATGCTGACAAAACAGCAGCTCATTGATTGTCATCATCATTTCAGTATCTATCGCAACTAAGCAGCAGACACGATTGTGCCTGCCGTAATACTTGCCGGCGAGATCGCTCTCTGACCGGCAGACGGATTTTGACTCAAGGGTAAGGAGCCGTGATGGCTGGGAATAGTATTGGGCAGTTTTTCCGCGTCACCACTTTTGGTGAATCTCACGGCATCGCGTTGGGATGCATAATCGACGGTGTTCCGCCGGGTATTCCAATCACTGAGGCGGATATTCAGCTGGATCTCGACCGGCGTCGTCCGGGGACTTCTCGTTACACCACTCAGCGCCGGGAGCCGGATCAGGTTCGTATTCTGTCCGGGGTGTTTGAAGGCGTAACTACAGGTACCAGTATTGGCCTAATGATCGAAAATACCGATCAACGCTCGCAGGATTACAGTGCGATTAAGGACGTGTTCCGCCCTGGCCACGCCGACTATACCTATGAGCAAAAATACGGCGTGCGTGATTATCGTGGTGGCGGTCGCTCATCGGCGCGGGAAACCGCAATGCGCGTGGCCGCAGGTGCCATAGCGAAGAAATATCTGCATCAGAAATTCGGCGTGACGGTGCGCGGTTATCTGGCACAAATTGGTGATATCAGCTGCGATCTATTGGATTGGGATTTGGTTGAACAAAACCCGTTCTTCTGTCCGGATGCCAGCAAACTGGAGCCTTTGGATGCGCTAATGCGCGAATTGAAAAAGGCCGGTGATTCTATCGGCGCGAAAGTGACGGTCGTGGCGGAGCATGTGCCGGTAGGTTTAGGTGAGCCGGTATTTGATCGTCTGGATGCCGATCTGGCCCACGCGCTGATGAGCATCAACGCGGTGAAAGGGGTGGAAATTGGCGACGGTTTTGCCGTAGTCACTAAGCGTGGTAGCGAAAACCGCGACGAAATCACTCCAGAAGGTTTTCAGAGCAACCACGCTGGCGGGATTCTCGGCGGTATTAGCAGCGGTCAGCCGGTGGTTGCCCATCTGGCGTTGAAACCGACTTCCAGCATTATGGTACCGGGGCAGACTATCAATCGCCAGGGAGAAGCCGTGGAAATGGTGACTCGCGGTCGTCACGATCCGTGCGTCGGTATCCGTGCGGTTCCTATTGCCGAAGCCATGATGGCGATTGTTTTAATGGACCACCTGCTGCGTCAACGTGCGCAGTGTGGCGATGTTAACTCTGACGTTCCGCGCTGGTAACTCAATGAAAATATGGATGTTGGGGGCTGCGGCTTGGCTTGCGTCCTCTTCAGTCATGGCTTTGACGCCGTGGCAACAAATCGATCATCCAGTAACCGGTACCTCGCAGGCCATTGGCGGTTTCGCTAATGGTTGCGTCATCGGCGCGCAGCCGTTGCCGCTGGATTCGGCGAATTATCAGATAATGCGTCCCGATCAGCGCCGTTATTTTGGTCATCCGGATTTGCTGAATTTCATCCAGCGGTTTAGCGAGCAGGCTAAACGGCAACAGTTGGGTTTGGTGTTGATTGGCGATATGGCTATGCCTGCGGGTGGACGCTTTAGCAGTGGCCATGCCAGCCACCAGTCCGGTCTGGACGTGGATATCTGGCTACAGTTGCCAACTCAGCGCTGGACTTCACAGCAGTTACTAAAACCTCAGCCGATCGATTTAGTATCCTCGGATGGCAAACAGGTAGTACCGCGGTTATGGCAGCCGCAGGTTGCCAGCATGATAAAACTGGCGGCGAAAGATAGCGAAGTCACGCGGATTTTCGTCAATCCGGCGATTAAGCAGCAGTTATGCGTCAGTGCCGGTAGCGATCGCGATTGGTTGCATAAAGTCCGGCCTTGGTTCGGTCATCGGGCGCATATGCACGTGCGTTTGCGTTGCCCGGCGGACAGTCTGGAATGCGAAGATCAGGATTCACCGCCAGCGGGTGATGGTTGTGGTGCCGAGCTGCAAAGCTGGTTCCAACCTCATCAGCCAAGCGCCAAACCGGGTAAAACTACGCCGCCGCCATTACCGCCATCCTGTCAGGCGTTGCTGGATAACCACTTCGCCGGGAGATAGTCATTGGATTGGTTCACTCTTGGCCCCGAGGTCCTCGGGGTCTTGTTTTTAGTGGCGCTGCTGGCGGGATTTATTGATTCCATCGCCGGCGGCGGCGGGTTATTAACCATTCCGGCGCTATTGGCGGTAGGCGTGCCTCCGACCCAAGCATTGGCCACAAATAAACTCCAGTCTGTGGGCGGTTCTTTCTCCGCCAGCCTGTATTTTATCCGCCGTGGAGCGGTTAATCTCAAAGATCAACGGCTGACTATTGCCCTGACTTTAGCCGGTTCTATGCTGGGGGCGATTCTGGTTCAGCATATGCAGGCCGATATCTTGCGACAGATTCTCCCTCTGCTAGTTATCGGCATCGGGGTGTATTTCCTGCTGACGCCCAGATTGGGAGAGTTGGATCGGCAACGCCGACTGTCAGCGCTGCCTTTCGCATTAATCGCCGGGGGGGGCATAGGTTTTTACGATGGTTTCTTTGGTCCCGGCGCCGGCTCCTTCTATGCGTTGGCGTTTGTCACCTTATGCGGTTTTAATCTGGCTAAATCTACTGCTCACGCCAAGGTACTGAATTTCACCTCGAATTTAGGCGGTCTAACCTTTTTTATTCTCGGTGGAAAAGTGTTATGGGGTATTGGGTTAGTGATGCTGGTTGGGCAGGTACTGGGGGCGCGTTTGGGCGCACATATGGTACTAACTCGTGGCCAAAAACTCATTCGGCCGATGATCGTCGTCGTCTCTTTGGTGATGAGTTGCAAGCTGCTCTATGATAATCACGGCTCGGAAATTCAGGCGTGGCTGGCATTGCAGGGCATCGGCTAATGCTCGCTTGTTACGCAGCTTAATGGGATAATCCCTCTTTATCTATAAGGGCATTATTTGCCCACTGTATTGCCTCTGATGCCAAATTGGCGGAGGCGTAACTTGCGGCTTACCGGGTACACACAGCGTAATCATGTCAGAAAGTTTATCGACTCAAAACCATACTCATCACTATCAAGAACTTATCGATATTTTTAATCGCTGTTTCAGCGAAGAATTCAACACCCGGCTGGTGAAAGGCGATGACGAGCCTATTTATCTGCCTGCTGATGATCAGGTGGATTACAATCGCATTGTGTTTGCCCATGGTTACTATGCCAGCGGTATGCATGAAATTTCCCATTGGTGCATTGCCGGTGAAGAACGGCGCAAGCAGGTAGATTTTGGTTACTGGTACTGCCCGGACGGGCGCGATGCGCTAACCCAAAGCCAGTTTGAGGCGGTAGAAATCAAACCGCAGGCGCTAGAATGGATGTTTTGCGTCGCGGCGGGTTTCCCTTTCAACGTGAGTTGCGACAATCTGGAAGGTGACTGCGAGCCCGATCGCCTTGCTTTTCAACGGAAAGTGCGTGAACAGGTGTTGCAGAATCTGGATCAGGGAATATCCCCACGACCTGCGGGCTTTATTCGGGCGTTGCAATCGTTTTACAATACGCCCCCGCTGGCGGTGGAACACTTCCCTTATCCGGAAGATTTCGACTGATAGCCAGACTGACCAGAAAGTTTATTGAGGAAGAGCAATGATCGCAGAATTTGAATCGCGCATTTTGGCGCAGATTGATGACATGGTAGAGCACGCCAGTGATGATGACCTGTTTGCGGGCGGCTACCTGCGCGGTCACCTAACATTAGCCGTGGCAGAATCGGAAGAGCACGGCGAGCATTCTGCTGAGCAGTTACACGCCCGCGTTCAGCACAGTCTGGATAAAGCCATCAAAGCTGGCGAATTATCGCCGCCGGATCAGGTTTTGGTGCTGGGTCTGTGGGATCGTCTCTTAGCAAACGCGCAGATTTCTCATTAGTTTTATCGCTGCCGTGACGCTGATGGCATCATGGCAGCGGCCTTTCATTCAGGGCGTGCTGGGTTCGGTACCGGTCTGCCTTTCAGCAGTTTTCTAATCCAAAAACGATTCGGGTTTAATGCGGCCAACGTTGAAGTATTCAGCGGCAACGGCTCGCCGAACAGTTGACCGGCTAGAACCTCGGCTACCAGCGGTGCGCTGCATAATCCGCGCGATCCTAACGCTCCCGCCATAAACAGATCCGGATATACCGGCGCTGCATCGATCGGATCGCCGTTTTTGATCTGCTGTTGTAGCCTCTGGTATTGAGCCAGCGTGGCCTGATAGTCCGGTACTGCACCCACCATTGGTAAATGGTCGCGAATGGCGCAGCGCACGCCACAGCGCGCCTGATTATCTGAAACATTCACCTGCTGTACCCAATCCACCTGCGGTAAACAACGCATCAGACGATCGCGATTTTCTTGTTGCTCAGAGGCGCTGAACAGAGTGGAGGTTTCACCGCGCTGATAACTGGCCCCGATACAATGCTGCTGATTATTCGGATTGACCGGCGTCATATAACCGTCGTAGCAGAGTACGTTTTGCAACTTGCTGAGGGTTGGCGTGGTGGGAATATGGGAAACCTGCCCACGTACCGCCGTCAGCGGCAGGAAACGAGTTTGTTCCCACTGAGGTAAGCGATGGCCGGCTGCCAGAATCACCGTCTGATGACGGGTATCTGGCTGATTGGCAAAAGTCAGTTGCCAGCGATGTTCTACCCGCGTCAATTCGATGACTTCATGCTGATAGTGGCAGTTCATGCCTTGCTGTTGTGCCAGAGCCATCAGCGCCGTGGTCAGATCTGAAGGGCAGAGCCAGCCGCCGTTCGGATAATGAATGCCGTCATGCCCACTGTCCACACCCGCTCGCTCGGTTAGCTGGGCATGGCTCATGGATTCAGCAAATTCTTTCGGCCATTGCGTGCCTAAAATCTTTTCGATTTTGCCACGGCTTTTATCATCGTAAGCCAGTTGGCTAACGCCGCACCACTGATGGTCGAAGGCAATGCCTTGTTCGATCAACGCATCGTACTGGCGGCGTGCAAAGGTAAAGGCGCTGGTGTAAAAATCCTCTAACGCATCGCCTTTTCCGTTCAGTAACGGATAAATCGCCCCCTGACGGTTGCCAGAAGCGCCTTGCGCCGGTTTTTCATCGGCACAGTACAGGCTAACTTTGGCTCCACGTCGCAGCAGAGACAACGCGGTTAGGGCGCTAACAATGCCGCCGCCGATAATGGCGATATCCTGAATGTCGCTGGCGGCTGGGCGGGTATACCAAGGCGCAGGATGCGGATTAATGTGATTGTCCGGCAAAAGCCCGGTTAGCATTTCCCTTTTTTGCCCGAAACCTTTCACTTTAGCAACTTCAAAACCGGCCTGCAGCAAGCCTCTACGCACAAAGCCGGCGGCAGTAAAGGTCGCGAAGGTCCCCCTTGGGCGAGCGAGTCGCGCCATGGCGCTAAACAGCAATTCGTTCCACATATCTGGGTTTTTGGACGGTGCGAAACCGTCCAGGAACCAGGCATCAACCTGATTATCCATGCTGGCGTCTAACTGAGGCAGCAGCGTATTAACGTCCCCGAACCATAAATCCAGCGTAATACGCCCCTGATCCAGCAAAATACGATGACAACCAGCCAGCGGCAGTGGCCACTGGGCGCGCAGCTGTTCGGAAAAAGCGGCCAGCTCCGGCCAGCGGCTGTGGGCGACGGCGAGATCTTTCAGGTTTAACGGATATTTTTCGAAACTTATATAGTGTAGGTGCTGAAGCGATGCGTCAGGCTGTTGCTGCCGAAACTGTGCGAAACTTTGCCACAGTGTTAAAAAGTTCAGACCAGTGCCAAAACCGGTTTCTGCGACCACGCAGCGAGGGCGTGAATGCTCCATAAAGCGCTGTGGAAAACCGTTTCCCTTGAGAAAAACAAAACGGGTCTCTTCCAGCCCATCTTGATTTGAAAAGTAGACGTCATCAAATTGTTCCGAAACAGGTGTACCCTGATCGTTCCAACTGAGCGTGGCGGTTTGGATGGGGGTGTTATTCACGTAAGAAGACTCGTATCTCAAGGGGTAGAAGGATTTTAACGAGGTGTTACCTTGGGTGCAAATCGGAAGATAATCTGGTGATATTACGCTGATCGGACTTGTTCGGCGTACAACTGTACGCTAAAGTGCGTTGCAAAATCCCGAAAGCTAAAAGTGGAAGAGGTATTAAATGAAGCGTGCAGTGATTACTGGCCTGGGTATCGTCTCCAGCATTGGTAACAATCAGCAGGAGGTCCTGGCATCTCTGCAGGAAGGTCGTTCTGGTATTACTTTCGCTCAGGAATTTAAAGACGCAGGTATGCGCAGCCATGTTTGGGGCGATGTAAAACTCCAGTCTGAGCCGAAAGATCTGATCGATCGCAAGGTGCTGCGTTTTATGAGCGACGCCTCGATTTACGCTTATTTGGCTATGCAGGAAGCAATTTCAGACTCTGGTCTGACCGAAGAGCAGGTTTCCAACTTCCGTAGCGGCTTGGTAGTCGGTTCTGGCGGTGGTTCACCACGTAACCAGGTTGCCGGTTCCGATGCCATGCGTACTCCGCGCGGCCTGAAAGGCGTTGGCCCGTACATGGTGACCAAAGCTATGGCATCCGGCGTTTCCGCATGTCTGGCTACGCCGTTTAAAATCAAGGGCGTGAACTACTCTATCAGCTCTGCCTGTGCGACCTCTGCTCACTGTATCGGTCATGCGGTTGAACTGATTCAGCTCGGCAAACAGGACGTGGTCTTTGCCGGCGGTGGCGAAGAGCTGTGCTGGGAAATGGCCTGTGAGTTCGATGCGATGGGCGCACTGTCCACCAAGTACAACGAAACGCCAGAAAAAGCGTCTCGTACCTACGATAAAGACCGTGACGGTTTCGTTATCGCAGGCGGCGGCGGCATGGTCGTAGTCGAAGAACTGGAGCACGCATTGGCCCGTGGCGCACATATCTATGCTGAAATCGTCGGTTACGGCGCAACTTCAGACGGCGCAGACATGGTTGCTCCATCAGGCGAAGGCGCAGTGCGTTGTATGCAAATGGCAATGCAAGGTGTCGATACCCCAATTGATTATATGAACGTGCACGGTACTTCTACGCCAGTTGGCGATGTGAAAGAGCTGGGCGCGATTCGTGAAGTCTTCGGTGACAACACTCCGGCAATCTCTTCTACCAAAGCGATGACCGGTCACTCTCTGGGAGCCGCTGGCGTTCATGAGGCTATCTTTAGCTTGCTGATGGTTGAGCATGGTTTTATTGCGCCGAGCATCAACATCGAAAATCTGGACGAGAAAGCCGAAGGGATGAACATCATCACTAAGCCAACCAAACGTGAACTGACGACGGTTATGTCCAACAGCTTCGGTTTTGGTGGTACTAACGCCACTCTGGTGATGCGTAAATACCAGAAATAAACCGTCCCGCGGCTTTTGCGCCATCATTTTTCACAATGATTAAAATTGAATCCCGAGCTGATTGCAGTTCGGGATTTTTTTTATCTATTTATCCCTTTGGTTATTTTCTTAATCCATATCTATAGTTATTGAGGCTTTTGATCGGGAATGTCTTTTCATTCTAATTATTTACATTATGGATGATTGAATAAGCCGCCGGTGATGCTATGACGTGCCATCGAGACCTGTAAGTTGCTATCAAGCTTTTTTAGCGAGCCAGCGCCGTATTCACATTCTTTGCAGTAGGTTTAACTGCAAGGATGTATCAGGTGGAGAATCCCGCTGATTTGCCACTAATGAAACTCGATGCTCAACAAGGGAATTAAGATCTACTCAGTATTTCCTGGGTCAGGCTCTGGTTAACATTGCGATGATTAAAGGGATTTATTTTATTTCGATATCACAACGCCATTTACGGCTTTTCGTCTGAAAGCGAGAAGCTTAGGTTTTATAGAGCTCAAACGAACGGGTGCATTACAATGAAATATCTGTTTTTACTGATATTTATACTTTGCGTGCTTTACATTCATTACCGCGGACGAGCTCGCTATCCTTTTTGGCGACAGCTTTCTGATCATTCCACCTTTGTGGCGCCGCTCAATGTGTTTATGTACCTTTTTTCTAAAGTGCCTAACACGCCATATTTAAAACCCGAAACCTTTCCCGAATTACAGCAATTACAGGCCAACTGGCAAAAGATTCGCGAAGAAGGCGAATCCTTGATGGCGATACAGCAGATTAAGGCTTCGGATAAATATAATGATGCCGGTTTTAACTCGTTCTTTAAAACTGGCTGGAAACGTTTTTATTTAAAATGGTATGAGGATAATCATCCCTCGGCGATGAGTCTGTGTCCGTTTACGACGGAACTACTGCGTGGATTACCTTCGGTCAAAGCGGCCATGTTTGCGGAATTGCCTGATGGCAGCCGTTTGCCTCGCCACCGTGATCCTTATGCCGGTTCTTTGCGTTATCACCTTGGTTTGATTACGCCAAACGACGACCGCTGTTTTATTGAAGTGGACGGCGAACCTTATAGCTGGCGGGATGGGGAAGGGGTATTGTTCGACGAAACCTATCTGCATTTTGCCGAGAATAAAAGCGGTGAGAACCGGCTGATTTTATTTTGTGATATAGAGCGTCCGATGCGTTATCGCTGGGCGCAGCGGGTTAATCATTGGTTTGGTCGGAATTTAATGAGCGCCGCAACCGCGCCAAACAATGATGAAGATCGTACTGGTGGGGTGAATCGGTTATTCAAGTATATTTACGCGATACGTAAAGTGGGTAAACGATTAAAAGCCTGGAATCGACGAGTTTACTATCTGATTAAATGGATATTATTCGGTGGTATTGCCGGATTGATTTTCTTCTCTTTATAACCGACTCTCGTGATAACAGACGAAGAAAGTAAAACTAAGCTGGGGCAATTAGTTGCCCCATAGACATTATTTTTTGCTTTTGTGGATCTTAGCGGCCAGCGATTAACTTAACGCATATTCAGCGGCGGTTTGAGCATGAATGGCGGTGGTATCAAATACCGGTACTGAAGCATCTTCAGCGTTTACCAGCAGGGTAATTTCAGTACAGCCAAAAATAATACCCTTGGCTCCTTGTTGTTCCAGTTTGGCAATAATCCGGCGGTATTCCGCTCGGGATTTTTCGTTGATTTCACCCAGACAAAGTTCCTGATAAATAATCCGATTGACGATTTCTCGGTCCGCAGCGTCGGGCACCACGACGTCGATGTTATGCCTTTCGGTTAAGCGCCCACGGTAAAAATCCTGTTCCATCGTATAGCGGGTACCCAGTAACCCAATTTTTTTCAACCCCTGATGCTTAATCTGTGCCGCAGTAGCGTCGGCAATGTGCAATAAAGGTAAGCCGCTGACCGCCTCAATCTCATCTGCCACTTTGTGCATGGTATTGGTACATACCACGATAGCTTCGGCACCGGCTTTTTTTAACGCCACCGCAGCCTCAGCCAGCAGACGCCCGGCTGCCTGCCAATCACCGGATGATTGCATCTGCTCAATTTCATGAAAATCTACGCTATAAAGCACGATCTTTGCCGAATGCAGACCCCCTAAATTTTTCTTAACATATTGATTAATAATGCGATAATAAGGAATGGTGGATTCCCAACTCATTCCCCCGATCAGACCAAGAGTTTTCATTTATTTTCCTGCCTGTACTAAAAGTGAAGCCGTTGTCAGCCAGAGCGAATTTTTCTTTTAATAAAACCGGGTGCAATAAACCGAGTGGACCGATAGCGCGGAGTAATTCGTAAAACTGTGATTAGGCTCCGCCTTTGTCGTAAGTACCGAACTATGATGGTCTCTGTAATATTTATATATCAATAAATAACGTTCTTAAAACTATATAAATTTAACCTTGGAGCCTGGGATGATAAAAGTGAAAACCGCCGCATCATTAACTTTACTTGCTCTGTTATTACCTGCTACAGAAGTGGCCTTCGCGCAGGAGCAGGGCAATAATGTTCGGTCTGAACAAAATGGTTATCAGTTGGAACAGGTATTGGTAATGAGCCGCCACGGTATTCGTGCGCCGTTGGTTAATTATGGTGATATTTTGTCTAGCGCTACGCCGTTCCAATGGCCGAAGTGGGAAACGCCCGGTGGTCTGTTAACGCCAAAAGGCGCGGAAGTTGAGGCTATTTTCGGCGGTTATTTCCGCGAGTGGCTGGTGCAGAATAAATTACTGACAGCACAGGGTTGTCCGGTAGACGGCAAGGTATTTACCTACGCCAACAGCTTGCCACGCACTATAGATACGGCTCAGCATTTCCTGTTTGGGGCTTTCCCCGGCTGCAATGTACCGGTGCACCACCAAAAAGAAATTGGCAAAATGGACCCGGTATTTAATCCCATCATTACCTTGGATGTGACGCCCGAATTTAAAGCTCAGGCCTTAGCGTCAATTAATCAGCACGCTGGCCCCGGTGGTATAGTAGGGCTGAATCAGCGCTTGCAGCCCAATTATCAAATACTGTCGCGGATATTGGATTTTAAAAACTCGCCGTCCTGTTTGCAGGATAAAAAATGTGACTGGAGCGAGCAACCCAACGTAATTTCACTGGTGCAAAATAAGGAACCGGGAATTACTGGGCCGCTGAAGTTAGGCACCGGCGCGTCTGATGCCTTTATGCTGCAATACTATGAAGGTTTCCCGCTGAAAGACGTAGCTTGGGGGCGAATCACTTCGCCGGAAGAGTGGAAAAAATTGCAGGAAATAAAAAATCAATATCATGAAACCTTATTTGGTTCACCGGCAATAGCGGATAACGCCGCCGAGAAACTGGTTAATTTCATCAGTGCTGCGTTAGATCCGGTGGGAGAGAAAACGCCAAATGAGCAGTTGGCGCAGCAAGCCAAATTAGCGGTGCTGGTAGGGCATGATTCAAATATTGCCTCTTTGCTAGCCGCGATGAAAACCAAAGACTATCAATTACCTAATCAGTATGAGAAAACGCCGATTAGCGGAAAAGTAGTATTTGAACGCTGGAAAGACACCAAAAACAATAAAGATCTGATGAGGATTGAATATATCTATCTTTCAACCGAACAAATTCGCAATAAAACGCCGCTGAGTTTGCAAGCGCCGCCTGAGCGCGTCACGTTGGAAATTGAAGGCTGTCCAATTGATGCCCAAGGTTTTTGCTCTATGGACGATTTCCGACAGGCAATGAAGAAAAATACTCATATCTAAATGGCTATTCGCGGCAGGGGAGTACTCCTGCCGTATTTTACTGATCCGGCTCTCTCGGTTAAGCTGAGGCTAATTTTCCTCGATGGTCAAAGCTTTCTATGACTGGATCTGTATCTTTGCGCACTGGCCTGACGACTTTATTTAAACCTTTTTTACGCGATCGTCTGCTGCATCTTTTACTGCTGGTGGGGATTGGGCTGAGTCTCTGGATGCCAGAGAAAGTTCACGCTTTCCCTGATTATATCGATTGGACCACCATCATTACCTTGCTGGGGCTTATGCTGCTGACCAAGGGCGTAGAGGTGAGCGGTTATTTTGATTTTATTGGCCGTAAGATAATTAATAAACTCCACACTGAACGGCATATGGCGCTGTTTTTGGTATTATCAGCGGCTTTGCTTTCCTCATTTCTCACCAATGATGTCGCTCTGTTTATCGTGGTTCCGCTGATCCTGACTTTAAAAAGAATGTCATCGCTGCCAGTGAGTCGGTTAATTATCTTTTCAGCCATTGCTGTCAATGCCGGTTCGCTGCTGACGCCGATTGGAAATCCACAAAATATCCTGCTGTGGAGTCAATCTGAGCTGTCATTTTTAACTTTTACGCTGCAAATGCTGCCTTTGGCCGCGGCAATGTTGATGACGTTATTTGGGCTGACCTGGCTGTTTTTCCCCGCTCGTCAAATCAGTAAGCGTCGCGATACTACAGAATATCCATATCAATCGGGTTTATTGCTGAGTTGTTTGGCGCTGTATATTTTGTTTGTGGTTAGCGTCGATTTTGGCTGGGGACTTTATGGGTTAGTGGCGGTATTAATTGGACTATTACTGCTAGCAAGACGGGTATTGCTTTATATCGACTGGAGCCTGATTTTTGTGTTTATGGCTATGTTTATCGATATTCGGCTATTAACAGAATTACCGGCGTTGCAAAGCCTATTTGGTGGTATCAGTAGATTGCCACCATCGGGGATTTATCTGCTTGGAATCGGTTCGTCGCAGATCATAAGCAATGTGCCCGCGACGATCCTGTTATTGAATTACGTGCCTTCCAGCGCTTTGCTGGCTTATGCGGTCAATATTGGCGGATTCGGATTGGCAATTGGTTCCATGGCAAATCTTATTGCCTTAAGAATGGCCCAAGAACCGAGTATCTGGCTAAAGTTTCACGCATTTTCACTGCCGTTATTGCTATGGGGAGCGCTGGTGGGCTGGATGTTGCTGTAGCGGGCTCAGGAGAAATCCTGAGCCAACCAATCATCAGATAAACAGTATAAATAATACGGCGAAGGCGATAATCAAAACGATAAAGGCCAACGAGGGCTTTTTCAGCAGAGGTTGCAACGGCGCAGGCAGTGCGGCGATAAACGGATTGTAAATCGGCTGAATAGGGCCTTGTTCGTCGCTGCGCTGTATCGTTGTGGCGCGATCCAAGCGGTTGGAAAACAGCACGTTAATGACATCGTTAAGCTGAGCCTGAGTCAGCGGTGTGGTTGGGCTGGCCTGAAAACGATGCTGAGCATAATCGGTTAACAGTTTCTGCTCAGTGCTGTCTACTGGCTGTTTCAATGCGGCTTGCAGGCTTACTAGCGTTGGCGCGACTTGCTGACTGAGGGCAACTTTGGTCTGTAAGAACTGGCTCATAAGCTGAAAATGACGCGCGGGGAGCGGATCGGTATGCTTAATACCAATCATCTCAAATAGTCCTTGCCAGATTTTAGCTGGCTGTTCACCGGTTGCGGCGCTGAGTTTGGTGACCAGCGATTGCAGGCTTTGGTGCTCGGCGGGCAATAGCGGGCGATCGGTTACGGCGGCAAGCTGCGGCTGCGGGATGGTCAGCGTACCGGATTGCAGTAGTACGAAAACTTGCTGTAATTGCTGATGGCTTAGCTGGCTGAGCACCGTATGACCAAAGTTCTGCCGAATAAAGTCGCTGACTGCCTGACGGTTATTCCCCTGAGGGAGTAGTTCGGTTAACTGTTGACGTAACTGATGATTAGCGTGATTTTCCTGCGCCTGACCCAAACGGGTTTGCAGCAACTGTTCCGCCGGCTGAAAATGTCGTGCCAGCAGCTCTGCGGTATTAGTTAATGATAAATCGTGGCGTAGGGTAGCCCATATTTCCGCCGACTTTACCGGCGTTAGTGCCATAATTCGGACGATCAGCTTTTCCAGCGTAGTACGCTGAGCCGGAGTTAACGCTTGATCGTCACCGCTGTTTAACGGGCTAGTTTTGTTCGGCACAGTAGTTGTGGTGCGATCGCTGGCTATTGGGGCGCCGGGGCCGTTCAAAGGTTGCATTTCACCCGTCCTTCGCTAGGAATAAAATCATGGTTACCCGGCGACTGGCGCAGGCTGGCGCTATAATACCTGTAAATTTGTCCAATCAATACAGTCCGGCTAGGGTTTTATTAAGTGAATGTTTATGTTGTGGGCATTGATAATCTGAATTATGTCGCTAAGATGAGCACACAACGAAAAATAGGGCTTAAATGGTTCATCAACAACGCATTGCAAAATGGTTCCTCTGTCTGGCTTGTCTGGTCGTACTGGTATGTATGACTCAGCGCATGGCCAGCATGCACGCGTTAGAACAAAATTTCGGCCTGATTTCCCTGAGCCAGACGGTTGCCGACGAGCAAGCGTCACCGGCACCTTGTGAGCTAAGTGCTAAATCTCTCTTGGCCGCGCCAACGGTGCTGCTTGAGCTGACGTATTTTGCTTTGGGATTATTGTTACTGTTATTGGTTCCAATCTCACCGTGCGTGATGCGGTTTCCGCCACGACGCGCCATTTCACCCAGTCGATTAAGGGTGCACCTCCGATTTTGCATTTTCCGGGAATAGCGACTCCGCCAGTTGATTTGGTGTGATTAATCTATTTTTGGAGAAAAGTAATGCGCAATATTTGCAAGACAGCTTTGTTCTGTCTGTCGCTGCTATGGCTGCCCAGTCTGTGGGCTGCGGATAGCGGTTGGCTCATCAGTCCGCTCAATGACCATGCTAAGGTACGGCTGCGCGCCGAACCTACCGCCGAAGGCGATACGCGTCTCTTGCTGTCGGTCGCGTTGGAAAAAGGCTGGAAAACCTATTGGCGTTCGCCGGGCGAAGGCGGTATTGCACCGTCCATACGTTGGGATCATGCGCCTGCTCAGGTGACATGGCACTGGCCAACGCCGCAACGCTTTGATGTATCTGGAATCTCCACTCAAGGCTATCAGCAGCATGTCTCGTTGCCGATAGTGATTTCAGGTGCGTCGGATTCAGGGCTATCGGGAACGCTGACCCTATCAACCTGTAGCAATGTCTGTATTTTGACGGATTATCCTTTCCGTTTGGATCTAAGTAAAACCGACACAACTCCGCGTTTTGACTACGATTTTGCACAAGCCCTAGGGCAGGTGCCGATAACCAGCGGTCTGGTGGATGAGATTACCGCGGGTTATGGCAACGGCGAAGTGCAGATTTTGGCTCAGCGCAGTGCGGGTTGGAAACAGCCAGAACTGTTCTTTGACACTCTCGAAGATGCTGATTTGGGCAAACCGGTGATTGCCATTTCTGGCGAGAAACTGGTGGTTCGTGTTCCGGCCAGCGACGGCTGGGGAGACCGCGCGCCAGATCTGCGAGGGAAAAATCTAACGCTGGTGATCAGTGACGGCGGTGCAGCACAGGAGGCCACGGTTAAACTGGGGGATAGCGTTTCGCTGCCTAATACTGTCACCGCCTATTGGCAGTGGATTTTGATGGCGCTGGCCGGTGGGTTGATTCTAAACCTGATGCCTTGCGTACTCCCGGTACTGGCGATGAAGTTAGGCTCGGTTTTGCAGGTCGAAAACCAAAGCCGCCGTAGCGTGCGATTGCAGTTTATTTTCTCGTCGATGGGAATTCTTTTCTCGTTCTGGTTATTGGCGTTGCTGATGACCGGGTTACGTCTTGGCAACCACGCCCTCGGCTGGGGGATTCAGTTCCAAAGCCCGTGGTTTATCGGCTTTATGGTGCTGGTGACGGCGTTATTCAGCGCTAATCTGTTTGGTCTGTTTGAAGTGCGGCTTTCTTCCTCGGCAACTACCCGCATTGCGACTCAGGGCGGCAATGGCTTGGGTGGACATTTCTGGCAAGGCGCCTTGGCGACACTGCTGGCGACGCCTTGCTCCGCGCCTTTCCTCGGCACGGCTGTAGCCTTTGCGCTCGCTGCACCGCTTCCAGCACTTTGGGGTATTTTTACTGCGCTTGGGGTCGGAATGAGTTTGCCTTGGTTGCTGATCGCCGCTTGGCCGAAACTGGCGCTGTGCCTGCCACGCCCCGGTCGCTGGATGAACCATCTGCGGGGGATATTGGGCCTGCTAATGCTAGCGTCCTGTCTGTGGTTAATCAGCCTGTTGAGCAGCCATATCGGCATCCTTTGGACATTGATTATTGCCGGTATTTTCCTGTTGGCGCTGTTGCTGGCTATTGGGCGTCATTATGGTGTCCGTATTGCCGCTATTGTCAGTCTCATCAGCCTGTTAGTGATTGGCGTGGCGTTGCTGGTCGGTGCGTTAACCGCAGACCTGTGGCGTAAACCGCTGCACGATCAGGTGCCATGGCAGCCGCTTAGTGAAACGGCGATTCAGCAGGCGCTGAAGGAAAATAAGCGGGTTTTCGTTGACGTGACCGCTGATTGGTGTGTGACCTGTAAAGTTAATAAAATCAATGTATTGATGCGTGATGATGTGCAAAAGGCTCTGATGGAGGATGACGTGGTCGCTCTACGCGGTGATTGGACGCGTCCTTCGCCAGAGATGACTGCGTTCTTACGTAAACGCGGCAGCGTTGCCGTGCCGTTTAATCAAATCTATGGCCCAAATAGCCCGCAGGGCGTGGTGTTGTCCCCTCTGTTAAGCCGTGAATCCCTGCTAGACGTTTTAGCCACCGCTAAAGGAAATAAATGATGAAAATTATCACTCTGTTGGTACTTTCCCTGATAACTGCACCGGTATTTGCGGCACCTTTTACTCCGGAGCAAGAGCTGCGCATTAAAGAATTAATCGGCGAAACTCTGATTTCTAATCCAGAAATTCTGGAGAAATCGGTTAATGCGTGGCAGCAAAAGGCTAACGATGAGCAAGGTAAGCAACTGAGCACTTTGATTAAAGCCCATGAAAAAGATCTGTATCAGGACCCAGGTAGCCCGCGCTTGGGAGCGGAAAAACCGAAGTTAACGCTAGTTTCCTTTACCGATTATAACTGCCCGTATTGCAAAACCTTCGATCCACTTTTGGAAAAGATCGTTAAAACTTATCCTCAGGTGGCTTTAGTGATCAAGCCGTTGCCATTTAAAGGCGAAAGTTCAGTGCGCAGCGCACAGGTGGCTCTGACGCTGTGGCAGCAGCATCCGGAGCAATTTTTACCGTTTCATCAGCGCTTGATGGCGAAAAGAGGCTTCCATGATGCCGCGAGTATCGCTGCCGCTGAGAAAAAAACCGGCGTAGTTGCGGTGGAACCCACGGAGCAAAGTCTGAACGTATTGCGGACTAACCTGCGTCTAGCCGATCAACTGGGTATTCAAGGAACTCCCGCCACGTTAGTCGGCGACCAAATGGTGCCAGGGGCAATATCCTATGATCAACTTGAGGAAATCGTTAAGGCGCAACTGGCGCAGGCGGAAAAATGAGCCGGCTGAAACGCTGGAGCCGTGAGCTGCTTATACTGCTGGCAGTGGTGCTGGCGCTGACCGTAGCTATGGATTGGCTGCGCAGCCCGCAGGCGCCACCGAGCTGGGAGGGGGAATCACTGGTTGCTCTGGATGGGCAGCCGGTGTCTCTGAAAGCGCTGAGTGAGGAAAAACCGCTGTTGGTATATTTCTGGGCCAGCTGGTGTGGCGTATGTAAATTTACTACGCCTAGCGTGAACACCTTGGTTGCTCAAGGGGAAAATGTGATGACTGTAGCGTTGCGCTCCGGGGATAATCAGCAGGTGGAAAAGTGGTTGGCAAAGAAAGGTCAGCGCTTGCCGGTAGTCAACGATCCTTCGGGGCAACTCTCGGCCCAATGGCAGATAGGGGTTACTCCAACAATCGCTATTTTATATCGCGGAGAAATGGTCAGCAGTACCAGCGGTTGGACCAGTTTGTGGGGGATGAAACTGCGGTTGTGGTGGGCCGGTTTTTGATTAAACTAAGATAGTAAAAATCCGATAGTGCATTGAACTGCACCTTACTCAGTTGGCTATCCTACTGAGTAAGGTGCAGTTTTTATCAACTACTGGCGTAGCCTGAGTAGGCTTTGGTCATCGCCTTTCATTAACAACACCATTCAGCCAATTTTGCTTTCCATGCGACATATTCTGGTGAGGGGAGTTTGAAGAAACCAATGGAATATCTTTCAGGCGTAGCCTGAAGCAATAGGGTACACACCAGATCCTGAAGCCAAGACGTATCTTCCAGATTTTCAAATGTAGCTATATCTTTAAGTTTATCTATTGATTCATCTACATAAAGCAATGAATCCCTTATGTTTTGATATTTCTCCTTCTGAGCGGCGTATTTGTTAGGGAAAATAAATTTTGTGACTTTCCCCCAAAAACTTTTAGGGGAGTTATGTATTTTTAAATTGGTTACTGCATCCCAGATGATTGGTTGCAATCCTATTTCACTTCTCAGTAATAGTGGAGGCTGGTTTTTTAATTCTAGCAACGCTTCTGAATCAGCATCGTATTTACTGAAATGAGTGCTAATATGGTCGTCAATGCTTTTTTTGTTTTTTTCAAGTGTTTTGTAGTCACCTTGGAGCATATCTGCTTTAGAAAGGGGTAACGAATGGTTGATTAGGTTGGTATTTTTTATATCTGATTGGTAATTACTATTAAGTCTTATATTTAATAATGTTTTGAAGGTTTTACTGAGTAGAGAGCATGTTAAGTATAGTTTATAACTATTCTCAATATCACCTTTTAATTTATCAATGTCAGCTTGAGTTGGCATAAATTCTTTAATTTCTAACTGAGGCTCTTCAATGGTTGATATTGGTAGTGGATGCTTTCGCACTTCTATTTTAATATCTCCACCCAGAAGTTTATTAAACACTTTGGTCATTCTGGTGATTTTGAATACCTTGTTCAGTACGCCATTTTGTTTTAAGACAACATCTAATTTATTATATAGCGTTCCGCTACCGTGACCTTTTAATATTTGTTTGATCAGCATGGCTATTTTTTCCGGTTCCGGCGGTAAATTCCTTACTCTGACGATATTTTTACCTGAAATTTCAGGTAGCTCTATATATTTGTGAATGTCTTTATTTTCATTGCTAATTTCACCTAACAGATAACCAATATGTATTTCTTGATTCTTAGGGGCATCAATATACTCTTGCAGCCAGTTTCCAATGTCGTTGCCTATCGCGCTGATGGTTGCATCATCAAGTTTTTTGTTTGTTTTGATTATTGTTGGTAACGAGTTATCTATTGAAGAGGTTGATGGTTGTTCTGTGCAGTCTTTTTTTGCAAATGCATAGTTGTTATGGATTGATTTATCCATATTATCGGACTTGTTTTCCCGTGATATGTTAAATGCTTTTATTGATTTTATGAATGAATTGCCTGTGGTCTTGTGCTGATTTTTGGGGCTTTGATTTAACATGGGAGACGTAGATGCTTGATTGATTTTTTTGAACTTTGAAGCAAACCCACTACGTACTTTGTCGGAGAGAGGCTTTAATACCAGTTGTGTGTTATTCGTTAAGTTTGTCACTTTTGGCATAGTCATCATCTCATATTTCTCAGTGGAGATAATACTATTGCTAAATATTATTAGTGGTGCTATCAAGAAGTGATTATTTTATTAAATAATTAACTAATATATTAGATTTCTATGTTCAGGGTTGAGAACGAAAAATAATAGTATTGCAGATGATTTCATTTGTTGGCATTTTGCTAGTGCAAAACAGTTTTCATTGATTGGTATTGCGAATGGAAATATGCCGTCTCGGCCTGAGCAAGAATAGCTTGAGGCCGGAAGGCATGGAATGATTTTTAATCAGTTAGCTTTTATCCGTTTGCCGATTGGGGGGTGATTCAACCTTGATTTCAACAATTGGCGTCGGAGCTTTACGTAGTAGAATCCGCAGGCGTTGTGCCAGAATGACACCGGCCAGCGTGATTCCTCCGCCAATCAGGTGATAACTGTGTAACTGTTCGTGCAGGAAGCTCACGGCTATAATGGCAGTGAATACTGGCGTTAGATTCATAAAAATTGATGCGGTATTGGCGCCTAAACGCATCACGCCGTGAATCCACAGGTAAGGCGCGATAATTGACGCAGGGATCCCGGCAAACAACACCAACGGGATATTTTGCGCGTTAAGCTGCACATCGCTTGCCAGCAGGAAATTAGGGATTAACAACAGCACGCCAAACACAATCTGCATGTACAGAGATTGCCAGTTCGGTAGCTGAATATTCCAGCGTTTGGTGAGTACGCCATACAGAGCGTAAGAGGTAGACGCCGCCAGCATCATCGCCTCGCCTTTACCAATACCGTGCTGCAGTAACTGAGCCGGATCGCCAGCGCTCACCAGCCATACCAGCCCACCCAGCGATAAAATACTGCCTAAAGCGATGCCTACTGTGGGAGCAACCCGGAGTACGACAATGCTGATTAATACGGTTAACAACGGAATCAACGAGCTGAGAATCCCCATAAACAGGGCGCTAACGCTGTGTGCCGCGTAATAGGCCAGGCTTTGATACAACACCATACCCAACAGACCCAGAATGAACAGTTTCCACCAGTAAACCTTAATCGCCGACCAGTTGCGAAGCACGCTCATGAGTAAAAAAGGGGTAAGAGTGATTAACGCCAGTAACCAGCGATAGAAAGAGATTGCCGCTGGATCGATAGCCGTGGCAGAGATTTTACTGACCACGGCATTGACCGACCAAATGATCACCGCGAACAGAGGGAAAAGCACATTCATGATAACTATTCTCATTTAAACTAACTTGCCCGCTAGTCTACTCCTGTCTGATTTATTATATATACTGATAATCGGACAAGATTCAGCGCAATTAAGACATTTGCTCTGTTGCGAACGCCTTAGTGACAAAAATCCGATTAACCATGGTGTCTTAATTATGGCTTCTTCCTTGCTACCCAAGGCGCTGGCTGCGCCACCTAAAACCCTGTTGCTCCGTTGTGAAGAACTCAATGCGAATACGGAGTTTTTGCCGCATTCTCATCAATATGGGCAGTTAATTTGCGTCAAATCTGGCGTAGTTGCCATGAGCGTCGGTGGGCAGCGTTTCCTTGCTCCGCCGGAGTTCAGCCTATGGATACCCAGCGGAATGGAGCACTCTAGCTATAACCGGCGGCCAACCAAATATCGGGCCATAGATATTGCGTTGGATTTATGCAAAGAGCTGCCGGATTCTCCCTGTCTGATTAACTTTAGCCCGATCATTAATGTCATTCTGGAAGATTGCTTTAAGCGCGGGATGTCTGCGCCGCAGACGCCGCAGGAGCACCGTCTAGTACAAGTGTTGATCGACCAGCTGAAAATCTCGCCGATACAACGGACTTATTTGCCCACTTCGCAGGATAAACTGCTAGCACCCATTTTATCCGCGCTGGAGCGCTGTCCGTCAGACAATACGTCGTTATCTCAATGGGCTAAACGGGTTTACAGCACCGAACGTACGTTATCTCGCCGCTGCCAGAAGGAGTTAGGCATGCCTTTTAGCGAGTGGCGGCAGAGACTGCGGTTTCTACATGCTATTTCTCTGTTAGAACAAGGAAAAACCGTCAATAGCGTGGCGTTGGAAGTGGGATACAGTTCGGCGTCGGCCTTTATTGTTATGTTCCAGCAAATTTCAGGCACCACGCCGGAACGCTATCGGCGTGGACAATAGACTTTCCGAAGAAAGCCGCAGTTATAACGTTGGGTTCCAGTTCATTCAGTGGCAAAATAGCTTCCATCTTTTTCATCGGTATGGCAGCGCGCTGTCGGAGAGCAAAGTGAAAATTCTGGTTGACGAAAATATGCCTTACGCCAAGGACCTGTTCCAGCGTTTAGGTGAAGTGCAAGCGGTGCCGGGGCGTCCAATTCCCCTTGAGGCTTTGACCTACGCGGACGCGCTGATGGTGCGCTCTGTCACTAAAGTCAACGCGGAATTGTTACAGGGTACTGGTATCGGTTTTGTCGGTACCGCCACCGCCGGCACGGATCATGTGGATGAGGCTTGGCTACGTCAGCAAGGGATCGGTTTTTCGGCGGCTCCCGGCTGTAATGCTATCGCGGTGGTGGAATACGTTTTTTCTGCCCTGATGATGATGGCGGAGCGCGATGGATTCTATCTGCGTGATAAAACCGTTGGAATTATCGGCGTAGGTAATGTGGGGGCGCGGCTTAACGCTCGCTTGCAAGCCTTAGGCGTTCGGACGCTATTGTGCGATCCACCGCGTGCGGAGCGGGGGGATCCAGAGGTGTTCTGGCCGTTGGAAAAACTGGTGCGGGAAGCGGATGTGCTGACTTTCCATACGCCGTTAAACAAAAATGGCCCTTATCAAAGCCTACATATGGCGGACGCTGATCTGCTGGCCGCGTTGCCGGATAACCGTATTCTGATCAATGCCTGTCGCGGGGCTGTCGTCGATAACACGGCGCTGCTGACGGCGTTGGAAAAAGGTAAAAAACTCAGCGTAGTATTGGACGTGTGGGAACCTGAGCCTGAATTATCGCTGCCACTGTTGGCGCAGGTAGATATCGGTACGCCACATATCGCCGGTTATACGCTGGAAGGCAAAGCGCGCGGCACCACGCAGGTATTTGAAGCTTTCAGCCGGCATATTGGTGAGCCGCAATCGGTGGAATTGTCCTCATTGTTACCGCAGCCGGAATTTAGCCATATTCGGTTAAATGGCGGGTTGGATGAAGGCAAATTAAAGCGATTAATGCACTTGGTGTATGATGTGCGCCGCGATGATGCGCCGCTGCGACAGGTTGCCGGTATTCAAGGTGAATTTGATCGGCTGCGTAAGCATTATCAAGAACGTCGCGAATGGTCATCGTTGTGCGTACAGTGCGACGATGAAGCCAGCGCCGAATTGCTGCAAAAACTGGGCTTCACGACTCAGCTTTTGTAGGCATTTCAGTTTGTCAGCGAGTTAAACGCGGCAAATGACCTGAATGTAGATTATCAAGGCGGTATTTACCGCCTCTTTGTATTTGAACGAATTATTGTGGAGAAAACCAACATGTCTGACGGCTGGAATATTGCTCTGTTAGGAGCGACGGGCGCAGTAGGTGAAGCTTTACTGGAGCTGTTACAAGAGCGCCAGTTCCCGGTTGGTGAATTGTATCCTCTGGCCAGCGAGCGTAGCGCCGGAGCTACGGTGCGTTTCAATGGCAAAAGTCTGCTGGTGGAAAATGCGGCGGAGTTTGACTGGTCGCAGGCACAGCTGGCCTTCTTTGTGGCAGGCAGCGAAGCCTCTGCGCTGTATGCGGAAGACGCTGGTAATTCCGGTTGTCTGGTGATTGATAGCAGTGGCCTGTTTGCCATGGAACCTGACGTTCCATTGGTAGTGCCAAGCGTCAACCCACAGGTTCTGGCTGATTATCGTAACCGTAATATTGTGGCGGTAGCCGATAGCCTGACTAGCCAATTACTGACGGCAATCAAACCGTTGACCGAGCAGGCCGGTTTGTCCCGTTTACACGTGACCAGCCTGATTTCGGCTTCTGCTCACGGCAAAGCCGCCGTGGACGATTTAGCCGGTCAAAGCGCCAAATTGCTGAACGGCATCCCAGCTGAAGCTGCTATCTTCCCGAAACAGCTGGCGTTTAACGTCTTGCCACTGCTGGCGGATGAAGAGGGCAGCGTGCGTGAAGAGCGCCGTCTGGTCGATCAGGTGCGCAAAGTGCTGCAAGACGAAGGCCTGCCGATTTCCGTCAGTTGCATTCAGTCGCCGGTTTTCTACGGTCACGCACAGGTGGTTCATTTGGAAGCCTTGCGTCCTATCGCCTCAGATGAAGCTCGCAGCGAACTGGAAAGCTGTGAAGATATTCAGTTGACGGAAGAAGATGATTTCCCAACGCAGGTTAGTGATGCTTCTGGCAGCAACTATCTAAGCATTGGCTGTGTGCGTAACGATTACGGTATTCCTGAGATTCTGCAATTCTGGTCCGTTGCCGACAATATTCGCTTCGGCGGCGCGCTGATGGCGATAGAAACCGCAGAGCGCCTGTTGCAGGAGCAACTGTACTAATGTCTGAGCTTGAATTATCCCCGCAGCCGGAGCAGGCTGCGGGTCTGAAGATCGCGCTGGGCATTGAATACAACGGCAGCCGCTACTTTGGCTGGCAGCGTCAGCAGGAAGTTGCCAGCGTGCAGGCCTGTCTGGAAGCGGCGCTGACCCGAGTGGCCAACGAACCTATCTCCGTGCAGTGCGCCGGTCGTACTGACGCAGGCGTGCATGCAACCGGTCAGGTAGTGCATTTTGTCACCTCAGCGGTGCGAAAAGATGCGGCCTGGACCATGGGCGTCAATACCCATTTGCCGCCGGATATCGCCGTGCGTTGGGTCAAAACCGTCAGTGAAGATTTCCACGCGCGTTTCAGCGCTACCGCTCGTCGCTATCGTTATGTGATTTATAACCATCGCTATCGTCCGGCTATTTTGGCGCAAGGTGTGACCCACTGCTATATGCCGTTGGATGAGGAAAAAATGGAGCGCGCGGCGCAGGCGCTGTTGGGGGAAAACGATTTTACCTCGTTCAGAGCGGTGCAATGTCAGTCCCGCACGCCGTGGCGAAATGTAAAACATGTAAAAGTTTCCCGACAGGGCGCTTATATCGTGGTAGATATCAAGGCCAACGCATTTGTTCATCATATGGTGCGGAATATCGTTGGCAGCTTGATTGAGGTTGGATGCGGTAATCAAGACGAAAACTGGATGGCAGAACTATTGGCGCTGAAAGATAGAACCAAAGCGGCGGCAACGGCGAAGGCCGAAGGGTTATATTTAGTGGCGGTAGATTATCCGGAACACTTTGATTTACCTCAGGTGCCCATGGGGCCGTTGTTTTTGGCTGACGATTAGTTCTTAGTTGTGAATCGCTTTGAGCTAAGAATGGTTTTTTGCTGAGAATAACTTTTGGCTGAGAAAGAATTGGGTTGAGAATAGTGTCCGGCGGCTAGCAAATATATTTAGAGCAACTCATCTACCTTATCCAGGTGGGCGGCGGTGCGCTCGCTAATCGAGAGTATTTATGGAATTTATACGGTTCGTTATTGATTTTATTCTGCATATTGATGTCCATCTGGCAGAGTTGGTAGCGCAGTACGGTATTTGGGTTTATGGCATCCTGTTTCTGATTTTATTCTGTGAAACCGGTTTGGTTGTGACACCGTTCCTGCCAGGGGATTCCCTGCTGTTTGTCGCAGGCGCGCTGGCTGCATTGCCAACCAACGATCTCAATGTACACACCATGGTGGCCTTAATGGTGATTGCCGCGATTATCGGTGATGCGGTTAACTACACTATTGGTCGCGTATTTGGTGAAAAGTTATTCAGCAATCCCGATTCGAAAATATTCCGACGCGCCTATCTGGATAAAACTCACCAGTTTTATGAGAAACATGGCGGGAAAGCGATTATTCTGGCTCGATTTGTTCCTATCGTGCGCACATTTGCGCCGTTCGTCGCCGGTATGGGTAAAATGTCCTACCGTCACTTTGCGGCTTATAACGTGATAGGGGCGTTGGTATGGGTGTTATTATTCACCTATGCTGGTTATATTTTCGGAAACGTGCCTTTTGTACAGAACAATCTGAAATTACTTATCGTAGTAATTATTGTTGTTTCCATTTTGCCGGGTGTTATTGAGGTTTGGCGGCATCGCCGTGCGGCTGCCCGCCAGAAAAATAAGTAAAAAAGTTGCAGTAACCAAGGGTTCGACCAGTTTTTTATCCACAGTGTCGGGCCAATATGGTTTAATGTGTAACATTAATGGTCTGTTCCTGCGGACACTCCGATATCCTGTGCCTAGTCACGCTTCGTTGGCGTGGTGTTTAGGCACTTTTTATTGGCGGTGTTTTCAGGAAGATAGTTACAGCATGAACAGCGGACTGGCATCGGCCAGGTTCAAACAGAAAGGTCATCGATGAGCTGGATTGAACGAATTCTTAACAAAAGCAACATCACGCAAACCCGTAAAGCGAGTATACCTGAAGGGGTGTGGACAAAATGTGATAGCTGTGGACAGGTTCTGTACCGCGCCGAGCTAGAGCGTAATCTGGAAGTTTGTCCTAAGTGTGATCACCACATGCGTATGTCGGCGCGTCAGCGTTTACATACATTGTTGGATGCAGGCAGTGAAGTTGAACTGGGCAGCGAACTGGAGCCGAAGGATATCCTGAAGTTTAAGGATTCCAAAAAGTATAAAGATCGCCTTTCTGCGGCGCAGAAAGAAACCGGTGAAAAAGACGCATTGGTCGCAATGAAAGGCACCTTGTACGGTATGCCTATCGTGGCGGCCTCCTTTGAATTCGCCTTTATGGGCGGTTCAATGGCTTCCGTAGTGGGCGCACGTTTTGTTCGCGCGGTAGAACAGGCATTGGAAGACAATTGCCCATTGGTCTGCTTCTCCTCCAGCGGCGGGGCTCGTATGCAGGAAGCGTTGATGTCATTGATGCAGATGGCAAAAACCAGTGCGGCGTTGGCAAAAATGCAAGAGCGCGGTTTGCCTTACATTTCTGTTCTGACCGATCCGACCATGGGTGGCGTTTCCGCCAGCTTGGCGATGCTGGGTGATATCAATATCGCCGAGCCAAAAGCGCTGATCGGCTTTGCCGGCCCGCGTGTTATCGAGCAGACCGTGCGCGAGAAGCTGCCACCGGGCTTCCAACGCAGTGAATTCCTGATCGAGAAAGGCGCGATTGATATGATCGTTCGCCGTCCGGTAATGCGTGAAACCTTGGCCAGCATTCTGTCTAAACTGACCAACCAGCCGCAGCCTATCGTGGCTGAAGCCAAAACTGTCGTCGTCGATAACGACGACGCAGTGGAAGGCTAATTCGGCCTGCGGGCATCATTTTTACCGAGTGATGCCCGATTATCGCTGACAGAAATTGCGAGCTAAAGGTTGATTAACCACAGGGTAATGTAACCGGCGTCTGTCAGGCGTTCTGCCTGGCAAACACCATGGAATGAATCCAAGGCCAGTGACGGGACTCATGAATAATCATCAAATTCCCCAAGCCACGTCGCCTTTGGCCGCGTGGCTTTACTATCTTGAGCGTTTACATTCTCAGGCCATTGATATGGGGCTGGAGCGTGTCAAACAGGTTGCCGAGCGGCTCGATCTGCTAAAACCGGCGCCTATCGTTTTCACCCTCGCCGGTACCAACGGTAAAGGCACCACTTGCTGTACGCTGGAAGCGATTTTACTCGCCGCTGGCTTACGAGTGGGCGTCTACAGCTCCCCACATTTGCTGGAATACACCGAGCGGGTACGCATTCAAGGCCATGAGTTGCCTGAATCTGAACATAGTCAATCTTTTGCCCATATCGAAGCCGGTCGTGGCGATATTTCCCTGACTTATTTTGAATTCAGCACGCTATCCGCTTTGCATCTGTTTAAACAGGCAAAACTGGACGTGGTGATTCTGGAAGTTGGGCTGGGCGGGCGTTTGGATGCAACCAATATTGTGGATTCAGACGTCGCTGGCGTAACCAGTATTGCGTTGGATCATACCGACTGGCTGGGGGCAGATCGCGAAAGTATTGGCCGCGAGAAAGCCGGCGTATTCCGCGCAGGTAAGCCTGCGGTGGTCGGCGAGCCGGATATGCCGGAGTCCATCGTTGCTGTAGCCACAGCGTTGGGCGCGCATTTGTATCGCCGCGATGAGGCTTGGAAATTTAGTCGACAGGATGCTAGCTGGAACTGGCAGTGCGGAGCCGATGAACTCAAGGATCTACCGTTGCCAAATGTCCCCCTAGCTAATGCAGCCACGGCGTTGGCGGTATTGCACTATTCGCCGCTCCAGATTGGTGAAGAAGCTATCCGTCAGGGGCTGCTCGCGGCGCAGTTACCGGGGCGTTTCCAAATAGTCAGTGAACGACCTATGCTGATTCTGGACGTTGCTCATAATCCTCATGCCGCCGGTTATCTTGCCGAACGCCTGTCACAATTACCGGCGACTCAGGGTAAAGTTCGCGCGGTAGTGGGTATGCTGGCGGATAAAGACATCGCGGGTACGCTGGCGTGTTTAAACCCGCAGGTTGATGAATGGTACTGTGCGCCGCTGGAAGGGCCGCGGGGAGCCAGCGCAGAGGCTTTGGCGCAACATCTTAAAGTATCGCGGCAATTTACGGATGTAGCAACGGCGTGGCGTCAGGCAATGCAGGATGCGACAGCGGAAGACGTGGTTATCGTGTGTGGGTCTTTCCATACCGTGGCTCATGTGATGGAAGCATTGAAAACGGGGAGTGCGAGTGGCCAGTAAATTCCAGAACCGTTTAGTGGGTACCGTCATTTTGGTGGCGCTGGGCGTCATTTTATTACCCGGTTTGCTGGATGGTAAGAAAAAGCATTATGAGGATGAGTTTGCCGCTATCCCATTAGTGCCTAAGCCCGGTGATGCGGAAGAAATCGACGTGGTGCCGCCGGTGAACCAGCCTTTACCGACGCAGCCGCCAGAAGGCGCGGCGGAAGCCCTCGGTGCCAATAAAGGCGAAGAATCAGCCTCTCAGGCGGCTAACGGTGCAGGTAGCGTTTCAACTCTGCCACCGGCCGTCAGTAAGCCTATTGAAACTAAGCCTCTATCGCCAAAACCAATAGAAGTTAAGCCGATAGAAGTTAAACCAATAGAAGTTAAACCAATAGAGAAAAGACCGGTCGCGCCTAAACCGGTTGAGGTGAAACCTAAGCCTGAAGTTAAGCCGATAGAAACCAAACCTGAGGCGAAAGTGGAAGAAAAAGCGCCGGCAGGGCAGGCCTATGTGGTTCAACTGGGTGCGCTGAAAAACGCGGCCAAAGTGAATGAGATCGTCGCGAAGTTACGCTTATCTGGTCATCGCGCCTATACGGTGCCAGCTACGCCGGTTCAAGGTGAGATTACCCGCGTATTTGTTGGCCCGGATGCTTCAAAGCAGAATTTGCAATCGGCGTTGCCTGAACTGAATGCCCTAAGTGGCCTGAATGGGCAGGTTAAGGCATACAATACCGGCCGCTAAAGTGAGTTACCTTTGTCCCGCCGCGGTAGAACGACGGCTGGCAAAGGGCTACAGCTAAGTTTGTGCGGCGATTGTTGTTTTTAAAATCGCCGCACTTTATTTATCGGAGCGCAGGAATTCCCCTACGCAAACGTTTTCTTTTTCTGTTAGAATTCGCCGCGAACAGGATGTAGGGGCGATTTCATCATTGGAATAGTCATGGTTTGGATTGATTACGTCATTATTGGAATTATCGGATTTTCTGCTTTAGTCAGCTTGATCCGTGGTTTTGTCCGTGAAGCATTGTCACTTGTGACATGGGGATGTGCGTTTTTTGTTGCCAGCCATTTTTATGCTTATCTTGCCGTTTACTTCACGCGTTTTGAAGATGAACTCGTACGCAATGGCATCGCGATCGGCATCTTGTTCATTGCGACATTGATCGTCGGAGCAATTGTTAACTACGTGATTGGCTCGCTGGTTGAACGTACCGGGTTATCGGGAACGGACAGAGTGTTGGGGATCTGTTTCGGCGCACTGCGAGGTGTGTTGATCGTTGCCGCCATACTGTTCTTTCTGGATACCTTTACCGGCTTTTCGCAAAGTGAAGACTGGAAACAGTCGCAGTTGATTCCGCAGTTCAGTTATATCATCAGGTGGTTCTTTGACTATCTGCAGAGCACGTCGAGTTTCTTGCCGAATCAATTACCGATTCGGAGCGGCTTATGAGGAAAGACACATGTGCGGTATTGTCGGTATCGCCGGTTTTACACCGGTAAACCAGTCGATTTATGATGCGTTAACGGTGCTTCAGCACCGAGGTCAGGATGCCGCAGGCATCGTCACCATTGATGCCAATAATGGATTCCGTCTGCGTAAAGCGAACGGTTTGGTGAAGGATGTTTTTGAAACCCGGCATATGCTCCGGTTGCAGGGAAATATGGGTATTGGCCACGTTCGCTACCCAACTGCCGGCAGCTCCAGCGCCTCTGAGGCCCAGCCTTTCTACGTTAACTCACCGTTTGGTATTACGCTGGCTCACAACGGCAATCTGACTAACGCTCACCAGTTGAGAAAGCAGTTGTTCGAAGTCTCCCGCCGTCATGTGAATACCACTTCAGATTCAGAAATTCTGCTGAATATCTTCGCCAGTGAACTGGATCGCTTCCAACATTATCCGTTGGAAGCAGACAATATTTTTGCTGCCGTTGCCGCCATGCATCAGCTTATTCGCGGTGCTTATGCCTGCGTTGCGATGATCATAGGCCACGGTATGGTTGCTTTCCGCGATCCGAACGGTATTCGCCCGTTGGTGATTGGTAAACGCACCCTAGGCGATGGTCGCAATGAGTATATGGTTGCCTCTGAAAGCGTGGCGCTGGATACGCTGGGCTTTGAATTTTTGCGTGATGTGGCTCCGGGCGAAGCGGTGTATATCACTGAAAAAGGCCAGTTGTTTACTCGTCAGTGCGCAGAAAATCCTAAGTACAATCCTTGCTTGTTCGAGTATGTCTATTTTGCTCGCCCTGACTCCTTTATCGATAAAATCTCGGTCTACAGCGCCCGTGTGCGCATGGGGCAGAAGTTAGGGGTTAAAATTGCCAAGGAATGGGAAGATCTGGATATCGACGTTGTTATTCCGATTCCTGAAACCTCCTGCGATATCGCGTTGGAAATTGCCCGTATTCTGGATAAACCGTATCGGCAGGGTTTTGTTAAAAACCGCTATGTGGGCCGTACCTTTATCATGCCGGGGCAGCAGGAGCGCCGTAAGTCTGTGCGGCGTAAACTGAATGCCAACCGCGCCGAGTTCCGGGATAAAAACGTACTGCTGGTAGATGATTCCATCGTGCGTGGCACTACGTCCGAACAGATCGTGGAAATGGCTCGCGAAGCCGGAGCGAAGAAAGTTTACTTTGCTTCCGCTGCGCCAGAAATTCGTTTCCCTAACGTTTACGGCATTGATATGCCGAGCGCCAATGAGCTGATTGCTCACGGTCGTGAAGTTGACGAAATCAAACAGCTGATCGGCGCTGATGCCCTGATTTTCCAGGACTTAAGCGATTTGATTGACGCGGTGGGTGAAGACAACCCGGATATTACTCAGTTTGAGTGCTCGGTATTTAACGGCATTTACGTCACTAAAGACGTCGATCAGAGCTATCTGGAATATCTGGAGTCTTTACGTAGCGATGACGCTCAGGCGCTGCGTAGTCAAAATGAAGCAGAAAACCTTGAGATGCATAACGAGGGTTAATTCTCCGCACGCTATTTCGCTGAGTCAATAGCGTTGCAGCGTGAAGTGCCAAGGGGCTTTCTGTGTATTAAAAAGGTGCAATCGGCTAATCAAAGCGGTGCACCTTTTTTTTGTCATATCTTGCTAATATTTCTGTGATACGGCACAGTTTGCCCATATTCCATTATTTTTCCGCATTTTCCTTTGAATACGCGGCCAGTCCGAGGCAGTTCTTCATGAGGCGACTTATTATCGGTATTTCCGGCGCTAGCGGGGCGATTTACGGCGTTCGGCTATTACAGGTGCTGCAAAGCGTCGCGGATGTGGAAACTCACCTGATTATCAGTAATGCTGCCCGCCAAACTTTGGCGCTGGAAACGGATCTGAGCCTGCGAGATGTACAGGCGCTGGCCGATGTAGTTCACGATGCCCGAGACATTGCTGCCACTATTTCCTCCGGTTCCTATAAAACTACAGGCATGGTGATTTTGCCGTGCTCGATCAAAACCCTATCCGGCATTGTACATAGCTATACTGATGGACTGCTCACGCGTGCTGCCGATGTTGTGCTGAAAGAACGCCGCCCGTTGGTCCTGTGCGTGCGGGAAACGCCGCTGCATTTAGGTCACCTGCGCCTGATGACGCAAGCTGCTGAATTAGGAGCAGTTATCATGCCGCCGGTACCGGCTTTCTATCATCGGCCAACCAGCGTGCAGGATATTATCGACCAAACGGTTAATCGGGTAATAGATCAGTTTGATATCGAATTGCCCCAGGATCTGTTTGTTCGCTGGCAAGGCTCCAATTAACAATATTTCCCCAAATTGATACATTTGTGCAACATCGCACTGAAATTAAGCAGATTATGCACCACAATGATCCTGCTGAGTTTCCTGCGTGGTTGGACGGATTTCGCATTTTGTCCTCTTAGCGGGCGCTGAGGTCTTTCGAACTGTCGATTTGAGTGGTTATCGCGCTGATAAAGAGCCTGGTGGAAATCCTTTCATCATTCGTCATTACTGGCACGATTACTGCAAATTGATTTACGAAAGCTCAGGGATGACAGAATAGCAACGTACTCCGTGGCATCGAAAATCAATTTGAGGGTAATGTATGAAAAAGCAGATATTGGCCATTTCTATGGTACTGGCTCTGGCAACCGCCAACAGCGCTTTTGCTGCTGTACCTAAAACGTTGAAAGTAGGCACCGACCCTACTTATGCGCCATTCTCGTCTAAAAATGCCAGCGGTGAGCTGGTGGGTTTCGATATTGATTTAGCGAAAGAACTCTGTAATCGCATTGAGACTAAATGTACCTTTGTCGACAGCGATTTCGATGCGCTGATTCCCTCTCTGAAAGCGAAAAAAATCGATGCCATTATCGCTTCCTTGTCCATTACTGAGAAACGTCAGAAAGAAATTGCCTTCACTGACAAACTCTACGCGGCGAACTCTCGCCTGATTGCCCAGAAAGGCTCGACCATTCAACCCACGCTGGAATCTCTGAAAGGCAAGCGCATTGGGGTATTGCAAGGTTCAACGCAGGAAGCCTTTGCCAATGCTTTATGGCAACCAAAAGGGGTAGATGTGGTGGCTTATCAGAATCAGGATCTGATTTATGCCGATCTGGCTTCCGGACGTATCGACGCGGCCTTCCAGGATGAAGTGGCAGCCAGCGAAGGCTTCCTGAAGCAAAAAGGAGGAAAAGATTACGCCTTTGCCGGTCCTTCGGTAAAAGATGACAAATTCTTCGGCGTGGGTACCGGTATGGGTTTACGTAAAGATGATACCGAGCTGAAAGCGGCGCTGGATAAAGCCTTTGCCGAAATGCGCAAAGACGGCACTTACGACAAGCTGGCGAAGAAATACTTCGATTTTAACGTTTACGACTAGTTTTGCCGACAGGTTGCTTAGCCTCTGCCATCAACGGCAGAGGCAATTTCTGACAACCAACCAGACCCACACTCAGTGATAGCAGGAAAAACCAATGCTAGAGGGATATTCCAAACTGATATTTGATGGTGCGCTGGTGACGCTGGAATTAGCGTTGTGCTCGGTGCTGCTGGCCTTGGTGATAGGCATGGTGGGCGCTGGGGGGAAATTATCCGCTAATCGCTTGTTGTCCGGCGTATTTGAGTGTTACACCACCCTGATTCGCGGGGTGCCTGATTTAGTCTTAATGCTGCTGATCTTTTACGGTTTGCAGATCATCTTAAACTCCATCACTGAATCTCTGGGATTCAGTCAGATCGATATTGATCCATTATCTGCCGGTATTATTACGTTAGGTTTTATTTACGGTGCGTATTTTACCGAAACCTTCCGCGGTGCTTATATGGCTGTTCCCCGTGGGCAAATCGAGGCGGCGACCGCTTTTGGTTTTTCCCAGAGCAAGATATTCCGTCGGATTATGTTTCCCGCCATGATGCGCTACGCCTTACCCGGCATTGGTAATAACTGGCAGGTGATCCTCAAAGCGACGGCTTTGGTCTCCATTTTGGGTTTAAACGATGTGGTTAAAGCCACGCAGCTGGCGGGCAAAGGGACTTACGAACCGTTCTTCTTTGCTATGGTAGCCGGTGCGGTTTATCTGATTTTCACCACTTTATCCAATGGTGTGCTGTGGTGGCTGGAACGCCGTTATTCTCAGGGTGTGAAGAGGGCTGAGCTATGATGGATATTCTGCATCAATACTGGCAGTCACTGCTTTGGAGCGATGGCTACCGTTTTACCGGCGTGGCGATAACGCTGTGGCTGTTGATTTCCTCGGTGGTGATGGGGGGGCTGCTGGCGATTCCGCTAGCGGTAGCGCGAGTATCACCAAATCGCGCGATGAGTCTGCCGGTATGGTTCTTCACTTATATCTTTCGCGGCACGCCGCTCTATGTACAGCTTTTGGTGTTTTACTCCGGCATGTACAGTCTGGAAATTGTGCGCGGCAGCGAGTTTTTAAACGCCTTTTTCCGCAGCGGGCTGAATTGTACCATTCTGGCGCTGACTCTGAATACCTGTGCCTACACCACGGAAATCTTTGCCGGAGCCATTCGGGCGGTGCCGCACGGGGAAATTGAAGCGGCGAATGCCTACGGATTTTCCCGATTTAAGCTCTACCGCTGCATTATTTTACCTTCGGCGCTGCGTATCGCCTTACCGGCTTACAGTAACGAAGTGATCTTGATGCTGCACTCCACGGCGCTGGCTTTTACCGCTACCGTACCGGATATCCTGAAAATCGCGCGGGATATCAACGCCGCGACCTATCAGCCTTTTTACGCTTTTGGCATTGCGGCGGTGCTGTATCTAATCATTTCATTTGGTTTGATTAGCCTGTTTCGTCAGGCGGAAAAGCGTTGGTTGGCACATATTAAGCCGCAGTCGACGCATTAAAGGTTTATCCCGTCGGGGCTACGGGATAGGGCATTTTAAATCAGGGATGCGCAGGCTCCCCGCTGGCGCCAAGTACGGAGAGAATGATGATAACAACATCCGAAACCAAATTAGCCGTAATCGAGCTGCATAAGCACTATGGCGAGCATGAAGTATTAAAAGGCGTCTCGCTATCGGCGAAAGCCGGTGACGTGATTTCCATTATTGGATCATCAGGATCGGGGAAAAGCACCTTTTTGCGCTGTATCAACTTTCTGGAGAAACCCAGTGAAGGTTCTATTAGCGTGAATAATCAAGATATTAAGTTAGTTCGCGATAAAGACGGACAACTGAAAGTATTCGATAAAAAACAGCTGCAATTATTGCGTACCCGTCTGACGATGGTATTCCAGCATTTTAATCTGTGGAGCCATATGACGGTGTTGGAGAATGTAATGGAAGCGCCAATTCAGGTGCTCGGCCTGAGCAAATCGGTGGCGAAGGAGAGAGCGATTCGCTATCTGGATAAGGTCGGTATTGATGAACGGGCGCGGCAAAAGTATCCGGTTCATCTGTCTGGTGGCCAGCAGCAGCGGGTTTCCATTGCGCGGGCGCTGGCGATGGAGCCGGATGTTTTGCTATTTGACGAACCGACTTCGGCGCTGGATCCTGAGTTAGTTGGGGAAGTCCTGCGAATTATGCAAAAACTGGCGGAAGAAGGGAAAACCATGGTGGTCGTGACTCATGAAATGGAGTTTGCCCGCCACGTTTCCAACCATGTGATATTCCTGCACAAAGGGGTTATCGAGGAAGAGGGGCCACCGGCCGAATTGTTCGGTAATCCGCAAAGTACGCGCCTGAAACAGTTTCTCTCAGGCGCATTGAAATAATCAAAGGATAGATAATTAGAGGTGTGGACGAGGAAGAGGTTTTTGCAGCACATCCCGCAGCGCCTCTTCCAAATCAAAATAACGGAAACCGAAGCCAGCCTCTTCTAGACGTTTCGGCAATGCTCTTTGGCTACCTAACACCAATACTGCAGACTCTCCCATCAGTAGCCGGATCGCGGCGGCAGGGACGCGCATAAAGGCCGGGCGATTCAATACGTCTCCCAGCGTAGCGCTGAACTGCTCATTATGTACTGGATAAGGTGCAACCATATTGAACGGGCCGCGCAGCTCGTCGCTGGTAAGCAGGTAATGAATGCCATTGACCATATCATCCAAATGAATCCATGGCAGATATTGACGTCCATCACCGATAGGTCCGCCCAAGCCTAGCCGAAAAATCGGCAACATTTTTGCCAGGGCGCCTCCGTTGGCGGCCAGCACGACGCCGGTACGCAACAAACACACGCGCGTCTGCGGGCTTTCTGCCGCCAACGCCAGATTTTCCCAACGTTGGCAAAGTTGGTGGGTAAATTCATCATGAGGCGTTTCTTCCTCGGTGACAAAAGAGTCTCCCTGATCGCCGTAAAAACCCACGGCAGAACCAGAAATTAGCACTTGAGGCGGTTGATGACCGGCTTTAATCAGATTGGCGATGCGCTCGGTTATTTGCCAGCGGCTTTGGCACAGACGCTCTTTTTGCTGCACCGTCCAGCGCTTATCTGCAATAGGCTCACCGGCGAGGTTAATTACCGCATCAAAGTCATCGAGGTTCTGTCTGTCATCCAGCGTAGACCAGCAGGTAACCTGTTGACCCAATACCCGTTTAGCGCGATCGGGATCGCGGCTCAGCACAGTAATGGAGTGCGAGAGGCTTAGCAGCCGCTGGGTCAGGCTGCGACCGATCAGCCCTGTGGCGCCGGTTATCAAGATACGCATGGTAAACCTCCGTTTATCTCTGGCCCAGTTTCACTCTCGGCACGGTTCTTGATGATGTCATCATCACATCAGATTGTCTGCGGAAACGCTGAGTAAAAAAGTCTTTTTCGCGCTCTTTTAGCATAGGTGATCCGGGGCATTTATCCCACGATATAGAGCACATCCTGAGTGAATTATTTCTAGCAGACAGCGGCGATAAACTGCCTGTAACCGAATGATATTTCGATTAATAAACCGATAGGAAACGGATAAAACGAGGAAATCCAGAGAAAATCACCGGGTTGCTTAAAATATTCGATTTATTACTTATCTCTTTACTTTTGCTGCCGATAACACTTTATAGGTATTGGCGAATATGGATGAGCGGAAAAAGATGAGCTGTCACTGTGCTGAAATAGCGAGTCTGAGTTCGAAATAGAGCAGGAAATGCGGCCTGCGAAGTCATCAGCTTGCCATTGTCAGTGCAGGGGATTGTCTAATATACGTATAAATGCCCCACAGCGGGGCATTGAGGGCAGCTTAGCTGGCTTTGGTTAACGCATAGGCGCGAAGAGTTGCCGGGCGGCTGGCAATGCTCTGGAACCAGCGTGCTACAGCGGGATAGTCGGCCAAATCGATATTCTGATTCTTATGGGAAACAACCCAAGGATAAGTGGCGATATCGGCAATACTGTAATTTTCACCGGCCAGATAGGTGTGTTTTTGCAGTTGGGTATCTAACACGCCGTACAGACGCTGGGTTTCTTTCTGATAGCGCTCAATGGCATAAGGTACTTTTTCCGAAGCATAAATGCTGAAGTGATGATTTTGGCCGAGCATAGGGCCAAAACCGCCGACCTGCCAGAACAGCCATTGCAACGTTGCCGTGTGTTCACGTAGCTCAGCGCTCAGAAACTTGCCACTCTTTTCAGCCAGATACAGCAAGATCGCGCCGGATTCAAAAATACTGATGGGATCGCCGCCGCCGTCAGGACGATGATCGACAATTGCCGGGATCTTATTATTCGGTGATATGGCGAGAAAATCCGGTTTGAACTGATCGCCGGCGCTGATATTTATCCGGTGAATATTATAAGGGAGACCCGCTTCTTCTAAAAACAGGGTGATCTTGTGTCCGTTAGGGGTTGGGGCGTAATAGAGATCAATCATAACATTCTCCAAAGCGGCATCAGACAGGGGGAAATACTGACTTCATTTGTTTTTTAACACCAAAACAGGCTCAGGCACATAGAAACAAGGTAACAAACTGAGAGTGAATACGTGAAGATAAATTGATCTACGTATTGTCCACAGATCTACAATAACTAAGAAAATTCAGTGTGACTTTGATAGGTTACCTGCATCAAAATCGACCCAACGCTGGGGCACAATTTAACCATAAATATGACGAGTCCCCTTATTTATACTTGATTGCAGGATTTCTGCTAGAGTGGAAACACTGTGTCGAGGGAGCTTAAGTACACATGAAACTCAATATTGAGATTAACTGCTCTTATGTATGTGAGCCGATATACAGGAAGGATGGCAGCCTACTCGCTGCTGAATTGCTCAGCCGTTTTACGACAAAGCCTTTGGCTTTGCCAATTAATCCGGAAGATTTTTTTAATGAGTTAGACAGCGAGGGGAAAGGAAAACTGTTCCGCGATCAGCTGTTGGCGGCGCAGAAGTACAGCCAGTGGTTTGTCGATAATGAGGTACTGCTTTCCATCAATATTGATTTTGATACGGCAGGAATTATTGTCAGAGACAGCAAATTGCAGGCGTTACTAAATACCATGCCGTTTTTGCGCCTGGAATTAATGGAGACTTTTTCCAATTTATCCGATGGGAACAATAATCCGTTGTTGCGAGACTTGGCTGAACTCTATCCGTTATGGTTAGACGATCTTGGACGCGGAGATTCCAGTCTGAACGCGGTGACGGCCAATATCTTCGAATATGTCAAAATTGATAAGCACTTTTTCTGGCAGCATAATAAGCACACCTTCCCGATTCTGATTAATAACGTCAAAAAATACTGCGAGGGCGTTATCGTTGTTGGCGTAGAAAATCAGATCGAATCCGAGCAATTGCAGGGCAGTAATATTGATGCCATGCAGGGTTATTTATTTAACTCTCTGACTTTGGATGAACTGACCCAAACACCCCGCTAACGGGTCGTTAAGTGATGCGGTTAACTTTTCCGCACTAACTGATGATTTTCTCTACGACAACACCTGTGTTGCATAAATGAAAGCGCTGTTTTATTCAATGCACGGATAATAAGTCGTTTATTCTCGGAATAATCTCAATTATTGAATGTTAAACTAGGCCGTATTTATTAATGATGGCTGAGAGGGCGATAACCTGTCAGGCGCCGTTGCTGATGATCAAAAATAAGGTGATGCCATGAAGTTAATGTTTGCTTCTGATTTACATGGTTCGCTTACTGCAACCGATAAAGTATTGGAAATTTTTAACCGCAGCGGTGCGCAGTGGCTGGTTTTGTTAGGTGATTTGCTCAACCACGGGCCGCGCAATGCTTTGCCGGAAGGCTATCAGCCGGCACAGGTTGCCGAGCAACTTAACGCTTACGCCGATCGGATTATTGCCGTACGGGGAAACTGTGACAGTGAAGTGGATCAGATGTTGCTCAACTTCCCCATGATGGCGCCCTGGCAGCAGATTATTTTGCCGGAAAGACGTTTGTTTTTAACCCACGGTCACCTTTATCATCCTGCGGAGCGTCCTCCATTGCGTTCCGGGGATGTCTTGGTTTATGGTCATACACATCTGCCGCAGGCTCAGCTACAGGGAGATATTTTTTGCTTCAATCCCGGCTCGATCAGTATTCCTAAAGGCGGTAATCCAGCGAGCTATGGCATGTTGGATAAAGGTGAGTTGCAGGTTTTGACCCTACAAGATGATAAACCTCTTGCCCGGCTGGTTTTAACCGATGAGTTTTAAACGCCGATGTTTATCCTCGGTTAAAAATACCGTTTTACACATACTTATAATGTTGTTTTTGAAAAACACTTGATCAACAAATGCGCGCTTATCGTGGCGCCCAGATAGAAGGTTTCAGAGGATGGTGGAGCAAAATCCAACAGTGAGCACGGAATGGGTTGATATTGTTGATGAGCATAATGAAGTGATTGCTCAGTCCAGTCGTCAACAAATGCGTGCTCAACGTCTACGCCATCGTGCTACCTATATTGTGGTGCATGATGGTATGGGGAAAATATTGGTACAGCGTCGTACTGAAAGTAAAGACTTCTACCCCGGTAAACTCGATGCAACGGCGGGGGGAGTGGTGCAAAGCGGTGAAAACTTCCTCGAATCCGCCCGTCGTGAAGCGGAAGAAGAATTGGGTATTGCCGGTGTGCCTTTTGCCGAGCACGGCCTGTTCTATTTTGAAGAGGATTGCTGTCGCGTGTGGGGCGCATTATTTAGCTGTGTTTCTCACGGGCCTTTTGCGCTGCAAGCGGAAGAAATTGAAGAAGTGCGTTGGATGCAGCCCGAAGAAATCACCGCTCGCTGTGATGAATTCACTCCGGACTCTCTGAAAGCGCTATCGTTGTGGCTGAGCCGCAATAATGAACAGGATTACGGCAAGATCACCGTTCGGGAAGATTAACTTCGCCGATAATCTCGCGGTTATCAATAAGTGTTGCTGGCAATGAATAACAAAAGGCTCCGAATAATCGGAGCCTTTTTCATATCGAATATGAGTAAAAATCTTAGCGAACGATAATACCCAACAGAATGCCTAGCGCGCCGAAGTCAGCGTCGCTGAAGGTCGTATTGGCAAAACCGATATCACCCAGCACAGGCAGTAGGAATACCGGCAGGAAGGTAATCAGCAGGCCTTGGGCGAAAGCCCCCAGAATAGCCCCGCGACGACCACCGGTCGCGTTACCGAACACGCCCGCAGCGGCACCGACAAAGAAGTGTGGAACGACGCCTGGGATAATCACCGTCATATTCAGTAGGTACAGGGCAAACATACCAATCAAACCGGCGGCGAAGCTACTCAGGAAGCCGACCAATACCGCATTGGGTGCGTAAGGGAATACGACGGGGCAATCCAGCGCTGGTTTGGCGTTAGGTACCAGTTTGTCTGAAATGCCTTTAAATGCCGGTACAATTTCTGCAATCACCATGCGAACACCTTGCAGAATGATGTAAACACCCGCTGCGAAGGTAATGGACTGCATGATAGAGAACATAAACCAGTTTTTGCCGCCGCTCAGTTCTTTCACCACATCGGCCCCGGCAAACAGGCAAGTTACCAGGAAGATAATGCTCATGGTGAAAGAGATGGCAACTGGTGTATCCCTTAGGAATAGCAGGCTTTTCGGCACGTTCATGTCTTCGGTCGAATGCTCTTTATTACCGAATTTGCTGCCGATAAAACCGGCCAGCACATAAGATAACGTCGAGAAATGACCAATAGCCACGTCATCGGAACCGGTTACTTTTTTCATGTACGGATGAGCAATCGCTGGGAAGAACACCATTGCCACGCCGACGACCAATGAACCAACGGCAATCAGCGTAATGCCGCTCATGCCCGCCGTTGCCAAAATCACTGCCACCATCATCGACATAAACAGCGTGTGATGGCCTGTCAGGAAGATAAATTTCCATGGGGTGAAACGGGCGATCAGAATATTGATCACCATAGCGAAGAACATGATCATCGCCATTTCTTTACCGAAGCTTTTTTGCGCCACGGAGACAATGGCTTCGTTGTTCGGCACGACGCCCTGAATACCAAAGGCGTGCTGGAAAATGTTAGCGAAATCACCCAAAGATGAAACCACCAGACCGGCGCCGGCACCCAGAATCACAAAACCCATGATGGTTTTGACAGTGCCTTTAATACATTCGGTTACGGGTTTTTTCTGAGCGATTAGGCCGATTAAGGCGATAAAACCGACTAATACCGCCGGTTCAGACAACACATCGCTCATCAGAAAACGAAAGAAATCCATATTGACCTCCGCTTACAGCGCGCCTAATTCGGTTAATGCAACGGACAAACGCTCTTTCATGGCTTTTTTATCGATCATGTTATCCAGTGCAACAATTTTGCCCGTCACGGATTGCGCGATCAGTTGTTCGGCGATGTCTTTGGTGCCAACATAAATATCGCTTGGTGTGCCTTTGGCTGAGCCTAAATCCACATGATCGACTTCAGCGCTGACGGCCAGCTCTTTCAGAATGTTTTTAATACTGATTTCCATCATCAGGCTAGTGCCTAAACCGTTACCGCAAACCACTGTGATTTTCATTTTCTTTCCCCTTGGAATTGGTGATCCTGACTGCTTCGGTGGCTAAACCGTCGCCAATCGCGGATTAATAGCGCGCAATGACTGATAAAATGTCTTGCGTCGTTTTGGCGTTTAACAAGCTGCTTACGTCATTATCGTTATCGAACAATTGAGCGAGTTGAGAAATAGCCTCAATGTGGCTATTGCTGTCCGTCGCGGCTAACACGATTAATAATTTTACTGGGTCGTTCTCTTCAGCATCGAAGTTGACGCCGGAGGAAATCACCGTGAGCGCCAGTGAAAGCTTATTGACGCCTTCTTCTGGGCGAGCATGGGGCATGGCGATACCGGGGCCAACAACGTAGTAAGGCCCTATTTCCTCATGAGAGCGATAGATGGCATCGACGTAGCGTGGCTCAATGGAGCCATTATCAATCAATGGCTTACATGAGATGGCGATAGCATCCCGCCAATCTTTGGCCTGTTCTACTACCTGAACGACGTTTGCTGTTAACAATGTCTTTAACATGAGATGAATCACTCCCGATAACAATTCACATGAGAGTAGATATTTCGCTCACTGATTAATGTGATGTCTATCTCATTTGATAGCGCTACCTGATAGCGCTATCAAAAATTGTGATAGCGCTATCATTTAACCGATCCTGGTCTTTGGCTATATCTGCCTGAGGCATATACAATGCGACTCAATACCTGCGCTGCTAATAGTAGGCGGAGCGCAACAGACAGGCTGAAAACGGTGAGTTTCAGCAGACAGGGAACCCAGAATGGAAAAAACGCGTAAGCGCCGTAACACCGGGAGAGTCACGCTGCAAGAGGTGGCCAACTATGCCGGTGTCGGAACCATGACCGTTTCTCGCGCATTGAGAACCCCGGAGCAGGTTTCTGACAAGTTACGGGAAAAGATAGAACAGGCAGTTGAAGAGCTTGGCTATATCCCTAATCGGGCAGCAGGTGCGCTGGCGTCCGGGCATAGCAATACCGTAGCGGTGCTGATTCCATCGCTGACGGATAAGGCCAGCTCGCGCTTTATGCAGGCTTTACAGCAGGTGCTGAATAAAAACGAATTTCAGCTGTTATTAGGCTGTCACGAACACAATCAGCACAAAGAAGCCGAAATCTTAATGACCTTATTGCAGAGTAATCCGGCTGCGCTGGTTATTTTTGGTTCGCAGCTGGCAGAGAAAACCTATCAAATTCTTGAGCGAGCAAATATTCCTACGGTGAATGTCGTTGGCTCGCGTTACAGCAAAGCGGAAATCACGCTGGAGGCGGCGTTTTTTGAAGCCGCGCATAGACTCACGGATCATTTGCTGGATCAAGGTTATCAGCATATTGGTTACGTGGGGGCGCATATGGACAACCGCTTGCAACGGCAATTGCTGAATGGTTGGCATAAAGCCATGCTGAGCCGCTATCAGAATTCAGATCAGATTGTGACGACACCGGACGCCGCCAGCCTGCAATTTGGCCGCTATGCGCTAACAGAAATGCTGTTGCGTCAGCCTGAGCTGGATGCGGTGATTTGTAGCCATGAAGATATTGCGTTAGGCATCATGTTTGAATGTCAGCGGCGTTTGCTGAAGATCCCCGGTGATATAGCCGTGGCCTGTCTGGACGGCTCAGACAGTTGTGACCAAACGCATCCTACCCTGACGTCTATTCGTATTGATTACAAAAAAATGGGGCGAGAGGCAGGGAAGCTGCTCATTGATATGCTTAATGATAGTGATGATGACGAGGAACCTCGGATGCAGACTTTCAGCTATCAGTTAGAGTTAAGACAAAGCAGTTAAGGCAGTTAAGGATAGACTGACAGATTTCACCGTTTAAACCATAAAAAACGCCAGCACTAAGGCTGGCGTTTATCATTCAAACCGAAGCGTAAATTAAGACGCGTCGGCCTGAGCAGACTGAATAGCAGTCAGAGCAACGGTGTAAACGATATCGTCGACGAGTGCGCCACGGGACAAATCGTTAACCGGTTTGCGCATACCTTGCAGCATTGGCCCGATAGAGACCAGATCCGCAGAACGCTGTACCGCTTTGTAGGTGGTGTTACCGGTGTTCAGATCTGGGAAGATGAACACGGTAGCCTGACCTGCAACCGGAGAGTTAGGCGCTTTGGATTTTGCTACGTCTGCCATGATTGCCGCATCGTACTGCAACGGACCATCGATGATCAGATCTGGGCGTTTTTCCTGTGCCAGACGGGTCGCTTCACGTACTTTCTCAACGTCACTACCTGCGCCGGAATTACCGGTTGAGTAGGAAATCATCGCAACGCGTGGTTCGATACCGAAAGCGGCCGCTGAATCAGCAGATTGAATTGCGATTTCAGACAGTTGCTCTGCGGTTGGATCTGGGTTGATTGCGCAGTCACCGTAAACCAGAACTTGGTCAGGCAGCAGCATAAAGAACACGGAAGAAACCAGCGAGCTGCCCGGTGCAGTTTTGATCAACTGTAGCGGTGGACGAATGGTGTTCGCAGTGGTGTGAACCGCACCGGAAACCAGGCCGTCAACTTCGCCTTGTTCTAGCATCAGCGTACCCAGAACCACGTTGTCTTCCAACTGTTCGCGGGCGACGACTTCGGTCATGCCTTTGCTCTTACGCAGTTCGACTAAACGTGGAACATAACGTTCGCGTACGGCAACCGGATCAACAATCTCGATGCCTTGACCCAGTTCAACACCCTGAGCGGCAGCCACTCGACGGATTTCGTCCGGGTTACCTAACAGTACGCACTCAGCAATGCCGCGCTCAGCACAGATTGCCGCCGCTTTCACGGTGCGTGGCTCGTCGCCTTCTGGCAGAACGATGCGTTTGCCGGCTTTACGTGCCAGTTCGGTCAGCTCGTAGCGGAATGCCGGTGGAGACAGGCGACGTGAACGCTCTGAGGTTGCGCTCAGTGAGTCGATCCACTCGCTGTTGATGTGGCTGGCAACGTAGTTTTGCAGCTTTTCAACGCGCTCGTGGTCATCCGCAGGCACTTCCAGATTGAAGCTTTGCAGGCTCAGAGAGGTCTGCCAAGTGTTAGTGTCAACCATAAATACTGGCAGGCCAGTCTGGAAGGCACGTTCACACAGCTGTTTGATTGGCTCGTCGATAGCATAGCCACCGGTCAGCAAAATTGCGCCGATTTCAACGCCATTCATCGCCGCCAGACAGGCTGAAACTAATACGTCTGGGCGGTCTGCGGAAGTGACCAGCAGAGAGCCTGGGCGGAAATGCTCCAGCATGTGAGGAATGCTGCGCGCACAGAAAGTCACGGATTTAACGCGGCGAGTATTGATGTCGCCTTCGTTGATAATACGTGCGTTCAGGTGTTTGCACATGTCGATTGCGCGGGTAGCAATCAGCTCGAAGCTCCATGGCACACAGCCCAGAACTGGCAGCGGACTGTTGGCAAACAGCTGAGTCGGATCGACTTTCGCTACGCTGGCCTTGGTGGAATCATCAAAGATTTCAGACAGGTCAGGGCGAGTACGGCCTTGCTCATCAACCGGGGCATTCAGTTTGTTAATGATAACACCGGTGATGTTTTTGTTTTTGCTGCCGCCAAAGCTGGAACGAGCCAGTTCGATACGCTCTTTCAGCTGATCTGGCGAATCGTTACCCAGCGCCAGCACGAACACGATTTCTGCGTTCAGCGTTTTAGCAATTTCATAGTTCAGCGCGTTGGCAAACTGGTGCTTGCGGGTTGGCACCAAACCTTCAACCAGAACCACTTCGGCATCTTTGGTATTTTCGTGGTAACGGGCCACGATTTCTTCCATCAACACGTCTTGCTGGTTAGAACTCAGCAGAGTTTCCACGTAGTTCATATTTAGCGGCTCGGCAGCGGTGATGCTGGAGTTGGCGCGAATGATGGTAGTGGTCTGGTCAGGCGCATCGCCGCCGGAACGCGGCTGGGCAATGGGTTTGAACACGCTTAAGCGGACGCCTTTTTGCTCCATGGAACGAATGACACCCAGGCTGACGCTGGTCAGACCCACGCTGGTGCCAGTTGGGATCAACATAATTGTACGGGACACGGCTAAACCTCTTTACGGTTGCACTCAGGCGACGGTTCTCGCCTGCTGTCGGGTGAAAACAACACCGCCAGCCTTGGCTGACGGTGTTGAGGAGACTTATGCAGTCAGACGGGCTGCGTCTTGTGCGATAACCAACTCTTCGTTGGTTGGGATGACCATCGCCAGACGGCTGCCATCTTTAGTGATGGTGCCGGATTTACCGAAGCGAGCTGCCAGGTTACGTTCGTGGTCAATTTTGAAGCCCAGCAGGCCCAGTTTGTCCAGAGTCAGTTCGCGTACCATAGCTGCGTTCTCACCGATACCGCCGGTGAAGATAACCGCGTCTAAACGACCGTTCATCAGCGCAGTGTAAGCACCGATGTATTTGGCCAGACGGTGGCAGAATACGTCCATTGCGCGCTTAGCGTCAGCTTTGGTGTCGTAGTTGTCTTCAACGTAACGGCAGTCGCTGGTGACTTCGGTCAGACCCAGCAGGCCAGATTCTTTGGTCAACATTTTATTGATTTGATCAACGCTCATACCCATTGCATCGTGCAGATGGAAGATGATTGCTGGATCGATGTCACCGCTACGAGTCCCCATGACCAGACCTTCCAGCGGGGTCAGACCCATAGAGGTATCGACACATTTACCGTTGCGAACTGCGGTAACAGAACCACCATTGCCCAAGTGGCAAGTGATTACGTTCAGTTCTTCCATTGGCTTGTTCAGAGCCTTGGCTGCTTCCTGGCTAACGAAGAAATGGCTGGTACCATGTGCGCCATAGCGACGGATGCCGTGATTTTTGTATAGGCTGTATGGCAGAGCGTACAGATAAGATTCTTCCGGCATGGTCTGATGGAACGCAGTGTCGAATACTGCGACATTTTTATCAGCCAGATTCGGGAAGGATTTCAACGCCTCAGCGATACCGATCAGGTGGGCTGGGTTATGCAATGGTGCAAACGGGATCGAATCTTTGATACCCTGAATAACTTCATCGTTAATGATTGCTGATGAAGTGAATTTCTCACCGCCGTGAACAATACGGTGACCGATAGCAGTCAACTGGGCAGAAAGCTCTGGTTTTTGTGCCAGAATAGTATTAACAATGAAATTCAGTGCTTCGCTGTGCGCTGCACCAGCACCCAATGCTGCTTCTTGTTTGCCGCTATCCATTTTCCATTTGATGCGGGCTTCAGGAAGATGGAAGCATTCGGCTAAACCAGACAGGTGCTCTTCACCGTTGGTCGCGTTGATTACGGCGAATTTCAGGGAAGAACTACCGCAGTTAAGAACCAGTACTAGCTTACTCGACATGGAAGTACCTATTTATAGTCGTGTTTGCAATAAACACGTGGTTAATAAAACGTCAATCTGACCACAAGCGTAGCGCATAATGGCGATGACATTAATGATTAACATCATGCGATAAATGAAAAAGGCATGATGGTGGAAAAATCGCTGATCAAGTGTTTAAAACCTGGTGGTTAAAATGCATCAACGATTTAACAAAAATGATTAATTTGCTGCTAAAAGTTGACATATTATGCATCTTCTTCTAGCGGCCAAAAGGCCGGGCTAGGATACCGATAGCGCGCGCTAAAAACAAAATATATTTAATCCATCCAATTTCTCGTTGGTGGGTTGCAAGAAAATTTTAAACTTTGTCTTTGAAGTTGAGGTGAGCCATGACATCCAAACCTTCTGATTCCGTTAGCTGGTTTCAGGTCCTCCAGCGCGGGCAGCACTACATGAAAACTTGGCCATCAGACAAACGTCTGGCGCCGGTGTTCCCAGAAAATCGCGTGGTTAACGCGACGCGCTTCGGTATTCGCTTTATGCCGCCGCTGGCGATTTTCACGCTGACCTGGCAAATCGCACTGGGTGGGCAGCTTGGCCCTGCGATTGCGACCGCACTGTTTGCCTGTGGTTTGCCGCTGCAAGGTCTGTGGTGGTTGGGCAAGCGCTCTATTACTCCGTTGCCGCCGACTTTATTGCAATGGTTTCACGACGTGCGTAATAAACTGGCTGAAGCCGGGCAGGCGGTTGCGCCCATAGAGAAAACACCGACCTACCAGTCGCTGGCTGAACTGCTGAAACGGGCGTTTAAGCAGTTGGATAAAACTTTTCTCGATGATTTATGATTTTTTACAACGATAAATAAATACAAATCCGAGGGTCGGCAGCGGCTCTCGGTGAATCCTTTCACCAAACCCCCTGTCAAATCAAAGAATGTCCTGCTAGTAGTACCACTGAAAGATGCTCTATGCGATGATTTCACCATTAACTTGCCTTTCAGGAGATCATGATGGATATGACTAACGCCCAACGGCTGATCCTTTCAAACCAATACAAAATGATGACCATGTTAGATCCGGATAACGCCGAGCGTTATCGTCGTCAGCAAACCATTGTCGAGCGCGGTTTTGGTCTGCAAATGCGCGAGCTGGACCGTGATTTTGGTGAGTTAAGCGAAGAGACCTGCCGCACCATTATTAATATTATGGAGATGCACCACGCGCTACAGGTGTCTTGGGATAATCTGAAAGATAAGCAAGATCTGGACGAGCGCCGCATCGCCTTCCTCGGTTTTGATGCTGCCACCGAATCTCGTTACCTGAGTTACGTGCGCTTTATGGTGAACACTGAAGGGCGTTATACCCATTTCGATTCCGGCACTCACGGTTTCAATGCCCAAACCCCAATGTGGAAGAAATATCAGAGCATGCTGTCTGTCTGGCAGTCCTGCCCGCGTCAATATCATTTGAGCGCGGTTGAGATTTCGCAAATCATTAATGCCTGATTAATCACCCGCCAAATTGCTTACTGTTCAAGCGAGACGAGGGGAAATAGGCCATTGGCTCGGTGACGGTTTGTCCGTTACGGTGCCCATAGGTATATTAACCCCTCGTTTACCCGCCCCTGTGGCCGGGCTTGCCGTTAAACTCAATAAATAGCCTGATGATTTAGGTTTCAAGAGGATGTACTTGTGGAGTGCAAAGGTTTTCTTTTTGACTTGGATGGAACGCTGGTAGATTCATTGCCAGCCGTGGAGCGAGCATGGATTGGCTGGGGAGCCAAGCACGGTATCGAATCATCGGTGGTATTGGGCTTTATTCACGGTAAACAGGCTATGACCTCCTTGCGTCACTTTATGCCGGGGCAGAGTGATGAGGCGATTCAGGCCGAGTTTCTGGCGTTGGAAAAAATCGAGTCGGAAGATACCGAAGGCGTCACCGCATTGCCGGGTGCCGTTGCGCTGCTGGAACGTCTGAATCAGTTGGATATTCCTTGGGCGATTGTTACTTCGGGTTCCGTACCCGTTGCGTCCGCCCGTCGCGCAGCCGGTCATTTACCCTTACCGGAAGTGTTTATCACGGCTGAACAGGTCACTCACGGCAAACCTAAGCCCGATGCCTATCTGCTGGGCGCAGAGCGTCTGGGGCTGAAACCGGAAGATTGTGTTGTGGTGGAAGACGCGCCCGCGGGGATTCTTTCCGGTCTGGCCGCTGGCTGTAAAGTGATCGCGGTTAACGCACCTGCGGATACGCCAAAACTGGATCAGGTTGATTTGATTCTGAGTTCCCTTGAGCAAATAGCGGTAGAGAAAACGCTAAACGGCGCAGTGATTAAGCGAGTTAAGTAGCTTTCCTGCTTATTCATTGAATCTGCGATAAAAACTAAGAGCGCCTTAAGGCGCTCTTTTTACGTATACCGAGTCTCAACTGCAACTTAACCAGCAGGAAGGGAAAAACTGGCCGCCAGACTCTCCAGATTTTGCGGTATCACCTTAATCACGCCGCCGCGCGGGCTATCTATATCGGCAATCAACATAAACGAGAAAGAGATAACCAGCGGCAATATCAACAGCATTACTTTTCGCCCTTTGCCGCTTTTAAAACCGTAGCCCACTAACGTGCAGCAGCAGATTGCAATAATGCTCATCAACATCCATGCCGCAGGGGGAATACGGTTCCACCAAGCCGCCTGAGTGTAACCGGCTGAGTTCAATACATCGTTCATTCCAGCCAGTACCAGCGCCATCGGTGGTGTTGGCTGTTGCGCCGCAGGGTCAAGCAGCACTGTCCAGAGTTCGTCCTGTAGCCGATTGGATTGGCGGTTAATTTCCATCAGCTTGGCGCTATCGCGGGTGCGATAAAACAGAATTCGTTGATCCACGTAGCGTATCAGCAGATCTTTGGTTTTATCTCGCGCGGCGGGCGAGAGCAGGTCTGCACGCAGGTATTCGGTGCTAATAGCGTTGGCTTCCGCTTCTTCATAATTTTTACGTAAATCGTAGCGGCTGATAGCCATGGAAAAACTGAAGCCAATAATCAGCCCCAGTAGCGTCAGTGTCGCACCCTGGATAACGGTGAAGTTTTCCTGAGTGTTGCCATCCATGGTTTGTCCATGACGAAAAAACGCCTGACCGATAAGGGCGCAGCCCCACAGCACCAGAAAAGTCAGGATAAACAGAACCAGCGGATAATTAGTGATATTAAACATTTAGCGACCTTGCTCTGATGGATAATTTCAGCGGTGACTGCCGCGCGGCTGTTACACGGCCTACGTTTACGGAGTAACCCAAACCCGGTGGGTTGCCACCAGTATAGTCAGATGTTGCCCGGATTGCCGATAGGCTTACTGTTTATGCGGATATATATCGCCAACGAACAAATGACTCACTTCCGGCGAATAATCAGCAAATCGGCAATAAATGGGATAAAAATACACCATAAAAACGGTATAAGACTGATAAGCGACAATTTTTTAATCAATATTGATCGCAGGCAGTGGAACTCGCTGCGTTTAATGCTTTACTGATAGCGCCTAATCTTTGATTTCCGATTTACCAGCGAGGCCATTTTGAATAGCGAACTATTGTGGGTATTAACTTTACTTCTAATAGCGATAGGACTGTTTACCACGAATAAATTGCGAATGGATGTGGTGGCGCTGTTGGTGATTATTGCCTTTGTGATGAGCGGCACGCTGACGCTGGCGGAAGCTACCAGTGGTTTTAGCGATCCCAACGTGATTTTGATTGCCGCGCTGTTCGTGATTGGCGAAGGTTTGGTCAGAACCGGCGTAGCTTATCAGGTGGGGGATTGGCTGGTTAAGGTGGCAGGGCACAGCGAGACCAAAATGCTGGCTTTGCTGATGGTTACCGTAGCCGGATTGGGCGCATTTATGAGTTCTACCGGCGTAGTGGCTATTTTTATTCCGGTGGTGCTAAGCGTTGCCAGCCGAATGAAAACATCGCCCAGTCGTTTAATGATGCCCCTGAGCTTTGCCGGATTAATCAGTGGCATGATGACGCTGGTGGCGACGCCGCCCAATATGGTGGTGAACAGTGAACTGTTGCGAGAAGGCATTCAGGGCTTCGGTTTTTTTGGCGTCACGCCAATCGGCCTTATTATTCTGCTGTTGGGCGTAGGCTATATGCTGATTGCCCGCCGCTGGCTGGGCAGCAACGAACCACGCTCAGATAAGGAAAAGTGGCAGCGTCGTACTTTCCGCGATTTAATTCGGGATTATCGACTCACAGGCCGCGCGCGTCGTCTGGCGATTCGTAAAAGTTCCCCACTGATAGGGCATACGCTGGATGAACTGCATTTACGCGCTCGCTATGGCGCTAATGTGGTTGGGATCGAGCGCTGGCGGCGTTTTCGCCGGGTGATGGTCAGCGCGACCGGTAATTCCGAGCTACGAGAAGGGGACGTATTGTTGATCGATATGTCCGATTGTGACGTGGATTTACGCGAATTCTGTAGCGATCAATTGTTGGAACCGATGGTACTGCGGGGGGAATATTTCTCTGAGCAGGCGCGAAATGTCGGTATGGCCGAGGTTTCTCTGATTCCTGACTCCACTTTGATCGGGAAAAGCCTACGGGACATGACATTTCGCAGTCGCTATGGCCTGAATGTGGTGGGCATTCGCCGCCACGGTAAAGCGATGGAAGGGAAGCTGGTGGATGAGAAACTCCAGTTCGGCGATATTTTGCTGGTGATTGGCGACTGGAAACTGATTCGCCAGCTTCAGTCTCAAACCAAAGATTTTATCGTACTCAGTTTACCGGCAGAAGTGGACGAAGTGGCTCCGGCTTTGTCACAGGCTCCTCACGCGCTGTTTTGTCTGGCGTTGATGGTCGCCATGATGCTGACCGACGAGGTGCCTAACGTGATTGCTGCGTTGATCGCTTGCCTGCTAATGGGGCGTTTTCGTTGTATTGATATGGATAGCGCTTATCGAGCGATTCATTGGCCAAGTTTGATTCTTATTATTGGGATGATGCCTTTTGCGCTGGCACTACAGAAAACCGGTGGGGTAGACCTTATTGTTCACGGCCTGATGGATGTCGCGGGCGGCGCGGGGCCTCGGGTGATGCTGCTGTGTCTGTTCGTGCTTTGCGCCGCGATTGGGTTGTTTATCTCTAATACGGCCACGGCGGTATTGATGGCGCCCATTGCCATCGCGGCCGCGAGAGAAATGTCGGTATCACCACTCCCATTCGCCATGATTGTCGGTATTGCCGCTTCCGCTGCCTTTATGACGCCGGTTTCATCGCCGGTTAATACGCTGGTATTAGGCCCCGGTGGTTATAAATTTGGCGATTTTGTACGTATGGGCGTGCCATTTACGCTGCTGGTGATGGCCGTCAGCGTGATGGTCGTACCGCTCTTATTCCCATTCTGATTAGCTTCCGCCCTTGGTGTTAAGAGCGGTTGGCGGCACTGATGCACCGAGTTACTGACGTGAGCCCGCTCATTAGGTTGGGTTCACGTCAGCTACGGATCTGGATTATTCCAATGGGTCGAGGCTGATTTCATCCAGAGACAGGCTGAAGCTAGGCACGAAGACTTCCATAAAGTAATCCATTTCCGGGCTTTTACGCAGGTCGAGAGTTTTCTCCAACCGTGTTTTTGCTTGGGTAAACTCGTGATTTCCCGCCGAAAGCTCTTCCAAACATTTCAGATAGGCACACAGGGCATCAGCCTGTTTAACCAGCAGTTTTTCATCTTCACTGTAATAGTTTTCATCCAGCAAGCAGCGGAAATCATGCTGTAATTCGGCGGGTAACATTTCGATCAGTTTCTGCTGCGCCACTTTTTCTATCTTCTTATATTCGTGGGCAATCTGCGGATTGTAATACTTGATAGGCGTGGGCATATCGCCGGTAATCACTTCGCTGGCGTCGTGGTACATGGCTAACAGCGCGATGCGATCGGCGTTCAGATTGCCATTGAATTTACGGTTTTTGATGATTGCCAACGCATGCGCGACAAAGGCCACTTGTAGGCTGTGTTCCGATACATTTTCAGTTCGAACATTACGCATCAGCGGCCAGCGGTTAATCAGTTTCAGGCGGGATAAATGGGCGAAGAAATGGCTCTGACTCATCATTTTCTCTCTTTATTTTTTCTACGGCGATAAATCGGTAATCAAACAGGGAGTCGGGGTGATTTTAGGTTTATAGCCTAACAGAAGAGAAGGTGAGTTTTGTAATTTCTCATCTGCGATAGCGATGAGGTGATCAGATAATTTGAGGTGGGTTTTGAAAGCCTGACGGCTCAGTTGCTCCTCACTCGTCGTTGAGGCTTCCGAGCAGGGTTGGCCTGCACACGGGCTTGGCGCGAAAGCGGGTTTCTTCGAACTTCCCTCGTGCATGTTTCGTCCGGCGAGCCAGCGCGAGCGAATCGCGACATTCCGTCAGCGGAGGCGATGAGTGAGGGAAACCACGCAGTGGGCAGGGAGGCGCGGATTGTTAAGACGTGGGGAACAGGGGGGCGCGTAGCCCCCCCAGAATCAATTATTGATGGTATGTCTCTAGGAACCGACCTAGCTTCCCGACCGCCATTTCTAACTCATCTACGCGCGGTAAGGTCACGATGCGTACGTGGTCGGGGTACGGCCAGTTGAAGGCGCTGCCTTGTACCAGTAACACTTTTTCTTGCAACAGCAAATCCAGCACCAGTTTCTGATCGTCTTTCAGATTGAAACGCTTGGCGTCGATACGCGGGAACATATATAGCGCACCGCGAGGTTTCACACAGGAAACCCCAGGAATCTGATTGATCAATTCCCAGGCGCGATCCCGTTGTTCATACAAACGACCGCCGGGCTGAATAAATTCGCTGATGCTCTGATACCCCCCCAGAGCGGTCTGAATGGCGTGTTGCATCGGCACGTTGGCACACAAACGCATCGACGCCAGCATTTCCAGACCTTCAATATAACCTTTAGCGTGCTTCTTCGGCCCGTTCAGCACCATCCAGCCCTGACGGAAACCCGCCACGCGGTAAGTCTTTGACAAACCGTTAAAGGTCACGGTCAGCAAATCTGGTGCTAATGCAGCAATCGAATGGTGCTGCGCATCGTCATACAAAATCTTGTCATAGATTTCATCGGCAAAAATGATCAAATCATTCTGGCGGGCAATCTCAACAATTTCCAGCAATAGCTCTTTGCTATATACCGCGCCGGTTGGGTTGTTCGGGTTGATAATCACAATGCCGCGAGTGCGTGGAGTGATTTTGCTACGGATATCATCCAGATCGGGGAACCAGTCAGATTCCTCATCACACATATAGTGCACAGCTTTACCGCTGGACAGGGAAACTGCAGCGGTCCACAGCGGGTAATCCGGCGCGGGTACTAGCATTTCGTCGCCAATATTCAGTAAAGCTTGCATGGATTGCACAATCAGCTCGGAAACGCCGTTGCCGATGTAAATGTCCTCCACCGTCAGATCGCGCATATCCCGCGCCTGATAGTGCTGCATAATGGCTTTGCGCGCCGAGTACAGGCCTTTGGAGTCGCAATAGCCTTGCGCCGTGGGCAGGTTACGAATTACGTCTACCAGAATTTCATCCGGTGCGTCGAAACCAAACGGGGCAGGATTGCCGATGTTCAGTTTCAGAACCTTATTACCTTCTTCTTCAAGACGCTTAGCTTCTTTTAGCACCGGGCCACGAATGTCGTAACAGACGTTGTCCAGTTTGCTGGATTTTTCAATGGGGGACATAAAACAGAGCCTTTTCACTGGTAAACGCGTGTCCTGTTCCTGGAACACGGCAAGGTGTTCAATGTACTCCGCTGCCGCACATTTTTGAAGTTCTATACATCGCTTAACTGCAAATGTTTATCGATGCTAACCGACTTATCAGTTTTTCTGTTTGATTCATCAGGAAAACCTTACTGATGAGATAAATTGAAGTGTCAGCTGTCTATTTTCTGATCGAAATGACGTATTTCGGCGATAAAGCAACCGGTGACGCATAATATTTATCCAGAATTACTTATCAAGTTAACGTGTTCCCTTACTATTTTGACAATAAAATATTGGCCAATTTCTTTTATATAATAAGTCGATAGCTAAATATCCACGTTTTTATCATACATATTGTAGATGCCAGTCTAAAAATGGCCGGGAAGCTAAAAACTATAAATAGGAAAACTATTAAGAACATTTAATGTAAGGGATTCATTCTCACACTTTAGTAGAAAATTATTAGTTAAATCTTTTTGAAAAGATAAACCACCATCTTGGTGATAAGTTGTTTTTTTATATATAAAATAAGCTGCCATTAAGGCGAATTTAATTAAAAACAGTACATTAGGAGCATTAAGTTTAGCTGCGGGAAATGGCGTTCCCCAGTACAAAAAATCTTCATTTATCGAAGATTTAGCGTTTTTTTGTGACGCTATTCATATAATTGGATGACAGGTTGGGAAAAGATGTTTTTGAAAAAGAGATAAAGATAACGAAATATAAGTTATTTTTTTGCCCTACTCTAATGAGTGGGGTACTGTCATACTTAACATTGTCCCATTTGATAATGTTGTTAGTTAAACACCAGGGTAGTTTGTAATTAGAATTCAAAAAAGTGAAGAATACACTATGACAAATGCAAATCGTCCGATAATTAATCTCGACCTCGATCTGCTTAGAACCTTTGTCGCTGTTGCTGACCTGAATACTTTCGCCGCCGCTGCTGCCGCAGTATGTCGAACTCAATCAGCAGTTAGCCAACAGATGCAACGGTTAGAACAGTTGGTTGGTAAAGAGTTGTTTGCCCGCCATGGGCGCAACAAGTTACTTACTGAACATGGTCTCCAGTTACTTGGCTATGCCAGAAAAATTTTGCGTTTTAACGATGAAGCCTGCACTTCCCTTATGTACAGCAATGTAGAAGGCGTGCTGACCATTGGTGCATCTGATGATACCGCGGATACGCTGCTTCCTTTTCTTTTGAATCGGGTGGCAACTTTATATCCGCGTTTAGCTATAGATGTGCGGGTCAAACGCGGGCCGGAAATTGCTGAGATGCTGAGCAGTGGTGAAGTTGATTTAGCGATCACCACGGCAGCAGTAGAAAGTCTTCCCCATCTGATGTTGAGAACCTCCCCAACGCTGTGGTATTGCTCTGCGGACTATCAGTTTGTCCCTGGAGAGGCCATTCCGCTGGTGGTGATGAATGAGCCAAGTCCATTTCGTGACATGGCAATAGAGCATCTGACACAGGCAGGTATTCCGTGGCGCATCGCCTACGTTGCTTCTTCGCTTTCAGCCATCAGGGCAGCGGTGAGGGCAGGGTTGGGTGTGACCGCCAGACCTATCGAAATGATGAGTCCGGACCTGCGGGTATTAGGCGAAACAGAAGGATTACCTCGGTTGCCTGAGACCCACTATGCGCTGTGCAAAGATGATGCATGTGAAAATGAGTTAGCATTGGCGATCTTTAGTGCCTTGCAAAATGGTTATCAGCCTTCATTGCTGACCGGAACAGAGCCATCCCAGGGTTCCGAATTGTATATCGATAATTAATAATAATTATTTAACATCTCGTGTTTCGTTAATCCCCTGTTTAAACAGGGGATTTTTCGTTTCTAAGAAGATAAAAACCTAGTTATTGCCATTATGTTGATATTTCGTGACTAAAGGCGCGTTTTCCACACTTATTTTGGGGTATAGACCAAGAGAGCCAGGCTGCGGTCTGGACTCATACCTATACAGCTCCCCGCATTATTTTTTTTCTTTTCGTTAACACGACCCTAGTTGGTTCGAAACGACGTTTCACTATTTTTAGTGTCAATAGCAGATTTTTATTTGTTAATAAACTGCCTAATAACACTCAAAACGTGTTCTGGATCAAAAAAATACCCCTAGCTAGTGAGTGGAAGAACAGGTTATTCCTGCGACAATGGTATAGTAAAAACGAAAGATCCACGTTGCTTTATATGTGCATGATAGCGCTCAACAAATGACTGACTCGATTTAGCTTTCGAGGTCGCACCAAATGTTAAGCAAGATCGTGCGTTTGTAAATTAATGTGTACTTACTTTTGTCAAAGTTGACAAAAGGTTATTGAAAGGAGTAAAAAGCCCACAGTAAAACACTGGCTAAATAGTTGTAAAGACAGTGTCTTTGTGTGGTTATTATCCTTCCCTTGAATCGATGTGGTGCACAACTGCCGACACAAGAGCAGAACGTTCGACGCCACTTTTGATGAGTAAGCAATGAGTATGTCAACAACCACTGAAGTTATCGCTCATCACTGGGCGTTCGCTGTATTCCTCATTGGCGCTATCGGGCTGTGCGGTTTCATGCTGCTAGGTGCGTTCTTCCTGGGTGGGAGAGCTCGGGCCCGTGCCAAAAACGTACCCTATGAGTCCGGCATCGACTCGGTTGGCTCTGCGCGTATGCGCCTGTCGGCCAAGTTCTATCTGGTCGCCATGTTCTTCGTTATTTTCGACGTTGAAGCCTTGTACCTGTATGCCTGGTCGATTTCCATTCGTGAAAGCGGCTGGATAGGTTTCATCGAAGCCACCATTTTCATTTTGGTGCTGCTGGCTGGCTTGGTTTATCTGGTGCGCATCGGTGCTCTGGATTGGACTCCTGGGCGGTCGAACCGCCGCGTGAGCAAACCGAGCACGGTCACAAATTCCAAAGGTATTCCGCCCGATTTGCGCCAATAAATACAGCGAGGCATTAACATGGACTATACGCTAACCCGCATAGACCCCAACGGTGAAAACGACCGTTATCCCCTACAAACACAGGAAACCATCAGCGGCGATCCGCTCGAGCAAGACATCCATCGTAGCGTGTACATGGGTAAACTCGAGCACGCGATGCATGACATGGTGAACTGGGGACGTAAAAACTCACTTTGGCCGTATAACTTCGGTCTTTCTTGCTGTTACGTTGAAATGGTGACCTCGTTTACCGCTGTGCATGACGTGGCGCGTTTCGGGGCTGAAGTATTGCGCGCCTCACCGCGTCAGGCTGACTTCATGGTGGTTGCAGGAACCTGCTTCACTAAGATGGCTCCGGTTATTCAGCGTTTGTACGAGCAAATGCTTGAACCTAAATGGGTTATCTCGATGGGAGCCTGCGCCAACTCCGGCGGCATGTATGACATTTACTCCGTGGTGCAGGGCGTAGATAAATTCCTGCCGGTGGATGTGTATATCCCAGGTTGCCCACCGCGTCCTGAAGCTTATATGCAAGCGCTGTTACTGTTGCAGGAATCCATTGGTAAAGAACGCCGCCCACTTTCTTGGGTTGTCGGCGATCAGGGCGTTTATCGCGCCAATATGCAGCCAGAACGCGAGCGTAAACACGCTGAGCGTATTGCGGTCACTAACCTGCGTACTCCTGACGAGATTTGATTCTGTCGATTTGACAATCAATCTAGGTACGACAGCTAAATTCGCGGCGCACTGACCACGAAATGACCCCGGTAGTGATCAAAAAAGTTGTGGTGAAAAAAAATTATGACAGATCATACAACGACCGACAGCGCCCAGCCCGCATGGCAAACCCGCGATCATCTCGATGATCCGGTAATAGGTGAGTTGTCGAACCGTTTTGGGCCAGAGGCCTTTGTTGTTCAGGCGACCCGTACCGGCATGCCGGTAGTCTGGGTGAAGCGTGAACAATTGCTGGAAGTAATGTCGTTTTTAAGAAAACAGCCTAAGCCTTACGTTATGCTGTTCGATCTGCATGGGGTGGATGAACGTTTACGTACCCATCGCCAGGGCTTGCCTGATGCGGATTTCTCTGTTTTCTATCATTTGCTTTCTATTGAGCGTAACCGCGACATTATGCTGAAAGTGGCACTGTCTGAAAAAGACATGCACGTGTCCACAGCAACCAAAATTTTCCCGAATGCCAACTGGTATGAGCGGGAAACTTGGGAAATGTTCGGTATTACCTTTGATGGCCACCCACATTTGACGCGCATTATGATGCCGCAAAGCTGGGAAGGTCATCCGCTGCGTAAAGACTATCCTGCTCGCGCCACGGAATTCGATCCCTTCGTGCTGACCAAGCAGAAAGAAGATATGGAGATGGAGTCTCTCACCTTCAAACCCGAAGATTGGGGTATGAAGCGTGGAACCGAAAATGAGGACTTCATGTTTCTTAACCTCGGGCCTAACCATCCGTCTTCTCATGGTGCTTTCCGTATTGTATTGCAGTTGGATGGCGAAGAAATTGTCGATTGCGTGCCGGACGTGGGCTATCACCACCGTGGCGCGGAAAAGATGGGCGAACGTCAATCCTGGCACAGCTACATTCCTTACACTGACCGTATCGAGTACCTCGGCGGCTGCGTAAACGAAATGCCTTACGTGCTGGCGGTAGAGAAACTGGCCGGTATCGTGGTGCCCGATCGGGTTAACACCATTCGCGTGATGTTATCCGAACTGTTCCGCATCAATAGTCACTTACTGTACATCAGTACCTTTATCCAGGACGTGGGTGCGATGACCCCGGTGTTCTTCGCCTTTACCGACCGTCAGAAAGTGTATGACGTGATCGAGGCGATTACCGGCTTCCGTATGCACCCAGCCTGGTTCCGTATTGGTGGCGTAGCCCACGACCTGCCGCGTGGCTGGGATCGTTTGCTGCGTGACTTCCTCGACTGGATGCCAAAACGCCTGGATTCCTACGTCAAAGCGGCATTGCAGAACAGTATCCTGAAAGGGCGTTCTGTCGGCGTCGCGGCTTACAACGCCAAAGAAGCATTGGATTGGGGTGTAACCGGCGCAGGCCTGCGTGCTACCGGCATCGACTTCGATGTGCGTAAATGGCGCCCGTATTCCGGTTATGAAAACTTCGAATTCGAAGTGCCAATCGGTAATAACGGTGACTGCTATGACCGCGTCATGCTGAAAGTGGAAGAACTGCGTCAAAGCCTACGAATTCTGGAGCAATGTTATAAAAACATGCCAGAAGGTCCGTTCAAGGCTGACCATCCGCTGACTACGCCGCCGCCGAAAGAACGTACGCTTCAACATATCGAAACGCTGATTACTCACTTCCTGCAAGTTTCATGGGGCCCGGTGATGCCAGCTAACGAGTCATTCCAGATGATTGAAGCGACCAAAGGGATCAACAGTTACTATCTGACCAGTGACGGTAGCACCATGAGCTATCGCACCCGGATACGTACTCCGAGCTACGCCCATTTGCAGCAGATCCCATCGGTAATCCGTGGCAGCCTGGTATCTGACCTGATCGTCTATCTGGGCAGTATCGATTTTGTAATGTCTGATGTGGACCGCTAATTATGAGTGATCAAAAAGAGACACAGGATCATAAAGATCAACTTGATGTGGTGAACCTGGCTGTCGATGCAGCGCAGTCTGCTGCCGCTGAGCGCTCTGTCGCTGAACAGCCGACTACCGCACAAGAAGCCTTTGAACTGAGCGCGGAAGAACGTGATGCCATCGAGCATGAAAAGCATCATTACGAAGATGCTCGCGCCGCGTCGATTGAAGCGCTGAAAATCGTACAGAAAAAACGCGGTTGGGTGCCAGACGGTGCGATTCACGCTATTGCTGAGGTGCTGGGTATTCCGGCTTCCGATGTTGAAGGCGTAGCCACTTTCTACAGCCAGATCTTCCGCCAGCCGGTCGGTCGCCATGTGATTCGTTACTGTGACAGCGTGGTTTGCCACATTACCGGTTATCAGGGCATTCAGGCGGCTATCGAGAAAAAACTCAGCATCAAGCCGGGCCAGACCACTTTTGATGGGCGTTTCACGCTGCTGCCAACCTGCTGCTTGGGTAACTGTGACCGTGGTCCGACGATGATGATCGACGACGATACTCACAGCTACCTGAAGCCTGAAGAAATTGAAAAGTTACTGGAGCAATATCCATGACAAATCCTTCAGGTTTTACTCGTGAAATTATCCGTACCCCGGAAATGCATCCGCTGACCTGGCGTTTGCGCGATGATAAACAGCCGGTATGGCTGGATGAATACCGCAGCAAAAACGGCTATGTCGGAGCAGAAAAAGCCTTAAAAGGCATGGCTCCGCCGGACGTTGTCAATCTGGTCAAAGATGCGGGTCTGAAAGGGCGCGGCGGCGCAGGTTTCTCCACCGGTTTAAAGTGGAGCCTGATGCCGAAAGACGAAAGCATGAACATCCGTTATCTGCTGTGTAACGCCGATGAAATGGAGCCGGGCACCTATAAAGACCGCCTACTGATGGAGCAATTGCCCCATCTGCTGGTGGAAGGGATGCTGATCAGCGCCTTCGCGCTGAAAGCCTACCGAGGCTACATCTTCCTGCGCGGTGAATACATCGAAGCGGCAGTGCATCTGCGTCGCGCTATTGCCGAAGCGACCGAGGCCGGTTTGCTGGGCAAAAATATTATGGGCAGCGGTTTCGATTTTGAGCTGATTGTCCATACCGGTGCGGGTCGTTATATCTGCGGGGAAGAAACCGCGCTGATTAACTCACTGGAAGGCCGCCGCGCTAACCCACGCTCCAAGCCGCCATTCCCTGCGTCTTCCGGCGTGTGGGGCAAACCGACCTGTGTCAACAACGTGGAAACCCTGTGTAACGTACCGGCAATTCTGGAACATGGCGTGGATTGGTATCAGGGAATCACCGCGGGCAAGAGTAACGATGCAGGTACCAAGCTGATGGGCTTCTCTGGTCGGGTGAAAAATCCAGGCGTATGGGAATTACCGTTTGGTATTTCAGCTCGTGAAATTCTGGAGGATTACGCCGGTGGTATGCGTGACGGTTTGAAATTCAAAGCCTGGCAACCGGGCGGAGCGGGTACCGACTTCCTGACTGCCGATCATTTGGATCTGCCTATGGATTTCGAAAACATCGGCAAAGCGGGCAGTCGTTTAGGTACGGCGCTGGCAATGGCGGTGGATCACGAAATCGGCATGGTTTCGCTGGTCCGTAATCTGGAAGAGTTCTTTGCCCGTGAGTCATGCGGCTGGTGTACTCCGTGTCGTGACGGTCTGCCGTGGAGTGTTAAAATTCTGCGTGCGCTGGAACGTGGCGAAGGCCAACCGGGTGACATCGAAACGCTGGAACAGCTTTGCCGCTTCTTAGGGCCGGGTAAAACCTTCTGTGCTCACGCGCCGGGCGCGGTTGAACCACTACAAAGCGCGATTAAATATTTCCGGGACGAATTTGAAGCCGGGATCGCGACTAAGGACTATGGCAATACCCGAGCCATAGCCGGTATTCAGCCTAACCTGTTAAAAGCGCGCTGGTAGCACTGATGCCCTTGCTATCTATAAATCGTTATAAGTAGCAAACAGTTATAAGCAGCAAGGGCCAGAATTTTTTGATTAATGCTTGTAAAAAAAACGGGTTCAAGGTCGTCGTGAGCGACGGTCAAACGAGGAAGAAATCAGTAAGAAAGCGTATTTCTGGCTGATTTTTGACGAAGTATCACCGAGCGCAACAGACCTTGAATGTGTTCTGACGCAAGCCACTTGGAAGCATGCTGATATGGCTACGATTCATGTAGACGGCAAAGAATATGATGTAAACGGGGCCGACAACCTGTTACAAGCCTGTCTCTCCCTGGGACTCGATATTCCTTATTTTTGCTGGCATCCGGCGCTGGGAAGCGTCGGCGCTTGCCGCCAATGTGCGGTAAAGCAATACCAAAACGCCGATGACACCCGTGGGCGTTTGGTGATGTCCTGTATGACCCCGGCCACCGATGGCACCTTTATTTCCATCGATGACGGCGAAGCAAAGCAGTTCCGCGAAAGCGTGGTTGAATGGTTAATGACTAACCATCCACACGATTGTCCGGTCTGTGAAGAAGGCGGTAACTGTCACCTGCAAGATATGACGGTGATGACCGGCCACAGCTTCCGTAAGTACCGTTTCAGTAAACGGACTCACCAGAATCAGGATCTCGGTCCGTTCATTTCCCACGAAATGAACCGCTGTATCGCCTGTTACCGCTGTGTGCGTTACTACAAAGACTATGCAGACGGCACTGATTTCGGTGTATATGGCGCGCATGACAACGTGTATTTCGGTCGTACCGAAAGCGGCACGTTGGAAAGCGAGTTCTCCGGTAATCTGGTAGAAGTTTGCCCGACCGGCGTATTCACCGATAAAACTCACTCCGAGCGTTATAACCGGAAATGGGATATGCAGTTTGCCCCAAGCATCTGCCAACAGTGCAGCGTCGGTTGTAACACCAGCCCAGGCGAGCGCTATGGCGAACTGCGTCGTATCGAAAACCGCTATAACGGCAGCGTAAACCACTACTTTATGTGTGACCGTGGCCGCTTTGGTTATGGCTACGTCAACCTGAAAGATCGTCCGCGTCAGCCGCAGCAACGTCGTGGCAACGATTGGATTGCTCTCAACGCCGAACAGGCTATGCAGGGGGCGGCAGATATTCTGCGTCAGGCGAAGAAAACCATCGGTATCGGTTCCCCACGAGCCAGTCTGGAAAGCAACTTTGCGCTGCGTGAACTGGTGGGAGCAGAAAATTATTACACCGGCATCGCCGCGGGCGAGCAACAACGTCTGCAGTTGATGTTGAAAGTGCTGACTGAGGGCGGTATTCACACGCCGGCGCTGCGTGAAATTGAAAGCTACGATGCGGTACTGGTTCTGGGTGAAGATTTGACCCAAACCGGCGCGCGCATTGCGCTGTCTGTGCGTCAGGCGGTGAAAGGCAAAGCTCGTGAAATGGCCGCTGCGCAAAAAGTTGCCGATTGGCAAATCGCCGCGATCATGAACATTGGCCAACATGCCAAACATCCGCTGTTTATCACTAACGTTGATAACACCCGGATGGATGATATCGCTGCCTGGAACTACCGTGCGCCAGTGGACTGTCAGGCTCGTTTGGGCTTTGCTATTGCCCATGCGCTGGACGAGTCCGCGCCGGCAGTGGAAGACCTGTCAAAAGATCTGAAGGGTAAAGTGGATATCATCGTGCAGGCATTGGCCGGCGCGAGAAAACCGCTGATTATTACCGGTAGCAGCGCGGGTAGCGATGCAATCATCGAAGCGGCAGCCAACATCGCCAAAGCGCTGAAAGGCCGAGGATCTGACGTAGGCATTACCTTCGTTGCGGCAGCAGCTAACAGCATGGGGCTGGCGATGGTCGGCGGCGGTTCGCTGGATCAGGCGTTGGCTCAGTTAGCCAGCGGCGAAGCCGATACCGCTATCGTGATGGAAAACGATCTTTATCGTCATGCGGCGGCGGATCAGGTTGACGCGGCGTTAGCCAAAGCGGAAAACCTGATTGTGCTGGATCATCAGCGTACCACTATTATGGATAAAGCCAGTTTGATTCTGTCTGCGGCCAGCTTTGCTGAAAGCGATGGTACGCTGGTGAATCAGGAAGGTCGCGCACAGCGTTTCTTCCAGGTTTACGATCCAAGCTACTACGACGAAAACGTGTTGATGCTGGAAAGCTGGCGTTGGCTGCATTCTCTGCATTCAACCTACACCAGTCGCCACGTAGACTGGACTCAGCTGGATCACGTGATTCAGGCCTGTGTCAAAGCATTGCCACAGTTGCAGGGTATTGTGGAAGCTGCGCCAGACGCGACTTTCCGTATCCGAGGTCAGAAACTGGCACGTTCACCGCACCGTTACAGTGGTCGTACTGCGATGCGCGCCAATATCAGCGTGCATGAACCGCGTCAACCGCAAGACATCGATACGCCGTTTGCCTTCTCAATGGAAGGGAACAACAGTCCATTGGCCGATCGTCAGCAAATTCCGTTTGCCTGGGCGCCAGGTTGGAACTCACCGCAGGCGTGGAATAAATTCCAAGCTGAAGTGGGGGGGAAACTGCGCTTTGGCGATCCGGGCGTGCGCCTGATCGAAGCTGGGGAGGGCAGCCTAGCTTACTTCACCGGTATACCTGCCGCCTTTGCGGCAAATGACGACGGCTGGCGTGTGGCACCTTACTACCATCTGTTCGGTAGCGAAGAAATGTCTCAGCGTTCAGACGTGATTCAACAGCGTATGCCAGCGCCTTATGTGATGGTCAATCCATCCGACGCAGCGCAACTGGGGGTTAACCTCGGTACGTTGGTCGAGTTCAACTGTTCCGGTCAGACGCTGCGTCTGCCAGTGCGATTGAGTGAAACTTTGGCTCAGGGTCAGGTCGGCTTGCCGCTTGGCTTACCGGGCATTCCACCTATATTGGTGGGCACCCGCGTTGAGAACCTGCGGGAGGCGGTGCTATGAGCTGGTTTACCCCTGAATTGATCGAGATCCTGATCTCCGTCCTGAAAGCGGTAGTGATTCTGTTGGTGGTTGTCACCTGCGGCGCGTTTATGAGCTTCGGTGAGCGCCGCCTGCTGGGTCTGTTCCAGAATCGATACGGGCCAAACCGTGTCGGTTGGGGCGGCTCGCTGCAGCTGGTGGCCGACATGATCAAAATGTTCTTCAAAGAAGACTGGGTACCGCGCTTCTCTGACCGGGTAATCTTTACTCTTGCACCGGTTATTGCCTTTACCTCGTTGCTGCTGTCTTTCGCGATTGTCCCGGTCAGCCCGACTTGGGCGGTTGCTGATCTCAACATCGGCATTCTGTTTTTCCTGATGATGGCCGGTCTGGCGGTATACGCGGTACTGTTCGCCGGCTGGTCCAGTAATAATAAATATTCTCTGTTAGGGGCGATGCGTGCGTCAGCACAAACCCTGAGCTACGAAGTGTTCCTCGGCTTATCGCTGATGGGCGTGGTAGCGCAGGCTGGCTCATTCAATATGCAGGATATTGTTAACTCTCAGGAGCACGTCTGGAACGTTATCCCGCAGTTCTTTGGCTTCGTGACCTTTGCCATTGCGGGCGTTGCGGTGTGTCACCGTCATCCCTTTGACCAACCGGAAGCGGAACAAGAGCTGGCCGATGGTTACCACATTGAATATTCCGGTATGAAATTCGGTTTGTTCTTCGTCGGTGAATACATCGGTATCGTGACCGTCTCTGCACTGATAGTCACCTTGTTCTTCGGTGGCTGGCAAGGCCCGTTCCTGCCGCCATTTATCTGGTTTGCGCTGAAAACGGCTTTCTTCATGGTGATGTTCATTCTGATCCGTGCATCTTTGCCGCGCCCACGTTATGACCAAGTGATGTCATTCGGCTGGAAAGTTTGCCTGCCGTTGACTCTGCTGAATCTGCTGGCGACTGCCGCGGTCATTTTGTACAACGCTCAATAAGGGGTGAATGAACCATGACGTTGAAAGAGTTAGTGGTTGGTTTCGGCACCCAAGTGCGCAGCCTGTGGATGATTGGCCTTCATGCCTTCCACAAGCGTGAAACCCAAATGTATCCGGAAGAGCCGGTTTACCTGCCGCCGCGCTACCGTGGCCGTATCGTGCTAACCCGCGATCCGGACGGCGAAGAGCGCTGCGTAGCCTGTAACCTGTGCGCCGTGGCTTGCCCGGTAGGCTGTATCTCTCTGCAAAAAGCTGAGCAGAAAGATGGCCGCTGGTATCCAGAATTCTTCCGTATCAACTTCTCACGCTGCATTTTCTGCGGCCTGTGTGAAGAAGCTTGCCCAACGACCGCTATCCAGCTCACGCCGGATTTCGAAATGGGTGAGTTTAAACGGCAGGATTTGGTCTACGAAAAAGAAGATTTGTTGATCTCGGGTCCGGGTAAATATCCGGAATATAACTTCTACCGGATGGCCGGTATGGCGATTGACGGCAAGCAGAAAGGCGAAGCCGAAAATGAAGCCAAACCGATCGACGTTAAAGGTCTGATGCCTTAAAGGAGCCGTTGATCATGGAATTTGCATTTTATATAGCAGCATTGGTCGCGGTAGTGGCGACAATTCGCGTCATTACCCATACCAACCCGGTACACGCCTTGCTGTACCTGATTATCTCTCTACTGGCGATTTCCGCGGTGTTCTTCTCACTGGGCGCGTATTTCGCCGGTGCGTTGGAAATCATCGTGTACGCCGGTGCCATTATGGTGCTGTTCGTCTTCGTGGTGATGATGCTGAACCTGGGCAACGTCGATGCGCAAGAACGTGCTTGGCTGAAACCGAGCGTCTGGATTGGCCCCGGTCTGCTGGCGCTGGTGCTGTTATCGGTACTGATTTATGCCATCAGCAGCGTATCCGATCAGGGTATTAGCGGCGAAATGGTTGACGCGAAAGCCGTAGGTATCAGCCTGTTTGGTCCGTACGTATTGGCGGTTGAGTTGGCTTCAATGCTGTTGCTGGCGGGTCTGGTCGTTGCCTTCCACATTGGCCGGGAACATAAACCCGGTGATGTGCTGAGCAGCGGCGATTCAGCGAAAAGAAAAACGGAGGAACAAGCATGATCCCTCTACAACATGGCCTTATTCTGGCGGCCATTCTGTTTGTGCTAGGGCTGTCTGGGTTGCTGATACGCCGCAACCTACTGTTTATGTTGATCAGTTTGGAAGTAATGATCAATGCGGCGGCGCTGGCCTTTGTGGTCGCGGGCAGTTATTGGGGTCAGGCTGACGGACAGGTGATGTATATCCTGGCGATTACGCTGGCAGCGGCGGAGGCCAGTATTGGCCTCGCATTGCTGCTTCAGCTTTATCGTCGCCGTCATACTCTGGATATTGATACAGTCAGTGAGATGCGCGGATGAACCTATTATATTTAACAATTCTGCTGCCACTGCTTGGTTTTCTGCTGTTGGCATTCTCCCGCGGTCGCTGGTCGGAAAATACTTCCGCTACCGTCGGAGTTGGCTCCATTGGCCTGGCTGCGCTGGTTACCGCTTACGTTGCGGTTGATTTCCTCAGCCAGAAAGCCACTGGCGTTCAGGTGTTTAACCAAACCCTGTGGAACTGGATGTCCGTTGGCGACTTCAGTATTCCGCTGACTCTGACACTGGACGGTCTGTCGCTGACCATGCTGTCGGTGGTAACCGGCGTGGGCTTCTTCATTCATATGTATGCCTCTTGGTATATGCGTGGGGAAGAAGGCTACTCCCGCTTCTTCGCTTACACCAACCTGTTTATCGCCAGTATGGTGGTCTTGGTATTGGCGGATAACCTGCTGCTGATGTATCTCGGTTGGGAAGGTGTGGGGCTGTGCAGTTACCTGCTGATCGGTTTCTACTATACCAATCCGGCAAACGGCGCGGCGGCGATGAAAGCCTTTATCGTGACTCGTGTGGGTGATGTCTTCCTGGCTTTTGCGCTGTTCATTCTCTACAACGAATTGGGTACGCTGAATATTCGCGAACTGATGGTACTGGCACCGCAGCAGTTGGAAATGGGCTCCACGGCCATTACCTGGGCGACCTTGATGCTATTGGGCGGTGCAGTAGGCAAATCGGCGCAGTTGCCGTTGCAAACCTGGCTGGCCGATGCGATGGCAGGCCCGACGCCGGTTTCCGCGCTGATCCATGCGGCGACCATGGTTACTGCCGGTGTGTATCTGATTGCCCGTACTCACGGTCTGTTCCTGATGGCACCGGAAGTTCTGCATCTGGTGGGGATTATCGGGGCGGTTACGTTGGTACTGGCGGGCTTTGCGGCGCTGGTGCAAACCGACATCAAACGGGTTCTGGCTTATTCTACTATGAGCCAGATTGGTTACATGTTCCTGGCGCTGGGCGTTCAGGCGTGGGATGCAGCCATTTTCCACCTGATGACTCACGCATTCTTCAAAGCCTTACTGTTCCTCTCCTCCGGTTCAGTGATTCTGGCTTGTCACCACGAGCAAAATATCTTCAAGATGGGGGGGCTGCGTAAAACCATTCCTCTGGTTTATATCTGCTTCTTGGTGGGCGGCGCGGCGCTGGCAGCATTGCCAATCGTCACCGCAGGCTTCTACAGTAAAGACGAAATCCTCTGGGGCGCACTGGCTACCGGCCATATCAACCTAATGGTTGCTGGTCTGGTGGGGGCATTCCTGACGGCGCTGTATACCTTCCGCATGATCTTTATCGTGTTCCACGGCGAGGCAAAAACCAAAGCGCATCCGGTCAAAGGTATTACTCATAACCTGCCATTGCTGGTGCTGCTGGTGCTGTCTACCTTTGTCGGCGCATTGATCACACCACCGTTGGCGGGCGTATTGCCAGAACTTCACCTCGGTGAGGAAGGCAAAATGCCGCTGGAGATCTTCTCCGGGGTGATTGTGGTGATCGGTATTCTGCTGGCTGCAGCACTGTATCTGGGCAAACGTCAGTTGGTGAACAGCATCGGGCAAAGCGCGATCGGCCGTTTCTTCACCGTCTGGTGGTTCCACGCATGGGGCTTCGATTGGTTGTATCACAACCTGTTCGTGAAACCTTATCTGTGGATTGCGCGCTTGCTACAGCGCGACCCGCTGAACTCACTGATGAATACGCCGGCATGGATTGCACGCTTGGGTAATCGCGGCTTGACGTTCAGTGAGAATGGTCAGGTGCGTTGGTACGTTGCCTCAATGGGTCTGGGTGCAGTTGTCATACTGGCTCTGTTGCTTTTCGTTTAGAAGCCTGAATAGGCTCTTTAATTAGGGACACAAAACGCCATGCTATTACCTTGGCTAATTCTTATCCCCTTTATCGGCGGTCTGCTGTGCTGGCAGTTTGAACGCTTCGGTACCAAGGTACCGCGCTGGATAGCGTTAATCGCGATGGGGCTGACGTTGGTACTTTCCCTGCAACTGTGGTTGCAGGGCGGCTATTCACTGACTAATCCTGCGGGCATTCCGCAGTGGCAGTCGGAGTTCTCCTTGCCGTGGATTCCACGCTTTGGCATCGAGTTCCATCTGGCACTGGACGGCCTGTCACTGCTGATGGTGGTGCTGACCGGCCTGTTGGGCGTATTGGCGATTCTTTGTTCGTGGCGTGAAATTCAGCGCTATCAAGGCTTCTTCCACCTGAACCTACTATGGATTCTGGGGGGAGTCATCGGCGTGTTCCTCGCCATCGACATGTTCCTGTTCTTCTTCTTCTGGGAAATGATGTTGGTGCCGATGTACTTCCTGATTGCTTTGTGGGGTCACAAAGCGTCAGACGGTAAAACGCGTATCACCGCCGCGACTAAGTTCTTCATTTATACCCAGGCCAGCGGCCTGATCATGTTGATTGCCATCCTGGGCCTGGTGTTTGTGCATTACAAAGCCACCGGTGTCTGGACGTTCAACTACGAAAATCTACTGAAAACGCCGATGTCCCACGGTGTGGAATATCTGTTGATGCTCGGTTTCTTCATCGCTTTCGCGGTGAAAATGCCGGTGGTGCCATTGCACGGCTGGTTGCCGGATGCACACAGTCAGGCTCCAACCGCGGGTTCGGTGGATTTGGCCGGGATTCTGTTGAAAACCGCTGCTTACGGTTTGCTGCGCTTTAGCCTGCCGCTGTTCCCGAATGCTTCCCACGAGTTTGCGCCAATCGCTATGTGGTTGGGTGTTATCGGTATCTTCTACGGTGCGTGGATGGCGTTCTGCCAGACCGATATCAAACGTTTAATCGCTTACACCAGTGTGTCCCACATGGGCTTCGTACTGATTGCCATCTACACCGGCAGCCAGTTGGCTTATCAGGGCGCGGTAATTCAGATGATTGCCCACGGCCTGTCAGCCGCTGGTATGTTCATCATCTGTGGTCAATTATACGAACGTCTGCATACCCGCGATATGCGTCAGATGGGCGGCCTCTGGGGACGAATTAAGTACCTGCCAGCGCTTTCCCTATTCTTCGCTGTTGCGACGCTGGGGATGCCGGGTACCGGTAACTTCGTCGGCGAATTTATGATTTTGTTCGGCAGCTTCCAGGTCGTGCCGGTGATTACCGTCATCTCTACCTTCGGGCTGGTATTTGCGTCGATTTATTCATTAATTATGATGCAGCGCGCTTACTACGGTGCGCCGAAATCGGAAGAAGCCTTGCCGGGTATGAGCCTGCGAGAACTGTCGATCGTGTTGCTGCTGGTGGTATTACTGGTGTTGCTGGGCTTGTACCCGCAGCCGATTCTGGATACCTCTCATGCAGCGATGAGCAATGTACAGCAGTGGTTTAACGCTTCATCACCACTAGTTTCACCAAACATAACAACAAGGCCGTAATTCGCCATGACAATAACTCCTCAACAACTGATCGCAATGCTACCGCTGTTGATCGTCGGATTGACGGTGGTGGTTGTGATGCTGTCCATTGCGTGGCGACGCGATCATTTCCTGAACGCCACCCTGACGGTTATCGGGCTTAACCTGGCGCTGCTGTCTCTGTATTTCGTCGGGCAAGTCGAGCCGATGGATGTCACGCCGCTGATGCGGGTTGACGGCTATGCGATGTTCTATACCGGGCTGGTGATTATCGCCAGTCTGGCCACGGCGACCTTTGCCTATCCGTGGCTGGCAGGGTATCCGGATAACCGCGAAGAATTCTACCTATTGGTGCTGATTGCTACTCTGGGTGGCATTCTGTTAGCCAGTGCTAATCATTTGGCTTCGCTGTTCTTGGGTATCGAACTGGTTTCTCTGCCGCTGTTTGGTCTGATTGGCTATGCCTATCGCCAGAAGCGTTCATTGGAAGCCAGTATTAAGTATATGTTGCTGTCTGCGGCCGCATCGTCTTTCCTGTTGTTCGGTATGGCGCTGTTGTACGCGGAATCCGGTAGCCTGTCCTTCGCCGGTTTGGGTAAAAGCCTGAGCGATTCTGTTATTCATCAACCGCTGATTCTGGCCGGCTTGGGGATGATGATTGTCGGTCTGGGCTTCAAACTGTCGCTGGTTCCTTTCCAACTGTGGACGCCAGATGTGTATCAGGGCGCACCTGCCCCGGTATCCACCTTCTTGGCGACTGCCAGTAAGATTGCCATCTTCGCCGTAGTGATGCGTTTGTTTATGTATGCGCCGGCGGCGGACAGCGAAGTGGTTCGTCTGGTGCTCTCGATCATCGCCGTTGCCTCTATTCTGTTTGGTAACCTGATGGCGATCAGCCAGAGCAATATCAAACGTCTGTTGGGTTACTCTTCCATTGCGCACCTCGGTTACTTGCTGATTGCGTTGGTAGCGGTGCAGACTCATCAGTTGGCGTTGGAAACCGTCGGTGTTTACATGGCCGGTTACCTGTTCAGCAGTCTGGGTGCTTTTGGCGTAGTGAGCCTGATGTCCAGCCCGTATAAAGGGCCGGATGCGGAATCCCTGTTCTCTTATCGCGGCCTGTTCTGGCACAAACCGATCCTGTCTGCGGTAATGACGGTGATGATGCTGTCTCTGGCCGGTATCCCGATGACGCTGGGCTTCATTGGTAAGTTCTTCGTTATTGCGATGGGCGTTAGCGCTAACCTGTGGTGGCTGACCGGAGCTGTAGTTCTAGGGAGCGCAATTGGCCTTTACTACTACCTGCGCGTCACCGTGAGCCTGTTCCTCAGCCCGCCTGAGAAACTGGTGCGCGATACCCCAAGCAACTGGGCCTTAACTGCCGGTGGTGTTGTAGTGTTGATTTCTGCGATTCTGGTACTGTTCCTCGGTATCTACCCGCAGCCGTTGATTACGCTGGTACAAATGGCTCAGCCGATGTTCTGAGCCCGGCAATAATCCGCCAAACGGTGGGTTAATATGCTGAAATAGAACCCCTTGTCGATCTTCTGGCAAGGGGTTTTGCTTTTTGAGGGGAATATCGACATCTCGTTGATTCGTCGATAAATTTAAAACCTCATTTGTTTTTCACGATGGCCGGAGGCTGAGAAATAACAATAGAAATTAAATTCTTCTTATTTTTCTCTTTTAGATAATTGGCTAACGTGTGTACGGCGGCGGTGTCGTTGCCCCGAACTGAGTTTTCGGATATAAGATTCAGGACATAAGGGGGCGCGGTAACCGATGCGGCCAAACCTACGTTATTGCCATCGATATTCGTGGCTACGGGCAAACGAATAATTCCCCCCGCGGCCTGACCACAACATAAAAATAATTTTCATTAGGGGGGCCGTAGCCCGTTTCTAATGGTATCGCTAATGGTTTGACTAGTTTGCCAACGGTTCCTTCCTGAGACACGGGCTGTCCACCCGGATCAAGGGGAATAGTCTGCGCGCGACGGCTCGCAATCCTTCTTCGATGTGGCAAGCCTTAACCGCATATCCGGTGGTGCCGCGGGTCACGATGTTATTATTCATTTGGCCAGAATGCCCTCTGTTCCGTTAAATACCGCGACCAAACAGGAGGGTGTAATCAGTCAGCATATCCATAGTCCATACAATGCAGCGCGAGTGCTGGTCTGTTTTAATCTGGCGGAAAAGGCGCAATGTATTCCGTTAATTTGCGGTGTCTGGCCGGCGAATGCGGCACTGGGCTTGGAATGTGTCTTCGAGGCTATTGATCACCGCACGCACTCGTGCTGCCCGTTGTACGTCTGGATGTAAAACTAGCCAGATATCCACTGGCTCCTGCCGTTCAGGCCAGATTCGGACAAAATCCTCATCGTTATCTGCCAGAAAGCAGGAAAGCAGCGCAATGCCTAACCCCTTTTGAGTGGCAGAACGCAATAATATTTGCGAGTTGCTTTGCAATACGACATTGGGTTGAACCAGCATTTCGCCACATAAGCTTTGCCAGTGGCGAGGAACGTCTTGCTGAGGGAACAGCAAGAGATCGTGACCGCGAAAGTGTTCGCCGAGCTGAGGGACGCCTCGCAGGGCGATATATTCATGGGAGGCATATAAACCCATATTGATCGTCGCCAGCCGCTTAACGATTAACTCTTCATTTTCAGGTCGATTGCCGCGAATGGCCAGATCGGCGTCGTGATGTGCCATATTGGTAATGTTAATGCTGGTTGCGACGCTATAACTGATATTTGGATGCTGCTGACGTAGTAATTTCAATGCGGGAAGAACAAATCCTTCGGCCAGCGTATCCGTGGTGACAATAGAAACCGTGCCTTGTAACCGGTCGTCGCCGTTGGCCGCTTTACGATTAATCGCCTGTGCCGCACATTCCATAGCAACAGCATCAGTTAGAAGCTGCTCACCCAATAAGCTAAGAGTGAAATGTTTTGGCGTGCGAATAAATAGCTTTGAATTTAAGGCATGTTCCAACGCTGAAATTCTACGCCCGACAGTAGCCTGATCGACATGTAGCTCACGTGCGGCCTGACGCAGAGTACCGGCACGCGCCACGGCGAGAAAGAATCGTGCGTCATCCCAATTCATCAACTTTTCCTTTCGGTATCAGTCCGTTTACTGTGGTTAGTTTAATGCATAAATGCATCGAGGTGATGCATTTATGTCTATTTTGATGCAATTTTGCAGGCGTATAATCCGGAACTTCTTTTGTTGTCTGTGACAAGGTATTCCCTTGTTGTTTCCCCGTTTTAGGAGCTATTTATGTCTCTGGGAGTTGCCCCCGTTGCCCACTCTGCTGCCCGGTATTTCCCGGTGCTGTGCTTTCTGGCATTGGCGCTGACTGCGGCATTACTGAATAGTAGCGTGCCAACGCCGCTGTACCCGCTCTATCAGCAGCAACTGGGGCTCAGTTCGGTCAGTTTGACAATGGTGTACGCCGCTTATGCCGCTGGCGTGTTAATTTCGCTATTGGCGGTAGGGAATCTGGCGGGAAAGATTCGGGACCTTCGCATGATGATTGTGCCTGCTCTGGTCGCGGTACTGGCTGGAGCCTGGCTGTTTGCTATTGCAGATACTTTTGGTCGTCTGTTTGTAGCGCGATTGCTGGCTGGAATTGGCACCGGAGCGTTAACCGGTGCGGCGAACCTGGCGCTGATCCGTTTTTGTCCGCCGGATGGTGGTAAGCGAGCAGCGTTAATTGCCACGCTTTCTTTTACCGCTGGGTTGGCCCTGGGGCCGATATTTAGTGGCGTAGCGTTACAAACCCAATTTCACCCTACGGTGCTCCCCTTTACTCTGATTATTGCTATGGCCGCGTTGGCTGCGGCAGGAATCACATTGGGCTGGCCGGAAACTCGCGCCTTGCGGCATAAGAACATAAAGCTGAATCGCGGGGCCAGTGGTGCAGTGAAGTCTGCTGGCGGTTTACTCAGTGGACTCACTGCTACGGGAATGCGGTTTTTCTTATGCGCCGGTGCATTGTTTGTCTCTTGGGTCGTTGCCGCCAGCATTCTGGCTATCGGCCCGGCGATTGCGAAGCAACTGTTGTCTTTACCGGGGCAAGGCGGATTGGGCTATGTGATCGCTGTCTATCTACTGATTGCGGGTATCTGTCAGTTGGTCAGTCGTAATATTCCTAGCCGTATCTCCCTGTATAGCGGCTGTCTGGCTCAGGCGGCTGCGGTGGTGTTCTTCGCCGCTGCGCTGTATTTTCATTCATTGCTGCTGGGAGGCATTGGTATGATCGTGACCGGCTACGCTTTTGGCGCCATCTTTGTCGGCAGTGCCGCGTTGGTGAATTTAATCTCACCCAAAGCCAGCCATGCCCCCTTGCTGTCGCTATTTTATGTGATCGCATACACCGCTAATTGGGTTCCCGTCGCATTAGGATGGGTGATAGACCGCCACGGATTATTATTAGCAGCTAATCTTTTATTCTGGGTAAGCTCGCCGATATGTTTGCTGCTGGCATGGGGGATAAAACGCACCGCGTTCTGCGCTTATGAGTGATATTTTGTGACAAATATCACAAGATAATTTATCCAATTGCATTGTTGCTATAATGTTTGTGATTTAAATCGCTATAAAATTCGCCAGTTCGGGTAAAATGAGTTCATTACTATCTCCCGTTTATTGAACCGAACTTTATCGCGAGTGAATCCTGATGAACATTATCTTGATGATTGCTATCACCACCGGTGTGCTTTCTGGCATTTGGGGCTGGATTGCTGTCACCTTTGGTTTGCTCAGTTGGGCGGGTTTTTTGGGTTGTACCGCTTATTTCGCCTGCCCACAGGGTGGAATAAAAGGATTGATTATCAGTTTGCTGACCTGCGCTAGCGGCGTTTTTTGGGCGATGATGATTATTCATGGCAGCGCATTACAGCCAGAGTGGACGATACTCGGCTATCTGTTGACCGGCGTCGTCGCATTTTTAATGTGTATTCAGGCCTGCCAGCAATGGCTGTCTTTTGTACCCGGAACCTTTATCGGCGCCTGCGCGACTTTTGCCGGTGGCGGCGATTGGAAGCTAGTTTCAGCCTCATTATTAGTCGGATTGATATTTGGCTATGCCATGAAGAACAGCGGGCTATGGTTGGCGGAGAAAAGAGAGAAGCTAAAGAATGAAGCTAAGCAGCCAGCGGCAATGGATATAGAGCCAGAAAACTGAAAAACCGGTCATCGAGACAAGTAAAACAAAAGGGCGGCTATCCGCCCTTTTTGCTGGAGTTTAGAGTAAATGATTGGCGACTTTGATCACCAGCTTACGCAGTGGTGCCGGCTCGCTTAAGGTTCCCATTGGGCGGTGAAGTTCTCCTGGGAATAGCATCACTACATCGCCGGGTGTCAGCGTCAGCAGCGTTTCTTGCGTGATACCTTCGAACAGGCCGTAATCTTTCTCGCTATCAAAATCCATAGTAGGGCGTTGCCCTTGCGTATCCGGCGCAGCCCCAATCACTTCGCTTCCTTCCAGCAGAATATGCAAATCAATGTAATAACGGTGCAATTCAGACCGTTGCTGAGACAGGGGCTTAGTTTGGCCGATAATGTGATTGAGGTAGATTTCGCGGCCTTCCAGATCCAGTTCCCCGGCGGGTAGGGCCGATAAATCCATCTGGCAGAGGCGGGTCAGCGTGCGGCGAATAACCTCCGGATAAAGCGGATTATTGGCTGCACTTTTTAATTCATCCAATATCATAATAAGCCTTCTTTTTTAGTAGTGATAAATTCAGGCGTGGCAGTGGGCGGTGTCGGCCTGCTCTAATGCTGTGATGCAGTTTTGCACTACGCCAGCCAACGGCGGGGTGATATCAATTTTGATGATGTCCCGCTCCACTGCGTCTGGGGCTTCCAGTGTGGCAAACTGGCTCTGTAATAGGCTTTCTGGCATAAAATGTCCGGCACGTTGCCGCATTCTGGCCAGTACCAGCGAATAATCGCCGGTTAACCATAGAAATTGAATATCCTGATTGCCAGCGCGTAGTCGGTCACGATACTGCTTTTTCAAAGAGGAACAGACTAGAAAACCGGTTTCATTTTTCTGTTGCAGGCTGTAAGCCACATCACTCAAACGTTCCAGCCAAGGCGCGCGATCCTGATCGTTGAGCGGTTGGCCCGAGGCCATTTTCTGGATATTGGCGCGCGGGTGTAAATCATCACCATCGATAAATTTGGCATTCAGCCGCGAGGCCAGCGCCTGACCGACGCAGGATTTACCGGTTCCTGCGACGCCCATAACAATAATGCATTTGCCTGTCATCATGTCCCCCGCTTTATTTCTGTTCTGATACGGTTTTACGTTTTCGGCCTAATACAAAAATCAGCGCGATTAACACCAATACGCCCACAACCATAGCCGGAGCCATATAAGGCTGTAGTTTCGCCAGTAGCGGAACCGGCCCACCGGCGCGTAACTCAGCGACATCAGCCTCGCTGACGTTCACCTGCGGATTGCCGTAATTCTGTAAAACATAATTGGCTATCAGCGCAATCTCTTTGTCATTCAGATAATTGACGTAGGATTCCGGGCCAAAGTTCGGCATCAACACATGTTCATTACCCACTTTCCGATCGACACCGAATAACATGGCAGAAATCAGGTTAGCCGGATTGCTGGAACCAGTGGCGGTGTTATTGAACAGGGATGGATAAGCCTGATTTTTGCTGCCGCTACCGTCCGGTTGATGGCAGCTGGCGCAGTTACCGCTAAATAACGCCGCACCGGTGTCCTGAGTATGGTTGGCGGTCGCCGGATGCAGGCCACGTAATCCGTTCTCCACATTAACCGGCTGACCGAACTGGTCTGCCGCCTGCATATCCAGCGGGTCGCGTACCGGCTTGGTGCTTTTCAGGTAAACCGCAATCGCCAACAGGTCTTCATTGGGTAAATATTGCAGGCTGTTTTGTACCGCTTCCGCCATGCCACCCGCCGCCTGATTTTTACCCTTGGTGCGGCCGGTAGCCAAATATTCCACGAGCTGCTCATTGCTCCAGCCGCCAATACCACTCACTGGGTCTGAAGTAATATTCGGCGCATACCAAGGCCCAACCATACCACCGGCGAAAGCTTTGCCGTGGTTTTCGCCCATCAGTAGATTACGAGGCGTATGGCAGGTATCACAGTGGCCGGGACCGTTCACCAGATAAGCGCCGCGATTCCATTGTTCACTTTGGCTAGCGTCAGGTTCAAAGCGGCCTTTGTCGAGGAACATCATGTTCCAGCCGATCATGGCAAAGCGCATATTGAATGGAAAAGGCAATTCCGTCGGGATGTTTTCCTCATCTACCGCTGTAACGCCGTGCATAAAGTAGGCGTACAGCGCCTTAATATCCTCGTCACTCAAGCGTGTGTAGGAGGTATAAGGCATGGCGGGATACAAATGGCTACCGTCAGAGCGAATGCCGTCGCGTACTGCCCGGGCGAACTGTTCTTCGGTGTAGTGGCCAATACCGTCAGCTTTGGAAGGCGTGATATTGGTGGAGTAAATCACGCCCATCGGCGAGCTGATACCGTAGCCGCCAGCGTAAGGCGTTCCGCCTTCGGGCTTGGTGTGGCAAGCCTGACAGTCAGAAGCAATGGCAACTTGCTCGCCTTTGTGAATCCACGCCTGCTGGCTGAGAGGAACATTGTCCGCTGCCAGAGCCACCGCGCTGATGAAAGACAGAGAAAGCAAGGAAGCGCTCATTCGTTTTTTCATCATTTGCCCGCCATTGAACGCGCCATATCGTCGGCTGCTTTCAAACCCAGCGCCGCCATTGTCAGGGTGCTATTTACCACGCTGGCGGAAGGAATGGCGCCACCGCCTGGTAACCACAGGTTGGCGTGATCGAAGGTTCGACAGTTTCCATCCACTACCGAATCCTTCGGATCGCTGCCCATAATTGTTCCCCCCATAATATGGTTGTTGGCATTCAGACTGGTGGTGATTTTGAATTCATCGGCTTCAAACAGTAGACCGATATGCTCTAGCTGTTTGTGCGCGGCCTCGGCACCCTGACGTACATAGTCACCGACATCATAATAAATATCCGGGCATGGCAAACCGTGGGCATCTGTGCGGGTTTTGCTCAGTGTCAGCCGGTTTTCCGGATCGGGCAGCGGTTCTAGGCTGATAGACAAATCAGCGCCATAAGCCGCTCGGCGACGGATTTCGTCATCCAGTTCCTTGCCGACTAGCCCCATCTCCAGCGCTTGCTGAGTCGCAGGCAAGACCCGATTGATATTGTTGAGAATCATTTTGTTAGCCGAATAATCTTTACGGAACTCGCCGTCCCGTGGGCCAACCAAACAGCTGCTTTGCGCCGGGCCGCGGCCTAGCCACAGCGGTTCTTTGGCCAAAAACGTACAGTGGAAACCGGAGTGGTCCATCATGTTGCGACCGACCTGATCGGAAGAATTGGCGATACCGTTCGGGTTTTTCTCATTCGCCGCGATCAGCAGTAGTCGCGGTGTTTCAATCCCGTTACAGGCTAATGCGAAGGTTTTACCGGTGGCTTTATGAGATTTTTTTTGGTTATCCAGCCAGTGTACGGCGGTAACCTGATTATTCTCATCGGTATCAATTTTGTAGACCACGGCTTCCGCCAGTACCGCCGCGCCTTTCATTTCTGCGCGTTCGATGTGATGGATGCCGTTATACATGGCACCGATTGGGCAGATCGGTTGGCAATTATTGTTACCGCAGCAGGTTGGGCGGCCTTCCCACGGGCGGGTACTGCGTCCCTGCGGAATGGGCACCGAATGATAGCCATGAGGGTTAACCACTTCGGCAAAGCGAGTATCGCCGTAAGCCCAAGGTACACTATCCATCGGATAGGGTTGACTGCGTTCAGACGGAGATTGCTTAGCCGGATCGTTCGGTCCAGCTACACCAATTTCGTCTTCTGCACGGCAATAGTAGGGTTCCAGTTCGTCATAAGAAATCGGCCAATCGCGGCCCACGCCGTAGAGCGTTTTCATCTGGAAATCGTTGGGAACGTGACGCCAGCAAGATGCGGCCCAATGCCAGGTGGTGCCGCCAACGGTGCGTAAATAGCCTTGTTTAAAGCTACCGGCGCTTGGGCCACTGAGTTCGACGTAATGATTTTCCGGAAAATACAGCGGCGCAGTGGCATATTTTGACTGCGGATAAAGCCCTTGATAATCCGACCCCGCACGGTTATCAAACGGCATATTCCGCCAGTTTTCTACGGCCTGACCGCGGCTGATGCGCAGACCGGCTTCCAATACTAATACCGAGTAGCCTTGGCTGACTAATTGGTCGGCCATCATGCCGCCGACAATACCTGAACCCACGATGATAACGTCGGCAGAGGCGTCACCATTGGCGCTAAAAATAGGTTTTTTCATTATGAATGGCTCACATTGTCAGGCTTAGGCAAATTGATATCAGGTGGGGCGGCGGTCCACCACAGCGGGCCGTTGCCACAGTAGGTTGGTACGATCAGGCCATCACTGACAGGGCGATACATCAGTGCATCTTTGTAGGCGATTAACACCGCCTGCTGGCCGTGTCCTACGGTGCCGGTGTACCAGGCTGCCATGATGTTGCTGACCACTTTTTGTAGATTATGGCCGCTAGCCGCAGCCAACAGTTGCTGGGCGCTTTGTTCTGGCTGCATCAATGTGGTGAGTTGGATTATTTGATCGGCAAACTGAGCGTCACTGTTGTGCAGTGCGGTAAAGATCCGCGCCGACAGACCTTGATCGATACCTTTATGTTCTGTCAGTGTCTGAGACAATGTGAAGAAGCGAGCGAAAGCCAGTGGGTTGGCAGCGGCGGTAGCCTGTTCGGCTTTAGTCAAAAATGGGTAGCCTAGAAGTGAGGTTGCCACCATCGCGGAGGCCACGCCAAACAGCAATTCCCGTCGGGTGAAACCGGTTCCATTTTTTTCCGGCTCAATAACATTGCGAGATGAAATTTTTTCCATCGAGAGTCTCTCTTGGATCGGGTGTGGTGCTGAACATCAGCTTTGAAAATGAATTATTGTTATTTTATGTAGCGTTTTTTAGAGGTTATATGGCCGCAGAGTGGGCAAATACAGTGTGAGAGTGCCATTCACTAGGAGATTGTCACCGCTTCAATGAGCGGTAAATTAACAAGCTATTAAACAATTTTCAATAAAATTGGTTAGGTGTCTAACCATTTGTTGATAATTTGCGCGGTTCTTAACAATCCTAATTCGGGGATCGTGGGCGAGAGGATTTAGGGCCAATCTTCATCAGGATCAAAATGGTAAGTCCGATTATAAGCTATGGTTAGTAGGGAAAGGTTATAGGGTGTAATTGATTTTTTTAATCACGGAGAAGTCACATGAGCAGAGTAAATGACCCTCAACAAACCTCGTTAGATGACGACTTGAGCATGTTGACCGACACGCTGGAAGAGGTGTTGCGGTCATCCGGCGATATGGGTGACGATGGCTACCAGATTGTGAAAGCCCGGGCTGAAAATGCGCTGAAAGCGGTAAGAGATCGCTTGAATAGCAACACTGATTGCTATATTGAACGCGCTAAGCAGGCGGCCTGTCGTACCGATGAATACGTGCGGGAAAAACCTTGGCACGGCGTGGGTATCGGTGCCACCGTTGGCCTGATCGTCGGATTGTTATTAGCTCGTCGCTAGCGATAAATGCGGTGGAGTGACTCAACGGCTCATTTATGAGCCGTTTTTTTGGGCCTGCCTATTGCGTTTTTTCAGTCACAAATTAGCGGAAATAGTTACGTGTGTGACTAATGATTAGCGGTTCATGCATTATTTTCACAAGGGCAATATAAATCATATTACTATTATCACCTTATGTATTTTGGTTAATATAATTTCATCTTTAACAATGAGTAATAGGTTTTTGGCAATAATATAAATTAAATATTGTAATTTATTAAGATGCTGTAATTAGTAGGTATGAGTTTATTTGTGAAAGGTGTTGTTTTTTCTAGTAGATGAGCAATATTATTTTTTTAAAAAAATAATATATATGTTTATCTGGTTATAACTCACTGATAAGTTAGGGTAAAATAGAATGCTCAATTATTTGTCGATATTAAAAATGTGATGTTGATCACGCCAAATGGAAAAAACAAAAAAAAGATTTGAAGGCTTGTGTATATAAACTAACCTTAATCTTACTTCCGAATTATTAATGAAATGACAATTAATCCCTTCACTAGTAATATCGGGCGATTTTTTTATCCCTATGTAAATGCTATTTTTTATCTGTATTTTATCATGTGTTTATGGGGTTGTTTTTTGCTGGTATTTTCTCATTTATAAGATTTCATTTTGTTTTTTGACGTTTTCACCCTTATTTATTATTGTGAATAAAATAGAATTTTTATTTTAAATCTTGGGTCGGTGTTGATTGCTGATATCGAGACGTAGTGATGCAGTTCGTTTTATTTTTTTTATTTTACACACAGCGCTTTATCTAAAGCGAAAAAACTAATGTTGAAAGGATAGATATTATGTCGAAGCAAATTGTAATTAAAGTGTCTAAGGATTTTAGCGATTTCTGTAAAAGCAATAATTTCTCACTTGCAGCATTTCGTGGAGCAAGTGCCAGTAATACTAATGGCGTTCCCGTTGTTTGGTTTAACGTGGATAATACCAATATTGTTCCGAATAATCCGATAAACGTGAATTTTGATCCTGCTTATCAGGTTTACGATTCTTTGGTGAATGCGGTCATTCCTGATGGCAGAATTACCGTGGGGCAATCCATGTCGGCGAGACTAAGCGACAGCTTTGGTATTGTGGACAAACAGCTAACAAAACTGCCCGATGGCGGTATTCCTACGGGTATCCGTATCATTAACAAAACTACCGGGGTTAATATTGTGGCCGGTCTGGCAGGTGATAATGGCGTACCTATTGCAGCCTTTGTGTGCAATCCGAATGTCAATTTATTCTTGGAGCCGTTACAGACCGTAACGATTTCGTTAATCGGAGCGGCCTTTGGCGTCGGTACTGCGATTGTTAAAGCGACCGGGCCATCGGTATTGTTGGATCTTACCAGTAATGATGTGGCCAATATTGAATATAATGTTTTAATGGGTGCATGGGAGCTGTCTGTAGGTTCACCGAGTGTGCCTTTAACTCAAATTCCTGCGGAGACGATAATGCAGCCATTTGTATTGCCAGGAATGAACAGTGCAAAACTAGAACAGTTATCGGCTATGAAATTTTAGGCAGTGAAATAACATAATGGATATTAAAAATCACTGAATACCCGCTTCTTGCGGGTATTTTTTTAGGGATAATCTTAGCTAATGTAGGTCAATGCTGTTTATGGCACCCACGGTATCCGGTGCTAAGTTTGTAATAGAACTTCTTTTCTGATGTTCACTCCGTATAATCACATTCTTTATGTTGATTTACCGAGGTGCGCGTGACACAACTTTCTGATTTGCTGGAAGAATTACGGCACCTTTTGGATGCTGATTTTCCCGATCGGGCCGGTGTCCGACAGATCGCTTTGGCAGTGCCTGCCGTGCTTGGCGTTCAATTGCTGGAATGGCTGGCAACGCAGCCTGTGTTTCCGCAGTTTTACTGGCGCCACCGCGATGGACATGAAGAGGCTGCGGTATGCGGTCAGGTGCGCTTATTCCGTGATATGTCTGCCGCCGATGAATTTATCCGGCAATATAAAAATCATACCGGATTACGTATTTGGGGGTTGAATGCCTTTGAGCCCTTTCCGGCTATCGCTAATGAAACAGACATTTCCTCCGCTTTCCTTTTTCTGCCGCGAGTGCAACTGCTGCGTCGCGGTGGAGAAATTATCCTGACGCTCAATTTAGCCAGTGAAACCTCCCTGCGACAGGATGTTTGTCGGGCGCTGGACTTCATCGAGCAATTACTGACACCGCGTCCAATTCCTGAACTGGCGGTCAGCGTTGAGACACTTGTTCACCAGCCCGATCAAAATGGCTGGTACCAACTGCTGGAACAGGCATTACGGGCAATTGCCAACCAGCAGATGGAAAAAGTGGTGCTGGCGCGCATGACTCGTCTGACCCTACGGGAAACCTTATTCAGCCCGGCATTTATGGCCGCCAGTCGTCAGGTTAATCACCAGTGTTTCCACTTTATGCTGCGTTTTGACGATCGGCGGGCGTTTCTGGGCTCCAGTCCGGAACGTCTGTATCGCCGTCAGCAATCACAGTTGGAAACTGAGGCGCTGGCGGGAACCGTGGCGAATGATAAGGATGATGCCAAAGCCGCACGCTTAGCCCATTGGTTAGCCGATGACGATAAGAATCAGCGGGAAAACCTGCTGGTGGTAGACGATATTTGCCAGCGCCTGCAAGGCGGAGTTTCAGCGGTGGATGTGATGCCTGCCGAGGTGATTCGTCTGCGGAAAGTGCAGCATTTGCGTCGTCGGATTCGGGCGCAATTACAGCCGAATGTCGCCGATGCCGATTGTTTACAACGTTTGCAGCCCACGGCAGCGGTGGCGGGATTGCCCCGTAAACCGGCGCGGTTGTTTATCCTCGCTGAAGAGCCGTTTTCTCGCGGCTGGTACGCCGGTTCCGCAGGCTATTTTTCATTGGCGCAATCGGAGTTCGCGGTGGCGCTGCGCTCGGCGCAAATCGAGGGCAATCAGGTTCAGATTTATGCTGGAGCTGGCATCGTAGCCGGTTCTGACCCATTAATGGAATGGCAGGAAATCGAGAATAAATCCGCCGGATTACGCAGTCTATTGGAAAAATAAGCCCTTAATCGATAACCACTAACTAATAGTGGGTAATTACCCCTACCGCCTATGAGGGCGGATTGTGGCGTTGATTCGGCAGGTGTAAACTATATCGCCGTTATTCATCGGTAAAACTTTGGCCTAGCGCAGGGCTTTTCCTTCGCTGCCGAGTGAAAATATTTATTTAGGCTATCAGCCTGTTAACTGACTGTTGAGCGAACCATGTCGACAAGCGTCTTTAACCGCCGTTGGGCGGCCTTGCTACTGGAGGCATTGACCCGCCACGGTGTGCGTCATATCTGTATTGCTCCAGGGTCTCGCTCTACGCCTTTAACGCTGGCTGCAGCGGCGAATCCGTCACTGGTTTGCCATACCCATTTTGATGAGCGCGGTTTAGGGCATTTGGCGCTAGGGCTGGCTAAAGCTTCGGCTCAGCCGGTAGCGGTGATTGTCACTTCCGGTACGGCGGCGGCCAATTTGTATCCCGCGCTGATAGAAGCCGGGCTGACCGGCGAACGTCTGGTCTTTCTGACGGCGGATCGCCCGCCAGAGCTAATTGACTGCGGTGCTAATCAGGCGATTCGTCAGCCAGGTATGTTCGCCAGCCATCCCAACGCCAGTCTGAATTTGCCGCGCCCAACGCCGGATATTCCCGCAAGTTGGCTGCTTTCCAGCCTGGATAACGCGATGGCGCAGTTACAGCAAGGGGCATTGCATATTAATTGTCCTTTCGCTGAGCCATTGTACGGCGGTGACGATAGCCAATATAGCGAATGGTCCGCGGCGCTGGGGGATTGGTGGCAAGGTCGCGAGCCTTGGTTAAAGTCTTCATATCCTGCCAGCCACGCCGTCCAGTCTGATTGGTATTTCTGGCGCCAAAAGCGCGGCGTTGTGATTGCCGGACGCATGAGCGCAGAAGAAGGGATTCAAGTTGCTGAGTGGGCGCAGCAATTGGGCTGGCCACTGTTGGGCGATGTACTATCTCAAACCGGCCAGCCGCTGCCCTGCGCGGATTTATGGTTGGGGCATCCGCAGGCACAAAAACTGTTACAGCAGGCGCAGGTGGTGGTGCAATTCGGCAGCAGCCTGACGGGCAAACATTTATTGCAATGGCAGGCTCAGTGTCAACCGGAAGAATACTGGCTGGTGGATCATTTAGCAGGTCGCCTCGATCCGGCTAACCACCGCGGGCGGAGGTTGATCGCCAATATCGACGCATGGTTGGAGCAACATCCGGCGCAGCCGCGTGCCCCTTGGGCCGCAGAGCTGGCTTTGTGGTCCGACAGCGCCGAAGGCTGCGTGGCAGAATATCTGAACGACAAATTTGGTGAAGCTACGGTGGCCCACCGACTGGCGGAATTACTGCCTGAAAGCGGGCAGCTTTTTGTCGGTAATAGCCTGATCGTGCGTTTAGTCGATGCGCTAGGCCAGCTTCCCGCTGGCTATCCGGTTTACAGTAATCGCGGTGCCAGCGGTATCGACGGCCTACTTTCCACCGCCGCCGGTGTGCAGCGTGCTACCGCCAAACCGACTCTGGCGATCGTCGGCGATCTTTCTGCGCTCTACGATCTGAATGCCTTGGCGTTACTGCGCCAGTGCTCGGCTCCAACGGTACTGCTAGTGGTGAACAATAACGGCGGACAGATTTTCTCCCTGCTGCCAACGCCGGCAGACGATCGCCAGCGCTTCTACTGCATGCCGCAGAACGTCAGTTTTGATCATGCCGCCACCATGTTTGGCCTGCGATATGCCTGCCCGTCCAGTTGGGATCAATTGCATGAAGAGGTGCAGCAAAGCTGGCGACAGGGGGGGGTGACGCTGATTGAGCTACAGGTTCCGGCTAGTGAAGGGGCGGAGACGTTGCAATATCTGACGCAGCGGGTAGCGGAACTGTGACTCTGGCCTGCCGCATCGTCAATTCGCACAACAGTACGAAACCTTGGCTGGTCTGGCTGCACGGTCTGCTGGGCAATGGCGAAGATTGGTCGGGGGTAGCCGATCGCTGCACCGAATTTTCCTCGCTGTTTGTTGATCTTCCGGGCCACGGCGGTTCGGTTGCCCAAGCGCCCGGTGATTTTGCCGAGGTCAGCCGTGAGCTAAATGCGACATTGGCGGCGCAAAATATTCAGGATTATTGGTTGATAGGCTACTCGTTGGGTGGGCGCATTGCCATGTATCACGCTTGCTGCGGTGAACATACCGGGCTGCGTGGTTTGCTGGTCGAAGGGGGAAATCCCGGCCTGGAAAACGAAGAATTGCGGCGAGCGCGTCTGCTTCATGATGCCCATTGGGCGCAACGTTTTCGTCAGGAACCCATGGCGCAAGTTTTGGCAGATTGGTATTTACAGCCGATTTTCGCTGATTTAACCGCCAGTCAGCGCCAAGCGTTCATAGATTTGCGCTCGGTCAATCAGGGCCTCACCGTAGCTGCTATGCTTGAATCCACCTCTTTGGGCCGCCAGCCTTATTTGCTGCCCGCACTGCACCAGTTGGCTATACCTTTTGCCTACCTGTGTGGTGAGCGAGACTTTAAATTTCAGCAACTGGCGCGCCAGAACCGGTTGCCGTTATACACCATTGCCGGAGCTGGCCATAATGCCCATCGGGCCAATCCCGATGCTTTTGCCGCGCAGGTGCGTTTATTCTTATCACTCTCCCGTTAAAGGAATGCTTAATATGCTGTATCCGAGCGAAGAACAATTGTACGCCGCCATTGAGTGGCAGGACTGCTCAGCCGGGTTTGAAGATATTCGTTATCATAAATCCCGCGATGGTATCGCCAAGATCACCATTAACCGCCCTCAGGTACGCAATGCGTTCCGTCCCCAGACGGTAAAAGAGATGATTCAGGCGCTGGCCGATGCCCGTTATGACGATCATATCGGCGTGATTATTCTGACAGGAGAAGGGGATAAAGCCTTCTGTTCCGGTGGCGATCAGAAAGTGCGCGGCGACTACGGTGGCTATCAGGATAACAGCGGTGTGCATCATCTGAATGTGCTCGATTTCCAGCGCCAGATCCGTACCTGTCCAAAACCAGTTGTGGCAATGGTTGCAGGCTATTCCATTGGCGGTGGGCATGTATTGCATATGATGTGTGATTTGACCATAGCTGCAGACAACGCCATTTTTGGTCAGACGGGTCCGAAAGTCGGTTCTTTCGACGGCGGCTGGGGCGCAGCCTATATGGCACGCATCGTAGGGCAGAAAAAAGCGCGTGAAATCTGGTTCCTGTGCCGCCAGTACGATGCTAAACAAGCGTTGGACATGGGGCTGGTTAACACCGTGGTGCCTTTGGCCGATCTGGAAAAAGAAACCGTGCGTTGGTGTCGTGAAATGCTGGAAAACAGCCCAATGGCGCTGCGCTGTCTGAAAGCGGCGCTGAATGCTGACTGTGACGGTCAGGCCGGTCTGCAAGAGCTAGCGGGTAACGCCACGATGCTGTTCTACATGACTGATGAAGGTCAGGAAGGGCGTAACGCGTTTAACGAAAAACGCCAGCCGGACTTCAGCAAATTCAAGCGTAATCCGTAATGCGTCGGGCGAGTTTATATCGCTTTAGCCTGCCCATGGAGGCGGGCGTGATTCTGCGTAATCAACGGCTGAAAAGTCGCGATGGGCTATTGGTGGAACTGACCGAAGGCGAAAGCAGCGGCTGGGGGGAAATCTCCCCGCTGCCGGAATTCAGTCAGGAAACGCTGACTGAAGCCGAAGCGGGGACCCTGCAATGGTTACAGGCTTGGCTAAGCGGAGATCAACCGGCGGAAAGTCCGTTGCCTTCAGTGGCTTTTGGCCTGAGTTGTGCGCTGGCTGAGTTGGATCAGACATTGCCGGTACAGGCGGATTATCGTAAAGCCCCGTTGTGTAACGGCGATCCCGATGAGCTTTTTGACGTACTGATGGCGTTGCCCGGTGACAAAGTGGCAAAGGTCAAAGTCGGGCTATATGAAGCCGTCCGCGATGGGATGATCGTCAACGTATTGCTGGAAGCCTTGCCGGATCTCACTTTGCGTCTGGATGCCAATCGAAGCTGGACGCGTGCCAAAGCCGACGGATTTGCCAAATACGTCAATCCCGAACTGCGTTCCCGCATTGCTTTTCTGGAAGAACCTTGCAAAACCCGCGACGAATCCCGCGCTTTTGCTCGTGAAACCGGTATTGCTATCGCCTGGGATGAAAGCGTGCGCGAAGCTGATTTTCAGGTACAGGCCGAACCGGGCGTTGCGGCAATCGTGATCAAACCGACGCTGGTTGGCAGTATCGCCCGATGCCGACAATTGGTGCAACAGGCTCATCAGGCGGGCTTAGTCGCGGTGATCAGTTCCAGTATTGAATCCAGCCTCGGGTTATCGCAATTGGCTCGTTTGGCCAGTTGGTTAACGCCAGATACGGTGCCGGGTTTGGATACGCTGGATCTGATGCAGGCGCAGCTATTACGCCCATGGCCAGACAGTCAATTGCCGCTGATTCCGCTGGAACAGCTGGAATGCGTATGGCGCAGCTAAACCAATGGCCGTGGCGGCACTGGGCGGAGTTACAACCACAGAAAGAGGCGTTGCGGCTGGAAGGTCGGTCTATCAGTTGGCAACGGCTGGTGGCGGATATCGACGCCGTGGCGGCCAGCTTTCATCATCAGGGCGTGGTGGAAGGCCGTGGTGTTGCGGTCAGAGGGAAAAACAGTTATGCCTTGCTGTTGGCCTATCTGGGCGCTTTGCAGTGTGCCGCTCGCGTCCTGCCGCTCAATCCGCAGTTACCTGAAACGTTACTCAAACAGCTGCTTCCGGGGTTGGATATTGAGTTTATTTTCGATTCTCACGGGAGCGACTTAGCAGGCTTAGATTTAATTCCTCTGACCGACAGCGTGGCGTTGCCTGTAACGCCGCAGCCTTGGGATGGGCAGCGTTTAGCGACGCTAACCCTGACCTCAGGATCCTCCGGTTTGCCCAAAGCGGCAGTACATCGACTCGATGCTCATCTGGCTAGCGCGGAAGGGGTATTGAGTCTGATGTCTTTCCATACCGACGAGAGCTGGCTGCTGTCACTGCCGCTGTTCCATGTTTCCGGGCAGGGCATTATCTGGCGCTGGCTTAGCGTGGGTGCCACGTTAGTTATTCGTCCAATGCAATCATTATCTGAAGCGCTGGCGGGATGTACTCATGCATCACTGGTACCGACTCAGCTTTGGCGTTTATTGACTCAACCTTCGGATAAACTGAGCCTGACGGACGTATTGTTAGGTGGCGCTATGATTCCGACTGAACTGACCGAGCAGGCCGAAGCGCGGGGTATTCGCTGCTGGTGTGGTTATGGTTTGACGGAAGCGGCTTCCACAGTGTGCGCCAAGCGAGCCAATGGCAGTGCCGGGGTGGGCGTGGCGCTTTCCGGGCGACAGGTGAAGTTGGTGGATCAGGAAGTTTGGGTGAAGGGAGATTGTCTGGCCGCCGGTTATTGGCAGCGGGGGGAATTACTTCCTTTGACTGACGAAAACGGCTGGCTGCACACCCGCGATCGCGGTCAGTGGTTTGAAGACGAACTGCATATTTTGGGGCGGCTGGATAATCTGTTTTTCAGCGGTGGGGAAGGGATTCAACCGGAAGATGTTGAGCGCATTTTGCTGCGACATCCTCAGATTTATCAGGCATTTATCTTGCCGGTAGACGATAGCGAGTTTGGTCAGCGTCCGGTAGCGGTGATCGAAAGCGATCCCCAACTTTCATGGTCAGATCTGACCGATTGGCTGACACCGCAGGTAGCGCCATTTCAGCGTCCGGTGGCTTTCTATCGCTTACCCGAAGAATTGAAGAATGGCGGAATTAAGATCTCACGGCGTTCGGTGGGGGAGTGGTTAAGGTGATGTTTTTGTTTGCGAGTATTTTCGCGACCGGAAACCGAGATTGGATCCGTTCCGACAGCCCAATAGCCCCGAGTCTCCTCACTTGCCGTGAAGGTTTCCAAGCAGGGGGGCCGTCGGCCCAACCCTGAACCCGCACCTTGTGGATTGTTAAGGCTCGCGCTTACGAGCCTTAACTCGGTTGAGGCTGCAGAGGTGAGGTATTCACAACGAGAATACCAACCGAAACCTGATCCGATTTTAGAGTTGAACTTCCACCATAACGTTTTTTACCAGAGCGATATTAGTTTAGCCCTAGCGCCTTTTTCACACCCATTCCGTAGTCTGGATGTACTTGCTCAAATAGCGCTATCTGACGGCGTTGAATCTCCTCGGGCACCTGCGAAAGTTCCCCAGCGATACGGGTAAACATGCGCTGATGTTCTTCTGTGCTCAACAGGTTAAATAAGGCCCGTGGTTGACTAAAATAGTCATCGTCATCGCGGTGATTCCAGTGATCCGCCGCACCGGTCAGCGTTAATGGTGGTTCGCTAAAATCAGGCTGTTCCTGGAATAAACCGAAGCTGTTCGGCTCATAGGTGGCCGTATTGCTGCTGTTTCCGTCCACGCGCATTGCACCATCACGATGATAGTTGTGGAACGGGCATTTGGCGCCGTTAACCGGAATCTGATGGTGGTTAACGCCTAAACGGTAACGATGCGCATCGCCGTAGGAGAACAGGCGGCCTTGCAGCATTTTGTCCGGAGAGAAGCTAATGCCCGGTACCACGTTGGCCGGGTTGAACGCCGCTTGCTCCACTTCAGAGAAATAGTTCTCCGGGTTACGGTTCAATTCGAAATATCCGACGTCAATCAGCGGATAGTCACCGTGTGGCCAAACTTTGGTTAAATCGAACGGATTGTACGGCACTTCCGAGGCTTCGTGCTCTGGCATAATCTGCACTTGCAGATTCCAACGAGGGAAATCACCGCGCTCAATGGCTTCGTACAAATCGCGCTGAGAACTTTCCCGATCGGAACCGATCAGTTTTTCCGCTTCATCGTCCATCAGGTTTTCAATGCCCTGCTGGCAACGGAAATGGAATTTTACCCAATAACGCTCGTTCTGATTGTTGATAAAGCTAAAAGTATGGCTGCCGAAACCGTGCATATGACGGTAGGATTTTGGCAGGCCGCGATCGCTAAAATCGATAGTTAACTGGTGAAGTGATTCAGGAAGCTGGGAGAAGAAATCCCATTTGTAGGTTGGGTTCCGCAAGTTGGTTCGAGGATCACGTTTGACCACATGGTTCAAATCCGGGAATTTCAACGGGTCGCGCAGATAAAACACTGGCGTATCGTTGCCCACTAAGTCCCAGTTACCTTCTTCGGTATAAAACTTCATGGCAAACCCGCGAATATCCCGCTCTGCATCAGCAGCGCCGCGTTCACCGGCTACCGTTGAAAAACGCACGAACATATCGGTTTTCTTACCGATCTGAGAGAAAATCTTAGCGCGAGTATACTTAGTAATATCGTGAGTCACGGTAAAGGTACCGTAAGCGCCAGAGCCTTTGGCGTGCATACGGCGTTCAGGAATCACTTCCCGATCAAAGTGAGCTAATTTCTCAAGAAACCAGACATCTTGCAGTAACATCGGGCCGCGAGGGCCTGCGGTCACCACGTTATTGTTGTCGACAACGGGTGCGCCAGCTGCCGTAGTTAGTCCTTTCTTTTTGCTCATCATGTTCTCCAGTATCGCTGTTGAATTGACTGCGGGTGTTGAAATGAGTCTGAGTGAGAGACTCTGTCAAAAATTGGACTTATTGCCAGATGACAAAGAATGACTTTAGCGAATTGCCGCTGACTGTTCTTTGATCACCCCACTAGTTGTAGCTGTATAGATTGCCTTCGGCAAATAGGTATAGGTTATCGCTGGGATTAAATCTGCGGCAGGACGATTCATCGCATTTAGTTACAATCATATGAAATGATGAGTTATTTATTCGGTTTTTTCTGGCTTATTATGGAATGCTTTTCGGTTAAACTCGTGGCGGGAAAGGTCTGTCGGCAAGTTGCACGGCAGATAATTGAATAATAACGAGAGATTATATGAAAAAGACACTTATTGCCTGTACAGCAAGTTTGCTGTTTGTTGCAGGTTCAGCCAGCGCGATCAGCGTCACTGCAGAAGCAGGACGTCATTACACTAATCTCGGTGTCGGTATGGGCACCAACAGCGGCGGCCTGGCTGTGAGCGGTAACTGGGCGCGCAGCGATCACGACGGCGACATGGGAAGCTTGGGTCTGGGTTTTAACCTGCCAGTTGGTCCATTGATGGCGACCATTGGCGGTAAAGGTATCTATATGGCGCCTGAAGACGGTAAAAACGGCGGCGCAATTGCCGTTGGCGGCGGGTTAAGCTATCCGATAACCAAATCATTCACGTTGTACGGTGAAGGTTACGTCGCGCCAGAATCCATGACCAGTGGGATGAAATCCTACACCGAAGCGAACGCCGGTGTGCGTTGGAGCGTGATTCGCCCTCTGACGGTAGATGTGGGTTATCGCTACATCAATATGGAAGGGAAAGAAGGCCGTCGGGATAACCGTCTGGCGGATGGCATGTATATCGGAGCCGGTCTGAACTTCTGATTTAATTCGTTGAAAACAAAACGGGCGATGGGTGTGATACCCGCGCCCGTTTTTTTATCTGGAGATACTCGATTTTTATGTGGAGATGATAGGTATAAAACCTGTCACCTCAGGGTACTAACCCACGGCGGGTAATACCCCTGCGACAATACCGACCTGAATCGCAATCACGGTCACGCCGCAGGTAAATACCAGTGCCAGAGCCGGTTTACCGCCCCAAACACGATAGTTTTTTCCCTGATGCATCTGGCGGGCTTTCCAAGCCAATAACGAAGGCAAAATCAGCGCCAGAACCGATAGGGCAACGGCGGCAAAGCCCAGCGCCATGACAAATCCGCGTGGGTAAAACAGCGCGAACAGCAGCGGTGGCAGGAAGGTGATTACACCGGTTTGCAGACGACCGCGCACCGTATTACGACGCTTAAATAAATCTGCCAGATAATCGAATAATCCTAAGGCTACGCCGAGGAATGAAGTCGCCAGAGCCAAGTCGGCAAACAGGTGTACCGCCAGTTCAACGTGCGGTGAGGCGACGACTTCACGCACTGCCTGTAATAAACCGTTTAGACCGGCCTGCTGCGCCAGAATACCGACAAAGGTATGAGAAGAAATCGCGCCCAGCGTCGCTAATTGCCAGAAAATATAAGCGATTAACGGAATGGCGCTGCCAATGATAAACACCCAGCGCAGTTTGCGAATATTACCGCCCATATAATTGACGATACTCGGCACGCTGCCATGGAAGCCGAAAGAGGTAAAAATCACCGGAATGGCAGACAGCGCCAGCCCTTGCTCCAAAGGTAAGGTCAACAGGTTGGCTTTTTCCACGTGTGGCATCATTAATGCCAGCATAACCACGAGGAAAATAATTTTCGCGCTGAATAGGATTCGGTTAAATAAATCGACTGAATGGGTGCCAATGCACACCACTCCACCGGCTATCAATGTGAATAGCAGTACGCCGAGATAGGTCGGGAAGCTTTGTTCCGTCCATTGGCTAATACTGGTAGCCAAAAGCTCACCGGCGCCGCTGATATAGGCAGAGGTCAGTGCGTACATCAAAAACATCATGCTAAAGCCGGTTAACCACTGGCCACGGCTGCCCAGATAGCGTTTGGCCAAAGTGCCCAGACCGGTATCGGCAGCTTCGTGTTGATATACTTCAACCAACAATAATGCGGTGTAGCACATCAATAGCCAAAGTGAGACCAGAAGGGTCAAGGTTATGCTGAAACCCACGCCAGCGGCAGCAAGCGGCATTGCCAGCATCCCTGCACCAATAGTGGTTCCCGCCACGATAAAAATACTGCCAAGAGTGCGATTCTTCACGCTTTCCTCTGCTAACCGACATTTTATTGAAATTATTGAGTGCAGCAGAGTAGATGATCCTATTAATTCTGTCAAATCGACGTTACAAGTAGTGTAAGTTTATGTTTACACTTGATCGTTGATTGATTTATCAGGTTTTAATACAGAGCTGCTGCGGGCGTGGTGGAAAGCGTGGAAAAGATTGTGTTTCACCGAGGCTGTTCTTAAAGTGTGAGTAAGGGAATTTGCGGAGAGAGAAATGCTGAGAATTGAGATGTTAAGCACCGGCGATGAAGTATTGCACGGGCAAATTGTAGACACCAACGCCGCCTGGCTGGCGGACTATCTGTTTACTCAAGGATTGCCGATGAGCAGCCGGGAAACGGTAGGAGACGATCTGGAGGCGCTCATTGCCGTACTGTTGGAACGCAGCCATGTAGCCGATGTTTTGATCGTCAACGGCGGGTTGGGGCCGACCAGCGACGATTTAAGCGCGCTGGCCGCAGCGCGTGCCTGCGGCGTGGAACTGATCGAACATCCTCAATGGATTGCCCGTATGGAAGCGTTTTTCGCCGAGCGTGGAAGAGTGATGTCCGCCACTAATCGCAAACAGGCACATATACCGGCCAACGCAGAAATGCTGGATAACCCCGTGGGAACTGCCTGCGGTTTTGCGTTCAAACTGAATAAATGTCAGATGTTTTTCACACCGGGTGTACCGTCTGAATTCAAAGTGATGGTCGAGCAGCAGATTGTGCCGCGTTTGCGGGCAAGCTATCCGCAGACTGCGCCACCGCTTTGTTTACGTATGACCACCTTTGGTCGTTCGGAAAGCGATCTGGCGATGGAGCTAGACCCACTGCCGCTGCCAGAAGGCGTGGTGCTAGGTTATCGTTCTTCCGCACCTATTATTGAGCTGAAACTGACAGGCCCGGCTTCACAGCGTTCGGCGATGGAAGACGTCTGGCAGCAGGTGCGTCAGGTGGCCGGTGAAAGCCTGATTTATGAAGGCACAGAGGGATTACCCACGTTGATCGCCGGGCAGTTGAATCAGCGCGGATTAACGTTGGCGCTCAGTGAGCAATTTACCGGCGGACTGATCAATCTACAGCTACAAAGCGTGCAGGCACCTTTAGCCGGTGGGGAATTGCTACCGTTATCCTGTGTGGAAACTTTGCCTGAGCTAGCCGCTCGCGCTCAGTCGTTGGCTGCCCTGTGCGGTGCGCCGTTGGTATTGGCGGTTAGCGCAATGAAAGGTGAAAATCTTAGCATAGCCTTACATACACCAAACGGCACTTTCGGTCAGACGGTACGCTATCAGGCCAGTCGTCACGGGTTAATCATTCGACAGGAAACGAGCGCGATGCTGGGCCTGGAAATGTTGCGTCGCTGGCTGGCAGGAGGCAAAGTCTGCGGCCAGCACGGCTGGTTGACGGTGATTGAAATGCTGTGATCTCATGGCGCAAATAAAAAAGCAGACAGTGCCATCACGCTGTCTGCTTTTTATCTAATTTTCGTCGGTTTTCATTGCCACCGGGGATTATTTTTCCTGCGCGCTGTGTACGTCTTTACTGGCTTCCCACAGACGATATTTTACTTCCACGCCTTGTGGCACATATACCACGATTGGCAGGCGGCTGTTATAACGCTGCATGGTATTGCTACCCAGATTGGCGGTAACAAATGCCTGATGGTTAGCGCTTTCTGGGCATGCCATCGTGGTTGATATACCTTCGGAGATTTCATTCATTACCAGATAGTCGTAACCCCAACCCTCCAGAGTATGGGATTTTAATTTTCCGCCCAACATATGGCGGTTACAGTCAACTTCCAGATTTTTGCCAATCAGCAATTCAACTTTAAAGCGATCTTCATCTGGCCGCTGCGGCAGATAAATAACTTGGCGGCTCATACCGGTTTCAGCGGCAGGGAAGGGAGCGATCTTTTCCAGCGGCTGCTGTTCTGGTGCCGTATTGTCTGCGGCGATTGCTCCGGCGGAGGCCGCAAGCAGTAAACCGGCGATCAGGGAAAATGCTTTATTCATATTGATTTCTCCTTGCGATTAATGCAGATAATTTTAACACAAAAGTATCATAAGATTAGTCAGTATAATTGGTTAGAATCATATTAGTCATGGATGATTATATCCCTATTCTTTCGTTGAAGCTCAGAATATAATTTTACAATGCTCGTTTTATAAAATGAAAAAAATCAACCATGTCTTATTATACCTCCTCAGAATAGTGCAGGTATGTATATTCCCAATGATTCTTATGATGCGTGATTTTATATTTATGCCATTGATGAATGAGCGTTTTTATATATTAATTTTTTGTAAAAAGGAGAGGCTATGAATGTTGGTATGACATCAGGGGTTTATAAGATTAATAATTCAATGGAGAACGTCGCTGAAATTAAAAGTGGTTCCCAGTTCACCCATTCGTTGGCTAAATTATTAACTAACGTTAAAAATGTCTATAATTCACTTGTTACTTCGGTTAGGTCATCAGCGGTATCGAAAGGAGAAGATAAAAATCCCCCTGAAATGAAATCAGAAGGACTATTACAAAGATTTCTAACCGGAATTAAACTGTTATTTGGCTCTTTACCCACATCCTGTAATGTCGATAAACCCAAATTATCAGCAGCCAGTTTTACGTTAAATAGTCTATTTGATATTAAGGAAGGAGAACGCGGTGGTGGAGTTGAACAACTTTGTAAGAAAATAAAAGAGACCGCAAAGCATGAAGATATTCTTGCTATGTTCAGGATGTCACCGTCAAGCGATGATGCTCAAGAAATAAAACAAAAAAGTTTTGGCTTTGAACAATTTTGTTCAAGTCAGTATTGTACACCTGAAATTTTGTCCTCAATTTTCAAAAAAGAAATGAGCCATCTTTTGCCTAAAATAGATAATAATGATTTTAAGCGTCTTCCTGATATTAATCCCGACAATAAAAAAACGCTTGATGATTGCAAAGACGCGGTACGGAATATCTTGATAGAGAAAATTAATCAGATGCCGGCGGATAAAATAAAACTTGTAGTTATGATGCTCAACACGCTAGCAGAAGTTAAAAAAGTGGCAATAGACAAAGAGGTCCACACACTCAGAGACATCAATGGACTTAACCGTTATGTCATTCCCCATTTGATTGGTGATGATCTTGAATCTCGTTATTTAGAAAAAATCCCCGGAACCAATAAGATGATGAAGGATGATATCGAAGCTAAGTTAACTACGCCATTTAATCACTGGCAACATCTATCCATAGATCAATCTGGTTGCGTAAGTGTAGTTAACTGAGATAAAAAATTCGGTGGTTATAGCTTAATAAAAAACCGCGCTTAGGGGGCGCGGTCTCAGCTTATTTTATGTTTTCGGATTTTTATCGGTCTGTCTGAAATCAGTGCGCGGCAGACTAAATTTCCAGCTCAATATCGCCCACCGGCTGGCAGCAGCAGGGGAGAATCTCCCCTTCTTGCACAAAGGCCAGCGGTTGCTGGGCGTAGCAAACTTCGCCTTTTAGCAAACGGATACGACAAGAACCGCAATAGCCAGAGCGGCATTGGTATTCGACCTGAATCTGATGCTGCTCCAGCACTTCCAACAGGTTGGATTGATTATCGGGATAGGGCAACTGCGTACCTGAAGTACGCAGATTGATAATAGATTTTTCCATACAATTAAAGCTGGAAATCACTCAAATCGTCGGCGCTGACTTCGGAATCAATCTGACCGACCAGATAGGAGCTAACTTCCACTTCCTGCGGGGCAACCTGCACATTATCTGACACTAACCAGGAGTTAATCCATGGAATTGGGTTGGTGCGGGTTTTAAACGGAATGCCTAACCCTACGGCCTGCATACGGATATTGGTGATGTATTCCACGTATTGGCACAAAATATCTTTATTCAGGCCGATCATGGAACCGTCGCGGAACAGGTATTCTGCCCATTCTTTTTCTTGCTGAGCGGCCAGTACAAATAGGTCGTAGCACTGTTGCTGACATTCTTCCGCAATTTCAGCCATTTCCGGATCGTCTGCACCGGAGCGCATCAGATTAAGAATATGTTGAGTGCCGGTCAGATGCAGAGCTTCGTCGCGGGCAATCATTTTGATGATCTTGGCGTTGCCCTCCATCAGTTCGCGCTCGGCGAAGGCGAAAGAGCAGGCGAAGCTAACGTAGAAGCGAATAGCTTCCAGCGCATTGACGCTCATCAGGCACAGATACAGCTGCTTTTTCAGCTCACGCAGGTTAACGACCACGGTTTTACCGTTGACCTGATGGGTGCCTTCTCCCAACAAATGGTAATAGCTGGTCATTTCAATCAGATCATCGTAATAAGCCGAAATGTCTTTAGCGCGTTTCAGAATCTCTTCATTTGTCACGATATCGTCAAATACCACCGCCGGATCGTTCACGATATTGCGAATGATATGGGTGTAAGAACGAGAGTGAATAGTTTCCGAGAACGACCAAGTTTCTACCCAGGTTTCCAGTTCAGGAATGGAAATCAGCGGCAGTAAAGCCACGTTCGGGCTACGACCTTGAATGGAGTCCAGCAGCGTTTGATATTTCAGGTTGCTGATAAAAATGTGTTTTTCGTGTTCCGGCAACGCATTGTAATCGATGCGATCGCGGGAAACGTCAATCTCTTCGGGACGCCAGAAGAAAGACAGTTGCTTTTCAATCAGCTTCTCGAAAATTGGGTGTTTCTGTTGGTCGAAACGTGCCACGTTAACGGACTGACCAAGAAACATGGGTTCGAGTAACTGGTTGTTTTTGTTCTGAGAAAAAGTGGTATAGGCCATGATGTCCTCGAGGATATCGCAAAAGGCAAAAAGAAATAGCCCTCAGGATGACTCGATTTTTGCGCGGACGAAACGGCAGGGCGCAAAATGATCAACCGCCAGCCAATCGCTGAATGGATTGTCCGGCGGGAGGGCCTTAACTAAAAATTAAATCTTACACGCACCGCCTTCGCAGTCGTCGTCTCCTGGCTGACCCTGAATGTCTTCCTGCACATCGTCAGCACCGTCGCGGGTGTTTTGATAATACAGCGTCTTCACACCAAATTTATAGGTGGTCAGCAGGTCTTTTAGCAATTGCTTCATCGGCACTTTGCCTGATGGGAAACGGGCCGGATCGTAATTGGTATTCGCTGAAATCGCTTGATCGACGAATTTTTGCATTAAACCGACCAGTTGCAGGTAGCCATCATTATTTGGCATTTCCCACAGCAGTTCGTAAGCATCTTTCAGGCGTTCATACTCAGGTACAACCTGACGCAGAATACCGTCTTTCGAGGCTTTGATGCTGACATAGCCGCGCGGTGGCTCAATACCGTTGGTAGCATTAGAGATCTGCGAAGAAGTCTCTGACGGCATCAGGGCAGACAGCGTGGAGTTACGCAGGCCGAATTCCTGAATATCTTTACGCAGCGTTTCCCAATCGTAGTGCAGCGGCTCATCGCTGATCGCGTCCAAATCCTTCTTATAGGTATCGATCGGCAGAATACCTTGAGAATAAGTGGTTTCGTTAAACCACTGGCATGCGCCTTGCTCACGCGCCAACTGGTTAGAAGCTTTCAGCAGGTAATACTGAATGGCTTCAAAAGTACGGTGAGTCAGGTTATTCGCGCTGCCATCGGAGTAACGCACGCCGTTTTTCGCCAGATAGTAAGCGTAGTTAATCACGCCGACGCCCAAAGTACGACGACCCATCGCGCCACGGCGAGCCGCTTCGATCGGATAATCCTGATAGTCCAGTAATGCATCCAGCGCGCGAACGGCCAGAATAGCCAAGTCTTCTAATTCATCCAGACTATCAATTGCGCCGAGGTTGAAGGCAGACAGCGTACAAAGCGCAATTTCACCGTTCGGATCGTTGATGTCGTTCAGCGGTTTGGTCGGCAGCGCGATTTCCAAGCACAGGTTAGACTGGCGTACCGGTGCAATCTTCGGATCAAACGGGCTGTGTGTGTTGCAATGGTCAACGTTCTGAATATAGATACGGCCAGTTGACGCACGTTCCTGCATCATCAGGGAGAACAGTTCCACCGCTTTGACGCGTTGTTGACGGATGCTGCTGTCCTGCTCGTACTGGGTATACAGACGTTCGAATTCTTCCTGATCGGCGAAGAAGGCGTCATACAGCCCTGGTACGTCGGACGGGCTGAATAAAGTGATGTCGCCGCCTTGCAGCAGACGTTGATACATCAGCTTGTTGATTTGTACGCCGTAATCCATGTGGCGGACGCGGTTGCCTTCCACCCCACGGTTGTTTTTCAGCACCAGCAGGCTTTCAACTTCCAGATGCCACATTGGGTAGAACAGGGTGGCTGCGCCGCCGCGAACGCCGCCCTGCGAGCAGGATTTCACGGCGGTCTGGAAATGCTTGTAGAACGGGATACAGCCGGTGTGGAACGCTTCACCGCCGCGAATTGGGCTACCCAGCGCACGGATACGACCGGCGTTGATACCGATACCGGCGCGTTGAGAAACGTATTTCACTATGGCGCTAGAAGTGGCGTTAATAGAATCCAAGCTGTCGCCGCACTCGATTAGCACGCAAGAGCTGAACTGACGGGTAGGAGTACGCACGCCGGACATAATCGGCGTAGGCAGTGAGATCTTGAAGGTAGACACTGCATCATAGAAACGCTTGATGTAATCCATGCGGGTATCACGCGGGTAGCCGGAGAACAGGCAGGCCGCAACCAGGATGTACAGGAATTGGGCGCTTTCGTAGATTTCACCGGTAACGCGGTTCTGCACCAGATATTTACCTTCCAGCTGCTTAACCGCAGCGTAGGAGAAGTTCATATCGCGCCAGTGGTCAATAAAACCGTCCATCTGCTCGAAGTCTTCAGCGGTGTAGTCTTCCAGCAGATGCTTATCGTATTTGCCCATGTCGACCATTTTGCTGACGTGGTCAAACAGCTTTGGCGGCTCAAACTGACCGTAGGCTTTTTTACGCAGATGGAAAATCGCCAGACGCGCGGCCAGATATTGGTAATCCGGTGCGTCACGGGAGATCAAATCCGCTGCGGCTTTGATAATGGTTTCATGGATATCGGCGGTTTTGATGCCGTCATAAAACTGGATATGAGAACGCAATTCTACTTGAGATACTGAGACGTTATGTAAACCTTCCGCGGCCCAGTCGATGACTCGGTGGATTTTATCAAGGTTGATGCGCTCTTTGCTGCCATCGCGTTTAGTAACAAGTAGACTTTGGTTCATGTGTTCGTGACCTTTTTTCCCCTGTTCAGCCTACATAAAACACAAGTCTATGCTCTCCTTGATTGCAGTAATCATTGAGGGCAGTAGTGCATTGTTCAGTATGTAAACACTATATGTGGGGGTAGTATGTTGGTGAGATAACAAGATAGTGAGAAACGACGATTTTAGCAAGTGAACAAAACGGATGAATTGTGTGGATAACTTGGGGGTGAAATGTTACCAACGGCTTACAACCTGCGTCAGCACTGGAGATCTTGCACCCTCAGTCTGGGGGATAAGATTTTACCGAAAATCTTAAAAAATTGATCGTTTGACGCTTTATTAAACGTTAGAAAAAAACGCGATGAGGTATCTGTTTTCATGTCAAAAAAAGAGGCTTGAATCACATTTTTTTGTTGACGTCGTATAAATCAACGCATTTCGGATAGAAGCTGGTCAATCTGATAAAAACTCGGGCGACGTGCAATTGGCCGCCATCGCCCGTAAAGCCATAACTTATTCAAACATTACTCGTTAATCAAACACGACCCGTTAAGACTTTCTTGGCTCATTTGGGTGTGTAGCATGTAGTTGACGTCTACATTGCGACCAAGCTTAAAGTGATCGGTCAGAGGATTATAATGCAGGCCAATAATATGCTTTTCTCGCAGCGGAGTTTGGTCGATCCAACCGATCAATTCTGACGGACGAATGAATTTTTTCGAGTCGTGGGTGCCTTTCGGTACCATTTTCAAAATGAATTCAGCGCCAACTACCGCCATCAGCCAGGATTTGGTATTGCGGTTAATGGTAGAGAAGAATACGTGGCCGCCGGGTTTGACCAAACGGGCGCAGGCGCGAATTACCGAAGCCGGATCGGGAACGTGCTCAAGCATCTCCATGCAGGTCACGACATCGTATTGCTGCGGATGCGCTTCAGCGTGAGACTCGACGGTTTCCTGCACGTAATCCAGCTTGACGTCGGTTTCCAACGCGTGCAAACGAGCCACTTGCAGCGGCTCTGTGCCCATATCCAGCCCGGTGACAACTGCGCCTTCCCGCGCCATACTTTCCGCCAAAATGCCGCCGCCGCAGCCGACATCCAGAACTTTCTTACCGAAAATGCCGTCTGCGCGCTGCAAAATATAGTTCAGTCGCAACGGATTGATCCGATGAAGGGGTTTGAATTCACCTTCTAAATCCCACCAACGGGAGGCGACGGCCTCGAACTTGGCGATCTCGCTTTCATCAACGTTAGGGTGGTTTGCTGGGGTTTCTGCACGCATGGCTGAATATCACTCCTCTATCTCTTTGCGCGGATTATACATGCTCCCCGCAGATTGGCGCAGTTTTGTATCATCAGCCTAAGTTTCATCAGAAGCTTGTGGAACAAGAATTCGAGGATAAACTTGGCATATTCACGTCTGTAGTTTCCCCAAAATCTGCGGTTTGTGATATAGTTCCGTACCTTTGAATCCGGTAATTAGTAGAGGGATAGCGGCTCAATGAGCGACCTTGCCAGAGAAATAACACCGGTCAACATCGAAGAAGAGTTGAAAAACTCCTATTTGGATTATGCGATGTCCGTCATTGTGGGACGTGCGCTACCAGATGTTCGAGATGGATTGAAGCCGGTACACCGTCGCGTTCTGTTTGCGATGAATGTACTGGGTAACGACTGGAATAAACCATACAAAAAATCGGCCCGTGTAGTTGGGGACGTTATCGGTAAATATCACCCGCATGGTGACAGCGCGGTCTACGACACAATTGTGCGTATGGCTCAGCCGTTCTCACTGCGCTATATGCTGGTGGATGGGCAGGGCAACTTCGGTTCCGTTGACGGCGACTCCGCCGCGGCGATGCGTTATACCGAAGTGCGCATGTCAAAAATTGCTCACGAACTGCTGTCGGATCTGGAAAAAGATACCGTCGATTACGTGCCTAACTACGATGGCACCGAGCAGATTCCTGCCGTTATGCCAACTCGCATACCGAACCTGCTGGTCAACGGTGCGTCGGGTATTGCTGTCGGTATGGCAACCAACATTCCACCGCATAATCTTTCTGAGGTTATCGATGGCTGTCTGGCGTATATCGAAGATGAAAACATCACCATTGAAGGGTTGATGGAGTACATCCCAGGGCCAGACTTCCCAACAGGCGCCATTATCAATGGTCGCCGTGGCATTGAAGAAGCTTATCGTACTGGCCGTGGCAAAGTGTATGTCCGCGCCCGTGCTGAAGTGGAAGCTGATGCTAAAACCGGTCGCGAAACCATTATTGTTCACGAGATTCCGTATCAGGTGAACAAAGCGCGGTTGATTGAAAAAATCGCCGAGCTGGTGAAAGAGAAACGCGTCGAAGGCATCAGTGCACTGCGTGACGAGTCTGATAAAGACGGTATGCGCATTGTTATCGAAGTGAAACGCGACGCGGTAGGGGAAGTGGTTCTTAACAACCTGTATTCTCTGACTCAATTGCAGGTCACTTTCGGTATGAACATGGTTGCCTTGTCTCAGGGCCAGCCAAAATTACTGAATCTGAAAGATATTCTGGTGGCATTCGTGCGCCACCGCCGCGAAGTGGTTACGCGCCGGACTATCTTTGAACTGCGTAAAGCCCGCGACCGTGCTCATATCCTGGAAGCGCTGGCGATTGCACTGGCTAACATCGATCCGATTATCGAACTGATTCGCCGTGCGGCAACGCCAGCCGAAGCAAAAGCCGGTTTGATTGCCAATCCGTGGGAACTGGGTAACGTTGCCTCCATGCTCGAACGTGCTGGCGATGACGCCGCGCGCCCGGAATGGCTGGAACCAGAATTCGGTATCCGCGACGGTAAATATTACCTCACCGAGCAACAGGCTCAGGCGATTCTGGATCTGCGTTTGCAGAAACTGACCGGTCTGGAGCATGAAAAACTGCTGGATGAGTATAAAGAACTGCTGACTTTGATCGGTGAGCTGATCTTTATTCTGGAAAATCCAGAGCGTTTGATGGAAGTGATTCGTGAAGAATTAGTGGCGATTAAAGAACAGTACAGTGACGCACGTCGTACTGAAATTACCGCCAATACTTCCGATATCAACATCGAAGATCTGATCAGTCAGGAAGACGTGGTTGTGACGCTGTCCCATCAGGGTTACGTCAAATACCAGCCGCTTTCTGATTACGAAGCGCAGCGTCGCGGCGGTAAAGGTAAATCAGCAGCCCGTATCAAAGAAGAAGACTTCATCGATCGCCTGCTGGTTGCCAATACCCATGACACTATTTTGTGCTTCTCCAGCCGTGGTCGTCTGTACTGGATGAAGGTGTACCAATTGCCAGAAGCCAGCCGCGGTGCTCGTGGTCGCCCAATCGTTAACCTGCTACCGCTAGAGCCGAATGAGCGTATCACCGCTATTCTGCCGGTGAGGGAGTATGAAGAAGGCCGTCACGTCTTTATGGCAACCGCCAGCGGTACCGTGAAGAAAACTGCGCTGACCGAATTCAGCCGCCCTCGCAGCGCCGGTATTATTGCCGTCAATCTGAACGAAGGCGATGAGCTGATTGGCGTCGATCTGACCGATGGTAGCAACGAAGTCATGTTGTTCTCTACCGAAGGTAAAGTGGTTCGTTTCCCAGAAGAACAGGTTCGTTCGATGGGTCGTACCGCGACCGGTGTGCGCGGGATTAACCTGAACGGCGATGACCGTGTAGTGTCACTGATTATCCCTCGGGGTGACGGTGAGATTCTGACGGTGACAGAAAACGGCTACGGTAAACGCACGGCGGTAGAAGAATATCCTACTAAGTCTCGTGCAACGCAGGGTGTTATCTCCATCAAAGTCAGTGAGCGTAATGGTAAAGTGGTCGGTGCGGTTCAAGTTGCGCCAACTGACCAAATCATGATGATCACCGATGCCGGTACTTTGGTGCGTACTCGCGTTTCTGAAGTCAGCATTGTGGGCCGTAATACCCAGGGTGTGACGCTGATTCGTACTGCTGAAGACGAGCACGTTGTCGGCCTGCAACGCGTTGCAGAGCCAGAAGATGACGAGTTTGAGGATGACATCCTTGACGGTGAAGAAGGCAACGCAGAGAACGCTGAGCAGCCAGCAGCACCGGAAGATGATGCCTCCGACGCGTCGGAAGACGACAACGCATAACGTTAAAACAGGTGCGGAGAATCGCGCCTGTTATTGACTGCTGTGATGAAAAGACAAGCCAGCCTCAGTGCTGGCTTTTTTATGTGTTATCGGTAGTGTATTCTGTTAGCAGAACTGCCCATCCGGCAACGTTTTCACCATGGTATCCGATTGAAATATCTTTCTTCTTTTCGAACAACGCTAAAAATATCCCGCTATTTATTCCGGGTACTTGCCGTTATGCTGTGGTCGCTAGGCGCACTGCTGACTACCTTCTATATCCTGAATATTCTGAATGAGAAAAAATCAGATATTCGTCAGGAATATAATACCAATTTCGAACAGGCGCAGAATTACATCCGACATTCCGCTGATATTATCCGTGATATCAGATATATGGCAGAAAACCGCCTCACCGATCTCAGCAATTCCGTCGAGATACGCAGCAATGGCATGGTACATAAAGCCAGTGAGCCAAAATATTATCCGCTTAATGCCAACGCCGAATGTGGCGATCTGCGTTCTTCGTACCATTCTTCGCTGGAATCGCTGAGCGATCTGATTTTGTACTGGAAAGAGAACTTTGCCGCAGCCTATGACCTTAACCGGATCTTTTTCGTTGGCGCAGAAAGCCGCTGTCTGGTTGATTTCAATATTCGTAACACGCCGTTGGATCAGAAAAACCTGCTTTCCGCTATGCATGAGCATATGCAGAAATATATGGATGCGAAAAATCAGGATAAAGACAACACGCTGTACTTTGTGGTGCCCGGCGCACGCTCAGATACCGGTTTTCTTTATGTGCTCACGCCGGTGTTTATTGGCAATAAGCTGGAAGCGTTGATTGGCACTGAGCAGACGATTCGCCTGGAGGACTTTATCTCCACGGGAACCTTACCAATTGGCGTGACTTTGCTCGATCAGAATAATGAGCCGGTGCTGCGACTGGCTACCGGCGAACGCTATGCCTCTATGCTGGATGAATATCCGGACTCGCCGTCCTATTTTGGCTATGCAGATGATTATAACGACCTGATCCTGAAGAAGAACTTACTGCCTTCTTCGCTCAGTATTGCTTATTCACTGCCGGTGAAAACCGTGGTTGAGCGTTTTAAGATGTTGATTTTTAACGCGCTGCTACTCAACGCTTTGTCTGCGGTTGTGATTTTCACTTTAGCCTGGGTCTTTGAACGCAAAATGTTCCGCCCGGCAGAAAATAACGCTTCGCAGCTGGAAGAACATGAGCAATTTAACCGAAAAATCGTGGCTTCCGCGCCGGTGGGGATCAGCATTTTGCGGCTCAGCGATGGGACTAATATCCTGAGTAATGAGTTAGCTCATAACTATATTAATTTGCTGACCAATGAAGACCGGGAACGCATTACGCGAATTATCTGCGATCAGCAGGCTAATTTTGTCGATGTGATGACCAGTAATAACAATAACTTGCAAATCAGCTTCGTCCATTCCCGCTACCGTAATGAAGACGTGGCGATCTGCGTGCTGGTAGACGTCAGTTCGCGGGTAAAAATGGAAGAGTCGTTACAGGAGATGGCCGCCGCCGCTGAGCAGGCCAGCCAGTCCAAGTCCATGTTTTTGGCTACGGTTAGCCACGAATTGCGCACGCCGCTGTATGGCATTATCGGCAATTTGGATTTACTACAAACCAAGGAGCTGCCGCCGGGCGTAGACCGTTTAGTCACGGCGATGAATAACTCTTCCGGTTTACTGCTGAAAATCATCAGCGATATTTTGGATTTCTCCAAAATCGAGTCAGAACAGCTAAAAATCGAGCCTCAACCCTTCTCCTGCGTCGAAGTGATCACTCATATTGCCGCGAACTATTTGCCGCTAGTGGTGAAAAAACGGCTTGGCCTGTACTGCTTTATTGAGCCTAACGTTCCGGTCATGATGAACGGCGATCCGGTGCGTTTACAGCAGGTTATCTCCAATCTATTGAATAATGCCATTAAATTCACCGATACCGGCTGCATTATTGTGCAGGTCAGGCTGCATGGCCTGTATCTGGAATTCCGCGTGCAGGATACCGGCGTCGGTATTAACGGCAAAGAAATCACTCAGTTGTTCGATCCCTTCTTCCAGGTCGGCACTGGCGTTCAGCGCCACTTCCAGGGAACAGGTTTGGGTCTGGCGATCTGCGAAAAGCTGATCAACATGATGGACGGCGATGTTGAGGTGAATTCCGAGCCGGGTATCGGCAGCGTATTCTCAATCCGAATTCCGCTGTATAACGCGACGTTACCGACGCCTCCGACTGGCAAGTGCTGGAAGGGGAAGACTTTGCTGATGGAAGTGCGGAACGCGCGCCTCGAATCTTATCTGACCAGCCTGTTTTGCAGCTACGGCGCAGATATTCAGCGTTACAACGGTCAGGCAACCCGTGGTGATGAGGTACTGATTACCGATTATATTCCGCATGTCACCACACCGCTGTTGGCGCGAATTTATTTTTCTATCGAACATATTGGTTTACCACAGGAAACCCGGCCGGGCTACTGGATGATCAGCACGTCGACGTTGCTGGAAGCCGTTCCTCTATTGCATCGAATTTTACTGGATGTATCGATTATGACGTCCACGCCGTTGCAATTACCGGTGCTGGATAAAGATAATCAGGTGGATAATAGCGATATGCATATTCTGGTGGTAGATGACCATCCGATAAACCGTCGTTTATTAGCTGATCAGCTAACGTCCTTGGGTTATCAGGTGCTTACGGCTAATGACGGCGTTGATGCATTGACGGTATTGGGTGGCAATCATATTGATATCGTGCTGACAGATGTCAATATGCCAAATATGGATGGTTATCGCCTGACCCAGTGTCTGCGTGAACAGGCGCTGAATTTCCCCGTGATTGGTGTAACAGCTAATGCGCTAGCGGAAGAGAAGCAACGCTGTCTGGATGCGGGGATGGATGACTGTCTGGCTAAGCCGGTGACGCTGGATACGCTGCAACAAATGCTTAATCAATACAGTGAAAAGGTGCGGCAGGGGCGGTGAGTGGGTTTGAAATAATAAACCCAGCGTGAGAATGCCGGGTTTATTGGTAGGAAAACCGCTTTATTACTCTTTATATTACTCTTTATCAACCTGGCTGATGCTGACGGAAGACAGGTAATTTAGCAGGGCAATATCGTTATCCACACCCAGTTTCAGCATAGCTGATTTTTTCTGGCTACTGATGGTTTTGATGCTGCGGTTCAGTTTCCGGGCGATCTCTGTCACCAGGAAGCCCTCGGCAAACAGGCGCAACACTTCGCTTTCTTTGGGAGAAAGACGTTTGTCGCCGTAGCCGTTAGCGCTGATTTTTTCCAGCAGTTTAGCCACGCTTTCCGGGGTGAATTTTTTCCCTTTCTGCAATGCGGCCAAGGCTTTGGGTAAATCGGTCGGCGCACCTTGTTTGAGCACAATCCCATCGATATCCAGATCCAAAACGGTGCTGAGAATCGCCGGGTTATTATTCATGGTCAAAACAATAATGGCCAGATGCGGATAATGACGCTTGATATATTTGATCAACGTAATCCCGTCACCGTACTTGTCTCCAGGCATGGAGAGGTCGGTAATCAGAACGTTGGCATCAAGTTTTGACAAGCTGTTTATCAGTGCAGTGGAGTCTTCAAACTCACCCACTACATTTACCCATTCAATTTGTTCTAGTGATTTCCGAATGCCAAACAAAACGATTGGATGGTCATCTGCAATAATTACGTTAAGGTTGTTCATGTTATGGGTTACCTTGCTGCAGCAGCCTACTGACGAACGAATCAATCTGGCTGATGCTAGTTTCGATCTTCAACTGATCGCCGTTTGCGATATGCTGTTCTAATGTTTCACACAGTTGCTTGCCGAGAACCAGGTTCAACATAGCAAACACGCCTTTCAATCGGTGCGCAGTCTGCGAGAGCGATATAAAATCACGTTGCTGGGCCTCAGTATACAGTTTCTTCAAATCTACCGGTACTGTCTCAACAAACAGCGCATAATAGTCACTGGATTTTAACTGTTGCTCATATCCAAAAATATCATCCTCGACAGGGTTTTCTTCCGCTATTTCCACGCTATGAGCGGAATCATCGGAGGAAATCTGCTGCTCTATCAGTAACAGAATGGCATCTATTACCGCGCTGCCAAGGTTGTAATTAACCCGAATATAGTTCTGTTGCAACTGCTGTAAACCCGGTTCGTCTGAGGTCAGTAAGAGGGTATAAGGCGCATAGTTTTGCGGGTTATCCGTTAACATTACGTCATACTCTCTACCCGGCAGACGATCGTCAGCAATAATACAATTTGCACCGAATGCATTCAGTAGCGTAGTCACGATAGATTTCACTTCATCTGAAGTAATATCCAGCATCGCGGTTACGCCATCCAGTAATTTCTCCTCTTCATCTTCTTGATTTTCCTGAAATCCCATAGCAACGCGGACGGTGTAACGAGTACCGATGTCCACTTTACTGCGGATTTCCAGCTGTCCATTCATTTTTTTGCATAACTGATTGCATAAAAAGAACGTCAGACCAGAGCCCTGACTATAGCGGTCGACCAACGTTTGGCTTAGGAACGGATAGCTGAGATTACTGATTTCTTCGTCTGAAATACCGGCACCGGTATCCACAATCTGAATAGTCAGTAACTCTGGATGCTCAGGTTCATGTTTCACCGTTAAGGTGATTTTACCGTAGCTGGTGGTCACAATGGCATAGTCCAGCAGCAACGATAGTACTTTACGCAATGCACGCTCATCACCGATATAGGTTTTGTCTACATCTGCCAAATAATGGTTGAATAAACTCAATCCTTTTCGGTTTATGGACGGCAAAGCTTTCAGCAATAGCTCATCGATCAGTCTGGATAGCGAGAAATTCTGCTGTTCCGGTTGCCAATCCTGAGTTTCCAGACGGGTGAGCAGAGTGATGTTATCGATGAGCGTTAGCACGCTATCTGAATGATGCACCAACTCGTTGATGACAGAATCACGCACCGCTGGATCGGCGTCCGGATGTTGTTGCAACTGGTGCACCAGCTGATTTAACGTGCTGACCGGTTGATTCAATTCAATGCCCAGGTTATGCAGCATCAGTTTACGCGCCTGTAGATTCTTATCGTATTCGCGCCGCGCCATTTGCAGTTTTTTGTTCACCAGTACTTCTTTATCCTGATCGTGTAACAGGAAAAGGTAAGTTTCTGGGGATAATCGACTGCGGAACATTCGTATTTCATAGACTTCGTTGTTAACCGTTCCCTGAATGACCCCGTGATGCTGTTCCGCCATATGGGCAATTTTTTGCAAATTCAGGTGAGGCAGCAAGTGCTCGGCAATTTTGTTACTGGCCACCAGCTTACTGGTCGCAAAGTTATATACCAGTAATCCTAAAGGCAGGCTGGTAATAATTTCCTGACTCAGAGACTTCTGCGCTTCCAACTGCTCGGCCATATCTTCGCTGGGGCGAACATACTGATGGCGAATAAAATAGATGCACAGCAGCGTCAGGCCGAATAAGAACAGATTAGTTAATATCAGCCAGAAATTATTACGTGCTAGATCGAGGGCCAGACCGGTCAGAGGAACGCGATACATGACTTTGAGCGAGGCATTAGCCAGCGGAGCGGAAAACTCCAGCCATGAACCGTTAATGGCGATCGAGGCGGTAGCCAAATCTTCCGGTGCCATCCCGCCATCGCCAATTGGCGTGTTGTCCGGCTGGAGCAGGAAGCTGGAGCGCGCCATATTGACAGGAATCAGATCGTTAATCGGCAAATCAAAGGCAATAACCGTTGCCAGATGGCCGGGATGGTTGAAGGTGGTTCTGAGCGTAAAATAATAGGCATTTTGAAAACGCTGTTTACGTAACGGAGAGAAACTTTCCCGCTCATCCAGCGTATTGGCCTGTTGCAGCATTTCCGCCCGGCGAGACTCAGCGGACGCCGTCAGGTAGGTTTCCTTAAAGCGGGTGGTAAGCTCTTTTAGCGACTGAGTCGTAATCAGAATCAGGCTGTTATCCTGCCCGTTCAAGTAGTACATGGAAAAGGTGTCGCTCTGTGAACCCCAGCGGCTATCCAGATAGTTGGACATGCGCAAAGTCATGCCCAGCGTGGCTCTATCATGATTACCAAAAATCACCGCATCAGTTTTAGCTCTGGGTTTTTCAATGAAATAAACATCAGGCCGCAGGCGGGTTTCTTCTACGCCCGCGGGTAGCACATCATCGGCATCATTGTAGGTGGGGTTGGTTGCCAACTCGTAAATCTGATAGGTATTGTAGCGATAATCATCAATGCGCTGCTGCAAGCTGGTAGCGATATTATTCAGAGCAAACTTTTTTTCTGCCAGATATGCGTTGGTATAGTTGTAGCCGTAGAGACCCACGGCGATCAGCAATAGCAAGATAAACAGCCAAAAACAGCGTGCGATATTGGTCAGGCTAAGAGGTAACGAATTATTTTGCATAGGGAGAACGCTGATTCCTTGGTTAACGCGTTACTGTCCGGGCGCTGGCCGTCACGCTGAGTAACAGAACCGCCACGCACCCGAAGGCAAAGGACAAACTACTGAGCTGTGCGATAAAACCTATCAGCGCAGGACCTGCCAGAATACCGGCGTAGCCAATGGTTGTCATTGAGGCAATGGCTAAATTAGTTGGCATAACTCGCTGATTGCCTGCTGCGGTAAACAGAATTGGTACCACGTTTGAAGCCCCTAACCCGACCAGCATAAAACCCGCCATAGTTGCCGTAGAATTATCAAAGCTGATAGCAATAATAAAACCGGCGGCGGCAAACAGGCTACCGCCCAATAATACGGCATAGCGGCCCAGTTTGTTCACGATACGATCGCCGTTCAAACGCCCCAGCGTCATAGCGATGGCAAAAATAGCGTAGCCCATGCCGGCCTGAGAAGGTTCGATACCGCGTAAACTAGTGAGAAACAGCGCGCTCCAGTCCAACATGGAACCTTCGGCCAAAAACATCACGAAACACAGGAAACCGAGAAACATCACCCAGCCTTTAGGGCGAACAAACAGCGGGCCGTCGTGCGGTTCTCCGCTGCCTGCCAGCAGGTTTCTGTTCGCCATCGCCAGCAAGGCAATAATGATTATTACGGTGATCAATACCGCGACTAAAGGAGTCAGTCCCAGCCACAGTAGCGCACTGACTCCGCCGGCACCGGCGATACCGCCAACGCTGAATAGGCCGTGGAATCCTGACATCATGGCGCGACCGCTGGCTTTTTCGACAATCACCGCCTGAATATTCATGGCTACATCAATTACCCCGATAGCCGCTCCAAATAGTAGCAATGCCACGGCCATGCTGACGGGAGTATCCATCAGAACCAGCAGCGGTAAATCCAGACACAAAAGGGCACCGGCAATCAAAATAACCGTGCGACAGCCCCATTTCGCCGTCATTACGCCGGTCAATGGCATAGCAAGCAGGGAACCCACACCGATACACAGTAGCAGTAACCCTAATGAAGCATCATTAAGAGCAATTCTGGCTTTGGCGAAGGGAACCAGCGGTGCCCACGCGGCCATTGCCAAACCGGCAATAAAAAAGGCCAGGCGGGTAGCGACCTGTTGAGGGACGCCGGGCAGTTCGTGTTGTTGCTCTATTTGGGTGCTCATGTTGATTTTGGCTTGTCGTGAGGGTGAATAACTAAAATTGAGACTTGTTTCTATCACAAAGCGAAATCCGGGTCGAAGATATTCACGGCTTCGGATGGATTAATAGTGGGTTAGCGTGCTGGGCTAGCCGATTTTTTGTCACCCATTTTGGGTCGTCGCGCTGGGTTGAGAGGATAAAGGTCGTTTCATCGGGGGGAATTCAGCCTGTTATTATTTTCTCTGGATTTTTTAATGATTCAAAAAATTTAACAATATTGTTTGACGGTGATTCTGCCAGTGATTATCTATTTTTATCATATTAAAAAAACAGATAATCACTGTCAGGGAGAAAAAAGCGAGTAAAACGCCGATAGATCATTTGATGAACCGTTTGATTAAATATAAACGTATTGTAATTAATTGGTTAACGTTATGTAAACCAAAATGACACGTTAGGGTCCTTCCCGCCATTAATTTCCCCACTATTTATCATGATTAGTATTCACACAAATAATGAAAATATTTTTGTACAAGCGTTGAAATATCTACTTATATCTAAGTATTAGCTTTTGAAGTAACTACGCAAAATTGTTAACAAAATAAATGTATTTGTCGTTCCTTGATTCATTTTTACGTTGTCATCAACACCGAGAACAAGCTTAAACCCAGATTAACAAGGTTTACTTTACTCTCCTGCGTCTGACTGACCGGCTTCCGGGTTAGTTTTACGTGGAGGTCGCGTCTTGCTTGCTTTATGAGGTTTCCTATGGCGAACACCGCTGCTGGCTCAGTTGATATCATTTCCCGTCTAAATGGCAAACAAATCACCCGTGTTGCCGGTGGCAATCAAATTGTGGCGCTTAATGAACCCAGCGTGGTGCGCATCCATGCGGCTACGGATAGCGTTATTCGCTATGAACGTCAAGGTAACGATCTGATTTTGCATATGAAAGATGGTAGCACCGTACGCTATCAACACTTTTTCCAGACAGATGCGGAAGGCCACTACAGTGAGCTGGTATTTGATGACGGCGAGCATCAACCGGTTCATGCCGTCTTCCCCATGGCGCTGTTGACCGCAGGAGGCGAAACCGTTGCTCTGGTACCGGAATTTGCCGCCATCAATGGGCTATCCAGCCTAGTCTTAAGCGAAGGTATTGCCTCTAACGCTGTGCTGGCTGGCGTTTTAGGCTTTCTGGCCATCGGTGCCGGTATTGGTATCGCGGCTGGGAGTAGCAGCGGCGGCGGCGGCGGTAACCCCAACACGCCGACTTTGACGGTAAATCCGTTGACCGGTGACAACCGTTTGAATGCGAACGAAGTTCATGCTTCGCAGGTATTGAGCGGTGAGACAACCTTTATTTCTGCGGGTCAGACGGTTACGTTGATTTTGAACGGCGTAACCTATACCACCACCGTCGGTGCCGATGGTAAATGGAGCTTCAATCTCCCCGCTTCGGTACTGGAAGGCCTGCAAGACGGCAGCTATAGCGTGATTGTCAAAGTGACCACGCCAGGTGGGCAGACGCTGGAAAAAGATTTCACACTGACAGTGGATACCGTTGCGCCAACGCTCACGGTTTCACCTTTGGCTGGCGACGGTATTCTGGATGGTGCGGAACTGACTCAACCGCTGGTGGTGAATGGCACCGCGTCGGCTGGAGATGCAGGACAAACCGTAACCGTGGGTTTTAACGGACAGACATATATCACCACGGTAGGATCTGATGGCAGTTGGAGCGTGACAATTCCGCCTTCGGCTTTGACCGGTATCAGCGAGGGAACTCATCCGGTGACGGTTACCGTTTCCGATGCGGCGGGCAATACGACTACGGTAACTCAACCCTTGACTGTCGCGGGCAATCCTTCGCTGACTATCGGCGACTTTGCGGTGAATAATATTCTGGATGGAGCAGAACAGCAGCTTAATCAAACTATTAGCGGCAGTACCAAAGGCATTGCGACCGGGCAAGCCGTAACCGTAACTTTGAACGGTAAAACCTACACCGCTACCGTGGATGCGAATGGCAATTGGAACTTGTCCGTTCCTGCCGCCGATCTGGCGTTACTGATGAACGGCAATAGCACCATTAATGCCTCGGTTAACGATCCGGAAGGACGTCAGGTCACTGGCAGCCATGATTTCATGGTGAATAACAACTTCAGTGCCATTGCTATCAGCCCGGTATCCGGCGATGGCCTGATTAATGCGACCGAAGCGCAAAGCGATATTACCGTCAGCGGCAGTACCAGCAACGTTGCAGCCGGTACTCAGTTGACGCTGACCTTAAATGGCAAAACCTATACCGCGACCGTTGGCCTCAACGGCAGTTGGAGCGCGCAGATTCCAAGGGCGGATCTGGCATTGCTGGCCGATGGCAACATTACATTGACCGTAAGCGGCACTGATGCTGCCGGTAATCCGGTCAGCGGGTCGCAGCAACTGGGCGTTTATATCCACGATCTGCCGTCAGCTAGCCTGAGCTTGCCTTTTGGTGATGGTTCATTGAACGGCGTTGATGTGCAGGGGAATCAGACGTTAAGTGGTTCGACCGGAGTAAACGGTGCGGGGCAAACCGTGAGCGTCACCCTAGGTGGAATCACCTATCCGGCCGTGGTAGCAGTGGACGGCAGTTGGTCTGTCAGCATTCCGACTTCAACCTTACAAGGTTTGGGGCAAGGCTCACAGCCGATCTCGGTGACGGTGAGCGATATCGCCGGTAACACGAATACGCAAGTCACGCCGGTATTGGTGGATACTCTCGCGCCAACCTTAACCATTTCACCTATTGCTGGCGACGGAACAATTAACGCAATCGAAGCCGCGTTACCGGTTGCCGTTAGCGGTACTTCTTCTGAAGTTGGTTCGACCATTACGGTGAGTTTCAACGGCGGCAGTTACACCGGTGTGGTGCAAAACGACGGCACCTGGAGCGTGAATATTCCAGCCAGCGCCTTTGTCGGTCTGCCGGACGGCCCAGTATTGGTTAGCGTGACGGTCACTGACGCCGCAGGCAATACGACGACGGCAAATAAAACCGTCATTATGGATGCCGCTCCGGCTAATTTGCCGACGTTGGATATCCATAACTTTGCTGGCGATAACGTCTTGGACGGCGCTGAGCAAAAAGTGAATCAAACCATCAGCGGCAGTACGACTCATATCGAACAGGGTCAGGTTGTGACCGTGACTTTGAATGGGAAAACCTACACCGCAACGGTGGATGTATTAGGGAACTGGAGTACTCAGGTGCCTGCTGCCGACTTGGCGTTGCTCGCTAATGGAACAGCCACCATCAATGCTCAGGTTGGTGATGTCAGTGGTAATCTGGCGTTTAAAAGCGAAATTATTAACGTTGATAGCACCAAGGGGGGGCTGGCTATCAACACCATCGCTGGCGATAACTTACTGAATATTGATGAAGCGTCGGCCTCTATCAATATTACCGGTACTTCTGCCAACGTAGCCGTGGGAACGCTGTTACAGGTGACGGTCGGTGGGGTACCTTATTTTGCTACGGTTCAGGCTGGTGGGATATGGAGCGTAACCATCCCATCGGTTAGCTTGTTCGCATTGCCTGAGGGGAGTAATCCGGTCACCGTCTCCGGGGTCGATCTTGGGGGGAACCTGGTCTCCAGTACTCTGGATTTAGGCGTATTCACACATAATCCGCCAACTATTTCAGTCGATCCGCTGTTTATCGATAACAGGCTGAACGCTGCAGAAGTGGCGGTCAATCAGACGATTACCGGTTCTACCGGGCTTCTCGGCCCTGGCCAAACCGTGGCCGTGACTTTTGGTGGTGTCACTTATCAGGGTAATGTGGCTGTGGATGGTAGCTGGAGCATCACGTTGCCAAGTGCGGCGTTACAAGCTCTGGGGCAAGGTCTGCTGCCTTTCAATATCCTCGTTAAGGATATCGCCGGTAACGAAGGATTCTTTGCGACCAATATTCTGGTTGATACCGTTGCGCCAACGCTTGCCGTGAACCCGGTTGCTGGCGATGGCATTATCAATCTGGCTGAAGCTACTGCAACGGTAGTGATCAGCGGAACCAGTTCGGAAATGGGTGCGCAGATCAGTGCGACGCTCAACGGAAAAACCTATTTTGCAACCGTAATGATTAACGGTACTTGGCAATTTGACGTACCGCCGGCAGATCTGGTGGGGTTAGCACAGGGCAACTATTCGCTATCTGTGATCGTAAAAGACGGCGTTGGCAACACGACAACGGTTTCAAAAAATCTGACGATCGATGCCGATCCAGCCAATTTACCAACGCTGACCATCAATACCTTTGCGGGTAACAATATTCTGGACGGTGCCGAGCAACAGGTAACGCAAAGCATCAGCGGTGTCACCACCGGTATTGAAGCGGGTAAGAGCGTGACCGTGACTTTAAACGGTAAAAGCTATACCGCAATCGTAGCCGGTGACGGTAGCTGGAGCACGCAGGTTCCATCCGCAGATTTGGTATTACTGGCGAATGGTAGCGCCACGATTACTGCTAGTGCCAGTGATGCCGCGGGTAATCCGGCGGTAGGCTCGGAGAATATTACGGTAAATAATCAGCTCGCTGGGCTGAGTATCAATCCGGTCACTGGCGATAACCTGATTAATGTCGCCGAGGCGGCCAGCAATATTACCGTGAGTGGCGCCTCGACCAATGTCAATGTCGGGCAAACAGTCACTCTGACGCTCAATGGCAAAATCTATACCGCTACGATTGGAGCGGGCGGCATATGGAGTGCGCAAATACCCGCGGCTGATTTGGCACTGCTGGCCGATGGAACAATTACCCTGACTGCCAGCGCTACCGATGCAGGGGGTAATCCGGTTTCTGGTTCAGTAGATTTGGGCATTTATATCCATAACCTGCCGGTCGCTAGCGTCGGTCCTCTGTTTGGCGATGGTGTGTTGAATATTGCTGAAGCGGCGGTAAATCAAACCATTACCGGTAGCACAGGCATTAACGGCGTGGGGCAGAAAGTCTCCATCACCGTTGGCGGCGGAACCTATATCGGTATTGTGGCGGCAGATGGTAGCTGGAGCGTCACGTTGCCAAGTGCGGCGCTGCAAGGATTAAATCAAGGCGGTCAACCGCTGATAGTGACGGTTTCCGATGCCGCCGGTAATACCAGCAGCCTGAGCACGCCGATTACGGTAGATACCCAAGCTCCGCTACTGACTCTGGCACCGATCGCCGGGGACAATATTATTAACAACCCTGAAGCTCAAGGTATTATTACGCTAAACGGGACTAGCTCAGAGCTGGGTGCTACCGTTTTCGTCACGATTAATGGGCAAACTTATACTGCGGTCGTTCAGCCGAGCGGTAACTGGAGTCTGTCATTGCCCGCGGGCGCGTTGTCTGGCCTGAGCGATGGTAACTATGCGTTCACGGTGAAAGTGACAGACGCGGCGGGCAACCCGACCACGGTAACGCAAAATGTCGTCGTCGATGCCGATCCGGCTCATTTACCAACCCTGAGTATTCATGTTTTTGCGGGGAATAATATTGTTGATGGTGCCGAGCAGCAGGCCACGCAAATCATCAGCGGTGTCAGTACCGGGTTAGAAGCTGGACGTATCGTTACCCTGACCTTGAATGGCAAAACCTATACCGCGACGGTCGGCAGTGATGGTAACTGGAATACGCAGATTCCGGCGGCTGATTTGGTTCTGTTAAGTAACAGCCAGTTCACCATTACCGCCAGCGCCACGGATACTAGCGGCAACCCAGCCACCGGTAGCCAAAGTATTACGGTAGATAATACCGCTAGCGGTTTGTCCATTAGCCCGCTAACCGGTGATAATCTGATTAATGTGGGTGAAGCTCAGGCAGGCGTTACGGTTAATGGTACTTCCAGCAATGTGAACGTGGGTCAAAGTGTGGTTATCACGCTGAATGGCAAAATTTATACCGCGACGGTTCAGCCTAACGGTAGCTGGAGCACGACGATCCCGACCGTTGATTTAGTGTTACTGGCCGACGGAAACATAACTTTATTCGCCACCGCTACCGATGCCACGGGCCATTCCGTTAGCAGCAGTGCCGATCTGGGCATCTATCTACACAAACTGCCAAATCCGCAAATCAACACGCCATTTGGTAATGGCACGTTAGATGCTAGTGAGGCGGCGGTTACTCAAACGATTACCGGTACAACCGACGTCAGTGGGTTGGGACAAACGGTGACAGTGACTATCGCTGGCGTCAATTATCAGGCGCAGGTGGGTACCAATGGTCAGTGGGCGCTCAATCTGCCGAGTAGTGTTTTACAGGGGATCGGCCAAGGGGCGCAGACCATTGATGTGACCGCTACCGATGCTGCCGGTAACTTCACTAGTCATTCATTCCCCATTTCCGTCGATACCGTGCCGCCAACGCTGAATGTAGGCAATATTTCCACTGATAACGTTGTGAATGCGTTGGAAGCAACGGCCATTGTGCCGATTAGCGGAACGACGTCAGAGTCGGGTGCGACCGTTAGCGTCACCATTAACGGCATAACCTATACCAGCTTAGCCAATGGTTTAGGCGTTTGGACCGTCAATATTCCGGCCAACATCTTTAATAAATTACCGGATGGGATTTATCCGGTACGAGTCAGCGTCACGGATGTTGCGGGCAATACTACCGTGGATACCCCGAATATTAAGCTGGTTACTCAAGGCGTGCCGGCTCCATTCCTGAATACGCCGTTTGGCGACGGTTATTTAAACGCCGCCGAAGCGGGAACTAGCCAAACTCTGACTGGCAGCACCGGCGTTTCCGGTAGTGGTCAAAGCGTCACGGTAAACGTGGGCGGTACGCCTCATTTGGTCAGCGTGGACAGCAGCGGAAACTGGCAGTTGGTGCTGCAAAGTAGCGAACTTTTAGCATTGCCAAACAGTAATGTGGCGATTGTCGTTACCGCGACCGATTCATACGGAAATAGCGTGGTGTTGAACGATTCTGCGGTGGTAGATAAATTAGCACCGACGCTGAATATTGCCCCGATTACCGGCGATAACATTATCAACGCCGCAGAAGAACTGGCGCCTTTGGTCGTTACGGGGACGACGGATGTCAGCGAAGCCGGACGTACGATTTCCGTGGTATTGAACGGGGTAACTTACACCGGCCTAGTACTGAGTGACGGTAGCTGGAGTGTGTCGCTGAGCAATTCGGCGGTGCAGGCATTGGCCGATGGCAACTATACCTTGACCGTTAGTTTGCAGGATCTGGCGGGTAACCAAACCTCAGTAGATCGGGTGATTACCATTGATGCTAACCCGGCTAATTTACCGACTATCACCATCGGTGCAATTTCCGGTGACAACTATATCAGTCGGGCTGAATCTACACAGGACGTATTGATCAGCGGTGTAACTGAACGCGTCGAGCAAGGTCGTCAGGTCACCGTTGTGTTAAATGGGAAAAGCTATTTCGGTACGGTGCAGTTGAACGGCAGTTGGTCGGTAACGGTACCGGCCGCAGACGCTACGCTGTTGCCGGAAGGGCCACTCACGGCGCAGGCTAACGTTAGCGATGTGGCTAATAACCCAGCCTCGGATGTTCATCAGGTCACGGTGATTGCATCGTTGGCGGATCAGCCTTCTCTGGCGGTTGGAACTGTGGCTGGCAACGATATTATTGATTTGCAGGAAAGTAACTCGCCGCTGATTATTTCAGGGACCAGCCAGCGGGTTCCGGCTAATCAAACCGTGACCGTGACGTTAAACAGCAAAACCTATACTGCGCAGGTTCAGGCCGACGGTAGTTGGCAGGTCAGTGTGCCTTCTGCCGACGTGAAAAACTTGCCGCAGGGCAGTAATACCATTGGGGCCACGGTGAACGATGCGGCGCAGAACCCGGCTAATGCGACTCACAATGTTAGCGTGGATACTCAAGCACCGCTACTGGTGGTGGACGTAGATACCAGCATTAACGGCGTGCTGAATCTTGCGGACGCTTTGCTGGGCCTAGTGGTTCACGGCACCTGTATCGGCGATTCGGGTCTACAGGTGACCGTTACCGTCGCGGGCAAACCTTATCAGGCGACGGTGCAGAATGACGGCACCTGGACTTTAACCATCCCAACGGCGGATTTACTGCTACTGGGCGATGGTCCATTGGTCGGAGGTATCGATGTTAGTGTCACCGACGCCGCCGGTAATAAATCCGAGCAGGTGGTGGATTTGACCGTCGCTGTGCATCAATTGCCGACGCTAACCTTCGATCCGCTGTTCACCGATGGCATTCTGAATCATGCCGAAGCTGCAATAAACACCACTTTGACCGGTGTCAGCAGCGGGCTGGCCGTGGGGACGCCGGTGACCTTAACCCTTAATGGTGTAGGTTATCAGGGCAGCGTGACCTCGTTGGGCGTGTGGCAGGTGGACGTCAATGCATCGGTACTAACCGGTTTGGCTGACGGTACGCTGCAAGTTTCGGTTTCCGCGACGGATCCGACTACCGGCAACCCGGCCAATGGTTCGGTCAGTCTGGATGTGCTAACGCATAATATTCCGAACGTCACTTTCCCAACCTTGCCGTTTGGCGATGGTTTTATCAGTAAAGTAGATTCCGGTTTAACCCAGTTGTTAACCGGGCAAACCGGCGCTACCGGCGCCGGACAGACTGTTTCCGTCAATATTAACGGTGTGGATTATCTGGCTAACGTGGCATTGAATGGTACCTGGACGCTGTCAGTACCGAGTTTGAGCCTCGCCAGTTTGACCGACGGTTCACACACCATTACCGTCACCGCGACCGACCGCGCGCAAAACGTGAGCGTGGAAAGTGTTGACTTCACCTCGATTATCAACGGCATGCCAGCACCGACTATCAGTTCCGTCAGTTTTGGCACCGAGCTGAATGCGACTGAAGCGCTTTCTCCAGCGCTATTGACCGGTACGGTGGGTTCTCTCGGAACTTTTGGCAATGTGCAGGGTGTCACGGTCTTTATCAACGGCTTTGGCTATAGCGCAATACTACCGAATCCGCAGGATGGCACCTGGTCTCTCAGCGTACCCTCAGCAATATTGCAGGCCTTGCCGGACGGTTCATGGCCGATTCAGGTGGTGACCACCGATGCGGCGGGTAACACAGGTTCTGTGAGTGGCTCGGTCGATGTACTGATTCACGGGCTGCCTTCTCCGACCGTTAATCTTCCGTTTGGCGATGGCATTTTGACACAGGCGGAAGGCACGCTGACGCAAAATCTGACCGGCACCACGGGTGCGCTCGGGGCGGGGCAAACGGTGACCGTCGTCATTGACTCACTGCCGGGGTTAACCTTTAGCGTTGCTGCGAATGCGGACGGCACCTGGTCGCTGCCTCTGCGTTCCAGTGTGTTGCAGTCTCTGGCCGGTGGAAGCCATACCTTTAGCGTCTCCGTAACCGATCGGGCGGGCAATGAAGCCACGATCACACCGCTGCCGTTCTTGTCGCAGCAACAACTGCCTTTGCCAACCATCGATATTCTGTCGTTTGGCACTAGCCTGAACGCGTCGGAAGCCTCTGGGCTGATTATTATTAGGGGGACTACCGGATTAAGCGGTCTGGGCCAGAATGTTTCTCTGAAGATTGATATTGCTGGCGTCAGTTATCCCGGCATTGTTGATTCAGTCGGTGGCTGGTCGGTGAGCATTCCTGCTGGTGCGTTAGGTGGCTTACCCAACGGTTCCCATTCTATCAATGTCACCGCGACCGATTCTGTGGGTAACAGCGGCAGCATCAGCACGCTGTTCGATAGTTATGTTGTGTTGCCTGTTCCAACGATCAATACACCATCCTTTGGCGACTATTTGAGCGCCAACGAATCGAACGCTGAAGTCACCTTTACCGGGAACTCTGGCACTTTAGGCGCAGGTCAAAGCGTGAAGTTTTACATCAACGGCTCAGAATTTACAGCGACCGTTGACCCATTGACCGGTTCCTGGACGGTGCCGGTTAGTTCTCCTAACTTACAACCTTTGCTTTTGGTAGATGGCGTACAAACCATGAAAGTAGTGGTGACGGACGCTGGCGGTAACGTTGTGAATACCACACAAGAATTCACTTCCGTTATTCATAATCTGCCGACTATCACTGTTGGAGCATACAGCTTTGGTAGCGAGCTGGACTTTAGCGAGAGTCATATTAATCAGACGATTAGTGGAACGACCACCAACATCGGTATTGGTCAGCAAATTACCGTGAATGTCGGCAGTCTGGATCCGCTAACGGCTACCGTAGGTGTGGGAGGAATCTGGTCGCTGACGTTAACGCCGGCTCAAATGACGGCGGCGAGTCTGGGCGCCAGTCCGGTACATGTTGCGACATCTTATACGGATGTGGCCGGTAATCCGTCCGCTGGCACCGTTCTGCCAGATTTTACCCTGAACCTGACGCCGCCGGCGGTCAACCTGACGATCAATGCGGTCACTGGCGATAACATCATTAACGTTGCGGATAATCTGTCGGGTTTACCTGGCGGCCTGATTACTATTAGTGGCACCGTGACTGGTGCGAACCCGTTATTACAAACCGTTAAGGTATTCATTAACAATACGCCGATTTCCGTATCGTTACCGATTACCGGTAATACCTGGACCACTCAGGTACTGGCTTCGTTTTTTAACAACAATGCGACAAATACCGTTGAAGCAATGTTGGATGGCATCGGCAGCCCGGCTTCGGCCACGGTCTCCGTGATCCGTGATACCACGGCGCCAACGCTGACGCTGGCTGATTTTACAGGTGACAACATCTTGACCCTCGCCGAATCTCAAAGCAGCAAGGCAATCAGCGGTACCGCCTCACTGGATGTGGTTGGGCAGGTGGTTACTGTCACCCTGGGAGCCAAAACCTACTTTGCAGAGGTGCTGGCGGGAGGCGCCTGGAGTGTGACGGTTTCACCTACCGATCTACAAGCTCTGGCGCAGGGGAATGTCACCCTGTCAGCCTCGGTGAAAGACAGTGTGGGCAACGTGGGGAGCGTAAGTGAAATCATTGTGGTTGATACCGTAGCGCCACTTATTTTGCTGGATGTCGGTACTAATCTGTTGAATAACCTCGGCGGAGTGTTATCAGGTACGGCGACCGGTGCGGAAGGTAAAACGTTGACTATTACGCTGGGGAGCAATCCGGCGAACGTGATCAACGTAGTCGTGGGCTCCGATGGTAAATGGACGGCCAATATCGATCCATCCAATCTGGTTGGTCTGATTAACGGTCCGTTAGTGGCGGATATTACCGTGACCGACGGCGTGGGTAATACGGCAGATACGCACGTGACTCTCAGCGTGGCGCTCAACGATACGCTGGCGCTGGTGGTTGATCCGCTGTTTAACGGTGGCTACCTGAACGCCGCCGGATCTTTGGTTTCGCAGGTTATTTCCGGCGTTGCCACCGGAGCCGGTTTGGGTTCTAAGGTGAGTCTAACCATCGGCGGTGTGACGCTGGAAGCAACGGTGGGTAGCAACGGTAAGTGGAGTCTGACGATTCCGAGCGCCCAGTTGGGTAATCTCAGCGACGGTCTGGTTCAATTGGATCTGGTGCTGACCGATGCTAACGGTAACACCACCAATAAAGTGGTGGATTTGAACGTACTGAGTCACTTGCTGCCGAGCTTCGGCACCAGCAGTCCGGTATTTGGCCTTGATGGCATTCTGAGCGCGGCGGAAGCCTTAACCACTCAGACGCTGAGTGGCGTAATCAACAACGTTGCACCGGGGGCGTTAGTCACGGTAGCCGTAGGCAGTACCTTGCTGTACACCACGGTCGGCGCTGGCGGTGCCTGGAGCATCAATCTATTACCAGCGTTGCTGGGTGGGTTGCAGGACGGTTCGTTGCAAATTGGCATTTCGGTGAAAGATGTAGCCGGAAATATCGTTAATTCGGCGCTAAATCTGAATGTTTTAACTCACAACCTGCCAAGCATTACCCTGAACCCGATCTTCGGCGATGGAATCCTGAATCTGGCGGAGGTATCGCTGGGGCAGGTCATCAGCGGTGTGACCAAGAATCTACCGGTTGGTTCGACCGTCAATATTATGTTTGGTAGTACGCCACTCAGTGCCATCGTTGGGGCGGACGGTACCTTCTCCGTACCGGTTCCGGGAGGTGTGCTAAGTGCGCTGACTAACGGCACGGTGAATGTGACTGCTAACGCCATCGATGCGGCGGGCAACCCGACATCTTCAACTGGCGTACTGAATGTCAGCGTGACTTTACCGCAAATTACTTTGCCAGTACTGTTTGGCGACGGGGCCCTGAGTCTGGCGGATACCGCAGTGGCTCAGTTGATATCCGGTACGGTGAGCGGTGTGGCCACCGGAACTCAGGTTAAAGTGAGCCTAGGGGGGAAAGATTTCTTTGGCGTTACCGCAGCCAACGGTAGCTTCAACATGACTTTGCAACCGGCCGATCTGAAAGCGCTGGCGGACGGTAATCTGTCTGCCGTTGTTTCGGTGACCGATGCGGCAGGCAACACCGGCACCGCCAGCGGCCCGCTGAATGTCATTATCAACAATGTACCGAAACTGATACTCAACCCAATCTTCGGCGATGGTTTGCTCAGTCAGGCCGATTCCTTACTGCCGCAAATTATTAGCGGGCAGGTGGTCAACGGCGTGGTTGGCTCACAGGTTCAGGTGACGGTGGGAGCGACAACGTTGTATGCAACGGTCGGAACCGATGGAATTTGGAGCCTACCTGTGCTGCCGGGAATTCTGTCCGGATTACTGGACGGTACACAAAACATCAGCGTTTCTCTCACTGATAGCGTCGGTAACACCAGTAGCGCCAGCGGCTCGGTGAAAGTGCAAATCCATGCGTTGCCAACCCTGACGGTGCAACCGATCTTTGGCGACGGTGTGCTTAGCGTGGCGGATCTGTTGATGGCGCAAACCATCAGCGGGACGTCGACCAACGTGGCCGTGGGAACGCAGATCAGTGTCACGCTGAATGGAAAAACCTACCTGACTACGGTGGGAACCGGCGGTGGCTGGAGCGTGGTGGTACCACCATTGGACCTGAAAGCGATTCTGACCGACGGCAGCATATCGGTTAACGCTAGTCTGACGGACGCAGTGGGCAATCCGGCAACGGTTTCCGGTTTGCTGAACGTTATTTCTAACGCGCTGCCGAGCCTGACGTTAGACCCTATCTTTGGCAACGGCTTGTTGAACGCGGCGGAAGCGGCGCTGACTCAAACTATCAGCGGGCAAACCACCAACGCGGTGGGCTCAACGGTGAATCTGACCGTTGGCGGGCTACATTTCAGTACCACAGTGGGGGCGAACGGCAGTTGGAGCATTGCTATACCGCCAACCAGTTTGTCTCAGTTGTTGGATGGTCCCATTGGCGTTAGCGCCAATGTGGTAAACGCCGCGGGTAATAGTGCGGGCGCGGCAGTCAATGTGACGGTGGGCATTCACAACCTGCCAACTTTAAGTCTGGGCACCTTCTTTGGGACGGACAACTATCTGAACGCCGCCGAAGCGTTGGCAGCACAGGTTATCTCTGGCACCAGTACTCATGCGGCGGGGGGAACCGTGACCGTGACCGTAGGCGGGGCTACGTTGACGGCTAGCGTTAATCAGGATGGCACCTGGAGCGTGCCCATCACCCCATCTGCGCTGACCGGATTACTGGATGGTACCGCCAGCATTGGTGTGACGCTGACCGATACCGTGGGTAATAGCATCAGCAACACCTCCTCCTTTACCGTTAAAACCCATGCGTTACCGCTGTTGGGTGTTAACCCGGTCACCAGCCTGTTTGGGATACTGCTAAATGGTCTGGTGGTTTCCGGCAGCAGTAAAAATGTCAGCCCGCCTGCACAAGTCAGCGTGACCTTGCTCGGCCAGACACTACAGGGTGATATCGCGCCAGATGGAAAATGGAGCGTGAAATTCACCGGTTCCATACTGAATCTGCTGAATCTCGGCAATCTGCTGACTACGTTGGTCAACGTCGCGGTGACTGATGAAGCCGGCAACCATAAAGAACTAACCGTCGGCTTGGGCGTGGGGTCTCTGCTGCCGATTTCTCTGTTGGCAGAATCAGAGACTCAGGTCACCAGCTTTATGCTGGCCAGCGATACCGATACCAGCGACACCACCACGTCAGATCAGCATCAAACGGCGGCGATAAGTGGTGAAAGCAGCGATACCGGATTACACACTGCGGTAGCGGCGAATACGGTGCAGGCGGAATCCACTTTGGTTGAACCATTGGCACAGCCAATCGATAGCATCCTGACCACGGATGTGACCGAGGGCGGCTACACCATCGGCGGCGTTACGCTGAATCTAGCGGATGGCACCGTGTTAAACGGTGAGTCGCTGATCGGTAGCGCCGAGAACGATGAGTTCATTCTGAATACCATGGACTTTACTCATATCGACGGCGGTTTGGGCACCGATACCTTGTTGTTGGGCGGTCTGCATCAGGTGCTGGATCTCACCAGTCTGGGGCTGAAAGTAGAGCATATCGAGGTTATTGATTTAGGCACCAGCGGGACTAACAGCATTGTGCTTAATCTACATGATGCGTTAACCATCACTGATAAGCCGCAGGACGACCTGCTGATTAAAGGTGCGGAAGGTGGTCAAGTTACGTTGAGTAATACCGAAGGCGGCGTTTGGAGCAGCGTCAGCCAACGTACCGTTGATGGGCAAACCTTTGACGTATACCACAATTCATCATTAGACAGCGGCAATACTCTGGGTGATGTATTGGTGCAGCACGGTTTGCAGGTGCATTTGGTCTGAGGCTCAACGGCGGCGAGGTGACAGTATGTCCCTCGCCGTATTTTTATCGTAAATCAGATGGTTAAACGCTGGATTCATCAGCGCGAGACACGAGGTTGAGCAGTATCGAAATGGGTGCCTGGGAGCGCCTTTTTCGCGGGGCGCAATGCCAGTCGGCGTTACTGGCTGATACATCAGTACCGCAACATTATTCTAATAAATAATCTCGGCAAAGGAGTCGTGTCGGTGATGAAAAAAACACAGCAGCACCTTCTGCCCCGGCGCATTATGGGCAACTTGTTGGCAGTAGGTATTCTTTCAATAGGCATTAACTCCGCTACGCTGGCTGAAGATGTGCCACCGGCGGCAGTCTTTAACTGGCAGGCGGCGCCCAGTGAGGAGGCCCTTGCCGAACTCAGCCTGCGGGAAGCCATTCTGCGGGCTTTCGCGCGTAATCCGCAAATCGCTCAGGCGTCCGCGCAAATTCGGGTGGGACAGGGGGATTTGGACGTCGCTGAAAGCGCTTGGTATCCGCAAATTTCTTTACAGGGAACGGCGGGTAAATCCCATCAAACTGATTCTGCCGGCAGCTTGAACAGCAACGCATCTGCCGGTGTGATGCTCAGTCAGTTGCTGTATGACTTCGGGAAAACCGGAGGCAGCATTGATGAACAGAAACAACTCTCCGACGCCTATCGCTATGAATTGTTTAACACTATGACCGCCGTGGGGTTAAGCACTTTGCAGGCCTATTTACAAGTCAAACGCTATCAGGCGCTCACCGCCGCGGCCAGAGACAATCTGGCTTCTCTGGAGCGAGTCAGAGACATTGCTCAACTGCGTGCTGATGCCGGTCTTAGCTCTCAATCCGACGTGTTACAGGCGGGAACCCGCATTGCCGGTATGGTGGCGACGCTGGAGCAATATCGAGCGCAGCAGCGCTCTGCTCAGGCGCAGCTCACGGTGCTCACCGGTGTGGTTTCCGACAACCTGCCGGATCTGCCTAAAACGCTACTCAATCAGAAAATTGCTCTTAACGCGATTCCTTACGATGCCAGCAGCGCGGTGCGCGGGGCGGAATCCAAGCAGCAGGCGGCCATGGAACGGGTACGACAAAATCAGGCGCAGCATTGGCCGACGTTAAAAGTACAGGCGGGGCGCACTCGCTATGAAAATGACTCACGATCTTACTGGGACGATCAGGTTCAGTTGGCAGTGGAAGCGCCCTTGTATCAAGGGGGCGCGGTCAGCGCGCGAGTACGTTCTGCCGAAGGCGCCAGAGCCGCTGCACAGGCTGAAGTGGAAAAAGCCAAGCTAGATGTGAACCAACGTGCCTCTACCGCTTATGCCGACATGATTGGGGCTCAGCAGCGCCAGCTTGCCGGCGATCAGCAGTTACAAAGCGCGCGTCATACCCGCGAGGTGTATCAGGATGAATATAAGCTCAGCAAGCGCAGTCTGAACGATTTGCTCAGCGTGGAACAGGATGTATTACAGGCCGATTCAATGCGTCTGATGGCGCTGTATGACGGATGGGATGCTACCGCGCGTTATGCCGCTGCGGTAGATAATCTGATCGATATGTTGGGAATTGATCGTGTGGCCCAGAGCGGCGAAAAGCTACCTGCTCTCTGATAACCGGCCCTTACGCTATTGAGGTAAGGATGAGGTGTTTAATTGACCGTTTCTGATGAGGCGACAGGGGTAACATGACAGCACAATCAACGCCAACGGAGGTTTGGATCACGGCGATGGCAAGGGTTGCCAGTCGCTATGGTCAACCGACCGATACCAATTTTCTCAGCCAGCAAATGCGCTGGTATGAACAACTCAGCTGGCCACGTCAGTTGGAGCGACTCAGTAGTTTGCTGGGATTACAGGTAACGCTGGTTCCGGTCAGCAAAGTCCATTGGCGCAATGAATTAATGCCGGTGTTGCTAGAGCTGGAACCGGGCAGTGTAGCGGTAATCGAAGGCATCACCGAAGCAGGCGTCGTCAATTATTGGTTGAGCGATGGCGGCGATTTGGTGCGGGAAGCAGATCTGCCGGAGCTGCTGGCGCGCAGTCCGGGCATGGCCATTATGGTTGGTATTGCCCCCCGAGGCCGCGACCAGCGTATTGATGAATTTGTGCAACCTTATCGTAAACACTGGTTTTGGCGACATTTCCGCGGTGCCGGACGCAAAATTGCCGAAATTTCGCTGGCATCCGTCATAGGTAACGTACTGGCACTGGGGGGAATTCTATTCTCCATGCAGGTCTACGACCGAGTGATTCCAGCACAGTCTTATTCGACGCTGTGGGTACTGTTCTTTGGCGTACTGCTGGCGGCGGCGATGGAGTATGTCATTCGTCTGACCCGTACGCAGGTTTCGGATCTGATGGGGAAAAGCATCGATCTCAACGTGTCCTCTATGCTGTTTGTGAGGGCGATGGCGATCAAGAACGAAGCGCGCCCGAAATCTACCGGTTCCTTTATCTCGCAACTGAGGGAAATCGATCAGGTGCGAGAGTTGCTGACGTCCACTACCGTGGGCGCGGCGGCGGATATGCCTTTTGTGCTGTTGTTTTTAGCGATAATGGCGTTTATCGGCGGGCCGTTGGTGATTATTCCGCTGCTGGCGATCCCGCTGATTGTGATTCCCGGTTTACTGATTCAATGGCCGATGGCCAAGCTGGCGAAAGAAGGGATGCGCGAAGGCGCATTGCGAAACGCTATTTTAGTCGAAACCATCGAAGGCATCGAAGACATAAAAGCGTTGCAGGCTGAGCCGTATTTCCAGCGTCAATGGGAACAAACTCACGAAGTTAGCGCCGCAGTAGGGATGAAACAGCGCCTGTGGGGCGCCCGTCTGACCGGTTGGGCATCAACGGTACAACAGCTTACCTACGCCGGTATGCTGGTATTCGGTACTTATCTGGTTTTGGCCGGAGATATCACTACAGGTACGCTGGTTGCAAGCAGCCTGCTTTCCTCACGGACTATTGCGCCGTTGATGCAATTAACCATGGTGTTTTCCCGCTGGCAACATGCCAAAAGTGCCATGACCGGTCTGGACGAATTACTGAAAAAACCGCTGGATCGGCCCGAAGAGGGTGAACTGGCACATTGTCCGGTACTCAACGGCCACTATTTGCTGCGCAACGTGCAATACACCTACGACGCGGAGAAAGGGCAAAACGTTATTGGTATTAGCTCGCTGGAAATCAAACCCGGAGAGAAAGTGGCGATTCTCGGCAAAGTTGGTGCGGGGAAAACCACTTTACTGAAGCTATTAGCCGGTCAGGCCAGCGCCAGCAAAGGCAAAGTTATTATTGATGGCGTGGATATGCAGCGCATTGAACCCGCCGATTTGCGTCGCCAGCTCGGCTTTCTCTCGCAGGATTCACGTCTGTTCTTTGGCTCCTTGCGTCAAAACCTGATGCTTGGTCATCCGCACGCTACTGAGCAGGAAATGCTTCAGGCTCTGCGTATCAGCGGTGCTCTCAGTTTCGTACAGCAGGACGCCGCTAGCCTGGATCGCATTATTAATGAAGGGGGACGCGGTTTGTCCGGCGGCCAGCGCCAGATGGTATTGCTTAGCAGAATGATACTGCGTAACCCGCAGGTCGTTCTGATGGATGAACCCACCGCTTCGATGGATGAACAGCTGGAAGACTATGTTATTCGCCAAATGAATGCGTGGCTTGCGGGGCGCACCTTAGTGCTGGTGACTCATCGGCCAGCGCTGCTCAAATTGGTTGACCGCATCATCGTGATGGATGGCGGGCGGGTGATTGCCGACGGCCCGCGCGATCAGATTCTCAATGTGGTATCCGCAGCAGAAAAATCTAGGCAGGGCGCAGCGTAAGGGGAATTGGCATGGCAAATTTAGGCTTGCAGCAAGAAATGGCCCAACAGGAACGGCGTATTTCCGCCATTATTTGGTTTACGCTGGTGGGGATGGTGGTGATGTTTGTCTGGGCATATTTTGCCATTCTGGATGAAGTGACGGTGGGGGTGGGGAAGGTCACGCCCTCCAGTCGTGCGCAGCTGATTGAAAGTCTGGACGGCGGTATTATCGATGAACTGTTGGTGCATGAAGGCGCAATCGTCAGTAAGCAGCAGGTGCTGGCTCGTCTCGATCCCACGCGTTTTCAATCCAATTATGGTGAAGCTGCTGCGCGGGTGACGGCTTTGCGCGCTTCCTCAGAGCGTTTACGGGCGGAGCTGACCGGAGAGAAACTGGTTTTCAGCGCCAAAACCTTAAAAGAACCGGCTTTGGCGGCGCGAGAAATGCAGCTTTACCTCTCACGACGACAAAATATGACGGAAACCGTCAGCAACCTTCAACAGTCTCTCAAACTGGTTCAGCAAGAGCTGCAAATGACGGAGCCTCTGGTTGCGAAAGGGGCGGCCAGCCAGGTTGAGGTGATTCGACTACGGCGACAGGTAAGTGAGATCCGCGGCAAAATCGATGATGCTCGTAACCAATATGCGGTCAGAGCGCGAGAAGAGCAGGTGAAGAACAACGCCGATCTGGATGCCCAGCTTCAGGTGGTTGCCGGCAAAGAAGATCAGCTGACGCGCACCACCTTGATATCGCCGGTGCGCGGCATAGTAAAAGATATTCAGGTTTCCACCGTGGGCGGCGTGTTACAACCCGGCGGTAAGCTGATGGAAATCGTTCCTATAGAAGAGCAGCTATTAATTGAAACGCGAATCAACCCGCGTGACATCGCCTATATTCGCCCCGGATTGCCAGCAACGGTAAAAATTACTGCTTATGATTCATCAATTTATGGAAATCTTACCGGAGAGGTAGAGTCTGTATCGCCAGACACATTACAGGACGAAGTCCGGCGCGATCAGTTTTACTATCGCGTGTATGTCCGTACCGACAGGGCGGAATTAACCAATAAAGCCGGTAAAGCTTTCCCGATATTACCGGGAATGGTTGCTAGCGTAGAAATAAAGACCGGGCAAAAATCGGTGATGGATTACTTGATAAAACCGCTTAATAAAGTGAAAGAATCTTTGCGGGAACGCTAATTATTTCCTGAGAAACCTCAGTCGATGCTCAACATAAAACCTAAGCCCTTGTTTGTCGCAGGGGTTTATTTCGTTTGTTCGCCGGGGAACTCGCTCGGATAATCTAAGCTTTGCGTGCTGAAATAAACTAATGAAACTATACATTCCAATAATTATCACATGTAGCTATTTAGCAAACAGCAGAAACAAATATCCTCATTTTCTCCTTTATTGAGGTAAATAAAAAAGCCGATCAAAAGATCGGCCGTTAAATAAACGTATTTATAGAGATGCTTTAATCCGAAATGTGGGCAATAGCAAAAATAATGATGATAGCGGAATTATTATATCGTTCTGATTGACGGTATTTCTTATCAATTAGTGCTCAAAATGAAGTTCGAATAACATGATGTTTTTATGGTGTTTTTTATTTTATCTTGATTTTTGGTGCTATAAATAATGTATTTTGTAGTTCTGTGAAAGTTCGCTCGTATTTACATTGTGAAACCCTTAGTTGCTGCTTTGAAACATGTTCAGCTATTTAGTAGCATTTTCTGTATAGATTAATATTATTCTTATTACCACAATAGCAATACCCAATTGGGATAAATTGCTCGTTAGAGCAGTGGCGATAATAAGATATAATTACCGAGGATAATAACGATGAAACTTCGAGTTCTTTCTCTGTTGGTTCCAGCATTATTAGTAGCGGGTACCGCAGGCGCAGCTGAAATTTACAACAAAGACGGTAATAAACTGGATCTGTACGGAAAAATCGATGGCCTTCATTATTTTTCTGATAACAACGGCGTAGATGGCGATCAGTCTTACATGCGTTTTGGCCTGAAAGGCGAAACTCAAATTAGCGATCAACTGACGGGTTACGGCCAGTGGGAGTATCAGGCAAACCTGAACAAAGCTGAAAGTGAAGATAACAAAAACTTCACTCGTGTCGGCTTTGCCGGTTTGAAGTTCACTGACTTCGGTTCACTGGATTATGGCCGTAACTACGGCGTGATTTATGATGTCACTTCTTGGACTGACGTACTGCCAGAGTTCGGTGGTGACACTTACGGCGCGGATAACTTCCTGTCTCAGCGTGGTAACGGCATCCTAACCTACCGTAACAACAATTTCTTCGGTTTGGTTGATGGCCTAAACTTTGCTATGCAGTATCAAGGCAAAAACGGCAGTGGCACCGAAACCAATAATGGCCGTGATGTTCAGGGTCAAAACGGTGACGGCTACGGTATGTCCGTGTCCTACGATCTGGGCTGGGGCGTAAGCGCATCTGCTGCGTTCGCTAGTTCGAAACGTACTGAAGAGCAGAACGCTCCGGGTATCTATGGTCATGGCGACCGTGCTGATGCTTATACCGGTGGCTTGAAATATGACGCGAATAACGTTTATTTGGCAGCCAACTACACCCAAACTTACAATTTGACTCGTTTTGGTAATTTCAAAAACTCCAGTACTGACGCGGCTTACGGCTTCGCTAACAAAGCACAAAACATTGAGTTAGTGGCTCAGTATCAGTTTGATTTCGGCCTGCGTCCTTCCTTGGCTTACCTGCAATCCAAAGGTAAAGACATGGGTAACTACGGCGACCAGGATTTGGTTAAGTATGTTGACGTCGGCGCGACCTACTTCTTCAACAAAAACATGTCTACCTACGTTGATTACAAAATCAACCTGTTGGATGACAACACCTTCACCAAAAAAGCCGGTATCAACACTGATGATATCGTCGCGGTTGGTTTGGTTTACCAGTTCTAATCCCGATGATCTCGGGCATGATCTGATGCAGAACGCGGCCAAATGGCCGCGTTTTTTACCTGCGCACTCGGTGAGAAGGATTTGTGGGCTTGGGTTGTAGGCGAAATTTCAGGGGAAACAGGTTCTTCAGCGTATTTTTATCGTTCCTGCTAAAATTTAGTTCTGCTTTGAACAAGACGGAATAAGCAAAAGAGTGATGTGAACGCTGCAACAGCAACGGGTTCAGTCACAAAAACAGAATTAATTTTGTTCAATCTGACTTTTTTTAATCAAATTCAGAACGAAGTTTGACCAAACGAATTAAATTCCGATTTTTTTTAAATGAAACACTAGACATATCATCGCGCTAAGATGATAATGCCGCCCATTGGAAGGATGGCTGAGTGGTTTAAGGCAGCGGTCTTGAAAACCGTCGACTGTAACAGGTCCTAGAGTTCGAATCTCTATCCTTCCGCCAAATTCGCCGGCATAGCTCAGTTGGTAGAGCAACTGACTTGTAATCAGTAGGTCCCGAGTTCGACTCTTGGTGCCGGCACCAGCAGTAAGAAAAAAGACATCTTCGGATGTCTTTTTTTTCGCCCAAAATTTATCTCCTTACCTTTGCCCCCTCCAGTCCTATCGAGCTAATCTCGGAAAGTCTTTATACTCAGTCATCGCCTATGGTGGCCATTATGCGGAATCACTTATGTTTCCCCCGTTAAAGACTCAGCGTTGTCGGCTGCGAAAAATTCGCCCTTCGGATATTACACAGGTTTTTGCCGCACTGTCCGATCCGGCGGTAATAACCCACTACGGCGTAGCCTATTCCTCTCTGGCCGCCACGCAGATTCAGATGGATTGGTTTAGTAATATCTATGCGCAGCAAAGCGGTATCTGGTGGGGCATTTGCATTGCCGGAAACGATCGGGAAATTATCGGAGCCTGTGGGTTTAATCAATGGGATCATGATGTTCACTCGCTGGAATTAGGCTATTGGCTACTGCCAGGATATTGGGGGCAGGGATTGACTCGCGAGTGTGTCAATATCATTTCCAGCCATGCTTTTACAGAAATGGGGGTTCATCGTATTGAAGCCGTAGTCGAGCCGGAAAACCGTGCCAGTTGGCGACTATTGGAAAAATGTGGCTTTCATCATGAAGGCACGCGGCGGGAGTGCGAAATCAAAGATGGCAGGTTTATTAGCCTGAAAATCTATAGTCGCCTAGCAACCGATGAATATCCGGTAGGATTGCCCTGAGAAATGAAACGAAAACAATGCTCGTTGTTGAACACGATCTAAAGAAACTAATCATAAGAAACTGAAGTTGCGAGCAGGGCGCTAGAAGCCGTTTTATCGATGCTGTCCGCACAGAGATGAAGCAGGTCAGAGGATCATTGATGGATTTTTACTCATGAATAAAAAGGGCATCGGTGAGATGCCCTTATGCTTAATAATTACTTATCCGGTAATGATTGGATGGTGATTTTAGCGACCGTTGCTGGCTAAATCGGCCACCAGCTGGTTCACACCATCACTCATATTGGTGAATTTGGTCAGCTGTGTGCGAGTTACCACGACGAAAACGCCAATATTTTTTTCAGGAATCATCGCCATATAGGTAATAAAACCGCCGCCGCCGCCGGTCTTTTGAATGATTCCCGGCAAGCCATTTCTCGGAGCCATATACACCCAGCCTAAACCCAAGGCATCAGCCTGACCCGGTACGTCCATTCCTTTTAATGAAACCAGCTCATGCCGTTGGAAATACATCTTTTGTTCACGTTTCGCCGTGGCTTTTCTTGGACTGTTTTGTGTAGACAGGAACTGCTGCATCCAGCGTTGCATATCTTCTGGAGTGGAGTAAATACCGCCGCTGCCTGCCGCCGCCGTGGTATTACGGCAGGCGCTTCCGCCAACGCCAACCATCAGTCGGGCGCATTGTTCAGCCGTCGGGGTCAGGGTGGTATTTTTCATACCCAGCGGACCTGTGATTTTATCGCGCAGCAGCGTGGTGTAAGATTTTCCCGCCGCTTTAGAAAGCGCATCCGCCAGCAGGTCATAGGCCAGATTTGAATAGGCCGCCCGCACACCCGGCGGTACTGTAACTTTGGCGGTTTTCAGCCATTGCCAACGGTCGCTCTTAGTTGGCCAGGTAAATACCGGCCTTTTTTGTGGGCCACCGGGCTGTTCACGAGGAAATCCACTGGTGTGACTGGCTAAGCTCAACAAAGTTACCGGTTGTTTAGCGTTATAGCCGGGGACATAGGCCCCTTTTGGGGCATATTTTTTGAGCGGATCGGTGAGCTTCAGTTTCCCTTCTTCAGCCAGTTTCACCATAATTTCGCTAGTCATTAATTTTGTAATAGAAGCAATACGGATCAGTGAGTCCTGACGTGGGCGGATATTATTACCCGGCCGGGTTTCGCCAAAACTACGATTGACCACCTGATTGTTATCTATCACCACCAGCGCCATTCCCATTGCGCCGCTGTTATAAAAAATATGCTCGGCATGTTGATCCACAACTTGTGCCGTTAAACGTTCCGTTTGTGCATAACTTTGTACTGGCAGAGTGAACAGAGTCGCCACCAGTAAGGAAGTAGAGAAAGCTTTCAACAGTTTTTATCCATTTTCAAAAACAGAAGGGAAATTCACCCTGCTATATTAGTCAGTTATTGTCAGAAGAAAATGAAGAAAGGTGCAGTAGCGCAAGATATTTATCGTTGTTGAATATATAAAACGTTGGCAATGACCATGTTGCCCGAGAATTTCCTACAATAAATGAACGCAACATGTTGTTATTAAATGAATAAAATGAACCTAGGCTTGGCGTTCAGTTCTGAAAATAGTATCGAATTTAACTCGCACCACAAGCGCTCTGATGTTTACCGGCGGAAGGTATTTCAACGGGGGAAGGGCGTTATCAAGGAGGAAACTGTGTACTACAGCAGGTTAAGCCGGAAGAATAACCGTATTGCTGAATGACCATGGTTTCTTCGTGTGATGGCATCAATGGTCGCTTCTGATTTCGACAAGAGGCCGGTATGGCCAACAGGTTCGCAATAGCCGTTCATTGTTTGATATTAAAGTAACCGCCCTTAATGAGCGACGGTTATCCTCGTGTTATCGGCTTTCCGCTATCGGTTTGATTAATATTGCGGCCGTTTCTTTAACACCCAGCGGATTATTCCCCCAGCACTGCTCGTATTTCCAACCGGTAAGCTCTTCGGCCACCGTGCGAGCGTGGGGAGGAATATTGGCCATAGCGCCACCGGCTTTGATGCGCGCGATCTCTTCTAGCAAGATAGCGTGGTTTTTCCTGTCTAATTTCATTTGCGTGGTATAAAAAATAGCGACCAACGCTAGCGCGATCACCCCAATAGCAAAGACCCCAACAATGGCCTGAACCGCGATTTCTGGCTGCTCTGATTGACCGGAAACAAAGCCGAAGCGGCTGAGCGTCCAGCCCATAGAAAACACAATCACCGAACGCACCATCTTGCCGGCAAAAGTCATGGCACCGGCGTAAATCCCCTCGCGGCGGCGTCCGGTCAGCACTTCGTCTACGTCGGCCAAAAAGGTATAAACCGTCCACGGAATGTAGTAAATGCCACCAGTACTCAGGCCGAATACGGCGGTAATAGCGAACAATACAACTACGGTGGTGGTTTCTGACCAACCGGTAAAATACAGCGCGGCGTAAGCGATTACGCTAACAATCACAACCTGTAATGCGATACGGAAAGGGCGGGCAAAGCCCATTTTGACGCAAATACCGATAAATATGGCGGTTGATATCAGCTGCATAATCGAACTGAAACTGTTGAGTTGAGCAACCAGTGTGGCATCTTGCCCCAGACCAAAAATAATAAAGTAGGTAAATGCTGAAGCGAATAACCATTCTGCACCGAAGCCAAACAGATACATTCCTAAATGCTTGCGGAAAATGCGCAGTTGGAAAGTGGATGCCATATCAACACAGAGTTTTTTCAGCGCTTGTCCCAAGCTATGGGTGGTTTCTCTCACTACTTCACTGGCCGGTCGTTCCCAGGAAGAAGAATACAGCCAAATCATTGCACTACACATAATCAAACCGTAGGCGATGCCGGTATAAAGAAACGGCGTGGCCGAATCTTTCCCATAGATAGCAATAAACTGGCCGGGGATAAAAGCCGCCAGAAAGTTGGCCACTTTGCCAAAGATTGCTTTAGAGCCAGTGAGTTTGGAGCGTTTGGCAAAATCTGTCGTCATTTCGGTCGCCAGCGTTTCATAAGGCACCATAATTGAGGTATAGATAAGCTCGAACAGCGCGTAGGACAGCAGGTAATACCAGAAACCAAAACCGCTCATCCACAACAATGGATAAACCAATACTAGCGGGATTCCGAGCAGGATAAAGAAGCGACGGCGGCCAAATAGACGGCCCAGACGGGTGTTATAGAAATTATCCGTGATGTAGCCCATAACCGGGTTACTTATGGCATCTAGAATGCTGGCGATGGAGAAAATCGTTGCGGCCTCGACCACCGTTAACCCACAGAATGTGGTATAGAAATACATCAACCAAGCGCCGCTTATCGCCAATGCGCCGCTGCCTAAGAGATTGGCGCTGCCGTAAGCCAAGGTATGCCGCGCTGAAATTTGTCTGTTCATTCTTACCGCCGCCTCAAATATAAAACAATGTTTTATTTATAATGGTTCATTGTTTCCTTTATATGGATTTCCTTTGGTCAAAAATGAGTCAATGATCACGAAACAGTGTTTTGAATTTGAAAGAGACGAGTAACTTGATAAAAGTTGATATAAATCAACCTAGACTATAGGTATGAGAAACATCAACGACATCGCATCGATGTACCTAACGCGGTGTTAGAAAAGTGCAGGCTAATGAATAATGGCTAATTTTTCGCCGAAATTCGGTGATAAACACGGTAATATTGAAAAATTGGATTGTGATTTTTGGTCAGGTTCAAATTAGCCAACCGGTGGTTGGCGCTGGTAGAAATAACGTTGGCTGACGTGCCGATGAGGCGGTCAGCGACATTTAAGGAAATAAATGGCCAGAAAAAATCCGTATTACGATGCCAGCAAGCCGCATCACACAGAATTCGGGTTTCAGAATCTGGAGCCGGTGGCTCATCATTCGCGGGATCTCAAGCGTTGGCGCGAAGAACGGAAACGTCAATCATTACCTAAGCCGCCGTCACAGGGGTATCCGGCATTTATTGCTCAATGGTGCCAACAGGCTGATTTTAGTGGTGAAGATGATGCTGCCTGGTGGTTAGGGCATGCCTGCGTATTATTGCGTATCGGTGGGCGGACGGTACTGTTTGATCCAGTGCTGTCATCGAGAGCCTCCCCACTGCATTTCTACGGCCCACATCGTAAAACGCCAGTTCCGACCAAGGTTGAAGGGTTACCGAATATTGATGTGATTGTGATTTCGCATAATCATTACGATCATCTGGATGTCAGAACCGTCACCCAGTTATTAAAACATTCTCCTCAGGTCAGTTTTGTGGTTCCCCTAGGTTTAAAGCCTTGGTTGCTGAATCATGGTGTAAAAGTTATTCATGAAATGGATTGGTGGGAGAGTAATAAAATTGCCGATACCGAGTTTCATTGTGTTCCGGCTCGCCACTGGAGTATGCGCACGCCTTGGGATCGCAACCATTCGTTATGGTCTGGCTGGGTAGTGAAGCAGCAGGGGATTAATTTCTACTTTTCTGGGGATACCGGCTATTGCAAGCAGTTGGTTGAAATTGGTGAACGGCTTGGTCCTTTTAACTATGCGGCTTTGCCGATTGGAGCCTATGCGCCGAGATGGTTTATGCAGGCGCAGCATATGGACCCGCAGCAATCGGTTCAGCTTCACCAGCAATTTAGCGAACCTGTTACCATTCCAATTCACTGGGGCGTTTTTGAGTTAGCCGACGAATCCTTAGATGAACCGCCGGAACAGTTAGCGTTGGCACTGGCTGCCGCTGATTGTGATAAAGGCCGCTTTAAACCGATTAAAATTGGCGGCCGGATCACGTTAATCGCCTAACTCATTGAGGTCATAGCCAATGGCTTAGCGCGCTTTGGTTCCTTCAGATAGCCAGGGTGAAGCAGTACTCCAGAAAATAATATTCGCACCTAAATAGTTCTCTGCATAGTCGGTAAACTCAGCTTTGGTAAAGGGTTTGCCGGTTTTAGCATTGGTGTAGGTGAGGGTGGGTTCCTGAACGGCCATTCCAACCAGACTAAGCTTGCCTTTGTATTGATGAAAGAACGGATAGGCATTTTTCATCTGCGCTTTTTTATTTGGCACAATATCTGGCCCGCCTAGCCCCACCTTGTTTTTCGCAGCGAATTCAAACAGGCGTGACATGTATTGATGGTCATTATTCCATTCACAAGGCCAAAAATTGACGTATTGCACCACATGGGATTTAGAGAAGGCTTTACGGGCAAAAGCCATATTTTCCATCTCTGCGGCAAAGTATTTATCACAACTAAAGCCGGATTTATCCCTTTTAATATCGGGATCGATGGCGGTTTCTGGCAGATTGACGCCAAATACCCGTCCGTCGAATTTTGTAGCTAATGCCGCCAGCAGTTTTTGATAGCGTTGTTGTACTGCCGGATTCCACTGCTGGGCTACCCAACCTGAACCCACAGGCTTATTTTCGCCGGGATTATCATATTGCGGCACGATACCGCCGTTGTAGTGCGGATCTTTCATTAGATAGGCTGGAACGTTTTTAGCTTGAGGTTCAAAGAAACGGTCCTGAATTTGAATAAAAAGCTTCTTATTCAGACTATTAAGGTAGGCAAGGTCACGTTCGATCTGCGAAAAATCATACTGATCTTTGTCGGTTTCTAATGCCTTCCAATTATAGACAATTTGTACTCCGCCAATATCAGGCCGCTGAATCAGAGAGGAAATAGTCGTTAAATCGTCTGAACCGGTATACAAAAAGTTTTGTGGTACCGCGCCAGTGGCAGCATAGGAAAATAACGTTATTAGCAGACCTGTGTGTAATAAAATATTTCCCGCAAGTTTCATATTCTTCCTTAAATAAGTTGGGCTAATTATTTTGCGCGAGCTAATGGCGATAACAGTCACAGCAATATATTCACAGCATTAAAGGTTACGCAATTGAACGTAAAGTAATAAAACATGTTGATAGTGTGCACGGCTAGATGCCGGTATTCAGCCTTCGTAGCGCTTGAATAGCCTTAGGCTCAAGATAGACTACTGTTCTATGGCTGCTAATAATACGGCTTACAATAACGTTGCGTGGCCCGGTTTGCCACGCCTCACTGCGGTAGAACTGTGCCTGTTTGCGCTCAAGCTCTGCGAGATTGGCGTATGAGCGAATCAGATAATAACTGTCTTCCAGTTCTATACCTTTGCCATAAGCCACTACGTCTATACCGGCTTTCTGATGTAGCGGAATACTAATATCCTGCATAACCCGATGAAAAATATTGCTGCTATCGGGCTGTAATTTATATAGAAGAATTTCGACTGCTCGATACATGTCTATCTCCGGATAGATGCAGATCGGCGGAGATTAGCTTTCCATAGTCAGCCATTCGTCCGCTTCTTCAAACATCTCTTCGATCAATCTGTTCAGAGCAGATTTTTCCAGCTTGGTCACACCCGATACGTTGAGACCGTTGGCCTGCATGGCCTTAACGTGGACGTCAGCTTCTGGGTGAATCCGATGCACACGTTTGGTCAACTCTTCCTTGATCAAATCAGTGGCGTTGGTCAGACCGCCGACGTTTCTTTTGTCATAAATCAACTCAATACGCATATCTTCCCCTAAAAAATGTCAGGATAATTTACTCAAAAACAACTGGGTTAATATACAGTATTATGGTGTTGACACCAAGCCGGTTTTTTCTGCCGTCAGAAATTTAGGACAATATCTAAGGCTGAACCTAGCGATATGTCAGGGTAAAACTCGCTACGCTATTGGCCGCCCCGGGCGTAATTTTAACCCCGGTTTGGTAATAACGACTGGCCATCGGGATTTCATTGACTCCAACCGTGGTGCTATTGAGTAAATTCGTGAGCGTCCCCAACTGAAGGGGATTGCCATCATAAAGGATCTGAATTCCTAGACCGCTAGCCACTTGCTCTCCGGTGTCGCCGTTTAACGGCAATACACTGTCGCTAGTGCCGGAAGTTCCCAGAGTGAGTGAAACTTTGGTGTTAACTTCGCAATGCAGCCCGATGGTAAATGGGACGGAGCGGCCATAGCTGCCGGGACCGGAGAAAGAATGACTATTGACGGTACCCATAGGAACCTGAATGGAAGGCGTGGTGGTGTTACAGCCGTTGACCTGAATATCTACCGCTGGAAAGGATATTGAACCTAAACCCCGGCCATTGGTAATACCCAGACAGGTGTAACCCACATAGATCGGGTTATATGCCGACAACGCGCCAGACGTTATATTGGCATATTTCACCAAGAAATATTCCAGATTGGTGCGCATCAAATAGCCTTCAGGCGTGTTTCTTGGTGCGTAAACATCTAGCAATCCGCGTCTACCGTCGGTTTTGTACGCGATGCCGACGCCCTCCTTTGAGGTTTTATACACGGTCATTGAATCGTAATCGATGCCCGTCGTTTCGGAGAATGTTCGTGGTTGAAGAACGAAGTTTCCCGGTGCACCGAACGAATTGTTTTTAACTACTTTTACCGCATAGCTATACACGCCAGAGGCAAGTAATGTACCAATCGGAGCATTTACCGGAACGGTGATGGGTCCCTGGCTGGTACTGGGATAGATATCCCACACAGCCCAACATTCAGCTTCGGCATAACTTTTGGGAGTGAAAACCAACGCCAGCAGCAGAATGAGATAAATCCCTTCTTGTCTTATGGACAACATTTTCAATCTATTCAGCATATATTCCTCCTGCTCCATGAGAGTGTTTCCTTCATTAAGATAATGGGGGAATAGTGGTTCGCGTTTTCTTTTCCACTGAACTTTCCCCATTATCTATTTAAGGTGGTTAATAAATACTATAAATTCAATTTATTAGAGTTTTTTGTTCGGGGTTGGATTTTTAGCTAGTTTATCCAGTCGCGTATATTCCGGATTTAAATATCTATAACAGCGGTTTATTTTTCTCTGCGGCTGAAACTCTGGATCGGGTTGATGAGTAATACGGTTACGAATATCTCTTCTGAATATTTCGATGGTCCACATCCACACCACGTGACCGAACATTTCGGATAAAAGCTCATGAAAAGGCAGTTGCCACAGCGGCGGGCCCCAGCCGAAAAGTGGTAACAGCACGCCGTGGAACCCTAAAGTGACCAGAATGGCAAACGCTGCACCCTGCCAGAGTTTGATCGCTGGGAATACTTCAGCCACTAAGCAATAAAACAGGGCAAACAGGATGGAGAATAGATGATGAACGCCCGCCACGCCCCAGTTAATGATATGACCTGAATATTGATAGGTCATATCGCTGACCTTGAAACCCAAATCTTGCAGCATCTCCGCCGGTGGAATAGCTCTGTCCGCTGTTCTTGGTGGAAAAGGGATCTCCGTTCCCCATTTAACGAAGCTGGCAATATTCCCACCTAAAAAACCGGCCCATAGGGCGGCGCTATAATTCCTGTATTTTTTCTGTGTAGTAGCAAAAGATAATTTCACAAACATTCCTTATTTAAAACGACCAATACTTCGGTTTTTAGACTGAAGATTTTATTAAATTATATAATTTAATAAGTTAGAGATTTTTGAATCTCCCTTGTGTAGCTTCACTCGCGGCGAGAAAATCTTTTATCATTGGTAAATTAGGGTAAAACTTGCCACGGCGTTGGCTGCTCCTGGCGTGATTTTTTCTCCGGTTTGGTAATTACGCGCTGTTAGCGGAGTTTCGACGTTGCCAACATTGGTGTTATCCAACAGGTTAATCACTTCCCCCAAAGGGAAGGGAGCGCCCTTGTTGAGCATTTGAATCCCTAAGCCAGTGGCAACGGCTGTCCCGTCAGCACCGCCATTATTTTCCAATAACTTTGATGAATAAGAATAACTTCCCGATCCCAGCAATGTGCCTATCGGGGCATTTTTCGGCACGATAATGGGTTCCACAGTGACATTAGGTGAGATATGCCACATAGCGCGGCAATCAGCATATGCCTGAGAAGGAAATATCATCGTTAACAGAAAAGCGAAGATCGCCTGATGAGAGAGATTGTTCCCTAGGATGAAAAAATCGCCTTTATGTATCATGCTGTGTTGCTCCTGTACCCAACTTCCTGCAATGGCGCTATCTATTTGAAAAGTAATATTCTTATTGCCATCAGCATCTAATGGTGATTGGCCTGTCATTTGCTATCTGTAATTCAGGGTAATATTGGCTGTGCTTCTGGCTCGACCTGCTTTGATAAACTCATCCTTCTGGTAATAACGGGCCGATAGTAAAATCTGTGCGCAGCCTGTTTCCGAGAATGAAATACCGCTAAACAGGTACCCAAGTGTGATAGGTTGCCCGCCGTATAACAGTTGAATGCCTATTCCTTGCGCCGTGCCATTGCCGCTGTCTACTGCCAGCAGGTCAGGCGAACCTTCAATGCCAGCGCCGTCGATCGCTATTTTGATTTTGTCCGTGGCGGCACAGTTGAGTGGGATTGAAAACGCCACTTCATTTGCAGTGCTATTCAGGCCGGAAAAGGCGCTTTCTTTTACCTGTTCCAAAGGAATATTCAGTTTTGCCTTCTGAACGCTGCAGGCTCGTACCTGCACTGAAGCTCCGTACATCAACCCATTCCAGTCGTAAAGGCCGTTTCCACCGCTGGCAAAGCAGGAATAACCAACGTTGAATATTTTATAGCGTGATAGCTTTCCCCCCGAAATCGGACCGTACTTAACCAGGTAATAATCGAGATTTGAGGATATGGCATCGCCTCTCAGGCTTTTACTGTTATGGGTTATTTGCCGCTTTTCGGCACTGCCATTTGTTGGCGTAACGGTATAGGCCACGCCAACGCCGTCCAGATTGGTTTTAAATACGCTGATTCCGCGATATTTAAGCCCAGTAAACTGAGTTAACGGATTGATAGTGATAACAAAATCCCCCGCTGAGTCCGCATATGAGTTATCCATAATACGCGCCGCAATATGGGTTTGCCCCCGCGCCAGCAGGCTGCCTATGGGCGCACTTTTATCCACGGATACCGGTTTGGGAAAAACCAGAATCGGGGCGTGAGTGAGGAAAGAACGACATCCGGCCGCTCCCTCCCGCATTTCCCACATCATCAACATGAAAAATAAGGTGATATAGCCTAAATAGCGCGGTAATCTCCGAGCCTTCATCCTTGCTCCTTGCCTAAAAATGGCGGCCGCATACGTTTGGCCATCCTTTGCATATCTATGTCATTACCGCTTTACAACTGGCTTGTAGCGTCACTACCGATGAACCGTTATCGTCAGAGGTTGTGGGTAGGGTGTAGTCCGCTACACACTTCTCCTGTGTGCCGTTGCTGTCCCATTCCACCAGTAAACTTCCCTTATCAGGGATACCGCTCAGATAAACCTCTTCATTGTTGGCGACAATTCCGCTATTGATCGATAGGCCGTCATCATGTTCTAGCGATGCGTTGGCGCCGAACGGAATGGTTTTTCCATCGAAGTTCAGTTTGATTAACGCGCGTTTTCCGACGCGGGTTTTGAAATCAGCCAGCACCACAGCGCCTCTGGTTGGCACCACGGTTTGGACACTGGTATCAATATCGACGTCTTCGCCCAAGGTTTGGGTGTCCAGCGCAATTCGGTTTTTACGATAAGTGCTGACATAAGGAACGACCGCGTAACCTCGCCAGTCGGTATAGACGCCGTTGCTGTTTTGTACCTTCACTCCGCTGGCTCCCGGCGCTTTAACCAACGCCAGTGTTTCACCTTGTGATTGCGAGAAAGTGACACCAAATGGGTGCGCAACTACGCCTCCGCGCAGGTTATAGTTCAGCCGTCGGGAGTCTTTGTCATAGCTGTAACCAGAGCCGACTTCACCATAGGTGCCGCGATAGTTAGCGTTAAGGTTGCCGCTGGCACCGTTGCCCTGATTGGTATAGTTCTGCTGAATGTTGTAATTCAGATTGTTGTCCGCCAGCGCGGTGCCGCTCAAACCAAGCTGCTGGGTGGTACGTCCGGATTTGTTGTGGTTGATGTTGTAGGTAGACCAGCTGTTTGCTAACCAACGATCGAGAGGAACCTGCACGCTGAAAGCTAACACACTGTCGCTATTACCTACGCCCGGCGTCTGCGTGTGGCTATATGACAGACTGTAGTTAATGCCCCCCTGATTCAGGTTATAACCTGTGCTGATATTGCGTTCATAGCCAGACTGCCACCAATAATCCTGCTGATACCCGGAGATATAAAGATGACCGTATCCGCCCATAGACTGGTTAAGATTGAGCTGTATTTTGCTGCGTTTGTTGTAATTTGGACGCCAGCCGTTGGCATTCTCTCGATATTCATTAGCTTCGCTTAAGGTATAAAAACCTTCGGTGGAATAGCGATAACCCGCCAAAGTAAAATTGGTATTAGTAGTAGTAATATCTTTGGAGTACTGGAAGCGATAGGATTGCCCCTGGCTTTTTTTTCCGCTTCGATGAGAAGTATTAGCCTGAGTGGCATCGAGAGATATCGAGCCTATATCGCCGAAACCATGACCGACCCCGAGCACGCCGGAAGTGTATTTCTCTGCAGTCAATAATCCCCCATACAAAGTGGTATCTGCGGGCAACCCGTAAATCAGGGTTGACTGGGCAAAGTTCGGCGTTGCCGCAAAAGGGGTAGTCGTGCGATATTTCCCTGCCGTAACGGCATATTTCAACTGGCCTTCGCGTTGCATAATAGGCACTGCAGAGAAGGGCTGCACAAAGCTACGCTCAGTACCATCCGCTTCCCGAATAGTGACGTCCAACCCACCGCTGGATGAGGTCGGATAGAGGTCGGTAATGGCAAAACTTCCGGGAGGAACATAGGTTTGGTAGATGATATAGCCATTCTGTCGAATGATGACCTGAGCGTTACTCTGTGCAATACCGCGCACTACCGGAGCAAAACCGCGGCGGCTATCTGGCAGCATATTGGTGTCGGAAGCTAACTGGATTCCGCGGAATTGGACGCTATCAAACACTTCGCCGGGCGTCGAACTGTCACCCAGGGTCAGTGCACCTTTCAGCGGCTGAATATCTCGCTGTACGTAGGTATTAATGTTCTTCCATTCACGTCCACTCTTATTACTATCGGAGTACGTGGAGTAGTTCCGTAACCGCCAGGCGCCTAAATTGGCTCCGCTACGCAAGTTAAGATAATAGTTACTGTTCGTCCCTTCACTGCGCGAATCCCAGGTGTTAGAACCGGTAAAGCTGTAGTTAACCAGCGCGGCAGGAATCCCCTGATTCCATAACTTTGGGTCAATGGCATCGCGCGCTTCATTGTTAAGCGCTGCTTGTGGAATGCTGATATCCAATCGCTGCCGGTTAAAGTTAAAACGAGTGAAAGCTTCAGGGATATGTTGATCTAAATTACTGAATGCTTGATTCTGTGGTATCGTTTTAAGTGATGAAAACGCCTCAATATTGACTCCCATAGCAGCCAATTCTTTTGTGGTCAATTCCGGCTTTAGCTTGCCGTTACGATCCACAAAGGTCACTGAGCGTTCATCGACTTTGCTATCGTTCAGGTAAATATCCACCCGATAGGTTCCGGGAATTTGCGAACCGGTGGTGGAAAACTGACCGAGACTGACGTTCTGAGGCGTACCTTCTTTCAATTCAAGCGCATAAGGGTTGAAATAGTCTGCCGCCGAAACGTTGGCTATCGGTGCAGCAGATGCTACAGCGAACAGAGCCCAAAGGATATGCTGGGTGAGTCCCGCCGGTTTGCAATGTTTTTCCATAACAAAATTCCTCCATTTGGGGCCGAAAAAAGCGTACAGATACCCCTTACCCGGTAGGGATGGGCAAGATGTCATTTCGGTCAGGATTAGGCTGAGCGAATTAGAGAGAAACGGTCTCTTTAGCTGAAATGCCACCGTAATCGGTAATCGCCTGCCAGCTTATCTGCCCTGATGCGCCAGAAGGTAACGGCCAGCTGCGGCTGCTTTTCGGAGCGATCATATCCGCTTCTTTTATTTCTGATTTCCCAACGTTAAGTTCATAGAACGAAACGTAATAGGGCGTGGGATTAACCACTTCCAATTGATTGCCTTTACGGTTGAACTGGAGGGATTTATAGGCATTGGCAGCCTGGTTTCTCAGCAGCCCTGTTGGACGATAAAATAATTTGATACGCGATTGAACCGTGATTTGTAGCTGATTCTCATCGGTTTTATGCGTTGCCGGGATAGATTTAACGCTGAGCCAGAATACTGACTCGCGATCTTGCGGTAAGTTGCCGCCGGCCCGAACAATACGCAGCGTATTCTCTTGCTCGGCATCCAATCGAAACAATGGTGGAGTGACGATAAAGGGAACCTTAGTCGTGTTTGATGCATCCAGATTATCGATCCAGGATTGAATCAGGTAAGGCCGATCCTTTTCTGGATTGGTTACGGATAAAGAGGCCTCTTTTTTACTGCCATCGTATATGACGCGCGTGCTACCTATAACAATCCCGGCCTGTGCCTGATAGGTAATCGTTAGCAGGCAACATACAGAAATAAAAGAACGTATCCATGACATACCAGAACTCCTCATAACTACCTGACCAGCAGATCCTCCGCCGATAAAGATATTTTTCGTGTAAAAATAAGCATCCCTGCCTCGCCCTTGAAACATGGGTGATCCTTTTGTTTCTTTTTTAAATTTAATTAACCCTAACTAAAGCAGCGTTATTAGTTATAGGAAATACTGAACTGGGTTACAGCATTCGCTGGGCCGGTCGTGACGATGTCATTGGTTGACATATATTTGGCAATGTAGCTAAAGACAGGATTAACACCTTTCGCCACGGCTTTTTGTGCGGAAGGAGCAGTCATAGGAATCAGAGTTGTACCGTCTGCTTCGTAAATTGCGATACCCAACCCAGTAGCTACGCCAGCTCCAGTGGTCAACGCGAGCAGATTGGTATTATTTTCTGCAAAAGGACCATCAAACTTTACCAAGGCCTTTGTCACTGATTCTGGACAAGAAGTCAGGGTGATATCGAATTTTGTCGGCATGGCCGTGGCACCAATCGATGGGAAAGCTTTGGCGCTGACATTACCTAAAGCAACTGTCTGGCCAGCGCTCGCTGGGCTAACGGTACAAGCTTCAGCAATAACTGTACCGGTAAAATTGATGGTACCGTCTGCTGCATTTGCAGCAGAAGAGAAAGAAGCAAATGCTGCGCTAGCGAGTAAAATAGTTGCGCGTAATTTAGTGTTCATAAGGTCTCTCCATTTAAATAAATCACCCTAATTTACATCCTAATTTAGGGGCATTTTCTCAGCATTTAATCTAAGGAAAATAATAGGAGTCTTGTCTACTTAATAGCATATGTAATAAAAATACTATTAATTTTTTTTGACAACCCATTCTCCGAACTACGTTGATCTGACCCCGCGTAGGGTAGTTTCTACTTTCTCATGATGTAACACTTTTAACAATCACATCACATTTACGGTGTCATATTAACGAAGCATAGGTTTACACAAAAGATCAAAATGTAAAAACTTTATATCTTTTTTGATTAAAATTAAGAATAAAAAACTGTTTTTATCAAATAACGCTGTTTCAATGAGGTCTCACACAGTTACATTTTGAAATATTGAGGTGATTATTCTGACTTAATTCAAATAAGCATTATTTATTAACGAATTATTATTAAATATTTATCATTCCGAGCGAATGAATTTATGGCGAATATTTAGACACCATGCAAAAAAAGTCTAAATGGATTTTAGTGGATTTAATGAACTTAAAAGAATAATTGCCCGCGGAGAAATCTCCGTTGTGATTAATTAATTTCGTATCTTAACGATTTAAAAAACAGAGAAGATCGAGAATAAGATGTGATCTCAATTCTATTTCACATAGCACGCTTTCCTACCTAAAACTATTAAATAAATCATCTTGTTTATTTAATAGATAGAAATGGATTGTTAGTCATATATTTTGAATATTCTTCAAAATACCGAACTTAACAAGCAAGAAAATGAGTATGGGCGGATGAGTTAATCCAATGTCATTAGTAAACAGAGTTATGCGATTTTGAGTTTACAGGATGATTGTCTCAATGAGAGTCGTTTTCATTGCAACCGATTATTTACACAAAAAAAGTATGGTTTTTGCACGCCATTTATAAGATTAATCTTAGGTGTATATATAAAATAATCGCCATATTTAATTAATTCAATTACTTACAATAATAGATGTTAATTCAAAGGTTGCAGGGAGGACAATCCAGCTCTATCAGAATAATCGGCCAAAATATTGCTGCATAATCAGCATGATTGCCCAGAAAATTTGATTGGGTAAATATGCACTACGCAAAATTACCTCAATGGCTTGCCGTCTTAAAGAAACCGGTTTCGGTCATTTCAATCTGTCAGTGACTCATCATTGGATCGAAGTCGTTAGTCAGCGCTTGAATCAGATGCTGAGTGCATCATTTGACTGAAATCTAAGGTTAAGGATGCCGTATCGCTCGCAGTAGTATGTTCTTTTTGTCATACAAATAGGCTTTCGTTAAAATGCGTATTTCTGTACATTTTTGCTCTGTTGAGTTGCTCCTGACAGAGGTGAGGCAGTCGGCGAGAGATTCTGTCCTAATACGGGAGTAAACCCTCAGATAAGGGAGTGTTAGCTTAAAAATTGCTCTACGCTGGGTTTAACGCTTGTCGAGAGGCTGCGACAAAATCAGCAAACCAATCGTCAAAAAGGTTATTTGGCTAAGTCCTGTGGAGCCTGAAAGGCGCGTAGGCGAGTTTTGACAAAATCTGAGTATTACAATGCTAATGTTCTACCAGATTCGTCGTAACGCTATCGACGATAAAAAGTGCTTATTTATCAATGAATTAATTTAATCCTTTGACTTTATCTTGTCATGTTTATCTAATGTTTAATCATTTATGTTAGGGACTGGCAAATTTTATAGCACTAAATTCGGCTATATCTATATTGATAGTTTTTTTGACTGGCATGATAAGTAACGGCGAATCGGGTTATGTTTAGTAGCAACCTAGAGCCGTTATTCACAACAGGATGATTTAGGAGCCATAGAGATTTTTCCAGTGCCATAAACGCGAGTTGTGGAGAAACGGCTGTCTTTCTCTACTTATATATTAAAGTTCAAAAAACCACTGTCAGATTTAAAACTGGTTTAAATAACTGCCTATACATGGAATGGTAGTTTTATCTCTATCTCTCTAAAATGAGATGTAGCGCATTGTATTGGCCTTGACTGCGTGTGGTTAACCGCTAAGCGGAAAAGCCTAGAGAGTATCTTATGTGGGCTTAGAGGCGCTGTAAGCGAATGTTTGGCGGGTATTAACTCAAAAACTCTATATATCGAAGTACATTCTTAAGGTTTTGCTAGTTAATGCGGGTAAATGAGAACTTATTTCTCTTGGATTAAAAAGTATATTAGAACCGACATGGAGAATATTGGTTGATTTTCAGCGTGTTAACGATCGGTTCTGATTGCGCGGAAGCGCTAAGAGCGAAAATGGCAGCGAACTTGTTAGATTGATTTGTTTTACCTTCTCGGCAGCGGTTATTCATTACCCGCCTATTGCCCGTGTTATACGCAGAAAAAATAGAAAAACAGAATATAGACATAGTTACGTGGAACTGAACATTGCGCGGCAATGCTCTGCCATTCTGGTGGCCTGTTATTTTTATCGTACATCGTGCGGATTCCAGACCTGCCGGTAATCATGGATAATCGGGCTAACGACTGACGGGGTGGTTAGACGTGTGGTACTGGATTTTTGGTTGAGGCTGACCTGAAGTTGGGGGCGTTATTCTACTCGCCATCTGAAATTAACATCGGTGGCTGGCTGCGAGTTGCTTTGGTTGGCGGATAAATTCTGGCGACAATGCGAATCTAACCGGGCGCTCAGTGCTGTTATCATTTTAGCGATTACCGGTTATATCCTGCGGATCGCATCCAGAAGCTATTTTATCACCGACCACCTTTAAGCCTTGGCAACTTTATCGACTTCAGACTGCTTAAAGATCGATAGTGGGGATGAGGGGCAGGTCGAGTTTTTCGTGTTATGGGATTCGGTCACTCCCATGTTTAAGTCTTATCAAGCTGCTCTTTTGCTAGTTGAACAGGCAATGATTAAGCCATCATTAACTGGGGGAGGGGAGTGGCATAATTCATAATGTTTGATTAAGGCTAATTGACTTTGTTCATTGCGAGGGATTACAGGGATAGCGAGCGAGTAACGCTATTTTCCAGCAGTATTGATACCGCGTTATTTGTGAAAGGCGTAAAAAAACCAACCACAATAGGTTGGTTTTAAAGGGATTCTTTGGTCGGCATGAGAGGATTTGAACCTCCGACCCCCGACACCCCATGACGGTGCGCTACCAGGCTGCGCTACATGCCGACGCGGTAGATTTATACTACATTTTCTCTTCGTTAATGCAAGAGTCGGGCGCAACGAACGCTTAATAATTAATCAGTTAGGCTAGTGTGACCTAGTTGGCAATAAAGCGTTTTACGTCGGTTAACACCTGCAATAACAGCGCCAGCTGCGGTTTTTCATCTTTTATTTCATGGCCTTGCAGGTCAAAAGTTCGATAATTTCCGCTGTTGTCGAGCACAATAGTTTGGGTTGGCGTGGTAATGACCAGCACGCCGTTTTCACCGGTAGCAAGCCAATTATGATTACGCTGAGCGGCAAATAAATCCTCACCCTGCGAGTAATCTTCTGGCGAAGTGCGTACATGCAGCAAACGCTGCATCAGTGTAGTCATCACATCTTCATGGCTGGTCAATTTATTCACTTTTTGTGCCGGAGTACCCGGCCAGTGAATAATCAGCGGAACCTGTAATTGGTGACGGTTAAATTTGCTGCCCGCGCCCCAATCACCGTTGCCACTATCATTAAATTCTACGCCGTGAGACGCGGTGATCACCACCACGGTTTTATCCAGCAACCCTTTGGTTTTTAACGTATCAATGATAGTCGCAATGTGTTGATCGACGTTTTTGGCACCGTCCTGATAACGGCTGATAAAGTCATTTGGTGCGACCGGACTGACACCTTCCACCGGATCCTGCGACTCTTGTGAACCGATCAGGTTAACGTAGGAGAACCAAGGCGCCGGACTGGATAAATTATTCAACCATTGTTGCCATTCCAGCGTTGTTGCGCTGTCGCTCTGACGTTTTGGCTCAGGTAACGAGAAATCGGACAAAAGAGCCTGGCGATAGAGCGCCGACTGGAAGCCGTCAGAGGAGAATAGACCGAACTGGTAGCCTTGATTACCCAAGGCATTAATAAAGGCCGAAGGTTCACGAGCGGCTAAAATGCCGTCCAGATACGTCGGGGAGATCCCGTAAAACAGGCCAAACAGGCCGGTTTCTTTCCGGTTTCCCGCGCTGTAATGACGGTTGAACTGAATATTATACTGAGCAAAATCATTCAGCGCTGGCATGTCCTGCTTCAAACTATCTGGGCGAATACCGTCCACTACGATCATCAGCAGGTTATAGCCGCTGCCTTTATCGCTAAAGGTAATGGTATTGAGCGGATATTCCACGGTAACGGCTTCGGGATTTCCTTGCTCGATAATGCGGCGTTGATATTCCTGTTGATCCAGTAGGCCGTGTTTCTCCAGAAACTTACGTGCCGTCATAGGGTAGGAAAGCGGCAGATTGGCACGCTGCATCGTGATTGGCCGATAGAAATTGGCATCCGCCCAGATATAAATCAGGTGGGAGGCGAAAAATGCAGAAATAAACACGGCAACCAGCGGCTTAACAAACTTTTGCCGGTTCAGGCTACGCAGCTTTTGCCAGCACCAAGTGCCAAAAAGCATCTCAACCAAAAAGATAATAGGAACAGAAACAAAGATTAACTGCCAGTCTCTGGCCAACTCGCTTTGGTCGGGATTAACCACCAGCTCCCACACCACAGGATTGAGGTGCAAGTGAAAACGGGTAAAAACCTCACTGTCCACCAGTAATAAGGTCAGGCCTGTGGTGGCAAATGCGGCGGAAAGGAACCGGAGTAAACGCTGCGACATCACGACAAAAGTGAGTGGGAAAATCACCAATAGATAAGCAGCGAATACGATAAAACTGAAATGCCCTAACCAACTGACCAGAGCATAGGTGCGGCCAACCAAAGAGGTTGGCCAATCGGAAACAAATAGATAGCGGCTGCCCAGCACTAGGCTGAACAGAATATTGAATAAGGCGAACCAGTGCCCCCAACTGATCATTTGGGACACTTTTTCACGATAGCGCTGACGATTTGTCACCATATAGAGATAGCAGTCTTAATTAAGTCATTAATGAGCTTTATCTTCACGAACCGAAGCCTGGAGAGCCTCGGCGAAAGATCGCGCCAATACCTTGCGTTGCGCTGGGGCAATGCTGGTATTGAGCAGATTTGTAACCATATTCCCCAAAACCATCAAGGAAAGATCGGTTGGGGTGCGGTGTTTTTCCAGTACTTGAACCAGTTCAGAAAGCAACTGTTCAACGTGTTCGTCACTGTAACGAGATGATTGTGGCATAAAAAGTGTGCTCAACGCCTGACAAAGTCCCACATCTTACCGTATAGAGCCGCGCTTTTCCGCTATTTTATAGCATTAAGAATCAATTGCAGAGGATTCGGAGTTCACGCCGCTTTTGAGTTGCGGCGTCAGAGCATCGGTGTTTGAATACGCCCCTAGCTAAAAGGAGTATTTATCATGAGCCTTGATATCGACCAAATCGCTTTACATCAATTGATCAAACGTGACGAACAGACCCTGGATGTGATGTTGCGGGACTCTTTACTGCCGACTAATGCGGTAGTGGAAGAAATGATGACGGAACTGCATCGTGTTTATAGCGCCAAAAGCAAGGCTTATGGTTTGTTTAATGAGCAAAGTGAGTTGGCCGATGCCTTAAAACGCTGCCGTAAAGGAGACGAAGATTTTCTCGCCTTTAGCCGCGCGGCTACCGTGCGTCTGCGGGATGAACTGGCGAAATATCCTTTTGCCGAAGGCGGCGTGGTGTTGTTTTGTCAGTATCGCTATCTGGCGGTTGAGTATTTATTGATCTCAGTGCTAAGCAGTTGCAATAGTATGCGGGTTGATGAGCAGCTAGATTTGAGCACAACTCATTATCTGGATATCAATCGCGCAGATATTGTGGCTCGCATTGATCTGACCGAATGGGAAACCAATCCGGAGTCCAGCCGTTATCTGACCTTCCTGAAAGGGCGCGTTGGTCGTAAGGTTTCTGACTTCTTTATGGATTTCTTGTCCGCCGCCGAAGGTCTGGATACTAAGGCGCAAAACCGCGGTTTACTGCAAGCCCTTGATGACTATTGCGCCGATGCGCAGTTGGATAAAAATGAGCGTCAGGCATATCGTCAACAGGCTTATAGTTATTGCAACGAACAGTTGCAGGCCGGTGAAGAGATTGCATTGCAGGAACTGGCCCAAGAGTTACCTAAATTGGGTGAGAAGGACTTTAAAGAGTTCTCCACCGAGCAGGGGTATGCGCTGGAAGAGACATTCCCTGCCGATCGTAGCACTTTGCGTCAGCTGACTAAGTTTTCCGGCAGCGGCGGTGGTTTAAGCATTAACTTTGATGCTTTATTGCTGGGCGAACGTATTTTCTGGGATCCCGCCACCGATACGTTAACCATTAAAGGCACTCCACCGAATTTACGCGATCAGTTACAGCGGCGTTTAAGCGGCGGCGACAAATCCTAAGATAGTCGTTCACTCCTCAAGTGGTATTGACGTAACGCCACCGAGTCTGGAAACCTTTAAAATTAGTTTCTAAACTCGGTGGCGTTATTTTTTTATTACATATCTATGAGGTGGGTTTTATTGTTTGTTTTTTATAGTTAAATTTAAGTGAGCTAAATTTTTTGTTATTACTTGTCATTAAATTTCATTAATCAACAACTTCATTAAGCGCGTTCGGGAAATTTAGGCCGCTATTGGTTGTTTATTCTAATTTGATTTTTATCTCCCTCAGAGATAGGTTTATTACTCACCATGGTGATGTTGATTTTAACTTAATTTAATTATAGAGGGTTCAAATATGAAGACGATTGAAACTACTGAGTTAAATCTTATTTCAGGCGCAGAGGCCCCTACTCAGGCAATGGATATGACGATTGCTGTCACTACGGCGACTTCGGCTGGCGCTATAGCTGGCGCGCCATTTGGGCCGATTGGTATAGCCATTGGCTCTGCAATTGGTGCAGCAACAGGTGCTCTTTCCTCATTGGGATGGTAACGGTTTGTCTTAAAACTTAATGCTATTATCTTTTTTAATGGCCATTTGGTTTGTTATGCCGGCTTCTCTGTTATTTATAGCGGAGAAGCTTTAATGTATATAAAAATAATAAAGTGGAAGTGAGATGAATATTCCCTGTAGGCTAATCTGACGGGTTTTTTTCGTATTTTCTTTCTTGAGTGATGTGCTATTTTAATCGGATTTATATGGATTTCCGACTGAATAATTAATAGCCATAAGTGGAAGGAAATAAAAATAGCAGGTAATAAAAATGCCAGTCAGAGTAAACCGACTGGCATCTCCCATCGCATCAGCGATGCTTTCTCATTTTCGGCGTCCCGAAATATCGATATCGCAGATTAAACGCGAACGAAGTCGATATGAGTCAGTTTTGGCTTGAAAGCGTGACGCTGAACAGCCTGAACCTGAACTTTAACTTCTTTACCATCGATAACCAAAGAGATTGGCTCGTTGTAAAAACCTGGTTTTGCTTCCATGTTTTTAGTGGTGTCATGGTCCAGAGCGATAGAAACCGCTGCTTCCTCGCCACCGTAAACGATAGCTGGGAATTTATTTGCTGCACGCAGGCGGCGGCTCGCACCCTTACCCTGGTCGTTACGTACTTCTGCATTGATAGTGATCATTTTGTTTTCTCTTAAAAGAAAATTTACCCTGCTACAGGCGACCCAGCAACAGGTTCGATAGTCGGCTTACTTTGGGCGAACCCAGAGTAAAGCGGGCGGCATTCTAGCGAAATATCGACCAGACAGCAAACAAAACCGCAAATAACTCAGGGCAGAAAGGCGCTAGCCAAGCGAGTTTGCCAGGCGAAAACGCCCCTGATAATCAAACACCTTTTCGCGAATTTGCCACCATTGGCCCCGTTTCCGGGCAACGACAAAATCGGGGTGACGCAGTAGCGCCTGCTGGGCGATTACGTCCGCCGCCGTTTGCCATGTTAAGGGGATCCCCGGCGCGCGTTGATGCGGACGCAGGAATATTTGCTCAAAGGCCATACGCTGTGCGGATGTGGTGAGGCGAAAACGTTCGCTGGTACTGGTGCCGTCTTCATCGTAATAGGTGATTTTTAGCCATTCTCCTTTGGCATCTTTGCCTGATTCCAGCGCCATTCCTCCACAGCGCAGAACCAGTGCATCTTTCAGTTTTAGCGCGGCTTTCAGCATATCATCGGGATCGACCAGCACTTCCTGGCATTGATGACAGCGTCTGGCGGCAATGTCATTTTCTGCTCCGCAGTGTGGACAGCTTTTAAACCGGAAACGATAGTCGCATTGAGCGCGCTGACCTTCATCACCTTCAAACCAGCCCTGACAGCGGCGGCCATAGTGTTCGATAATATCGCCGGAGTCTGTGCATTTCCCCCAAAATACATTGGCAAAACCGCAGTCTGGGCAAAAGACCTGTACTGGCTGGCTATCGCCATGAGGCTTACTGGTGCCCACTTCGGGAGTGAACAGGTCGTGTGGATTACCGGCGTAGTCGAGAATCAAACAGTCTTCCTTACCCGGTGATAATCGCAGCCCGCGTCCAACGATTTGCTGATACAGGCTGACGGATTCGGTCGGACGCAGAATGGCGATCAAATCCACGTGGGGCGCGTCAAAACCGGTAGTCAGTACCGCGACATTCACCAGATAACGCAATTCTTGTTGTTTAAACGCATGAATCAACGCGTCGCGTTCGGCGGCGGGAGTGACGGCGCTAATCAATGCAGCCTGCCCTGCGGGGAGCAGCCCGAACACCTCTTTAGCGTGCTCAACCGTGGCGGCAAAAATCATCACTCCTTTGCGAGTGGCTCCATATTCGACGATTTGGCTGACAATATGCGGCGTAATACGGCTCTGCTGTTTGATTTCCCGATCTAGGTCTTCTTCGCGGAACAGACCATTGCTATTACTGGTCAGACGGCTGAAATCATATTGCACCACCGGCATATCCAGCCGTTCTGGCGGTACCAAGAAACCGTTTTTGATCATGTAGCGCAGGGGCAATTCATAGATACAATCGCGAAATAAACTCTTTTCATCACCACGGGTAATGCCGTGATAGTGGAATTGATAAATCCAGCCTTTGCCAAGACGATAGGGCGTAGCGGTCAAACCCAGCAAGCGTAGCTTTGGATTATTTTTCCGTAAATACTGAATGATTTGCTGATATTGGCTGTCGTCTTCATCGCTGATTCGATGGCATTCATCAATGATTAACAGGGAAAAGGCACTATCGAACAGTGAGAGATTACGGGCTACGGACTGCACGCTGCCAAAGACGACTTTGCCTTCGCTTTGTCGTTGCTGTAAACCTGCGGCAAAAATATCGGCATCCAGACCGTAAGCACAATATTTAGCGTGGTTTTGTGCCACCAGCTCTTTAACGTGAGCCAGTACCAATACTCGCCCACGAGCCAGTTTAGCCAGTTCGGCAATGACCAGACTTTTACCCGCGCCGGTGGGCAGCACAATCAGAGCCGGTTCCGGGTGGCGACGAAAGTGAGCAATAGTGGCGTCAACCGCTTCTTGTTGATAGGGGCGGAGTGTAAAAGCCATAGCTTAGGCTACCCCAAGCGGAACGGTGGTCATTTGCAACATATCCTTAAGATTTTTAGCGAAATCGATCCGGTTAAACTCGAAATTATTTTCTATTATTATGCCTATTCGGTGCCATAGGTGCGAGAACCTCTCGGTCGAGCGTAACTGTTCCTAGGATGATAGGACAACCCCCGTTATACTGATGTGTCTCATAGGCAGCAAATGATGTTCCTCCTACACGATTTTTACTGCTTCATTTAATTTCCTGCGTTGCTACCCCTCAAAGTGGCAAGGCAACGTGTTGATTGGCAACACGACCAGACAAACAGGCAAAGTAGATTCAATGCGATTGGACAAGTTTTTATCTCAGCAATTAGGGGTTAGCCGTGCGTTGGTTGCGCGCGAGCTACGGGCAAAACGTGTGACCGTGGACGGCGAGATCGTCAAAACCGGCGCGATGAAGCTGACGCCAGAACAGGAAGTGATGTTCGATGGCAATCTGCTGCAGCAGCAGGTCGGGCCGCGTTACTTTATGCTGAATAAGCCCCAGGGCTATGTATGCTCCACTGACGATCCCGACCATCCAACCGTGCTGTATTTCCTCGATGAGCCGGTTGCCTATAAATTGCATGCGGCGGGGCGTTTGGATATCGACACCACAGGTCTGGTTTTGATGACTGACGATGGCCAATGGTCACATCGTATTACTTCACCAAAGCACCACTGCGAGAAAACCTATCTGGTGACGCTGGAGCATCCGGTTGCCGAAGATACCGCCGAGCAGTTTGCCGCAGGCGTACAATTGCATAACGAGGCTACCTTGACCAAACCGGCGCAGCTGGAAGTGATAGAGCCGCAATTAGTTCGTTTAACGATCAGTGAAGGTCGTTACCATCAGGTAAAACGCATGTTTGGTGCGGTAGGTAATCGCGTAGTCGAGTTACACCGCGAACGTATTGGTGCCATTGTGATGGATGAAGATCTGGCACCTGGCGAATACCGCCCGTTAACCGAAGAAGAAATTGCCAGCGTTGGCGCTCCGCATCTGAGTTAATCGCGCCATCGTTTATCAAGGCGGTTATGCGTGATTCCAAGAGAGGAACTCCCAGGTTTTAGGGGGAGGCCTGCGTCTTGGGCGTTGCCAAAACAAATCATTTTTCCCGCCATCGTGGTACGACTGTCCTGTTCGATCTGAATAATTCATTTGGATCGAACGGCTATTGAAGGAGTTGCAAAGCGTGCAAGAAAAACGAACATCCCATATTGGTTTGATCTTAATTCTGGGTTTGCTTTCCATGCTGATGCCGTTGGCCATCGATATGTATTTGCCCAGCATGCCGATTATCGCCAGAGAGTTTGGCGTGGAGGATGGTCGCGTACAAATGACACTGAGCGCTTATGTGCTCGGGTTTGCTATTGGTCAAATGTTCTATGGCCCGATGGCAGACAGTATTGGCCGTAAGCCGGTTATCCTGTGGGGAACGGTAATTTTTGCTCTGGCAGGCGTAGCCTGCGCCATGGCGCAATCGGTGGAGCAACTGGTCAATATGCGCTTCCTGCACGGTTTATCCGCCGCTGCGGCCAGCGTTGTGATCAACGCATTGATGCGAGATATGTTCACGAAAGATGAATTCTCTAGAATGATGTCATTTGTGGTGCTGGTGATGACCATTGCGCCACTGTTGGCACCCATTATTGGTGGCGCTTTGCTGGTGTGGTTCAGCTGGCATGCTATTTTCTGGAGTATGGCCGGCGCAGCGCTGGTTGGTGCGGTGCTGGTAGCGTTCTTTATTAAAGAAACGCTACCGCGAGAACGGAGACAAAAATTCCACCTTCGCACCACAATTGGCAACTTTGGTTCACTGTTCCGTCATAAACGCGTGCTCAGCTATATGCTGGCCAGCGGATTCTCCTTCGCCGGTATGTTCTCTTTCCTCAGCGCTGGGCCTTTTGTATACATCGATCTTAACGGTGTGTCCCCGCAAAACTTCGGTTATTACTTTGCGCTGAATATTGTCTTCCTGTTCCTGATGACGTTGATCAATAGCCGGAATGTGCGCCGCGTTGGAGCCATTAAGATGTTCCGTTTTGGCCTATTGGTGCAGTTGGTTATGGGCATCGGTCTGGTGGCAGTTTCAGCTTTGGGACTGGGGTTCTGGGCGTTGGTGTTGTGCGTGGCGGCCTACGTGGGCTGTATCGCTATGATTACATCCAACGCCATGGCGGTCATTCTGGATGATTTCCCGCACATGGCGGGGACGGCTTCATCTCTGGCTGGTACCTTGCGTTTTGGTATCGGCGCGTTGGTCGGAACCATTTTATCATTAGCTCCTTCCCGCAGTGCCTGGCCAATGGTTAGCTCAATGGCTTTCTGTATCATTGCCGCTGTATTCTTCTATTTATACGCCAGTCGTCCGGGCAAAAAGACGGCCTGATTTGGTTTATCGCGCTGCCGGTTGTTTCGCTGGCAGCGCAATGACCCACTTTATCTCAATGATATTTCCCCGCTCTACCTTCCCTTTCTTGTTCTTCTGCACTGAATATCGCTGTTTCCGAGAGTTAATCATTGGCTGAAATAGCCCAATAAGAAGCAAGGTGATATTAGTAAGCACGCTTATTATCATGTTGATTACTTGTTAAGGCTGGCTTGAAATAAGTCAAAATAAGGAAAATAACATCCCGAAGAATATGAAGTTTTCGCGATTATTTTGTATACATTAAATCTTCACTTAATAATATATTTATCAATGAGATGTCGTTGTTTTCTTCCTGGCTTTCGGTGAAGGAATGTTCCTTATTTGTAAAATATTAACGAAAAGTAGGTAACCGACTTGCAAGAAAAATGGTTGAGAAGACACGCAGAAAGGTATACATATAACGAAAAAATGAGATCTAAATCTCAAACTCGCTTTTTTGGTTAGTGTAAGGAAGCGGGGAAAACGTCAGAAATGGCCAAATAAACAACCTTGTTAGTGATAAGTTTATGTATTGTTATAAATTTACACTTTGATGAGATTCTAATCAGGCATAATGGCGCTTTAGCGGCTATAACTTAGTTAGCATGTGACTTTGTTGTGCTTTTGTAATAGTTATTGTTAATTTTTTTACTAGGAAAGACGCGTGAATAATATTCAACTTTCGGTGGTTCATCGCCTGCCGCAAAGTTACCGCTGGCTGTCAGGCTTTACCGGTGTCAAGGTTGAACCGATTCCGTTAGCGACGATAGATGAAAAGAACAACCTGATGGGGTTGAAATTACTGAGCCATGACGGTAGCGCCGCCAGGCAGGTAATGCAGCGCCTGCACCTTTCGTTACAAGAAATTCAGGTTGATTCTGCTATTGTCGAGTGGGAAGGAGAGCCTTGTCTGTTTGTCCACTGCCATGATGAAAGCGCCGCTATGTGCCGCTTGAAAAATGTCGGTGTGGCCATCGCAGAGAAAATGACGGCTTTCTATCCTTTCTAATCCTCCGCGGCAGAGCTGTCTCTGAGGAACTTTTGCATGTGCAAAGTTCCCGTGGCTTTTAATCGGCCAGTTGCAATAACTGTCGGGTATAAGGCTGCGCCGGTGCGGTGAGCACCCGTTGGCAATCACCTTGTTCTATCACTTCTCCCTGTTTCAGTACGATCAACTGGTGGCACAGTGATTTCACTACCTGCAAATCGTGGCTGATAAACAGATAGCTTAATTGATACCGTTGCTGAAGCGATTTGAGCAGTGTCAGAATCTGTGCCTGCACCGATTTGTCCAGCGATGAGGTCGGTTCATCGAGAATCAATAGCTGAGGTTGCAATATCAGCGCCCTGGCAATGGCAATGCGCTGACGTTGTCCCCCGGAAAACTCGGTGGGATAGCGGTGGCGGGTGGCAGGGTCTAATCCCACTTCTTCCATGGCGGCAATCACACGCTGTTGCCGATCGGCGGCGCTGAGCTTCTGATGAACCTCCAGCCCTTCAGCGATAATTTGCCAGACCGCCAAACGTGGATTGAGCGCCGAGTAGGGATCCTGAAATACCACCTGAATGCGGTTGCGGAAAGGCAACATCTGTTTGTTATTAAAGCGATGAAGTGGTTGACCGTCGAAACAGATCTCCCCGCTGGAGGGTAATAAACGCAGCAATGCTAGCCCGGTAGTGCTTTTTCCCGATCCTGACTCCCCGACCAAACCGAGACTTTCCCCCGGACGTAAATCAAAGCTGATACCTTTCACCGCGTAGTGATGACCAACCGTTCGGCGCAGTAACCCTTTTTTGATAGGAAAACCTACCTGAAGATTTTTGACTCGCAGCAGTGGTGCGGTCATCGGCGGTAGCGGCATGGGATCGCCCTGAGGCTCGGCGTCGAGCAATTGCCGTGTGTACGGGTGCTTAGGGTGGCTAAACAGCGTCTGGCGGTCACTCAGCTCCACTCTGCGCCCTTCGCGCATCACCGCCACGTTATCGGCTAGGCGGCGCACGATATTCAGGTTATGAGTGATAAACAGCAAACTCATTCCCATTTCTTGTTTTAACTCTTTCAGCAAACTCAAAATCTGTGCCTGTACCGACACGTCGAGGGCGGTAGTGGGTTCATCGGCAATCAACAGTTTAGGCTGAGTGAGTACCGCCATAGCGATCATCACTCGTTGCTGTTCTCCCCCGGAAAGCTGATGAGGGAAATCTCCGAGCCGCCCTTTGGCATTGCGAATACCGACGCGATCCAGGCAACTGATAATCTCGGCACGTGCGCTTTCCCGCCCCATTCCACGGTGGAGGGACAACACTTCCGCCAGCTGTTTTTCGATAGTATGCAGCGGATTAAGCGAGACCATGGGCTCCTGAAAAATCATAGCGATCTGGTTACCGCGAATTTTGCGCAACGTATTTTCATTGGCATGGAGCAGAGATTGACCGGAAAATAGAATGTCTCCGCTCGGATAAATCACCGGCGGTGAAGGGAGTAAACGAAGTACCGACAGGGCGGTGACGCTCTTGCCCGAACCGGATTCGCCGACCAGTGCCAGAGTTTCACCCGCTTCTACCTGTAGGGAAAGCTGGCTGACAACCTGACGTTCCTGTTGGTTCTGGCGGAAAGCAATACTGAGATCCTGAATATCCAGCAGAGGAGTCGCCATATCAATACGCCTTACTTGGGTCGAAAGCGTCACGCACCGCTTCGCCGATGAAAATCAATAGGGAAAGCAGCATCGCTAGGGCGATAAATGCGGTTAATCCTAACCAAGGCGCTTGCAGATTATTTTTCCCTTCCAACAACAGTCCTCCCAATGATGGCGAGCCGATCGGTAGGCCAAATCCGAGAAAATCTAGTGAGGTTAGCGTGGTAATAGACCCACAAAGAATAAACGGCAGGAATGTCAGCGTTGCCACCATCGCATTTGGTAGCATATGGCGCGACATAATCACCCGATCGCGCACGCCCATCGCGCGGGCTGCCCGAATATAATCGTAGTTGCGGGTACGTAAAAACTCGGCGCGCACCACGCCAACCAGCGCCATCCAGCCGAATAAAACGGTAATCGCCAGCAGCCACCAGAAATTGGGCTGAATAATGCTGGACAGCAGAATCACCAAAAATAACGTTGGCATACCTGACCAAACTTCAATAAAGCGTTGCCCCCATAGATCGATTTTTCCACCGTAATAGCCCTGTACCGCCCCGACGCAAATGCCTATCAGGCTGGAAAATAGCGTCAGGGTTATGCCAAACAGCATGGAAATACGAAAGCCATAAATAACCTTAGCCAATACGTCACCGCCGTTGCTGTCCGTGCCTAACAAATTGTGGCGGTCGGGCGGGGAAGGGAAGGGAACCTGCGTGGAGAAGTTTATGGTGTTATTACCAAAGCGAATCGGCGCCCATATTGCCCAGCCGTGGTCTTCGATACGGCCTATTACGTAAGGATCTTGATAGTCGGCGGCGGTAGTCAGAATACCGCCAAAGGCTGTTTCATCATAGTTCACCATAAAGGGCATATAGAATTTGCCCTGATAGCTGACCAGCAGGGGCTTATCGTTGGCAATAAGTTCGGCGAATAAACTGATGATAAACAGTGTGAGAAAAATCCACAGTGACCAATAACCGCGTCGGTTGTGTTTGAATCGCGCCCAACGGGCACGATTGATGGTGCTGAGTGGTTTCATTGGCGGCCCTCGAAATCAATGCGTGGGTCAACCAGCGTGTAAGTAATGTCACTGATAATATTCAGTAATAAGCCAATCAGTGTGAAAATATACAGAGTGCCAAACATGACCGGATAATCTCGTTGCAGCGTGGCGTCGTAGCCCAGCAGGCCCAGACCATTCAGAGAAAACATCACTTCGATCAACAGTGAACCGGTGAAGAACATACTGATAAATGTGGCGGGGAAACCGGCGATAACTAATAACATCGCATTGCGAAACACGTGACGATACAGAATTTTATCTTCGCTCAAACCTTTGGCGCGAGCGGTTACCACGTATTGCTTCCGAATTTCATCCAGAAAGGAATTCTTGGTCAACATGGTCAGGGTCGCAAAGCCGCCGATCACGGTAGCCAATACTGGCAGCGTGATGTGCCACAGATAATCAGTAACCTTCCCGTACCAAGGGAGGGTATCAAAATTACTGGATACCAGGCCGCGCAGCGGGAACCAATCGAGATAACTACCGCCGGCAAATACTACGATCAGCAAAATAGCGAACAGAAAGGAGGGAATGGCATAACCGATAATAATTAGCGTGCTGCTCCAAGTATCGAAGGCCGACCCGCTGCGCACCGCTTTTTTAATTCCCAGCGGAATGGATACCAGGTAAATAATCAGAGTGCTCCATAACCCCAGGGTTATGGACACGGGCAGGCTGCTTTTTATCAACCCCATCACGGTTTCGCCGCGAAACAGACTGTCGCCAAAATCAAAGCGGGCATAGCGCCAGAGCATATCGAAATAACGTTGATGTAGAGGTTTATCGAAACCGAAGCGCTGTTTAATTTCGGCTATGACTTCTGGGTCGAGTCCCCGTGAGCCGCGGTATTGTCCTTCCCCTAACGGCCCGGCGCTTACACCGACTTTCGCACCGCCCAGATTCCCGTCTGAAGCCGTGTTTAAACCGCTGTGCTGGCCAAATTCGATATTAGCAATGGCCTGATCCACCGGCCCGCCGGGAGCGATTTGCACAATAAAAAAATTGATAGTGATGATCGCCCATAGCGTTGGGATAACCAATAATAAACGACGTAATAAATAAGCGCCCATATGTTGCCCCTTAGCGCCGTTCAGCCGGCAAATGAGCCGCTTTATTTACGTCGAACCACCAGCTATCGAAGCCCAGAGAGTAGGTTGGGCGCACCGAAGGCATAGAGAACTTATCCCAATAAGCAAAACGGGTGTGATTGGAATACCACATGGGAATCATAAAGTTATTCCATGTCAGCACCCGATCCAGCGCGCGGCCAAGGGAGATGAGGGCTTCCGGTTGCCCCTGATGGCTAATAATTTGCTGAATCAGAGAGTCAATTGCCGGGTCGCTGACGCCGGGGCGGTTATACGTAGAATCAATATACTCTGAGCTCCAATATAGCCGCAGATAAGTGCTTGGGTAAGTGAAGGCTGGATAAACTGCCGGGAGCATATCGAAATCGCGGCTACGCAAGCGGCTAAGGTACTGTGAACTATCCACCTCACGAATATTCATGGTGATGCCCAAACGTTGCAGGTTATGTTTAAACGGCTGCACGTATTGGAAATTACTGCCGCTGAGCAACAGCATTTCGAAGACAAAAGGTTGCCCCGTTTTGCTGTTAACCAACTGCTGATTTTTCACTTCCCAGCCTGCCTGCTGCAAGAGTTCGCGCGCTTTCAGCAGGTTATCCCGATCGTTGCCGCTACCGTCGCTGGAAGGCGGTTGATAGATTTTGCTGAAAACTTCGTCAGGTATCTTGCCTTTTAGCGGTGCTAGCCAGGCTAATTCCGCGCTATCGGGATAACCGGTAGCCGCATAGTCGGTATTTTGAAAGAAACTGTTGGTGCGCTGATAACTGTTGAAATAGAAAGCTTTATTCATCCAGTCGAAATCAAAGGCTAGGGTGAGCGCTTGACGTACGCGCCGATCGCTGAACAGCGGACGTTGGATATTAAAAGCCATCCAGCGGGTGTTTTGCGCCGATTTGTCCTCTAAATCCTGCTTAATGATGTAGTTTTTGGCGAAATTGCCACCAACATACTGCGACGCCCAACTTTTGGGCGACGTTTCTTCCTGCAGGTCAAAGGCACCGGATTTAAAGGCTTCCAGTGCGACTTTATCGTCTAAATAATAATCGTAGCGAATGGAGTCAAAATTATACATTCCGCGATTGACGGGCAAATTGGCGGCCCAATAGTCCCGCACGCGTTGATAGGTAATATATTGACCAATACGGTAATCGCCAATGCGGTAAGGGCCACTGCCTAGCGGCGGCTTGCTCAACGGCTCTCCCAGTTTACGGTTCTGCCAGTCGTGCGCGGGTAAAACCGGCAGCCCCAACATACTCAGCAACTTATCTTTTCCCGGCTCAGGGAATTCAATACGCACTGTCAGGCGGGAAATAGCTTTAACCGTCACGCCTTTATAAGCGATGCGAAATTGAGGCACGCCTTCGGTCATTAACTTATTAAAGGTAAATTCCACATCGTTGGCGGTAATAGGAACATTGTCGTGAAAGCGAGCGTGAGGGTTGATATCAATTTCAACCCAGCGCATATCCGCAGGGTAGCGGGCCGATTCGGCAATCAGCGGATAATAGCTGCCGATTTCATCGTCAGAGCTGGCAAATAGGCTATCATACAGGCGTTCGGAGCCAACCGCAGGAACGCCGCGTAGGGCAAAGCGGTTGAAGTTATCAAAGGTGCCAATGGCGGATAGAGTAACATTACCACCTTTGGGCGCCGCCGGATTAACATAATCAAAATGAGTGAAATCGGCGGAATATTTTGGCTCGCCCAAAATTGAGAATGCTACGCCTTCGTTTAGCGTTTCTGCATGCAATCCTAGACTGAAAGTAGCAAATATTAGTGCGGTGAATGCCCGTAATAGCATGATAACGGTGAACCCCTGCGACAAACCTACATAGCAACTATTTCAAGTAAAACTACCAGTTGTCCGGGTACGAAGGCAAATATTAAAGAAATTAGTTTCCATTACAAAACTTCAGCAATTTATCCAGCGTTAACGGCTTACTGAGTAAATAACCTTGCATGAAGTGAACGCCGTGAGCAATCAGATATTGTGCCTGTTGCTCGGTCTCAACCCCTTCGGCCACAGTTTCAATTTTCAAATTCTTCGCCAGTATCAATACGGAGTCTAAAACGGGTGCGGTAATGGTTTCAAATCCAATACTATTGATAAATGCTCGGTCGATCTTAATATAGTCGAGCGTGAAGCGTTCCAGATAAATTAGCGCGCTGTGTCCGGTACCAAAATCATCAACGGCAATTTTTACGCCGTGCTCACGCAGCCAGGCGAATTGGGAGATAGCCTGTTCTTCTTCTACCATCCCACGTTCAGTTATTTCAAATATAGGATCGAAGGTATCTAAGGGTAACCGCGCCAACAAACTTAAAACATCTTCGCGGAATGTCGGTTCACCTAAATGAAGTGGTGAAATATTAAACGCTAGTTTGGTGCCAGTGGGAATGGAACCAACCATTCTTGTCGCATCGGCAATAATTAAATCAAACAAATGCTGGGTTAGTGGTTGTATCAAACCCTGAGCTTCGGCAAAGGGAATAAACAAATCTGGCGGAATACGACCTTCAGTTGGGTGCTCCCAACGCACCAGCGCTTCCAGCCCGGACATTTTTCGGCTGGTTGCTTCGAATACCGGTTGATATTCGATAAAGAACTCACCGCGCTTCATACCGCGCAGAATCTCGTCTTCTGGGCGTTGGCGGTTGGACATAATGTAATAGGCAGAAATTCCGACAAAGGCAGATAATAATAATCCGCCAAGTAGAATTATCCGAATGTCACTGGCCGTGAAATTGACGCTATACAATAGTAACTTGATGGGATAACCCGGAATCTGGATCTCGCGAGAGGCCGTATTGGGCAGTTGTTCAATGGGAATGACTTTGGCATTAAAGGTTGTCATGGCCTGGTCGCCAATAACAATCGCCATACCGTTGACGCCCTTATCATTAAAGTTGAGCAATAAATAAGGACGCAGGTTTAACTCTAAAGTTGTTAATACGCCGGTATTTCCACGTCCAGGCTGACGAAGCCAAACGGCGACCGCCGGTTTATCTGGCAGAATTGGCGTACCCTGCTGAAGCTTGAAATCCAGAGTCTGGTATAAATTAAGTTTTGGGTAAATAGCGTTACTGCTGACATGCATTTCGCCGGTAGCCGACGAGCAATAAGTGAAACCATCCCGTACCAGTAAGAATGCCCGTACGCCGTTCGTAAACGCTGCCTTATATTGCAGTACAGGTTCCGCTAACTTGCAGGATTTCTCCGTTAATGGAATCAGCTGGGACATGGTGGTGGTCAAGTCATTTAAGAAACGCGAGGAGTAAGCGACTATTTGCTCGCTCTGTGCAGATAATCTTTTCTCACTGCTACGATAAAGAAAAGACAGCGTAACGGTAACGAAACAAATAAAGAATATCAGAGAAATAATGGCACTTTTTTTTATCAGGCGGCGCGGGGATACAATATTGCGAAAGAACGCATTTTTTGAACCCATGATAACGCGACTCCCTGACCCGATGAAAAAAAGTAATTATTAGTATAAGTATCTTAGCGGTGAAGCGCTACTGGTTTGGTATTAGCCACGATGCTTCAGAGCAGATATTAAACTGATAAATAAAATGTAATATTTTAAACTGACTTAATGACAAAAACGTATTAAATAGACTTAATAATGTCTAACTTTAATTATTAATGTGATTTTTACCTGAGCTATGTTGGAACAATATGCTGCGGTTGGTTTAATCAAAATCAAATAAGGAAACAGAGTCAGCCCTAGCTGTTTCTTGTTGGCGATTCTACAAGAGAATGAGCGATTGTGAACCCCGTTGAGTAGAAAAAGGACGTTTCCTACAACCTAAGGGCGCTAGTCTGAAGGTGTCGCAGGTTCAACAACAAAAAACGCTGCGGCAAGGGCAGCGTTTTATCACTTCGTTTGGCATTTCTGAACCAGCAGGGAACTGTCTCAATTAGCTTTGCGTTCGGTTACTCAGTACGCGACGGCCATCTTGATAACGCTTATTCCAGTAAGTATCGGTCAGGTTCGAAATTGTCACACCGACGCTGGTCGAAGCGTGGACAAACTTATCGTTACCCAGATAAATACCTACATGACGTCCTGTCGAACCTGCGCGGAACAGCACAAGATCACCGGGGCGCAGTTTTGTACGCTGGATTTTTTTACCAATATCCTGCTGCTCTGAGGTTGAGCGCGGTAAATCCATGCCAAATTGTTCGCGGAAAGTCAGTTGTACAAAAGCAGAACAATCAATGCCGCGTTTACTGCTGCCGCCTAAGCGATAGCGAACCCCTTTCCAACCTGCGTACTGTTCTAAAATCTTTGACTTGATGTCAACGTTGCGAACCATTGCTTCGAATTCATCCTGAGAGGCTTGCAGTAAAAGCCCGTTTTTATCATTAACTGCACGCATCTCAGTTTGCGTATTGTGTAGATTCGAAGCGTTGTTCGAGCTGCACGCGGATAACATGACCGCCGCAGCTACTGCGGGTATTAACCGCAGAATGTATCTCATAATAGGTTGAGACTTGACCATTGTTATTGTTTTCCCTTGCTGTCCTTACGACGGATATCGCCACTAAAAAATGCCAAACGAAGTGAGACTAGGGTTCACACATCGATCAGACAATAACTTAAACGAATAAATGTGCAGAGCCGCACAATTTTTATTGGATTAAGCGCAAAATACTGATATTCGAGCGCAAACTTTTTCGAGGTTACCGGATTGACTTATAAAAGGCGAGTGTTTTTGCATAGATTCTTATAAGAAATCCTGATGTAACATAATGTTATATTTTCTTCCTTCCTCGATTAGCAATCAGGTACATCAAAAATAAATTTAACCTATTGTTTTAAAAGAAAATAATCGGATTGTCATCGGTGTCTTCGTCATGATGAACTTTTGTACGCTAATATAGCTCGCTGAAAATTATGCATGAATATGTGCCAAAACAATTTGGGTAAGGGAAAAGTAAATCATGACCAACCAGGCATTTAATGTGTAAACAAAAGTAGATATTTTTGGGAGTATTCCTAATTTATTGCCTCTGAACGTATTTGACGAATCTTCTATATTGCGCATTGTGTGCATTGTTTATCCTGATATAGATAAATTGCGTTGAGTCTCATTGGAAGGAGATGCGCGATCTAAGGGCTAATTAGGCTATCAGTAAAAGTGTCATGTGATTTATGTCGCATTTTCTGGGTTTAATAACGACTTAATTAACTTCAGTCATCACTGTGACTAGCCAGCAGGCGCAGTACGCGGCAGAGAAAGATGAGGCTGTAATTTACTTTATCGACGTCAATCCAATCATCACTCATCAGGACTATATGGATAATTGTCTTAACGGCATATTACCCATATTACGCTATGGGCGAAATTGTATTATTCAATCAGCTCGGTTGAATTGCGATCGATGATCACGCCCCATCTTGATAACGTAAGAATCAAACAGCAGGTAATGCTCTGTTCAGAAAGAGTTATTTGATTGCAGAAGGGATTAAGTTCAATAAGTTCTCGTACCATAAAGTGGTCAATTTGACGCAGTTTGACGACGTGATAACCGATGGCGCTATTCCGGAAAAGACGATTGATATGTTGATTAGCAAAAATACAAAAATGATTTAATCGAGATTTTAACGGGGAGTGGCGACTCCCCGTGGCGTGGGAATACGTATCAGGACCGTGGACGGCGTGCGCTTGGCAGACGTTGATTTATCCAGTCAATGATCCGATCGCTGGCTGGCGTGAGTAATATCCAACTGGCACCGACTAATACAACCGAAAGCGCACCGATGGCAATATCAGTAAACCAATGGGCGCCGATCATTATTCTTGGCAGTGAGAACACGATGGCGATAACCAATGCAATAGCAAAAGCCCCGCGTGAGAAATAACGTAGCATAAAGCAGGCGAATATTATTAACATCATGCCATGGTCGCCCGGGAAGCTATCGCTGGAGGCGTCTTTGGTTGGGATACCAATAAGCTCGCTAACGCGGTTGATATTCTCAAATACTAGCGTCGGGCTAGGGCGTTTAACCGGTAATAGATGTCCGAGCTGGTTAAGAAATACGGCCGTCAGCAACATCACAAAACCCATCACGATTAAACGACGTCGTCCTGCAGGGTTTTCTTTTAAGAAAAAATACAAGTAGAGCGCGCCCATACATAGCAGGGAAATAACGTCGAAGGCACGGTTATTGGTAACCGCCACCACATGCAGGAAGGTTGGGCTGGAAAGCAGATGCTTATTGAAGTAATGGAAAATGGCCGAATCGGGCCCGAACCACCAACCATGATTTTCAGGTAAGTACCAAGATAGGAACAGGGCAATACCCAATAGGTTGAGCATCAAGATTGTCGGTAAATTGCGGCGGGTCATGCGAAGGCCTATATATAATTAGATGTTTAAAACAGTAACGCAGATAAAATACGTCGGGCATTATACCTATTTATGTAAACGAATATTCAACAAATTGCCCTGTAGCGTATTCCAGTCGCTGTCTCCGGAAGAAATCACTTCAATTCGGCTGTCTGGCGGCGGAGTTGGACGAGTCTCAATCTGTAAATCATTTCCCTGCCGATTCACCACCAATGCGCCTTCGGGAATACGCATTACGCCTTTAACACGTTCTACCGGACTCAAACGAACCCATTCAAGCAACGGCACGGTGTCAAATATGGTCTCGCTGTTAAATATCCAACCGCAGCTAGTATAACCTTGCCCTTGGTTAAGCGCCCTGCGCCAAGGCTCGCCACTGTTTAGGTTTAATGCCGCCAGGCCTTTTTTTGGGGATGCTTCTCCGTGATGGTGGCGCGCATCCGGCAGTTGGGCCGTATTGGTATGCAGAATATCCAATACGGAAATATCTATTTTCCCCAAACAGGAGAAATACAGTGGACGCTGTGAGTTCTGAACTTGCTGCCATTCTGCCAATGCCTGACGGTCGGTATCGATATAAGTATCTTGCTTACTGGCAATAATGACATCCGCTGCGGCTAGCTGGTCGCGAAAATTCTCATTTTCAGTGTAGCGTTTATCCTGTAATTGGCGGGCGTCCAGCAAGCATAGCGTGGCGCTAAGACTAATCCAAGGCTGATAAATATCGGCGGTTAATAGAGACAGAATTTGCTTTGGATGACCCAACCCCGTGGGTTCGATTAATAACCGATCCGGTTTGGCCTGCTGTAGCAGCATATTCAGTCCCACTTGCATAGGTAAACCATTCACGCAGCACATACAGCCGCCGGGTATTTCTTTTAGTACCGCCCCGCTATCGGCTAATAACGCACCATCGATACCAATTTCTCCAAACTCATTGACTAACACCGCCCATTTTTCATGTTCGGGTTTTTGCGCCAATAACTGGCGAATAAGGGTGGTTTTACCGCTACCAAGAAAACCGGTAATCAGATTGGTTTTTGTCACCCACGTGCTCCCAGTAAAAAAACGTTGTGTTAAGCATACCGAAAAATAAAGGTTGTGAAACTTTCACATCAGACACTTAGATTATAATTTATTAATTAGCTTAATAATCAATCGGTTATTGAGAAAAGTCGCAAAGCAGAGTCTGAATAAGATAACGACTAACGTCGATAATTTAACTATTTTAATGGGTTATGCACCGATTAAGGTGGTAAAAAATGCCTTATCAACGCCATTGTTTTGAGCGAAATCCTCTACTCTTTAATTGAGTCTTAGCGGATTTTGAGGTGAACATGGGTCAATATCGAGTACTCAGCGTCGCACTGGTTTTATTTTCATGGACCGCATTGGCTAACGGAGCAGCCACCAGCGGAATCGTTCGCTTTACTGGCTCCATTGTAGATGCACCCTGCCAGATTGATTTTTCTGCACAAACTCTGGCAACCCGATGTTATAGCAACGGAAAAAACCTTTCTCAACGTCAGGTTATTACGGCGGGTATGGACACAACGTCCAACTTACCGGGGAATCTGGGCACTTCAGAAATTCAATGGCTGAATAAAGAACGTAATCTGGCCATTGTCACCATTAATTATCGCTAAAAGGATAGCTATTGCTAAAAGAACAGCTTAGCTAAAAAATAATTATCTCTGATAAACCAACGCTTATAAATTCAATGCTCGCAGCCCGATTTAATTAAATCGGGCTAATCTGTAGCATAATTATGTGCCTTTCTGTGAGCCATTGCGCAGCTCTGCCGATTTTTCTATCGGACCACATGTTATACTTCCAGTCATATATAGGGATATTATCCGTTAACTCCCCTTTTTGGTCAGACCAATTCAGCTTGGTACTGTTAAACAGGCCAGATTCAGGTAATAAAATAATGCGTTTATACCAAGAAGTCGGCGGGAAACTGCGCGATGCACTGAATGCGGGTGAATATAGCGTTGGCGATCGCCTGCCGCCAGAGCGTGATATTGCGGAAACATTTCAGGTCAGCCGCAGTGTGGTGCGGGAAGCGCTCATTATGCTAGAGCTTGAAAAACGGGTAGAAGTCCGGAAAGGTTCGGGCGTGTACGTGCTTAGCAGATCAGAAAATAATGTTGATGATGAGCAGCCCGTAATTATTGATAGCGGATATGGTCCGTTTGAATTGCTACAGGCTAGGCAATTGCTGGAAAGTGAAGTTGCCGCTTTTGCTGCATTGCAGGCGACCAAGGCCGATATTATCAAAATGCGGCAGGCGATAGAGCAGGAGAGGCTGTCGCTAGAAGCCGGACAAATAGATGAAACTGCCGACGAGCTTTTTCATTCTCTTCTGGCTCAATCGACGCAAAATAGCGTGTTGGCCAGTATGGTTCGGGAAGCTTGGCGGGCGCGGAATACCAGCGTGATGTGGCAGGGCGTTCACCTGCACGTTGCCGATTTCAGCTACCGTTGGCAATGGCTGGAAGATCATCAGAAGATCTTACAGGCGGTGCTCCGGCGAGACAGCAAGGCGGCCAAACAGGCTATGTGGCAGCATTTGGAAAACGTGAAGAATATACTGTTGGAAGTTTCCGATGCCGATCATCCCGATTTTGACGGTTTCTTGTTTGAATCGGTGCCGACATTATCAGATAACAGATAAATAGCGGATAGATAGTGTGAATAGAATAAATAGTGCGGCGAAATAAAAATGGGAATGCTTTGAGGCAATACCACCGATCGCATTAGACGGCCAGTGGCATTGGATTTATCAGGCTTTCTCTAACAGTAAACGCACCGTTTCTTTGGCGCCATGTTGTTGTAACTGAGCATAAGCCTGAGTGACGGCAGCGACAAATTCAGCCTGCTGGGGTAATTCTTCGCCGAAGAGGCTTTTTAGTGCCAGTAAAGCCTGCACTCGTTCTGCGCCGTCTTTGGTTTCCGCAACGCAGGCTTTAAAACTTTCCAGCATTGGATCGCGAATATCAATTTCCTGACCTGCATCGTCAATACCGCCGACATAACGCATCCAGCCTGCAATGCCCAGCGCCAGACAGGCGTAAGGGCCGCCGTTTTTCAGATGCCAACGCACGGAATCCAGCATGCGCTGCGGCAGTTTTTGGCTGCCGTCCATTGCGATTTGCCAAGTGCGGTGTTTCAGCGAAGGATTGCGGTAACGCTCGATAAGGCTATCTGCATATGCATCTAGATCGGTATTTTCGACGTTAAGCGTTGGCGCCTGTTCAGCCATCATCAGTTGGCGAGCGGCACGCACATAGTTGGCATCGGTCATACAATCGCTAATATGTTGATAACCTGCCAGATAACCTAAGTAAGCCAAGAAAGAATGGCTGCCGTTCAGCATGCGCAATTTCATTTCTTCGAAAGGCAATACATCAGCCACTAACTGAGCACCGACGGCTTGCCAGTCCGGATGTCCGGCAATAAATTTATCTTCGATAACCCATTGAATAAATGGTTCGCAGGCTATGCCGCAGGGATCGGCTACGCCCAATTCGGCGGCTATTTCATGCAGCGTTTCATGGGTTGCGGCCGGTACGATGCGATCCACCATGGTATTAGGAAAAGTGACGTTTTGGCGGATCCATTCGGCCAGTTCCGGATCGCGCGCGGCGGCGAGGCTCAGTACCGTACTGCGAGCCACATCGCCATTTTCTGGAATGTTATCGCAAGACAGAACCGTGAAAGGCGACAAACCGTGTAAACGACGCAGGCGCAGCGCTTCGACCAACACGCCGGGTGCAGAGGTTGGCGCTTCCGGTACGGCCAAATCGGCCTGAACCATCGGATGATTGAGGTCTAACTGACCGCTGCCTGGTTCAATGCAGTAGCCTTTTTCAGTAATAGTCAGGGAAACAATGGCGACCTGTGGCTCAACCAATTTATCTAGCACCTTCATGATACCGTCTAAACGGGCATGCAGAGATTCACGTACCGCGCCAATCACGATGGCCTGATTGCCTTCGGCGCCTTTTTCCAGCACCGAATACAGATGATCTTGCTTACGTAAGTCCTGAATCAGGGTATCTCCGCCGAAAAGACTGACTTCACAAATCCCCCAGTCACCGCCCAGCTGATTCAGCACTCGGTCGGCCAATAACGCTTGATGAGCACGATGGAAGGCTCCGAAACCCAGGTGAACGATGCGGCTTTTCAACTGACTGCGATCGTAAGTCGGACGGCGGACGGCGGCGGGAAGCGGGCTATTGGCAAGGGTTTTCATACATAAACTCCAGAATGGTTTAGCTTCCCAAATGTTCGCCTGAGCGTCTGGGAACCGGTATCAAATGTAGGCAAGCTGGAAAGGTGTTGGACCAGTTTGGTGGGTCTGTCTCTCTGGGTTAACCCTCTCTATCAGGGAGAGGTTTCCGCTGCTTGTCATGATTAGCGGCTTGCAGTGTAAAGCGATATGATAGAAATTAAAATTGGTTAGTCCAAAATTGGTCATATTCGTGAGGTGGATCAACCAATGTACTTTTGCTTTTTGACACTTCCTCAGTAAAGAGTAAGGTTAAAGCTGAGTGATATCTATTGATAATCGGTATAACAACATTTCGGTATAAGGTCTGATACGTGAAAATATGACCCTTGGGATACCGAATGAGCTTGAGATGATGAGTAACCGCTAAAAAGAAGGCAATTTGACTCCCGCATCGCAGTTATTGCCGATGGCGCAGTAACACGGGGTAATTCAATGATAATGACGCAGGTGAGAAGGTAAAGCAGATGGAACAAACATGGCGTTGGTATGGCCCGAATGACCCGGTTTCGCTGGATGATATCCGTCAGGCTGGGGCAACAGGCGTAGTAACTGCACTGCACCATATTCCAAACGGCGAAGTGTGGCCGGTGGAAGAAATTAAAAAACGTCAGGCAGAACTGGCGGCGAAAGGTCTGGTGTGGTCGGTAGTAGAAAGTGTGCCGGTACATGAAGAGATCAAAACCCATTCGGGTGATGTCGATCAGCACATTGCCAACTACCAGCAGACGCTGCGCAATCTGGCGGCCTGCGGTATCGATACCGTGTGTTACAACTTCATGCCGGTGCTGGACTGGACGCGTACCGATCTGGAATACACTCTCCCAGACGGTTCCAAAGCGCTGCGTTTTGACCAGATTGCCTTTGCGACCTTCGAGCTACACATACTGAAACGTCCGGGCGCGGCTAAAGACTATACGGCGGAAGAACAGGCACAGGCAGCGGATTATTTCGATTCGATGACCGAGGCGGAAATGGCCAAACTGACCGGCAATATTATTGCGGGTCTACCGGGAGCCGAAGAAGGCTATACTCTGGACCAGTTCCGCGCTCGTCTGGCTGAATACGACGGCATCGATAAAGCCAAACTGCGTGAGAATATGGCCTATTTCCTGCGTGCAATTGTGCCGGTTGCGGAGCAGGTGGGTTTACGTATGGCGGTGCATCCAGATGATCCTCCGCGTCCGATTCTTGGCCTGCCTCGCATTGTTTCCACCCTTGAAGATATGCAGTGGCTGAAAGAGACCGTAGACAGTATTTACAACGGTTTTACCATGTGCACGGGCTCCTACGGCGTGCGGGCGGATAACGATCTGGTCAAGATGATCGAAACCTTCGGCGATCGTATTCATTTCACGCATTTACGTTCAACCTGTCGTGAAGGCAATCCGAAAACCTTCCACGAAGGCGGACATTTGCAGGGCGACGTAGATATGTATGAAGTCGTGAAGGCGATTCTGACGGAAGAACAGCGCCGTCAGCGAGCGGGGGATAGCCGTCCTATTCCGATGCGTCCGGATCACGGCCACCAAATGCTGGATGATTTGCACAAGAAAACCAATCCCGGCTACTCGGCAATTGGGCGTCTGAAAGGTTTGGCTGAAGTGCGCGGCGTAGAGTTAGCCCTGAAGCGAGCGTTTTTCCCTGAGTTACGTTAATTCAGTGAAATGATGGTTTGTGGGATAATGATGGTTAAGGGCCGGTTTTGCCGGCTCTTAACGTTGAATCAGCAAAGATTAATCTGCGCGACCCATATAACGGCGTTCTGCGATATGAATACGGATTTTCTCTCCTGGGCTGATGTACTCGGGCACCTGAATTGATAGGCCGGTACTCATGATTGCCGGTTTGTTACGAGCACTGGCTGAAGCGCCCTTGATGCTCGGTGCAGTTTCCACAATTTCCATATCGACCGTTTGCGGCAATTCGAGCGCCAGCAACTGGCCTTCCATCGTTAATACCTGCATTCCCGGCATACCACCTTCAGGAATAAACAGCAGTTCTTCTTCGATCTGCTCTTTTTTGAAGTTGTACGGCGTATAGTCTTCTTCATCCATAAAGACGTATTCGTCGCCATCAATATAAGAGAAGTTGACCGCGCGGCGGGTTAGCGTGATGGTATCGAGAATATCATCGCCTTTAAAACGCTCTTCCACTTTCAAACCGGTACGCACGTCTGAAAAACGCATTTTGTATAAAGTGCTGGCGCCACGGGCGCTTGGACTTTGTACATCAATATCTTTCACCAACAGCAATTTGCCGTTGTAGTTGACCGCCATACCGCGCTTAATTTCGTTAGCTCTTGCCATAAAAATAACCCGCCAATCAGGATTGAAGATAAGTTGCGACAAATTACCCGTGCTGCGGGCTACAGGCAAGCAGATAGCGTAAAAAGAATGAGGAAAAAGCGCGAAAACCTGGCCTGGAACAAGCAATGATTCGATGGCGGATTATTGCGGGAAAAAGAATGTGCCGCCGGAGAGGAATTGGCCCGGCGGCGCAGAAGATTGGAACCTATTGATAGACTGGCAGTAAGCCCATTAATGCACAGATATGCGCCACGGCGTTAATCAGGCCAAAGGCGATGATAAAGCCGATCATCAGGCTGCCGCCAGGAGCCCGGTAAGTGGCCTGCGGGAAGCGTCGGCGCGTCGCGCGCGCCATCAGTGCCGGAACAATAACGGCCCAAATAGTGGCTGCCAGACCGGCAAAACCAATAGCGTACAGGAAACCATTCGGAAACAGTAAGGCGCCGATCGTGGGTGGCACAAAGGTCACTAATGCTGATTTAGCCCGGCCAATGCCGTCATCGGCGAATTTAAAGAAATCGGCGATATAGTCGAACAGTCCCAATGATACCCCGAGGAAGGAGCTGGCCAACGCCATATAGGAGAAGGCATTCAGCAATTGACCGGTCAATGGGCCTGCGGATACCGTATCCATCTGTTTTAGCAGGCTGCCAATGTTGCCGCCGTCGGCAATCACCAGTTTGAAAGCATCGCGCGCGATGTTGCCCTGAATCACATACTGCCACAGGATATAAATCGCCAGAGCAATCAGCGTGCCGAATAACAGGCTGCGCACCACGGATTTACTGTCTTTGCGATAATACTTCACCAAACCGGGCACGTTGCCGTGATAGCCAAATGAGGTCAGCAGGTAAGGCAGAGCCGCGAGCGCGTAGGGCAGATAGCTGGCGTCGCTTTGGCTATGGTTAAACAATACGTCGGCTTTTACGTGTGTGTACATATCACCTACGGACATAACAAAGGTGATTACCATTCCGCCAATCAATATTGTGCTCAAACGGTCTACCGCACGGGTAGATAACCAAACGATAAAGGCCACCAGTACCGCGAATACTAGGCCTGACGTGGTTTGCCCCACGCCGACAATGCCGTCTAGGGTGTGGGCGATAATGGAGCCGCCCGCCGAGATGTAGGCGTAAGTCAGGATATACAGCACAAAGGTAATGGACAGTCCGTTGATTGAGCTCCACATGCGCCCCAGCAAGTCCTGCACCACCGTATGGAAACTGGCGCCGGTCGGGTAATTGAGGTTAGCTTCCAGAATCATCAGGCCGGAAATCAGCATACATGCCCAAGTGTAGATCAGCAGCGCAACAGAACCGCTAAACCAAACGCCGGCGGTCACGATAGGAATAGAGAACATTCCCGCGCCGACGGCGGTACCTGCTACGATCATCGCGCCGCCGAGAACTGACGGGCGGGATAGGGACTGAGTAGAGTCCATTGACATGCATTGCTCCTGAAAAACCCGCTGAGGGTAAGGTTCTTTTGTACTAGCTCAATGGTACAGTGGCGGCGGGTCGCTGTAAATAGCTGAATATACTTAGACTGAATAATTAGCTGGTTAATACTTCGGTCATCAGCCTCATGACTATCGCTATATAATGCTTATAGTTTAGACTTTGGTTAAATAATCGACAGATCGATTGAGTGATTCATCCCAGTTATTGATGCGGAATAATCCGGGGGAAGGATAGTGCTGGTAGTTATTGACGGCGATTGCTATTGTCCGCCATCTACTCTGTCAGCCCACCGGAGAATCACTGATGGACTGTCGCTCAGATTGCGGTGCGTGTTGTATTGCCCCCTCGATTTCCAGCCCCATTCCAGGTATGCCTTTCGGCAAACCTGCCAATACCCGCTGTATTCATTTAGCCATTGATATGCGTTGCGCTATTTTCCACTCCCCGCAGCGACCAACAGTGTGTGCCAGCCTGCAGGCTCGACGGGATATGTGTTTTACCCATCGCGATGAGGCTTTGGTGTATCTGATTCAGTTGGAAGCAGCCACCGCGCCATAATTGGCAATAGCGGCAGGTTTTGGGCGTGAAAAAGGCGATATTGAATATCGCCTTTCAGTTTTGTCTGTAGAGCCAGAGGTACGTCTTCTGGCTCTATGTTGTCACGGTTAAGCGCCTTCTGGCACCGCATGAGCGGTATTTTTCAACACCTGACCAGTATATTTCTCAATCTCCAACTGCGCCATCTGGCCACAGTTACCCTGAGCCAGACTGGATGAGCCGATATCGAAAGTCAGGCAGTTGATATTGCCGTTTTTACAGATAGAGCCCGGTTCCGCCGGTTCTGCCGGATCGAACCACGCTCCCTCACTGACACGAACTACGCCCGGACGAACGTCTTCGGTTACCACTGCCCCCACCATGATCTGACCGCGATCGTTAAAGGCACGAACCAGATCGCCGTTGGTAATACCGCGCGCGCTGGCATCCTGCGGGTTGATCAGAATCGCTTCACGATCGGCCACCGCATATTTTTTCCGCAACGGGGTATTATCCAATTGGGAGTGCAACCGGTTGATCGGATGAGCGGTGTTGAGCGACAACGGGTATTTTTTCGCTTCCGGCCCGCGATACCATTCGTAGGGTGGCATCCAGGTAGGAATTCCCCGACAATCGGCATAACCCATTTTGGCAATAGTATCTGAATAAATCTCGATCTTGCCGGATGGCGTCCCGAGCGGGTTTAACAGCGGATTTTCCCGATAATCGGCAAAACGAATCCATTGCTTATTGGCTTCTGGAATCGGGAATCGAACGTAGTTATTCGACTGCCAGAACATATCAAACGGTGGCAGAGCGACTCGCGCCGTTCTGGCCTGAGATTTCATATCGTCGTACATGGATTTCAGCCACTGGGTTTCATCTTTGCCGTCGGTAAAGGCATCAAGAACGCCCAATTTGGCCGCCATTGCAGCGAAGATATCAAAATCGTTACGAGATTCATGCTGCGGCGGTACACATTGATGCATTGGGAAAACATACAGTTGCGAGTAATCGCCGCCCATTTCCAGATCGTTACGCTCGTAGCTGGTGGTGGCAGGTAGCACGATGTCGGCGTACTTGGCGGTTGCGGTCCAGTAAGGTTCGTTTACCACGATGGTTTCCGGGTGCTGCCAGGCTTTGATCAGGTTATTGGTATCCTGATGCTGGTGGAAGGTGTTACCGCCCGCCACGTAGACCATTTTTATATCGGGATAAGTCACCTTAGTGCCATTAAAATCAATGGTTTTACCCGGATTAGCCAGACATTCCGCAATACGTGCCACTGGAATCGGAGCCGGTGAGTTCTTCGGTGCATTACCGGCGGAAATCCCCGGTAAAATGCCGCCTTTGGCCGTTGGGCTACCGCCGGAAGAGTAGTGATAGCTGAAACCGAAACCGCCGCCCGGCAGGCCGATTTGGCCAAGCATGGCCGCCACGGTCACCAGCAACCAGTGCTGTTGTTCCCCGTGATGCTGACGCTGAATGCCCCAGCCGCCCATAATCATGGTGCGCTGTTTCGCCATATCCCGCGCGAGCTGACGCAGAACTTCAGCATCTACGCCGCTGATATCGGCGGCCCACTCGGCATTTTTCGGCTGACCGTCATCGTCACCTAACAGGTAGGACTGGAATTTATCAAAGCCGACGGTGTAGGTTTTAACGAAGTCCGGGTCATACAGTTTTTCAGTCAATAAAGTATGGGCGATACCGATAAGCATCGCGCTATCAGTATAAGGGCGCGGGGCGATCCATTGAGCGTTAGTGAATTTGGCGCTGTCGTTATACACCGGATCGATACTGATAACTTTGGTGCCTTTTTTCTTCAGCGCTTCAAAACCGGTCTGGCCCACGTGATCTGGAATGTTCCAGCTATTTTTTAAAGTGATCATCGGGTTACAACCCCATAAGATCACCAGCTCGCTGTTTTCTATCACGTTTGGCCAGGCAGTTTGCTGCTCGTAAACCTCCATAGAGCCGACGACGTGGGACATAATCACCTGCGCAGCACCGGTAGAATAGTCACCGGCATAACCGAGGAAACCGCCGGTCAGGTTCATCAGACGCTGTAACAGGGTGCGGCTGTTGTGCAGCATTCCCACGCTTTTCCAGCCGTAAGAACCGGCGTACAGTGCTTGCGGGCCGTGATCTTTCTGTACGCGGGTAATTTCTCCACACACCAGTTCAATCGCTTTATCCCAACTGACACGAACCCACTCATCGCGGCCACGTAGCTCAGTACGGCTCCCCGGCCCGCCTTCCAGCCAGCTTTTGCGCACCATAGGATATTTGATGCGGTTTTCCGCGTGTACCTGATAAGGCGCCATGGTGATCAGATCGTTAGGGTAGGGATCGTCTTTTACAGGCTGAACGGCGACCATACGGCCATTTTCGACGATAGCTTCAAACGCGCCCCAGTGAGCGCCGGTCAGAATGCCTTTCTGTGCCTGACGCAATGCTAAAAACTGAGGTAACGCTTGGCTAATGGCCTCTGCCAGCGCCGATTTAGGCCACAGGCCAGCCACTAAAGGTAACGCCGCTAACGCGCTGGTGCCCATCAGGAAACGGCGGCGGCTCATGTGTAACGGTTTTTGTTCGTATTTGCTCATTTTCGCCTCTCGTTTACGACTTGGCCGGCATATCACTGGCATGTTTTTGTACGTATTGTGTCAGTACGCGTAGCTGTTCCTGTGTCAGGGAAGTACGCGGTGCCATGCCTTTAATCACCCCAATCCATTGGTTGGCATTGAAACGATCCAGTGCGGTCAAACCGTGGCAACCGGTGCAGTTGGCGGACATCATATCGGCGGCGTAGCGCCAGATTTTCTGTTGATCGTCAACCAGTTGTTTCTTCGGTAACCAGACTTGTAGCGCCACCTGATGCCAGATTAGACCGGTTTCAGCATCGGTTTGAGAGGACGTAGTTTTCAGCGCTTTCTGCGCCTCTTCGCCCAGTAATACGCTGAGGATGCGTTTACCTTGCGCAGCGTAGAAGACTTCCGCCACACCATCTTGCTGCCAGCCCTCCACGTCGACTAGTACCTGATCGCCTTCCTGTTTCACTACCTTAACTTCGGTAGATGGCATCAGATTACCGGCGTTATGGCTGTCATCTGCCTGCATAAAGAAAGGTTCGGTGGCAATGGTATATAACGTGGTTGCGTCAGCTGGCGTTTGTGCTGCGGCGGTGGCTAGCTCGGCAGCCCCAGCTTGAGTCAGCTCGCTCATATCCGGAAGGATGTGGGCCACGCCTTTGTGGCAATCAATACAGGTTTCCCCGTTTTTGATCGCGACCGGATGCTGAACGCGGGCTTCAGCACTTTGTGCGGTGATGTCCATAGCGTCATAGCTATGGCAGGAACGGCAGGTGGCGGAATCGTTCTCTTTGAGGGTTTTCCACACCGATTGCGCCATCGCCAGCTTATGCGCTTCGTATTTCTCTGGCGTGCTGATGGTTCCGACCATTTCGCCGTAGATATCTTTCACCGCCCGGACTTTAGTCCACAAGTAGTCCAATGGCTCATGGGGAACGTGGCAATCAGCACATTCGGCGCGGATGCCTTTTGGGTTCTGGAAGTGGATGCTGCCCTGATACTCGGCCAAAGGCTGTTGCATGGTATGACAGGAAACGCAGAAGGTAGTATCACTGGTTTTATGGAAAACGGTGGCAGTGCCAGCCAGAAGCGCAGCGCCAAGAATGATGCCGATCAGTAATAGCCATAGCCATCCCCACCGACGTCGCTTACCGAGTTCAGTCTGTTTTTTGCTCATATTACACCCATGTTATGTGTCTAATTGTTTTGGTAACGCTAGATTGTCGAACGTTGGGCAAGACAAAATCCGTTGCCCATAAAAATAGTGCGTCTATTGTAAAGGGATTTTTTGCTGAAAACTAACCAGATAGAGGTATTTGCAAGATTAGATCAAATTTGCTGAGTATAAATACAGGAAACGCACAATTTTCTACCAAGCATAGATAATAAATACTTGAAATACTTGGTTATGTAGTTGTTTATATAGCGCTGTTTTTTAGTTGGATGGGGTATAAAAACGACGATTTAGCCAGAGATGAATGGCATTTTTGCTTGCCTCAAAGTGTGGTTCGGGCAGGTCATCGGGGGAGCACCAAATCCATTGGCTGCATTTCTCCGGCTCTTTATTTTCCACCTCGCCGCCGGGATGATCGGCCAGTAAACATACCGAAACCGTATGTTTACCTTCTGCCTGCCAGGTGGCGATATTATTAGTCAGAGCAATAACTTGCGGGTGCTGAATCAGCAGGCCGGTTTCTTCAGCCACTTCCCGCTGCGCACACTGTTCAAAGGATTCTCCAGACTCTACATGCCCGCCGGGAATTGACCAGTAAGGCGCATGCTGACCGCAGCGTTTTCCCAGTAATACCAAACCTTGAGGGTTCACTATGATGACGCCAACGCCTACTACCACAGCCATATTTTTTCTCCATCAGCAAATCGTCAGCAAAGTATGCCATTTTGCCTTAAACCACTACCAGTGAAAGCGTCTCCAAGGGTAAAATGTGCGTGACCTCAAAAATCTGCTATGGCAATTCGAAGAAAACTTGCATAAACCCTAATGTAGAAACACACTATTGAAACGTTTCAGCGTTATCTGCTTCACTGGGTGATAAAGGGTAACGCTCCTTTTTCTCATAAAAGCTGAAACGATTCAATTTCAGTAAGAGAGGAGACTTATGTTCCAGTTGTCACTGAAGGATATCCATTTGGCCGCCAACGCGGCCGATAAAAACGAAGCTATCAAGCAGGTTGCCGCAGCGCTGACCGACGCCGGTTGTGTCGATGCCGCCTATGTTGATGGCATGCTACAGCGTGAGCTGCAAACTTCGACCTATTTGGGTAACGGTATCGCCATTCCTCACGGCACCACCGATACCCGCGATCTGGTGCGCAACACTGGCGTACAGGTATTTCAGTTTCCGCAGGGTATCGCTTGGGGCGAAGATCAAACCGCTTATATCGTAATAGGTATCGCGGCGCGCTCCGATGAGCATCTGGCGTTGCTGCGCCAGTTGACTCACGTACTGAGCGACGATGCGGTAGCGGCTCAACTGGCGAAAACAACCTCGCCGGATGAATTGCGCAGTTTGCTGATGGGCGAGAAAAAAGCGGCTGAATTCCTTTTCGATACTTCATTAATCGCCCTGGACATAGCGGCAGATAACCTGATGACCCTTCAGGCGCTGAACGCCGGCCGTTTACAGCAAATTGGTGCAGTTGATGCCAGTTTCGTTAGCGATGTGATTACTCGTTCCCCGCTGAATCTGGGGCAGGGAATCTGGCTGAGCGACAGTAGCGAAGGCAATCTGGTCAGTGCGGCAACCCTCAGCCGTCCGGCGGTGCCTTTTGAGCACAACGGTGAAGAAGTGGCGCTGTTGTTGACACTGTCCGTAGCCGACCAACAGCCGCTGAGCGTGCTGAATTATTTAAGTGATTTGCTGTTGGCGAAAAAAGCTGACGCTCTGCTGAACGCCGATGCCGCCACCGTGCTGGCATTGCTAACCAGCGAATATGTAGAACAGAGTCAGGTGTTAAGCGCGGAGTTTGTCATCCGCAACGAACATGGGCTGCATGCACGCCCAGGGACAATGTTAGTGAATACAATCAAACAGTTTACCAGTGAAATTACCGTTACCAATCTGGACGGCACAGGCAAACCAGCAAATGGACGTAGTCTGATGAAAGTTGTGGCTCTGGGTGTGAAAAAAGGGAATCGTCTGCGCTTTACCGCCAGCGGTGAAGATGCGCAGGCTGCGCTGGATGCCATTGGTGCCGCGATCTCTGCCGGTCTTGGGGAGGGCGCAGCATGAGCAGAAGAGTTGCGACTATCACCCTAAACCCAGCCTATGACCTGGTCGGTTTTTGCCCGGAAATTGAACGTGGCGAAGTGAATCTGGTGAAAACTGCCGGTCTGCACGCCGCCGGTAAAGGTATCAACGTTGCCAAGGTACTGAAAGATTTAGGTATTGACGTTACCGTGGGCGGTTTCCTCGGTAAAGACAATCAGGATGGATTCCAGCATTTATTCAGCAATTTAGGTATCGCTAACCGTTTTCAGGTCGTGCCGGGGCGTACCCGTATTAATGTAAAACTGACCGAAAAAGACGGCGAAGTGACAGATTTCAACTTCTCCGGTTTCGACGTTAGCAAGCAGGATTGGGATCGTTTTGTGGTGGATTCCCTGAGCTGGCTAGGTCAGTTCGATATGGTTGCCGTTAGCGGTAGCCTGCCAGCAGGCGTTAATCCGGATGATTTTACCGATTGGATGTCGCGCCTGCGCAGCCAGTGTCCGTGCATTATTTTTGATAGCAGCCGCGAAGCGCTGGTGGCCGGTTTGAAAGCGTCGCCGTGGTTGGTGAAACCTAACCGCCGCGAGTTGGAAATCTGGGCCGGTCGTCCGTTGCCCACTTTATCTGACGTCGTCGAAGCCGCACATGCCTTGCGCGATCAGGGGATTGCTCACGTGGTGATTTCTCTGGGTGCGGAAGGAGCGCTGTGGGTGAACGCTTCCGGAGCCTGGTTGGCCAAGCCGCCAGCCTGTGAAGTGGTTAGCACTGTGGGTGCCGGTGACTCTATGGTGGGCGGTTTGATTTATGGACTGCTGATGCGCGAATCCAGTGAACATACGCTGAGATTGGCAACGGCAGTTGCTGCTTTGGCTGTCAGCCAGAGCAACGTTGGCGTTACCGATCGTCCGCAGTTGGCCGCAATGATGGCTCGTGTGGATCTGAAACCTTTTAATTGATATTCGGAGGCGAAATGAAAACGCTACTGATACTAGACAGCGCGCATGGGCAGGCCAGCGGCCATCTGGCGACGTTAATGCTGGGCGCTGCGTCCAGCAAAGCCGGTCTGACATGGGTTGATAAAGCGGAAGACGCAGAGCTGGTGATTGTTACCGGTTCGGCAATACCGGCCGACAGCGCATTAAACGGCAAAAAAGTGTATCTCGGCGATCTGGCTAAAGCGGTTCGCGATCCGGATGCTTTTCTGGCTGATGCCATGGCAAAAGCGCAACCTTATCAGGCCTGCGTGGAAGCTCCTGCGGCAGCATCGGCCAAAGGGCCAAAACGTATTGTGGCGGTAACTGCCTGTCCAACCGGCGTGGCGCACACTTTTATGGCTGCTGAAGCTATTGAAAGTGAAGCCAAAAAACGCGGCTGGTGGGTGAAGGTCGAAACCCGTGGCTCTGTGGGCGCGGGCAATGCGATTACGCCGGAAGAAGTGGCGGCGGCGGATTTAGTGATCGTGGCAGCCGATATTGAAGTGGATCTGGATAAATTTGCCGGTAAACCGATGTATCGCACTTCTACCGGTCTGGCGTTGAAGAAAACCGTGCAGGAATTGGATAAAGCCTTGGTTGAGGCTGAAGTGTATCAGCCGAAATCTGCCGGTGGTGCCAATACCGGCGTGAAAAAATCTGAAGGCGGTGGTGCTTATCGCCACCTGTTGACCGGTGTTTCTTATATGCTGCCGATGGTGGTTGCCGGTGGTTTGTGTATCGCGCTGTCCTTCGTATTCGGTATTAAAGCCTTTGAAGAAAAAGGTACCTTGGCTGCGGCACTGATGCAAATCGGTGGCGGTTCAGCTTTTGCCTTGATGGTGCCGGTATTGGCCGGTTTTATTGCCTTCTCCATCGCTGACCGCCCAGGCTTAACGCCGGGTCTGATCGGTGGGATGCTGGCCGTCAGCACCGGTGCCGGTTTCCTCGGTGGGATTATCGCCGGTTTCCTTGCCGGTTATGTGGCTAAAGCCATCAGTACCAAGTTGCGTTTGCCGCAAAGTATGGAAGCGCTTAAGCCGATACTGATTATCCCGCTGGTGGCCAGCCTGATAGTGGGTTTGGTGATGATTTATGTGGTCGGTACGCCGGTGGCAAAAATCATGAGTGGCCTGACTGACTGGCTGCAATCCATGGGGACTGCCAATGCGGTGCTGCTGGGAGCCATTCTGGGTGCCATGATGTGTACCGATATGGGGGGGCCGGTGAACAAAGCCGCTTACGCCTTTGGTGTGGCACTGCTGAGTTCGTCAGTTTATGCGCCAATGGCTGCCATCATGGCGGCGGGAATGGTGCCACCACTGGCAATGGGTTTGGCAACGCTGCTGGCACGCCATAAGTTCGACAAAGGCGAGCAGGAAGGGGGCAAAGCGGCGCTGGTACTGGGCCTGTGCTTTATCTCTGAAGGTGCGATTCCCTTTGCAGCTCGCGACCCAATGCGTGTCTTGCCGTGCTGTATCGCTGGTGGCGCGCTGACCGGTGCACTCTCGATGGCATTCGGCGCACAACTGATGGCACCTCACGGTGGTCTGTTCGTGCTGCTGATCCCAGGGGCAATTCATCCGGTACTGCTGTATCTGGTGGCGATCATCGCCGGTACCGTTTTGGCCGGTGGCTTGTACGCGATGCTGAAACGTCCTGATGCGGCATCGGTGAAAGTGGCTTAGTGCATTATTAGCAACACTTAAATACTATTAATGTTAGTTATCGATACCAGTCAGTTAACCCTGACTGGTATTTTTATATTAGGATTGTAAAACCTTATATTTCAAATGATTAAATCGCACCTGACCTTTTTTATTAACTGGCTGTATGTATTATTAATAGAATAATAAATCTGGTTTTGTTTAGTCTTCGCTAACGTTTAATCTGAATGATCTCTGCCCAATTCATTATGTCTCATCACTTATTTTGCCACCCTACGAGGTTTTTTTAATAAGGAGGTTGGGGTGAATGGCCCTCGTGCGTTAGATAAACGTCAGAATTAGCTGATTATTAATAATGCATTACACGTTTTATCAAAAAATGAAGTGTTATTACTGAAGCCTTTGTATTACCGCACCGGTGAAGTGATTTCCGGCAATACTCTGCTCATTACCTGCTGGCCGAATCGCGCGGTTTCACCGGTATCTTTGCCGGTTGTCATCAAACATACGTGTTCGGTGGGACGATTTTTCATCGCTATGGATTACCTTAGGGCCGCAAATCAGTGACACAGCCGCGCCGGTGGAGGTGCTGGGGATGGGGGTGTTGCTACCAACGATGATAAGCGGCTGAAAACGGATTTTCGTGGTTACAGTACCATTGTGTTAGGTCTTTCCCCTTATGAGGAAAATGATATCTCGCGGGATACCACCGAGTTACCGCTGGATGCCGAGGTGGCAAAAACCGATGTCAGGGGTTGCCGACGGAAGGGGCCATTGTTCGCGCCCGCTTTAGCTCGCCAATTGGCGCACACGTTGATGATTATCAGCCGTACCAACGGTGAAACCGTCCTCTTTGGTGACATGGCTAGTTTGGTCAATCAACCGGAGAAGGCGGCAATCGTTGATGAGGGAGGCGAAATCTATTTGAGTCAATGATCGAATAGTGGGCAGATATTGGAGCAATGAGGTAAGGATTTCCGCCGGCAGTGTTGGGAGGGGGATTGGCTCTTAACGGCGAAAAAAGGCGCTGCTGGGCTGTATAGAGTAACGAGCTGTATATGCTAAGTGGAGTTTGCCACTAAAGTATGCCCGTCGGGGTTAAACCCGCGGGCATACTTTAGATAACGGTGATGACTAGATTGCTTCCTGCGATTTCAACCAGGCGATTTCTTCCGGCCAGATATCCGGATTAACGGTTTCCAGAATCAAAGGAATATTGTCAAAACGCGGATCGCGCATAATGTAGCTGAAGACGGTTTTCCCGATGTTACCTTCGCCCAGACTGTGGTGGCGGTCGACCCGACTGTTAAATTCGCTTTTGGCATCATTCAAATGCATTCCACGTAAATATTCGAAACCGACGATCTCACCCAGTGCGGCAAAAGTATTCTGGCAGTCTTCTTCTGTGCGCAAATCATAGCCAGCGGCAAAGGCGTGGCAGGTATCAATACATACGCCGACGCGGCTTTTATCTTCTACACCGTCGATAATGGCGGCCAGATGTTCAAATTTGAATCCCAGATTACTGCCCTGGCCCGCGGTGTTCTCAATGACGGCGGTTACGCCCTGAGTTGCATCCAGCGCGATATTGATCGATTCGGCAATGCGCGCCAGACAGCGGCCTTCATCGATTTGCATTAAATGGCTACCGGGGTGGAAGTTCAGCAAGGTCAGCCCCAGTTGCTGACAGCGCGTCAGTTCGTCGATGAAGGCTTCGCGGGATTTCTCCAGCGCTTCCGTGACCGGATGGCCAAGGTTAATTAGGTAACTGTCGTGAGGCAGAATATGGGCGGGGCTGTAGTTAAATTTCTCACAGGCTCGTTTGAATTTTTCAATCACATCTTCGGGAAGCGGAGCTGCACGCCATTGGCGCTGATTTTTAGTAAACAAGGCAAATGCGGTAGCCCCGATTTCGTTCGCCCGAATGACGGCTTGATCTACGCCGCCCGCCGCGCTGACATGTGCACCGACAAATTTCATTCAATTCTCCTTTAATCTTCCACTCATTATGACATTGATAACGACTTGATTGAATGGTTGAAGGCAGATTGCGGAGAAGGGAATAAAAAACCCTCTGCCGAAGACCGGCAGAGGGTAGGATGTGGCTTGAGTAGGGAAATCAGCCGAGCCAATGTTGAACCAACAGATTAATGCCGCCGCCGCCGATAATCAGCCAGACAAACAGCATGAGCGCCAGTAATAATGGTTTCATCCCAGCCTGACGAATCGAGCCGATATGCGTGGTCAACCCCAGCGCGGCCATTGCCATTGCCAGCAAAATGGTGTCCAGCGTTATCAAATGGTTAACGACGGTTTCCGGCAGTAAATGCAACGAATTGAAACCGGCCATGGCGATAAAAATCACCGCAAACCACGGAATGGTAATGGCGTTTTTTTGATTCTGCGAACGGGACCCCTGCGGGTGACTGCGGCTGAGATAGGCTGACAGCACGAGTAGGAAAGGAGCCAGCATCATAACGCGAATCATTTTGGTGATGACGGCGGCATTTTCCGCATCTGGGCCGATAGCATGGCCAGCCGCGACGACTTGAGCCACTTCATGAATAGTCGAACCGGCAAAAATCCCAAAGGTTTCCTGATTGAGCGGTAGCCATTGGTAGTGCAGATTTAGCTGATAAAACCACGGATAAATGAAAATGCACAGAGTACCGAAGATCACCACGGTTGCGACCGCCACCGCCACTTTACTGGCATCGGCTTTTAGCACCGGTTCGGTTGCCATGACCGCCGCAGCGCCGCAAATACTGCTACCGGCACCAATCAGCATCACGGTTTGCTGATCTAGCCCGAAGACTTTACGACCCAGCCAACAAGCCAGCAGGAAGGTGGAGCTTAATGTCATCAGATCGATAAGCATGCCGGTTGCCCCTACGTCAGCAACTTGCTGGAAGGTCAGACGAAAGCCATACAAAATGATACCCAAACGTAAAAGTTGTTGTTTTGCCAACAGCACGCCGGGTGAACAAGAAGGTTGTAGCCAGGGATACAGGGTATTGCCCACTAAAATACCGAACAATATGGCTAACGTAAGCGCCCCTAATCCCAGATTGATAAACCATGGCATATCGCCCACGTAAATCGCTGCGGCGGTCAGTGCTCCGGTTAATACTAATCCGGGAACAAAGCGCATCAGTGACGCGGGCTGTTGCCGTTGTAGAGTCTGAATCTGGTGAGTTGCCATCGTTATCTCCTACATCCTGTAAACACAGCGTGATATTACAGGATGCAAGAAAATTAGATAAATTGATTATATGGTTATAACTTATTTGTATAAGTGGTAAGACGCACGTTTTTCAACCGGAAAATGGATAGGGCTAAACGGGCTAGCGCAGTTTGAGCGCTTTCGTTGATTAATTATCCCATTTATAGTGTTTCAACGGCGGCTCGGGAGTGATCCGTATGCCTTTGGTCGAATTTTATCGGTTCAGACTTTTCCTGAATAAATAATCTCAGGAAATAGTGGCGACCTACTAACGCCTTACTGTTTATGCGTGAAAATAAATTCGCTGGTATACTGAGCATTGTAATCAGAGGCTTAACGTTTGAATGAAAAACACCAAAAAATATGAAAAATCACTGCTGGCAATTATGTTGTTCACGGCAGTGTTATATCTTCTTGCCCCTCCCGCGCTGATTGCCTATTTTTTCGGGCTCTATAATCTGAATCCTTTTTCAATTGGCAACCTGCCGTATTTCAATCCGTTTAGTACCGGTCGTGGATTGCCGTTGCACCAAATCTACTGGTATCTACTGCTAGCTTGGCTGTTTCTGAATGGTCTGATAGTTTTGGTTATCAACTTAATTTATCTGGTATTTTTTCGTTCAAATGATGATGAATAACCACTGTATTGGTATTTTTCAGTATTTTATTCGGCAATACCCGGCGCTTTTCTATAAAAGTGTTACCCTTAATACGATAATTCAGCGGTAATACGACTCTAACTCGTAGCCACGCATCTTTATAACCTTGTAAATTATATGGTTATGCTAAAACGCGGCGTTCAAAGCCAGCGTATTGAGGGCAGGGCTGCCAATTCAATTACAGAGACTGTTATGCATATCACCTTGCGTCAGCTTGAAGTATTTACTGAGGTATTGAAAAGTGGTTCTACGACCCAGGCTTCGGTGGTTTTGGCATTGTCACAATCTGCCGTTAGCGCTGCGTTAGCTGATTTAGAAGGCCAATTAGGCGTGCAATTGTTCGATAGGGTGGGGAAACGCCTGGTGATAAACGAGCATGGACGCCTGCTCTATCCTAAGGCGGTAGCCTTATTAGAGCAGACCAGTGAGATAGAAGAACTCTTCCGACAGGATGTTGGGTCACTCCGTATCGCGGCCAGTAGCACCATTGGCAATTACATGCTGCCCGCCATGTTGGCGCGCTATCGCCATGATTTTCCAGCGACCCCGTTAGAACTGAATATTGGCAATAGCCTAGATGTCATTACCGGCGTGGCTGATTTCCGGAGCGACCTCGGACTGATCGAAGGGCCGTGCCATATGCCTGAATTGGTCACTCAAACTTGGCTCAGTGACGAGCTGGTGGTGTTTGCTTCTCCAGATAACCCATTGTGCCATAAGCCGATTACGTTGGAGCAATTGGCTGATGCCGTCTGGATTTTGCGTGAGCGAGGTTCGGGAACACGTGAGGTGTTGGATCATTTGTTACTGACCCATTTGCCACACTTCACCTTACTGATGGAATTGGGCAACTCGGAGGCGATAAAACACGCGGTGCGCTATGGCATGGGCATTAGCTGTCTTTCCCGACGAGTCATCGCCGAGCAGCTAGCTAACGGCAGTTTGGTGGAGATAAAACTGCCGCTACCGCCGTTGGTGCGGACGTTATATCTGGTTCATCATCGGCAAAAGCATTTGTCCAACGCGCTGCAACGCTTCCTGAGTTACTGTACTGAAGTAGCGTAATGCGGATTTCGGGTCATGGAGATTCAGGCGGTTCCCCGTGATTGTGTTGATATTTTAGACAAAACCACCGTTTTCATTAGGATTTCACTAATAATCTGATGGCGATCATGAAGGTATCTTATATCAGCGCATTCAGACTACCCACGCTGGCGGGATTTGTTACAATTCCGCCTCGTTTTTTTCAGGGCAGATTAGGTAAGAATGGCTCAGACAGATAATAAAATCCCCGTGCAGCATGGCGCGCAGAGATTACGCCGCGAGCTGAAATCGCGGCATTTAGCCATGATCGCTATCGGTGGCTCTATTGGTACCGGCCTGTTTGTCGCCTCGGGCGCTACGGTTTCGCAGGCAGGGCCAGGCGGAGCATTGCTCTCGTACGCACTGATCGGCTTGATGGTGTATTTCCTGATGACCAGCCTGGGCGAATTAGCTGCCTTTATGCCGGTTTCAGGCTCATTTTCCACCTACGGTTCCAAGTATGTAGAAGAAGGTTTCGGCTTCGCGCTGGGCTGGAACTATTGGTACAACTGGGCGGTCACTATCGCTGTGGACTTGGTCGCGGCGCAACTAGTCATGAACTATTGGTTCCCGGAAACTCCCGGATGGATCTGGAGCGCACTGTTCCTAGGGCTAATGTTCCTGCTGAACTACATTTCCGTTAAAGGTTTTGGCGAAGCGGAATATTGGTTCTCACTGATTAAAGTCACTACGGTTATCGTGTTTATCATCATCGGCGTACTGATGATTGTGGGCATCATGAAAGGGGGTGAAAGCGCGGGTTGGCACAACTGGACGATTGGTGATGCGCCGTTTGCCGGTGGCTTCTCTGCGATGATTGGTGTGGCGATGATTGTCGGTTTCTCTTTCCAAGGCACCGAATTGATCGGTATTGCTGCGGGTGAATCGAAAGATCCGGGTAAAAATATCCCGAGAGCCATTCGCAAAGTGTTCTGGCGTATTCTGCTGTTCTATATTCTGGCGATTCTGATTATCAGCCTGATTATTCCTTATACTGACCCGAGCCTGTTGCGCAACGACGTCAAAGATATCAGCGTCAGTCCGTTCACCTTGGTATTCCAAAATGCCGGCCTGCTATCTGCTGCGGCGGTGATGAATGCGGTTATCCTGACGGCGGTATTGTCTGCGGGTAACTCGGGTATGTACGCTTCGACCCGTATGCTGTTCACGTTGGCCTCGGAAGGTAAAGCGCCGCGTATCTTCGCCAAGCTGTCCAAAGGCGGCGTGCCGCGTAACGCACTGTATGCCACCACTGTGGTCGCGGGTCTGTGCTTCCTAAGCTCAATGTTTGGTAACCAAACGGTTTATCTGTGGTTGCTGAATACTTCAGGTATGACCGGCTTTATCGCTTGGTTGGGGATTGCTATCAGTCATTACCGTTTCCGTCGCGGTTATATGAAGCAGGGGCGTGATCTTAACGATTTGCCATACCAGTCCGGGTTCTTCCCGCTGGGGCCTATTTTCGCCTTCGTGCTGTGCCTGATCATTACTTTGGGCCAGAACTATCAGGCGTTCCTGCAAGATCGCATCGACTGGTACGGCGTGACCGCAACCTATATCGGCATTCCACTGTTCTTGGTTATCTGGTTTGGCTACAAGCTGACGCGTGGAACCAAAGTAGTGCAATACGATGAAATGGAATTCCCGAAATGGAAAGATGAGCATTAAGGTTAATTGTTTGCTTCGCTGAAAGCGTTCGGCAATATAAATTAATGTAATAGAAGGGCGATTATTCAATCGCCCTTTTTTAATGGGAATAATTCTCACCTTATTGTTTTTATGGAATCTAAGGCAAAAAAATTCGTGAAGATTGGTCGGATTTGTTTATTTAAACTAACGGAAATGAAACCGGTAGGTTAATTATATTTTATAAAAGAGGTATTTACAAAAGATTACATTCAATAACCTTTAGTAATCTTATTGATAAGTATTATCGTTTGTTTTATTGTTAGCGCCATCTTATAAAGACGACCAAGGATATCTGCGTGAAATCTGTATCACGGAAAATGGCTAAAGGTATAAGTATCAGTCTTTTGATGGGCAGCACATTAATGGCGGGTTTTAGCGCCTGGGCTGAAAATATCACTGATATGGCAGGGCGTTCGGTAGAAATACCGGCCAAAGTCGACCGCATTTTATTGGGTGAAGGACGCTTATTCTACGCGGTCTCTCTGCTGGAAGGCAAAAAGCCCTTCGACCGAATTGTCGGCTGGCAGGGTGATTTCCGTAAACTGGATACCCAAACCTACGCTGTTTATAAAGCCAAATTCCCGCAGGTTGATAATATTCCGTTGATAGGCAATACCACAGCCGACAGTATCAGCCCGGAAAAAGTCCTGACGTTGAATCCCGATATCGCTATTTTTGGTTTATCTGGTCACGGTCCGGGTAAAAACAGTGAGTTGGTCAACCAGTTAGAGAAAGCCGGTGTGCCGGTGGTTTTCGTTGATTTCCGCACTTCTCCGCTGAAAAATACCCTGCCAAGTATGCGTGTGTTGGGTAAAGTGTTGCACCGCGAACAGCAAGCCAATGATTACATCAAATTCTACGAAGATAATGTCCGTAAAGTGACTGACATTACCAACAAAGTTCCCGCCGATAAAAAACCAAGCGTGTTCATCGAGCTGCGTGCTGGTGCGATGGAAGAGTGCTGTGGCACTGCCGGTAAAGGTAACATGGGTGACTTTATCGATCAGGCCGGTGGTAATAATATCGCTAAAAACCTGCTGCCGGGAGCGCTGGGTACGGTAAATCTGGAGAAAGTGCTTTCGGCTAATCCTGATATCTATATTGCCAGTGGCGGTAAAGCGCCGGACAATAATGCACCGGGTGTATCTTTAGGGGCGCAAGTAACCAAAGAGCAGGCTCAGGCAAGTCTGCAAAAGATTCTGGATCGTAAAGGCATCAATACCCTAAGTGCGGTAAAAGAGGGGCGTAGCTACGGTATTTGGCACAATTTTTACAACTCTCCTTATAACGTTTTAGCGATTCAGAGCTTTGCTAAATGGTTCTATCCGGAACAATTTGCTGACCTCGATCCAAATAAAACCATGGATAGCCTGTATTCTCAGTTCCTGGCCATTGAGCCAACCGGGACATATTGGGTTGATTCAAAGAAATAGTCTGTAACAGGTAACTGAAACAATGAGTGTAACTGCGGAACCCGTACCAAAAGTGAAAAGTCAGACTGATACCGGCGTCATGGGGCGCTATCAAAACATAGTGCGCCATCGGTTGTTAATTTTGGCGGTATTGGCTGTGGCCATTCTCGGCTGCCTGCTGTTGGATTTCACTATGGGACCTTCCGGGTTATCGCTCTCCTCCCTGTGGCAGACGCTGGTTGATCCTGCCAGCGCCGATGCGGGCACTCGAGTTATCGTGTGGGATATTCGTTTGCCTTATGCATTGATGGCGGTAGTGATCGGGCTTTCCCTCGGTCTGGCTGGTGCTGAAATGCAAACCATCCTGAATAACCCGCTAGCGAGTCCCTTTACTCTTGGGGTTTCCTCGGCGGCGGCTTTCGGTGCTGCGCTGGCGATAGTCTCCGGTATTGGCATTCCGGGGGTTCCGGACCAGTGGTTTATCTCGGTTAACGCCTTTATCTTTGCGTTGTTCGCGGCGTTGATGCTGGACGGTATTACGCGCTGGACGCGGGTGGCGACCTCCGGCGTGGTGTTATTTGGTATTGCGTTGGTATTCACCTTTAACGCATTGGTATCCATGATGCAGTTCATCGCCAGCGAAGATACGCTTCAAGGGCTGGTATTCTGGACCATGGGCAGTCTGGCGCGAGCCTCTTGGACCAAACTGGGCATTATGCTCGGCATTTTTGCTCTAATGTTGCCTCTTTCCATGATGAGTTCATGGAAATTGACCGCGCTACGTTTGGGCGAAGATCGCGCCATTAGCTTTGGTATTGATGTGCGTCGCCTCCGTTTAGGTACTTTGTTGCGCATCAGTATGTTATCCGCTCTGGCGGTGGCATTCGTCGGCCCGATTGGCTTTATCGGTCTGGTTGCACCACACATTGCCCGTATGATTTTCGGTGAAGATCACCGCTTTTATCTGCCAGCCAGCGCCCTAATTGGCGCATTGGTATTGTCTATGGCTTCCGTCGCGTCGAAAAACTTGATTCCGGGCGTTATTATTCCCGTGGGCATCGTTACATCGCTGGTGGGCGTGCCGTTCTTCCTGAGTATTATTCTGCGCCATCGGGGGAATGTATGAATTCAGGTTTACGTATTGAGCATTTTAATGCTGGCTATCCAAAGCGTCCGGTTATTCAGAATCTGAGCGTACCTTTGCTGCCGCGTGGCAAGATCACTGTGCTGCTGGGGCCTAACGGCAGCGGGAAGTCCACGTTATTGCGTTCTTTAGCCGGTTTGAACCGCGCGGAAGGGCAGCTATGGCTGGATGGTAAAGATTTGATGCAAATGCCTTTTGCGCAACGAGCCGAACAAGTGGTGTACTTGCCGCAGTCGTTACCGGCTGGTGTGCATTTGCACGTATTGGAATCGATCATTGTAGCGCAGCGGGCGTCCGGTGGTCGGAGTAATGCGAGCAGCGAAGCGGAAGTCATGGCGTTGCTGGAGCAACTGGGTATTTCCCATTTGGCATTGAGTTATCTGGATCAACTTTCCGGCGGTCAGAAGCAGTTAGTTGGTTTGGCGCAGTCATTGATTCGCCAGCCATCGCTGTTATTGCTGGATGAACCGCTGAGCGCCTTAGATCTTAACTACCAATTCCACGTGATGGATCTGGTGCGGCAGGAAACCCAAAAGCGCAACATTATTACCGTTGTGGTGGTTCACGATATCAATATTGCTTTGCGTCACGGTGACCACGTTTTGATGTTGCAAAACGGTAATCTGATTGCCGATGGCGTACCGGAAGAAGTGATTACGCCAGCTAGCTTGGCGAAGGTGTATGGCGTTAAAGGGCGAATTGAACGCTGTTCCCAAGGCACACCTCAAGTATTAATTGATGGATTAGTCACAGAACCGACAATTTAATTCTATATTCCACCGCCTTATTAATTTATTCCACATAAATAAGGCGGTGATATGAAGCCGTGCCCCGTAGTTATTATAAAAATAAAGTTTAAGCAGAAATGCCGGAAGCAATATTTCTGTTTTAGTGAGCAATGACTCTAAATATATAAAAATAATATTTAAGCATTTCAATACCTCATGGAGAATGGTAATGGCAGTCTTTAGCAAAACGAAAACAGCGGTATTTATTACTGCTGCGATATTATCTGCCCAATCGCAGGCAGATAATAAAAATACCACACCAGCAGATACTATGGTTGTTACCGCGACCGGTTTCCAGCAACGTATTCAGGATTCAGCCGCGTCTATCTCTGTTGTCACGCGTCAACAGATTGAGAATAAAGCCTATCGTGATGTGACCGATGCGTTGAAAGACGTTCCTGGCGTAGTTGTCACCGGCGGCGGCAGTAAAAGCGATATCAGCATTCGTGGTATGGCGGCGAAATATACCCTGATTCTGGTGAACGGCAAACGGGTGGATACTCGAAGTACGCGCCCGAACAGCGATGGATCTGGTATTGAGCAAGGCTGGTTACCGCCGCTGGCTGCCATTGAGCGTATTGAGGTAGTGCGCGGGCCGATGTCTTCTCTGTATGGCTCCGATGCCATGGGTGGGGTTATCAACATCATCACCCGTAAAGTAGGCAAAGAGTGGTCCGGCTCCCTGCGTGCTGATGCCACCTTGCAGGAAGATTCTAAATCCGGCGATATGTTCCAGACTAACGCTTATGCCTCTGGTCCGTTAATCGACGGTTTATTAGGATTAAAAGTCAGTGGTCTGCTTTCACATCGCAGCGAAGATAAAATCATTAATGGTTATAATGAACAGAGAATGCGTAACGGTGCTGCGACATTTAGTTTAACACCGGATGATAAAAACGAATTTGATTTTGAACTGGGTCATTATGTTCAAGATAGAAATGTGACACCGGGTTATTCCGTCAAGAAGACAGATAAAAATAGCGACGTTCAATATGACCGAAATAACTATTCTATTACACATAATGGTTATTATGATTTCGGTAATTCAACCAGCTATATTCAACGTGATGAAACGCGTAATCCATCGCGGAAAATGAAAAGCGTCGATAATATTTTTAATACCCAAACTTCTTTCCTGTTAGATAATCACACATTAATTCTGGGCGGCCAATATCGCTTTGAAGAGTTGTATGATGACAATAATCAGCTCAGCACGGCTAAAGATCTCAAGAAATTAACCCGCTGGAGTTGGGCGCTGTTTGTCGAAGACGAATGGCAGATGACCAACGATTTCGCTCTGACCGGCGGTATTCGTATGGATCAGGATCAGAACTACGGGACTCACTGGACGCCGCGCTTGTACGGTGTATGGCATCTGGCTGAAGAATGGACGCTGAAAGGCGGCGTTTCTGCTGGCTATCGTTCACCTGATTTACGTCAGGCAACGGATAATTGGGGACAATTAACTGGCGGTGGTAATGGTGCTCCGGCAATAATCATGGGGAATTCCAGCTTAAAACCTGAAAAAAGCGTTAGTGAAGAGATTGGCGTCCTTTGGGATAACCAAGATGATCTCAATGCCGGTATTACCGTCTTTAATACCAATTTCCGCGATAAAATAACGGAAATTAGACAGTGTACTGATGTTGATGCAAGTGGCAAACCGAGTGGTGCTGCTTCTGGCCAGTGTATGGTAAATGGTGAAAGCTTCCAGTATATCAATGAGCGCATTAACGTTGATGAAGCAACCATGCGCGGCGTTGAGGCGACATTCAACTGGGATATCAACAAGGATTGGACTTTAGGTTCTAGCTATACATTTACTCAGTCTAAGCAAAAAAGCGGCAAATTCTCTGGCCAACCGTTAAACCAAATGCCTAAGCATATGTTAAACGCTACGCTGGACTGGAAAACGACTGAAGACTTAGCGACCTGGATTCGGGCTAATTATCGTAGTAAAACCTCTGAATATCTGGATCGTACCAACCTGAAGGGCAGTACGCCGTCTTATACCTTTGTAGATCTAGGTGCTAACTATAAGCTCACTAAAGAACTCCGTTTAATGGGCGGTGTATACAACGTATTGGATAAGCGCGTTGATACCACGGTCAGCGACAAAGTGCTGGACGGCCGTCGTTATATGGTTGGTTTTAATTACGATTTTTGATTTTTTCTTAATTAAAGCGATTGATGAAGCCACTGAAAAGTGGCTTTTTTTATTCAATCTTGCCGTGGGGCATGGGTTCCCTCACTCATCGTTTCGGCTAACGGAAGCCTTCACGGCAAGTGAGGAGGCCGTGAACTGCAGGACTTTCAAAATATGTCCTGCCTGCATTATCGAAATCATCACCGCTTTTGTATATACGTTAACGCCAACGCTAGCGCCAAAACCAACCCTTTAATAATATCCATTGCATAATAAGGCACTGAAAGCATTACCAAACCATTTTGCAGCACGCCGAGAATCACCGCGCCAATCAGGGTGCCAAAAGCGTTTGGTTTGCCTGAGCCTGCCAGTGAAAAACCGATATAGGCTGCTGCCACCGCGTCCATCAGGTAACCGCTACCGGCGTTAACCTGCGAAGAGCCAATGCGGGAAGCGAGTAAAATGCCGCCCAACGCTGCCAGCTGTGAGGAAAGCACATAGGCCAAAACTCGGTAACGAACCGTGCGAATACCGGACAGCCGCGCCGCTTCAGGATTGCCGCCAATGGCATACATACGACGACCATGCTTGGTTAGTGATAGATAAAGCTGCACCACTAACGTCACGGTTAGCATGATAATCACGATGACAGGGACTTGCCCCAACGCCGAAAACATCTCCGGAATCAGCCCTTCGGCCATATCACCACTTGGCAACAGCATATTCTGAGTGATAGAACCGCCGTAGCTGTAGGTCATTGCTACGCCTTGAATGACAAATAAGCTGGCTAGCGTCGCCAACATGTCGGGGATCTTCAATACCACAATCAGGAAAGCGTTAAACAGCCCGACCAAACTGCACACCAGCAAAGTCACAATGATCGCGCCGGTTGTACCGAAGCCGTACCAGACAAACAGTGACACCACTACTGCGTTGGCCAGTGAAGCGGTAGAACCCACGGAAAGATCGAAACCGCCGATAGATAGTGATATCGATACCCCAATGGCGATCACCGTGACAATAGCGATAGATCGTAAAATATTGATGATGTTGTTCGGATCAAGGAAGTGATCCGAAGCCAGACCAAACAGAGCGATCAACGCAACAACGGTAAGTAACATCCCCCATTTATACAGAAAATCGAATAGCTGATGACGCCAGGGCTGCACAGTAGGCAGGGGCAGATCTTTACTCACGCGGGTGTTCCTCCGGTTGAAAATAGTAATAGCGTTTCTTCGTCAATTTCTGCAGCGTTCAGCTCGGCTACGATACGGCCATCCCACAGTACACAAACTCGGTCACATAGGCCTACCAGTTCGGAGAATTCACCCGAGGCATAGATAATGCCTTTGCCCTGACGTGCCAAATCGTCGATCAGACGGAATAGATCCTGTTTAGCTTTGATATCAACGCCTTTGGTCGGTTCATCAAAAATCAGTACCTGTGCATCTCCCCGCAGCCATTTACCGATCGCCACTTTTTGTTGATTACCTCCGGATAGCCGAGCCAATTTTTGCTGCGGCGCGGAGGTACGTACACCTAAGCGCTGAATCAGTGTTTTAGCCCAGGCTAATTCCTGTCGGCGGCTGAAAATGCTCCAGCGGGAGAAACTGTCGTCGGCGCATACGCTTAGATTCATAGGAATGCCTTCGTGGATGAAAATGCCTTCTTTGCGCCGTTCTTCCGGCACCATCGCCAATCCTTGCGTCACCGAACGATACGGGGAATGCGGTTGCCAGTGCTGGCCGCGTAATTCCCCCTGTTCAACCGTACAGGGCATCGCGCCAAACAGCGCTTTGCACAACTCGGTTTTTCCCGCGCCCGCCAAACCGGCAATGCCTAAAATTTCCCCTTGATTGAGCCGGAGGCTGATATCGCGCAGTTTATGTGGATCATGCAATCCATTGACGCTCAGTAGCGTTTTATTGCTAAAGGGCGGGCGTCGGGGAGGGAATATATCGTCTAGTTGATGGCCCAGCATTTTCTCGACGATCTGCTCGCTACTCAGGCCGACCATAGCGTCGTGGCTGATAAATCGCCCGTCTCGCAACACGGTAATCTGATCGCAAATCTCGCGTAATTCATGGATGCGATGAGAAATGAATACAATAGCAATACCTTCCGATTGCAGGCGGCGTACCACGGTAAACAGACGGCGGCTTTCTTCCTGATCCAGCGGAGCCGTTGGCTCATCCAGAATCAAAAAACGACATTGATGGGAAAGGGCGCGCGCTAGTAGCACCTGCTGTTTTTCTGCCAGCGTGCAGGATTCCAGGCGCTGGCGAACGTTCAGCGGTAAACCCAATTGTTCGAGCAACTGTTCAGCCTGATGATAAAGCCGCGGCCAGTTAAACAGGTGGCCCGATTCTGCCAGCTGATCCAGCATAATATTCTCTGCTACCGACAAACTGGGCACCAAAGCAACATCAACCTCTTGTTGTACTACATGAATTCCGAGCTGTTTAGCCTGAAGCGGCGAATGAATATCTACCCGCTGTCCGTCGATAAAAATTTCACCGCTGTAGTGACCGTGCGCACCCGAAAGGATCGCCATGAGCGTTGATTTTCCCGCTCCATTGGCTCCTACCAGTGCATGGGTCGATCCGCCTTCCAGTGTGAAATCGACCTGCTGTAAGGCATGAAAACCGGAAAACGAGATTGAAATATTGCGCATTTCCAGGCGAGAGGGGGAGAGGGTAGACATAATTTTCTGCAACGGCCCCGCTAAATAGGTGAATACCGCCCAATAGCTAGCTGTATCGGTGGGGTAATAAAAACGTTTCGTCAGGCGAAAATCGTAAAAAAACGTTAAAAAAAGCGGCTCTTATCGGTGTTTTTTAACATGTTTTAAATCATTAGCAATGAACTAATAGGGTTAAGCTATAGCAAATAATTATTAAACATCTTTGGCTTAGCCATTAAGATGAATCAGACCGCACAGGATTTAGACAGGTTAGAAAGTAATAATAATCGCCGTTGATAACAACTGAAAAAAATTCATAACATCTAACATCAGCAAGGAAATGGCATGAGTGCGAACACAATCCGCGTGCAGGTAGGGCCTGCCAATTATTATTCTTTTACCGGTGCTATCGATAAGCTGAGTGAATTCTACCCGCAGTCCGTATTGGAAAAAGCGCTGTGGATTTATGGTGAACGAGCATTGAACGCCGCGCAGGATTATCTGCCAGCAGAATTTCACTCCGCCAATGCTATTAAGACGCGCTTTAACAGCCATTGTAGTGAATCCACCGTGGCAGAACTGGTCAGGGTGGCCGGTTTCGATCGCCAGGTGGTGATTGGCGTTGGCGGCGGGGCCGTACTGGATACCGCTAAGGTGGTAGCACGACGTTTGAGCCTACCGCTGGTGGCCATTCCTACCATTGCCGCGACCTGTGCCGCTTGGACGCCGCTGTCAGTGTGGTATACCGAGCAGGGGCAGGCGCTGAATTTTGAAATTTTCAATGATGCTAACCATTTGGTTTTGGTTGAACCGCGCATTATTTTGCAGGCTCCGCTGGCCTATCTGCTAGCTGGTATCGGCGATACCTTGGCTAAATGGTACGAAGCCGTTGTATTAAGCAGCGATCCTAAATCCTTGCCGTTGACGGTGCGTCTGGGCTTACAGGCGGCGCTGGATGTGCGTAATGTTCTATTGGAACAGAGCGAGGCGGCATTGCAGGCAGTAGCGCGGGGCGAATTAACGCAGGATTTCCTTGATGTAGTTGACGCAATTATTGCCGGTGGTGGCATGGTGGGGGGATTAGGCGAGCGTTTCACACGCGTGGCGGCGGCCCATGCGGTACACAACGGATTGACGGTATTGCCGCAAACCGAACATTTCTTGCATGGAACAAAGGTGGCCTACGGAATTCTGGTACAAACCGCGTTGCTGGAGCAGGAGCAGGCGTTGAAAGACCTGATTTCTGCCTTCAAAGTCTGGGGCTTACCGACCCATCTGGCCGCGTTAGACGTCAATATTCGCGATCGTGATGCCATTGAACAAGTTATTACCCGAATTCTCAAGCCGGGAGAGTCCATCCACGCACTGCCAATTAGCCTGAATAAACAGAAAATATGGGCGGCAATTGAGCAGGTAGAAATCGCTGCGCAGGCCTTATAAGGCGCGGTAAGGACGTTTTTTCTTCGCAGAGCGAAATAAACTTGTTTTGGATGGTTTTAACGTCTTGTCTTTTTATCTCGGATTAGGGCAGAATACGCGCCAAGAAATAGCCGACGTTTTAAATAACTCGTCGGTTATTTTTTTGCATTCGTGTTTTCACAAATCAAGAGGCCGGGCATCGATCCGGATAGATAAATAGGTCCGCGTGCGATTATTCACACCATGAAATCGCCGCTATGAGGAAAGAAAGATGGGGCAATTGTTCATTTTAGCGCCGGTGCCTACCGGCATGCGCTGCACACGCAGCGATTATGGGGCAGCAGGTATTTTTTCAACCCGCTATTCCGCTTTCATTACCCCACTTGCGTATCCCAGGCAGATACGAAGTTTCCCCGTCACCTCTCGACTTTGTGGTACAAACACAAATCTGGTCGAAGGTATGGGGAGGCTGAATCATGTCGCTTAATACAACTGTTCAGGTCGGCACCAATCAGACAGGCACCAACAATCGCGTCCAACTCAGAAAAACACTGACGTTGGTTCAAGTGGTTATGATGGGTCTTGCTTATCTGCAGCCGATGACCATTTTTGATACTTTTGGTATTGTTTCAGGCTTGACCGATGGTCACGTCGCGACTTCTTACGCCATCGCTTTGATCGCGGTTCTCTTTACCGCCGTTAGCTATGGCAAATTGGTGAAACGCTTCCCGTCCGCGGGCTCGGCCTACACCTACGCGCAGAAATCCATTAGCCCGCACGTTGGCTTTATGGTGGGTTGGTCGTCATTGCTGGACTATCTGTTCATGCCCATGATCAACATTCTGCTGGCAAAAATTTATCTGGAAGCTATCTTCCCTGGCGTGCCTTCGTGGATCTTCGTGGGGGCGTTGGTCAGCCTGATGACCTTGTTCAACCTGCGTGGTATCAACGTGGTTGCTAACCTGAACTCCATTATTGTGGTGGTACAGGTAGCGATTATGGTGGTATTCGTCGGGCTATTGGTTCATGGCGTTTATCAGGGTGAAGGCGCGGGTACATTAGTTAGCACCAAGCCGTTCTATTCAGAGAACGCCCATTTGGTGCCGATGATAACCGGTGCGACGATACTCTGTTTCTCATTCCTTGGGTTTGACGGTATCAGCTCATTGTCTGAAGAAACGCCCAATGCCGGTAAAGTGATTCCGAAAGCTATTTTCCTGACGGCGTTAATCGGCGGCATTATCTTTATCGCGGTATCTTATTTCTTGCAGTTATATTTCCCGGACATCTCGCGCTTCAGCGATCCTGATGCGTCACAGCCGGAAATCATGCTGTTCGTCGCCGGTAAGTTCTTCCAGTCTGTGATTCTGTGCTTCTCTTGCGTCACGGTACTGGCTTCAGGCATGGCGGCGCACGCTGGGGTTTCCCGACTGCTTTACGTCATGGGCCGCGATGGTGTGTTCCCGGAAAAAGTGTTCGGCTACGTGCACCCGAAATGGCGTACTCCGGCTATCAACGTGCTGTTGGTTGGCGGGGTAGCGTTGTCTGCGGTGTCTTTCGACCTGGTTACCGCAACGGCGTTGATTAACTTTGGTGCGCTGGTGGCGTTTACCTTTGTTAACCTGTCGGTTATCTCCCAGTTCTATATTCGGGAGCGCCTGAACCGTACCCTTAAGGATCATATCAACTACCTGATTCTGCCGGTAATTGGTGCAGGGACTGTAGGCGTGCTGTGGATGAACCTAGAAAGTAGCTCAATGACTTTAGGTCTGGTTTGGGGGGCTATTGGTCTGGCGTATATGCTGTGGAAAACCCGAGTTTTCCGTCAGGCATTACCGCAGTTCAATGAAGAACTTGCACGATAATAAAAACTTGATTGATTTGTGATGAAAAGCGGAGCCGATTGGCTCCGCTTTTTTGTCCGCAATCTGGGCGCAGACAGAATTGACCGTTGGAATAGGGCGAAATACGCTGTTTTATTATCAGTGCTGATCTGCCCGATTCGTTAAGCTGATGTTCAGTATTGGTGGTATCGGCAGACTGAATAGCACCGTCGGGTTATCATTTGGGTGAGATGTTAACTCACTAGTTCGCGTGCATAATCGTACAAGGATTTTAACAGTTCCAGCTTCTCTTTATCACTTTCATACAAATTGTAGAATTGCTCCAATTGCTGCACATATTCTTGTACCCGCTCAGGGCTTAGCACTTCGCGGCGGTGGTTAAGCCAGCGTTGCTGCTCACTGTCATCCAGAGTATTGGGGTAGTTTCTGGCACGAAAACGGAACAGCAACTCTTCCAAACGTCGATCCTGAAAACTCAGATCCAGCGCAGGCAGATTTTGCGGCGCAGTTTGCTGAATAATCTTCATTGTCGCTCGATCGGCGTCACTAAAGAAGCCGTCATAAAGCTGGGCATCCACATCGGTGGATGCGGCAAAAGGCGGTGCCTCAGCAAACAGGGCGACGACTTTTTCGCGTATCTGCGGATTTTGTCGCAATAATTGCAAATTTTGCAGGCAATGTTGGCGATCGATACCTAAACGTTCGGCATTCTCTGCCAGCAGAGTTTTCGCCGGAGCCAGCACCGGGCACTTATTGATATGCACCAGTTTGATTGGCACAGAGGATTGATTGGCGGAAAGCTGGTCTCGACGAGTATATAAGCGTTCACGCAAGGCGTCGGCATCCAGTTCCAGCAGCGGCGACATATCACCGGCCAGATCGCACATGATGACGGCGTTTTTGTTATCCGGGTGCCAAGCCAGAGGTGCAACCCAACTGGTGTTACCCCGCGCGGCACCAAACATGCCGGAAACGTGCACCAGCGGAGTCATCTCGGCAATGTCGATTAACGAATTGATTTTGTGCTTATTACGATGTTGATAGAGATAATCAAACAAACGAGGCTGTGCCTGCTTAACCCGTTTTGCCATCGCAATGGTGGCGTGTACGTCAGACATCGCGTCATGAGCCTGTAAATGTTCTACGCCATTGGCTTTGGTCAGATGTTCCAGTTTAAAGCTCGGCAGGCCATCGTCATTTTCAGGCCAGATAATACCTTCTGGACGCAAGGCATAACATGCGCGCATAACATCCAGCAAATCCCAGCGAGAATTACCATTTTGCCAGCTGTAGGCGTAAGGATCGTAGAAGTTGCGATAAAAGATATTACGGCTGACTTCATCATCAAATCGAATATTGTTGTAACCCAAAATGCAGGTTCCGGGCACGCTAAAAGCCTGATGAATTCGCTGGGCAAACTCGGCTTCGTTCACGCCTTTGGCCAGCGCGGTTTGTGGCGTAATGCCGGTAATCATCACCGCTTCTGGTTGCGGCAGATAATCGTCCGCCGGAGTGCAATACACCACCAAAGGCTCTTCGATAATATTGAAATCTAGATCGGTTCGCACACCAGCAAATTGCGCTGGACGATCCAGCGCTGGATGTTGACCAAAGGTCTCGTAATCATGGACGTAAAACGTCGGTGATGAGGTTGGTTTTGACATTCTTTTGTTTGACCTTTATTGACGCTGGCTCAGGGGCTGAGATTTACCCACGGCCGCCACTCACTTTGTAACAAGAATATCATCTCAGCATAGTTTTCACGTCAGTTTTATCATCACTAGAACCGAGGGATCTCGAGTTACCCTAGTTAGATAAGACGAGAACGGCATCGCATGTGAATCGGAACATAATGATATTTATACTTAAAAAAATATTTAATCATTTATAAATTAAATAACTTTGACTTTAATGATTCATTAAACGAGTTATTTAACTTCCGTTTACTCAGCCCTTTATACAATGCTCGACATAAAATACTTAACGGGGTTTGAAACGGTGAAAACACTTTTATTGACCGGGGCAACTGGCTTTCTGGGCGGAGCAGTGCTGGAAAAGCTGCTGATAGAAAATTCGGATTTTAATTATTTATTACTGGTCCGGGCTAATACACCAGAACAAGGCTTAGCCCGTATCAAACATAATTTAGAGAAATTTTATCTTTCGCCCCAGAATCTGAATAAAGTTACAGAAAGACATATATTGTTAGGTGATTTGGCTGAGCCAGAAAGTTTTATTTCCGATCCTCGGTTGGATGAGGTCACTCATGTTATCAACTGTGCGGCGGTAGCCTCTTTTGGCAATAATCCGTTAATCTGGAAGGTTAACGTTGAAGGCACACTGACCTTTGCCAAACGTATGGCTCAGGTGACAGGTTTAAAACGCTTTGTACACGTTGGTACGGCGATGTCTTGTACGCCGGATGCAGGAAGTCTGGTTGATGAGGAGGTCTTATCTCCGGCCAGTGAAGCGCATTTGGTCGAATACACTAAATCCAAATCGACCATTGAAAATCTTCTTTCAGAACAATGCCCTGATTTACCGTTGGTGTTCGCGCGACCTTCTATTGTTGTCGGCCATACTCGCTTAGGTTGTCAGCCATCCAGCAGCATTTTCTGGGTATTCCGCATGGCATTAATGATGCGGAAGTTTATGTGTTCTCTGGACGATCATATTGACGTTATTCCTGTCGATTACTGCGCAGATGCATTGGTCTGCTTATTATTACATCCGAAGTTGACTGACTATATTTATCATATTTCTGCCGGTGAAGAAAATAGCGTTAGTTTTGCCGAAATAGATAATGCCATGTCTTTGGCGGCGAAACAAAAACCCGTGGGAATAAATTATATGCAGGTTGATTACGGTGCTTTGGTGCAAATGCGTAATCAGCTGAAAAATATATTTGGACCTTGTAATGAACGCTTGATGCTAAAAGCTATGCGATTATATGGCTCATTTGCCATGCTAAATGTACGCTTTAATAATCAGCGACTATTGAGTTTGGGAATGGCAAAACCCCCGCGCTTTACGGATTATGTCGCCTGTTGCGTCGAGTCCAGCCGTGGTTTAACCATTCAGGAACAAATGGCCATCGATTTTAAATAAAATTAGTACTCTTCCTTACCTGGCAATAACAATTGCCAAGATTGTCATATTTTATCATGTTTGGCGGAGTGCCAGATGCTGGTTACTCCGCTAGAATTAGCCCTTTCCTGACGAATAGGGTGAGTGTGCTGTGCGCCTTGATAAAGAAATTACGCCGCTGGATAATTTGATTTATAGCCATTACCGTATTGCCCACGCTTTACGAATTAGCGTGGCCTTTGTCCTAACCTTTCTTATCCTGCGTTTGCTTGCCTTCCCTGATGCCACTTGGGCGCTAATTACTTTGGTCGTCGTGATGGGGCCGCTCTCCTATTGGGGAAATGTCTTTTCTCGCGCTATTCAACGTATTGGCGGAACCCTTTGCGGGGCGGCTTCGGGCCTGGTCGCGCTGTATCTTCAACAATATTCTCTAACCGCTATGCTTGCCTGGTGCTTTGTGGTGATGTTTGTCTGTGGTTATTTAACCTTGGGCAACCGGCCTTATATGGCTTTATTGATCGGTGTGACCTTGGCATTAGTTTGCGGTTCCGGCTCGGTCGATATGAGTACAGCTCTGTGGCGCAGCGCCGATGTTATTTTGGGTTCTATACTCGCGTTGTTATTCACTAGCATTTATCCGCAGCGGGCTTTTACCCATTGGCGTATGCAATTAAGCGCCAGTCTGCACGCCATCAGCACTATCTATGCCGCTTATTTATCGCCTAATGTGGTCGACCGTCCCCGTTTAGAGGACAAAATAAAAAGCGAGTTAGCGCGATTGGTCAAAATGCGCGGTTATATTGCTTCGGCGACTAAAGAATCTGGCATTGATAAAGAGGTATTTAACGCGATTCAAACGCTGTATCGCAATGTGGTTTCTACGCTGGAGCTGTTAGCCGATGCCTATTGGTCGTCTCGCGAAAGCCATTTTTTACTGCTGAATGTCCAAACTCTGCGCCATACTCAGTTGCTAACGATTCGTACTCTGGATAATTTATGCCAGTGTCTGCTCAGCGGCCAGCCTGAGTATGAAGAGGCCGCCGCCAGCGAATTGAGTGAGATCAGCGTAGAGCTGGAAAAACTGCTTGAAGTTGCTACCAAAAATCAGCAAATCGAGGCGCCTATTTATGGCTATGTATGGTTGAGCATAGAAATTACCCGACAATTGAAAGAGCTGGGCGATTTGATTGAGATGACTATGCGACGCTAGCCGATTATTTGGACGCGCAAGGCGATGAAATTTCTGTCTGACGGGTAAAAAAGGTAAGATAAGTCAATGAATCTTGTCTCTGGTGGCTGCTACCCTGTATTGTTAAGATCGCGTGTTGTAACGACGTGATGGTGTACAGACAACCGGCCGTCAGCAATTGAATTTGTGTAAAACTTAGCTAAGGTGTGAAAATGGAAAATGTAAGCAAGCCAACTTTCCAGGACGTTTTGGAGTTCGTGCGTATGTTTCGTCGCAAAAATAAATTGCAGCGTGAAATTGTCGATAACGAAAAGAAAATTCGTGATAACCAAAAACGCGTTCTGTTGCTCGATAATCTGAGCGAATACATCAAACCTGGCATGAGTATTGAAGACGTGCAGGGCATCATCGCTAACATGCGCAGCGACTATGAAGATCGTGTTGATGATTACATCATCAAAAATGCCGATCTGTCGAAAGAACGTCGTGAACTGTCGAAAAAACTGAAAGCAATGGGTGAAGTTAAGTAACCCGAGCGATTTAGTTTAAAGGATGGAGGGCCAGATTGATGTCTGGCTCTTTTTTTATCTATTGAAAGTGAATATCCAAAGCCGCGAGTTAGAAAAACCTCCGATTTAGAGTCATCATGGGCATAAATAATCGTCATTTAGCACAGTTGAGCTATGGCGTTGTTGGGAGTGCTGCCGGATAATCACATTATTTGCAATAGCAAAAAGCCCGACTAAGTTTCCTTAATCAGGCTTCTTTAATATGGCTCCTCTGACTGGACTCGAACCAGTGACATACGGATTAACAGTCCGCCGTTCTACCGACTGAACTACAGAGGAATCGTGTGAACGAGGCGAATAATAGCGAGGGTGGACGGGTTTGTCAAAGTAGAAAACCATTAAAAACGTGCGTTTGCTGAGAGATTGAGCTTATTGTCTTGTTTTTCAGCGAAATCAGCTCGTTATGGTGCAAGATTATGCTGTTTTATTTCATTTCCCCTTTGCCTGAAACAAAGGGGAATGGGTGAGATGAGGAAAAATAAGGAAGAACAACGTTTAGGCTTTACTGCTACGCAGCAATATTTGTGGGAAAAGATTATCTAAAACCCTGTTGCCACTGAGAGTGAAGACTGAAAGCAGGGTAAAACTTAGGGCAAAATACCAGAATAAATGCCCGCATTTGCGTGCCAGACCGCAGGGAAATAAGCGGTAATCACTGTGTATTACCGCTTCAAGAGTGGAAATAAACCCTGTGGGTTGCCGTTTAAAGCGATTGAGTCTGGCTAATTTGAGCGCCGCTATCGTCAAAATAACTGTATGTCAGCGTAGCTCCGTGAGAATTGGCGGGTAGGGGGTTTTCGGTGCTGTACTCACGTTCGCTGAATGGCGGAGTCATCATATCCATTTCCTGCAGGATATTAACTTTCTTCCCTTGGAGATTCAGCGTCATTTGCCCGAAAGAGACATGATACGGCGTGGGATTGTGGCTCCGCAGCAGTGTCTTACCCGCGTTCTGTATCAGTGTGAAATTCACTTTCTTCATCGCAGCTTCGGGGGAGAGAGTCAGTTCTTTTGGGCGATAAAACACTTTCATTTGGGTGTTCATCGCCATGGCGACCTGCGGATTATCGTGATTATTGGAACGATCTTTCGGCGGAATTTCATACAAATTCAACCAATAAACGGATTCTCGATCGCTGGTGGGTTGATTGCCTTTGCTAATGATACGCAGGCTTTGTATTGAGCCCGGCTGCATTTTAAAAACCGCAGGCAGCGGCAGGAAAGGGGCTTTGGCCTGATCCGGCGTATTGTCTACGTCACCATCATCAATCCAGCTTTGTACTACTACGGGATATTCATTGGTATTAGCCAGCATTAGGGTATTTTCTCTGTCTCCCTGGAGAAAGATTATTCTGGTAGAGGAGGCCACAATACCGGCATCCGCACTGATACTGATGATAAATAGCAGCAGCATGGTTAGCGCGGACAACAGGTTTTTCCGCGTGCAGAGCGTATGAAGTCGGATCATTGTACTTTCACCAAAACGTATGCGGTGGCATCGATTTTACCGGCGGTTGGTGCGCTCCCCGGCAGTTTTTTCAGCGTAGCGGTAAACTGGGTGGTGTAATTGTTATAACCGGCGGCGCTGCTGCCGTTGGCATTGGCACCTGCGAGAATGGGATACCACCCAGCGTTAGCGGCGGAGGTACAGTTACCACTGCATCCTCCCCAGCCGACAAAATTCATCGGCGTACCGCTGCTGTCTTCCAGCGTGATACCGACGCCAGTGGCAATGCGGCTATCGGTACCGTACAGATCGGAAAGCAAATAGCTCACGCCACCCGCCGTATTCACCAACCCTAATCCCTGCGCTTTCAAATACCCCGGTAAAGAGGTTTGGATGCCGATTGAGGTTTGGCCGCTATTGATACCGGAAAGGGTTCCAGTCTGGCATTCCACATCCACATTGATGCTGGCACTGCGGGTTTGGTCTTGCGCCAGCTCGCTAACGGTAATCGTGGGAAAAACCACATAAGGGGTGACATTGCGCACTGCACAGGTGTTTTTACGGCTCAGAGATGAGACCGGCGCGGTATTCATGCCAAAAGCCATATAACGACCGGAACCCCAAGTATCGAAGCGGGTTGAGGAGTCATAGCCAGTTTCCGGCACATCGGCTCCCGGCCCTTTGAATACTACATAGCCATTTGGCTGATTACAGGTGTAATTACCGGAATATGTATCTGCTGCTGGGCCGGGGCAGCCCCAGGTGGAGGTGCCGGGCGTGCGATCCACCGTCGCGACTTTTTTTAGCTCTGCGCGTATCTGGCTGAAATGTTTTCCTTTTATTTGAATTTTATTACCGAGTGTATCGTATTTAGTCAGACGAACCTGCTGCCAGATTCGGGTGAATTCCATGCCGGAATCCACGTGAATCAGTTTCAGCGCGGTATAAGGGAAAAAGGTTTGGAAATAGTTATCCCCCATATTGGTATAGCCGCCGACGTTACTGTCGCCATTGGTTGCAAAAACCTCGTAAAGACTGTCTTTATCCGCCAGATCGCACTCATACAGCACCGTTTCCGGATTGGCTAACGCTCGCGCCGGAACCAGACTGATAATGCTGGAAGCCAGAATAGAATCTACGGGCTGAATGTAATTACTGGTCATATTGATATTGCCAAAGCGTAGGGGCGCGCCGTTGCTATCGCCGCCCAAGTTGTATCCTTTCCAGACGCATTTGGCATAGCTGGGCAAGCTCAGTGTGAGCGAGACGGAAAATAGCGCCAGCGGGAGAAAATAGCGTTTAAGCGGCAATTTTCGGCAATACGAGGTTGATGACATCATATAACTTCCTGAGTTAGTGCATATCGTTGGCACAAAGTGCGTCAAAAGCGATCAGCGGCTGTTTATCATCAACGCCGTCCAAATCGTAAGGCAGAATGCAGCGTTGGTGGTCGCCATCGCCCCATTTAATCGTGAGTTTTCCCTGTCGTTCATCGGCCCGCAGATAAGCCTGGCTGGCCTGTCCTACCATACCCAACACGATATTTTCTCGGTTATAGACGTTGGCTCCCATCGGAACGATGCTGTTATCCGGACGCTTGATGGTAATGAGTAACGGATAACCGTTTAGGGTACGGAAAGTGACTTTAACCGCGGAACCGGCATAAGGTGCAATGCGGCGTTCGCCGTCCTGTAACTCGGTATTGAAATCCATTCCCTGCGGATCCAGGGAAATGGTGTTGTAGCGATAAGGGGTTAAAGTAGGCACCAAGGCGTAGCCGAAACGATCGATACTGGCACCTTGCCCGTACATCACTTTGGCGCCTTCGGCGCCTTTGGCTTCCACTAACGCAAAGGTTTCGCTGAGATAGGGGCCTAAGGTGACGCCACCGCCGTGAACGGCGACAGCCCCGCGCGCGCTACCAGAAGCCTGCCAGTAACCGGTGCTGAGAGAGGCGCTGCCGCTCAGACTGGTGACCGGCAGCCGTTTTTGCAGGCTGCCGCTCCAAGTGTTTTCTTTATTGCTTTGGCTGCGCGAGAAATCCAGGCTGTAACTGGCAGACTGATCTTCACCGGTGACGCCGGAAAGAGAGGTTTGATAGTTGGTACCGCTGCTATTGCTGTGAATAGCGCCGATGGAAACATAAGGTGCGCGCGGGCTGCTTCCCAGAGGGAATGACAGAGACAGCTGTGCCAGCGTTTCTTTTCCGGCGGGTGTTTGTAAGCCGCTTTCGATCGGCATACCGGTTACCGGATCTTCAAAATTGCTGCTGCTGGACGAGCCGCCGGTCGTCTGGCGTGAAACGGAGAGATTCACATTGACCTGATTCCACAGCAGCGTGGCATAACCTAGCTGCAATTGGTTATCCCGACTGCGGCCATCGCGGTAATCCTGTGACGAGGCGGTGAAATACAGTGAACCGTAGTCCTGCAAACTCTGATTCATCGACATTTCAACCCGCGACCGCTGTTGGTAGCTACCGGACTGCCAGGTTTCACCGTGACTGACTGCCCGAACACCAATGACATCTCCTAAATCACGATAGCCTTCGGTGGAATAACGATAACCTGCCAGAGAGAACGTGGTGCCCGTCGGCTGAAAAGTGCGGCTAAAGGAGGCGCGCATCATCCAGCCGTCCTGATGTTCATCATTAGGCAACTGCGCGCTGGAGTAAGTGGTGTCGAAGCCCAGAGCACCAATATAGTGAGTGAACACGCCACCGAGCATAACGCCTTGATAACCAGAGGCTAAACGCAGGCCTCCGTTGGCGGTTAGGGCGTTATTGATACCGTACTGATAGGTTAGCTCGCTAAATGTTTCGCCGTTCCCAACATCGCGTATCTGGCCGCTGGAAAAGCTGTAGCGGGAATAACCGGGGCGCAGGGATTCTGGTACCGAAGAAAAAGGTACACGAAAACTGCTGGTGGAGCCGTCGGCTTCGGTGATGATGATCGTTAAATCGCCACCAAAGTTGGTAGCTGAAAGATCGGTTATTTCGAATTGTCCCGCAGACACGGCAGTTTGATAAATAGGACGATCATTCTGATAAACCGTTACGTTGGCATTGGTTTTAGCGATGCCTCGCACTACCGGCGCATAGCCGCGAAGGGAATCGGGCAGCATTCGGTCGTCGGTTGCCATGGTCATGCCTCTAAAACCCAGACTGGAAAAAAACTGGCCGGACGTAAATCCCTCACCCAACGTAATTTCGCTGCGCAGGCTTGGCAATGCGCGTTGAGCGTAAACCCGCGTAGTCGTCCAGTTTCCACCGCGGTTATTGTCATAGCGAAAGGAACCCTGTTGGCGTAAACGCCACAGGCCGGCGTTTACGCCGTTAGTTAGCCCAAGGTAAGTGGAATCGGTATTCTGCGTGACGCCGTTGCGGTTGTAAGCTACGTGATATTGGTTCAGATTATAATTACTGAAGCCTATGCTATCGCCGATGCTGAGGTTTTTCGGATCGACATAGCCCCGAGGCACCTGCTTCACAAAACTTTGTGGTACGCCTAGATCGAAGCGTAATAAAGAATAATCAAAATGCTGAGTGTTGCCCGGCAGTAACATTGCTAGAGGCTGACAATCCGCCTGTTTATTGGCATCTGCCAGCGCTTTATCTGCTATTCCCGCCTGAGCCAATTGATCGAGAGAAAAACAGGCCTGAACCCCGGTCGTTTGCTGCGTGAATTTCAGATCTATTCTGTCGATAAAATGATTATTCATATAGAGGTCGACTTGATAGATGCCGATCTCAAGATTATTTGCTTTATTAAATCTGGCGAGTGAACCTTCGCCTAATGGGGAGCCACGTAATAAGGCTTCTTCAAAAACGTATTCATCTCTATTGCCATCATTAGGCACTGAGGCAAAGGCGGAGTGCATTATCAGCAACCCCGGCCCCAGCGTATAAGACAACCAAGAGATTAATTTCACTTTCTATACCCACTGACTTCTTGATTAAACATAAACCAGTTACAAGCGATAAATGGTTGAGATATTCGCTCCGTAGTCGTTCACTAACGTAAGGGTAAGTTGCTGACCTTTAATCGCTTTTATTCCCTCTGGAATCGTCAGAGTGGACGAGGATTTTGGGGATACCATCTCACTGCTGGCGAAAGAAACGATTTTATTATTCACCGTCATCTGCGCGTCTCGTAAGCTAATGAAATATCCGGTTGGGTTATTTATGGTTATTTTCTGTCCGGTATTGTCACTGAGGCTAACCTGGATTTTTTCATGCAGGTTATCGGTATTTTCATTAAGCGCCGTTGGTCGATAAAATACCTTCAGGCGATTTTTTACAATCAGCACTAATTTATTATTGACTTGGTTATCCGCTTTCATGGCGGGAATCTGTAGAAAGTTAAGATAGAAAACGGATTCGCGATCTTTGGGGAGATTACGTTCGATATAAGCTAGACGAACGACCTGACCGCTTTGTGGCTCCATGCGAAATATTTGCGGAGTCAGCAAAAAAGGAACGTCGTCTTTCGTTGGTGATGACTGGTTATTGCCGTCATCCATCCAGATTTGCACCAAATTCGGATTATCATCTTTGTTGCTGAGCTGTAATATTTTTTCCCGTGTGCCTTCCGGATAAACCACCCGCGTACCTGTCATTACAACGCTTGCCTGCGTTGTAAAAGAAACAATGCTGGCCAAGGCCAGCAAGATGCAGGCAATGATGTTTTTAGTGCATATCGTCATTGGTATCTCATATTCTTGGCATGTTTAATTAATTAGCCTGAACTGGTAGGCCAGCATCACTGGGATTATCAGGGGTAAGTAATGGCGTATTGTGCCGAAGCCATAACGCTACCGGCGACGGCATTTCCGCTTTCTGAAATATATTGTACGGAGAGGTCTTGAGAGGCCGAGGTTGAGCCTGTTGCTAGCGTAATTCCCGGAACCTCAACGGGACCGGAGGTTAAAATGACTGGGCGATCGGATGGGTCCAATAGTTGGATTGCTACAAACTGAGCGGTACCGGTGTTACCCAAATTGCCGGCTGGCGTGACGTTCATTCCCTGGAATACCGAACTGATTTTGGTTTCTTTACTGGCGACATTGCAGCCAGTCAGATTGATGGTGAAATTGGTTTTACCGGCGACGCTATTGGGGCCGGAAAGACTGGCGGAAGCGACGGTGGGCAGTAATACAATCGGCGTATTTGCCGAGCCATTTATATCGACCTGACAGGTTTGTTCTGCCACCTCACCCTGAAACTTAATGGTGTTATTGGACGTGGCAGCCAATGTAACACCGGGCAGGGTGAATAGCAGGGCCATCAGTAACGTTTTATTCATTCTGATCTCACTTACTTTATATGATTTAAGGACACAGACTTGTTCGGGGGGGATGGCAAGATCTGCGAGACACGGACGATGGCGATGTCAAAGACCGTGGTTAATCAGCGCGTAGTGTAGGTGGGATGACCTGCAAGCAGAATGAGAGGCGTCTTTGATTTCTATAGGAAACGTCCTACAAACTTTGTAGGACAAAGGCTACTAGAGCTAAATAGTCTATTTTTTAGCGGGTTAGGTATTAATAAAAAGGCGATTGGCGCTAGGCTTCATTTTGTTATAGAGAAGCGTCATAGAGAGTCGGCAGAATTAAACGGGGAAAGCGCCCTCTTTCGGTGGCGGCGTTGTTATCAGTCGCGGGAACTGGCCATTTGCCCGTATTACCGGGCAATGGCTTCATCAATTTGCTCATTGGCTTGTATCAATAACGCCTGCCATATTGGCCAGTGTTCGGTTATTGCGTGATGATTCCGACAGGATAACAAATCCTCAAACCGAATACAGCTTGCGACCAAATCCTCTGCTGAGACAAATTGAACGCCGCCTTTTATGCGATGTATCAGGCTGGCAATTTCCTTGTAATCTTTTTCCCGTTCGAGGGGGTTGTCGCTTAGCTGAGTCATAATGTGCTGGAGGCGCGCCAAATCCAGCTGATTACTGCTCAATAACGAGGCCAATAGCTCTTTTTCCACGCCAGCGTTGCCACCGGAAAGCAGGCGGAGTTTATTGTGCGTCGCGGGCGTATCTTTATCCGCCTGCATCAACTCAGTCGGGGCTTGGGCGGTGACAAAACCTTGCTGTGCCAAAATCATACGCAGGGAATCCAGCGTGACGGGCTTAATGAGACAGGTATTCATTCCGGCTTTTTGACACTGCAACACGCTCTCTTCACGAGCATCTGCGGTACAGCCAATCACAATAATATGACGTAACCGCTCATCGTTACGAATGCGATAAGTCAGCTCAAAACCATTCATTACTGGCATATTGTAATCGGTAATGACCAGGTCAAACGTTTGTTCCTGCAGCAGCGCCCATGCTTTCGCACCATTATTGGCGGTGACTACTTGCTTCAGACCGATGAACGCCAGTTGCTGGCGTAATACTTTACGATTTACCTCCATGTCGTCCACCACCAAAATATTCAAGTGGCTGACCTGTTGTTGCATAGCGGGAAGTCTCGGCGGATTATCGGTTGCCGCCGGTGTCAGTTCAGCCAGCGGCAGAGGCAGCGTGATAAACAGGCTGGTTCCTTTGTTCAACTCACTTTCCATAGAAATATCGCCACCCATCTTCATCACCAGTTGACGACAAATCCACAGGCCTAAACCGGAGCCGCCAAAACGAGGCGATCCTCCCTCATTGGCCTGACTGAATGGCTGGAACAGTGAAGCCTGCGCCGTATCGGAAATACCGATTCCAGTATCCGTAATATCTATGCTCATTATTCCATGGTGAGGGGAGGTGGTTTCCCAGGTCACATCAATAGAAACGCCGCCTTGCTCGGTAAATTTGAGGGCGTTGCCCAGCAAATTGCCGACAACCTGTTTTACCCGCAGCATATCTACCAATAATAATGGGGGCATTTGATCGTCAATCCAGCTGGAGAAGCGTAACTGGCGCTCATTGGCGATAGGCTGATAAATTTGTAACAACCGTTCGAATTCAGTGCGAAAATCGGTCGCAACCGGATGTACGCTAAGTTGTCCTGCTTCGATTTTTGCCGAGTCGATAATGTCATCTAACAGGCGAAGCAGCGATTGAGCAGAATTAGACACGGTTTTTAACGTTTCTTTTTGTACCGGCTGCTGACCACGAATTTCCAGTTCCAGTAGTCCTAAAATGGCGTACATCGGCGTGCGTAGCTCATGGCTAATGGTTGCCAGAAAGGTACTTTTGGCTCGGTTGGCGCTCTCAGCCTCTAGTCTGGCGGCTTCCAACTGGCGTTCGAAGTTTTTACGCTGGCTAATATCCAGCCAGCCGCCTAATAGCCCTTTCTCGGCGCTATTTAATGGGATAATCCACAGGAATATATCCCGCCGCTCGCCGCCAATTTCGATTGAAATATCCAGCATTTGCGGCTGCATATCCTGCAATACCTGTTGGCATAAAGCATCAATTTGTCGATCCAGCGGGGTAATTAACGGCCAGTCGGCATTGTCGCCATTTTGATTCAGCAGATTTTTAAGCTCATCTTCACGATCGGCGGCAAAATAACGGTTGTAGGTCGCCAACTGCCCATCGGCGGTGCGGATAAACACGGCGAACGGCAGGGCATTAATGATCGACTCCTGCTGTAATAATCGCGTATGTAGCTGGCTAGCTTGACGACGTTTATTAAAGACCAAGTACCCAAGGTATAAACCGCATAATAACAGCACCGCAGAGCTAATTTTAAGTAACAGCATCAGCCATTGGCTTTCTATAGAATGATCTGCGGCATACACAGGTTTGGGTTTATAAACGCTCCATTCGCTAATAATGCTATCCAGATCCTCCGGTGCAATGGAATCCAACACTTTATCGATAATCGCTTTTAACTCTGGCAAATCCGGCTGGATAGCAAAAGCCATACCCAGCGGTTCTTCACTCGCAACTGCAACGATTTTAATATTGGGTTTAAAATCCTGCGAAGCAATAAAGTTGGCGGTCATCATATTTTTCAAAATAGCGTCAACTTTGCCTTGCTGTAACCAGCGCACCAGCGTCATGGTATCCGGCGCTTCGATAAAATTAATTTTCTGATTTAAGAATGGGTTAGAAATAATGTTGCTAGAGACGCTGCCAGCCTGTAACCCCACGCGTTTACCGGCCAGATCGGCGACATTATTAATGTCCGTTCGGTCTTCACGCACTAATATTCCCCATAATGACTGGGAAAAGGGCGTGCTAAATAGCGCATCGCCATAAAGGCCATCGCGAACTGCCACGCCGGGCAGTATATCTATTTTCCCAGAGCGGAAATCTTGCAGCCCTTCACCGGTATTAGTGATAAAAATCGGTTCGAATGTAAGACCGGTACGGCGGGCGATCAAATTAATGAGATCGACAGAGAGTCCTGCCATTTTTCCAGTACGATGATCGCGGAATATAATGGGAGCCAGATCGAGCGGAGCCAGATAAGTCACAATCGGATGGCTATGAATCCAGTCTATTTCCTGCTCGGTGAGCAGCATTTTGGCGTCGATATTGTAGTGATGTCGACTGCCAAACCAGCGCTGTTGAATATCGCCGGTTGCTCGGCTGGGCAGCAACTCCAGCACTAAATTGAGATCGTCTATCAGCTTTTGATTACTGGCTTTTGCCAGAAAGGAATAAGGCGCCGGATGATAGGGCGCGAAGTTGCGGATTTGTAATGTCAGCAGCTGTAACTGATCGATTAGGTAGTTGGCTGAGGTTGCGTTAGCGACAAAAACATCGGCGTTACCATAGGCCACCGCCAACAATCCTTGTAGTTGGTTGGGATAGGCGATGATGTTATCGTCATGATAATTAAATAAAAATTCTGGTGATAGCGGTTCATTATTCACAATCGCTACGGTTTCAGGATGGCGGCGTTGGGTTGGGTCCCAATCTTTGCTGCGTACTTCGACGTGACGGTTAGTGAAGAAAGCGTGGGAGGCAATTAGCCCCGGCTGCGCCAGCATCGGTGTTCCCGCCATTAAGTCAATCTGACCGCTTTCTAACGCATTGAGCACTAAACCGTAATCGCAATATCCGATCATCTGGAATGATAACTGACTGGAATCACTGATTACTTTTAGATAGTCGGCTACGATACCTTCGATTGAATTATCATCGCGATTCACCACGAAAGGGGTATTGGCATCGATCACCACGCCCACTCTCAGGGTGCGACGGCTGGATTGACGAGTATCGATTTCTGGCGTGAGCAGTAAGTCATCGCTGTAATTCTTGGCGATGCTATGTAATGTTAGCGGTTGGCCGGTATCACACCCCAGCCGGCTATTTATCGGTGCGGCCAGCGCAGGCGCGACAAGTATAAATAGCAGGCAAAACAGCCAGGCAGATGGCAGGCTACACCAAGTTGTGGGTATGCGCATAGTCAGCCAGCTCAATCACCGAGGATAGCCCCAGCTTGGTTAAAATGCGGGTTTTGTAGGTGCTGACCGTTTTATTACTAATAAACATCTCATCGGCGATCTGTTTATTGGACAATCCATTGACCAGATAACGTAAAACGTTAATTTCCCGTTCAGACAACATGCGCGCGCGGTTGACCGAATCATGGCTGGAAGGTTGCCCTGCGAGCTGGCTTAAGGCCTCGGATGGGAAGAACGAATAGCCCCGTAAGACGTTTTGAGCGGCGAAGAGTATTTCGCTAATATCTTTGTTTTTGCTGATAAAACCGTTAGCGCCAGCTTGCAGTGCGCGCACTGCAAAAACCTGTTCGTTTTTGGCGGACAGGAACAAAGACTTGCCGCTGAATCCACGTTGTTGCAGTTTTTTCAACAAAGAGAAACCGTCGAAGTTAGGTAATTCGATATCAATAATCACTAAATCAACAGGTTGGGTATTTAATATTGCCAGCGCTTCATTACCGTCGGCGGATTCGTAAATCGCTGAGAATTCATTGTCCTGCGATAATAAGGCGCGGATAGCGACGCGAATTGCGGGATGATCATCGATTATCATTACAGACTTCATAAATACTCTCCAAAAAACGTTATTTTAAGGATATATCAAGCATAGCATGCTGAATTTCCTGGCTGACAGAGACACGAATAGTAAGATAAAAGAGACCACAATTAATGACTACCAATCCGCAATCAAACAGATTCTAATCACTGCTAACATATTATCAAGAAAAGAATTTTTTGATTACAATCCGTTATTGTTTCAGCACGATAGCCAGCTTCTGACCTAACGAAAAATGAATGTATTCGGCGTTGGGATTTATCTTAGCTTAATCATAATGCTAGATTTTAAATTGGGAGGAATATATAAACTTATTGAGAATGAATACTATTATTCAGCGATTGCGATGCGTTTAAATTTTTCCTTCGGGTTTCGTGTAAACGTAAATAAACCGCACAAAAAGATCCTAATCTAAAACGCATAAGCAAAAAACCCGACTAAGTTTCCTTAATCGGGCTTCTCTAATATGGCTCCTCTGACTGGACTCGAACCAGTGACATACGGATTAACAGTCCGCCGTTCTACCGACTGAACTACAGAGGAATCGTGTGAACGGGGCGAATAATAGCGGGGTGAGAGGGGGATGTCAAAGGGGAATACGTTAATTTCATTCGTTTGCTCATAGAATGCGCAACTTATTGAGATTTTGTCATTTTTCGCACAATAACCCACCATTTTTTCATATCATATGGGTTGCAATCCCTTTGCAATCTCCGTTAAGGCTGGCCATAGCGTATGGCCAGCGAGCAAATAAGCTTTATTGGTCGGTTAAAACGAACATGCCGTAGGGATGAATTTGTAGGAAATAACTGTCCCCCGGTGCGGGTTGTAGTTGAGTGGCGTTAACCTGTAGCAGCAGTGATTGCCCCTGCCAGTCCACCAGCACTTCGTACTGCGGCCCCATGTAAGCCACTTTATTGATAATACAGCGCTGGCTCGGCTCCCCTTGCTGGCTCAGCGTAATGGCTTCCGGGCGAACGCCGACGGTAGTTTGCTGAATACCGGTAGCAAAATCGTGAGGACGCGGAATGTGATAACCAAAGATTTCCACGCTGTCGCTATTGATTCGCGCGGGGAATACGTTAGCGTCTCCCATAAAGCTGGCCATGAAGTGAGACGCTGGGTGACGATATAGCGTCTGTGGCGCGCCAATTTGCATGATTTTGCCTTTATTCATCACCAATACGGTGTCTGAAACGGCAAAGGCTTCGCTTTGATCGTGAGTCACATACAGTGAAGTGATATTAAACTGCTGCTGTAATTCACGAATTTTATCGCGCATGCTGCGGCGCAGGTTGGCATCCAGATTACTGAGCGGCTCGTCGAATAACAGCACCTTGGGTTTTAGGATCAAAGCACGAGCCAGGGCTACACGCTGTTGCTGGCCGCCAGAAATCTGATCGACATAACGATCGGCAAAACCTTCCAGATCCACCAGCGCCAGCGCTTCTTTCACCCGATCGTTAATTTCAGCCTTTGGACGACCAAGCATTTTCAGGCCGTAACCAATGTTTTCCCCTAAAGACATATGGGGGAACAGGGCGTAGGACTGGAAAACCATACAAATATCCCGTTGCTGGATGGAACGGTCCGTCACATCCTCACCGTCAATAAAAATTTGTCCGTCGCTGGGTTTCTCCAATCCTGCCACCAGCCGCAGTACCGTAGTTTTCCCGCAGCCGGAAGGTCCTAATAGAGTGACCATTTCCCCTTTGGGTATTGCCAGATTCAAGCCATCGATCACCGTATTGTTGGCAAAGCGTTTAGCGACGTTCTTGAGCTCGACAAAATGTTCTTTGTTTTCAGTGGGTTTTTTATCATCAGACATAATATTCAGCCTTGTCAGTACGCCATTATTCAGCGGTGCTGGCTTTGGAGCGGGCAACCCGCGCTTCGCCAACCAGATAATCAAACAGGAAGATGATGGCCAGCATCACCACAATCAGGATTGAGCCATAGGCAATGGCAATGCCGTATTCTCCGTCTTCCACTCGATTCAGAATGTAAGACGTCGCCACGCGCGTGTCTGGTGTGACTAAGAACACAATGGCGCTAACGGTCGTCATGGCGCGGACAAAGCTGTAAATCAATGCGGAGAGGATCGCCGGGCGCAGCAGCGGCAGCAGAATGTACATAACGGTGCGCAGAGAACCGGCGCGCAGGCTGAGAGAGGCTTCATCCAGCGATTTATCCAACTGACCTAATCCTGCAATACCGGCGCGAATACCCACCGGAACGTTACGCATCACCATTGAGATAATCACGATAGCGGCGGTGCCGGTCAGGTAAACCGGCGCACTGTTAAACGCCAGAATATAGGAAACCCCAGCCACGGTGCCCGGAACGGCGAAGCACAGCATGGTACTGAATTCGATGGTTTTTTTACCGCGAAAGTTCTGGCGCACCACAATATAGGCGATCAGTAGCCCCAGCGCCGCGGTAATAGGCGCGGCGATACCGGCGTACAGTAGGGTGTCTAGCAGGGAAGGCCATGCACCGTCGCTGAAGCCCTGACCGAATAGCTGAGTAAAGTTATTCAGCGTCAGAGTGTAATCCACGCCCCAGTTGACGGTGAAACTGCCGTAGAAAATGCTGCCGTACAGCAAGATGTTAAAGGCGATCCAAACATACAGCATCGCCGTGGTCCCCCACACTAGCGTCACTGGCAGCGGTTGTACGTCTCCGCGAGAGGATTTACCGGAAATAGTGACGTAGGAACGTTTGCCTATCCACATATATTGAATGCAGAAAATAAACAGCGAGAACATCAGTAACACCACGCCAAGCGTGGAGGCGGCCGGATAATCAAGCTGCGCGCCGGTAATATAGAAATAAATTTGCGTGGCCAGCACGTCAAAGTTGCCGCCTAACACCAGCGGGTTACTGAAATCAGCCAGAGATTGCACGATGACGATCAGAAATGAGTTGGCTAATGCCGGTTTTAATAGCGGTAAAAACACCTGCATAAACGTCTGCCAACGGCTGGCGCGCAGAGTGTAAGAAGCTTCTTCCAACGAGGGATGAATCGTTTTGATCGCACCGTCAAGAATCATAAAGGACATCGGCGTGAAGGCCAGCACCTGCGCCAGCCAAATACCGGTAAAACCGTACAGCCAGTTGGTATTGGTTAGCCCGAACCCGGTCACCATCAGTTCGGTGACATAGCCGGAACGCCCCATCATTAGCGTAACGCCTAGCCCAACGACAAAAGGCGGCGTGACGATAGGTAAAATGGAGAATATTCGCCCTAATAATGCGGAACGCTTGGCAATTCGGGTGGTATATATTGCCAGAACCATACCAAAAAAGGTGCAGCCGATACCGACGGCAACGGAGAGCACGAATGAATTCCAGATGACTTGCAGAATATGTGCTTGACCCAAAATGGTCATAAACTGCCACGGAGCAAAGGCGCCGCCGTCATCGGTAAACATAGGAATAAAAATGGCGATGCTGGGATACAGAATAAAGACTGTAATCAGTGCAATCACCGTCACCAACGAACCTAATACAAACCGGTCGCCTCCCAACCATTCCAATCGCGCCAGCGCCAGCGTAATAATGGCTCCCAGTGCGATAAACAGCCCGATCGTGGCGAAACCTAATCCGCGTTCAAGCCAGGTGGCGCTGATTACCACGAACAGAGCACAAAACAGGGCGTAACCGGCGTCAAATAGATGGCGATTCCGTCGTTCCCGACCGGCGGGATTTTGCGGACGAATCAATAGAACCAGTGGCAGAGCAAACCATAGCTGGCTGATATTCAAACCAGACCAACCGTAAGCGGCCAGAAGTTCGCTGCGGCTGGATTCCAACAGACCGTAATCCAGACTGAATGCGGGTAATAAAGCAAAAGCAGCTACGGCAACGGCCAGCCAATAGAAAATAGCATCCCGTGTCTGCGGTGGCCGCAGAGCATAAGCGTGTGACATGGTGTTCCCTCGGTGTTGGCAACCTGAGAGCGCGGCAGGTAAAAACGCCCTCAGGTATTTCAATAACAACCCAAAAAATGACGGAAGGTCGGTGGGTTATTTACCCATCTTGACCTCGCTGACCCACTTGGAGATCAGTTTTTTACGCATGTCGGAAGCCCCGTAGGTATCCATGTCGTAATTAATGAGTTTCAGGTCGTCCAGCTTCAGGGAGTTCGGGGAGGTGGCGGCGGTGGTGTTGGTCAGAATCTGGTAAGACTGGCCTTTCTGCCACGCGAGTTCCTGCGCTTCTTTAGATAACACCCAGTCGACGAACAGTTTGGCGTTATCCAAGTTGCGCGCACCTTTCAGGATACTGACGCCGCCGATTTCATAGCCGGAACCTTCGCAAGGGGAAATTAATTTCAGCGGAGCGCCTTTTTCTTTCTCCAACGAATAATCATGTAGGAAACCAATGCCGATGGTGGTTTCGCCGCGAGCCGCGTTACGTGCCGGAGCAATACCGGATTTGGTGTACTGAGAGACGTTGGCATTCAGCTGTTTTAGGTAATCAAACGCCGCCTGTTCTCCCCACAGTTGTGAGAACGTTGCCAACGCGGTATACGCGGTGCCAGAGCTTTGCGGGTCGGCAATCTGTATTTCGCCTTTATAGATTGGATTAGTCAGATCTTTCCAGCATTTTGGCTCAGGTAACCCCTTTTCTTTCAGTCGGTCGGTATTGACGCCTAAACCGAGAATGCCGATGTAAACCGCGGAGGAATAATTGCCTTTGCGTTTAGCCGGATCGCGAAACTGCGGCATGATCTGTTCCAGATTGGCGGATTTGTACGGATACAGTAGATCCATTTCTCCTGCTTGAGATTGGGGATCTAACGTGCCGCCGTACCAGACGTCAGCCTGCGGATTCTTTTTCTCTGCGTCGACTTTAGCTAACGTGCTGCCGGAACCATTGCGGATAAAGCTGGTTTTTACGTCATATTTTGCGCCAAAGGCTTTGGCTTCTTCTTCACACATGGCGTTGGTTGCGCTGCAATAAATCACCAAACGGCCTTCGGCTTTTGCCATACCAGAGAGCGCGGTCAGCGCCAGTCCTGCGGCGACCAAGGCGGAGATCTGAGTCATTTTCATAACGGGTCCTTTTAAGTGCCAATAGTCATTCGTTCTTTGCGGAACGCGCAGCCAAGGCACCGATGTTGTAGGGTAAGGTGTATTTGACGTACTGTTTTATTTGTTTTTCTTACTACTTTGCGGCAAGCGAAATGCTTACCAATCCACCGTCCCTGACAGATTATTCTTTCTGTCTGGCCGTCGGCTCAAAGCTGAGTCGGCTCAGACCGGCCATCAGCAGCGGCATTAACAGTAATCCCACGCAGGCTGAGGCTAAGGTCAGTAAGGCAAAAAAGCCTGACCAACCATAATGTTGCAGAACTTGCGCCAGCGGCCATCCTGCCAGCGCGGCGCCCAGATAGGCGAAAAGTCCGAGAAATCCGGTCACGGTGCCGGCAGCATCTTTATGGGTATATTCGGTGGCCGCCAGACCAATCAACATTTGTGGACCAAAGACAAAAAAGCCGATGCTGAAAAAACTGACCGAAAGCAGAGCGTAGTGATGTACCGGTGCCAGCCACAGTGCGGTCATGGTGAAAAATAACCCGAGTGCGAACAGCAAAATCATCGGTGCCCGCTGGCCGCGAAACAGTAAGTCTGAGCCCCAACCGGCAAACAGCGCTCCAAATAATCCGCCCAGTTCAAACAGTGACAGTGTGGCGTTGGCGCTAAGTAAATTGGCTCCGTGGCTTTCCGCTAGCCAGATATTTCCCCAATCATTCAGGGCGATCCGAATCAAATACACCAGCACGTAGGAAACACCCAGCAGCCAAATAGTTCGGTTGCGTAAAATGGCATGGCGGAAAATTCGCCCCATTGGCATCGGCGGACTTTGTTGTTCCTGCCATTGATCCAGCGGATCGCGCCGCCACTGGCCAACGCTGGGTAATCCCTGTTGCTGGGGTTTGTCGCATAATTGCCAGCACAACCATAATCCCAGCAAAATACCTATTACGCCCGGTACCAACAGCGCCGCCTGCCAGCCGTACTGCGAGGCGAGAAATCCCGAGAGCAAAGGCACTGCCGCGCCGCCGATGCTAATGGAGGTATTCCAGCAACCCCACCAGGTTCCCCGTTCGTTTCGGGAATACCAAGAGGTTAGTAATTTGGCGCAGGGCGGCCAGCCCCATCCCTGAAAGAAGCCGTTTAGCGTCCACACTATTAACAGCGCAGGCAGCGAGTGGCACAGGGTAAAGATAATGTTGAGTACCCCAGTCATCATCAGGCCTATACCCATAATCCAGCGCGCTTGAGTGCGGTCGCTGACGATGCCGGAAACAAACTTCGAGCCGCCGTAAGCCAGATAAAATAGCGTTCCCATCAGACCGATATCGCCTTTATCCAGCCCCAACTCCAATTGCATCACCGGCATAGCGTAATTAACGCTTTTCCTCGTCAGATAAAATGCCGCGTAGCCCAACACCATGGCTGCCATTAACCGTGGTCGCCAATAGCGATAACGGGCATTGATTTGCTCTGGCGACAACGGCTCTAACGTTAACGGCGTTGTGGGCATGATGTTCTCCGGTTGATGAAAACGAGTGTAGGGAAAGGCAAATGAAAGCGGATGAGACTAGGTTGTAGAGAGCTAGGAGTAATGCTTAGTTATGGCGAAGTTTGATCGGAATTTGTGGGCAGGTTAACAATTATGCGTGTTCCTAGGCGGCGCTGTAGGTTCCAGTCGCCGCCCAACGCTCGAACTCTCTCCTCGATGCCGCGCAGCCCAAAGCCGCCCTGTGGCTGAGCAGGGATGCCCATACCGTCATCGCGCACGTCCAGCGTAATCACGTTATTTACCTGCCGTAGATAAACCTGAATATTTTTAGCCTTCGCGTGCTTATTGATGTTATTGAGCAATTCCTGCACCAATCGATACAACGTAAAAATCACCGCATCTTCGGCGTGAGACGTATCTAACTGATAATCCAGTTGGAAATTGATCCCCTGTTGCCGAAAGGCAAATTCTTCCGCTAAATGGTGTAAAGCCTGATCTAACGGCATTTCGTCCAATACCGGCGGCCTCAGCTGACGCAGCAGTTGGCGAGTAGTTTGGTGAATACGTTGTGACAGGGTGCTGATTTGATCCGCAGCTATTTGTGCCGCCGGCGTTGGTGAACTGCGATTGACCAGCATGGCCTGAATCTGAATGGCGGTAATATTCTGGCCGATTTCATCGTGCAGCTCGCGGGCAATCTCTTTCCTGACATCCTCTTCGGTATGCACCAGCCGTTCCATCAGTTCGCGTCGGGTTTTTAGCTCCTGCTCTAACTGGTTACGGTAGCGGTGCAGCCGTTGAGCCAGCTGTTGCTGGCGGCTAATGGCGATACCCAAGGTCATACCCAGTAAGGCTTGCGTCGATAGAAATAGCTCCAATTCGCGCAAATCGTGAAATGCACCGCTGGCCTGACGAGTCAGGGTAATCATCAGGCTGCCCAATACCGCCGCCAGAACGCCTCCCTGCCAGCCAAATTTGTAAGCCATAAACACGTTAGGCAGAAAAACAAAAATCAGCAGCAGGCGCTCCATATTGGGCGCTATAGAGATTTGTACGCAGATGCCGATGGCAAAAATTAGCGAGCACCAGATTAGCAGTGAGGTGCGTAGAGGGGGATCGGGCATTTGCTGGGTGAATAAATTTCGCCAGTGCTGTTGTTTCAAATATTCATAAATCAGATAAGTAAAGGGAACCAGCAGAATCCCGCCGGTGAAACTCGCCAGCAGGCTATCGGTTAGCGGCAGTGGTAACGCAGGGCCGAGGACCAAACCCTGCAGCAGGCTATTGGCGGTCACGGCCATTAATAGCAGCAGTAAGCGTTGCCAGTACAGAGTGTAATGATGCCAAAAGCGCTGGCTGAGCCAGGCAGGTAATAAACTCAGCCAGACCGAGGTGAAAATCAGGCCACCAATATGAAGTTGGATCTGATTTAACCACAGCAATAGCAAAGATTCGGTAAGCAGCAACACGGGCCAGAAACGGCGCGGTAGCAAGATAAGTAGAGCTAAACGCAACCCTTGCGGCAGCAGTAAAGTGGCGTGCAGGCTCTCATCGCTCAGGTAAAAGCTGATGGTCCAGAGAGCCAGCCAACTGAGGGCGAAGGATATCGCTAAGAATAGCGAAACCCCCAGTGAGCGGAGCCGTAGCATGTCAGTGAGCAGTCAGCAGTTGATGGTGGAGTGCAAAGTGAACCAGTTCGACCGTCGTTTCACAGTTCAGCTTGCCCAATATATTGGCGCGATGAACGTGAACAGTTTTATGGCTGAGAGTGAGCTGATCGGCAATGGACTTTACGCTAACGCCGTTTACCAGAAGCTGAAACACCTCCTTTTCCCGAGGCGTTAAGACATCCAACTGCTTAGGTTGCTGAGGCATGTGGCGCAGTGCTCGCAGCGCATCGGCACACAGATACAGCCCGCCGCCGCTAACGGAGCGCACTGCCCGCACCAGTTCTTCCGGGCCGCAGCGCTTAGTCAGGTAACCGCTGGCTCCGGCATCGACTGCACTTTGCACAAAGGCGGTGGTGTCATAAATGCTCAGAATAATGGCACGAAACTGCGGACGCTGTTGGCGCAGGCGCTTGAGCAGGCTCAACCCGCTTTCATCCGGCATAGAGATATCCAGAACCGCGACGTCAACATCGGTGGTTAGCAGGTTTTGCCAGGCTTCAGCGGCGCTACCGTACTCGCCGACAATGCGAATATCCTTTTCTAAAGATAATAATTGAGCAAACCCGGAACGAACCACTACGTGGTCGTCAATCAGCGCGACATTTATCATAACTTCGTAATAATTTGGAAGAGTTATAAACATCATGCTTATCAATTCTTGTTTGGGCAATAATTGTTAGCGAAAATGTCGGGAGGTTAACAATTTAAAATGAAGAATGATCGGAGGGGGGAGACACCCCCTCTGGCGGCCGCAGGATTTCGGCGTGTGCCGGAGGGGATGGAAGGGCAATCAACCCAGCGTTTTGGCGCGATAAATTCGCTGTGGGCGTCCAACCTTACCGTAAATGATTTCCGCCTTTAGCGCATTGTTTGCAGAGCAGAATTCCAGATAACGCCGGGCGGTTGTGCGACTGAGTCCTAAGGTCACGGCCACGTTTTCGGCGGTATATTCGGCATCGCTATCGGTGAATAAAGCCTGAATTTTATCCAAAGTGAGCTGATCGATACCTTGCGGCAATACCGCTTTTTGCGCACCCCGGGCGTAGGTGTTGTACATTTCGTCAATTTGGCGCTGGCTGACTTTATCACCTTCTTGTAAAGCCTGATGCCGGTGACAAAAGCGTTCCAGAGAGTGTTCCAGCCGCTCATAAGCGACGGGTTTGATCAGGTAATCGAATACGCCGTAGCGTAACGCTTCGGCAACGGTGTCCATATCGCTGGATGCGGTGACGAAAATGACACCGTAATTGCTGCCTTCAAGAGCCAGTTCCCGCAGGAATTCCAGCCCGGAGCCGTCGGGCAGGTAGTTATCCAGCAGGATCAAGTCCGGTTTAAAACGTGCCGCCATGCTACGCGCCTGCTGTAGATTTCCGGCTAACCATACTTGGCGGCAATAATTGCTTTGCTTGATAAACTCCGCGTGCATTTCTGCCAGTGGCGTTTCATCTTCCACCACTAAAATGTTAAGCCATTCCATGGGATCCCCTAGCTTTTGAGATCATGGGTCTTTGGAATAAAGACCGTGAATAAAGTACCCTGCGGCGGGTTCTTCTCAACGGTGATGGTGCCACCGCTCTGATGAACATAAGTCGCGACCAGATATAAGCCGATACCGTGTTCCTCTGAGTGTTTGGAACTGACACCGCGCTCAAACAGGCTGTCTTGCAGCTCAGGGTCAATACCACAACCGTGATCGGCGACTTCCAGAATCAACTCATGACCTTCATCGGATAAATACATTTCAATATTTTTATCCCCATCAGGGTTCTTCAGACTGGCTTCAAAAGCGTTATCCAGCAGGTTGCCGATGATTGCCGCCAGTTCGTTCTCACCGAGGGTTACAGGCAGTATGCCCAACTGACAGCCGGGAATAAAGGTTAAGCTCAGCCCCAACTCTTTGGCCCTATGATATTTTCCAAACAACAGTGCCGCAATTTGCCGGTTTTTAAAGGTATCGCGCAGGGTATCAATGAGCGCCTGCTGGGAGGACGATTCGGTTTTTACCATCTCCAGTGCGCGATCAAACTCCTTCATTTGCAATAATCCGCTCAGAGTAGACATCCAGTTGAGATGTTCATGGCGAACGGTACGTAAATTTTCAACATACTGCTTTATCTGGCTGAGCTGTGCGCTGAGGGTATGAATATCATCCTGACTGCGGAAGCTAACCACCCAACCTTGAAAAATATCATCAGTCCAAATGCCGGCACGGTTTGCGATGATATTTAACCCATTAAAGGTACACAACTCATCCTGTCGGTTGCCGCCTTCTCGATCGAGGAAGAAATGATCCGGAGAAACCACGTCGCTAACGCTACGGCCAACCAATTGCTGTGGCGTGGCTGATACCCGTAACATTTTACGAGCGTTTTGGTTGATTGCCGTGATCTTGCCCTCAGGATCTACCGCCAATAGTCCTTCAAACACTGCCCCAAACAGGGCTTCCTGCTGACGAAGTACCCGCGCGATCTCCTTGGGTTCCATTCCCATCATTTGACGACGAATATGATTGGAAAATAGCCATGCAAGAAACAGCAGGGTAATCAACATAATAACAAAAGAACTGGTGAGGGGAGTGAGATAGCTCAGACGCCAGTGATCGATTTTACTGATCAGATAGCCGAGAGACACCACGCCGATAACTTTGCCATCGCTATCAAAGATCGGTGTTTTAGCTCGCATGGCTTTCCCCATCGACCCTTTGCCATAAATGATGTAGCTCTCGCCGCGTTCCAGTGCGCCTTCTTTAGTCCACTGCATCGGCAGGCCGATTTTGTCCGGATTAGGATGGTAAAGACGACGGGAATTGGCATCGCCAATCACGATGTAGTCAAAATCGGAGCTGGTGCCTAGGCGTCTGACAATTTGGGCTAAGCGTTGTTGGTCTCGTTGCTTGACCGCAGAAACCACGGAGTCCATGGAGGCAACAATTTTGGCCTGATTCATGGCCATTTTACTGACCTGATTGATCAGATATTGTTCGAAACTATGGGTTAGGAAGCGATCCATGGCCCCGATCAAGATAACGGAGAAAACCAAGAGCATTAAAAAGATGCGCAGCGGAAAGGCAATGTTTTTTAATCCACGCCATTTTAAAAAATGGGCTTTACCAGAAAGCACGTTATTCACCTTTATATGGCTGAATCAAATAAAATGACGATTAACATAATTTAAATTAAATGACTAATGCAAATAAAAAAACATTATCTCTAATTAAATTAATTAAAACCATAAAATAATTTATATTTACTAAATTAACTGTGAATTAGGTCAATTAACCGAGAAGTTTTTATGTTTAGCATATATTTCGGAACAGGGGGCTCAAAAAGTAAGAATAAAAATCTATAAGAATTTTAATGCGTTACTTGCATTTATATTTTTAATAAAAAGCTATGTTCCATCTGTTAATTACATATGTTTATTGTGTTTTATTTGTTATTTAATGGTTATTCCAGAGAGAGAATTATGGACAGGGTATTTAGGATAATTAAGCGTTCAGACCATCAAAGGATTGTGGAAATAACGCATTTTTTACGTGAAAACGACTTAAATATTGATACTTCCGTTGAGGTGTTTATTACCGTATCGGTAGATGAAAGATTGGTAGCCTGCGGTGGAATCGCTGGGAATATTATTAAGTGTGTTGCCATTAGCGAACAAGTTAGAGGGGAAGGGTTGGCGCTAACGTTGGCAACTGAGCTGGTCAATCTGGCCTATGAACGGCACCACAGCCACTTATTTATCTACACCAAAATTCAGAATCAGTCCTTATTTAAACAGTGCGGGTTCTACCCCATTGCCAGCGTGCCTGGCATCGTGGTGCTGATGGAAAACAGTTCTTGCCGTCTGTCTCGTTATGCGCGCCAGCTTTCAACTTTACGCCAGCCGGGCAAAAAAATAGGCTCCATCGTAATGAATGCCAACCCTTTTACTTTAGGGCATCAATATTTGGTACGGCAAGCGGCGGCGCAGTGCGATTGGTTACACCTGTTTTTAGTCAAAGAAGATAACTCTCGTTTCCCTTATCAGGATCGCCTGCAACTGGTACTGAACGGTACACAAGATATTGCCAATTTAACCGTGCACGCCGGTTCGGAATATATGATTTCCCGCGCCACTTTTCCCTGCTATTTCATAAAAGATCAGGGGGTAGCCGACGATTGTTATACCGAAATCGATCTGAAAATCTTCCGTCAATATTTGGCTCCGGCCTTGGGAATAACTCACCGCTTTGTCGGCACTGAGCCATTTTGCACCGTAACCGCCAAATATAACCGGGATATGAGTTACTGGCTGGAAACCCCCGATTTACCTTATCCGCCCATTGAGCTGGTGGAGATCGAGCGCCTGAAATATGGCGCAACCGCTATTTCTGCCTCGTGGGTCCGCAAATTACTGGCGCAGGGGGATAAGGACACCATTAGCAAGCTGGTGCCTGCCGCGACCTGCCATTACTTACAAAGACTGCTGGCTCAGCCTGCAAAAGCGTCGGCCAGCGCGGTCAACAAATCTGTATTTCAACTAGGTGAATAATGAAAATTATCCGAGAAGCGGTCGCCGGCACTTTGGAGTCGAGCGATGTCATGGTGCGAATTGCCCCCCACGATCTACCAGAAGTAGATTTGCTGATTAACAGCAGCGTGGAGAAACAATTCGGAGAAGCCATTCGCGCCAGCGTATTGGCATTACTGGATCAACTTGGATTAACCCAGGTGCAGGTAATTATTGACGACAAAGGGGCGTTGGATTGCGTACTTCGTGCCCGTTTGGAGACGGCCCTGCTAAGAGCCTGTGACCTACCGCACTTGCCCTGGAGCCAAAAATTATGAAACCAGAGATGAAGCAAAGAATGCGTCGCAGCATGCTGTTTGTTCCCGGAGCTAATGCAGCGATGGTCAGTAATGCTTTTATTTATCAGGCAGATGCCATCATGTTTGATCTGGAGGATTCGGTAATTCTGCGGGAAAAGGATGCGGCACGCCGTTTGGTTTTCCATGCCTTACAGCATCCTTTATATCAGGAGGTGGAAACCATTGTTCGAGTCAATGCGTTGGATTCGCTTTACGGGCTGGACGATCTGGAGGCGGTCGTTCGCGGTGGTGCCGATATCGTCCGTTTGCCAAAAACCGATGATGCGCAAGATGTGATTGATATGGAACGTGAAATTGCCCGTATTGAAGCGGAATGTGGCCGGGAACTCGGCAGTACCGGCATGTTGGCGGCTATTGAATCCGCTCAAGGGATTACTCAGGCGTTGGCGATTGCCCAATCTTCTCCTCGTTTGATCGGCATTGCTCTGGGCGCGGAGGATTACGTACGCAATTTGCGAACTGAACGTTCCGCAGAAGGTGTTGAACTGTTGTTTGCCCGCTGCTCCATTTTGCAGGCGGCGCGAGCGGTAGGAATTCAGGCCTTCGATACCGTGTATTCCGATGCTAATAACGAAGCCGGTTTTTTACAAGAAGCGGCATTAATCAAACAGTTGGGTTTTGACGGCAAATCACTGATTAACCCTCGCCAAATCGAATTGCTCCATAACCTATATGCCCCGACGCAAAAAGAAGTGCGCCATGCGCAAGCGGTGGTAGACGCTGCTGAAGCGGCAGAAGCCGAAGGGCGGGGTGTGGTTTCGCTGAACGGCAAAATGGTGGATAGCCCGGTGATTGAACGCGCCAGGGCCGTCTTGAAACGGGCTGTGCTTTCCGGTTTACGCGACGAATAAGAGGGAACTAATCATGAAACGCCAACAACGGGTTGATGCCCTAAGTCAAAACCCAATTCTGACCGTCACGCCCTATCGGGAAGCGTCTAAAGCCAATTTGCAGGCTCAGAAGCCGAGGGATATCAAGCTGTGTAGCTCACTGGAAAAGGCGATTCGCCGCTCTGGTTTGCAGGATGGCATGACCATTTCGTTCCACCATGCTTTTCGCGCGGGCGACCTGACATTGAATCTGGTGATGGATGCGATTGCTGCAATGGGATTCAAAAATCTGACGCTGGCATCCAGTTCTCTGAGTGAGTGCCATGCTCCGCTGGTGGATCACATCCGCAAAGGTGTGGTTAGTCGCATTTATACCTCGGGATTGCGTGGCCCTCTGGCAGAGGCCATTTCACGCGGGCTGCTAGCAGAACCGGTACAAATTCACTCCCACGGTGGGCGGGTCAATTTGATCGAATCCGGCGAACTGGCGATCGACGTGGCTTTCCTCGGTGTCCCTGCGTGCGACGCGTTCGGTAACGCCAACGGTTACACCGGCAATGCCTGTTGCGGTTCGCTGGGTTACGCCAAGGTGGATGCCGATTACGCCGGTAAAGTGGTGTTATTGACTGAAGCTATTGTTCCTTATCCGCATAATCCAGCCAGCATAGGCCAGGATCGGGTTGATCTGATCGTACAGGTCGAACAGGTAGGGGATGCCGATAAGATCGGCGCAGATGCTACCCGGATGACCTCAAATCCTCGGGAATTGCTAATTGCTCGCCGCGCGGCGGAGGTGATCGCTGGCTCAGGCTATTTTAACGATGGCTTTTCTGTGCAAACCGGCACCGGCGGGGCATCGCTGGCGGTAAGCCGCTTCCTCGAAGATAAAATGCGCCGCCGCAATATTAAGGCCGGTTTCGCTCTTGGCGGCATCACATCCACGATGGTGGATCTACACGAAAAAGGGCTGATCGAAAAGCTGCTCGATGTACAGAGTTTCGATCGCATGGCCGCATCCTCACTGGCGCGAAATCCCAATCACATTGAAATCAGCGCTAATCAATATGCCAATTTCAGCTCCAAAGGCGCGTCTGTCGATCGGCTCGACGTGGTGATCCTAAGTGCGTTGGAGATCGATATCGGTTTTAACGTCAACGTGTTGACTGGCTCTGACGGCGTGCTGCGCGGAGCCTCTGGCGGACACTGCGATACCGCCGCGGCTGCACGGCTAGCGATTATCGTCGCGCCATTGGTCCGCGGGCGTATTCCTACGCTGGTTGATGCCGTGACCACCTGTGTTACGCCTGGCTCCAGCGTAGATATTTTGGTTACCGATCATGGTATTGCCGTTAATCCTGCGCGCCCCGAGCTCGCCGAGCGTTTGCAACAGGCTGGGCTGGAGGTCGTCACCATCGATTGGTTATATCAACGAGCGTTGCTACTCACCGGTCAACCGAAAGCCATTGCTTACACCGACAAAGTGGTGGCGGTGGTGCGCTATCGCGACGGCAGCGTTATCGACGTTGTGCATCAAATTCAGGAATAAGCGATGGATATCTTTTCACCGGGTTTGGCGGCGAATCGGAATATCAGCCTGCCGGAGTTATTAACCAGCCGGGAGGCACGCTATGCCCGCCAGCGAGTATGGCTGACGCGTTATGGCACTACGCTGATTTCACTCACCGTGGTTTCCCCTGGAGCGTTGAAAGACAGCCCGTTAACTCGCCGAATTTTTGGGCTGGCATGGCAAGCGGTGACGGAGGTGGCGCAACAACAAGGATGGGAATCCTTGGCGCAGGAGGCCTTCCCGCTACCGACCGGCTGTGAAGGGTTATTTGCTCTGAATCAGCCCGCTGAAGCGGTAAAAGATGCGGCGCTACTGCTTGAGATGAAGCACCCGTTAGGGCGGCTGTGGGATATCGATGTATTAGATAGCCACGGACGGATTTTGTCACGTGGGGATGTGGGGCTGGCTCCGCGTCGTTGTCTGTTGTGCAACCGCGCGGCCAACGTGTGTGGTCGGGAGCGAACGCATTCAGTGGAAGAATTGTTAGTTCAAATGGAGTGGATGCTCGATGCCGCTATTGCCTGTTGATAATCCATTCCCGCTGACTTTTCCGTTACAGGACTATGCCGATCTGGCCTATTTCGCGCTATTGGCTGAAGTCAATCTAACGCCGAAGCCGGGGTTAGTGGATCGCTTTAACACAGGTGCGCATAAGGATATGAATCTGGATGATTTCTATCGCAGCGCCGATGCTATTGCGCCTTGGTTTTCTCGCTTTATCGAGCAAGGAATAGCCACTGAGCATCTGAAGGGGGAGGCGGCATTGTCTGCGCTACGCCCGCTCGGATTAGCCTGCGAACATGCCATGTTCCAGGCTACCGGTGGCGTTAATACCCACAAAGGTAGCGTGTTTTCCCTCGGGCTTCTGTGTTGTGCTCTGGGTCGTTTGTCCGTCAGAGACGTGGCTATCAGCGCAGATGCCGTTTGTCAGGAAGCAGCCCAACTGTGCTGCGGCCTGACGGAAAGGGAATTACAACGCAAAAATCTGCAACAAACGGCGGGTCAACGTTTGTTTACTCGACACGGTCTGACAGGGGCCAGAGGAGAGGCAGAATCCGGTTTTTCTACCGTATTAACCCACGGATTGCCGGTGTATCAACGTCTATTAAGTCAAGGGATAGATCAGGAGTGCGCCCTGCTGGAAACCCTGCTGCATCTGATGGCGGTTAACGGTGACACCAATGTGGTGTCTCGTGGCGGCATGGCGGGATTGCTCTGGTTGCAACATCAGGCAGCGGAGATTCTGGCTAACGGTGGCATTAAAACGCCATTGGCTAAGGCTCGACTTCGCCTGTTCGATGCCCAATGTATCGCCCGAAATTTGAGTCCGGGAGGAAGTGCCGATCTGCTGATTTTAACTTGGTTTTTGGCTCATATTCCCGATCGTCCACCTTACAAACACAATAATAACAATGCTACAGGAGTATCTCTATGTTGAAGTCACAAGAGAAGATATGGAAAGCACTTGCTCCCTTTATTGTTCTAGGGATCTTGTTATTAATTCCCACACCAGAAGGAATGCCACCGCAAGCGTGGCGCTATTTCGCTATTTTTGTTGCCATGATTGTCGGGATGATTTTAGAGCCCATTCCTGCGACGGCGATAAGCTTTATTGCCGTGACGGTCTGCGTGTTATCCGCCGATTGGGTGCTATTTTCACCGGCTGAAATGGCCGATAGCAGCTTTAAATCCGGTAAAGAAGCGCTGAAATGGGGGCTAGCCGGTTTCTCCAGTACCACGGTATGGTTAGTTTTCGGTGCCTTTATTTTCGCCCTGGGCTATGAGGCAACCGGACTAGGCCGACGCATTGCTCTGTATATGGTCAAATTTATGGGGAAACGCACGCTAACGCTGGGTTACGCCATCGTCATCATCGATATTCTGCTGGCGCCATTCACGCCATCGAATACGGCCCGAACCGGTGGTACGGTGTTTCCGGTAGTGAAAAACCTGCCACCGCTGTTTGATTCATTCCCCAACGATCCGTCCTCACGCCGTATCGGTGGTTATTTGATGTGGATGATGGTTATCGGCACCAGTATCAGTTCTTCCATGTTTGTAACCGGTGCGGCACCTAACGTTTTAGGTATTGAATTTGTTGGAAAAATCGCCGGGGTTCATATTGGTTGGATGCAATGGTTCCTCGCTTTCTTGCCGGTAGGTTTGATCCTATTGATCGTTGCTCCGTGGTTATCTTACGTGCTGTACAAACCGGGCGTGACTAAAAGCAGCGAAGTGTCTACTTGGGCCAATACCGCTTTACAGGAAATGGGTTCGCTGACACGTAAGGAAATGATGTTAATAGGATTGGTATTGCTGAGTCTGTGTTTATGGGTATTCGGCGCCAAGGTTATTAACACGACGGCAGTGTGTCTGCTGGCAGTGTCCCTGATGCTGGCGTTGCATGTGGTGTCGTGGAAAGCGATTACGCAATATTCGAGCGCCTGGAACACGCTGGTCAATTTGGCGACGTTAGTTGTTATGGCTAGCGGCCTGACTCGCTCTGGCTTTATTGATTGGTTTGCCGACACCATGAGCACGCATCTGGACGGTTTCTCACCGAAAATGACCGTGGCCGCGTTAGTGTTGGTGTTCTATTTCTCACATTATCTGTTTGCTAGCCTATCGGCACACACCGCAACCATGCTGCCGGTTATTCTGGCGGTAGGGAAAGGTTTGTTCGGCATACCTATGGATCATCTGTCGATGTTACTGGTGTTATCTATCGGTATTATGGGCGTATTAACGCCTTATGCGACCGGCCCCGGCGTGATCATTTACGGCTGCGGCTACGTTAAATCCAAAGATTACTGGCGATTAGGCGGGATTATGGGGCTGTTATATATCTCTATGCTACTGCTGGTAGGCTGGCCATTAATGAGTTTGTGGATGTAACTCTCAAACAGAAATAACGGGCGTTGGTGAGTATCCAGCGCCCGCTTTGCGTTCTGATTTGCATTCAGTGTTTCATTAAGCGTATTTAAGTGAACTTCAATGTTTTATAACCATGCTATAAAAGTGGTTATGTCGGTGTCAAAGCGCAAACTTAGCGATAAACGGGTAATTAATCTTTAAAACGCGGCATAAATCACGGCATGTTTATTGTGACCATCCTCCTCAGCTACTACTATGAAATCCCTTTTGGTGATTTGGTCTGATTATCCTGTGAACCCTGTTTTTATTCGGAACTTTGCCTTTTCCTCCATCCCGGCTGTCGGCCTAAATGGTCAGGCACCTTATGAGGGATTACTGGGGAAATGTGATTTTGATGTTAATGCCTATCAGGACAACCTGTTTGCTGTATACGGCATTGCCTTTCCTCCCAGCCTGCAAAAGGCAGTTATCAAGCGGCGAGCGGAGTATCTGGCCGGGCGCTTTGTTGCCAGGCAGGTGCTCAATATGCTTGGCCCGCGGGACTACCATTTGGAAAACGGCCCCGACCGCGCTCCCTGCTGGCCAGACGGCATCCAAGGCACCCTGAGCCATAATGACAATCGGGTATTGTGTGCGGCACAAATCATTCCGTTACGCCTTTCTGCCAGCGGCAGTGGAATAGGGTTAGATGTAGAAAGCTGGATTAGCTTGGATCGGATTGACGAAATCTGGCCGGGCATTATCAATGATGCAGAGCACCATCAATTGCAACGTGGACCGCTGGCCTTTAATAAAATGCTGACGTTGGCGTTCTCTGCCAAAGAAAGTCTGTTTAAAGCGATTTATCCGCAGTTACGCTGCTATTTTGATTTTCTGGATGTGCGTTTGGTGGGATATTCACTGGATTCAGGCCGCTTTGAACTGGAGTTACTGCGAGAACTGAGTCCGGAATTTAAGGCCGGGCGTCGTTTTCAAGGCTGTTTTAAATTGATGGAAACTGATGTGCGTACTTTTGTAGCCTACTAACCGCGATGATTTCCTCTCCCTGAGCCCGTGTTTTTCCTCATGGGTTCCATTAAGCCGAAACCTTGTGGTCTCGGCTTCTTAATGCCAAAGCTAAACCGTTAAGCTCCACGGGAAGATATAAACTGGACTCCGAGTTTCTATTGCTAAAACTTTCGTGCATCTGCGTGGGTATGGCAGAAGATGAATTAATGTCTGGCCTCATTCCGAACTCTCTGTTTTAAACGCTCTTTACACTGGATAAGAATTTTAAAAGGACACCAATGGTGTTCATCTTGTCACTGTGATTGGTTAGTCTGGTGTTGTTAATTAATGCTTTTATCAAATCTCATTCTAGATTTGGCTTTTTATTGTTATGGGTAATAATCAAAAAATCAGCGATGTAACTGGAGTTTCTCCATAGGTGTTTCCTAGATTGTGTATAATAAGTTAACATACGTTTTTATCTCCCTGGCTGCTCAACACCTTATAAAATCGCGGAAAAAAATCAACCCTATCATGGTAATTAAGGTGTATCTACATTATCTCGAAAAGTGTTTCGTTTGAAAATTTTCCTATATAGCGAAAATATAATTTTGATAGATCTGTAAAAGATAGAATTGTGATTAATATAACGAACAGACATGTTTTTCTTGTTGTTTACTTTGTAAGATTTTCCTCGCAAAGATTGTAATTCGAAATCATCACTAATCAGAACGGCTTTCTTTTTTAATCGACTGAATAGTTGATGAATATTATTGTTGTTTATCGTCATCTCTCTTTCAGGCCAAATCAAAGAGAGTAAATCATCCCTATCTATTAACTGACCGTTTGACGCATGATTAACGAGCGCGATAAATAATAAATACTCTTTATTCGTTAACTCTACACTACCTTTCAGGCTATACACAATCTTTTCATCGGCCACTACAAAATACATCATAATTACTCCTCCTTAAAATTAGAACGCCCGCAATATATCGCAACAAAAGTAATATTGTAAGGTTACCTTTGGTTATTGTTTGTTAATATTGATGAGCTTCATATTTTTACCAAATATAACTTAATAAGTTGTTGTTGTAATACTTTGCTGGTATTTTTTTATATTTCTTTAGCCAGTGTAATTAGCTTATTATTTAATTAAACATGGCGATTTTGAGCTTATCTTATTGATCCTGTTGATTCGATTGAACTAATTGTTCAATAATATGAACAAATAAATGTGCAAAAATAGAGCGCTGGCTCCCTGTGTTTACAGGGTTCTTCTGTCATATCGAAGATCTGGATATTATTTTATTGCTGATTTTATCACCAGATAAGTGTAGGTGAATCGAGTTATTATCGTCATAAATGGCTAAATCCAATGGGCGCAAGTTTATATTAATTCTTAACCTTCTTCGTTATGACGTTAACTACGGGTGGGTATCAACAATAGAGAGTAATATAATTCTTATATTGAAATTAAAACTGATTATAAAGTCTTTGTTTTCACGGGTGTAACTAATTAAGTTGCTTATAGGCACTTGGGTTGATTTGTTGTTTTTATGTAATTAATCACAGAAAATAAAATTCAATTACTAAGTATCAAAAAACTATAAATACCGATTAGATTATGTTCGTTAGCTGAAGTCTAAGGGCTTGAAGTTACCTAGATGAATACAATAGAGGTTCAATGAGAACCTCCATTTAGACAAAATCAATTCTTTGTTCTTTGTTCTTTGTTCTTTGTTCTTTGTTCTTTGTTCTTTGTTCTTTGTTCTTTGTATTTAAAACACCAACGGAACCCGTTAACGGCAGCGGCAGGGAATTATATTTTGCTGCTTTTATCTGCTTTCTCAACATCCAAAATTTATTTATCACGAATGGGGGGGGCTATGAAAAATTATCAGGAAAAAGGCTGGTGACGGCCAGATTAAAGGGATAAGGCCGCAATGCAAATGATCCCCAGTGGTTTAAACAGTATGGAAATCAAAAAAACGCGATTGTTCGCTGGCCCGTAAGGCCGTGAAGAAAAGGATGGGGAGGGGATATGACGTTGAAGATTCCGACTGATACACAGGCAATTACCTGGTTAATTATTGGCATTTTTTCAGCTTGGGGAGGTGTTGTGAGATATCTGATGGACATGCAAGGGCACAGAGGGAGTTGGAGTTGGATGGGAATAATAAGCCAGATCATTATTTCAAGCTTCACTGGCCTTTTGGGGGGATTACTCAGCTTTGAAAATGGTAGCAGTCATTACATGACTTTTGCCATTGCAGGCTTATTTGGCACCTTGGGTAGTACGGCGCTGAGCTACCTGTGGCGGCGATTCTTGGGGAGTTCGGAGAAAAATCGTGGGTAACTTTACTTTTAGTCAAATCAGTCAACGCAATCTACAAGGCGTACATCCGGATCTAGTCCGAGTGGTGTACTTGGCACTCAAATTATCCGAGGTGGATTTTCGCGTTATCGAAGGGTTGCGTGATAGCGCTCGTCAACGCCAAATGGTGCTTAATGGCAACAGCCAAACGCTCAATAGCCGGCATCTTACCGGCCATGCGGTCGATTTGGCGCCTTGGATCAACAACACGATCCCCTGGAACGATTGGGGAGCGTTTGCTCAGGTTGCAGTGGCGATGAAACAGGCGGCAAAGCAACTGCAAATTCCTATGATCTGGGGTGGTGACTGGACGACGCTTAAGGATGGGCCGCACTTCGAGTTGCCGAGGACACAGTATCCATGAGCCTGCTCAGTGTTTTGAAACGTGGTCTGCTACTGGCCACGTTATTTGTGGTTTTGGTTGGTGGGCTGTGGGTTGCTCAACTGAAAAAGACCGCGACATTACTGAATTCAGAAAATATTAGCCTGACACAGCAAAATCAGCTTTATCTGCAACGGTTGCAAGGATATGGCCAGCAGATGAAAACACTGGATGAGGCGTTAACCACTAATGCTATAACGCGGCGTCAGGCAGAGGAAAAATATCATGCGATCGAACAAAAAATGCGGGTGCTACTGGCTAATGACCGCTGCGCTCGGGAGCCTGTGCCTGCTGCTGTTATCCGGTTGCAGCAACGAGCACTTGGCCAGAGCTTGCCCGGTGCAGCCAACAGTACCGAAAGCGCTGTTATTACCCCATGATCCCCCGTTATTTAATGTCACTCAGTGGGGGGACTATCCCAGTTATGTGGAAGAATTAAATCTATCGCTGGCGCGTTGTAATGCAGATAAAGCGGCGGTGGCCCAAATCATGTCTCCACAAAAAGGATAATTTTTCTTTTAACCCATTCAGACAAGGCCATTGATTCTATAGGATTGGCAAACACGGATTTGCCGATTTTGCAGTCAATATCGAGGTTCCGCGGGAAGCATGCCCAGCAAAAGCAGGATAATAAGTTTATTCGTCTCGAAAGAAACACGGCGGTTAGGGTCGCTCTCCGCTAGGATTACAGTCAATCTTACTGCAAAAAGAAATCTATGCTGGCACAAATCCGATGGCAAAAAATTGGCGCGTGGTGTTTCACTTTTGGCGGGCTCCAATATTTACTGGCAGAGAAGATAAGCGCGTTTGCCTGGCTGATGCCCGTTTATTCCTACCGCCGAAATTACATCAGTGACTTAGGTATTCCACTTTGTGGATTATTGGCAGATAACCGACAAATTTGTTCTCCGTTACATTGGGTGATGAATATTGGTTTTGCCGTAGAAGGGATACTGTTTTTGCTCGCCTGCTGGTTACTGCGGCCGATATTTAATGGACGGCTACGTCATGCTTTTTTGCTGTTTGGCTTATTACATGGTGCAGGCGGTGTCATTATCGCGCTGTTTCACAGCGGTGGGGGAAGCGGCGGTGACATTCTTCACCAGATAACTTTTCACCAAATAGGTGCGGTAATGGCTATCGGCAGCGGGAATTTATGTTTGCTTGCCGCAGGTTGGATGCAGCGTGATAGAGCCGGATTTTATTATTTTAGTCAGTTGAGTCTTGGGCTGGGAGGTTTAGGGTTGTTGAGTATGTTACTCATCCCGTTGAATCTTTTACCCGTAGGAATGATTGAGCGAGCCTCGGTATATCCGATTACGTTATGGCAGATATTTACCGGTATTTTTCTGCTGACGGCAGGAAAGTGGGGGGCGCGCAATATTTAGCGCAGGCTTTCGGTATAGCCAAGAAAAAGCAAAAAGCCCGACTAAGTTTTCTTAATCGGGCTTCTCTAATATGGCTCCTCTGACTGGACTCGAACCAGTGACATACGGATTAACAGTCCGCCGTTCTACCGACTGAACTACAGAGGAATCGTGTGAACGGGGCGCATAATATCCAGAGGCACCTGAACTGTCAACGCTAAATTCAGTAGAAATGCGCGTTTGCTCAGCATCTGAACAAAAAGTGCGGGTTCGGTTGAAAAAACAAACGACAGCGTTGAAAACTTCGTCAATATATTGAAATCAGATGAAAAATTACCGTTAGCTCTCTGTCAGCTGGCTTTCCCATCTTTTCAGACGGGCGAGGGGATCTTGTAAATAAAACCGACAGAAATGGCGATAAACCGCCGGGAAGCGTGAGGCTAAAAGCTCCGGTGCACTAAAGAAATATTCTGAAAGCACGGCGAAACATTCCGCCGGATCGCTGGCGGCATAGGCATCCATACTGGCTCCCTCAACGCCGACCATATCGATCTCGTCCTGAATATCATCCATTGCGCGGTGTAAATCGAATTCCCACGCTGCGACGTCACGCATGGGAATGGGAGGGACGCCGTTGGAATTACCGCCGTTGCGCATATCCAATTTGTGAGCCGCTTCGTGAATCACCAGATTAAAGCCGGAGAGATCGAAAGAGTCCTGAATATCCTGCCAGTTTAAGACAATCGGCCCCTGTTCCCAGCTTTGTCCCGACAGTACCGTTTGGCCGCTGTGCACCAGCTCCAGATCATCCTGCCAGTCCTCTTCTACGATAAAGGGGGCAGGGTAGATCAGGACTTCGTGAAAACCATCTAACCACCGCGCACCGAGTTCCATCACAGGCAGAGCAAATAACAGCGCCAAACGAGCCTGCATCAGTGCGGTTAACTCCAGGCCCTGCAAAGGCACCATGCGTTTTTGCTGTAAAATCTGGCTGGCGACGGTGACTAACCGTTGCTGTTCCGCTTCATTCATTGGAGACAGTAAAGGAATAGCCAGTGCTTCATGCCATTGCATTAGCACTTCCGCTTGCGGTTGATTTGCTTTCCACAGCCACTTCATCATCGGGTCGCTCGCAATGTGATTTCTTGGATACCAAGACAGGATGTTGTAAACATGCCGTAAAAAAGAGCATGGTGGCAACTATTATCACGGAGAGATGCCGGAGCGGCTGAACGGGACGGTCTCGAAAACCGTTGAGGGGGAAACCCCTCCGAGGGTTCAAATCCCTCTCTCTCCGCCACTATTCAAGCACTTACGATGAAAACTTTCAGAGACCCGCATCACAGTTAGTCTATTGTTGATAATTCGGGTTGCCATATTTATGGGCGACTTCACTTTTTTATTCAGTAAATAGAAGTCCAAAGTTGGTGGAATTTTATTTTACTTGAGCGCCGAGTAATCACTTATCCTGCGTTGCAACATAAATGACTAGCTGCTTGAGTAGTAAAATGATGAGCATTTATAAGTAAAATCCTCTAGGCCTACTTAGATTATATTAGACTTTGAATTTTCATATAACCTATAGCGGGATCCACGCGGCGACTTAAAAATGGACTAAGAGGTAATTAACGTATGGAGGCGAATAAAATGAATCTCTACAAGAAATGATGTAGGAATGAAAAACGACGCGGAAGCGACTAATAGATTCATTCAATTTGGTATGTAAACTGCGTCCGCTTTACTCTATTGGTTGTGGGTTCGCCATATTTTTACTGCCTTTTCTTGATTCAGACTCTATGTCGGACAATGACGCTGCAATCAGCTTATGCGACACCATCACCGATGTAAATGCTGAGAGTATTCGAGATTTTGCTATACCTTTCACGTTTGTTTTAATGCTTCCTCTAATAATGCATCTAATTAGGTCGCTGAAAAAAACATGTACCACCAATATTCGCAGTACTGTTAATGATCTATTGGTGGTGGTCTACTGCCGTTGCCATAGCCGGTCATGGCACCCAGATAGAGGCGTCATATTCACTTAAAAATAAAATGTATTGATATGCTCAGACCTCCCACCTACTGATATTTAATGGAAGGCTTACTTAGGCGCTCGACTCGGAAAGTTTGCTCAGATAGAAAATGCACTTGGCTAGATATGCCGGCCCATTGTTGCTTGACCACTACAAACAATCTGATGCTGGAAAAATAGGAAGGAATACCCTAGGCTCTTCAGAAAGTGCGTAACGACCAATCTAGAGGATTCTGTAACCGCTAGAAAAAAAGCCTGCTAACAGATGATGATATAACTTATCGCTTTAACCTATGGAATTTAATTGCTTATATCACGGTAACTTACTTTACCTTCAAGTTTCTTGGTCTATCTTTGCTAAGCTAAATAGATAAACTAAAGGAGCATAAGAAGATGCAAACTCCCCCTAAACCTCCGGATGAGAGCGCTCGTATTGCGACACTGCGCGCTTATAATATTCTCGATACCTCTCCAGAGGAGCGTTTTGATCGAATTACCCGTTTAGCAAAACGCTTATTCAATGTCCCTATTGCCTTGATATCTTTGGTTGATGTTAACCGTCAGTGGTTTAAATCCAGCGTAGGTCTGGCCGCGTCGGAAACATCGCGAGATATCTCGTTTTGCGGTCATGCGATTTTGGAAGAGGGGATTTTGATGGTGCCCGATGCGTTGACCGATCAGCGCTTTTGCGATAATCCTTTGGTAATCGATGCGCCGGGCATTCGTTTTTATGCGGGTTGCCCGTTGGTGGTACCCAACGGTAGCAAACTGGGCACTTTGTGTCTGATTGATCTAGAACCGCGCTCTTTGGATGAAACCGATCAGCAGCTATTATGCGATCTGGCAAAAATGGCTGAGCAAGAAATAGCCGCGGTACAATTGGCTACTATTGACGAACTGACGCAATTAACCAATAGACGCGGTTTCGAGATATTGGCGCAACATGCGTTAACTTATTGCGTACATAATAATATTCCGGCAAGCGTCGTGTTCTTTGATCTTAATAATTTTAAAGCGATCAATGATACTTTTGGTCACGCCGAAGGTGATAAAGCTTTAATGACTTTCGCGGACGAACTGCAACTGTTCTTCAGTGAGACTGACATCGTTGCCCGCTTGGGTGGCGATGAGTTTGTGGCGCTACTGACAGCATCTGGCTGCAAAGATATGGTGGACATCCTCAGCCGCTTTAAAATTGCCTTAGAGCAAAGAAATCGTCGTGAACTACGGGGATATAATATTTGTTTCAGCGTGGGTTATGCTAACTGCGATTTTGATAAATTTACTACAATCAAAGCATTACTAGCTGCCGCCGACTCTTCTATGTATACACATAAACTAGAGTTACGTGATAAACGGAAACCTCACCCCAAGAACTAAGTTCATATTTCGGTTTTTCGGTCATTGTTTTAATCAACAAGAGTGCAAATATCCTTTGGAACTACGTAATCCTATGGCAATCGTTGGTCTATAAAGATAAAAACAACTGACGTATGCATGAAATATTTAAAATGTATTGAATAAGGTGAATTAGTTAGCCTGTATATCCATAAAAAGGCCTCGCTTGAGCGAGGCTTTGCTGTTTAATAAACAGGATGAGGTGCGTTCTTAATCAACCTCAAGGAAATGGAAAGGTGCGCTTGGAGTAAATAACGCGGAAACTTCGCCAGAATAAACTTTGGTTTGGTTTTCACCCAGAGCGAGTTTACGTGCGCCAGCATCGGCAGAAAAATCTATCTGTTTCAGATCGACCCAAAAAGTATTCGGCATCAAAGCAGATTCGAAATAATAGAGTTTATTTTTGTGATCGGAAACGGTCCGCCAGCGTGTAGAAGAAATATTAGGCTCATCAGGGGTTGTGATACCAAAGGGCACGGATACCGAACGGATGACGCTCATAACGCTTGAGGTAGCAGTTTTGTCGTCACCAAATTTAGGAATCGCATTGATATAGTAATTTGCCCGAACGAAACGGTCTGCGGCGCGGTTAGTGCCCGGCATCATGACCATACCGCCGATACCTTCCCAATATTCATTAATAGCCAGTTGTTTATCGAAGGTGGGGGAGTTGGTCAGAACTTGGAACTGTTTTCCATGATGAATAACCAGCTTTCCATCCAGATATTCCAGAATTGCGCTGTCGCCGCTACTATCAGACAGTGCCAGATGAACCGTACCTAAACGTTCTTGTCCCGGAACATTGGCTGTCATAACGGTGAAGTTTTCTTTCGAAAGTTCAGTAACGGCTTCATTGACGTTAGCAAAATTATCAAGGACATATTGTGCCCATGCCGCTAATGTTAAAGCCGGTTTATTTTTTTCCGCATGAGGATATTCTGATTCCACTAGCCATAATAGATTGGCGACCAGGCCTTTTTCATTCATGCCATCGGTAGTGGCAACTTCATAGGCGGATGTCACCACACTGCCGTATTTAGATACCCAATGCAGGGAATTTTCGCCGGCGTTACCCGAACGTTCCATACCCCGGGGGAAAATCCACAGATTGGATTGCAGGTCTTCTTTCCAGTCCATAGATCGCCCGGTAACGACCAGGTCATTACCGCCGATATAAACTGCTCGGGTGCAGGCCATTGCTGTTACGTTAAACAAAGGTACACCAATGAGGAAAACAAGTAACGAAGCGCCAATAAAAACACTGATGTTTTCTGAATTCACTCTTTTCTCTCCTTTATGGATTGCTACTATAAAATATAGTGCAAATGAAATTATCTGAGCGTAATCATGCCATAGCGTTATTCAATATAACTGAAATGAGAATATCTAAGGTGATGCTGAATAGGCTAATTTGGTAACTGAAAACATTCTCTGTATCCTAAATAGAGCGCTACCCGAAAGGTTAACGACAATGAAATAAGTTAGCATTAATTGGGTGAGTTAAGTTATCCATACTGAATAAATTTTCTCTAATGTTAATTAGAACTCTGGAAGGTGTTGATTTTCTTAGCGTATGAAATAGTTAATTCCAACCCATAACATTGTTCTCAAAAAAAATAATAGATTACTCATGGCGCTTCGGTTATCTCCCTCAACCTGAGAGATGTATATAGTCATGAAATTCATCGGTCAACGATATCGATGAGACAGTATAAGCATATCTGCAGCAAACAAAATAGCCCTATTTCTCGGCCTTATTGGAGTTATTATCCATTGAGGTATCTGTACGTTATAGATCGAAAATTAGCCAGGTGGTTCGTGGCTTAAATTGAAGAAAATGCATGCAAATTAGGTATTAAGATATAAATTATTCATCTATGCTGTTTAAGTTTTTATATGTAACATCATTTTGAACCAGCTTACCCAGCACCGCATAACGTAGATAAGAATCGTAAGTAATTTTAATTAAGGAATAGCATCGGATGAAGCAGACATTAAGATATTCGACAATAGCCCTTTCGTTAGTCGGTGCGTTAATTTTGACCGGATGTGGTCCGGATAAAAAAAACGATAACCATATAAAAGTTGGTATTAGCGCAGGCATCGATCAGCCTCTCTGGGATGTGGTCAAAAAAACGGCTAAAGATAAATATAACCTCGATGTGGAAGTGGTGACATTTACTGATTATGTCTTACCGAATGAGGCTTTAAGCACTGGCGATATAGATGCTAATTCATTTCAGCACGGTCCTTATCTGGATCGCCAGATTGCGGAGCGGGGCTATAAATTAGCGGTTGTTGGTACTACCTTTGTTTATCCTATTGCTGGCTACTCTAAAAAAATAAAATCGCTGGCTGAATTGAAGGATAATGCTCAGGTTGCGGTACCGAATGATCCAACTAACCTCGGTCGTGCGCTGCTATTATTACAGCAAGTTGAGCTGATAAAGCTGAAAGATGGCGTTGGTTTACTCCCTACCTCTCTGGATATTATTGAAAACCCAAAAAAATTGAAAATCGTTGAGATTGAGGCCGCGCAGCTCCCGCGTTCACTGGATGATAAAAATGTGGATCTTGCCGTAATTAACACTAATTATTCGAGCCAGATTGGCCTAACACCGAAAGAAGATGGTCTGTTTGTAGAAGATAAAGACTCACCGTACGTCAATATTATTGTCGCTCGCGAAGACAATAAAGGCAGCGAGAAAGTCAAAAATCTGGTTAAAGCTTACCAAACCAATGAAGTCGCGACCGCAGCAGATAAAATTTATCATGGAGATGCAATAAAAGCCTGGTAATAATCCAAGGTGAAAAGTTTGGCTGCTTTAGTCAATGACTAAAATAATATTATAAAAAGAAAAGCACTCACCCATTATTAGGTGAGTGCTTTTTTTACTACATGTGTTTTTTAGCGAATGATAAAATGTCTTGTTTGAGGTCTGTTACTTTTTTCTCTGGAGACTTTTTACAAACTTCGACGACTTTCGGTGTGACTAGGGTGTCAGTTTCCTGGAAATCTACATAGTCACCTTGCTTATATTCCGTAGTGTCATTTAACACCCAGAATACAACCGGGGTGTAAGATTTAGGATTTAAGTCAAGGAACTCTTTACAAGTCATATCTGCGGGAGTCGTTGCTGCGAAGGTGGTTGCAGCAGCAGAGAGTAACAGGCCTGTCAGTGCGATTTTTTTAAATGATTTATTAAACATGCTGTTTTCCTTTTTATCTCTACCTTGCCAAGGACAATTTATATTTACGCTAAACAACCCTTGTTAGCAGCAATATTCTGAACCCAAATAAGTTTGCGGGTCAATATCAAAAAGGAAATTCTATACATATGGATGATGACCGATAATTAGCAATAAGTCGATGTGATCTTGATGAGTTGAATTTGTTAATAATCAATGCATTGGCTTAATTTGCTGTCATATTCTATGTATGGACTATTTTTCTTATCTGTAAACTTTTGTTTAACTTGTAAATCATAGATTACATGCGACTCCCAAAGTGTTCCTGTTTTAACTACTTAAAAAAGGCAATATTATTTCGCATTAGCTTTTAAATTAGATGTAAAGACAGAATGGATTGAATAATTGAAGCTATTAATATATTAGCGAGGGTGCAACAATTACATTACCTTCATGGTAAGAAGGTTACAATAATTCGCCTGTAAATAACAAAGCATATCAACCTCTAACATGGTGCGGATTCATTAATAAAAAATAATATACATTTCGTTTTAAATATATCAGTGAATCATGTTGTTGTAATCACAGTCCTCAACCATACTTCTCGGGATAAAGTTTATTATGAGTGGGGCGAGGGAATGATAACGATAAAGCAGAAGCTAAGCCTATCTGCAATGATATTCACATTTATCGGCAGTGCTATAGCTATCCCCAAAGTCGTGGCGGAAGAAGTGGGATATAAGCTGGAAAAAGTGGTGATATTGAGCCGCCATGGTGTGCGATCACCGACTAAGCAAACAGAGTTGATGAATGAAGTCACGCCCGATAAATGGCCTGAATGGCCGGTTAAAGCTGGGTATCTTACGCCAAGGGGTGAGCAATTGGTTAAGATAATGGGGCACTTCTACGGTCAATATTTCCGTCATGCCGGATTATTGCCGGAGGAGGGATGCCCGGCGGAGGGGCAGGTTTACGTTTATTCAGATATTGACCAACGTACTTTATTGACTGGTCAGGCGTTAATAGACGGAATTGCACCCCAGTGTGGATTTAACATAGCTCATCAGAAGAACTTAAAGCATATCGATCCCTTATTTCATCCCGTTGAGGCGGGTATCTGTGCTTTAAATGCGAAAAAAACGCAGGTAGCAATAGAAAAGAAACTTGGCACACCTATCACTACATTAAGCCAACGTTATGCTAACTCTCTGGCCTTAATGGGAAAGGTGCTAAATTTTTCTGCTTCCCCGTATTGCCAGAAAATGGAAAAGCAAGGGACGGATTGTAATTTTGCCGATCTATCACCCAACGAAGTTCATGTAAATAAGGAAGGCACCAAGGCTTCATTGAGTGGCCCGGTTGCTTTGTCTTCAACTCTGGCTGAAATATTTTTGCTACAAAACTCGCAGGGTATGCCAATTGTGGCCTGGCATCGTTTGCAGACGAGTGAGGATTGGCAAACTCTGATGCTGCTACATAATACGCAATTCGAGCTCATGGCCAAAACTCCCTATATAGCACAGCATAAAGGAACACCTTTATTACAACAGATAGATATGGCGCTGCTACAGCCTGATCAGGGAAAAGCTAAGTCGGATAAACAGCCAGCTATTAAAAATACGCAAAGCAATACTCAAATACCCGATAACAATGCAGTATTTATTCTCGGTGGCCACGATACCAATATTGCAAATATTGCAGGAATGCTAGGTTTAAATTGGTCGTTACCGCTGCAGCCGGATAATACCCCTCCGGGAGGTGGATTAGTTTTTGAACGTTGGCGAGATCAGCATGGGCAGAGCTTCGTGGCGATTAAAATGTTCTACCAAACGCAAAATCAGCTGAGAAATATGGAGAAGTTGGGTTTGTCGATTAACCCCGCTGGAATGGTCAGCATCGATATTCCAGGTTGTGAAAACGAAGGTGAGAATAAATTGTGCCGCTTAGCGACGTTCCAGAAGAAAGTCGTTGAGGCTATTGAACCGGCTTGTAATCTGCCATAAGTGATAGCGGTGTAATAAGCCAATAAGGCCACTTGTATTGCATGCGGCCTTATTGGTGGTTACGAGAGCAAAGTCAGATGAGAGGTTGAAATCTTATTAAGGACGTTATTGGCCAAGACGAACGAGATCAAAAGGCACATAACGTTCGCAGGCGTGTTGTAACTCAACACACTGAGCGCGCTCGGCCTCAATATCAGAGAGTCCGTCAGCATGTATTGCCTTCGCAACATCAATCAAACCTGACTGTGCGACCATAACGCGATGCCCAGGGCGAATTTGGTTTCTATTTCTGTCATAGACTTTAACCATATTGACCTCCAGTTAATCCTGTCAATTTGCGGCTATAGGCTACTTATCACGCTCCTGATTTCTTTGCCTTAGATCAAAGTTTTTTAATTTTTTATCGCTGAGTTTTATCTACTGAACCATAGCGAAAGGGTATGGAGCCAGAAAGGAAAGGTTTGGCTGCAGGGCTCGCAATTAAGGAAGCGTTATAGAAGGTAACAAGGATGGCAAAGTATAACGCGTTTAAATCGGTTTTTGGCGCGTATAAGTCATTGGGTTATAGGGTTAAATGATGGTTTTAGATTATCAACAATTCCGAATCATAGGCTTACTTAATGCAAATAAGTAGCGTAAATGACTGATTTTTATCCTCAAGTAAAATTATATGCTATTAGTATGATGTATAAGCTTGCTATTTATGAGGCGTTCTGGTTTAATAGTGTCATCGGTTTGGAACACAGACCTTATGAAAGCAGTTTTAGTAAAGCAGTTCACAGTATTAGCGTTATCCTCGATAGATACCTCTTCACCGCGAAACTCCTTCTTAAGTGCCCCATAAGAAATAACTGAAAGACAGACCTCTCTTGCCTTATGGCAGCTTAAAAAATAAATAAAGGAAGTATCGCTATGTCTAATACAATGACGGGTTTAGTAAAATGGTTTGACGCGGGTAAAGGCTTTGGTTTTATTACCCCAACGGACGGCGGCAAAGATGTATTCGTGCATTTCTCTGCTATCCAGAGCAACGATTTTAAAACGCTGGATGAAGGTCAGCGCGTGGAGTTCTCAATTGAGAACGGCGCGAAAGGGCCTTCGGCTGCCAATGTTGTTGCCCTGTAAAGACAGGCAATAACGGGGGAGAGATTTTCCGACCGC
>NZ_CPYD01000003.1 GCF_001112925.1 Yersinia nurmii
CGAAACAGGCTTTGATATCGTCTTGCGAGTGCCCACACAGATTGTCTGATAAATTGTTAAAGAGCAGTGAGTTAGCAACCTTTCGGTGGGTAACTCGAGGTGCGCATATTACGCTTTCCTCACTCAGAGTCAACTACTTATTTCGTTGAATTTCTCTGTTCTCTTTGCCGGCCACTCAGTGACTTGATTCGCTGTGTGCCGTCTCGATGGATGCGCATTATAGGGAGTCGAATTTTTTGCACAACTCTTTTTTCGCCTTTTTCTACTGTTTGAATACTTTTCGCTCCTTACGGGCAGATCTTGCACGATCTCCGCGATTTTCGGCCCGAACCAGCAGGCTGTCTGGTTGTAATTCCACCAGCAAAGGATAGTATTGCCGGTAAATTATGATCTTATTACGAGGCTTTTGTTATGTCTGACCCTATTCGTCCTTACCTAAATTACACTCCGATCCTTGGCCAGAAGGTAATGATCGATAGATCGAGCGTAGTGATCGGCAATGTTTTGCTCGGTGATGACGTCAGCGTGTGGCCGTTAGTTGCTATTCGTGGCGATGTAAACCAGGTCAAAATTGGTGCTCGCACCAATATTCAGGATGGAAGCGTCTTGCATGTCACCCATCAGTCCGAATATAACCCTGCAGGTAACCCTCTTATCATCGGCGAAGACGTGACCATCGGACATAAAGCGATGCTTCACGGCTGCACGATTGGTAATCGCGTATTAGTCGGGATGGGTTCGATTCTGCTGGATGGCGCGGTAATAGAAGATGATGTGATGATTGGCGCTGGTAGTTTAGTTGCGCCTAGTAAAAAATTAGCCAGCGGTTATCTTTATATGGGAAGCCCAGCTAAGCAGATTCGTCCGTTAACCCCCGCAGAGCTGGAAGGATTGATTTACTCGGCAAATAACTATGTGCGCTGGAAGGATGATTACCTCGCTGAAGAAAACTAATGCCACCTTTTCTTCTTGTCTTCTATCTATATAGAGGGAAACAATAGACTCTCTCTATATAGACATATATCTGATACCTAAATAAAACGCTGCCCGATACCAATCAGTGGCTAAGTTCTTCGCTCAAAAGCGCTAATACCGGCGTAATCTCCGGCATCACTCCATGCCAGAGATAAAACGCATGTGCTGCCTGCCCTACCAACATTCCTAAACCATCCGCATACTGCGTTGCTCCCAACGCGGAGGCCCATGCAAGGAAGGGGGTATCTCCCTGTTGATAGAACATATCGTAACAACGAGTGTTTGGGGCAATAAGGGAACCAGGGAGTGCGGGAACGTCGCCATGAATACCTGAAGCTGTGGCATTAATAACAAGATTGAAACGCTGGCCTTCAAGATCTGCCATTTCTCGTGCTTCTATTTCGCCAAGGTGCCTAAACACTTCGGATAACTGCTGCGCCCGACTAAAAGTTCGGTTAGTCATAACGATCTTACAACCAAAAGAAAGCAGAGGCAGGATCACGCCCCTCGCAGCGCCACCGGCACCGACCAGCAGGATACGATCCTGTGGTCTAATCAGATCCAAACGTTCCAGATCGCTGAGCAAACCGATACCATCGGTGTTGTCTCCGAGTAAACGACCATCTTCCAATACTTTTAACGTATTCACCGCACCAGCAAATTCGGCACGCTCAGTTAACTCCGCCGATGCCGCATAAGCCCGCTCTTTAAATGGCGTGGTGATATTTGCACCTTTCGCCCCCTGAGCAAAAAAGCTCGCCAGCGTTGTTTCGAAATCATCGTGAGGAGCCAGCACCGTTCCGTAATGATGCTCGATCCCCGTTTGGGCGGCAAAAAGGGCATGTATACGTGGCGACTTACTATGGGCTATCGGATTGCCAAAAACTGCAAACGGTTGTTCCAATTTCTTTCCTTAACCTTGACGGTAACGTTCACCGGTGAGGGCATCACGAATTTCAGATGGATTTAAACGCCCCCCCACCAGCCCAGACAATACTGCCAGTTCGGTTCCAAGTTGTTTTCGGACCTCTTCTTCCGTACGGCAAGGCTCTAGCCCACTAAGGTTCGCGCTGGTTGAAACCAGAGGCTTTCCATAATAGGTACATAACTGTTGTACTAAAGGATGGTCGCTAACCCGAACGGCCAGAGAGTCAAAGTGCCCCGTCAGCCAACGCGGCGTGGTTTCCCTAGCTGGAATAACCCATGTCACCGGACCGGGCCAGCTAGCAAAGAGTGTTGCTCGTTGCGTTTCATCTAACTGCGAGTCATCAATATAAGGCAAGAGTTGCTCATAATTGGCTGCAATCAGAATCAGCCCTTTCTGCCAAGGACGCTGTTTTAACGCCAGCAAAGCATTTACCGCTTTTTCACTATCGGGATCACAACCCAGGCCGAATACAGCCTCAGTTGGATAGGCAATAACGTCTTCTTGCTGCAAAGCTTGCAGCACACCTTCAAAAAGGGAGATATCTTCTTTACACATGGGTTCTTACTCGATTGCCACTGGTTTTCCACATAACTTGCTGGCACAAAAACGCTTCACGCCTTGCGCAGTGCGTTTTTCCATCAGAAGCGGGTAGTGGCAATGAGCACATTCTCCGGCTATAGGTTGCTGATTAAGCGCAAATTGGCAGTCAGGATAGCGATTACAAGCGTGAAAAACCTTCCCAAAACGAGATTTTCGCTGCAACAGTTTTCCCTTACCGCATTGTGGGCAAGTAATAGATGTTTCATCAGGTTTATCGATAACTTCGGTATGGTCGCATTCAGGATATTTACTACAGCCAATAAACATACCGTAGCGCCCTTGTCGTAACACCAATACCGCCTGACACTTCGGACATTCCTGCCCTTCCAACACTTTAACTATGTGTCCGTCCGCCTGCGCCTTTAACGGCCGCATATATTGGCATTCGGGGTAATGGGAACAACCAAGGAACGGGCCATGACCACCGCTGCGGATCACTAATGCTGACCCACACTCAGGGCAGGACCCATTATCCTTCGCAGTTGCAGTTTTTGTCATAACGCTTTCTCTAATCGATTAATCTGCGCCAATATTACCACTTAGTGCAGATAACCCTCATTGACTTCAAAGAGCAAGTCTTCCATCTGCTGATAGGCATTTTCATATTCAGGCACGTTGAACAGCACCATCAGCACCACCCATTTAAGATCTTCCAGATCAAACTCGGCTGAATCGAGCGCCATGATACGATCAATAACCATTTCACGGGTATCGAGTTTTAGCACATTAATTTGTTCTAGGAATAGGATAAAACCACGGCATTGGACGTCCAATTTCATGATTTCTTCAGGAGTATAGATCCGAAGCGCCAATGGGTCGGCACTGTACTGATAAGGCGCTATTTCACCTTCCTGTAAATCAGCCAACGCCTCCAGCCAATTCAATGCGTTATAGATGTCTTCGCGATAGAAACCCGCGTCCGCAAGATCGTCAGTAATTTTGTCCTGATCGGCGAGCATTTCGGTGTCGTTATGCATGTATGTTTCAAATAGGTACATCAAAACGTCGAACATGGCCTGCCCTCCTTATTCGGACATAGCCGCCGGGTACAGCTGCGATCCACCCTGCTAACTCCAGCTCGAGTAATTTCACTACGATTTCTGGCACAGTATGGCCGGCACGTTCGGCGACGACATCAATGGGTGTCACCTCATATTCTACGTTAGCCAACACATCGGGAAATGGCAATTCAAGTTGCGGTTCTGGCGCAGAAATAATTTCTTCCATAGGCAAAGGTAGCCAATGTAACGAACTTCCCAGTTGCTCAATTACCTCTCGCGGATGGCAAACCAAGTTCGCTCCTTGCTGAATCAGCCAGTGTGTCCCTTCACTCCCAGAGCTATCGAGTGAACCAGGTAAAGAGAAAACTTCCCGACCTTGTTCCAAAGCATACCGAGCCGTAATCAAAGAGCCACTTTTACGCGTTGCTTCAACGACGATCACCCCCGCGCTTAACCCACTTATAATTCGGTTTCTCCGAGGAAAATGAGCTGCAATCGGTAATGCCGTAGATAAAAATTCAGAAACCAGCGCTCCCCCATTTACCTCAATTTCTTGTGCCAATCGCCCGTGCCGCCTGGGATAAATATTGGCAAGGCCACTCCCTAAAACCGCAATAGTTTTACCGCCACAGCTCAATGCTGCCTGATGGCAAATACCATCAATTCCTAACGCCAACCCGCTAGTGATCGCTAGGCCACTTTGAGCAAGTTCCGCAGCAAAATAACGCCCCCAACGCTCCCCGTAATGGCTGTAACTCCGACTGCCAACCATCGCTATCTGCGATGCAATCAATACCTCTTTATCTCCAGAAACAAACAACAGCAAAGGTGGCGATGAGATCGACATTAACTGTGCTGGATAGCCAGGCTGCCCATAAACCAGTAAGTGGTGGTCATACTGCTCCAGCCAGGATAACGTCTTCTCAATATAACTAGGGTTTACGCCCCAGAATTGTTGAATTTGTTTATCATAAAGCCCCGATTTCCGCAGGACTTCAGCGCTGATATCACGGAGTTTTAGCAACCCTATCCCTAGTAAGTGACTTTTGCTCGTATCAAGCCCGCGAACTCCGTTGATCCTTAACCATAGCTCCGTTGCTAACATTCCCCCTCCCTGGCGGATTTGTCTGTCAACACCAATTTGTTCAATTGGTAGCCGATGCTGTCAATCGGAGCCAAAAATGTCTAGAATAGAGACTGAATATCATTCACCAATCGGACGCAGATCTAGATATTTATGTCAGTATTACAGGTGTTACATTACCCAGACGACCGGCTGCGCAAAGTTGCTGCGCCGGTAAAAGAAGTCAATGCAGAAATCCAACGCATCGTGGACGATATGTTCGATACCATGTACGCAGAGGAAGGCATTGGGCTTGCCGCTACGCAAGTAGATGTCCATCAGCAGATTATCGTTATCGATGTTTCTGAAAACCGCGATCAGCGCCTGGTCTTAATCAATCCTGAGTTGCTGGAAAAAAGCGGTGAAACCGGTATTGAAGAAGGCTGCCTTTCTATTCCTGAGCAACGCGCCTTGGTTCCTCGTGCAGAAAAAGTCAAAGTCAGAGCCTTAGACCGTGATGGAAAACCTTTTGAACTGGAAGCAGACGACCTGTTAGCAATCTGTATCCAGCACGAAATGGATCATTTGGTTGGCAAACTGTTCGTGGACTATCTGTCGCCTCTGAAGCGTCAGCGTATCCGCCAAAAGCTGGAAAAACTGGCTAAGCTCAACGCGCGCGCCAACTAATCCTTTTTATGCAGGAAACCAAACGTGTCTGATTCATTGCGGATTATTTTTGCCGGAACTCCTGATTTTGCAGCGCGTCATCTTGACGCGCTGCTTTCTTCTAAGCACCTGATTGTCGGGGTTTTCACTCAACCCGATCGCCCTGCTGGTCGAGGTAACAAACTCACCCCAAGCCCAGTAAAGGTTTTAGCTGAGCAACACAATATTCCTGTTTTTCAGCCAAAATCTCTGCGGCCAGAAGAAAATCAGCATCTGGTAGCCGATCTTAACGCCGATATCATGGTCGTGGTGGCTTATGGCCTCATCCTGCCAAAAGCGGTGTTGGATATGCCACGTTTAGGCTGTATCAACGTACACGGTTCTCTGCTGCCCCGCTGGCGTGGGGCTGCGCCAATCCAGCGTTCACTCTGGGCTGGGGACAAAGAAACCGGTGTCACGATTATGCAAATGGACGTCGGCTTAGATACCGGCGATATGCTGTATAAAATTGCCTGTGATATACAGCCGGAAGATACCAGCGCGAGCCTATACGACAAACTCGCTAAACTTGGGCCACAGGGTATGCTGGCCACGCTACAGCTGTTAGCGGAAGGTAAAGCCAAACCGGAAGTACAGGATGAAAGTCTGGTCACTTATGCGGAAAAACTGAGTAAAGAGGAAGCCAGGCTGAACTGGTCACTTTCTGCTGCTCAGCTAGAACGCTGCATTCGCGCCTTTAATCCCTGGCCGGTTAGCTACTTTGTCATCGACGAACAGCCGGTGAAAGTTTGGCAAGCTCATATTCTACCCGCAGCATCTCATACTTTACCCGGCACCATAGTACAGGCTGATAAACAAGGTATTCAGGTAGCAACGGCTGACGGCGTACTGAATATGACTCAGTTGCAGCCAGCAGGGAAGAAACCGATGTCGGCGGCAGATTTGCTCAATTCACGACGCGAATGGTTTACCATCGGTAATCAGTTGGCATAACCGACAAGTTTTAACAACGACTTCATCGCCCGATACTTCACTATCGGGCTATTCTTTCCCTTTATTTTGCTGACATTTGTCAGCTTTTTTGGCTATGAAAAACACATATAACCTCCGCAGCATCGCTGCCAAAGCAATTAGCCAGGTACTGGATCAAGGGCAATCCCTCAGCACTGTCCTTCCTGGCCTACAAAAAAATATCTCCGATAAAGACCGCGCGCTGTTGCAGGAGTTGTGTTTTGGTACTTTACGCGTGCTGCCGCAGCTGGAATGGTGTATTCAGCAACTAATGGCACGCCCGATGACAGGTAAACAGCGGGTCTTCCATTACCTGATCATGGTGGGTATTTACCAATTGCTACATACCCGGATTCCACCTCATGCGGCATTGGCTGAAACGGTAGAAGGCGCCGTAGCCCTAAAGCGACCACAGCTTAAGGGTTTGATTAATGGCGTATTACGCCAATTCCAACGCCAACAGGTAGAATTGTTGGAACGCGCGGCCAATAATGATAGCCGCTATTTGCATCCAAGCTGGTTACTGGCTCGAATTAAAAAAGCCTACCCGGAACAATGGCAGCAAATCATCGATGCCAACAATCAAAAACCGCCGATGTGGCTGCGCGTTAGCCGCTTGCACCATAGCCGAGCTGATTATCTGGAATTGATGAAACAAGCGGATATTGAAGCGGAACCTCACGCTGAATACGCCGATGCCGTTCGTTTGATCACGCCATGTGCGGTAAACGATCTGCCTGGTTTTGCGCAAGGTTGGGTGACGGTGCAAGACGCCTCGGCTCAAGGTTGCGTTGATCTGCTCGATCCGCAGAACGGCGAACAGATCCTCGATTTATGCGCTGCGCCCGGCGGTAAAACCACCCATATTCTGGAAGCCGCTCCCAAAGCGCACGTATTGGCAGTAGATATTGATGAACAACGTCTTAGCCGCGTAAAAGAAAACCTGCAGCGCCTGCAACTGAATGCGGTGGTTAAAGTCGGTGATGGTCGTACACCTGATGACTGGTGCGAAGATAAGCTATTTGATCGTATCCTTTTGGATGCGCCTTGCTCTGCCACTGGCGTCATTCGTCGTCATCCAGATATCAAATGGCTGCGCCGTGACAGCGACATTGCCGATCTTGCCCAATTGCAGTCAGAAATTCTTGAGGCTATTTGGCCGAAGCTGAAGAAAAATGGCGTGATGGTTTACGCAACCTGCTCAATCTTGCCGGAAGAAAACCAACAGCAGATTGCCGCATTCTTGCAGCGCCATCCGGAAGCACGTTTAGTCGATACAGGCTCAGAGGCTCATCCCGGCAAACAAAACCTTCCTCACCCGGAAGACGGTGATGGCTTCTTTTACGCTAAGCTAATTAAAGGCTAATCAAACCTCAGAGTAGCGGTTATTGTTAGGCCTTCGAGCCTACTTTCAGGGTAAACAGAGAACGCGATGAAAATAATTATTCTCGGTGCGGGACAGGTTGGCGGGACGCTGGCAGAAAATTTGGTCGGTGAAAACAACGATATTACCGTTGTGGATACCGATACCAATCGGCTTCGTCAATTACAAGACAAGTTCGATCTGCGCGTAGTTCAAGGTCACGGTTCGCACCCACGAGTGCTGAGAGAAGCCGGCGCAGAAGATGCAGATATGTTGGTTGCAGTCACTAACTCTGATGAAACCAACATGATCGCCTGTCAGATCGCCTACTCATTATTTAATACGCCTAACCGTATCGCTCGTATTCGCTCTCCTGAATATATCCGTGAATCTGAGAAGCTTTTCCTACCGGAAGCCGTCCCAATTGATCATCTTATATCGCCGGAACAGCTAGTAATCGAATATATCTATAAGCTGATTGAATATCCTGGCGCACTTCAGGTAGTTAACTTTGCCGAAGGTAAAGTCAGTATTGCCGCAGTAAAAGCTTATTACGGCGGCCCTCTGGTGGGTAATGCCTTATCTTCACTACGCGAACATATGCCGCATATTGATACACGAGTCGCAGCTATATTTCGTCAAGACCGACCTATTCGTCCACAGGGTTCAACTATTATCGAAGCTGGGGATGAAGTCTTTTTTGTCGCCGCCTCCCAGCACATTCGCGCAGTAATGAGTGAATTACAGCGACTGGAAAAACCCTATAAGCGAATTATGATTGTTGGCGGTGGTAACGTCGGCGCCGGATTGGCACTGCGATTAGAAAAAGACTACAGCGTAAAATTAATTGAACGTGACCCGCAGCGAGCCGCTGAATTAGCGGAGATGTTACACGACACTATCGTATTTTATGGTGATGCCTCAGATCAGGAATTATTAGCCGAAGAACACATTGAGCAAGTCGATGTATTTATTGCCATCACCAATGATGACGAAGCTAATATTATGTCTGCCATGCTAGCCAAACGCATGGGGGCAAAAAAAGCCATGGTACTCATTCAACGCAGTGCTTATGTAGATTTAGTGCAAGGCAGTGTGATTGACATTGCCATTTCACCACAGCAAGCCACGATTTCCGCACTGCTCGGCCATGTGCGTAAAGCAGATATTGTTAGCGTATCTTCGCTGCGACGTGGCGTAGCTGAAGCTATTGAAGCCGTCGCTCATGGTGATGAAAGTACATCTAAAGTAGTAGGACGAGTGGTTGAAGATATTAAATTACCGCCGGGTACAACGATTGGCGCTATTGTGCGTGGAGATGAAGTTCTTATTGCTAATAGCAGCTCGGTTATTCAACAAGGTGACCACGTTGTGATGTTTATTACCGATAAAAAATTCGTTCCTGACGTTGAACGCTTGTTCCAGCCAAGTCCATTCTTCTTATAAGGCTATAATCTTAATTTCAGGGACGAGTGAATTAATTAAAACTATTCCCATGGGAAAGGATGAAAAATTTCCTATAATTCTTGAGGTACAGGGACTTCTGTTAGTTAAGATTGTTTCGTTTAATTTTGAAGGGGTGTTGCTATGAGCTTTATGAAAGAATTTCGTGAATTCGCCATGCGTGGAAATGTGGTTGATTTGGCGGTCGGTGTTATTATCGGTGCCGCTTTTGGGAAGATTGTTTCCTCGCTGGTAGCAGATATTATCATGCCACCTCTAGGACTGTTATTAGGCGGCGTGGACTTCAAACAATTCCATTTCGTACTACGTGAAGCCCAAGGTGCGATTCCTGCAGTTGTCATGAATTATGGTTCATTTATTCAAAGCATTTTTGATTTCGTTATTGTTGCACTAGCAATCTTCTCTGCAATTAAGCTGATGAATAAAATGCGTCGCGAAAAAGCAGAAGAACCAGCGGCCCCTCCGGCCCCAACTACGGAAGAAAAGTTATTAGCCGAGATTCGTGATTTATTAAAAGAACAACAAGCTAAATAATCACAACTCCAGTACGCCAAAAGCCATCGTTAGATGGCTTTTTTATTCCTTAAAACCAGAAGGCCAGTGGTAAAAAATCTGCTGATTGTTTGCCACTGGCCTCCCAGTTACCGCCTTTCGCGTGTTTTGTTTTACGCTGATAACTGCCTTTCCCTTTACTATTTTTCTCTATTCTCTGCCTGAACAGTGGGTCATGTAGCAAAGCTTCCAGAGCATTATCTTTAATTTTGCCTTTTGTATGACGATAAGCAGTCATGGTAGATCCTCATTGTGATAAACATTGTTTGAAAACGTTCGAATGATACTGCTGTTCGCTCAGTAATGAAATAACCTGACAAACAAATTTAGCTTCGCGTGGTTTCGTCCGTAGCGCCTTGCTCCAGCGCTTCTAAGATCGAACAATACGTGCTGGTATGGTGGCTACCGCAACAGGCATCGCTTAAACGTTTGAGAGATTCTCGCATTTTTTGCAATTCTTTAATTTTCCCCTCAACTTCACTGAGTCTGGAATCGACGATCGATTTGGATTCCTGACAGGTATGATGCTCAGGATCGACTCGGATCGATAATAGTTCCGCGATCGTTTCCAGCGTAAAACCTAACTGTTTGGCATATCGGATAAAGCGTAAACGTTGCAAATCCTGCTCGTCATATAAGCGATAGCCGCCTTCAGTACGAGTACCGTGTTCCATCATTCCCTGTTTTTCATAATATCGCACCGTATCAGGTGTGACATCGGCTAGCTTGGCCAACTGCCCTATTTTTAACATTCTGATTCTCCAGACAGCTTTTCGGATAATGACAGCTGATAATCACCGCGCAAAAAATCGGTATTCAAGCCCACTTGTTTTAACTTCAATTCGAGTAAAGCCAGTCGCGTCGCTAATTTCCGATACTCGGCCTCATTGCGATCTCATTTCGCGAGTAGATGAACAATAGTCAGTGCTTCTTGCCGATCTTGTAACTCGACGGGAATATAACCAGCATTTTTCAGAATTCGAAAACTGGCCCTAAGCTCAGTAGGAATATGAGTATCAGGAGCACACCAAAGCCGGGCAAATTTTCAAGTTCACCTTTTTTCTGCGTATCCAGTATGCACCTTTCAGACCATTCATCAATTAATGACATACACGTAGTACCCCCCCGCTTTAGCCGATATACATAGCATAACGTATTAGGATGCAGATAATAAGCGAGAGAAATAATCAGGAAGAACAGCGAAGAGGGCCTGACTTTAGACTGGGCTTTCAATAGACGTAAAAAAACCGGGCAAGCCCGGTTTTTTTACGCGTTCACAGATTACTCTGCAGCTACTACTTCTGCTTCAGACGCAGCACGATCAACCAGCTCGATGTAAGCCATCGGAGCGTTGTCGCCTGCACGGAAGCCACACTTCAGAATGCGAGTGTAACCACCGGCGCGGCTCGCGAAACGCGGGCCTAGCTCGTTAAACAGTTTTGCCACGATCTCGTTATCACGAGTACGGCGGAATGCCAGACGACGATTAGCAACGCTGTCGGTCTTGGCAAGAGTAATCAGCGGTTCAACAACGCGACGCAGCTCTTTCGCTTTCGGCAGGGTCGTCTTGATGATCTCATGACGAACCAAAGAGCCGGCCATGTTACGGAACATAGCCTGGCGATGGCTGCTGTTACGGTTCAGTTGACGACCACTCTTACGATGGCGCATGACCTTATCCTTCTCAGTAAAACCTTAACCTGTGATCCGGTTACTCGTCAGCAATACTTGCTGGCGGCCAGTTTTCCAGGCGCATGCCCAGAGACAGACCACGTGACGCAAGCACGTCTTTAATCTCAGTAAGAGATTTTTTACCCAGGTTCGGCGTTTTCAGCAACTCAACCTCGGTACGCTGTACCAGATCACCGATGTAGTGTATAGCTTCTGCCTTGAGGCAGTTAGCAGAGCGGACAGTCAATTCCAGATCGTCAACAGGGCGCAGCAAGATCGGATCGAACTCTGGCTTCTCTTCTTTAACTTCCGGCTGACGTACATCACGTAGGTCAACGAAAGCTTCAAGTTGTTCAGCCAAGATAGTGGCCGCACGGCGGATCGCCTCTTCAGGATCGATCGTACCATTGGTTTCCATCTCGATGACCAGCTTGTCCAAGTCGGTACGCTGTTCTACACGCGCTGCTTCAACATTGTAGGCAATACGCTCTACAGGGCTATAGCATGCGTCTACTAACAGACGACCAATTGGGCGCTCATCTTCTTCCGAATGAATTCGGGCAGAAGCCGGCACATAACCACGACCGCGCTGAACTTTGATACGCATGCTAATAGATGCGTTTTCATCGGTCAGGTGGCAGATCACGTGTTGCGGCTTGACGATTTCGACATCACCATCATGGGTGATATCGGCTGCAGTCACAGGGCCAATGCCAGACTTATTCAGGGTAAGAATAACTTCATCTTTTCCTTGAACTCTCACCGCCAGCCCTTTCAGGTTGAGCAGGATCTCCAGGATATCTTCCTGTACGCCTTCTTTGGTGCTGTACTCATGCAGTACACCATCAATCTCAACCTCGGTCACCGCGCAACCCGGCATAGATGAAAGCAGAATACGGCGCAGTGCGTTGCCGAGAGTATGGCCAAAGCCACGCTCTAACGGCTCAAGGGTCACCTTGGCGTGCGTCGAACTGACTTGCTCGATATCTACCAGGCGCGGTTTTAGAAACTCTGTCACAGAACCCTGCATTGTGTCCTCTCTTTGGTACTAAGCTTTACTTGGAGTAAAGCTCGACGATCAGGTGTTCGTTAATGTCCGCAGACAGATCAGTACGTTCAGGAATACGTTTGAACACACCTTCCATCTTAACAGCATCAACTTCCAGCCAAGTCGGCTTTTCACGCTGCTCAGCCAGCTCCAAAGCTGCCTTCACACGAGACTGCTTTTTAGCTTTCTCACGGATGCTGACTACGTCATTCGGAGATACCTGATAAGAAGCGATGTTAACAACGCGACCATTTACCATGATAGCTTTATGACTAACCAGCTGACGTGATTCAGCACGAGTTGCGCCAAAGCCCATACGGTAAACTACGTTGTCCAGACGGCCTTCCAGCAATTGCAACAGGTTTGCACCTGTGTTGCCTTTCAGACGTGCTGCTTCTTTATAGTAGTTACGGAATTGACGCTCCAGAACACCATAGATACGGCGAACTTTTTGTTTTTCACGTAACTGCACACCGTAATCAGACAGACGCGGTTTACGCGCACCATGCTGACCAGGTGGTTGTTCAATCTTACACTTGGTGTCAATCGCGCGAACGCCAGACTTAAGGAACAGGTCTGTGCCCTCACGACGGCTCAGCTTGAGCTTAGGACCCAAATATCTTGCCATTTTCTCTCTCCAACAAACCTAAAAGCAACGTTATACGCGGCGCTTTTTCGGCGGACGACAACCGTTATGAGGAATCGGAGTCACATCAGTAATATTAGTGATGCGGAAACCAGCCGCGTTTAACGCGCGAATAGTTGACTCACGACCAGGACCAGGTCCTTTAACCATAACTTCCAGGTTCTTAATACCGTATTCTTTCACTGCTTCTGCGCAGCGCTCTGCTGCAACTTGCGCTGCAAACGGAGTAGATTTACGAGAACCACGGAAACCGGAACCACCGGCTGTTGCCCAACCCAAAGCGTTACCCTGACGATCAGTAATGGTAACGATGGTGTTGTTGAAAGAAGCATGGATATGAGCCACACCGTCAGAGACTGTCTTTCTTACACGCTTGCGTGCACGAATAGGTGCCTTTGCCATTATTCAATCACCCCGATTATTTCTTGATCGGTTTACGCGGACCCTTACGGGTACGTGCGTTGGTCTTAGTACGCTGACCGCGAACTGGTAGACCACGACGATGACGCAAACCACGATAAGTCCCAAGGTCCATCAGACGCTTGATGCTCAGGGTCACCTCACGACGCAGATCACCTTCTACAACGTACTTGGCAACTTCGTCACGCAGCTTCTCGATTTGCTCTTCAGACAGCTCACTGATCTTAACATTTTCAGCAATACCCGCAGCGACACAGATAGCCTGTGAACGGGTCTTACCGATACCGTAGATCGCGGTTAAAGCGATAACAGTATGTTTCTGATCAGGAATGTTAATGCCTGCTATACGGGCCACTATGCACTCCTACTATTTTATACGGCAATACCATTCTGAAAAGCCCGTTTTCAGGATACTCAAATAGCATTGCTGTCACATACAAAAGATTGGCTGGCTAATCTAGCCAGCTCAACCCAACTTTGCAAGAAAAATATGCAAGATAAATCAGCCTTGACGCTGTTTATGCTTTGGTTCGGCACTGCAGATTACGCGAACGACACCGTTACGCTTAACAATTTTGCAGTTACGACATAATTTCTTGACGGAAGCACGAACTTTCATTTTTACTCTCCGTAACTTCTCAAACATATCTGATTAGCGATTATAGCCTTTCAGATTTGCTTTCTTCAATGCAGACTCGTACTGACTCGACATCATTAGAGTTTGCACTTGAGCCATAAAGTCCATGATGACCACAACTACGATTAGTAGTGAGGTACCACCAAAGTAAAATGGTACTTTCATCGCGTCACGCATGAACTCCGGGATCAGGCAGATGAAAGTAATATACATCGCACCAATTAAGGTCAGACGCGTCATTACTTTATCGATGTACTTCGCCGTTTGCTCTCCCGGACGAATTCCTGGCACGAATGCACCGGACTTCTTCAGGTTATCTGCTGTTTCACGCGGGTTAAACACCAACGCCGTGTAGAAGAAACAGAAGAAGATGATTGCAGACGCATAGAGTAACACATAAAGCGGCTGTCCCGGCTGCAAATACATCGAAATAGTCGTCAGCCAGTTCCAACCTGTCCCGCCCCCAAACCATGATGCAATCGTGGCAGGGAACAGAATTATGCTGGAAGCGAAGATTGCGGGAATAACCCCAGCCATATTCACTTTCAACGGTAAGTGTGTGCTCTGTGCTGCATAAACACGACGACCTTGTTGACGTTTCGCATAGTTAACGACGATACGACGTTGACCACGTTCGATGAAAACAACGAAGAAGGTTACTGCAAACACTAATACTGCAACCAACAGCAACAGGAGGAAGTGCAGGTCGCCTTGCCGAGCTTGCTCGATGGTATGACCAACTGCCGGCGGGAGACCCGCGACAATACCAGCAAAGATTATGATTGAGATACCGTTACCGATACCGCGTTCAGTAATCTGTTCACCCAGCCACATCAGGAACATAGTCCCGGTAACTAGGCTCACAACAGCGGTAAAATAGAAGGCAAAGCCTGGATTTAATACCAAACCTTGCATCCCAGGCATATTCGGTAGACCGGTAGCAATACCGATCGACTGGAATATAGCCAATACCAACGTGCCATAACGGGTGTACTGACTAATCTTACGACGGCCAGCCTCCCCTTCTTTCTTTATTTCAGCTAACGCTGGATGAACCACCGTCAGCAGCTGGATAATAATTGACGCCGAAATATACGGCATAATACCCAGGGCAAAGATCGAAGCACGACTGAGAGCACCACCAGAGAACATGTTGAACATTTCAATGATGGTGCCTCTCTGCTGCTCGAGCAATTTGGCAAGCACAGTGGCATCGATACCAGGAATCGGAATAAAAGAGCCGATACGGAAAACAATAAGCGCACCGATAACAAACAAAAGTCTGCGCTTCAGTTCGCCTAATCCGCCTTTAGCACTTTGAAAATCTAATCCTGGTTGCTTAGCCATCTGCTACTTATTCCTCAATTTTACCGCCAGCAGCTTCGATAGCAGCACGAGCGCCTTTGGTGACACGCAGACCACGCAGAGTTACCGGACGAGTGACTTCGCCTGAAAGCATAACTTTCGCGAATTCAATCTGGGTACCAACAACGTTAGCGGCTTTCAGCGTGTTCAGGTCGATTACGTCGCCTTCCACTAAAGCCAGTTCAGACAGACGAACTTCTGCCGTGATCATTGCTTTGCGAGAGGTGAAGCCGAATTTCGGCAGACGACGATATAACGGCATCTGACCACCTTCAAACCCACGACGTACGCCACCGCCAGAACGTGAGTTCTGACCTTTGTGACCACGACCGGCGGTTTTACCCAGGCCAGAACCGATACCACGACCTACACGCTTAGGCGCATGCTTGGCACCATCAGCCGGAGACAGAGTATTTAAACGCATCTGTTACTCCTCAACTTTAACCATGTAGGAAACCAAGTTGACCATACCACGCACAGCAGGAGTATCCTCACGCTCTACAGTATGACCAATACGACGCAGACCTAAACCGAGTAGAGTTGCCTTATGCTTTGGCAAACGACCGATGCTGCTTTTTGTTTGAGTTACTTTAATAGTCTTTGCCATGGTTATTTCCCTAGAATTTCTTCGACGGACTTACCACGCTTGGCAGCGACCATTTCTGGGGATTTCATATCTTCCAGAGCTGAAATAGTTGCACGAACCACGTTAATCGGGTTAGTGGAACCATAGGCTTTGGCCAATACGTTATGAACCCCTGCAACTTCCAGAACGGCGCGCATTGCACCACCGGCGATGATACCGGTACCTTCGGAAGCTGGTTGCATGAATACGCGAGAACCCGTGTGAGCACCTTTAACAGGGTGCTGCAGAGTGCCGCCATCCAGAGCAACGTTAATCATAGCGCGACGGGCTTTTTCCATCGCTTTTTGGATCGCTGCTGGAACTTCGCGTGCTTTGCCGTAGCCAAAACCAACGCGACCGTTACCATCACCAACTACTGTCAGTGCGGTAAAGCTGAAAATACGGCCACCTTTTACGGTTTTAGATACGCGGTTTACCGCGATCAGCTTTTCCTGCAGTTCGCCAGCTTGTTTTTCGATGTGTGACATCTTACACCTCTACCTTAGAACTGAAGGCCAGCTTCACGGGCAGCATCTGCCAGTGCCTGGACTCGACCATGATATTGGAAACCGGAACGGTCAAAGGATACTTTAGTAATCCCTTTTTCCAATGCGCGCTCAGCAATAGATTTGCCTACAGCTGCTGCGGCATCTTTGTTGCCGGAGTACTTCAATTGCTCATTGATAGCTTTTTCTAAAGTAGAAGCTGCTACCAAAATTTCAGAACCGTTTGGTGCAATAACCTGCGCGTAAATATGGCGTGGGGTACGATGTACCACCAGGCGAGTCGCACCCAGTTCTTTGAGCTTGCGGCGTGCGCGGGTCGCACGACGGATACGAGCTGCTTTCTTATCCATAGTGTTACCTTACTTCTTCTTAGCCTCTTTGGTACGCACGACTTCGTCGGCGTAACGGACACCCTTGCCTTTATAAGGCTCAGGACGACGGTAGGCACGCAAATCTGCCGCAACCTGACCAATCACCTGCTTATCAGCGCCTTTCAGCACGATTTCAGTTTGGGTCGGGCACTCAGCAGTGATGCCAGCCGGCAATTCATGGTCAACTGGATGAGAGAAGCCTAAGGCCAAATTCACCACATTGCCTTTAACTGCGGCACGGTAACCTACGCCTACCAGTTGAAGCTTTTTAGTGAAGCCGTCGGTAACACCAATAACCATTGAGTTCAGCAGTGCACGAGTGGTACCCGCTTGGGCCCAACCGTCTACAGCGCCTTCGCATGGAGCGAAAGTCAGTGTATTTTCTTCTTGCTTAACAACAACGGAGCTATGGATGGTACGAGTCAGCTCGCCGTTTTTACCCTTTATCGAAATAACCTGACCGTTGAGTTTTACCTCTACGCCGGCAGGAATGACGACGGGTGCTTTTGCAACACGAGACATTCTTTCCTCCCGAATTAAGCTACGTAGCAGATAATCTCGCCACCAAGACCAGCTTGGCGAGCTGCACGATCGGTCATAACACCTTTAGAGGTAGAAATAACAGCGATACCCAAACCGGCCATAACTTTTGGCAGCTCATCTTTTTTCTTATAGATGCGCAGACCTGGACGGCTGATACGTTGAATGCTTTCTACCACTGCCTTGCCCTGGAAGTACTTAAGTACTAAAACCAGTTCAGGCTTGGTGTCGCCTTCGATTTTAAAATCTTCAATAAAACCTTCTTCTTTCAGAACTTTGGCAATTGCCAGTTTCAGTTTGGAAGAAGGCATGGTGACCGCTACTTTGTTCGCGGCTTGACCGTTACGGATACGGGTCAGCATATCCGCGATCGGATCTTGCATGCTCATCTGTATTTACTCCCGTGATTCAATTGGTGAAATTACCAGCTAGCCTTTTTAAGGCCCGGGATTTCACCGCGCATTGCGGTTTCACGGACTTTAATACGGCTCAACCCGAACTTCCGCAGGAAACCATGCGGACGACCAGTTTGGTTGCAGCGGTTACGCTGACGGGACGGGCTGGAATCACGCGGCAGAGACTGCAGCTTCAGAACAGCATCCCAACGTTCTTCATCGGATGAGTTCACACCAGAGATAATAGCTTTTAATTCCTCGCGTTTAGCGCGGTATTTGTTAGCTAGTTTCACGCGAACTACTTCGCGTGCTTTCATTGATTGCTTAGCCATCAGTAACCCTACCTTACTTGCGGAATGGGAAGTTAAAAGCAGCCAACAATGCACGGCCTTCATCATCGGATTTCGCAGTAGTGGTAATGGTAATATCCAAACCACGCACGCGATCGACTTTATCGTAGTCGACTTCCGGGAAGATGATCTGCTCGCGCACGCCCATGCTGTAGTTACCACGGCCATCGAATGACTTAGCGGACAAGCCACGGAAGTCACGGATACGTGGAACAGCAATGGAGATCAGTCGCTCTAAGAATTCCCACATGCGTTCGCCACGCAGGGTTACTTTACAGCCGATCGGATAGCCCTGACGGATTTTGAAGCCTGCAACAGATTTGCGGGCTTTGGTGATCAACGGTTTTTGACCGGAGATTGCTGTCAAGTCAGCTGCTGCGTTATCCAGCAGTTTCTTGTCAGCGATCGCTTCACCAACACCCATGTTCAGGGTGATCTTCTCGACCCGAGGGACTTGCATGACAGAGTTGTAGCCAAACTGAGACATCAGTTGTTTGACCACCTCGTCTTTGTAGTAATCATGCAGTTTCGCCATCGTATTACTCCAAATTACTTGATAGTTTCGCTATTAGACTTGAAGAAGCGTACTTTTTTGCCGTCTTCGAATCTAAAGCCTACACGGTCAGCCTTACCGGTTGTCGCGTTGAACAGCGCAATGTTAGAAACCTGAATAGCAGCTTCTTTTTCAACAATGCCGCCTGGTTGGTTCAGGGCCGGAACCGGCTTCTGATGTTTTTTAACCAGGTTGATACCTTCAACAATGACCTTACCAGCAGACAGGACATTCTTTACTTTACCGCGCTTACCTTTGTCTTTCCCGGTTAGCACGATAACTTCGTCATCACGACGGATTTTCGCTGCCATGGTTCGCTCCTTAGAGTACTTCTGGTGCCAGAGAGATAATTTTCATGAACTTCTCATTACGCAGTTCACGAGTTACCGGCCCAAAAATACGCGTGCCGATTGGCTGCTCGCTGTTATTATTTAAAATAACGCAAGAATTGCCATCGAAGCGAATGACAGAACCGTCCGGGCGACGTACACCCTTCTTGGTGCGCACCACTACCGCCTTCAGCACATCGCCTTTCTTCACCTTGCCACGAGGAATTGCTTCCTTAATGGTGATCTTGATGATGTCGCCGATGCCTGCGTAGCGACGGTGCGAGCCACCTAGAACCTTGATACACATTACGCGACGTGCACCGGAGTTGTCGGCCACGTTCAGCATAGTCTGTTCTTGGATCATGTTAGTGCTCCGCTAATGTCAACTACTACTTTAGGACCCAGAATAGGTCGTTTAAAAGCCCCACTAATGAGGGCGCGGCATTATAACACCGGTTCCAAATTATGGGTAGAAAAAATAAACGGCTCACTTTCTGAGCCGTTTATTCTATGCGAGTTGGCTACTCTATTACAGAATCGCTTTCTCTACAACGCGAACAAGGGTCCAAGACTTAGTCTTTGACAATGGACGGCATTCGCGGATTTCTACCACGTCACCGATTCCACATTCATTGTTCTCGTCATGTACATGCAATTTCGTCGTACGACGGATGAATTTCCCGTAAATAGGGTGTTTCACCACACGTTCGATAGCAACAACCATGGATTTCTCCATTTTGTCACTAACTACGCGACCTTGCAGAGTACGAGTTTGGTCAGTCATTACGCACCCGCCTTTTCAGTCAGTAAAGTCTTAACACGTGCGATATTACGACGCACTTGTTTCGACAGGTGAGTTTGTTGCAGCTGGCCACTAGCCGCCTGCATGCGCAAATTAAATTGCTCACGCAGCAGGTTGAGCAGCTCAGTGTTCAGCTCTTCAACGCTTTTTTCACGCAGCTCTTGTGCTTTCATTACATCACCGTCTTAGTTACAAAGGTGGTTCCGACAGGCAGTTTTGCTGCCGCGAGCTTGAATGCTTCGCGAGCAGTTTCTTCCGGCACACCAGCCATTTCAAACAACATTTTTCCTGGCTGGATCAGGGCAACCCAATACTCTACGTTACCCTTACCTTTACCCATACGCACTTCGAGCGGCTTCTCAGTGATCGGTTTGTCCGGGAATACACGGATCCAGACCTTACCTTGACGCTTAATTGCACGTGTCATCGCACGACGGGCTGCTTCGATTTGACGAGCCGTCAGGCGGCAACGGCCACAAGCTTTCAGGCCGAACTCACCGAAGCTAACATCCGTACCCTGCGCCAGGCCACGGTTACGGCCTTTGTGCATCTTACGGAATTTTGTACGCTTTGGTTGTAACATCAGCGATTCTCCTTACTTGCGGCCTTTACGCTGCTGCTTTTTAGGTTGAGCAGCCGGTTCCGGTTGTTCAACAGCAGCCATACCACCCAAGATCTCACCTTTGAAGATCCATACCTTAACGCCGATTACACCATAAGTGGTGTGCGCTTCAGATGTGTTGTAATCGATATCCGCACGCAGAGTATGCAACGGAACACGACCTTCACGGTACCATTCGGTACGCGCGATTTCAGCACCGCCAAGGCGGCCGCTTACTTCAACTTTGATACCTTTAGCGCCAAGACGCATTGCGTTCTGTACAGCACGCTTCATAGCACGACGGAACATAACGCGACGTTCCAGCTGTGAAGTGATGCTGTCAGCAACCAATTTTGCGTCCAGTTCCGGTTTACGGACTTCGGCGATGTTAATCTGCGCAGGAACGCCAGCGATATCCGCTACGACCTTACGCAGTTTTTCGACATCTTCACCTTTCTTGCCGATAACGATGCCAGGGCGAGCAGTGTGAATAGTCACACGGATACTCTTCGCTGGACGTTCGATAACGATGCGAGAAACGGAAGCTTTCACCAGTTCCTTAGTCAGGAATTGGCGAACTTTAAAGTCGCTGTCCAGGTTGTCAGCGAATTCTTTGGTATTCGCATACCAAGTAGAGTTCCAAGGTTTGACAATACCCAGGCGAATACCGTTAGGATGTACTTTCTGACCCATTGCTAGTCTCCAGAGTCTCAGCGATCGGACACAACCACAGTAATGTGGCTGGTGCGCTTCAGGATGCGATCTGCACGACCTTTTGCACGAGGCATAATGCGCTTCATGCTTGGGCCTTCGTCTACGAAGATCTTCGTGACTTTCAGATCATCGATGTCAGCGCCATCGTTGTGTTCTGCGTTAGCAATGGCAGACTCCAGTACCTTCTTAACCAAACCAGCAGCTTTCTTGTTGGTATAGGCCAGAGTTTCCAGAGCTTGCGACACTTTCTTACCGCGAATCAGGTCCGCTACCAAGCGAACCTTCTGAGCAGAAGAACGAGCGTGGCGATGTTTAGCGATAGTTTCCATCTCTTCCTCCTACCTTAGCGCTTTTTAGCCTTTTTATCGGCCGCATGGCCGCGATAAGTACGGGTCGGCGCGAATTCACCCAATTTGTGACCGACCATTTCATCGGAAACAAAGACAGGAACGTGCTGACGACCATTATGGACAGCGATGGTCAAACCGATCATATTTGGAAAGACCGTTGAACGACGGGACCAAGTCCGAATAGGCTTCTTGTCTCCGCTTTCCACCGCTTTCTCTACCTTCTTCAGCAAGTGCAGGTCAATGAAGGGACCTTTCTTGAGAGAACGTGGCATGGCTTATCCTCTAATTATTTTTTACTACGGCGACGTACGATGAACTTATCAGTACGCTTGTTGCTACGGGTCTTCTTACCTTTGGTTTGAACGCCCCACGGGGTTACCGGGTGCTTACCAAAGTTACGACCTTCACCACCACCGTGTGGGTGATCTACCGGGTTCATCGCAGTACCGCGAACGGTAGGGCGAATACCACGCCAACGACTTGCACCTGCTTTACCCAGCACACGCAGCATGTGTTCAGCGTTACCGACTTCACCTAAGGTGGCGCGGCAATCAGCTTGAACCTTGCGCATTTCGCCGGAGCGCAGACGCAGAGTAACGTAGGAACCGTCACGAGCAACGATCTGAACGTATGCACCAGCAGAACGAGCCATCTGGCCGCCTTTACCTGGTTTCATCTCTACGTTATGAACCGTTGAACCAACTGGGATGTTGCGCATAGGCAGGGTGTTACCTGTCTTGATTGCAGCATCAACGCCAGATTGGATCTGGTCACCAGCTTTCAGGCCTTTTGGCGCCAGGATGTAACGGCGTTCGCCGTCTTTGTACAGAACCAGCGCGATGTTCGCGGAACGGTTCGGATCGTATTCCAGACGCTCAACCACTGCAGGGATACCATCTTTGTTGCGTTTGAAGTCAACCAGACGATAATGCTGCTTGTGGCCACCACCGATATGACGGGTGGTGATACGGCCATTGTTGTTACGACCACCGCTTTTGCTTAATTTCTCAAGCAGCGGGGCATAAGGTTTACCCTTGTGCAGCTCAGGGTTAACCACTTTAACAACGTGGCGACGACCCGGAGATGTAGGTTTACATTTAACAATTGCCATTGTTTACTCCTCCGACTTACTCTGCGCCGCCGATGAAGTCCAGATTCTGGCCTTCTTTCAGGGTGACGTAAGCTTTTTTCCAGTCGCTACGACGACCAACACGCTGACCGTGACGCTTACTCTTGCCTTTAACCAGCAAGGTGTTAACGTCTTCAACTTCGACTTCAAACAGTTTCTGCACTGCAGCTTTAATTTCTGCTTTGGTCGCGTCGATGGCAACTTTGAGAACGATGGTGTTACTTTTTTCCATCGCAGCGGACGCTTTTTCAGATACATGCGGCGCGCGCAGTACTTTCAGCAGACGTTCTTCACGAATCATGCCAGCATCTCCTCAACTTGCTTCACAGCATCAGCAGTCATAACCACTTTGTCGAAGGCGATCAGGCTAACTGGATCGATACCTGCTACATCGCGAACATCAACCTTGTACAGGTTGCGAGCTGCCAAGAACAAGTTCTCGTCAACTTCACCAGTTACGATCAGCACATCTTCCAGAGCCATATCTTTCAGTTTCTGTGCCAGCAGCTTAGTTTTAGGCGCTTCTACAGAGAACTTCTCGACAATGATCAGACGATCTTGACGTACCAATTCGGACAGGATGCTTTTCAGCGCGCCGCGGTACATCTTTTTATTTACTTTCTGACTGTGGTCCTGAGGCTTAGCAGCAAAGGTCACACCACCTGAACGCCAGATCGGGCTCTTTACAGAACCTGAACGCGCACGGCCAGTACCTTTCTGACGCCACGGTTTTTTACCGGAACCAGTTACTTCAGCGCGGGTCTTCTGAGCACGAGTACCTTGACGGGCACCTGCTGCATAAGCAACAACAACCTGATGTACCAGCGCTTCGTTGAAATCACGACCGAAGGTAGTTTCGGAAACAGTCAGCGCGCCTTGCGCGTCTTTCAATACTAATTCCATTGCTATCCCCTTACGCCTTCACAGCTGGTTTAACGATCAGGTTGCCACCGGTTGCGCCCGGTACAGCACCCTTAACCAGCAGCAGGTTGCGCTCAGCGTCAACACGTACTACGTCCAGGCTTTGAACGGTTACACGCTCGTCACCCAGGTGGCCAGCCATTTTCTTGCCTTTGAACACTTTGCCCGGAGTCTGGTTCTGACCGATAGAACCCGGAACGCGGTGAGACAAGGAGTTACCATGGGTAGCATCTTGGGTACGGAAGTTCCAGCGCTTAACAGTACCGGCAAAACCTTTACCTTTAGATGTACCTGTAACATCGACTTTCTTAACGTCTGCGAAAATTTCAACGCTAATTTCTTGACCAGCAGTGAATTCTTGACCTTCTGCAAGGCGGAATTCCCACAGACCACGGCCAGCTTCTACGCCAGCTTTAGCGAAGTGACCCGCTTCCGGTTTGGTAACGCGGTTAGCTTTTTTAGCACCGGTAGTTACTTGAACGGCACGGTAACCGTCGTTCTCCAGGTCTTTGACCTGAGTTACGCGGTTTGCTTCAATTTCGATAACGGTTACTGGGATTGAAACGCCATCTTCAGTGAAGATACGAGTCATGCCCACTTTTTTACCGACTAAACCAATCATTGTTTCAACCTCTCAATCGCTCAATGACCTGATTAACCCAGGCTGATCTGCACGTCTACACCGGCAGCCAGATCCAGACGCATCAGAGCATCAACGGTTTTCTCGGTTGGCTCAACGATGTCAACCAGACGCTTGTGAGTGCGGATTTCGTACTGATCGCGCGCATCTTTATTGACGTGCGGAGAAACCAGAACGGTAAAGCGCTCTTTGCGGGTCGGCAGCGGGATCGGACCGGTGACCTGCGCACCAGTGCGCTTGGCAGTCTCGACGATTTCCGCAGTTGATTGATCGATCAAACGATGATCAAACGCTTTCAGGCGGATACGGATTCTTTGGTTCTGCATGAGACCAGAGCTCCAATTATTTATAAACATAAATGATTACTACTCAGACCCATTTCGATTGATGGGAGAGTGTAATCGTTCAACATATAACCCCCAAATCGGGAGTATTGTTCGGAAGTATCACTTAGCTACTCCCGACAGATTAAATTCAATCTGACCAACCAAGATTAGGCAGGCACGCGCATTATACGTAAATTCGGGCAGTAAGCAAGTCACTGTTGAAAATCTATGCGAGAACTTACGTATTTAGCCATTCACCGCAAGTTTTAGTGAATTTATTTATTATCACATCACGTTACTATAGGTGAGTAACAATTATTGGCCAATACAGGGAGAGTGAGAGTTGGTCATCCATCATATTCGCAAAGGGACTATGCCATGGCTCATCATTGCCGGAGTATTCTACTACTTGTTATCGCATGTTTCATGACTCAGGCAATAGCGAGTACGCGCTCGCTTTTTCCCCTTCAGGCCTACAACCAAAGCCCAACCTATTGGTTTCCACCCAACGCCCCCGATTATATCAAACCGTTAGTTCCCGCCAGACTTCAGCAACAGGCTCATCAAAACCTGCTCAAACACTATTTCGGCGGTAACCCTACCTCTTCTTCACCTTGGGATGAACACTATGTTCAGCAAAGGCTACCGGATAAAGGAACGGATAGTATCGCTTCTTCTATAAAGAAAATGCTAGAGCGCTTTGACAATGTAGATGCCAAGGGAGATAGCATTAATTACGGCAGTAATTATCGTCCCTATACACAAACGTGGATTGATGCCATTCGTACCAATGTGCAGCTGACTCAGTTCAAGAGCCTGTATTTTCACGCGGAACAGAGAGGAATAACTGTACGTCCAACGATGGTTAGAGTGCTCCCTACCAATGATCCCAGCTTTTATAGTGATACTATAGCTGGTGAAGGTTACCCTTTCGATAACCTGCAAGAATCGCGGCTGCACATTGGAACACCCATTTATGTCATTGGGCATAGTACCGATACTCTGTGGAGTTTCATTATGAGCCCAGACTTACAGGGATGGGTGCTGTCTGATTCTATTGCCTTTGCCGATGATGCTTTTATCCAACTATGGCGAAGTGCCGCAAGAAAAAAGATGGCGGTAATAACCGACTTCAACGTAGCGTTAACTGAACCACATCAATCTCGTATTTATGCTAGCGATGACATAGGCAGCATTCTCCCGCAGCTTGATGCCCAACACCTGATGATTCCGGTGGTTAACAATCGGCAGCAGGCAGTTATACACATCGCCAGAGTAGCACCCGACAAAATAAGCACTCTACCGCTCACTGCAAACCGTAAGAATTTTTCTTTACTGATTCAGCGTTCACTAGGTCGCCCCTACGGATGGGGAGGTTTATACGGATACAACGATTGTTCGAGCGAATTAAAGAATCTGATGACCGCATTCGGGTTTTGGTTACCCACTCATTCCTCAAAACAAATCACTCAGGGAAAAACCGTTGATTTAAGCCAATATCCACCAAGCGAGCGCTTGGATTTTCTGGCTAAGCATGGTCGGCCGTTTATGACTCTCATTCATATTCGGGGACATATTATGCTGTACGTGGGAAACACTGATACTGATGAAGAACGACCGATGACCTTTCAAAACATATGGGGCTTAGGGCCGGAAGACCATAGCAGGAGATCTATTATTGGGCAGTCAGTTCTGTTCCCTTTATTGCTTTCTTATCCAGAAGATCGCTCTCTGGCATCTTTGGCGGCAGGACCGATATTTCAGATCAGTTATCTCGACCAGCCTACCTATATCGATAAATCATAGTGCATAGTACTAGTAAGTTAAGTACCGCAGCCTGCCTCATTAAATAGACAAAAAGTGAGTACCGATGAGATACTCACTTTTTATTATCCCGGCATTGGCACAACATCTTAGTTAGCTCACCCTAGCTGCGCCTGAGAATAATTCTGTATTCCTAAGCGTTCTATCAGGCTCAGTTCTGTTTCCAGCCAATCAATATGTTCTTCTTCATCAACCAGAATTTCTTTAAGCAGATCACGCGTGACATAATCATGTATCGAATCAGCATAAGCGATACCTTCACGTAAATCTTTGGCGCCGCTTAATTCCAGAGCTAGATCTGACCTGAGCATCTCCTCTACGTCTTCGCCAATATTGATTTTGCCTAAATCCTGTAGATTAGGAATCCCCTCGAGAAACAAAATTCGCTCAATGTAACGATCTGCATGTTTCATCTCATCGATAGATTCGTGGTATTCCTTATCATTCAGACGGATAAGTCCCCAGTTTTTAAACATTCGCGCATGCAGGAAGTATTGATTGATGGCAACCAGCTCGTTTCCGAGTAGTTTATTGAGATGAGAAATTATTTTTTTATCGCCTTTCATAGATAAACCCTCCGCTTCCAGTACTAAAAGTGTAGTACCAGATGGCAAAGAGTGGGGAATCTTATCCCGCCTATGTATTAAGCAACGTCATTCATTTCTGGAATATTGGCACACTCCTCGATCAAAATCTCTCTCGCCTGCCGAATACATTTTCCGCAATCAGTTCCGATTGGAACCAGTTGGCGTAGTTGCTTCAAAGTATGGGGATGATGCTGTCGAACAGCATTGCGGATGACTTTATCAGACACTCCATTACACAAACATACGTACATATAAGGCTCACTTCTTAACCAATGCCGTAAGTGTAAATGGGAATGCTTTTTATTTCAATTAAGATTATTTTCTTTTGATATAAAAAAAGGGCGCCTGAGCGCCCTTCTAACTTAATCAGTAAAGAAATTAAGCGATTACTTTAGCAACAACACCAGCGCCTACAGTACGGCCGCCTTCACGGATTGCGAAACGCAGACCGTCGTCCATCGCGATTGGGTGGATCAAGGTAACTTTCATGTTGATGTTGTCACCTGGCATTACCATCTCAACGCCTTCTGGCAGTTCGATAGTACCGGTCACGTCAGTTGTACGGAAGTAGAACTGTGGACGGTAGCCTTTGAAGAACGGAGTATGACGGCCGCCTTCGTCTTTGCTCAGAATATAAACTTCTGAATCAAAGGTAGTGTGTGGTTTGATAGAACCTGGTTTAGCCAGAACCTGACCACGTTCGATATCTTCACGCTTAATACCACGCAGCAGAACACCAACGTTCTCACCAGCACGGCCTTCGTCCAGCAATTTGCGGAACATTTCAACGCCAGTACAAGTAGATTTAACAGTATCTTTGATACCGACGATCTCTACTTCTTCACCAACTTTAACGATACCGCGCTCTACACGACCAGTTACAACAGTACCACGGCCGGAGATGGAGAATACGTCTTCGATAGGCAGCAGGAATGGCTTGTCGATAGCACGTTCTGGTTCTGGGATGTAAGAATCCAGGTAGCCAGCCAGTTCGATGATTTTAGCTTCCCACTCAGGAGCGCCTTCCAGTGCTTTCAGCGCTGAACCGCGAACTACTGGAATGTCGTCGCCTGGGAAATCGTAAGTAGACAGAAGTTCACGAACTTCCATTTCTACCAGTTCCAGCAGCTCTTCGTCGTCAACCATGTCGCATTTGTTCATGAATACGATCATGTAAGGAACGCCAACCTGGCGACCCAACAGGATGTGCTCACGAGTCTGTGGCATAGGGCCATCAGTTGCAGCAACAACCAGGATAGCGCCATCCATCTGCGCAGCACCGGTGATCATGTTTTTAACGTAGTCGGCGTGACCTGGGCAGTCAACGTGCGCGTAGTGGCGAGTCGGGGTGTCATATTCAACGTGAGAAGTGTTGATGGTGATACCACGAGCTTTTTCTTCCGGAGCGTTATCGATCTGGTCGAATGCACGAGCGTTACCGCCGTAGGTTTTAGCCAGTACGGAAGTGATTGCTGCAGTCAGGGTAGTTTTACCATGGTCAACGTGGCCGATAGTACCGACGTTTACATGGGGTTTGGTACGTTCAAATTTTTCTTTAGACACGACTATATTCCTTACTCTTGTGCTCTCCCACTTATGAGAGAGCACTGGATCATTGTTTTAAACCCGAAAGCTTATTTGCCACGGGCTTCGATAACGGCTTTAGCGACGTTGCTAGGTGCTTCAGCATACTCCAGGAATTCCATGGAGTAAGAAGCACGGCCCTGAGTCTGAGAACGCAGGTCAGTAGCATAACCGAACATTTCAGACAACGGAACCTTGACGCGAACGGTTTTACCGGTAGCAGTATCTTCCATACCTTCGATGATACCGCGACGACGGTTAAGGTCGCCCATTACGTCACCCATGTAATCTTCTGGGGTTTCGACTTCAACCTTCATGATTGGCTCAAGCAGAACTGGTTTAGCTCGTTTGAAACCTTCTTTAAAGGCGATAGAACCGGCTAATTTAAACGCCAATTCTGAGGAGTCAACGTCATGGTAAGAACCGTAATGCAGACGAATTTTAACGTCAACAACCGGATAACCTGCCAATGGACCAGCTTTCAGCTGTTCCTGGATACCTTTATCAACGGCTGGGATGAACTCTTTAGGAATAGAACCACCAACGATTTCGTTGACGAACTCATAACCTACGCCACCCGGTGGCAACGGAGACATGTCGATAACAACATGACCGTACTGACCACGACCGCCTGATTGTTTAGCGTGCTTACCTTCCACGTCCTTAACGGTGTCGCGGATGGTTTCACGGTAAGCAACCTGAGGTTTACCGACGTTTGCTTCCACGTTAAATTCGCGGCGCATACGGTCAACCAAGATATCCAAGTGCAGCTCACCCATACCAGCGATGATAGTCTGACCAGATTCTTCGTCAGTCCAAACGCGGAATGATGGATCTTCTTTTGCCAAACGACCCAATGCCATACCCATTTTTTCTTGGTCGGCTTTGGTTTTTGGTTCAACAGCAACAGAGATTACTGGCTCTGGGAACTCCATACGTTCCAAGATGATAGGATTAGCTGGGTCACACAGAGTGTCACCAGTAGTCACATCTTTCAGACCGATCGCTGCTGCGATGTCGCCTGCGCGAACTTCTTTGATCTCTTCACGTTTGTTGGCGTGCATCTGTACGATACGACCCAAACGCTCACGCTGTGAACGTACTGAGTTCAACACGGTGTCGCCGGAGTTTACAACACCAGAGTACACGCGGAAGAAGGTCAGGTTACCCACAAACGGGTCGGTAGCAATTTTGAACGCCAGTGCAGAAAACGGCTCGTTGTCAGATGAATGACGAACAGCCGGGGTATCTTTACCATCGTCCAGAATACCGTTGATAGCTTCAACATCAGTTGGAGCCGGCAGGTATTCGATAACCGCATCCAGCATCGCCTGTACGCCTTTGTTTTTAAACGCAGAACCACAGGTAACCAGAATAATTTCGTTGTTCAGAACGCGTTGACGCAGAGCTTTCTTGATTTCTACCTCGGTCAGCTCTTCGCCGCCCAAGTATTTGTCCATCAGCTCATCTGAAGCTTCAGCTGCAGATTCAACCAGGTTCTGGTGCCATTCTTTAGCCAGCTCAACCATGTCAGCAGGGATATCTTCGTATTCGAAGGTAACGCCCTGATCAGCATCGTTCCAGTTGATCGCTTTCATTTTCACCAGGTCGATAACGCCGGTGAATTTCTCTTCTGCGCCGATTGCCAATTGCAATGGAACTGGATTCGCGCCCAGACGAGATTTGATCTGACCAACAACTTTCAGGAAGTTAGCACCCATACGGTCCATTTTGTTAACGAACGCGATGCGTGGAACTTTATATTTGTTAGCCTGACGCCATACGGTTTCAGACTGCGGCTGAACACCACCAACAGCACAGTAAACCATTACAGCACCATCAAGAACACGCATGGAACGTTCTACTTCAATGGTGAAGTCAACGTGTCCTGGGGTGTCAATGATGTTGACGCGGTGTGGCTCAAACTGCTTAGCCATACCAGACCAGAAGGCCGTGGTTGCAGCAGAAGTGATGGTAATACCACGTTCCTGCTCCTGTTCCATCCAGTCCATGGTGGCAGCGCCGTCATGAACTTCACCGATTTTATGGTTTACACCGGTGTAGAACAGAATACGTTCGGTAGTGGTGGTTTTACCGGCGTCGATGTGAGCACTGATACCGATATTACGATAGCGCTCAATGGGTGTTGTACGAGCCATTTGATTCCTCTATTCCTAGGGCGTTCAAGTTCAGTTAACCCATGCGGGTTGGCTAATTGAAGCGCCCGCATGGTTAGCATTACTACTGCGTGGTAATTACCAGCGGTAGTGGGCGAACGCCTTGTTGGCTTCTGCCATGCGGTGAACGTCTTCACGTTTCTTAACAGCAGAACCTTTGTTCTCTGCTGCGTCAGACAGTTCATTCGCCAAGCGCAGAGCCATGGATTTATCACCGCGTTTACGAGCAGCATCAACGATCCAACGCATTGCCAGGGCATTACGACGAACCGGACGAACTTCTACTGGTACCTGGTAGGTTGAACCACCAACGCGGCGAGACTTAACTTCTACAGTCGGGCGCACGTTATCAAGAGCAGTTTCAAACGCTTCCAGGTAGTCTTTACCAGAACGCTGAGCCAGGGTTTCCAGCGCGGTATAGACGATTGCTTCTGCAGTAGATTTTTTACCATCTACCATCAGGATGTTTACAAATTTGGCCAGTAACTCAGATCCGAACTTAGGATCTGGCAAGATTTTACGTTGACCAATAACACGACGACGTGGCATGGAAATACTCCGTTGTTAATTCAGGGTTGTCCAAAACTCTAAGAGTTTATTTTGACATTAAAGTGAAAATGTTTGGCCTTACTTAACGGAGAACCATTAAGCCTTTGGCTTCTTCACGCCGTACTTAGAACGAGCTTGCTTACGGTCTTTAACACCTGAGCAGTCAAGCGCGCCGCGAACGGTGTGGTAACGCACACCTGGCAAGTCTTTAACACGACCGCCACGGATCAGGATCACGGAGTGTTCCTGAAGGTTATGACCTTCACCGCCGATGTAGGAGGTGACTTCAAAACCGTTAGTCAAACGCACACGGCAAACTTTACGCAGTGCGGAGTTAGGTTTTTTCGGGGTGGTGGTATATACGCGGGTACATACACCACGTTTCTGCGGGCAGGCTTCCAGTGCAGGAACGTTGCTCTTAGCAACCTTCATGCTACGTGGCTTGCGAACCAGCTGGTTAATCGTTGCCATTATTAAAAAAGCTCCTGGGTTTTTGCTTCGTAAACACGTGATAAATCCCCCTCGTATGCACTAAGGGCAGAGTACGAGGACGCAGAATTTTATGGCTGACTACCTAAGGTGTCAAGAAATATACAGCATTAGTCGTATTACCATGCCAAGTGTTGACGATGTTTAGTGGTTAAATCGACGAAGTGATTATAGCTGATTGCCGGTATTTTGTCTGAATTTTGACCAACCAAACCTCGCGCGGCCAGATCATTTTCCAGAACAAAGAGAGAAGCTGAGTTATTTAACAATATGTTAAGAACATCAGCGTCTTTTAACGTCGCTAGAACGCCATCCTGCAAAAACAGAATGGCATCTTCGTCGGAGGTCAATCTCAACAGCGCGGATAAATCGCATTGAAAAGGCGAACGGCTGACGGTATACAACATATTTAGTATCCTGATACGGTCAAAATGTCAGCACAACGTCGTAAGCGGCTAACTGTTGGAGTAACTTTTCTGGCGCTAAGACTTCAACATCCAACACCCAATCTTTGACCTGAGCCAGACCGCGTTGCCGTAATGCCTCTGCGCACATATAACACTTTTCTACGTCATAAAGAGGTAAGACACCGAAAGTGGCAATATAGTTTCTGGCCAGAATTTTTTCCGGCTGTTGCTGCGGAAGTAACTGGAATACGCCATCCGAGACAAAAAACACGCCGATATCTTCGCAGAGAGCCGAAGTCGCCAAAAGCGCGTCTAGTCCTTCCCGGCCGCTCGCGTTTCCGTGTGGGCCTTGAGTGAAAACAAAAGCGATAGATTTCATGCCCATCTCTAAAATTGCGCGATCAAAATTGAACAACGCGGTCACAGGTCAGCGCTGCTTCCGCCAGCGAACCCAATCCACTCAGAGTAAAACCGGGCTGTAGATTGGCGGCGGCCAGATCAAGCTGCTCAGCCTCATGCCGATCGCAAACTCCTCTCCGCAGCGCCGCTGCCACGCACACATTGAGCTCAATCCCATTCTGCTGCGCCAGTTGTTGCCACGCACGCACCAGATCAAACTCATCGCTGGCAGGCGAAGTCAGTTGATTGGCGTTCAACACCCCTTCCCGATAAAAAAAGATGCTGACCAATTGATGGCCCGCCGCCAGTAACGCCTGCGCAAACTGATAAGCACTGCTGGCCTGCTGAGTGCCATAGGCAGGGCCGGTAACCAATAGGCAATAACGCAGCATTAGCGCTCGTGCCCGATAAGATCGCCACTTTTGAACTGACGAATATACAGATAAACCGTATGCTTCGAGATATTCAGCCGCTCCGCCACCTGGTTAATGGCATCTTTAATATCAAAAATACCCTTCTCATAAAGATTGAGCACCACCTGGCGATTTTTCGCATTGTTGGACACATTGCGATCCGCATTCACCTCTTCAATGGTGAATTCCAGCGTTTGTGCCACCAAGTCATCCACCGATGAAGCAAAGTTGACGGAAGAAGGAACTTCCTGCGTTTCCGGTGGCATAAATGTCTGAATAATTTGTGAGAAAGGTACATCCAGATTCATGTTGATGCACAGCAAGCCGATCACTCGCTGATCGCGATTACGAATTGCGATAGTGACAGATTTCATCAATACGCCGCTTTTTGCGCGAGTGAAATAGGCACGGGAGACGCTACTGTCCGCACCGGCCATATCATGCAGCATACGCAGCGCGAGATCGGTTATCGGCGAACCAATCTGACGACCAGTATGCTCACCGTTGGCAATTCTGACGGCTGAACATTTAAGATCTTCCAGCGAATGCAGAACAATTTCACAATGTCCGCCAATCAACATGGCCAGGCCATCAACAACGGCCTCGTATGATTTCAGTATTTCATAATCCGTTTGACTGAACGGACGTTCATCCAGTAAATCCAGTTCACTGGTTTCGCCAGTTAAAAGCGAATTAGACATCGAAGACACCACCCTCTAGGTAGAGCCTGTCTCAATAGCAACGGGCAGACTCATAACTCAATATCTTGGAATATAAGCTTAGCAAATATGCCAAAGCTAAATCCTTGCGTTTGTGCGTGGTATTGACGTTAAGCCCACAACCCATAAGCGTCAAGTTATCAACGAGCAGAAGCGCAAAATGAATCAACAGAATACAAAAAAAAACCGCCGCGAAAGCAATTCGCAGCGGTCTGTGCTGTTCGCCAAAGCGACACTAAGCTATTTCTGAATTATTTTTTGGCTTTAGCTTCAGCTTCTGCCGCAGGTTTTTCAGCAGCGGCGTCGGCTTTAGGTGCGGCTTTCACATCTAGCAATTCAACGTCGAATACCAGAGTAGAGTTAGCAGGGATCCCCGGAACGCCGGTTTTACCGTAGGCCAGTTCTGGTGGGATGACCAGAGTGATTTTACCGCCTTTCTTGATTTGCTTCAGACCTTCAGTCCAGCCTGGGATGACGCCGTCCAGACGGAAAGACAGTGGCTCGCCACGTTTGTATGAATCATCAAAGACGGTGCCGTCAGTCAAAGTACCTTTGTAGTTAACTACTACGGTATCGCTGTCTTTCAGTGCGTCGCCTGCGCCTGGTTTTTCAACTTTATACAGCAGGCCGCTTGCGGTTTTCTTCACGCCTTTTTCTTTAGCAAAGGTATCGCGGTACTTGGTGCCTTTATCTGAATTTTCTTTCGCATCTTGTTCCATCTTGGCCTGAGCCGAGGATTTCACACGAGCTTCAAAACCTTGCAGGGTTTTTTCAATTTCTTCGTCAGTCAGCTTAGATTTATTGGCAAAAGCGTCCTGAACACCGGCGATCAGCTGGTCTTTATCCAGTTTGATACCCAGTTTTTCTTGTTCTTTCAACGAGTTGTCCATATAACGACCTAAGGATGCACCTAGTGCATATGCAGATTGTTGGTCGTCATTTTTGAACTTGCTGTTAGTCGTTGCTGCCGCGTCAGGAGTTTTTACTGCTTCAGCAGCCATAGCCTGAGTTGCATTCAGGGTCAATGCCATGGTTGTAGCCAGCAAGGTTACTTTAAACAATGATTTCATCCATTTCTCCAATGGCCCAGGGCTTCTTACCCCAAGCAACGATTGTGTAAGTTTCAGTACTATAACTGCCGGAGCGAAGACAAAACAATCTCCGAATCTACAGTATGCAGTGATATTTCGACTTTTTTTATCACAAGAAGTTTCCTTTTTATTGTTCTCAGTCTCTGCGCAAGGCATTCCGCAGCGTTTAGAGGTAGAATCTCTGGCATCGCTGTCGTTCCGGCATGCGGCCATCGCGGCAGGAATCGATGACAGAATCGTCGTTAGTAGTTATGAGAGGAAATACTATGGAAGCGTCTTTGTTCGAACAACGGCTTGAAATGCTGGAAAGTCGTCTGGCGTTTCAGGAAGTGACAATTGAAGAATTGAATTTGATTGTGACTGAACACCAGATGGAAATGACCAAACTACGGGAACACCTGCGTTTGCTGACCGATAAATTACGGGCCTCTCAGCCTTCAATGTTGGCATCACAGGCAGACGAAACGCCCCCGCCTCACTACTGAGGTTGATTTGCGGCACAAAAAAGCCAGCCTTACGGCTGGCTTTTTCATTGACGAGCGTGATGCCTTAGTGGCAACCACAACCGCCTTTACCGCAACCGCCGCCCTGTTGAGCTTGGTCATGACCGTGATCATGGTCGTGATCGTGGTCGTGACCGCCGCAGCAGCCGCCGCCGTGTTCATGGTGATGATCGTGCTCACCGTGTACGTGACCGTGTTGCAGTTCTTCTGCCGTCGCTTCGCGAATGGCAACAACTTCAACGTTGAAGTTCAGATCCTGACCCGCCAGCATATGGTTACCATCAACCACAACGTGCTCGTCTTCCACTGCGGTAATTTCTACCGGTACTGGACCCTGATCGGTGTCAGCCAGGAAGCGCATACCGACTTCCAGCTCGTCAACACCCATAAATACGTCTTTCGGTACGCGCTGAACCAGATTCTCATCATAGTTGCCGTAACCGTCATCAGCACTTACACGCACATCAAAACGGTCGCCCGCTTCGTGGCCTTCCAACGCTTTTTCCAAACCAGAAATCAGGGAGCCGTGTCCGTGCAGGTAGTCCAACGGCGCACTCACCGGAGACTCATCAACTAACACACCGTCTTCTGTACGTACCTGGTAAGCCAGGCTGACCACTAGGTCTTTTGCTACTTTCATGACATCTCCTACCCTTGGAACAAAAATTGGCACAGATTGTAGCGGAAATCTGAACCCCTGTACCCTTCAGCATAAAAAATCGCTGAGGATAACGCTACTTTGGATCAAAAATACCGATAACTTGCTCTTTCGGGCGGACATGCTGATTGACCTGCTCGTCAGTTTGACGCTGATGATGGCCACACTTCACACATTCCACGACTTCCACCTGATCTTCACGCCATAAAGCGAGAGTATCCATAGCTTTACACTGCGGGCAGGTAGCACCAGCAATAAAACGTTTACGGGTTACAGACATGCTGATTTCTCCGGTTTACTCGTGTTCATCCCAGCCATCAAGCTGCCTGCTTTCATGCAGCATTTCTCGTTGGAAAATATCTTCCAGCTCGCGCCGGGCCTCTTTGACTCTGGAAATCTGCGCCACATCGCCATGGTGCGGCGGCATCAGCTCACGCAGCATACGCATATCTAAACGACGGAAATGCTGCTGCGCCCGATAAGCCTGATGCGGGTGCATACCCAGTTGTCGTAATGTTTTGCGCCCCAGTTCCAGCGCACTGGAGAAAGTTTCGCGGGTAAAATCCTTCACGCCGCTTTGCAATAATTCATGTGCTTCCACACGGCCTCTGGCACGGGCCAGAATATGCAGATTGGGGAAGTGTTGCTGACATAAATGCACCAATGTCATGGTGTCTTCCGGCTCGTTACAAGTAATCACTATGGCTTTGGCTTTCTCTGCGCCGGCGGCGCGCAGCAGTTCTAGTTCGGTTGCATCGCCATAATAAACCTTATAACCGTACTTGCGCATCACGCCCACGGCGCTAACATCCCGCTCCAATACGGTAATTCGCATTTTGTTTGCCATCAGCAAACGGCCAATAACCTGTCCGAAGCGCCCAAAACCTACAACGATAACCTGCGGATCGTTGTCTTCCACGAAAGGTTTTTCGTCGCTTTCTTCCGGGGCGTTATAACGGCGAGACAAAATACGATCGATACCTTGCATCAATAACGGCGTAGTCATCATTGATAAAGTCACGACCACCAGCAGCAGCGCGAGTTGATCGACACTTAATACATGCTGACTAAAAGCCGCAGAGAACAGTACGAAGGCAAACTCGCCGCCCTGACTTAGCACACCGGCAAACTGAAGCCGCACCGAACGCCGTAGGCCAAAGGTTCTGGCCAACCCGTAAAGCACCGTGGCTTTGATGGAAACCAGCGCCAATACGCCAAGTAATACTTCCAGCAGATGGGTAAAGATAACGCCAATATTCAGCGCCATCCCCACTGAGATAAAGAACAGGCCCAGCAATAAGCCTTTAAAAGGCTCAATAGCGATTTCCAGTTCATGCTGAAATTCACTTTCCGCCAGCAGAATTCCGGCGATAAATGTCCCTAACGCCATCGACAGGCCCAGCGCATCCATAAATAGTGCCGAACCTAGCACGACCAGAAGCGCGGCGGCGGTAAACACCTCACGCACACCGGAAGCAACAATATAACGAAATAACGGGCGTAGCAGGTATCGCCCTCCGATAAGCATGCCGGCAAAAGCGGCCACTTTCAGAGCGATTTTCGCCCAATCATTAGCTCCCCCACCGCCGCCCGCCAAAATCGGAATCAGCGCCAATGCGGGAATAACAGCCATATCCTGAAATAACAATACGGAAAAACCAAGTTGGCCGCCTTCGTTACGGTTCATCCCTTTTTCACGCATAAGCTGAAGCGCCATTGCGGTTGAAGACATGGCTAAACCAATGCCCCCCATCACCGCAGCCTGCCAAGCGAACTGAGTGAAATAGAGCAACGCGCCCAAAACCGTCGCTGTGATGATCACCTGCCCTGCTCCGACGCCAAAAATCGAGCGCCTCAGTTGCCAGAGTTTGGCTGGATTCAGTTCCAGACCAATGATGAACATCAGGAAAACAACGCCTAGCTCCGAAAAATGCAGAATCTCATCCACATCGCGAATAAAACCCAGCCCCCACGGGCCAATAGCGATCCCGGCAATCAGGTATCCCAATACCGCTCCAATACCCAATCGTTGTGCGATAGGCACCGCAACGACCGCGGCAAACAAAAACAGTAAAATGGCGGTTAATAGCGCCGAGCCTTCCATAATTATGGCCCCCTTTGTGGCAACGGAGAAGCTAACCACTCGGCGTAGGCCTGCGCATGGTTGGACAGCACTTCCGGCTTTTGCCGACGCGCCCAGTAAACAATCATCGGGGTTATCCAATGCATATGACACATAGCTGCAGTCAATTCGAACGGACGCAGAATGTCATCCATCGGGTATTGGTTATAGCCGCCGACTCGATATGCCCCTTCCGGCTCGCCGGTGGTAATCACCGAACGCCAGTATTTTCCCCGCAGAGCATGACCTCCGATGCCATTGGCAAACCCGCGCGCCAGTACGCGATCCAACCATTCCTTTAGTAAGGCCGGACAACTATAGGTATAAAGCGGATGTTGAAAAACAATGACCTGATGCTCACGCAGCAGCTGTTGCTCGTGATGAACATCAATAAAGAAATCCGGATAATGTGCGTAAAGATCGTGCACGGTGACATGCGCTAGCTGCTTTACCGGTTGCAGTAAAACCCGATTGGCGACCGAGTCCTGTGATTCCGGATGGGCATACAGCAGCAAAACCTTCGGCGGCTGTGACATCATTCCCCTCCAAAGCGTCGTCAGGGTGCGGGTTTTCCGTTACCATGCGTCGCAAGACTTAAAATAGGGCGTTTAACGCCCTGTTTGTACCCAAAGTAAAGTAGTGGGTATTGCAGATAGGCTAGAAGTTAATGCCTCTGCGACCTCAGGTACTAAGGGTTACCTTAATATAATGATAATTTAACATACTCTAAACATACGGCACTCTATGATTGTTTTCTCTTCGCTTCAAATTCGACGCGGGACTCGCGTCTTGCTGGACAATGCTACAGCAACCGTCAATCCGGGCCAGAAGGTTGGGCTGGTCGGTAAAAACGGCTGTGGCAAATCGACCCTGCTGGCGTTGCTGAAAGGCGAAATGAGCGCCGATGGGGGCAACGCCACTTTCCCCAATAACTGGGCTTTGGCCTGGGTTAATCAGGAAACCCCGGCACTAGATATGCCTGCGATAGAGTATGTTATCGACGGCGACCGCGAATTTCGTCAGCTGGAATCCGAATTACAGGCCGCCAACGTAAAAAACGACGGTCATGCTATTGCTACGGTACATGGGAAACTCGACGCCATTCAGGCCTGGACCATTCAGTCCCGCGCAGCCAGCCTGCTACATGGCTTAGGTTTTTCGCAGGATCAGTTACAACAGCCCGTTCGTTCTTTCTCTGGCGGCTGGCGAATGCGCCTCAATCTGGCACAGGCTCTGGTATGTCGTTCTGATTTGCTGCTACTGGATGAACCAACCAACCATTTGGATTTGGACGCCGTGATCTGGCTGGAAAAATGGCTGAAAAGCTATTCCGGTACGCTCATCCTGATTTCCCACGATCGGGATTTCCTCGATCCTATTATCGATAAGATTCTGCATATTGAACAGCAGTCGCTGAATGAATATACCGGCAACTATTCCTCTTTCGAACGCCAACGCGCGACCAAGCTCGCTCAGCAGCAATCGATGTACCAGCACCAGCAGGAAAAAGTCGCGCATCTTCAACACTATATTGACCGTTTCCGCGCTCAGGCGACCAAAGCTAAGCAGGCACAAAGCCGAATTAAAATGCTCGAACGCATGGAAATGATTGCACCAGCGCACGTTGATAACCCGTTCCGATTTAGCTTCCGCACGCCGGAAAGCCTGCCCGACCCGCTATTGCGAATGGAGAAAGTCAGCGCCGGCTACGGCGACAAAACCATCCTGCAATCTATTAAACTAAATCTGGTTCCCGGCTCCCGCATCGGTCTGCTCGGACGCAACGGGGCGGGTAAATCTACGCTAATCAAATTGCTGGCTGGCACGCTGGAACCACAAAGCGGTGAAATCGGTCTGTCGAAAGGCATAAAACTAGGTTACTTCGCTCAGCATCAGTTGGAATTCTTACGTGCAGATGAATCCCCACTGCAGCATATGAGCCGTTTGGCGCCGAAAGAGCCGGAACAGCAACTGCGGGATTATCTGGGCGGCTATGGCTTCCAGGGTGATCAAGTCACCGATCCGACCGCTCGTTTCTCCGGTGGAGAAAAAGCACGTCTGGTATTGGCACTGATTATCTGGCAGCGCCCTAACCTATTGCTGCTGGATGAACCGACCAACCATCTGGATTTAGATATGCGGCAGGCACTCACCGAGGCGCTGATTGATTTTGAAGGCGCATTGGTCGTTGTTTCCCACGATCGTCACTTATTGCGTTCTACAACTGACGATTTGTATCTGGTTCACGACGGCAAAGTCGAGCAATTTGACGGCGATCTAGAGGATTATCAGCAGTGGCTGGTCGATTTACAGCGTCAGCAGTCACAGCAAGGTAGCCCGGAAAAAGAAGTCTCTGGAAATAGCGCCCAGCAGCGTAAAGACCAAAAACGCCGAGAAGCCGAGTTCCGCACGCAAACCCAGCCGCTGCGTAAGCAAATCATGACGCTGGAAAAACAAATGGATAAGTTGAGCGCCGAACTGGCCGCCGTGGAAGATGAACTGGCGGATTCTGCGCTGTACGATATCTCCCGCAAGAGCGAGTTGACCGAATGTTTGCAGCGGCAGAATCAGGTGAAATCCAAACTGGAAGAAACCGAAATGAATTGGTTGGATGCTCAGGAGCAGTTAGAGAATCTAACTAAGGAATTTTAATAAAACTAAGCAGTTAAAAGCTGAAAATTGCCGCTATTCATGGATGATCGCGGCATGAAAAAGATTGATATCAGTATTATTGTACCGGTGTTTAACGGCGAAGCCTACCTTGCCACGCTGCTCGACTCATTGAGCAGTCAGTCAGGTGTATCTTTCGAAATCATTGCTATCAATGATGGCTCCACCGACGGCAGCGCCGCCATACTGACGGATCGCGCCCACCGTCACTCTCATCTCCGCGTCATACATCAATCCAATCAAGGTTTATCCATTGCCCGCAATCAGGGCATTGCTCAGGCAAAAGGGCAGTGGATAGCATTTGCTGATTGCGATGACTGGCTAGCGCCGAACGCACTGCAAATATGGCTACAACAGGCCAAAGAACAACAGTTGGATCTACTGATTGGCAACGGCTATCGTTTCTGCGGCGAACCTACTCAGCAGAGCGTCAACCCTTTATTCCCCGCACAACGCTGGCAAAAGACGCTCACCGGAAAACAATGGATTATCGACAGCGTCGCACAAAACAATTGGCTGCATTTTTGCTGGCTACAACTGATCCGTCGGGAGCTAATCCAAACGCATCAATTAACCTTTACGCCTCATCAACTCCATGAGGATATTTTATGGTCCACACGGCTGGGGTTAGTCGCACAGCGCGTAAATTACTGCCCTGAACCGCTTTATGGCTATCGCACCGCGCCCCATTCCATCACCAGAAAACACTGTTTTCATCTACGAATGTTACGAGCGGAGAGTTATCTCGATATTATCAGCGAATTAGTCCGTATTGCGGCGCAATCAGAGTCTGCACTAAGCAAAGCACTGTTACGCCACGCTAATCGAGAAAGCGGCCATCTATTAGGCTTAACCCGTTGGGGAACAAGAACCTGCGCAGAGCGTAGCCAGCTTGCCAGGCGTTTCAAAGCATTAGGATTGGAAATGCCCTTAATCCAGGGAGCGATCGGCCTGCGGGATTTCTGGCGTGCGCTACGCTGCATTATCATTTTCCGTCGCTACGCCAGACAACACCCTTAACTTAAGGCCGATAAAACGGTTTATCACCGAGGATTGTGGCTCGGTGCATAATCCGACGCTCCGGCAAATAATCCGCATTGGCGTAATGCTGGGTAACCCGATTATCCCAAATAGCCACGTCATCCTGCTGCCAACGCCAGCGTACCTGAAATTCTGGCTTCGTCGCGTGAGCAAACAGGAATCCCAACAATGCCTCACTTTCTTTAGCGCTCAATCCGGTGATTCTTGTCGTAAAACCTTCATTAACGAATAACGCCGGACGGCCACTGACCGGATGAGTGCGTACCACCGGATGCAAAAGCGGCGGATTCTTCTCTTTCGCCAGTAGCCAGCGTTGATGATCTTCCAGCGTCGCCCGATGCTTATGCTCAGGGAAGGATTTAGTGAAATCATGCTCGGCCTGCAATCCCGCCAAAAGCTGCTTAAACGGGGCAGATAGCGCCTCGTAGGCCGCCATGCCGCTGGTCCATAGAGTGTCGCCGCCGGTTGCAGGTAGATGCTTCGCCGCCAGAATCGCGCCCAACGGCGGGTTGGCGATGAACGTCACATCCGTATGCCAGTTATCATTATCCGGCGGATTATTATCGTGAGTATCCAGTACGATAATTTCCTCACACTCTTTGGCGTGTGGATAAACGGGATGAATATGCAGATCGCCGAAACGCCCCGCCAAATCTCGCTGCTGCAACGGCGTTATCGGCTGATTACGCAGAAAGAGCACCTGATGTTTGAGCAACGCATGATAAAGCTGCTCAAATTGGCTATCGCCCAATGGGCGGGAAATATCGATATTTTCAATTTGTGCACCGATATAAGGCCCAAGCGGATTGACCACTAAACGTTCGTTCATTGTTGCACTCCGTACCAAGGGGTTAAGCGGCGTTGAATCGCCCGAAGCCCTAATTCCATGCTGAAAGCGATTATTGCGATTACGCCGATACCAGCGATAACCACATCCGTTGCTAAAAACTCGCCGGCAGACTGCACCATAAATCCCAGACCCCGCGTGGCGGCAATCAGCTCAGCGGCGACTAAAGTCGACCATCCCACGCCCAGACCAATGCGGATGCCAGTTAGAATCTCTGGTAAAGCGCTCGGCAATACCACATGTCGTAATACTTGCCAGCGGCTGGCACCCAACGCTTGCGCGGCTCTGACCCGCACCTGCACTACGCTGCGCACACCGGCTACCGCCGCCAGAGTAATTGGCGCAAAAATGGCCAAATAAATCAGCAAAATCTTGGATGTCTCACCGATGCCAAACCAAATCACCATCAGCGGTAAATAAGCTAAAGGAGGTACTGGACGATAGATTTCAATCAGCGGATCCAATATAGCGCGTACCGTCGGGCTTAATCCCATAGCAATGCCGGTTGGTACTCCCAGCGCGATTGCCGCCAATAAAGCCACCATAATGCGCCCAAGGCTGGCGGCTAAATGCTGCCACAGCGTGGCATCCATAAAGCCTTTTGGGCTGGCAATGGTCATGAGCTGATGCAGAACTTGCTGCGGCGCGGGAAGAAATAACGGGCTAATCAGTTGCAACGCCGTAATGCACCACCAAATCACGAATATCAGCGCTAACGTCAGCAAACTTAGCCATAAACTGCGGGGCAATAACGGCTCGAGAGAGCGAGCGTATCGGCGACTAATTCGCGCTGAAGGTGCCGTCTTCTGTGCCGAAGAGCGCAATGTGCTGTGCAGGCTCATATCAAAACCTCTCGCTGCTGGAATACCTTACTCAGCACATATTCACGCTGAGCAATGAATTCTGGGTCTGACTTAATTGAGCGGCTGGCTTCTCCACGGGCATATCGCTGACCAAAATTGAGCGTCAACCGTTCCACCACCTGCCCCGGCCCTGGGGATAACAGCAGTAGCTCGCTGGCTAAAAAAACAGCCTCCTCAATATCATGGGTAATTAACAGTATCTGCTTACCGGTATCGCGCCAAATATTCAGTAATAGCTCTTGCATCTGCTCACGCGTGAATGCATCTAGCGCACCAAAAGGTTCATCCAACAACAGCAAGCGCGGATCAACCGCCAATGCACGAGCTATTCCGACGCGCTGGCGCATACCGCCAGAGAGTTGCCAGATAAAATGATGCTCAAAGCCGGTTAATCCGACCTTGCCCAGCATTCTCAATGCCTTTTCACGTCGCTGAGAGGGATTCATTCCAGCCAGCTGAAGGCCGAATTCCACGTTGCTAATCACATCTCGCCATGGCAGCAATCCTTCATGCTGAAACACCACGCCGCGATCGGCACCCGGTCCAGTGACCGGTACACCGTCTAAAGTGATACTTCCCGCCGATGGTTGAATAAAGCCAGCAATCAGGTTCAATAACGTGGTTTTTCCGCATCCTGATGGCCCAAGCACCACCACCAGTTCGCCGGAGGCAATATTTAACGACACGTCGTTTAATGCCGCTTTGCCTTGATATTCCACACTCAGGCCGCTGACGTTTAGCATCGGTGCTCCTAAGGCTGCGGCGCAGCTTGTACCGCTTTAACAAAGCGGTCGGTAACGTAATCGCTGTAATCTTCAGCAACCTGCGGAATTTTCCCCTGCGCGTTCAGGAAGGCGGCAGTATCGGCAATCGCCTTATCCACGGGTTTTCCCAGTTGGGTAATTTGATCGGCGACCGGTAAATAGGTATTTCCCTTCACTAATTCGGGAATTTGAACTTCCGGCACTCCACTCAAACGGGAAAGCTGCTGTAGATTTTGCGCATTTGTCAGCCATTGGTTCGGTTGAGACAAATAAGCCTGCTGTGCATCCAACGCGCTACGGGCAAAGGCGGTCACGACTTCAGGATGCGCCTTCGCGAAATCTTTTCTCACCACCCATACATCCAACGTTGGCGCCCCCCAGCGACCTACTTCAGCTGAATCGGTCAACACTTGGCCTGTTTTCGCTAATTCGTTTACCGTAGGCGCCCAAACATAAGCGCCATCAATATCTCCGCGCTGCCACGCCGCCGCGATGGCCGGCGGCTGTAAATTCAGGATAGTGACTTGGTCGGGCTTTATTCCCCAATGCTTTAACGCCGCCAACAGGCTGTAATGCGTTGTAGAGATAAAGGGAACCGCAATGCGTTTGCCGATCAGATCCTGCGGCGTCTTGATGTCTTTTTTCACCACTAAAGCTTCGGAACTACCGAGTTGAGAAGCCAGTAGAAACACTTCAATGGGAACCTGCTGACTGGCGGCAACGGCCAATGGGCTGGAACCCAAATTGCCAATTTGTACGTCGCCAGAAGCCAGAGCGCGCACGACGCTGGAGCCACTGTCAAATTTACGCCAATCAACCTTGGCTCCGGAGAGTTTGGCAAAGCTGTTTTCAGCCTGCGCCACTTTCGCTGGTTCGGCAGCAGTCTGGTAAGCCACGGTAACATCCACCGCGTGGGCAGCAGTCGTTGCCAGCGACAACACCAGCAAGCTCAAAGAGACAGGTTTGAACGCCATGGTTTGCTCCACTTGGGTCAAGTTGCCATTCAGTGACATCACTGCGGCAGGAGCGCAAAAACGCTCGGTATCAACAGTTGTACCCAAGAGAGACAGCAACATAAAAGAATAAAAAAATATTTTTTATTCTTTTAGTGAATAATGAAATAGCAGAATTGAGGTCGAGCCAATAAGGGGAACAGAGGTGAGTCTCGCTGGCACAGACCCTGAGGGAAATAACCCATGAGTCTGCGTCAGCGAATAAAACCCGAGGTATTTAATTACAACACAATCTCACCTTGCAAAAATATCTTGGCATAACCGGCAATCACCGTGCGATCGCCTTTCAAGGTACAGAACAACTCGCCTCCCCGATGCGATATCTGGCGAGCATGGAGAGTATGTTTACCTAAACGCGCAGCCCAATATGGCATCAAAGTACAGTGTGCCGAGCCGGTCACCGGATCTTCATTTCCACCCAACGTAAAGAAGCGCGAAACGAAATCTACTTCATCGCCGGGGGCGGTAACGATCACACCACGACCCATTTTTTCGATCAGTTCGCCAATATCAGGTTGCAAATCACGTACCTGCTGTTCCGACGCCAATACCACTAATAGTGATTTTGCCTGCAACACCAGCTGAATTTCCACGTCCAGCAGCTTAGTTAAAGTGTCTGGCGTAGCAATAGCTTGCGGCGGCAAAGAAGGGAAATTTAAGGATAACAGTTCGAAATCTTCGGCTTCGCGCTTCACATAAAGCTCACCGCTGGCAGAACGAAAGACAATGTCACTCAAGGCCGGATTGACATGGCTGAACATCACATGTGCCGCTGCCAGCGTGCCGTGTCCGCACAAATCCACTTCCCGCGTTGGCGTAAACCAACGAATCGCAGTTTGATCCCCATCATCCCAAATAAAACTGGTCTCAGGTAAATGCAATTCCGCAGCAATGGCTTGCATTTGCTCTGTTGTTAACCGACGTTTTAGCAGGCAGACACCGGCCGGATTACCCAGCAGACCCTCTCCGACAAAAGCATCTACGTGAAAATAGTTAAAATCGCTCAAACCGATATCCTATAGCAGCAAAGTATTGATGTGATTAATGCCAGATCAGGAGTACACAGGCCGCCGTCAATATTCCCATCGAGACATTAAAGGTAAACCAAGCGCGGCGGCTACGCAGCATTTGACCGATCACACTACCGAAGCCCAACCAGACGATACCGCACACCAAATTGACCAAAAACATACCCAAGCTAATCATCACGATGGAATGATTATAGGCGGCACCGGCCAGACTAAAGCTGGCAACCGAGCCTAATCCCATCAACCAAGCTTTTGGATTAAGAAATTGTAGCAGCCAGCCTTGATACCAGCGCATCGGTTTAGGCGGCACAACGTCAGTTTCGAGTTTTTGATAGGCAGAAGTGGCGACTTTCCATGCCAACCACAGTAAATAGAGGCTACCCAGAACTTTCAATGCCAGATGCAGCGAAGGGTAAATCAAAATCAGGCTGCCCACGCCGAATGCCACGAACAACAGTACGCTTTGCATTCCCAACATAATGCCCAACATCAGCCAAATGGAGCGAGTAAAGCCAAAGTTAGCGCCAGAAGCAGTCAACAACATATTATTCGGACCAGGCGTGATTGCGGCAACCCAAAGAAAACCCAACATCGAAAGAAATAAACTTAGCTCCATGAAACGGGTGCCTCTCACCCTTGAAATAGATGCGATATATCATTGAAGCTAACAGTGTGATATTGATCATACAAGAGCAATAGCATGATTTAAATTCATCTTATGTATGAGATCTTTCGCCCGCTAGCCGGTGCCAGTAACCCACATTTACAGACTCTGTTACCCCGCCTGATCCGGCGTCGAATCCGTCTCCAGCCGTTTTGGCAGCGCCTAAACTTGCCCGATGGAGATTTTGTCGATCTCGCCTGGAGCGAAGATCCAGAACTCGCCAGAGAAAAACCCAGAGTCGTCCTGTTCCACGGTCTGGAAGGCAGCTTCTACAGCCCTTATGCTCACGGCCTGCTGCATGCCTGTCGGGAGCAGGGCTGGCTCGGCGTAGTCATGCATTTTCGCGGCTGTAGCGGAGAACCTAATCGTAAATCCCGTATTTATCATTCCGGCGAAACGGAAGATGCTCGCTTTTTCCTGCGATGGTTAAGGGAAAGCTATGGTCAGGTGCCAACCTCCGCCGTCGGCGTCTCTTTGGGCGGCAATATGCTAGCCTGCTATTTGGCGCAACAGGGGGAAAATAGCCTGTTGGAAGCTGCGGTCGTGGTTTCCGCCCCACTTATGCTGGAACCTTGTGCCTACCGTCTGGAACAGGGATTCTCACGGCTCTATCAACGTTATTTGCTCGATCAACTCAAACTTAACGCGACCCGTAAATTATTAAGCTATCCCGGCAGCTTACCGCTGGATTTATCCCAGCTAAAAAACTTACGCCGGATACGCGATTTTGATGACGTCATCACCGCCCGAATACACGGTTTTAACGATGCGCTGGATTATTATCGCCGCTGTAGCGCCTTGCCTTTATTACCGCAGATCCGCACGCCGCTGCTGATTATTCACGCTCAAGACGATCCTTTTATGACGTCAGACGTTATTCCCGATCAAACGGCATTACCGTCAAATATTGAATATCAGTTGACGAAACACGGCGGCCACGTCGGTTTTGTCGGCGGCTCGATAAAGCAACCGAAAATGTGGCTGGAACAGCGTATTCCGGCCTGGCTATCCCCTTATCTGGAGCAAGAATGATTATTCCATGGCAACAAATAGACAGCGCTACGCTGGAAAATTTGATCGAAGCTTTCGTACTACGCGAAGGAACCGACTATGGCGAACAGGAACGATCGTTGGAACAAAAAGTGGCCGACGTACGCCGCCAGTTAGTCAGCGGCGAAGCCGTATTGGTGTGGTCGGAACTGCATGAAACCATCAATATTATGCCTAAAGCGCTATTTCGCGCCGGCTCAGAAGAGCAAGAATAATCCGTCACTAACGCTGCAATGTCACTGTGGTGTCCAACGTGATGTCACAGTGAAACAAGATGACAAAACCGCCGCTTTGCCCTAAAAGTAACTATCAGCTATTTTTCTTCGGCCATTATCCCCAGCTCATTACTGGCAGATAAAATCATAATAATCCTTTGAAAAATAAAACAATAACTCAGCACCCTACGGAGCAGAACCCCTATGTCAGCCAAACATCCGGTGATTGCAGTAACAGGCTCAAGCGGCGCAGGAACCACAACGACAAGCCTAGCTTTTCGTAAGATATTTCAACAGCTAAACATACGAGCAGCCCAAATCGAAGGGGACAGTTTCCACCGTTACACGCGCCCGGAAATGGATGCAGCGATCCGCAAAGCACGGGATCTTGGCCGCCACATTAGCTATTTTGGGCCTGAGGCGAATGATTTCGGTTTACTGGAGCAAAGCGTATCTGAATATGCCGAGCACGGCCGAGGACGTTCACGCAAGTATCTGCATACTTATGATGAAGCCGTTCCCTACAATCAGGTGCCAGGAACTTTCACGCCTTGGGAGCCACTGCCAGAACCCACCGACGTTTTATTCTACGAAGGTTTACACGGCGGCGTAGTCACCGAACACCATGATGTAGCTAAACATGTAGATCTGTTGGTTGGCGTTGTCCCTATAGTGAACCTTGAATGGATACAGAAACTGGTTCGGGATACCGGTGAGCGCGGCCATTCACGAGAAGCGGTGATGGATTCCGTGGTACGTTCGATGGATGATTATATTAATTACATCACACCTCAGTTTTCCCGAACTCATATCAACTTCCAGCGGGTGCCAACCGTAGATACATCCAATCCTTTTGCAGCCAAAGCTATTCCGTCTTTGGATGAAAGTTTTGTGGTGATCCATTTCCGCGGGCTGGATCAAATTGATTTCCCTTATCTTCTGGCGATGCTGCAAGGCTCATTCATTTCCAATATCAATACATTGGTTGTTCCCGGCGGAAAAATGGGGCTGGCAATGGAGTTAATTATGGCTCCTTTAGTACAACAATTATTGGAAGGAAAGAAAATCGGCTGATTCCGGCACTGCCAATCAATAGGTAATCTCTAATAAATTAAGGCGGCTATCATTTGATAGTCGACTCTTATCAATTAATAATCCATATAAAAATAATAAACAAAATCATAATTAAACACACCAACAAATTAATCACTTTTATTTAAAATAAAACAGTGCTAGTTTTTATTCGCCCATTCCTGTTTCATATCCAATAAGCCATGCCGGACAAACTGAAGGAATATATAAATGGAAATAGCGGATATTGGCCATACAGCACTGATAGAGATCAATAGATTAAGAAGAAATGGGAACCGCGTATTTTCAAAATGTGAATATAACAATCCGACCGGCAGCCATAAAGATAGAACATTCATTCATATAATAAATGAATTAGAAAGTAATAATAGAATTACTAAAGGAATGACATTAGTCGATTGCTCCACCGGAAATGGCGGTGCGTCATTAGCCTGGATAGCCCAGAAGAAAGGCTACAAGGCAGTGATATTTATGCCGGAAGGTATGACTCAGGAAAGAAAAAATCAAATTTTAAGTTTCGGCGCAACCATTATAGAAACACCTAAAGAGGCATTTTTATCCGGCGCCACCGATAGCGCCAATTTATTCGTTAAAAATAATCAAAAAGGCTCGTTTTTTATCGATCAGTCTAGCTCACTTCTGAATAAATCGGCCTGGTATCAATGCGGAAATGAAATCAGCAACGAACTAAAAGAAAAAGGAATTATTCCCGATTACTTTGTTTGCTCCATAGGAACCGGCGGTACGTTTTCAGGTATTGCCCGCATTCTAAAATCTGATTTTGTATCACTTCAAACCATAGCTATTGAGGTAGAAAATTCAGCGCCTCTATATGCAATACGCCACTCGCTGGATTTTACGCATCGAAACCACAATCTGATGGGGTTGGGCTCTGGATTTGTATCGGGTAATACCGACATCGAATTAATAGATGAGATTGTCACCGTCAACGGGAAACGGTCTTGGGATAAAATGAAAGAATATAACGAAAATGAAAGACTCTATATTGGACCAACCGGCGGAGCCAATCTGGTTATATGTGAAGATTTACTTAAAAGAGTTAGAAATAAGAACATTGTGACCATATTTTTCGACAGTGCATGGAAATATAAAAGCCGCTGGGATGGAGTTTATCCTGAATACATAGAGTAAAAATTAATTATCCGCATAACTATCTTTATAAATTAAAACACTTCCGATACACCATATAAATAGAGGTATAAGTCATGTTACTCAAAGAAATCTATCGGAACGCCAGAGTGGTTTCTTCCGGAAATCATTTGACTACGGTAAACGAATTTACCGATCAAATTCCGGCTCTGCGCCCCGAAGCCTTAATTGAAGTGGCTTACTCCATCATTAGGAAAATGGATCTCTCAGTAGATAAAATTGTGACTGAAGAAGATAAAGGTGCCCCTTTAGCCACCGCCATCTCGCTTTTTACTGGAATTCCGCTGGCCATTGCACGCTGGTATCCCTATAGCCTGAATGAGGTTAACCAACACCGGGTAAACCTAAGTTCGGAATACTTTGAAGGCTCCTTATACCTCAATGGTGTTTGCGAGGGCGATAGAGTCACGATTATCGACGATACGCTTAGCACCGGAGGAACTGCAATTTCCTTGGTTGAATCAATCAGGTCTTGTGGTGCAGAGGTTTCCGGTATTTTTTGCGCGGTCGAAAAGATTCAGCAAAATGGAAGGAATAATGTAATGAATAAAACCGGACTCATGGTTAACAGTACGATAAAGATTTCTATTGAACAAAATAAAGTCACCGTAATTGAGCCATAAAGGATTATCTTCGTGTCAAAATCATTTATAGGTATCATTATCGGCCTAGTATTCTGCTTAATTAGCGCAGCATTTGATGTCTATGTTGCCTATATTACCCAGTCTATTAACACTATGACATTGGTGTTCTACTGTTTTATCTCATCCAGCGTACTGTTTTTTGCTATTTCTTGTTATCGAGGTCTGCCTTCGCTTTATATAAAGATAAAATCCAATGTGGATCTGGTCTTTTTGGTTAATATAGCCGTCATATTAAATTGGGGTGGGTTATTCTATGCGCTTCGTTTTCTCGAACCGGCTGTTGTCGGCATTGTTTCCGTCGCCTGCGGGCCAGCGCTAACAATTATTTTCTCATCCTATCTTCTCTCCCACTGGCTAAAAGAGAATGATCCAATAGAGAAAATTGAGTACACAATCTCGTACTTGGTTCTAATTACCGTTTTTATTATGCTTTTCAATTCATTTACCGGTAGCAGTGGGTTAACAACCACCTCTCCGGCTCAGCGCTTGATCGGCATTACCAGCGTGAGTCTTTGCGCTATTGGTACGGTTCTATATACCACAGTGTCAAAGAAGATGTTTCTGTATGGCTGGCACACCCATGAGATCCTAACGGTAAGGAATATCATTATATTACTAATCGCCATTATTTATTTAAGCAACAATAGACATTTATTACTAATCGATAAATATCACGTAGTACCTATCTCTATGCTTATTATCGTAGGGCATATTCTTCCTGTTTATCTTATTCAAAGAACCATATTCTATTTGACGCCCATTCAGGTGTCGCTAGTTTTATTAACACTGCCTATTTTCACATTGCTATTACAGTACCTCGACGAACGTATTCTGATTTCATCAAGTAGTATTTTTTCATTAGGGTTCATATTGGCAATGTTGCTGTTTTTGTCCGTTTATAAATTAAAGACCACTCGATAACATGGAGTTAAACATGATTAAAGTCGTCATTGTTGATGGTTTTTCTTCCGGAAAATTTCTGGCGAAGGAACTATTTGATGCGGGTTGCTTGCTATTACACATTTCGTCTAGCGCTGATTTACATGATTACTACTATTATGGGTTTGATTATTCGATCTATTCGTCATTACTCACCCATCAAAACGTATCCGATACCAGCCAAGATGTTGCGCTATTCGCCCCCGATTACATCATTGCTGGAGCTGAAAGTGGCGTTTTGCTCTGCGACGAACTAAATCACCGCTTTGGTTTGCCCTTTGCCAATGACTATAACCATAGCGAAGCCCGCAGAAACAAATATGCCATGATTGAAACCATTACCCATGCCGGTTTAGCTGCCGCACGACAAACCACGGCCAGCGAATGGCCAGCTGCCGAGCGCTGGATTAAATCTCATAACGGCTACCCCGTCGTACTAAAGCCGTTGGCCAGCGCTGGCTCTGACAGCGTATTCATTTGCCATTCTCTGGCAGAGGCTGAAGACGCATTTGTTCAAATAATTGGCAACTACAACAAATTAAATGCTGTTAATCAGCAGGTGTTAATACAGGAATATCTCGACGGCGTAGAATACGTGGTCAATATGGTTTCACTGATGGGCAGACCGCTGGTAACTGAAGTTGTCCGTTACACTAAACTTCGCCTTGCTTCAGGACGTATTCTTTATGATATCGATGAAATTCTGGATTCATCCTTCGAGCATTATCAGGCGCTGGTTAGTTACACTCGCCAAGTAATTGAGTCATTAGGAATTCGCAATGGTCCTAGCCATGCAGAAGTGATGTTAACAACGTCGGGGCCTAAATTAGTCGAGGTCGCCGCCAGAACGGACGGAATTCTGCGTCCTACCATATCGGCACGCACCACCGGATTGGGGCAAATTAGTGCCACGGTTATGGCAATCACCGCGCCAACACAGTTTCTGTCATTTACCGAATGCCATCCGTCATACCAGCTACAAAATTACTCTTACAATATTGGCCTAATTAATAGACATAAAGGTATCTTCCATCAGGAGGATTTTTTATCCGAACTTCTTACTTTACCATCTTTTTCATTGGCTGATTTTTATGTAGAAGAGGGTGATGCTATTGGGGTCACTCAGGATGTTTTCAGCCAGCCAGGCGCTATTTATCTGGTTCATTCTGACGCAGAAACCATTCACAATGACTATCTAACGATCAGGCGTCTGGAAAACGACGGTGTTTACCTTAAAAATGCATAGGAATAAATACGATACTGCCTGATAGGAAATCAAAAAATTGGAACGCGGCGAGTGACTGAAATATATGAATAGCGGTGAGTAAGGGAACAGCGAGGGGATTTAACGGTTTAAGATGTTTGAGTCTTTGAGTCTTTGAGTCTTTGAGTCTTTGAGTCTTTGAGTCTTTGAGTCTTTGAGTCTTTGAGTCTTTGAGTAGCAGTTTCCAGATAAACAGGTAGTGATGCAAACGATTCTGTACGGATATTAATCCCAGAAATACAACGCCCGGAGTGAATAAGCCGGGCGTTGATAAATATGGTCAGGTCAGAGAGCGAATTTCAAAGCTGTGGGTGATTTTTGCAACCTTACCCAACATCAGGGCTACCGAGCAGTACTTCTCGGCGGAAAGCTCAACGGCTCGCTCGACGACTTTTTCGGTCAAATCTTTACCACTGACGACAAAATGCAGGTTAATCAAGGTAAACAGGCGGGGGGCTTCCTCCCGACGCTCGGAGGTCAATTTTACTTCGCAGTCGCGCACGTCGTTGCGCCCTTTTTGCAAAATGGATACCACATCGATAGCGCTACAGCCACCGGCCGCCATCAGTAACATTTCCATCGGGCTTGGGGCTTTATCTCCGGCGTTACCATCCATTAAAACCTGATGACCAGAGGCGGATTCACCCAAAAAAGTCAGACCTTCAACCCATTTTACTCGTGCCTGCATACCCGTCACTCCCTATTAGTTTTTCCGAATCAGACTACTCTTTCATTCATAAAGTGGCAATGTAACCCGACCCTCATCATGCTGAAGCGATACAACACAAGACACTGGCCTCATCCTGTGCTACAAACAGAGCCGAAGAGATGTTTCTTAGAATAAAAAGGGTAGAGATCAAGACTCAGTGAAGGGTCTCTATCTGAGATGTATATTGGCTATACCTTTCGGTAGTTGAGCAAATTAATATGCTAATAGAAAGTGTATTTTATAAACACGCCGTACGGGGAACTCTGAGCCCTGTTAAGTTAGGCAGCGATAACAACAGAGGATAACAGCGAATGGTTCTCGGCAAGCCACAAACAGACCCAACTCTCGAATGGTTCCTGTCTCATTGCCATATTCACAAGTATCCATCGAAGAGTACGCTGATTCACCAGGGTGAAAAAGCCGAAACGCTTTACTACATCGTGAAAGGTTCCGTTGCGGTTCTGATCAAAGATGAAGAAGGTAAAGAAATGATTCTCTCCTATTTAAACCAGGGGGATTTCATCGGTGAGCTTGGATTATTTGAAGAAGGCCAAGAACGTAGTGCTTGGGTTCGTGCAAAAACCGCCTGTGAAGTGGCTGAAATTTCTTACAAAAAATTCCGTCAGCTGATTCAGGTTAATCCAGATATCTTGATGCGTCTGTCTTCGCAGATGGCGAATCGCCTGCAAATTACATCCGAGAAAGTGGGCAACCTTGCTTTCCTTGATGTGACCGGGCGTATCGCGCAAACGCTGCTTAATCTGGCAAAACAGCCTGATGCCATGACACACCCAGATGGGATGCAGATTAAGATTACTCGCCAGGAAATTGGCCAGATTGTTGGCTGCTCCCGCGAAACCGTAGGTCGAATCCTGAAAATGCTCGAAGATCAAAACCTGATCTCTGCGCATGGTAAAACGATTGTCGTTTACGGCACCCGTTAACTACCTAAAAAAACCGGTTCCCTGTGCTTAACATGGCGCCGGTTTTTTCTTTGTCTGCATATGATAGACGACGGATATTGACCTGATGTGGCGTCGGCTGATTTACCACCCAGAAGTAAACTATGCATTACGGCAAACGCTGGTGCTGTGTTTGCCTGTGGCGATCGGTCTGTTGCTCGGCAATTTGCAGCTTGGCTTGTTATTTTCTTTAGTCCCTGCCTGTTGCAATATCGCTGGCCTGGATACTCCGCATAAGCGCTTCACCAAACGCTTAGTCGTTGGCGGAACTTTATTCGCCCTCAGCAGTTTTCTGATTCAACAATTCCTGCTGTGGCATATTCCCCTCCCCCTGATTATGTTTGGCCTGACTCTCATTTTGGGCGTTAACGGAGCCATCAGCCCCCTGCACGCCCGTTTATTGCCCGCTGCGTTAGTCGCTGCGATATTCACACTGAGCATGATTGGTCGCTTCCCAATTTGGCACACTCCGCTACTTTTCATTGTCGGCACCGCTTGGTACGGGCTATTTACCGGCCTGTGGTTCCGCCTGTGGAAAGAACAGCCGATGCGAGAAACCCTGAGCCAGCTATATCGCCAGTTAGCCGATTATTTAGAAGCCAAATACAGTTTACTGACTCAGCATATCGATCCGGAAACCGCATTACCGCCGTTACTACAACGCCAGCAGGGCGTGATGGATTTGATAACTCAGCTTTATCAGCAACTTAACATGCTGCCTCATGCTCACAAAATCGAGCAAAAGCGGCTGCGATTAATGTTTCAGGTGGCGCTGGACTTACAGGAGCACATTACCGTCAGCCTGCACCAACCGGAAGAAGTACAAAAACTGGTGGAACAAAGCCATGCGGAAGCGGTCATCCGGCGTAATGCGCAGGTCATTGCTCATCGTTTGCGGGTCGTCGCTGATAATATTCTGTATCATCGCCACGAATTACAGCGTTTTACCATGACCAACGAGCTGGCAGCGCTGGAAAAAATCGCCGGACAGCACCCCGATAATCCAGTTGGCCAGTTTTGTTATTATCATTTCCGTCGCATCGCGCGCTTGCTGCGTAACCAACGGCCGCTCTATCGGCGAGATTTAATGTCGGACCAACACCGACTGCCATTCTGGCCAGCGCTCGCCAGTTACCTTTCGTTTAAATCCGTCGCGCTGCGTAATGCCGGCCGTCTGGCCGTTACGCTGGCCGTCGGCAGCAGTTTGGGAATGGCATTTAATCTGCCTAAACCCTACTGGATTTTATTGACCGTGATGTTGGTCACCCAGAATGGCTATAACGCGACGCGGGTGAGAATTCAGCACAGAGCCTTGGGAACGTTGGTCGGACTGGTTATTGCCGCCGGTCTGCTGCAACTTCAGCTTCCTCAAGGTGCCACGTTGGCGATTATGCTGTTTATTACGCTAGCCGCGTATTTGGTTCTGCGGAAAAACTACGGTCTGGCGGTAATTGGGCTGACTATTACCGCAGTGTATACGTTGCAACTGCTGGCACTGAATGGCCTGCATTTTCTGGTTCCGCGCCTGATTGATACTCTGATTGGCTGTGCACTGGCCTTTGGTAGCACCATCTGGCTGTGGCCGCAGTGGCAAAGCGGCCTGCTGCGTAAAAACGCCCATCAGGCACTGGAGAGCGATCAAAATATCCTGCAGTTGTTACTCAAAAAGGCACCGAATCTTGGCGAGCTAGCAAATGAACGCATGCAGGTTAATCAAGCACATAACGCGGTATTTACTTCACTTAATCAGGCAATGCAGGAGCCGGGCTTTAACTCCCGTTATCTGGCTGATATGCGTCTCTGGGTGACTCACAGTCAGTTTATCGTCGAGCATATTAATGCAATGACAATTCTGGCACGGGATCATTACATGCTGACGGAGAAATTAGCGGAAGATTATTTACAGCGCTGTGAAATTGCGTTGCAAAGCTGTCAGCAGCGGTTGGAATACGACGGGCCGAGCAGCGAAAATAGCTTTATGCGTCCGCCAGAGCTGCACCCGGATATGCCAATCACCGAAATGGAACGCCATCTCAGGCGCATTTTGTCCCATCTAAGCGTGATGCACACCATCTCGTCTTTGGCCTGGCGACAACGACCACATCATGGCATTTGGTTGAGCAGGAAGCTTCGGGATAGCTGAGTGTCTAAAAAACACTAGCGGAACATAACTGAGGAATAAATTTCCGGATTGATGAGGCGTCCGGATTGCAGGACGCCACTGACTAATTTTTGGAGATGCACATCTTGCGGTTGGCCAACGCAAAGCTGATTCATTCTCCCTCTGCCTCTGTGGTGACCACGCAACAAAGCGGCGACTTGCCGTTATTCAGCTTCTAGAACTGCGGCAACTGCCTGCGCAAATCGCGCCATACCCTGCTCAATATCTTCTAATTCAATGACTAACGATGGCGCAAAACGCAGCACATTCGGCCCAGCGTTTAAAATCATCAATCCGTTAGCCGCTGCTGCGGTCAGGAAATCACGCGCCCTCCCATGATACTGAGGCTTCAATTCAGCGCCGATCAGTAATCCCATCCCGCGAATATCGGTAAACAGATCGTATTGCTTCCCGATAGCCATTAATGCCTCCGCAAACAGGTCGTGACGCTGCGCGATGCCATCTAACACCTGTGGGGTATTAATCACGTCCAGCGCCGCTTCTGCCACCGCACAGGCCAAAGGATTACCACCGTAAGTCGTACCGTGGGTGCCAACGGTCATCACCGATGCAATTTCCTCAGTTGTCAGCATTGCACTAATTGGGAAACCGCCACCCAGTGCCTTCGCTGTGGTCAGGATATCCGGCGTAATGCCGTAGTGCATATAGGTGAACAACTTGCCGCTGCGCCCCATGCCGCTTTGAACCTCATCAAATACCAACAATGCCTGATGACGATCGCACAGTTCACGCAGCCCCTGCATGAATACTGGATCTGCCGCAGTGATGCCGCCTTCTCCCTGAATCGGCTCCAATACTACGGCACAGGTATGATCGTCCATCACCGCTTTAACCGCGGCTAAATCGTTGAAAGGCAAGTGAATAATATCAGCTGGTTTTGGGCCAAAACCGTCGGAATATTTAGGCTGCCCACCGACTGATACGGTGAACAACGTGCGTCCGTGGAAAGCATTATGGAAAGCGATAATCTTGGTTTTATACGGACTATGGCGCTTAATGGCGTAGTGGCGCGCCAGCTTGAAAGCGGCTTCATTGGCTTCGCCACCGGAGTTGGCAAAGAACACCCGATCGGCAAAAGTAGCGTCAATCAGCTTCTCAGCCAAGCGTAATGCGGGTTCATTGGTGAAAACGTTGCTGGTATGCCACAAGGTTTCCCCTTGCTGATGCAGCGCAGCAACCAACGCTGGATGGCAATGTCCTAGAGCCGTGACCGCAATTCCGCCGGCAAAATCAATATACTCATTGCCTTGCTGATCCCAAACCCGACTACCTTTTCCTTTAACGGGAATAAACTGAGCTGGTGCATAAACCGGTAGAATCACTCGATCAAATGTGCTCCGATTTACCGCTGATTTTTCTGTCATTCCGCTGTCCGCCTTGATGATACGCGCTGATACCGCTCGCCATTAGTGAAAATATAATCACAAAATATGCATAAAAAATCACAAACAGGCAAATAAAAAACGCGACGAACACGAAAACAATCGCAATGCATTAATTTTTAAGGAAATTATCTAGTAGCTGATGACCTTGTTCGCTGAGGATGCTTTCCGGATGAAATTGCACTCCTTCCAGCGGCAGCGTGCGATGGCGTATCCCCATAATTTCATCGATCGCACCGTTTCCCTCGGTCCACGCCGTCACTTCAAAGCAATCTGGCAGAGTTTCTGGGGCGATAACCAGAGAATGGTAGCGAGTCACAGTAAGTGGCTGATTTAACCCACGGAAGACACCTTGGTTATTATGGCTAATCGCCGTGGTTTTCCCGTGCATAACCTGACGCGCTCTCACGATACTGGCACCAAAAGCTTGTCCCAGCGCCTGATGCCCCAAACACACGCCTAGAATCGGCATTCTACCGGCAAAATGGCTGATTGCCGCTAGCGAGATACCGGCTTCGTTTGGCGTACAAGGGCCGGGCGAAATCACCAGATGGGAAGGAGAAAGCCCTTCTATATCATCGAGTTGTAGTTCATCATTGCGTTTTACCAGCACCTCTGTACCCAATTCGCAAAAATACTGGTAAAGGTTGTAAGTAAACGAATCGTAGTTATCAATCAGTAATAGCATTTCAATCCAACCTAACTCATGACCCTGCCATCTTACTGATTTTCACGTCATTCGTTGATGAGTTTATCGCAAAACCTAGCGTTTACGACCGCCGGTAATCGAACCCAATACGCCGCGCAAAATTTGCCGCCCCAAATCTCGCGCCATACTTTTCGCCGCAGTTTGAACAATACCATCACGCTTGCCGCCGCGCGGGCCGGTAGAACCAAACAGTAAATCGTTCAATCCAGCCATCAGCCCACCGCCAGCTTCCGCCGGTTCATTAGGCGATGACGTCGCTGTTCTGCCCGCTTCGGCAGCCTGCCCAACCGTAGAAAAACCGTCTGCGGCCAATTTTTCATAGGCGGATTCCCGATCCACCATTTCCTCATAACGACCATATAACGGTGAATGATTCAACGCGTGATTACGAGCCGCATCATCTAAAGCGCCCATTTTCGATTGCGGCGCTATCACCATCGCCCGCTCCACGATGTTTGGTCGTCCCTTTTCATCGAGAAAAGAGACTAAAGCCTCACCCACGCCCAATTCGGTTATGGCTTGTTCCGCACTAAAAGCTGGATTGGCTCGCATCGTTTGTGCTGCCGATTTTACCGCTTTCTGATCGCGATGAGTGAAAGCGCGTAAAGCGTGCTGCACCCGATTACCGAGCTGGCCGAGAATCTGATCGGGAATATCTAGCGGATTTTGCGTAACAAAGTAAATGCCTACGCCTTTTGAACGAATTAAGCGCACCACCTGTTCAATTTTGTCTAGCAACGCGGTTGGCGCATCGTTGAACAGCAAATGAGCTTCGTCAAAAAAGAACACCAGCTTCGGTTTCTCTATATCACCCACTTCTGGCAACTGTTCAAACAATTCCGCCAGCAACCACAGCAGGAAAATGGAATAGAGTTTCGGTTGGTTAATTAGCTTATCCGCAGCCAGCAGGTTGATAATCCCCTGCCCATTGCTATCTACGCGCATTAAATCCTGAATATCCAGCATGGGTTCACCGAAGAACTGGTTCGCCCCCTGCTGCTCCAAGGTCAATAAACCGCGCTGAATCGCCCCAACAGAAGCCGGAGAGATATTGCCATACTGGGTGCGGAAATCTTTGGCGTTATCTCCCACAAACTGCACCACGGCGCGCAAATCTTTCATATCCAGCAGCAATAAACCCCTGTCATCGGCAATTTTAAATACCAATTGCAGCACGCCGCTTTGCACATCGTTCAGATCTAACAAACGTCCTAGCAGCAACGGTCCAAGATCGGAAATCGTTGCCCGAATCGGATGCCCTTTTTCACCAAAGATATCCCACGGAATAATCGGGCAAGCCTGCGGCTCCCAGTCATTGACGCCAATCGCGGCCAAACGAGCCAAGAGTTTTTCCGATCCCACACCTTCGGCACCCATACCGGACAAATCGCCTTTCACATCGGCTAAAAATACCGGTACGCCAATGTGGGAAAATTGCTCGGCCATTTTTTGCAATGTCACCGTTTTACCGGTGCCTGTAGCACCGGTGATCAAACCATGCCGGTTGGCCAGAGCAGGCAAAATCGCTAGCTCACCGGTTGCAGAAGCGGTTCGGCCTCCAGTTTTAGCAATGACTAACGGCTGCTCACTCATTTGCCTTCACCTTTTTTATTCTGAAACGATAGATTTATGCCGAAATTATAGGCGCGAATCTCAGTAACATCCTCTGTTTGCCAAACCGCAGACCCACGCCTGCGAGTCAGGTATCTAGCTATAAAAATACCGTACCACATGGAAGAACACCGGGGCGGCAAAACATAAAGAATCAATACGATCCATCATGCCGCCGTGCCCTTCAATCATGGCACCGAAATCTTTAATTCCGCGATCTCGTTTGATCGCCGACATACACAAGCCGCCTGCAAAACCCAATAAGGTAATCAGCAACGAGATTAATCCTGCCTGCCAGAAGCTAAACGGCGTCGCCCACCATAAACTGGCGCCAATCAGGCTGGCACTGAGAATTCCGCCGATAAAACCTTCCACAGTTTTATTCGGGCTTAATTTCGGCACAATAGGACGTTTGCCAAATAACTTACCGAATACATATTGCAGAACGTCAGAAAGCTGCACCACTATCATCAAAAACAGCAGCAGTTTGATATTTTGGTTTTCATAGCCGGGAATATTCAACATTAACAGCGCTGGCGCATGGCTAATACAGTAAACCGCAATCATCATGCTCCACTGAATTTTTGCCGTTCGCTCGAGGAAATGCTGGGTATCACCGGATAAAGCAATGCGGGTTGGAATAAATAGAAAAGCGTAAACGGGAATAAATACCGCAAATATCCCGTAGGCTTCCATACCTACCAATAAATATTGTACCGGCAACATAATGAAGAAACACCAAAACAGCGCTTCATGATCGCCGCGTCGGGTTGGCGTAAGAGTGATGCATTCTCGCAGGGCAAAAAATGACATCAGAGCAAATAATACCACAGAACCAATAGTGCCCAGCGCCATCGCCAGCACGGAAATAATACACATCAACCACCAGGCTCGAATGCGGGCATTCAGGTTTAAAATAGTGCTACGTGCCGAAGGAGAAACGTTCACGCGGGAAAGAATAAAACCAATCAAACTGGCGATCGCCAATAAACCGAATAAACCGCACAGCAGCAATTTTAATTCATTATCAAACGCCATCATGGTGCCATTTCCTCTAGTGCCGCTTTAATTCGCGCCAGAAAAGCCGCTTTATCTTCTCCCTCCTGCAAACCTGTAACCGGTACGCCAAAGGTCGCTGAGCAAATAAAAGGCACCACCAGTTTGGAACCTTTTGGTAATACGCGATTGAGGTTTTCCAGCCACACGGGAACCAATTCAACGTCCGGGTATTGGCGAGCTAAGTGATAAACCCCACTTTTAAAGCTTTGAATATTCTCTCCATCACCGCGCGTGCCTTCAGGGAATAAAATCAGCGACTGATTGCGCTCCAGCGTCTCTAGCAGCGGCGTCAGCGGGTTTTTGCGCGCTTCGGCACGACCTTCTACCGTACGGCGCTCCACCAGCACCGCGTGGAAAACATACTTCGCCAGATAACGGCGTAAGCGGGTTTTCGACCAATAATCCGCTGCTGCCACTGGATGAACCTGACTGCGCAAATGGCGCGGCATGCTCGCCCAGATCACCAGCCCATCTAAATGACTGGAATGATTGGCATAGTAAATTCTAACCTGTTTATCGGGTAACGGAGCAAGCCAGCGGGATCGAATTCCGGTCAGCAAACGGCATAAAGACACCAGAATGGTCGCTACCATTTTGCTACTGAGAATAAAAGGAAACTTAATCATTAGGTGGCAATTCCTTCCGCTGGAGTTCATTCATTACCGCGCGAGTACGTAAAATCGCGGTAACAATGGCGCCGAGGCCAATAACCCACAGGCAGAGATATAAAATCCATTGGTTATAGGCAGGTACAACGGCGGCAATCACTGTGCAAAGGGTTAACAGAGCCATACGATGTTGTTTAGCCATTGGCCCACTGAATTGTTGATCTAAACCGCAGCTACCGCCCAACACGCGGACATAGGCCGTCATCGCGGCGAATAGAGCGGCGGCCCAGCTCAGCGTTATCGCATCGGTAAAAGCGGTTAAACCGTAGCCCACGCCAATTAAAATCAAAGTATCCGAAATGCGATCCGGTAAATCGTTATACACCGCGCCCACAGGACTACGTAATCCGCCTTCTACCGCGACCATGCCGTCTAATAAATTGCAGATTAACCGAGCCTGAATCATCAAAGCCGCGACGATAAGCAACAGACCGCTGACCAGCGCTGAATCCTGACGAAAAGCGTAGAAGAAACTGAATCCAGCCAATGCAGAAAAGAGAATGCTAAAGAGGGAAATGCCGTTGGGCGTTGCGCCACGCTGTTGTAATATTCTGGCGAATGTCGTCGCCCACGCTGTATTTCTGGCACGTATTGGCCGACGATCTTTAATATCCTGATTCATAGTCAATTAACTACCTTGTCACCGCAGAAAATAATCCATACAACCCTGCTCGGCTAATGACTCAGATACCATTGTGGTGATTCCTGGGCTATCCCAATATGGATTCTATTCCGGCCAACGTTATCCCTAACCAAGTTAGGTTAATATACAACAAAGATGTGGCAATAATGAGGATTAAAAAAGCGGTGAGGATCGCACTTAACTCAATGCTAAGAAAGGGATGATTGGGTGGAATTAACGCTGATAGTAGAGAAAACCCCGCAGCTATTTATTACAGCAACGGGGTTTTGAGAACTAAGGTAAAACTTTAGCTGACAAGATAGTAATAGGTTTAACCGGCACGTTTTGGTACGGCCCGATATTTTCCGTTTGCACCTGCGATATTTTATCGACGACATCCATGCCTTTTACTACTTTGCCAAATACCGCATAACCAAAATCACGTTGACCATGATCGAGGAATGCATTGTCCGCCACGTTCAGAAAGAACTGGCTGGTTGCGCTGTCTTTATCGGCGGTACGTGCCATAGAAATGGTGCCGCGCAGATTACGCAAGCCGTTATCCGCTTCGTTCTTGATTGGCGCATTGGTCGCTTTTTGCTGCAAATCCGCAGTAAAGCCACCGCCCTGCACCATAAAGCCTGGGATCACACGGTGGAAAACCGTGTTGTTGTAATATCCGCTATTAACATAATTAACAAAATTCTGGGTGGAAACCGGTGCCTTCTGATTATCGAGCGCTAATTCAATATTCCCTGCCGAAGTGGTCAGCAATACATGGGGAGCAGCGGCTGCAAAAGCGGCTGGAGCCATGGCAGTCAGGGAGATCAGCGTAGCGAAGGTCACTAAAGTACGTTTAAACATTACGGTTCCTTTCTCTTAGAGACAAACAACGGAAAAGCGCCTTGATTCTAAAGAGCTGTCCCCCTTAGCGCTACCCATTTACCAATATTTACTTAACACAACGGACATTTCTGATAAAAACTCGTGTAATTGCAGTTAATGCCCGAAATAAGCCGTTTATCAATCCAATATAAGTGAATAGTTTTGCAGGCCAGATCACGCCTTGCCCACCCATTTTTATTTCATCCGCCGTTTTTGCGAGCTCCATCTCGTTTTGATTTTGGTTAATCGTTAATCATCTACAAATGAGAGCGCTCTCATTTTAAGTTTACCCAGTCAGAGTTACGCGATAATAAACATTGCGACAGGATGTTTAGTGAGGAATATCTGTCGGTAGAAAACAATAGCTACCCATAGAAATTAGCCAAATACCTCCTCATAGCGTCCTCTGATACATCAATGACGAAAAACCGGCGAGCGCAACGGATACAACTCGATGAATAGGTAAGACCGAGGAAACGACACATTGCTCATCGCTTTGGTTGATACCCATAACATTTATCAATTGCCTTGGTCATGTGGGATTCAGTCTCTACGTGATCGAACTTTACCCTCGCCAGAGCCGTTTGGAGGCCAACAGTGAAAAAGTTTAAAATCGCCATTATTGGTGGCGGCAGCAGTTATACGCCGGAGTTAGTTGACGGTTTGATTCAACGAATCAATGAGTTACCGGTGACAGAATTAGCACTGGTTGACGTCGAACAGGGACGTCAAAAAGTCGAAATCATCGCCGCACTCACCGAGCGTATGCTGGCACGCCACGGCCTGGAGCAGGTTAAGGTCAGCGTACACTTCTCACTGGATGACGCCATTCGCGATGCCGATTTTGTTCTGACCCAATTCCGTGTCGGCCAGCTCCCTGCTCGCGCCACGGATGAACGTTTGGGATTGAAATACAACCTGATTGGGCAGGAAACCACTGGCGTCGGTGGTTTTGCTAAAGCGCTGCGCACCATTCCGGTGATGATGGACATCGCTCATCGGGTGGAACGTTTGGCTCCCAATGCCTGGATCATTAACTTCACGAATCCGGCGGGCATCGTCACCGAAGCGGTTTCTCGCTATACCAAAGCAAAAATCATTGGCCTGTGTAATGTACCAATCAGTATGCATCACATGATCGCCAATCTGCTTCACGCGCCCTACGAAGATATTCAACTGCGCTTTGCCGGACTGAATCATATGGTTTGGGTGCATGAAGTGCTGCAACGGGGCAAAGATGTGACCGCCGACGTGCTGAAAATGCTGTGCGACGGCGCATCGCTGACCATGAACAACATTAAAGAAGCACCGTGGCCACCAGAATTCCTGCGAGCAATGGGTGCAATTCCTTGCCCATACCACCGTTATTTCTACCAAACGCAGGATATGCTGACCGAAGAAGTGGCGGCAGCAGCCGAGCGCGGCACCCGTGCCGAGCAGGTGATGCAGGTGGAGAAAGAGCTGTTCGAACTCTATGCCGATCCAGCGCTAGATACCAAACCGGAGCAACTCAGTTTCCGCGGCGGTTCTTTCTATTCGGAAGTTGCCCTAGAGCTAATTCGGTCGATTTATAATAATCTGGGCACGCAATTAGTAGTGAATACTGCAAACCGTGGTGCAATTCGCGGTTTAGCAGACGATGCTGTGGTAGAAACTAACTGTATCGTTGATGCTCAAGGCGCACATCCGCTGACATTTGGTCAATTACCCGACTCAATGAATGGATTAATTCAGCAGGTGAAAGCCTATGAGCGATTAACGATCGAGGCTGCGGTCCATGGCGATCGTAACAGCGCATTACTGGCTCTGGTTACCAACCCACTGGTTGCCAATGCCAGTATCGCTCAGCCTCTATTAGAGGAGGTTTTGGAGGCCAATAAGCCTTATCTACCTCAGTTTAAATGATGTAAAGGGATAACACCCCGCTTTCAACCGCCAGTTTTGCTGGCGGTTGAAGTTTGGAAAAACAGGAGCAGCACATGGTTACACTGGAAGACGTCGCGGTACTGGCCGGGGTATCCCGAGCTACGGTTTCCCGCGTGGTCAACGGTGATACCAACGTCAAACCCCTGACCCGCGAAAAAGTCGAGCAAGCGGTGGCCGTATTGGGTTATACCCCCAATCCTGCGGCGCGCGCATTGGCCTCCAGTCACTCTAATACTCTCGGGTTAGTCACCACCTCTTATCGCGGTGGATTTTTTGGCGCGTTGATGGATTTTGTACAAACCGAAGCCGAATCTCACGGAAAACAATTACTGGTGACCCAAGGGCGAGACAACGCCGAGAAAGAATGGCAAGCCATTCAACGACTGTTTAACTTACGCTGCGATGGGTTAATTCTGCACGTTCGCTTCCTCAGCGATGAGCGGCTCAGACAATTGGCGGCCACCCAACGCCCTTTTGTGTTACTGGACAGACTGGTACCTGGTCTGGAAGAACGCTGCGTTATCTTTGATCATCGCCGCGCCAGCCAGATTGCCACACAGGTTTTGATCGACGCCGGACATAAACGAATCGCCTGCATCAGCGGTTCCGCTGAACGCCAATCTAGCCAATTACGACTACAAGGTTTTCTGGATGCGATGACCGCAGCCGACTTAACGCCGGTCGCCTGCCTGCAAGGGGTTTACGATCTGGAAAGCGGCTATCTGCGGGCGGATGAAGCGCTGCGACAATCTCAAGCTCCGACGGCGATTTATTGCTGTAATGAAGAAATGGCTCTGGGCGCATTGCTGGCTATCAACAAGCATCATTTGCAGGTTCCGCAAGATATCTCTCTGTTGTGTTACGACAGCGGCGAACGAGCGCCTTTTGTTTCGCCAGCGCTCACCAGCCTGCATTTCCCCATTGTCGAAATGGCTCAGTACGCCACGCGTTTGTTGATTAACCCACAAACACCCGCGATGAGCTTCGTCCCCACGGTGATAACCCGCGAATCCGTATTACCGCCGAAATAAGCCGCAGGCGTGACAGCGACCAAGCCGCCACGCCCTTGGTTATCTAAGCGTTTCTATCAGAAAGTGACGTTAAGCTTTGCCCAAATAGTTCGTCCAGGCTCATTCACCGGGGTATTAGCTGAATAGCCAAAGCCGCTATTACCCGCCAAATTAAGATGCTCGCTGTAATTCTTATTCAGCAAATTATCAATACCAGTACTCACTTTTACCTTCGGGTTAAACTTATAGGCCACGTTGGCCGAAAGTACGCCAAAACCGGCGCTGCTGGCAAAATCCTTCCCGACCACGTTACCTTCGTTAATGGCGACCCGGTGCTGGCTACTGACCAAACGCCACAGCGCAGTGCTGCTCCAGTTACCGTTCTCATAAGTCAGACCTAATCGGGCTTCTAATGGTGAAATCTGCGGTAATGGTCGGCCGTCGGTATTATTTTGCCCACGGGCGTAAGCCAGACTGGCATCGGTTTTCCAACGGTCACTAAAGGCATAAGCCATCCCGGCCTCACCGCCCATAATGGTGGCGTCGATGTTGTCTGCCTGACTGATACGCAGATTCTTAGGATCGTATTTAAACAGAATGAAATCATTAACCTTCCCAGCGTAGGCCGAAACCCAGGCGTTAAATTGTTCACCGCTATACTGGCCGCCGATATCCAACTGGGTAGTTTTTTCGCTTTTCACACCGTCAAAAGCGCTGGCAGAACCGGTAGGCCCAAAGGTCGGTGAAAATAGCTCCCAGAAATCGGGGAAACGTTCGGTATGACCGATGCCCGCATACAGCATCACCGGCGAATCGGCCAGATTATGCTCAAAGCGGATAAAGCCGGCGGGTAGCGTGGCAGTGCGCTCCGGCTCATCAGCGCGTTTATAGTTAGTGACTGCATGATGATCGAGGCGAGCACCAGCGATCGCTTTATCCTGCTCATTCATTTCCCAAGTCAATTCACTAAACACGCCGTAATGAGTGAAACTGGCGTTTTTGCTCCAGTGGGTTTTATTGTTTTTACGATGAGTGTCGGTTTGCACATCGCCTCCGGCCTCCAGTTTACTATCCTGCCAGAGCCAGGTTCCCATCATGCGCCCGCCGATGGTGCGGCGATCCAAATTACTGGACATCGCCATATGCGGCGGCGTGCGTAACGTACTGTTATCCATCACATGATTGACGTAGTTGTAATAGATTTTGGCTTCGATTTTATCCAGCACCTCACCAATATGATTTTTCTCAAAACGTACCCCTAAGCTTTCTCGTTTAAACTGAGAACCATCCATACCGCGTCCAGCGTACCGTGCCTCACCATCTCCTTTACCCATAGTCATTTCCAGCAGCGTGTCTTCATCCGGCGTCCAGCCCAAGGCCAGATCGGTATTCCATTTATCCCAGCGGGATGGCACCCGATTGCCTACGCCGTCTTTATAATCGCCAGCCTGGGATTGATTACCCATCATGCGCAAATAACCCTGCTCGCCGCCTAAACTCACGTCGAGATTTTTGTCCCAACGGCCGTTGGAACCCACCAGCAGACTGCCATTACCGGTCACGCCGGTTTGTTCAAAGCGTGGCCGCTCACGTTCAAACAGCACGGTGCCCGCAGATGCACCCGCGCCCCACAGTACCGACTGCGGCCCTTTTACCACGGTCAGCAAATCGTAGCTTTCTGGCGAAATATAAGAGGTTGGCGCATCCATTCTCGATGGACAGGTGCCAAGCGTCTCCGCACCGTCGGTCAGAATCTTCAGGCGGGAACCAAACATCCCGCGAAATACCACATCACCATTGGTGCCGCCGTTGCGAATCTGAGAAAAACCGGGAATGGTTTTCAGATAATCGGCACCGTCGCTGGCCGGAACCGGTTGGCGCGGCGTTTTAGGCGATGTCACTAGGGTTAATGGTGAATGCTGCGGCGCGGTGACGGTAATCACTTCGGCATCATTCGGTTGATTCACAGTATTCGACGCAGGCTGATGATGAATATCAGACGCGCTGATGGCGCTGAAAACCAATAATGAATAGGAGGATGCTATGGCGTAAGCCAGTTTGTTTTTTTTGCAGGTGTTATATTTGTTAGACATTATTATTCCTAAAACGAAATAGGTTCATCCGGCAAGGTTTTATCCATACCATAAGAGTGGTTATTTTGTTGTTTTCACTATCAGGAATAAAAAGCTGGCGGAGCGCGTGGCTGTAATTCGGAATAAACGTCTTTGGTGATAATAGGTTCTGAAATAAACAAAACCGGCAACGTTGCGGCCAATAAAGTAACGCTGCGAATATCAGGTTTATCCGTCGCATTCAGTAACGGCAGATGGATCAGCAGCAAGCAATAATCACAGGCCGCATGGTTCATCATCGGCGCATGATTCGACATCGGCATCATAATGTCGGAATGATTCATTGCCTCCATCGATACCGAAGCATGATGAGAGTGGGATGGAGGTGCATGATAATCAGACATGGCCGAGTCATCGGTGTCGATGTTCGGTAGCCGCGCGGCTGAATCCGCGTTTTGAGCAGCGGCCAGCGTTATAGACACCATCGGTGCTATAAACAACATTAATATTGCGAATATCCCCAACCAGGCAGAAAAACGCTGTCGCTGATAACCTGTCCGGCTCAACGGTACGCGCTGCCCAAGGGTGTAAATCCCTTCACCAAAAAAATCCCTTTATCCGGATGAATAATAAAATATCGATTTCATGACCTCAGAGCATTCCAACCCTGATATTTCCCGCACTGAAGATAGCGCTGACTCGAGCCATAATAAAGGCGAGAGCTTACTGGAAATAAGCCCATTTGGCGGTTATTAACGCATTTTATTTGTGATGACTCGCCATTTTTCATCACTAATTTTCATGTATTGCACTAAAATTCAGATACAAGTCACAAAAATGAGCCATGCCTGTGCTAGGATTCGCCGCCTTAGCGCTGAAAACCGATTTGGTTCCGTTTTAGCCCTATGCCAGTTAATCCTAACTCGTCTTTTATTACTGACACGCAGGCCCTATCTATGAACAACAGTAATCGTATTCGGCTCACATGGATCAGTTACTTTTCTTACGCGCTGACTGGTGCGTTAGTTATCGTCACTGGGATGGTGATGGGCAACATCGCAGATTATTTCAATCTGCCAATTGCCAGCATGAGTAACACTTTTACCTTTCTTAACGCCGGCATTCTAATCTCTATCTTCCTGAACGCCTGGCTGATGGAAATTATCCCGCTGAAACGTCAACTTATCTTCGGCTTTATTCTGATGCTGATTGCCATCGCTGGCTTGATGGTTGGCCATAGCCTGATGATATTCTCCGCGAGTATGTTTATTCTCGGGGTGGTTAGCGGTATTACCATGTCTATTGGTACCTTCCTGGTAACCCATATGTACGAAGGCCGTCAGCGCGGTTCACGCCTGCTGTTTACCGACTCCTTCTTTAGTATGGCAGGGATGATTTTCCCGGTAGTCGCGGCGATGCTGTTAGCTCGTAGCGTTGAATGGTATTGGGTTTATGCCTGTATTGGTCTGTTGTACCTGGCTATCTTTGTGCTGACTCTGTTCTCCGAATTCCCGGTTCTGGGCCACAAAGCGACCGACGCGGGCAAACCCGTAGCGAAAGAAAAATGGGGCATCGGCGTTTTGTTTCTGGCGATTGCGGCTCTGTGCTACATCCTGGGTCAGCTCGGCTTTATCCAGTGGGTTCCGGAATACGCGACCAAAACCTTCGGCATGGACATCGGTCAGGCTGGTCAACTGGTCAGTAACTTCTGGATCTCTTACATGATCGGGATGTGGGTATTCAGCTTTATCCTGCGCTTCTTTGACCTGCAACGTATCGTTACCGTACTGGCCGCACTGGCTACCGGTGCCATGTACATGTTTGTGTCTGCCGAAAGCCCAGAGTACCTGAGCTACTACATTCTGACTCTGGGCTTTGTTTCCAGCGCGATTTACACCACCCTGATTACTCTTGGCTCACTGCAAACCAAAGTTTCCTCACCGAAACTGGTTAACTTTATCCTGACCTGCGGCACCGTGGGAACCATGCTGACCTTCGTGGTAACCGGGCCTATTGTGGCAGAGAAAGGCGTTCACGCAGCGCTGGCAACGGCTAACGGCCTGTATCTGGCAGTGTTTGTGATGTGTCTGGCCTTGGGCTTCTTTACCAAGCACCGTAGCCACGGCCATGTGACTCACTAACGGTCGGTAATAAACACATTACCCTCATCATAAAATAGTCACCATTATTACCGCCTTCCCAGCCAGCACCGTGGGAGGGCGGTTTTATTTCTCGCGACGAAAATCAATAAGTTCTTCATTCCCTAAATATATCCGACTTTGCGCTGGCAGCGTCTGCGCAATAATTTTCCCCGCGCGCAGAGAATAGCGCACCGGCACTTGCCGCCTGACCGCTTCAAACCCATTTTCAGCTGGAAGAATGATCAGATTAGCCTGATACCCAATGGCTAAACCGTAGCCACTTAAATTCAACGTTCTGGCACTATTGTGAGTAATTAGATTCAGCCCGTCATTAATTTGCCCGTAGCCCATTAGCTGGCAAATATGCAGCCCCATATGTAGCACTTGCAACATATTGGCAGTGCCTAGCGGATACCAAGGATCAAAAACATCGTCATGGCCGAAACAGACATTAATCTCTGATTCCAGCATCTCTTTAACGCGCGTAATCCCCCGCCGCTTAGGGTAGGTATCAAAACGACCTTGCAGATGGATATTGACCAACGGATTAGCAACAAAATTAATGCCGGACCGCTTTAATAGTCGGAATAAACGCGAGGTATAAGCGCCATTATAGGAATGCATAGCGGTGGTGTGGCTGGCAGTGACCCGAGCGCCCATCCCTTCTTTATGAGCCAGCGCGGCGACGGTTTCCACAAACCGCGACTGTTCATCATCAATTTCATCACAGTGTACATCCACCAGCCGCTGATATTTCTGCGCCAGTGCGAAGGTCTTATGCAAAGATTCCACGCCGTATTCGCGGGTGAATTCGAAATGTGGAATCGCACCCACCACATCGGCTCCCAAACGCAATGCTTCTTCCAACAAGGCTTCCCCATCGGGATAAGACAAAATCCCTTCCTGCGGAAAAGCCACGATTTGCATATCGACCCACGGGCTCACTTCTTGCTTCACCTCCAGCATAGCTTTTAGCGCCGTCAGGCTGGGATCGGAAACGTCCACGTGGGTTCGGACATGCTGAATACCGTTGGCTATCTGCCATTTCAGCGTTTGCCAGGCACGCTGTTTGACATCCTCGTGAGTCAACAACGCCTTGCGCTCTGCCCAGCGCTCTATGCCTTCAAACAGCGTGCCGGACTGATTCCACGCCGGCTCTCCCGCCGTTTGCGTGGTATCTAAATGAATGTGTGGCTCAATAAAAGGTGGCAAAATCAGCCCGCCCTCCCCATCCAGTACCTCATCGCCGGAAGGCGGTTGAGTGAGCTGCTCATCCATGCCGATAATTTTGCCCTGCGACAGGTTAAACTGCCATAAACCGGGGCGATCGACGCGCCGCACACTGTGGATCATTCGCACCTTCTTCCCAACCATCATTCCCCCTGCTGATCTAACCGCTTTGGCGGTAAAAAATATCGCTTTCCTTTAGCTTACCTAACTCGCTTCCCCACGTTGCCTTTTATTTATTTAAGGTAAAAAACCACAGAACTGACACCATTCAGCTAAAGATGAATGAAATCCGCAACTTATCAAAAAACGTTATAAATCATCAAACTACCACCTTAGAGGTATATGAGGGGCAAATTGATTTACATCAATAAGCGCAATAGCCGGGAGATTAAGGTAAGCGTAGAAAACTAAAAATTGAGGCAAAAATGAGCAAAGTCAAACTTGCCGTCATCGGCAACGGGATGGTCGGCCATCGCTTTATTGAAGATCTACTCGATAAAGCAGACAAAGACGCATTCGACATCACTGTATTCTGCGAAGAGCCTCGCATCGCTTACGATCGAGTTCATCTCTCCTCCTATTTTTCTCACCATACCGCTGAAGAGCTTTCTCTGGTGCGGGAAGGATTTTATGAGAAACACGGTATCAAGGTATTAGTAGGCGAACGGGCTATCACTATTAATCGTAAAGAGAAAGTGATCCACTCCAACAGCGGTCGCACTCTCTATTACGACAAACTGATCATGGCCACCGGCTCTTATCCGTGGATTCCACCGATTAAAGGCAGCGAAGGTCAGGATTGTTTCGTCTACCGTACGATTGAAGACCTGAATGCCATCGAAGCCTGTACCCGCCGCAGTAAGCGCGGTGCCGTGGTCGGCGGTGGTTTGCTGGGCCTGGAAGCCGCAGGGGCTCTGAAAAATCTGGGTGTAGAAACTCATGTAATTGAATTTGCCCCAGTATTAATGGCCGAGCAGCTTGATCCTATGGGTGGGGACCAACTGCGGCAAAAAATTGAACGCATGGGCGTTCGAGTCCATACCGGTAAAAACACTCAGGAAATCGTACATAGCGGCACCGAAAGCCGTAAAACGATGGTTTTTGCCGACGGCACCTCGCTGGAAGTGGACTTTATCGTCTTCTCTACTGGTATTCGCCCGCAGGATAAACTCGCTCACCAGTGCGGTCTGGCTACGGCGCGCCGCGGTGGGATTGCCATCAACGATTACTGCCAGACCTCTGATCCAGATGTTTACGCCATCGGTGAATGCGCATCATGGCAGGAGCGAACCTTCGGTCTGGTTGCTCCGGGCTATAAAATGGCGCAGGTTGCCGTCGACCACCTGCTAGGTCGGGATAATGCCTTCCAAGGCGCGGATATGAGCGCCAAGCTGAAACTGTTGGGCGTAGACGTCGGCGGCATCGGTGATGCTCATGGCCGCACCGAAGGCGCTCGCAGCTATGTGTATCTGGATGAAAGTAAAGAAATCTACAAACGTCTGGTAGTCAGCAAAGACAACAAAACCCTGCTGGGCGCGGTGCTAGTGGGTGATACCAGCGATTACGGCAACCTGTTGCAGTTGGCGCTGAACAAAATCACTTTGCCGGAAAACCCAGACAGCCTGATTTTACCGGCTCACGCAGGCAGTAAACCGGCTATCGGCGTAGACTCTCTGCCGGAAACGGCTCAGATCTGCTCCTGCTTCGACGTCACCAAAGGCGATATTATTCAGGCAGTCAATAATGGTTGCCATACCGTGGCAGCTATCAAGTCGGCGACCAAAGCCGGTACCGGCTGCGGCGGTTGTATCCCACTGGTCACTCAGGTACTTAATGCTGAACTGAGTAAGCAAGGGATCGAAGTTAATCACCATCTGTGTGAACACTTCACTTATTCCCGTCAGGAGCTTTATCACCTGATTCGCGTAGAAGGGATTAAATCCTTTAGCGAGCTGCTGAGCAAATACGGTAAAGGCTACGGGTGTGAAGTGTGTAAACCGACCGTTGGCTCGCTGTTGGCATCTTGCTGGAACGATTATGTGTTGCAGCCTGAATTAACCCCGCTGCAAGACACCAACGACAACTTCCTCGGCAATATCCAAAAAGACGGGACTTACTCAATCATTCCACGTTCCGCCGGCGGGGAAATCACTCCAGAAGGTCTGGTCGCTATCGGGAATATCGGACGGGAATATAACCTGTATACCAAAATTACGGGTTCACAGCGTATTGGCCTGTTCGGTGCACAGAAAGACGATTTACCGGCAATTTGGGCCAAGTTAATCGACGCTGGCTTCGAAACCGGCCACGCCTATGCCAAAGCCTTACGTATGGCAAAAACCTGCGTGGGTAGCACTTGGTGCCGCTTTGGCGTCGGTGACAGCGTAGGCTTCGGCGTAAAGCTGGAGCATCGCTATAAAGGCATTCGAACCCCGCACAAGATGAAGTTCGGCGTTTCTGGCTGTACCCGTGAGTGTGCTGAAGCGCAGGGGAAAGACGTCGGTATCATTGCAACGGAAAACGGCTGGAACCTGTATGTGTGCGGCAACGGTGGCATGAAACCGCGCCACGCCGACCTGCTGGCCGCCGATCTGGACGAAGCCACGCTGATGCGTTATCTCGACCGCTTTATGATGTTCTACATCCGCACCGCCGACAAACTGCAACGCACCTCGGTGTGGCTGGAGAGTCTGGAAGGCGGCATCGACTATCTGCGTTCAGTGATTATTGACGACAAACTCGGCATTAACGATCAGTTAGAGGCCGATATTGCCCGTCTGCGCGAAGCCGTCATCTGCGAGTGGAAAGCCACCGTGGAAAACCCAGCGGCCCAGGTCCGTTTCGCCCACTTTATCAATAGTCCATTACGCGACCCGAATATTCAGGTGGTGAGTGAGCGTGAACAACACCGCCCTGCCCGCCCTGATGAACGCATTCCGGTGCGGATACTTGAATTGGAGAATAACTAATGAGCCAGTGGATCACTGTATGTCCATTAGAGGTCATTTTAACCGGCACCGGCGTCTGTGCGCTGGTTGGGGAAGAACAGGTGGCGATATTTCGCCCTTACGAAGATGAGCAGGTTTTTGCCATCAGTAACATCGATCCTTTTGCCGAAGCTAGCGTGCTGTCTCGCGGATTGATAGCCGAACATCAAGGTGACCTGTGGGTCGCCAGCCCATTGAAAAAACAGCATTTTCGTCTACATGACGGCTTCTGTTTAGAAGATGAAAGCCGCTCTGTACGTCACTTTGACGTTCGAGTACGCGACGGCATGGTGCAGGTGAAAGCTTAAGCGATCTGATGCGGCGACACGGTAAATATTATCGCGTCGCCGACGATTAAAAGAATTATTTTTATTTTTGGAATCAACTATGTACGCAGATACTTTGAATAAATGTGCCGCGAATGCAGAGCGCATCGCAAAACTGGCAAAAGAAAGCCCGCTGGGCTTTTGGATTAGCTCGGCAATGGCGGGCGCCTACGTTGGGCTAGCCATCATTTTGATTTTCACCTTAGGCAACCTGGTCGATCCGGCGCTGCGCCCTTTAGTCATGGGTGCAACCTTTGGCCTAGCGCTGACATTAGTCATTATCGCTGGTTCAGAGCTGTTCACCGGTCACACCATGTTCCTGACCCTCGGCGTCAAAGCCGGCACCATCAAATCCAGCCAGATGTGGAGTGTATTGCCACAAACATGGCTAGGTAATCTGCTGGGCTCAGTATTTGTCGCTCTGCTGTATTACTACGCTGGCGGTAGCCTATTACCGGTAGATACCAGTCTGGTTCACGCCGCAGCATTGGCTAAAACCACCGCCCCGGCCATGACCTTATTCTTCAAAGGCGTACTGTGTAACTGGCTGGTTTGTCTGGCAATCTGGATGGCAATTCGCGTCGAAGGCGCAGCCAAATTCATCGCTATCTGGTGGTGTTTGCTGGCCTTTATCGCTTCAGGCTACGAGCACTCCGTCGCCAACATGACTCTGTTTGCTCTGTCTTGGTTTGGTAATCACAGCGAGGCTTACACCATGAGCGGCATCGGCCACAACCTGCTGTGGGTCACTCTAGGTAACACTCTGTCCGGTGCGGTCTTTATGGGTCTGGGTTACTGGTACGCTACGCCGAAAGATCAGCGTCCGGCTGCGGCTAGCGCCACTGCGCCACAAACCGCCAAGTCATAATTGCGACTGCCAGCCCTGCTTCGGGGCTGGCATATGCCGCCACAGAATGAAGGATTGCTGATGGATTACCTACCGATTTTCTGCCAACTGCACCACAAAGACTGCCTGCTGGTCGGCGGTGGCGATATTGCCGAACGCAAAGCGCGCCTCCTGCTGGACGCTGGCGCAAGGCTAACCGTCAACGCCTGTGAGTTTTCACCTCAGTTTCACCTGTGGGCGGAACAAAACCGGGTAACGCTGGTGCATGGGGAATTTGCCCCAGAATTATTGGCAGAAAAGTGGCTAGTGATTGCTGCCACCGATCGGGTTGAGGTCAATGCGCTGGTATATCAAAGCGCCAATCAGCAACGAATTTTCTGTAACGTGGTGGACGATCCTAAACGCGCCAGCTTTATCATGCCGTCGATCATCGACCGCTCGCCGATCATGGTTGCAATCTCCTCCGGCGGTAAAGCACCGGTTCTGGCGCGCCTGCTGCGTGAAAAACTGGAAGCCATGCTGCCACAGCATCTCGGCCAGCTCGCTCGTTTAGCTGGGAATCTGCGTCTGCGAGTCAAACGGCAGTTCTCCGCTATGACCGCCCGCCGTCGTTTCTGGGAAAAACTGCTGTCTCACGACCGGTTGGCACAGTCTCTGGCCAATGACGACCAAACTCAGGCTAATCAATTAGTGGAGCAACTCTTTAGCACGCCATTAGAAGATCGCGGCGAAGTGATTCTGGTCGGCGCAGGCCCAGGCGACGCTGGTTTACTGACGCTGAAAGGTTTGCAGCAAATCCAACAGGCCGATGTAGTGATTTATGATCGGCTGGTTTCCGATGAAGTGATGAATCTGGTACGCCGTGACGCCGAGCGTATTTTTGTTGGTAAACGCGCCGGACATCACTGCGTACCACAGGAGCAAATCAATCAGATCCTGCTGGAACAAGCGCAGCAAGGTAAACGTGTGGTGCGGCTGAAAGGCGGCGATCCCTTTATCTTTGGTCGCGGCGGCGAAGAGCTGGAAACCCTGTCCGGCAGCGGCATTCCTTTCTCGGTGGTTCCGGGCATTACTGCCGCATCCGGCTGTTCAGCCTACAGCGGTATTCCTCTGACTCATCGGGATCATGCTCAGAGTGTACGTTTGGTCACCGGTCATGCCAAAACCGACGGTCAGTTGGATTGGGATAATCTGGCGGCAGAGAAGCAAACACTGGTGTTTTATATGGGGTTATCGCAAGCGGGTGAAATACAGCAGCAGTTGATTCGCCACGGCATGAGCAGCGAAACACCAGTCGCTCTGGTTGAAAACGGAACCTCGCGTCGTCAGCGTGTAGTCAGTGGGGAGCTCAGTCAATTAGCGCTGCTATCTCAGCAGGTTAGCAGTCCAAGCCTGATTATTGTCGGTAGCGTGGTCAGTCTACGGGAAAAACTGAACTGGTTTTCATCCCAAGAGCAAACCAACCAAAATATGCAGCAGAAACAGGCTGAACAAGTCGGTTAATCCCGATAGCGATAAGAATTGACCATAAAAAAGGGACGAGCTTATCGTCCCTTTTCTTATTGATGCGATTCAGTGAGGAAACGCTCTTGAATCGTTACCGCTTACGGATGAGCGACAAAACCAATGGCTTCGTACACTTTCGCCAACGTCTCTTGCGCACGCGCACGCGCTTTAGCAGCGCCGTCACGCATGACTGACTGAAGGTAGGCCTCATCATTGCGATACTTATGATAACGCGCCTGAAGCTCGCTCAGCATGCCAGAGACCGCTTCTGCCACCGCACCTTTCAAGTGACCGTACATTTGGCCTTCAAACTGTGCTTCCAGCTCAGAAATAGACTGGCCGGTCACGCCAGACAGAATATCCAGCAGATTGGAAACCCCTGCTTTTTCCTTCACGTCATAGCGAATTACCGCCGGTTCATCGGAATCGGTCATCGCGCGTTTGATTTTCTTAACCACAGATTTGGTGTCTTCCAGCAGTTCGATAACGTTATTGCGGTTATCGTCTGATTTAGACATTTTCTTGGTCGGATCTTGCAAAGACATCACTCGCGCGCCGGCTTTAGGAATAAAAGGCTCAGGAATCTTGAAGATGTCACCATAAATCGCGTTGAAACGACCGGCGATATCGCGGCTTAATTCCAGATGTTGTTTCTGATCTTCACCGACCGGCACCTGATTGGTTTGGTACAGCAGGATATCCGCCGCCATGAGCACCGGATAGTCAAACAAACCGGCGTTGATATTGTCCGCATGGCGCAGTGACTTGTCTTTAAACTGAGTCATGCGGCTCAGTTCGCCGAAATAGGTATAGCAGTTCAGCGCCCAGCCCAGTTGAGTGTGCTCGGGTACGTGAGACTGAACAAAAATAGTACTTTTTTGCGGATCGATACCGCAGGCCAGATACAGCGCCAGCGTATCCAGCGTTCTTTTTCTCAGTAAAGTCGCGTCCTGACGGGCTGTAATGGCATGCAGATCCACGATGCAATAAATGCAATCATAGTCATCCTGCATCTGTACCCACTGACGCAGAGCACCCATGTAGTTGCCAATGGTCAGTTCACCGGACGGCTGAGCGCCGCTAAATACAATGGGTTTACTCATTTTACGCTTCCTGATTTTTTAAAGATGACAGCCCAATTGTGGGCAACAGATCGGCAAAGTGCGTTAAAACACGATCGGGATGACTCGTGGTAATAGATTCGCCATAGTTATATCCGTAGGTCAGCCCTACGCAAGGGCAACCGGCGGCCTGCGCGGCCATAATGTCATTGCGGGAATCTCCGACAAACAGCAGTTCGCTGGCGCGCAAACCCAGTTTTCCCAGCATCAGATACAGCGGAGCCGGGTGAGGTTTCTTCTCGACAACATCATCCCCACCAATAACCAGGGAGAAATAATCTGCGATACCTAAAGAAGCCAGCAGCGGTGCGACAAACGGCGTCGGTTTGTTGGTAATCAACCCCATAGGCCGACCGGAGGCGGCTAATTGCGCCAAAGTGTCTTTTACCTGAGGAAACAGCTGGCTACCGCGTTCTACTGTCTGCGCGTAGTAACCATCAAAGAGTACGCGAGTGCGCTGGCAAATCTCACCCTGAGGCTCTACGCCAGCCCAGCGCAGCGCGCGCTCAACTAAAACGTCGGCACCGTTGCCTATCCAGGTGGAAACTCGCTCCAAACCTGCTTTAGGCAACCCCTGATGCTCTAATGCCATATCCATCGCACTGGCCAAGCCCGGCGCACTGTCAACCAAGGTGCCGTCAAGATCAAAAGCCAGCCCGCGGATAGAGTTAAATTCAGTCATGAGCAGCCATCGCCAGCTCGCTGCGCATTGCGTCAATCACCGCAGCGTAATCAGATTCACCAAAAATAGCCGAACCGGCAACAAACATATCTGCACCGGCAGCGGCGATTTCACGAATATTATCGACCTTCACACCGCCATCGACTTCCAGACGAATGTCATAACCGCTGGCATCGATACGTTGGCGCACTTGACGCAATTTGTTCAAGGTTTCGGGAATAAACGACTGACCGCCGAAGCCTGGGTTAACGGACATCAGCAAAATCACATCCAGTTTATCCATGACATAATCGAGGTAGCTCAAAGGCGTTGCAGGGTTAAATACCAAACCCGCCTTACAGCCGTGGTCTTTAATCAATTGCAGAGTGCGATCGATGTGTTCGCTGGCTTCAGGATGGAAAGAGATATAGCTGGCACCAGCTTTAGCAAAATCAGGAACGATGCGATCGACAGGCTTAACCATCAGATGTACGTCGATCGGCGCGGTAATACCATAATCACGCAGCGCCTGGCACACCATGGGACCCATCGTCAGATTGGGAACGTAATGGTTATCCATCACGTCGAAATGAACCACATCAGCGCCCGCAGCAATCACCTTCGCGGTATCTTCACCTAACCGGGCAAAATCTGCCGACAGAATGGACGGGGCAATCAAAAACTTTTTCATCCGCTTCTCCAAACTTTTTATCGGCCCCACAAAGCGCACATAGGCTTCGTGAAGCACGAGGGTTTGTATCCTTACCAGGCGGGAAATCCCACTTAGCTGTACAGCGCCAAAAGCTCGTTCACTTTGCTACGACCAAGAATATTACGGCTGATAGTGCGGCGCGCTTTCACCACATGCAATGACGCCTGATGATACCAATCCCGCGTCAATTCAGTATCGTGATTAGAAATAAGCACTGGAATCCGGTTTTCAGATGAAAGCTGATAAGCCAGACGAGCCAGATTTTTTTGATCTGCAATGCCAAAGTTATTGGTGTGATACGCCGTAAAGTTCGCCGTTGCAGATAGCGGCGCGTAAGGCGGATCGCAATAAACAACGGAGCCGGAAGCTGCTTTTAGCAAGGTTTCCTGATAGTGCTCGCAGACAAAAACCGCATTTTTAGATTTTTCCGCGAACCAATACAACTCGGCCTCAGGGAAATACGGTTTTTTGTAACGCCCGAAAGGTACGTTGAACTCACCGCTCAAATTATAACGACACAGACCGTTATAACAATGACGATTCAGATAGAGGAACAACAATGCGCGCCGGTAAGGATCTTCACAGGCGTTAAACTCTTGCCGAATAAGGTAAAACTGATCGGAATTGTTGTACTCATCAGTAAATAAAAGACGAGAGTCGCGCACAAAATCATCCGTGCGTAACTTCACTATGTTGTAGAGGTTGATTAGGTCGCTGTTGATATCGGCCAAAATATACGATTCATACTCAGTGTTCAAAAACACTGAACCCGCACCTACGAATGGCTCAATCAAGCAGTCTCCCGCTGGCAGATGGCGTCGAATGTCATCAACCAGCGGATATTTCCCACCAGCCCATTTTAAAAAAGCGCGGTTTTTCTTCATGCCGTCAGTTAGCTACTTAATAATTCAGAGCCGCAGATTGTACTCTGTTTCAGACAGCACATCAGCGCACAAATAAAAATGATTTATTTTTTCAGGTCTTGCTGCACTTGGTGCACAGGTTTGACCCACGGTTTTTTCGCCTGAACGTCGGCTGGCAAGCTCGAAATCGCCTTCTTCGCTTCCGCTGAAGTAGCATAATTTCCACTGACCAACACGTACCAAGGCTTACCATCACGTTTAGTTTCGTAAACCTGATAGTGAGTTAGTTTTTGCTGTTTCGCATAGGCATTCAGCGTATCGGAACGAGAGGCACTACTTAACTGTAAGGTAAAGTGGCTACCTGGCGCGTTCTTCAATGCTCCACCGCTGCTGGCTGTTGTCGCAGTATTTTTGGCCGCTGTACTACCAGTACCCGCTGCTGAGGTATTTTTATGCGCATTGGCCACAGGTTTAGCGGCAGTTTTCTGCGCGGGACGCGTGGTGTTATCACGTACTGCCGGCGTTTTGATCTCTTTTGAAGAAGATACGGTAGCCGGTGCTGTTGGCAACGTGGATGTCACTGCGCCATTCATATTCTGTGAAACCGAATCCACCTGCCCCTGCTGCTGAGACAGTGCATCAGACATGTTTCCCGGTAAATCAACGCGCTGGGTTGGCGCATTACCATTAGCCATTGGCTGTGCTTCAGTCGGGGTGGATGAAACCGGCGGAGCCGTCAACTCTTGCGGCTGGCCGCTATTCTGTACGCCGTTGCCGTCATGACCATCGCTGCTGTTGCTCGCCGTACTCGGCTGAGCACCACTGCCGTTGGTCAGTGAAGAAGAATCAGAAAGATTGATATCTCTGGCCGCAACGTTAGGGTTCTGCTGAGAAGCTTCATGCTGCGTTGGCGCTTTTAACGCGGAACCGATAGCAATGATGATCAACAGCAACACCAAAATACCGATACCAATCATCAAATGCTGGCGTGAGAGAGCAATTTTTGGGCCGTTCGAAGTCTTGCGCGAACGCGTAGGGCGGCGATCGCTGGTATCAGGCTTCAGATCGTCTTCCGGTTTTAACTCATCCATCTAAACCCTCCAACTCGAGGCAAAAGCCTACCGTTGCATACAGCGACGGTCCGGCAGATTAAGTTGACTGACAACAAAGAGACCAGAACGGACCTTTGCGAAGAATATGATGTTTATAGCATACAACATCATAATACTTATGCCATTTACCCTGCCAGACACTCGGCAATAGAAGCAAGGACTATCTCGTGAGAGATACCGCCGCGTACCTCTGATTTACCAATAGCAGTAGGCAGTACCAGCCGGAGTTCACCCGCCAATACTTTTTTATCGCGCATCATGTGCGGCAGATAAGATTCTGGTGTCATCTCCTGCGGGCCGCTGACCGGTAAACCGGCACGGACCAACAGTCGTTTAATTCGTTCAATATCACTGGCAGAGAACTGGCCGATTAATCGGGCGGTTTCCGCAGCCATAACCATACCTGCGGCAACGGCTTCGCCGTGCAACCACACTCCGTAGCCCATTTCGGCTTCGATAGCATGGCCATAGGTATGACCTAAATTGAGTAACGCACGCAGCCCATTCTCTTCTCGCTCATCGGCAGCAACCACTTCGGCTTTCAGCTCGCAGCAGCGGCGGATGCAGTAACCCAGCGCATCCATATCCAGCGCCAGCAACGCGTCGATGTTGTTTTCCAGCCAAACAAAGAATTCGGAATCGAGAATGATGCCATATTTGATCACTTCGGCCAGACCGGAAGCAAGCTCACGAGATGGCAAAGTTTTCAGGCAGTCGAGATCAACAATTACCGAAGCGGGTTGGTAAAACGCTCCGATCATGTTTTTGCCTAACGGGTGATTAACCGCAGTTTTTCCGCCCACAGATGAGTCCACCTGAGAGAGAAGTGTGGTAGGGACTTGAATAAAGCGGACGCCACGCTGATAACAGGCAGCGGCAAAACCGGTCAGGTCGCCTACTACACCACCGCCTAAAGCAATAAGCGTAGTATCACGACCGTGCGGTTTTTCCAGAAGGGCAGAAAATACCTGCTCCAGAACGCTGAGAGATTTATACTGCTCGCCGTCAGGCAGAATCACCTGATCAACTCGAATACCGCCTTCCTCCAGCACTGCCCGGATAGAATCCAGATAGAGAGGAGCCAGCGTTTGGTTGGTAACCAGCATTACCTGATCACCCGCCTTCAGCGGTTTAAAAGAGGCCGGATCGTTAAACAATCCTGCGGCTATCGTAATAGGGTAGCTACGCTCCCCTAACGTGACAGTAATCTTCTCCATGTCGCGCTCAGTGACCTTCTTAACGTAACTTAACTGACACCCGAAGGCATAAGTAGAAAGCTAAAATCAATTGCTTTCCAGCATGTTGATGATCTGGTTAGCAACAACTTTCGCGCTTTGATCGTCGGTGCGGATGGTGACATCTGCAATTTCTTCGTACAGCGGATTACGTTCTTTTGCCAGTGCTTCAAGCACTTCACGTGGAGGCGCATCAACCTGTAACAACGGACGTTTTTTGTCGCGTTGAGTACGAGCCAATTGCTTCTCGATCGTGGTTTCTAGGTACACCACAACGCCACGGGCTGACAAACGGTTACGGGTTTCCTTAGACTTCACAGAACCACCACCGGTCGCCAGAACAATGCCCTGTTTTTCCGTTAGTTCATTAATAACTTTTTCTTCGCGATCGCGGAAACCTTCTTCACCTTCCACGTCGAATACCCAGCCCACGTCAGCTCCGGTACGTCGCTCAATTTCTTGATCGGAGTCGAAGAACTCCATATTGAGTTGCTGAGCTAACTGACGACCAATAGTGCTTTTGCCGGCACCCATAGGCCCAACCAGAAAGATATTGCGTTTCTCTGCCATGTTTTTGGTATTACTAAGACTATTCGTTAATGATAACCCGCCCCGCCAATCACACCAGCGGCGGGACCTAAACTGAAACCTCATAAGCGATAGTGCGAGATCAGACGGAAAATTATCTCAGCACTTCTGGTAGTTTGGCAACCGAATAAATCGTTGTACACGTCGTGGGAGGGAAACCATACGTTTTTATCGGCGTATCAACGTTACTTAAAACCTCGGAGCTCAATTCGGTAACCCTTGTAAGCTAAATCCGTCGCAGCGTCAAACTTAGAAGCCCCCAATCACACAAAAAGTTGTAGAACATCATCAAGAATAGACCCTTTTTATCTATTGCCTACCCAAGCGCGCTAAGTGTTAATTAATCGTGGTGTGATGAAAATGACCAACTCCCGCCTGCTCTGCGCGTTGGCATCCTGTTTAAACAAATTGCCCAGCAGAGGAATATTGGACAAAACCGGCACTTTATTTGCACCCTGAGTATTTTTTTGCTGAAAGATACCACCCAGAACAATCGTTTCACCGTCATGAACGGTAATTTGCGTCTTAATTTCCTGTTTATCGATCGCCAGTGCCTCACCTTCACCGCGTTTAATCGCCATTCCGGGCATATTCTGGCTAATTTTTAATTTCAGAGTAATTTTTCCCCCAGCCAAAATTCTCGGTGTGACTTCCATTCCTAATACGGCTTCCTTAAATTCAACCGTGGTTCCCCCATTTTTGCCATTAGCGACATGATAAGGAATATCAGTACCTTGTTTGATGCTGGCGGTTTGCTGATGAGAAGTCAGCAGCCGTGGGCTGGCAATGATTTCCACCTGGTTTTCTTGCTCCAAAGCGCTTAGCTCCAGATCCAACAACCGGCCACTAATACGCGCCACGTGGAATCCGGCGGTCAATGCGCTGTTTTGAATAGGTAAACCGACGTTAAAATTATTGATTCTGAGTGGGGAGCTTTGGCCCTCACTGGCAGGTAACCCCCAGCGAACGCCCAGTTCATGCAGGCTTTCACTGCCAATGGTGACGATATGGGCAGCAAGTTGCACCTGCTGTAGTGGCGAATCCAATTCTGCCAGCCAGGACTTCATAACTTCAATTGATTCCGCGGTATCACGAATCAGCAATCTATTGGTTCGTTTATCCGCCATCACCCGCCCCTGATCGGATAGTAATCCGCCCTGCCCGTTATTCAGACTGGCGGCAACATCCTCCACGCTGGCATGCTGCAAGATATGCGAATAATTGCTGAGTAAATCAGGTTCCACTGTTTTTCTGGCCTGAGCCGCAGCTTCGTCAACCATTAACCTTTCTGAAGCTTCCTGTCTGGTCATTACCAACAAAACATTCCCTTCCTGCTCAGCAACCAGATTCCCCATTCGCATGACGGTTTTTAACGCCTGCGACCATGGAACTTTTTCCAAGCGTAAACTCAGGCTACCGCCGACGCTGGCGGACGTCACCAGATTCATATTTTGATAATCGGCTAGGGCTTGCAATATAACGGGTACCGGAGCCTGCTGAAATGTCAGAGAAACCGAGGACTCGCCAGCTTCACTGCGTGTTAATACGCAGAGGATAAATAGCAAGGATAACCCCGCCCAACGCAAAAATGTTATAAAATACAACGTGGTTAAGCAAAATATGGGTAAATACATAAGCAAACATCCTTTTAATGCCGTTGTTTCATCCTTTATTACCCGGCTCCATTAGAAACCAAGATACCGGCGGTGATATCATCTTGCAGGAACCGTCCATTCCGCTGTAACTCATATTGATTTGCCGCAGTCCAATGTGCGCTACGCGCCAGTTACTCTGAATAAATTCGCCTTCAGCCAAACGGCGCCATTCACCATTCGATTTTTCCAACCAGACACGATATTCACCCGGTGCACCAACTATCCCTCGCAGTGACCATTGGCTCATGGCTGCATCAGCACTCTCTCGGCAGGAAAGCGTGATTACCGGTTGGAACGGATTACGGAGTGGAGCAAACTCAGAAGTGGCTCGACTGACCGCCATCCTTGACGCTATTACCATCATCGACATTATTAAGAGTAAGTTTTTCTGACCGTTCCTTGTCATTCTCATCCTCCTCACGCTGGCCTCTCAACCTCAGTCTGAGATTTAATCCCGGCGTTTCCGCAGTAATATGTAAATGCTCTATCACAAACGGTGGATAAAGAGCGTTGAGGCTCCCCAGCAAGTGAATGGCTCCAGAGTAATCCATACTGAGAAGCCCCTCCCATTGCGATACTCCTGCCTTATTTTTGTTTTTTACCTCTATCTGTTGCCATCGTAATACCTGGCCACCGCTCGCAAGCATCCACTCTCCAATATGGCTGATTAAAGATTTAGTCGGGTTTTTAGCCATCTTTAGTTGCTGATGCAAATGCCACGCATCAAGCTGCTGTCCAAGCTGATCCAGCGTGGGCATCTGGGCTATTTCCTGTTGCCGCTGCATCAACACAATTCTTTTCTTTTCAATGTATTCTCTATCATTGCCCCTGAGCAGCAGCTCCGGTCTGATGAGCACGGCGTAGAGCGTAAAACCGATAAATAAGGTTGTAATAATTAACCAGAGATAAAGCACTACCCCAGGTTGACTCATCCAGCGTAGATAATAATTATTCATCGACCAGACTCCCCGAAACCCAGCGAACCTTGATCGCAAAACCACCATTGTTTTCTCGTTGCTGTATATCGTGAACCTGCGCGTTCTCCCAATGGCCTGCGGGTTTCTCCTTTGTCCCCGCTAATTTTTCATATAGCTGACCAATTGCCGGATAGTCACGACAGATGGCATCAAAATCTGTCATTTTTTGGTCATGTACTAATTGTGTAATCCAACAATCTGTCGGCATGGATTGAGACAGAGTATTCAACAGCACGAGATAATACTGAGTTCGACGGGAGATTTGCCTATCACGGTGGTGATGGTTTTTGAGTTTTTGTAACTCAGTCACCCGTTTTTGAATTCGTTGATACAACGAGTCCAGCGCGGCTTGACGATGGGATAATCTGCCGATCTCCGCCCCACGCTCAACCCTTTCATAACGCAACAAAAAAGTGATACACGCCAATATCAAAGCTGTCATTGCTAAATGTCCTAACAGCAAATTTCGCCATAAACGATAGCGTGCCTGCTGTCGGCTAACGCGCCAGGGTAAAAAGTTAACCTGATACATCGATGTCCTCCGGGCGAATCGCTAACCCTCCCGCTAAAGTAAAAGCTCCGGGCAATATAGGAAGTGGTGGCTGTTGTTGCCTAAAAGCAATAAAAGGAGACCAGGGGAGCGTATTCTCGGGGATAGGTTCATCACCAATGCTACTGTAATAAACGCCCAAAGCGGGGCCACCGGCTGGCGGGTTTAATCGATGTAATTCCACCAAAATATCTGTGGTATTACCTCCCTCCTGCGCCGTAATCAAACCATAGCGAAAAGGCATATCCACAGAGGTAGCCCATAACCATTCCCGCTCAATACGATGAAGTAATAGATGTCGAGGCGGTAATTTGGCGGCTACGGCCATATAACGAAGCGCGCAAGGTGAAATATCAATCGCCTCAGGCATGAAGTTTGCCTGCTGCAGGCAATCCTGCCAGCGAGAAATATCCTGCTGGCGAGCTGCAGTGATTAACAACTGCCGTTCATCGGCGCTATTTGTGCGGTAATCCAGCGCCAGAGTTTGGCTACTCAAAGGAAACTGCCGAGCGGCGGCGTTATAAATAAACTGGCTGCGCTCAGGTTCTCTCAGCCGTTTATCCGGGCGAGGAAAGCTTTGCTGTAATATGCGCTGAACCGGCAAGGCAATACGTAAAGAAATATGTCTTGGTAATTGCCGGCGTAAATGCGAAAGCAACTCGCTCAGCGCCTCTAAATGTTGTAAATTCCCATTCAGTAAAACGCCGTCCGGTAATGGCTGTTGCCACCAATGGCGCAGTTGCCAGCCATATCGTCGCCTCAATACCGCTAACGCCCGGACGCAGTTCATTTGAATATCCAGCCCAACCTGCCATATTTTCTGTGCGCACATCTTCATCGACCTCCATATCGAGAGAGCATAAAAGAACGTATCCACGGTGCATGGCTTGCCTTTATACTACGGCGCGGTTGTTTATAAACTGCCCAAATGACATTGAATGGGAAATCTCAGGTGAAGTTCGTAAAGTATTTTTTGATCCTTACGGTGTGTTGCATTTTACTGGGAGCAGCCTCGATATTTGGCCTGTACAAATATATTGAGCCTCAGCTACCCGACGTTGCCACGCTGAAAGACGTCCGGTTACAAACACCGATGCTGGTGTATAGCGCCGATGGCGAATTGATCGCCCAATTTGGTGAGAAACGCCGAATTCCTCTGTCTTTAAAGCAAATTCCGCCTGAAATGGTGCATGCCTTTATTGCGACGGAAGACAGCCGTTTCTATGAGCACCACGGCGTTGATCCGGTCGGTATATTGCGTGCCGCTTCCATCGCTTTAGTTTCTGGCCGTGCCTCTCAGGGGGCTAGTACCATCACCCAACAACTAGCAAGAAACTTCTTCCTTAGCCCAGAACGGACTTTGATGCGTAAAATCAAAGAGGCCTTTCTGGCCGTTCGTATTGAGCAGTTACTGACTAAGGATGAAATTCTTGAGCTGTATCTGAACAAAATTTACCTTGGTTACCGCGCCTATGGAGTCGGCGCTGCGGCACAGGTGTATTTTGGCAAAGAAGTCAATCAGTTAACTCTGAGCGAAATTGCCATGATCGCCGGTTTGCCGAAGGCACCGTCGACCTTTAATCCGCTTTATTCGCACGATCGTGCCGTATCGCGTCGCAATGTGGTGTTATCCCGCATGCTGGATGAGAAATACATTACTCAGGCGCAATACGATCAAGCACGCAGTGAACCTCTAGTCGCTAATTATCATGCGCCAGAAATCGCCTTCTCAGCACCTTATCTGGCTGAAATGGTGCGTCAGGAAATGATCAAACGTTATGGCGAAAATGCCTATACCGATGGTTATCAGGTTTACACCACTATCACCAAAAAACTCCAGTTAGCCGCCGTGGATTCTCTACGATCCAACGTTTTGGCCTACGATATGCGCCACGGTTATCGCGGCCCGTCAAACGTGCTGTGGAAAGTGGGTGAAGCCGCCTGGACGCAGCAACAGATTGTCGACTCGTTAAAAACCCTACCGGTTTACGGCCCACTGCGCCCTGCTGTCGTGACTCAGGCGACGCCTGAACAGGCGACAGCTATGTTAGCCGACGGCAGCAGCGTCACGTTGCCAATGGCCGGGATGCGTTGGGCGCGGGCGTTTAAATCCGATACAGCTCAAGGCCCTACGCCAAAACGTGTGACTGATGTAGTGCAAGCTGGACAACAAATCTGGGTGCGTCAGGTAGGCGATGTCTGGTGGCTGGCACAGGTGCCGGACGTGAACTCCGCATTGGTTTCTATCGATCCCAACAATGGCGCAATTAAAGCGTTGGTTGGCGGTTTTGACTTTAACCAAAGCAAGTTTAACCGTGCAACTCAGGCATTACGTCAGGTTGGTTCGAATATTAAACCGTTCCTGTATACCGCTGCGATGGATAAAGGCTTAACGCTGGCGACCATTCTCAACGATTTGCCGATTACTCGTTGGGATGCCGGTGCAGGCACTGACTGGCGGCCGAAAAACTCCCCGCCGAGCTACGATGGTCCAATCCGCTTACGTCAAGGCTTAGGTCAATCGAAAAACGTCGTTATGGTGCGAGCCATGCGCGCCATGGGCGTCGATTATGCTGCGGAATATCTGCAACGTTTTGGTTTCCCTGCGCAGAATATCGTACACTCCGAGTCGTTAGCGCTGGGTTCAGCGTCCTTTACACCATTGCAGGTAGCGCGCGGTTACGCGGTGATGGCAAACGGTGGTTATTTGGTTGACCCTTACTTCATCACCAAAATCACCGATGAAGCCAATAATGTCCTGTTCGAAGCCAAACCGAAGATTGTGTGTAATGACTGCAATCTGCCAGTTATTTACGGCGATACGCAGCGTTCTGTGGTGCTTTCTGACGACAACGTAGAGAACGTGGCAACCTCGCAGAATAATACCGCAAGTACCGTTCCGATGCCGGAGCTAGAGCAGGTTTCGCCGTCTCAGGTTAAACAAGATAGCAACCAGCAGTATGCTCCGCACGTTATTAGTACTCCCCTGGCGTTCCTGATTAAAGATGCGATGAATACCAACATCTTCGGCGAACCGGGTTGGATGGGAACCGGCTGGCGCGCGGGTCGCGATCTGAAACGACACGATATTGGCGGTAAAACCGGTACGACGAACAGCTCGAAAGATGCCTGGTTCTCTGGTTATGGCCCGGATACCGTGACGTCAGTGTGGATCGGCTTTGATGACCATCGCCGTAACCTCGGTCGCAGTACTGCTTCTGGCGCTATTCCAGACCAGATCGCCGGTGGTGAAGGTGGAGCGAAAACCGCTCAGCCTGCGTGGAATGATTTCATGAAAGTCGCGCTGGAAGGTATCCCAGAACAGAAAACAACGCCGCCTGCAGGCGTGGTTACCGTGGTTATCGATAAACGTACCGGCAAGCTGTCTGACGGCGGTCCAGGTAGCCGACCTGAGTACTTTATCGAAGGAACACAGCCGACGGAGCACGCAGTTCAAGAAGTGGGTACGACGCTCATGGACAACGGCCAGAGCCAAGAATTGTTCTAGTCGGGAGCAACGCTAACCGGAAACGGTTTTAACGGTATTCGCGAATAAAAAACCGGCCAGCTTTCAGAATTGGCCGGTTTTTTTCATTCAAAAATAGAAAGTTAACGTGAAAGAGTAGAATTAAAGAAGGCCTGAGCGAGGAATAACGCGCTCACATTACGCGCCTCATTAAAATCAGGATCTTTCAGCAACTCCATCATATTCGCAATCGGCCAGCGCACCTGAGGCAAAGGTTCCGGCTCATCTCCTTCCAGACTTTGCGGGTACAAATCTCGTGCGACGACAATATTCATTTTGCTAGAAAAGTAAGATGGGGCCATCGTCAGCTTGGTCAGATAATCAAAACGCTTTGCACCAAAGCCAACTTCCTCCATCAATTCACGGTTCGCCGCATCCAGAACATCTTCCCCCGGATCGATTAACCCTTTGGGGAACCCCAACTCATAGGATTCAATTCCCACGGCATATTCGCGAATCAACAACAGATCGTGACCGATAATCGGCACGATCATAACCGCCTCGCGATTTGAGGGGCGCATTCGTTCGTAAAGACGACGGACTCCGTTACTAAACTCAAGATCGACCGCCTCTACGTTGAATAACCGGGAGCGGGCAACCGTTTCGACGTTAAGAATTTTAGGTTTTTGCAGGTGTTTCATGATAGCCCCGAATGAATAGCTCACCTCTAATATGACGTTTTATTAGGGCGTACCAGCCTGCCAAAATGTGCTTCAGGCCAATCTTTTCCTGTCCAGAATAATGCTAACGTCTTGGGTGCAGGGATAGTTATAAAACTTGATCACATTGTGCGTTAATGAGAACCTTTATCGCAACGCCGTTAGATATAATTTACCTGTTTTTAACATGACAATCGGTTTAGTCAAAATTTAGTCGGTTAAAAACTGGCCTATTTAGGCAGCAAAAACGTTAAAATATGAAGATGAAAATAGGAATATGCTGATATTACCCGCGTATTACGCCTGTTATCTTTGTCGCCTAACAGGCCGTTGAAGAGCCCCTACACCAGATTATATCGCTGAGCAGAATGCCGCTATACTCGCTCACGAAATAACTCTTCCGTATGCCTCGACACGATTTTTATGCATAATATGCATTCTTTCATAGAGTTAACGAGGTTGGGTAGCACTCGGATGGGGATGGGATGAGCACAATAGTGTTGATATTGGCCTTACTCTTGACCAGCCTTATCGCTGTTGGATTGCTATGGTGGTTCAAATATCACCGAACCTCTACCGTTCCCGCGGCGCTCTCGTTTGTAAAACCCACGCATCGTACCCTTACGCCTGAAGAACGCGTCGCAGTCGAAAATTATCTGCTTAATCAATCCGAAAATGGCGCCTTCAAAGCGCTGCCGGGTCTAGATTCACATCTGGATCAAGGGCATTCGTCTTCGTCTAACGGGCTGGCGTTGATTCCGGAAAGCGATAATGTCTATGCCGTAACCCGGGCGATTACCCGCTACGGCGTGGCTAGCGATGAACCGAATAAATGGCGTTACTACCTTGATGCCACCGAAGTGCATTTACCGCCGTTCTGGGAACAATTCATCGCACAGGATAATTACGTCGAAGTCATTCAGACAAAAACTATCCCATTGGTGATCTCTTTAAATGGCCACTCACTTAAAGATCACACGTTGGAAGCCCCAACACCGCGAGTCACCCAATCTGCGCCACAAAATGCGTCTATCCGCAAAGAAGACAGCGAACACGTTGCCTTGGTCAATATTCGCAAGGAAACACCGGAAGAACATGCGATTTATGGGCCTACCGGCCTGAAAGAAGCGGCGACCATCTGTTTGGCTTTGCTGCTTCTATTCCTCAGTTTGATTAGCCCTGGGGTAGTATTGCCATGGTTGATTCTTGTCGCGATCGCCCTGCTTTCTTGGGCCTGCTGGAATTTATTCCGGCCACTTTCGGAGTCTGATTTAAAGGAAGTTCATTGCCTGAGTGGTACACCTAAGCGTTGGGGATTATTTGGCGAGTCCAATCAAGGGCAGATGAATAACATCTCTCTGGGTATTATCGACCTGATTTATCCGCCCCACTGGCAGGCTTATTTCGCCCACGATCTGGGTAAAAAAACCAACGTTGATATTTATCTAAATCGGCAGGTCGTCCGTCAGGGACGCTATTTATCCCTGCATGATGAAATGAAAAATTTCCCGTTGCAACGCTGGGGCAAAAACCTGACGTTAATGTTAGGTTCATTAGCGATTCTGATATTGCTGGTCGTTTATGTCCCGCTCGGTCTGCCGCTAAAACTCAGCATGGCGTGGATTCAGGGTGCGCAAAGCCAGCAGGTTACTAGCGTACAGGCTTTGGAAAAGATGCCGCTTCGCATTGGCGATATGCTGAAAGCTCAGGGAACGGGTATGTGCTATGTGCCGCCTAACGCTCTCGGCCCGCATAATTTTGCTTTTACGCCTTTCGATTGCTCCAGCATTTACTGGAATACCGCATCTCCGCTGCCACAGCCTGAGTCAGAGACTATTGAAAAAGCCGCTGCGCTGCTGGCGACGATCAATCAGCAGTTGCACCCGCAAGACAGCAGCGATCCTAACGTTAACCCACAGTTAGCGACCGCGATTGAAAAGTCCGGGATGATTCTGTTGAATAACTTTTCAGACATTGTGTTAAAAACCAAAGAGTTATGCAAAGGCGAAGCCGATTGTGTGCGTCTGAAAAATGCTTTGGTCAATTTGGGCAACGCCAAAAATTGGGCGGCGCTCACCAAAAAAGCACAGTCTGGCGCGCTCAAAGGCATGAACGTGCTATTACGTCCGGTCAGTGCCGATGCGTTGGAAAGTTTGGTGAATACCGCTACCTCTTCCTTCGTTTACCGCGAAACTCAACTGGCTACTGAGGCATTAAATAGCCCGCCGCCGGGCGGTTTCCTGATTACCAGCGATGAAGGCAAACAGCTAGTCAGCCATCCTATTCCTGCCGTCCCGCTGTTTGATTACAGTGCGCTAGAGCAGTGGCGGGAACTTCAGCGGCTCTCTGGTTTGCTGTTGAATACGCCGTTTAAAGCTGAAGGCGTCATCACTAACATTACCGTGGATGCCAACGGTACGCGTCATATTGCTCTGCATAGCGAACCGGACGTCATCACACTCAGCCGCTATTTAAGCACCAGCCTGTTGTTATTCGCCTTGATTATTTGCCTAGCCGTCAACGGTTATCTGGTAATTAAGCGCATGCGCCAAAATCGCACCCGCATGGAAGATATTCAGCGCTATTATGATAGCTGCTTTAGCACTCACCTTACCGCTACGCCTTATCTTCGCTAAGCGCCAGAATCCGCCTGCGCAGCATCAGCCACGCGCAGACCTTGTCATTTTGGTATGCTAGGCTAAATGTTATCTGCAAAATCTTCCGTCGCTGTTCCCTCTCAAACAGCCAGAACGCCTGCTTATTTTATTGGAGTGACCATGCCACTGAATGTTAACTGGCAAAATATTGATACCGTATTATTGGATATGGACGGTACTTTGCTGGATCTGGAGTTCGACAGCTATTTCTGGCTAAAATTGGTGCCTGAAACGCTAAGCCAGCAGCGGAATATCCCTTTGGAGCAGGCCAAGACAATCATTAACGATGAATACCACGCGGTGCAGCACACCATGAACTGGTACTGCTTCGATTACTGGTGCCAACGGCTAGATCTGGATATTTATGCCATGACGACACAGGTCGGATCGCGCGCCAGTTTGCGGCAGGATACACTGCCGTTTTTGCAGGAATTACGCGATTCTGGGCGGAAAACCATTTTACTGACCAACGCTCACCCCCACAGCCTGAAGACTAAAGTTCAGCATACCGGTCTGGATCAGCACCTTGATTTATTACTTTCCACCCATACATTTGGTTATCCGAAAGAAGATCAGCGTTTGTGGCAGGCCGTGGCTCAACATATCGATTTTGACCCCGCCAGAACTTTATTCGTGGATGACAGCGAAGCCATTTTGGACGCGGCAAAAACCTTTGGTATCCGTTACTGTTTGGGCGTTGAAAACCCTGATTCAAGCTGCGCGGGCAAAGTGTTTCAAAGCCATCCCGCCATCAGCGACTATCGCCAACTGTTGCCAGCCATTCGGCACCACAGCGCGGCTTAGCAGACAGGAGATTCTGTGAAAGAAAAATCGGTTCCCGATGACGCCGTTCGTTTGGATAAATGGCTATGGGCTGCGCGTTTTTACAAAACCCGCGCAATGGCCAGAGATATGATTGATGGCGGTAAAGTTCATTACAACGGCCAGCGGGGGAAACCCAGTAAACTGGTTGAATTGAATGCGGAAATTCGGTTGCGGCAGGGGAATGACGAGCGCACGGTTCGAATTCTGTCCATACACAGCCAGCGGCGCGGTGCGGCGGAAGCACAGGCAATGTATGAAGAAACGGAAGCCAGTATCGCCAATCGGGAGAAAGTGGCTCAGGCGCGTAAACTCAACGCTCTAACCATGCCTCATCCGGATCGACGGCCGGATAAAAAAGAGCGTCGTAACCTGATCAAATTTAAATACGGCGAGTCGGAATAACCGGCTGCCTTTAAGAGAGAAAACTATGTCTAATCACGACCAATTACACCGCTATCTATTCAACCATCATGCGGTACGCGGCGAGCTGGTAACCGTTAATGAAACTTATCAACAGATTATCGCGAACCATGATTACCCAGCGCCGGTTAAAAAGCTGTTGGGTGAACTGTTGGTCGCGACCAGCCTGTTGACCGCAACTCTGAAATTTGACGGTGATATCACCGTACAGCTGCAGGGCGATGGCCCGCTGACTCTGGCCGTAATCAATGGCAACAACCAGCAGGAACTACGCGGGGTGGCTCGGACCAACGGCGAAATTGCCGAAGACAGCTCACTGAAGCAAATGATTGGTAATGGTTATATGGTCATTACCATTACGCCAGCTAAAGGTGAACGTTATCAGGGCGTTGTTGGCTTGGAAGGCGACACTCTGGCCGAATGTCTGGAAAGCTATTTCATGCAGTCCGAACAGCTACCGACTCGCCTGTTTATCCGTACCGGCGACGTCGAAGGTAAAGCGGCGGCAGCGGGTATGCTGTTGCAGGTTCTGCCTGCCGAAGAACGAAATGAAGACGAATTCGACCATTTGGCGCAGCTGACAACCACTATCAAGGCGGAAGAACTGTTCACTCTGCCAGCCAATGAAGTGCTGTATCGCCTGTATCATCAGGAAGAAGTGACTATCTATGATCCGCAGAATGTCAGCTTCCGTTGCACCTGTTCCCGTGAGCGTTGCATGGACGCTTTAGTAACTCTGCCAGTTGAAGAAGTGCAGGAAATGCTCGAGCAGGATGGTCAGATTGATATGCACTGTGAATATTGTGGCACTCACCATATATTTGACGCTGTAGATATCGCCAATTTGCTCAGCGGAAACAGCCCGTCTAACGATCACATCCATTAATTATTCTGTTCTTTCCGGGCACATTTCCCGTGCCCGGTGACTCCTGCCGTTTCACGCTTGCTATAATTCGTGTGCTATCTCTCATAACCTAGCTAAAAATAGGTCATTTATTAAAATCTTTGATAGCAATCGCTGTTAATCGAGACTGAGGATTTACAATCGGTGGCATAAAAATAAGACGACCCTAGGAGTTAGACATGAGTGTTAAAGGAATCACCCCGCAAGAGCTCGCCAATTATGGCATCCATAATGTAAGCGAGATTGTTTACAACCCTAGTTATGAGCTTTTATTTCAGGAAGAAACCAAGCCTGATCTGCAAGGCTATGAGCGCGGGACTGTCACCAATTTAGGCGCTGTCGCCGTTGATACTGGCATTTTTACCGGCCGCTCCCCGAAAGATAAATACATCGTTCGCGACGCCATCACTCAAGATACCGTGTGGTGGGCCGATCAGGGCAAAGGTAAGAATGATAATAAACCGCTGAGTCAGGAAACCTGGACCCAGTTGAAAGGGCTGGTTACCGAACAATTATCCGGTAAACGTCTGTTTGTGGTTGATACTTTCTGCGGTGCTAACGCTGATACTCGTTTGAAAGTGCGTTTTATTACCGAGGTTGCGTGGCAGGCACACTTCGTGAAAAACATGTTTATCCGCCCTACCGATGAAGAACTGGTCAATTTTGAGCCTGATTTTATCGTGATGAACGGCGCTAAATGTACGAACCCGAACTGGAAAGAGCAGGGTCTTAACTCCGAAAACTTCGTGGCATTCAACCTGACCGAACGCATGCAGCTGATTGGCGGTACCTGGTACGGCGGCGAGATGAAGAAAGGTATGTTCTCAATGATGAACTACCTGCTGCCGCTGAAAGGCATTGCGTCCATGCACTGCTCTGCCAATGTGGGCGAGAAAGGCGATGTAGCGATCTTCTTCGGTCTGTCTGGCACCGGCAAAACCACCCTATCTACCGATCCTAAGCGTAAACTCATCGGCGATGATGAACACGGCTGGGATGATGACGGCGTATTTAACTTTGAAGGCGGCTGCTACGCCAAAACCATCAAACTTTCCGAAGAAGCAGAGCCCGATATTTATCACGCGATTAAGCGAGATGCTCTGCTGGAAAACGTCATGGTACTGGCCGATGGTACCGTTGATTTTAACGATGGATCGAAAACGGAAAATACGCGAGTTTCCTACCCGATTTACCATATCGAAAACATCGTTAAGCCTGTATCCAAAGCTGGCCACGCAACCAAGGTCATTTTCCTGACCGCCGATGCGTTTGGTGTTTTACCACCGGTATCTCGTTTAACCGCCGATCAAACCCAGTATCACTTCCTGTCTGGCTTTACCGCCAAGCTGGCCGGTACCGAACGCGGCGTAACAGAACCGACGCCAACCTTCTCTGCCTGCTTTGGCGCGGCTTTCCTGTCACTGCATCCAACTCAGTATGCCGAAGTACTGGTAAAACGCATGCAGGCAGCGGGCGCTCAGGCCTATCTGGTTAACACCGGCTGGAATGGCACAGGTAAACGTATCTCGATTAAGGATACGCGTGGGATTATCGATGCCATCCTGAATGGCGATATTGATAAAGCTGAAACATTCACCTTACCAATCTTTAATCTGACGGTACCGACGGCGTTGCCGGGCGTGAATCCAGCGATTCTGGACCCGCGTCAAACCTACGGCAGTCTTGAGCAGTGGCAGGAAAAAGCTGAAGATCTTGCAAAACGCTTCGTGACCAACTTCGATAAGTATACCGATACGCCAGCTGGCGCAGCTTTAGTCAGCGCCGGGCCAAAAATCTAATCTGTTTTACTTATGCAAAAGGGCACGATATTCGTGCCCTTTTTTGATCTTGCTGATGTTAAGCGTTCACACCGTCAGCCGTGTTTGCCCGATGCTACCGATTTCACGTCTAAGGGCAATGGCAGGTAAGCGCGAATACACAACCCGCCCTTCTCACTGGTGCCGATATCCAGCATACCAGAGTGAGCATCAAGAATGCGCTGCACGATTGCCAGTCCCAGACCGGTGCCGCTGGTGCTACGAGCGCTATCGCCGCGAACGAATGGCTGGAACAGATGCTTCAACTCTTCCGGTTTGATACCTGGCCCATCGTCTTCCACCTGGAACCAGGCGCGCTGTAGTTCAGTGCCGCTGCTCACTTTTATCCAGCCATTGCCATAACGAGCGGCGTTAACCACCATGTTCGCCAACGCACGTTTAATCGATAGCGGATGTACTTCCACCTTCACTTCACCGTCGCATAAATCTGTTTCAATTTCCCGCTCATATCCGCTTTCTGCCGCAATGACTTCGCCCAAAATGGCGTTCAGATCGCAGGTTTCCGTCGGCATTTCCTGTCCGGTGCGCAAGTAGTCAATAAACTGTTCGATGATGGCATTACACTCTTCAATATCTTTATTAATAGATTCAGAGAGATAACCATCCTCTTCCGCCATCATCTCCGTCGCTAGGCGAATTCGGGTCAGCGGTGTACGTAAATCATGGCTGACACCCGCCATCAGCAGCGTGCGGTCATCTGCCAACAGTTTCACTCCGGAGGCCATTTGGTTAAATGCCCGGGTTACCGAGCGCACCTCAGACGCGCCATATTCCCGCAGTGGCGGCGGAATATTGCCTTTCCCCACCTGTAGCGCCGCGTGCTCCAGCTCCACCAAGGGTCGATTCTGGATGCGGATAAACAGCCAAGCTCCGCCGACTGCCAGCAGCATAATCGCTAGCGTATAACGGAACAGCGGCGAGAAATCACCCTGATGAATTTCAGTCAAAGGAACGCGCACCCAGATGTCTGGCGATAGCCAGGTTTTCAGCCAGACGACCGGCGAGTTTTTATTGACCTCAACCCGCACATCCGTTGGTCCCCCAAGCTGCTGGGCCATTTGATCACTGAGAAACTTGTAATGCTGAGCCCAACGCAGGCCACTCTCCTCCGCCGCAGCGTTGGTATACAAAGAAATTCCCAACTCACGGTAGATTTCACGCCGAAAAGCGGGCGGAACCTCCAGTAGCGTGCCGTCTTCCAGTTGCAGCCGGTCGGTCATCAGCATACGAACTTCGTAAGCCAGAACCTTATTGAACTGCTGCAAGCTGGGCAAAATGGCAAAGTTCAGTACCACTAAATAAGTGGTGACCAGACTGACGAACAGCAAGGTCACAATCAATAACAGGGTACGGGCAAACGAGCTACGCGGAGAAAAGCGCCATCGCCTCATGCTTTACTGCCGTCCGGTACGAATACGTAACCCAAGCCCCAAACGGTTTGAATATAGCGTGGATGAGCAGGATCTTCTTCCACCATTCGGCGTAGACGAGAGATTTGAACATCGATGGAACGTTCCATGGCACTGTACTCACGGCCACGAGCCAGATTCATCAATTTATCGCGGGATAACGGCTCACGCGGATGGCTCACCAATGCCTTCAGCACGGCAAACTCGCCGCTGGTCAATGGCATAGGTTCATCTTCGCGGAACATTTCGCGGGTGCCCAAATTCAATTTGAATTTGCCGAAGGAGATAATCGCCTCTTCCTGAGAAGGTGCGCCCGGCAGTTCATTGGCCTGACGGCGCAACACCGCACGAATACGCGCCAACAGCTCACGCGGGTTAAACGGCTTAGGAATATAATCATCCGCACCGATTTCCAGGCCAACAATACGGTCAACTTCTTCGCCTTTCGCCGTCACCATAATGATTGGCATCGGGTTACTCTGGCTACGCAGGCGGCGGCAAATAGATAGCCCATCTTCGCCCGGCAACATCAGGTCCAGAACCATCAGGTGGAATGATTCACGGGTTAGCAAGCGGTCCATCTGTTCAGCATTGGCTACGCTGCGGACTTGAAAACCTTGCTCAGTCAAATAGCGTTCCAAAAGCGCACGCAGGCGCATGTCATCATCGACGACCAGAATCTTGTGATTCTCTTGCATTTTATTACTCCCAAAGGCTGTATTGCCCGACCTGAATATTGTTAGAAAAACTCACGCTAACAGACAGCTATTTATGGTATATATTCTAGTCGAAATTGTTACAAAGCTTATTGTTCTACCTAATAATCAACACTTTTCGTCAAATGGCAGATACCGAATCTCTAAGATCCAGTAGGTTGCCTCACCGTTGGGTGTCTGAACCCTGATTTCATCATCTACCTGTTTACCAATCAAGGCACGCGCCACCGGCGAGTCAATTGAGATCCATTTTTTGGCCGGTTCGAATTCATCTGGGCCAACTAATCGAAAAATCCGCTCTTCTCCCAGTTCATTTTCTACCCTAACCCAAGCACCAAAATAAACTTTTCCTTCCTGACGCGGATCGGGATCGACGATTTTCAACACATCCAGACGTTTGGATAAAAAACGTACCCGACGATCGATTTCCCGCAGGCGTTTTTTCCCATAAATATATTCGGCATTTTCAGAACGGTCGCCCATTGCAGCCGCTTCTGAAACTGCCTGCGTCACCCTTGGCCGTTCTTCTCGCCATAGATATTTTAGTTCGAGGTCCAGAGCCTGCCAGCCTTCGCGGGTGATGTAATTACTTTTCGACATTCTCTTATCCACTCAACACGGGTTGGGTATTCATTCATCCAATATAACGTAACTTATCATCATTACGCTGTCTTCCCATCAGGTTATGCCAGGTTGTTTACTCGAGCTATGCCTCAAATCTTACCCATTCCGACGGTCATAACTTCACATTAAGACAGACTGTGTTGACTTTTTATACTGCGAGTTATAAAGATTAATACGCGCAGAAAAGCGCTCAAGAAACATTGATTAACATGATGTTATATATGGATTTATTTCAAATCACGGAGGATTTTAAAATGGAAATTATTATTCTTGAAACCAAGCTACCAGAGCAGGATAAACCTCGACCAGCTGCCGAACAATAACGGCCAAGCCCTCCCTAAAATATTAGGGAGGTTAGCTCATACTGACGTTTATATAACAATTTATGATCTGGAGAGCGAACCATGGAAGGTACCAACAAGCCTTTATTACTGCCCAATACGGTAATTTTAGACAAGACGGCCTCGCGAGCAGGAGTGACGCTAACTATTGCAGACCTCAATCAATGGGATAACTTCAAGCGCCTGCTTGAATGCTGTGACGGCACGCAAACCACACCACAAATCGCTACACACCTATCACTCGACATTACCACCGTTAATCATACTTTGGCATCTCTGGAGTCCGCAGGCTTCATCTGGTGTCTACCAGCGTATCAGACCATTCCTACGCCGCTTTTTTTGGCGGAATTCAACCGCTGGCTGCCCATTTGGGTGCATAAGATGTATGACCAACAGATATGGCAAGATTTGTATGATGGTAAAGAGTCGGCATCGGTGCTCATCGGCTGGGCGCAGGAAAATATGCATTACACTCGCAGCGTTATGTCGCATATGCCTCGGGCTATTCACTATGCCGATGACCAAATCGGGCATGATGTCCAATTTCGCCATCTCAGCGAAGAGTGGGATCATTACCGGTTATTTATGGCCGCTTGCCACGATGTGGGTATCGATCAGGCTCAGTTGGATCAAAGCCCGCCGCTTGCCAGTACCACCAGCATTACACGTTTTATGGGTAATGTGGCTCAAATGGGAACGCTGGTGTACAACGCCTGTGAAGCCTTGCTGGAAGCCACCACACAAAACGGACAATCAGTGATCGATTTCTATCAAACGGCCGGCGATCGGCTAGAACTTCCTCAGGCATTCACCGATAAGCTGATTCATCATTTAATGGCAGATCAGAAGTTTGAACATATCGATATCTTCGAACACTTGCTGGAAGGTCATCCGACATTACCGGCACAGAAAGTTACTCAGATTTTCACTAGCTGTCATCGGCTCGCCAATTGGTTTGAGATATGGCATGACGATATTTATCAGCATTATCACTCATTGCCGCTTTCAGGCACTCACTGTGTCTCTACATCATCCGACCAGCTTTCTGGTGCCCACTACGCAAGTTCAACCATATAGGAAAGGGTTAACTTTATGGATAATACCGCGACAGCCCCAGCGCTCCCCCTTCTGACTCCCCAGGATTTATCTTTTCCCGCTGACGCTTGGAACATGATTCAGCCCGAAGAGATGAATGAACAGTTTATCGCCGTGACGACTTCGCTGCGTGGCTGGCTGAAAGGTGACGCAATGAGCGAATACTATGGATTAACGCCTCACTGCTGCAAACTCGCCGTTGAAATGTGCCATCTGCTGTATGGATTAGATAAAGCGCTAGTACGATGCGCTGCGGAAACCGAAGATAAGCAGCTTCAGGAGCTTTTTATTCTGCATGCTTTCCATGCTCATCGAATGAAAAACACTTGGGACAATATTTGTCATGAGCTGACCCAAAAGTCTCTGGCTGAACTAGAGCCATTGACCTCAACCTTAATGCTGCAGCTCACGCTGGAGAATATCGCCGCTAAAGATCCTCTGGCTTTTGCCTATGCCATAGATCTGTTTGGATCACCTGGTTACATCGACTCTATTGAACCGGTAATGGCATTCTTTAACCGGCTTTTGGATAACCCGGAAATTATTGCTCACCTTACTACGTGGAAATCAGAGTCTATTGATAATGCCACCTCTTTCGCCAGTATTCCCGTGACCAAAGTCTACGGATATCCCCTTACGGGCAGCTATGGCAAAGCCTGTTGTGATTTTATCGGTGCGCGCCTGCAACGAGATATCGACACTAGCTTGATTAATCTGGCGGCTCTGGGGGATCAATTTCATTTGTTTTATCGCGGTGTGCAGGTTTTTTATGTCGAGAAGGCATTCCCCTTCCCTCAATTGCACATGAATTGGTTACACAGCGCCTAATGCCACCAGCACCACAATCGGTGAATACTGGAGAAAATCATGCTGTTAAAAAATTCCGTTGTGGTTGAATATCCTCGCGAACGAGTTTTGCGTCTCACCTCTAGGCTGCAGGTAGTTGAGCTGGTTCATAATGATATCAATGCATTTTTTGCCGAAATACTGTCGAGAAACCGAGACCCAGAATCCGCGTTGACAGAAACAGGATGCAGCGCCGATTTCAACCGAGATTTTATGGCATTTCTGCATAAAAACGTTCTGCTCTATGCCATTCCTATTGATGCTGATTATATTACTGCCGCAGATGCCGCTGAGCTGATAAGCAACGAGCTGAATCATTGGGCAGATATGCTTTATTTCGATCCATTCTGGTCAACAATGGAAAACCCGACGACAGCGACAGATCTGAATACGCTTTATGCTTGGGCAATAGAAAACTATCACCATACTCACAGTGTGATCCGACATTTAGGGGTCGCGCTATCTCATACTCAGAATAAATTGGTCGTGGACAAACTCATTACACATTTGTCTGAGGAGTGGGATCACCCTTATCTGTTCAAACTTAGCGCAATACGTTTCCGCCGTGCTTATCAACTACCCGCATTGGAAGAAACGCTGTTGCCGTTACCCTGTACTCAGTCTCTTTGCACGCTATTGCAATTTGCCGCTAGACGAAGTTTTTTCGCCTACAAAAGCTGCGTAGCCGTACTGGAAAACACCGCTCGACGAGTCAATGAGACCCGCTCATTTTATCGAAATATCGCCGTGCAAAACGCGTTAGATTACAGCGTGGTTGAACCTTTCGTTATCCACGCAGAAACGGATGAAAACTATGATCACCTTAATTCATTAAGTCAGTTTTCTGCTCACAGTCCGCTTTTAGCCATAGCTTGCGTGGAAGAAGCCTTACGGTTGGCTTATCGCTTTGCAGAGGCACTCCATCTGTGGCAGCGCCATATGATGGATTTGTACCTCACTCACCCTTTAGGTGAAGGCCATCGAACTCGACAACCAGCCTAGGTGGCAGGGTATATATCGTTGTGGATAAATACTCGCCGTTACGATCGATCTCTATTATTTTTGCCGGGTCGTCATTGGCCTATTACATGCTGATGACGACTCTCGCCACTTATCTCTATGATTACCTGAACTTATCTGTAGCCACTGTTGGCACCATCATTTTTGGCTACGTTTTTACCTCACGTCTGGCAAAGGTCGCTTTGGGGCCTTGGTTCGATCGATTAACTCTACGCACTAGCCTGACGCTTTCTTTAAGCACCGCCGTCGTCGGTTTTTTACTGGCCGCATCAGATAAACTGATAGGTATCTTTGCCCCTTGGTGCCTGTGTATTGCTGGCGTGGGCGTTTCTTCTATCGTATTGCTAACCCACTCAGCTATTGCGCGCCAAAAACAGGCTTCATCCGACGCTTCTCACGCTCCTGCCGATTATTCATTTATCTACGTGCTTATGCATGGTTCGGCATTAATCGCCCCTGCCATTGGTTTTAATATATTGCTCCATTATCCCGGTCGGCTGTATTGGGTTATTGGTAGTTTCTATCTCGCTCTACTGCTATTTTGCCGCTTTTTTCTCTCTGAACCTCATCCCCCGTCAGTTGAGAAAGACAAACCAATCGTTATAGATTTTCTGATCGCCTTCAAAAAACAGCATTACTGCCGATTCTTGCTGATCAACAGCCTACTATGGATGCTTTATGCTCAGTTTTTTTCCACCATTCCACTCTACGTACACGAAATATTAGGCGCAGGAAGCACTATCACGCGGTTCTACATGGTCGAAGCCTTGTCTGTGATGGTGCTGCAATACTGGGTCAGCGCCCATATTAACCCACGAATTCAAGCTTATTTTCCCAAGGTGGCATTAGCGGCGTTTTCTCTGTCTTTCCTGCTGATTTACTACGCCCATAACATGGTTTTCATCCTGCTGGCAGGCTGTACTTTTGCCTTTGCACTAATGGTTTTTATGCCGTGCTCAAACGCGGTTAATGCCTCATTCGCCGAGCCGGGGCGTTTCGCTACCTACTTCGGACTGGTATCACTGTCTGCCACTCTGGGAGATTCGCTAGGCAGTATATTGGGCATGGTCTGCTTCGATTTGTTACTGCAAAACGAGATGCTAAAACACTACTTTCTCTGGCTCGCTGGCATTACCGCAGCACTGGCAATTCTCTGTCGCAATCCGTATAACTGTCCTTTCTGATTTCCCTATTCATCTATCGAACTGATACCAGACTTATGAATGAACCACTGAGCCGCATTATTGCAAGCGAACTACAGGCCCGGCCGGAGCAAGTCATCTCCGCTATCCGCCTGCTTGATGAAGGTAATACCGTGCCCTTTATTGCACGGTATCGTAAGGAAGTTACCGGCGGGTTGGATGATACCCAGTTGCGCCAGTTGGAAACCCGTCTGGGTTATCTGCGTGAATTGGAAGACCGCCGTCAAACCATTCTCAAATCCATTGAAGATCAAGGCAAGCTAACTGAGCAACTCGCCGGTGCCATTAACGGCACCATGAGCAAAACCGAGCTGGAAGACCTTTATCTACCTTATAAACCGAAGCGTCGCACTCGCGGACAGATTGCAATTGAAGCCGGCCTAGAACCTCTTGCCGATAGCTTGTGGAGCAATCCGCGGCAAGAGCCTGAGTCCGTTGCTGCCACCTATATCGATGCTGAGAAAGGCGTTGCCGATACCAAAGCCGCTTTGGATGGCGCACGTTACATCCTGATGGAGCGTTTTGCCGAAGACGCTACACTGCTGGCTAAAGTGCGTCAGTATCTATGGAAAAATGCGCACCTCGTCTCAAAAGTAGTTGAAGGAAAAGAACAGGAAGGGGCAAAGTTCCGCGATTATTTCGAACATCATGAACCTATCGCTCAGGTACCTTCGCATCGCGCATTGGCTATGTTCCGTGGCCGTAATGAAGGCGTACTGCAACTGTCTCTGAATGCCGATCCGCAGTTTGAAGAACCACCGCGTGAAAGCCAGGGTGAACAGATTATTATTAATCATCTGGATCTGCGCCTGAATAATGAGCCTGCCGATGCGTGGCGGAAAGCCGTCATCAACTGGACATGGCGCATCAAAATTTTACTGCATCTGGAAACCGAACTGATGAGTACCCTGCGCGAGCGGGCGGAAGAAGAAGCCATCAACGTGTTTGCCCGTAATATGCAGGATTTGCTGATGGCGGCACCTGCTGGCATGCGCGCCACCATGGGTCTGGATCCAGGCTTACGTACCGGAGTCAAAGTCGCTGTGGTTGATGCCACCGGTAAATTAGTGGCTTACGACACCGTTTACCCTCATACCGGTCAGGCCACCAAAGCCGCCGCCAGCGTCGCTGCGCTGTGCATCAAGCATCAGGTTGAACTGGTGGCTATTGGTAACGGCACCGCGTCTCGGGAAACCGAGCGCTTCTTTACCGAATTGCAGCAGCAATATCCGGCGGTTACCGCACAGAAAGTGATTGTCAGTGAAGCCGGCGCCTCCGTTTATTCCGCATCTGAGCTGGCAGCCTTGGAATTCCCCGATCTGGATGTCTCTATCCGTGGCGCGGTGTCAATTGCGCGTCGCTTGCAAGATCCGCTGGCCGAGCTGGTTAAGATCGACCCGAAATCCATCGGGGTTGGTCAGTATCAGCATGACGTTAGCCAGAGCCAATTGGCTAGAAAACTGGATGCGGTGGTTGAAGACTGCGTAAACGCCGTGGGTGTGGATCTCAATACAGCATCGGTGCCATTACTCACCCGTGTTGCCGGTTTGACGCGCATGATGGCGCAAAATATCGTGAACTGGCGTAATGAAAATGGCCGTTTCCGTAATCGTGAACAGCTATTGAAAGTCAGTCGCTTGGGGCCAAAAGCCTTTGAACAATGCGCCGGCTTCCTACGTATCAACCACGGCGATAACCCGTTGGACGCCTCGACGGTGCATCCTGAAACCTATCCGGTCGTCGAGCGTATTCTGGCTGCGACCGAACAGGCGTTACAGGATTTGATGGGCAATCCAACCGTACTGCGCAACCTGCAAGCCAGAGATTTTACTACCGAGCGTTTCGGTGTGCCGACAGTGACAGATATTCTTAAAGAGTTGGAAAAACCGGGTCGCGATCCGCGTCCTGAGTTTAAAACTGCTACCTTCGCCGACGGCGTTGAAACCATGAACGACCTCACCGTGGGAATGATTCTGGAAGGTTCAGTGACTAACGTCACCAATTTTGGTGCCTTTGTCGATATCGGCGTCCATCAGGATGGTTTGGTGCACATTTCTTCACTGGCAGACAAATTTGTCGATGACCCGCATAAAGTGGTGAAAGCCGGCGATATCGTCAAAGTGAAAGTAATGGAAGTCGATTTGCAGCGTAAACGTATTGCTTTAACAATGCGTTTAGACGAGCAACCGGGAGAAATCAATGCCCGACGCGGCAGCGCTGACAATAGCGCTAAACCTCGTCAGGGAGGACGCAATAGTCAAGATTCTCGCGATAGATCGCCCGCCAAAGGACGAGCTGCAAGCACTATCGGCGCAGGCAACAGCGCAATGAGCGACGCGCTAGCCGCAGCCTTAGGAAAAAAACGCTAATCCAACCGCGCCGCTGAGTCTTGTCAGCGGCGTTTTTCCTTCCCAGTTCGCGCCCTTCTCCCTGCTATTCTGTGATATGTCTTTCATAATTTTTTGGTCTATAGAAATGAAATTTTATATTCATAGATGATTAACAGAAGCTAATCATCTATTTTCTGAGTCCTTCATAATTTTCTATTTGTGTTGTACTTCTCAAAATAAATGAGGCGACTAAGGCAACCCTAAGGATTTATTAAGAAACATAATAGATAAGATTAACTAAATATAAATCCAGATATTAATTGATTCAAATCATGGTGAATTACAGATAGTGTAAATTAGAATTATTATCTTTAAGATTGGTAGCATTTGTAAATTCAAATACAATTCATTAACCATTTTAACCGGTTACTCTCATTTGCGAATGCCGCACTTTAGTGCTAAAAAAAGAAGATATCTGCCTAGAGCATATTATTCCTAATGTCGTAACGAATATTTACCATTAGGTTTTTGATTGCCGTTGAATACGAGAACGATTCTCACTATCATTATTGTGTCTATTATCGATTAGCGCTACCGCCCGCAGTTCAAGGGCTACCGCTAATAGCCCGATTCCTCTGGCAGATAATATGATAGTCGCACCTGGCGTTGAGCTGGTTAGTCCGCCATTTTGTTGCCGATAATGTCATCTTTTATTATCACGAGGGTTATATGCATCTTCTTCCTCAACGCGCTTATAAGATTCTGGGATTCTCTCCCGAAATCAGCCCGGCTTATCGACAGAAATTATTGTCGCTCGGCATGTTACCCGGTTCATCATTTAATGTTGTACGTCTAGCACCATTAGGCGATCCCATTCAGATAGAAACTCGCCGCGTCAGTTTGGTATTACGTAAAAAAGATTTAGATTTTCTGAATTTGGACCTACAGCCTTAATTTTCTGGTTCCTTTCTTTTTATTTTGTCTGCGGCTCGGTTGGGTATATCACCTGGTCTGGATTAATTTTAATTTACTCATATTACGTTGGATCATGAAAGCACTCACAATCGGCTTAATTGGCAACCCCAATGCAGGTAAAACTACGCTGTTCAACCAACTGACCGGAGCGCGTCAGCGCGTAGGTAATTGGTCTGGGGTCACGGTAGAACGGAAAGAAGGTCATTTTTCCACAGCGCAGCATCAGGTGACTTTGGTTGACCTACCCGGCACCTATTCCCTGACGACCATCTCTGAACAAACCTCGCTGGATGAACAAATTGCCTGTCACTACATTCTCAGTGGCGAAGCCGATCTGTTAATCAACGTAATAGATGCGTCGAATCTGGAACGTAACCTCTATCTGACATTGCAGCTGCTAGAGCTGGGCATTCCATGCATTATCGCGCTGAATATGCTGGATATCGCCCAAAGTCAGCGAATCAAAACTGACGTGGATGCGCTGTCTAAGCGCCTTGGTTGCCCGGTCATTCCGCTAGTTTCTACTCGTGCAACAGGTATTGCCGAGCTGAAAGCCAGCATCGATCAATATCAGCCGAATACCAACAGAGCTCTGGTGAACTATCCGCCGCAGTTGCTGGAAGAAGTTGAAAAACTGACGTCGGCCATGCCCAGTAGTTTGCCAATGCAGCAACGGCGCTGGCTGGCATTGCAAATGTTGGAAGGTGATATCTACAGTCTGGCACGCTCCGGCGTTTCGCCCGCTTTGCTGGCAGAATCTCGCCAACGGCTGAAAGATCAACAGCATGAAGATCCCGAACTGGTGATTGCCGACGCTCGTTACCAAAGCATCGCAACGCTGTGTGATGCGGTAAGTAACGCGCAACAAGCTGAACCTAACCGTCTGACTCAAATGCTGGATAAAGTGATTCTGAATCGTTGGCTCGGCGTACCCATTTTCCTGTTTGTTATGTATTTGATGTTTGTATTGGCGATCAATATCGGCGGGGCGCTACAGCCAATTTTTGATATCGGCTCATCGGCGATATTTATTCAGGGCCTACAATGGGTTGGCTATACCCTGCACTTCCCCGAATGGCTAACGATATTTCTGGCTCAGGGAATTGGCGGCGGGATCAACACCGTATTACCGCTGGTACCGCAAATCGGCATGATGTATTTGTTCCTATCCTTCCTCGAAGATTCTGGCTACATGGCTCGGGCGGCTTTCGTTATGGACCGCCTGATGCAGGCTCTGGGGCTACCGGGTAAATCCTTCGTGCCGCTCATCGTCGGGTTTGGCTGTAACGTCCCGTCAATTATGGGCGCACGTACCTTGGACGCTCAGCGCGAACGCCTGATAACCGTCATGATGGCCCCCTTTATGTCCTGTGGTGCACGTCTGGCTATTTTTGCCGTCTTCGCCGCCGCTTTCTTCGGGCAGGATGGTGCCAGCATCGTATTCTCCCTGTATCTGCTCGGTATCGTGGTCGCCATTCTTACCGGTTTGGTACTCAAGTACACCATCATGCGCGGCGAAGCTTCTCCCTTCGTGATGGAACTTCCGGTTTACCACGTTCCTCACTTGAAAAGCCTGCTGCTACAGACCTGGCAGCGTCTGAAAGGCTTTGTGCTGCGCGCCGGTAAAGTCATCGTTATCGCCAGTATTTTTATTGGCGGATTGAACAGCTTTACCTTCAGTGGGAAAGCCGCCGATAGCATTAATGACTCAGCGTTGGCCTCGGTCAGTAAAGTGCTCACGCCGTTGCTGACGCCAATGGGCGTACACGCCGATAACTGGCAGGCCACCGTGGGTTTGGTTACCGGTGCTATGGCGAAAGAAGTCGTGGTGGGAACATTAAACACGCTGTATACCGCTGAACAAATTAAGAATGAACCTTTTGATGCAGAAGGCTTTAATTTGCTGGATGAACTCGGCGGAGCGGTAAACGAAACCTGGCAGGGTTTAAAAGATACCTTCAGCCTGAGCGTGTTATCCAACCCAATCGAAGCCAGCAAAGGTGACGGTGAGATGGAAGCCGGTTCAATGGGCATGATGAGTAGCAAATTTGGTTCCAGCGTGGCGGCCTATAGCTACCTGATCTTTGTTTTGCTCTACGTTCCCTGCGTTTCCGTTATGGGCGCGATCGCCCGTGAGACCAGCCGCGGCTGGATGACCTTCTCCATTTTGTGGGGACTGAACGTGGCTTACTCACTGGCAACGCTGTTCTATCAGGCCGCAACCTTTAGCAGCCATCCACAGCAAAGTTTGGCTATTATCGCGGCGGTCATCGTCTTTAACATCTTGATATTGTTCGGCCTGCGCCGTGCTCGCAGCCGGGTAACCCTCCGCCTACAGAATCGACAGCCCGCAAGCTGCTGCCAAAGCAGCAGCGGTCGCTGTCATTAATCAGGGAGAAACCAATTATGGCCAGCTTGATGCAACTGCGTGACGCCATTGCCCTGAACGGCTGTATGGAAGCTAGCCAGCTAAGTCAGCAGTTGGCCGCGCCGCTACCTTTGGTAGAAGCTATGCTAGAACGGCTGATTGCTATGGGAAAACTGGAGCGGATTGAGCAGGATAATCGCGGATGCCTGAGCGGTAGCTGTAAAAGCTGCCCGGAAGGCCAGAAATGCAACACCGTGGTGTATCAGTTAAAAACGCACTAAAGAAAAAGGTGATGTCAGCAATGGCATCACCTTTTTATTATTCAAAGATAATTACTTATACACATCTGCGGTAGCGTCAAATTTTTTCTTTTCATTCTCCGAGATGATGACGTAGTACTTACCGCCTTTTTCATCGGCTTTAGCCGACAAATCCTGCTTCACATCCATTGGAGACGTGGCTTCGCCAGAAGAAGAAATGGTGCCAATTTTTTCGTAGCCTTTGTCTTTCGCTTCTTCTTTTGTAATTTCTTTCGCTGCCAAAGCGCCAAAAGACAACCCACCAACAACCAGAGCAACCGCTACATTTTTCAATAATTTCATGGTAATACCTCGCATTAAAGTAATAGGTGCGTGTACAGAAAAATTGAGCCAAGTAATAACGATATGAGTTAGATTTGATTTGTATTGATGCACCCGCAGGAAGGGTTCATCCCCAGAGGAAGGGTTACAGAGAAACCGGTGCGATAAACTGCCCGTTCTGTAGCACCTTATCTAACGCTTCTAATTATTGGGTAGATTCAGTATTTAGCCACTAAATGACCTATATATTTCGATCCCGCCGAGGTAATGGCAGGGATAGCCCTTCCCCCGACGGCGTGACTCAATTAAGGAGCCAGAGCAATCTCAGCGGAAAAATTAATGATTAACTGTGCAAAATCATCAGGGTGAGAGATAAATGGAGCATGAGCCGAGCCTTTCATCACTATAGAGCGACTTTGAGGTAAAGCATCATCCAGCAACGCGGCAACTTTGCGCGGCACCAGACCATCCAGATAACCATAAATACGCAGTAACGGGACAGAACAAGCCGCCAGCTCCTGACGTAAATCCACCGTGCGCAAAATTTCCAAGCCACCGGTCAATACTTCCACCTCTGGCATTTGATGATTCAATACCACCGATTTCAGCAAGCGAGCATCCTGACGGGCGCTTTCCGTTCCCAGCGTTTGTAGCGCCAAGAAACGTTCAACGGTACGCTGGAAATCTTCCGTTAGCTGCTGCTGGAAACCCGCCAGCACTTCTGGGCGAATCCCCGGCCATTCGTCATGGGCGGTAAAACGGGGGGAAGAAGAGACCGTAATCAGCCCACTCACGCGCTCCGGGTGGCTCAGGGCAATCTGACTCGCCACCAGACCGCCCATTGACCACCCCAGCCACAGCGCCTTCGCTGGAGCCTGTTTCAGTACAATATCAGCCATCTCATCCAGCGACATCGCACCATAACCTCGGCTACGTCCATAGCCCGGTAAATCGACCAGATGAATGCGAAAATGCGGGGCAAGCCGCTCAATCATGCAACGCCACACCTCGGCGTTCAGCCCCCATCCGTGCAGCAGCACAAGATCGCGATCGCCTTCGCCGCAGGTCTGCCAATAAAGCTTTGTCATCGGTTATTATCCTGTTGCCTTCACCATCAAGGAAGATGCCTATGCTAACAATCACCGGGCTATGTTGGCTATGCCGACAACCGTTACATCTGGCTTTTCACGGAATTTGCTGTTTCTGTTTACGCCATTTACCCATGCCGCCCCCCTGCTGTTTCATCTGTGGTTTGCCCTCATCACAGCCCGAACTACCCTGCGGTCGCTGTCTACAGCAACCACGGCCCTGGCAGCGGATACTGTTCATCGGGGATTATCAACCGCCGTTAAGTACACTAATAAAAATGCTGAAATTTAAGGGCTTTTCACAATTAGCGCCGGTTCTGGCCCGCTTGATATTCTTACGCTGGCGAGCGATAAAATACGCTGATAGTGCGGCAATCAAGCCTCAGCGGTTGATCAGCGTGCCGTTACATCACCGGCGCTGCTGGCAGAGAGGTTTTAATCAAAGCGATTTATTGGCGCGACCTTTGGCCCGCTGGCTAGGCTGCGATTATCATCCTGACAGCCTAAAACGTCTGTCTGCCACGCCACCGCAGCGGCAGTTGACCGCCAGCGCGCGCCGAAAGAATCTAAGGGGAATATTTCGCCTTACCGAAGATTTTTGCGGTCAGCACGTCGTATTACTGGATGATGTTGTGACGACGGGCAGCACGGTTGCCGAGATAAGCGCTATGCTGCGGGAACAGAAGGTAAGCTCATTGCAGGTCTGGTGTATTTGCCGCACCTTGTAGTCACGGCGTCAATGGGCGTATTATAACCGACAAGAGCAGTCAACTATTGAGCTAATGCCATGATCAAAATAACAGATGCAGCACAATCTCATTTTGCCAAATTGCTGGCAAATCAAGAAGAAGGCACCCAAATCCGCGTATTTGTGATCAACCCAGGAACTCCAACGGCGGAATGCGGCGTGTCCTATTGTCCGCCGGATGCGGTTGAGGCCACAGATACCGAGCTGAAATTCGAGCAATTATCCGCCTATGTGGATGAATTGAGCATACCTTATCTGCAGGATGCAGAAATCGACTTCGTTACCGATCAGTTAGGCTCGCAGTTAACCCTGAAAGCGCCTAATGCCAAAATGCGAAAAGTGGATGATTCTGCACCGCTGATGGAGCGGGTAGAGTACGTTTTACAGTCGCAAATTAACCCACAGCTAGCTGGCCACGGTGGTCGCGTTACGCTGATGGAGATCACCGATGACGGGCTGGCAATTCTTCAGTTCGGCGGCGGTTGTAACGGATGTTCGATGGTCGATGTGACCCTGAAAGAAGGCATCGAAAAAGAACTGTTACAGAAATTCCCTGAATTGAAAGGGGTAAGAGACCTAACCGAGCATCAGCGCGGCGAGCATTCTTACTACTGATTCCGTTGTCTTAAACTAGCAATGGCAACTCTCACTGCCGTTGTGCTCATTGAGTAACGCAGGGAAATAAAGGGGAGTCGACTCATCATCGGCTCCCCTTTTTAATTTCTATCCTTCAACCAATGGCATCGGATAAACGCGGATGATTAACTTGCAGAGACATTCTTACGCCGCTTATCCAAATCCTTCAAAAGACGGTTAACCCGCTGATCGGCAAACATCTCCTCTAAAGAATGAGTCAGTTTACGACGCCAGTTCGGATACTCGTCGCTGGTACCGGGAATATTGACCGGCGCTGCCATATCCAGCCAGTCTTCTGGCTGTAATCCTAACAACGCGCTGGCACTATCTGCCACATAGCGTTGCAGACCTCGATTTAACGTTGGACTCATCGCTAATAGCGCCGCCTTGCGGCCAACTTTCTTCGGTACGCAGCCATAATGGTGCAAACCTTCCAGCAGGCCTTGCTTGGCTCTTTCCCGATCCGCATACAACTGTTTGAGAATCTGCTGGTCTGGGTACAAACCCAGCTTATTGCCCAAAGTCAGATCGTCACTTTGCCAGTAGCCACGCAGCGTCGGTAAATCATGAGTAGTAATAGTCGCCATCGCCTGCACCGGATAAGACTGAGGCGCACGGAAAGTGTTTTCGCTATCTCTTTCAAAGTAGAGCACTTTGTAAGAATAAACACCGCTATCCCGCAGCTTGCTGACAATCTCCACCGGCACCGTCCCCAAATCCTCTCCGATCACCATACAGCGATGACGCTGGCTTTCCAGCGCCAGTACTGCCAAAAGATCGTCAACCGGATACTTCACATAAGCGCCCTGATCTGCGGTTTCACCATAAGGAATCCACCACAGGCGCAGCAGTGCCATAACGTGGTCAATCCGCAATGCACCACAACTGGTCATATTGGCGCGCAGCAAATCAATAAATGGCTGATAGGCTCTGGCTACCATCACGTGAGGATCCATCGGCGGCAACCCCCAGTTTTGACCCAAAGGGCCAAGAATATCTGGCGGCGCACCAACGGAGGCTTTCAGGCAATACAGTTCGCGATCGCACCAAGTTTCCGCGCCGCCTTCGGCTACGCCAACCGCCAAATCCCGATACAAACCTATCGGCATTTTTTGCTGCTGACTGTGGCGGAAACACTGGGAAAACTGGCTGGCTGCCAACCACTGCAACCACAGGTAGAAAGTTACCTCATCACTATGCTGCTGGCAAAACTCCGCCACACCTTCGCCCTGCCCATCGCGGTATTTTTGTGGCCACACCGGCCAGCCCCACAGAGCAGAATCCTGTTGGCTTAAATGAGCATGTAAGGCATCGAAAGCCGCCTGCTGCTGCAAACTTTTACCGCCCTGTTCCACAAACTGCCGAAAGTCCTGCATTTGCTTATCATTGGCTGAGCGCGCCAAAAACAGCGGAAAAGACAGGCGTAAACCGGCCAGTTTCAGCGCCGTCACTTTGGCGTAATCGACCCATTCGGCAGTGCGAATCGCAGCCAGCGTGCTTTGGGTTTGTGGCAGATGCCACCAGCGCTGAGCCGCTTCACTCTGCTGAAACTCCTCCACGCTGTTCACGTCGATATAAATCACATTCAGCCAACGGCGGGACGAAGGGCTATATGGGCTGGCACTATTGGGATTGGCTGGATACAGCGCATGAATCGGATTTAAGCCGATAAATGCACCGCCACGCTCACCGACCTGCTCAACCATTCGGTCTAAATCGCCAAAATCACCGATGCCCCAATTACGTTCCGAACGTAAAGTGTAGAGCTGTACGCAGGCACCCCACAGTTTTTTGCCGGTCAACAACGCGTCTGGCTCATAGCAACGTTTCGGCGCTACAATGATTGAACATCGCCATTGCTGCGTACCTTGCTCCAACGCTAGGTGATGGTAACCAAGGGGTAACGATGCCGGCAACGTCAGGGTTTTTTGGGCGCTAACGCGCCCTTGATGTGAGACTCCCTCTTCTGTCACCAGTTGCCAGTGATAATCACCTTCGCCACCGATAGCCAGAGTCATCGGGTTTGCGTGGGTAAAGACTTTCACCACCGGTAATGGCGTTTTCTCACCCCGCGAAGGCTGAACAGAATCCGGGCTTCGTCCCATGGCTACCAGCAGTTTTTGCTTGGTTTCCATTGGTATAGCCTGCTGTTTACCGTGGGCATTGATGTAGCTGGCGGCTATCCCTGCCAGCGTAGCTGCCTGATCGAGCGATTTACGATCCATGCAGTCTCCTTAACGTTTGGCTTGCCAAATTCGCTGCTGATAATCGCGAATCGAACGATCGGAACTAAACATTCCTACCCGAGCGGTATTAAGAATGGTGCGACGAGTCCATTCATCTTTATCACGATACAGCGCATCAATCTGCTGCTGTGCCTCACAATATGAAGCAAAATCAGCCAGTACCAGATAAGGATCGCCCCCTTGACGCAGGCTATGCAGCATCATATCGAAAGCGTGTTTATCACCGTTGCTGAAGGCACCGCTGGCCAGTTCGTCCAAAATACTCTTCAGATGCGCATCGGCTTTCAACACTTTCAGTGGCTGGTAGCCCTTCGCCAAAATAGCTTTAACCTGCTCGACGGTGTTACCAAAGATAAAGATATTCCCATCACCGACCTGCTCGGCAATTTCCACGTTAGCGCCGTCCAGCGTGCCCACGGTTAAAGCACCGTTCAACGCCAGCTTCATGTTACCGGTACCCGATGCCTCTTTACCGGCAGTGGAAATCTGTTCAGAAACGTCTGCCGCCGGAATCATCAACTCGGCTACGGAGACTTTATAGTCAGGTATAAATACAACTTTCAGACGATCTTTGACGATCGGATCGTTATTGATCTTCTCCGCCGCCTGGTTAATGGCGTAAATGATATTTTTCGCCAGGTAATAGCCCGGAGCCGCTTTCGCACCAAACAGGAATACCCGCGGGGCGATATCCAGATTAGGATTATCGCGAATCTGGCGATACAGCGACAGAATATGCAGTAAATTCAAATGCTGCCGTTTGTACTCGTGCAGGCGCTTAATCTGCACGTCAAAGATAGCATCTGGGTTCAGCGTAATTCCCATAGTGCGATGGACGTATTCGGCAAGTTTTACCTTGTTGTCGTACTTAATCTGCTGATAGCGCGCACGGAATTTTTTATCCTCGGCGTAAGACTCCAACCCTTCCAACACATCCAGATTATTCGCCCATTCCACTTTTAACGTTTCGTCGATCAGCGAAGAAAGCGCCGGATTACACTGTTTTAGCCAGCGGCGTGGCGTAATACCGTTAGTCACGTTATGGAATTTTTCTGGCCACAGCTGGAAATATTCCGGGAACAAATCTTTCACCACCAAATCCGAATGTAGCTGGGCCACGCCGTTAACCGCGAAACCGCTGACCACACACAGGTTTGCCATACGTACTTGTTTATCATGATGTACGGCCAGTTTTGCCCACACCGTTTTATCTCCAGGCCATTGTTTTTCGACCTGTTTTTTAAACTGAGCGTTGATTTGCTTGATGATGGCAAAGTGGCGCGGCAACAGACTACGCACCAATTTTTCATCCCAACATTCAAGGGCTTCCGGCATCAGCGTATGGTTGGTGTAAGCGAAGGTTTTACTGGTAATAGCCCAGGCAGCATCCCAACTCAGCTGATGTTCATCCAACAGCACTCGCAGCATTTCAGGAATAGCGATGGTTGGGTGAGTATCATTCAGCTGAATCACTTCATATTCAGGCAGATCGGCCAGCGCACGTCCAGCGGTGTGATGTTTGCGTAAAATATCCGCCACGGAACAGGCGCACTGGAAATATTGCTGCATCAGACGCAGGCGCTTTCCAGCCTGGTGGTTATCGTTGGGATACAGAACCTTAGTCAGTTTTTCCGCATCAATGCCGTTTTGTTCGGCTAGCAAGAATTTACCGTCGTTAAATTTAGTCAGATCAAACGGATGAACGTGAGTTGCCTGCCATAAACGCAGGGGCTGAGTCACCCCATTGCGGAAGCCCAATACCGGTAAATCCCAGGCTTCACCGCGCAGCGTAAAATCTGGACGCCAGAGCTGACGACCATCGGCCTGTTTTTCCAGCTTGCCACCAAAACTCACGTCCACCGCCAGCGCCGCATTATGACGGAACCACGGGTAGCTCTCGCGCTCCCAGTTGTCTGGCGCTTCCTGCTGCTTTCCTTCGCTAAATGACTGACGGAACAGCCCATATTGATAGTTTAGGCCATAGCCAGTCGCCGGTTGCTCCACCGTTGCCATCGAATCAAGGAAACAGGCCGCCAGACGTCCCAGACCACCGTTACCCAATGCCGGATCGGTTTCCTGCTCCAGCAAGTCGGCCAGATTGACCTGTTGCTCTGCCAGTAGTTTTTCAACGGTTTCATACCAGCCGAGGTTGATAAGATTATTTGCCGTCAAGCGACCAATCAGGAATTCCATTGAGATGTAATTCACATGGCGCTGCGTCTTTTTCACTTTAGTCGGCGCCGACTGAGCCGCCAACTGTTCGGCCAACGCCGCGCTGACCGCCTGCCACCATTGGTGCGGGGTCATCTGCTGGGCCGAACTGAGGCCAAAGCGCTGCCACTGACGGGTCAGTGCTGCCAGAAAATCATCCTTCTTTAGCATGGGCTGTGACATAGGGAAGTCTCTATCCTGTGAGTGGGGTAATTTTACCCTTATCCTGCCGAGGAGAACCGGCAAGAGCATCATCCCGGTAAGGGATTAGCTGGGGATGAGTCGCAGGGCGTAGCTAAAAATGTGATCAGGTGCAACTTACGACCATAGGAAGTATTAACGTTATTGCAATAATTTGGCCGTTATCAGACCTTAACAGGGCTGATTAATTACGAGGCTTAAAATAATTGTCCTTATGAATCCGCCGGTCTGTCGTTGCCATTTGAGTCTGGAATAATATGCTGATCCCTTCAAAACTGAGCCGCCCGGTACGGCTGCAAAATACCGTTGTGCGCGATCGCCTATTGGCCAAACTTTCTGCGGCGGCGAACTATCGCCTGACGCTGGTTAATTGCCCTGCGGGATACGGTAAAACTACGCTGGTTGCCCAATGGGCGGCGGGGCAATCCAACCTCGGCTGGTATTCACTGGATGAAAGCGACAATCAGCCTGAACGTTTCGCTACCTATCTGGTCGCGGCGGTGCAACAGGCTACCGGTGGACATTGCAGCAAGAGCGAAGCCCTCAGCCAAAAACATCAATATGCTAATCTTTCGGCGCTATTCGCCCAATTATTTGTGGAACTGTCCGACTGGGACGGGCCGCTGTATCTGGTGATTGATGACTATCATCTGATCACCAACGACGCCATTCATGAAGCCATGCGCTTCTTCCTGCGCCATCAGCCTGAAAACCTCACGCTGCTGATTTTATCCCGCACGCTGCCGCCTCTGGGCATCGCCAATCTGCGGGTGCGCGATCAGTTATTGGAATTGGGTATCCAACAGCTGGCGTTTAATCATCAGGAAGCGCAGCAATTCTTTGATTGCCGCTTGCCGGTACCATTAGATCAAGGAGATAGCAGCCGCCTGTGTGACGAAGTGGAAGGCTGGGCCACGGCCTTGCAGCTTATCGCCCTTTCCTCTCGTCAACCCAATTCATCGGCGCAGAAATCCGCTAAACGTCTGGCTGGGTTAAATGCCAGCCATCTATCCGATTATCTGGTAGATGAAGTATTGGATCAGGTTGATGCCAATGCTCGTGCATTTTTGCTGCGCTGTTCGGTGTTGCGTTCAATGAACGATGCGCTGATTGTGCGTCTGACCGGCGAAGACAACGGCCAGCAACGACTGGAAGAATTGGAACGACAAGGACTATTCATCCACCGAATGGATGACACTGGCGAATGGTTCTGTTTCCATCCACTATTTGCCACTTTTCTGCGTCAGCGCTGCCAGTGGGAACTGGCGTTGGAGCTACCGGACCTTCACCACGCCGCGGCTGAGGGCTGGATGGCGCTAGGTTATCCCGCTGAAGCCATTCACCATGCGCTGGCGGCTGGCGATGTGGGGATGCTGCGGGATATTCTGCTACAACACGCCTGGTCACTTTTCAATCACAGCGAGTTGGCGCTGTTAGAACAATGTCTTAGCGCACTACCTTATTCTTTACTGATACAAAATCCTGAACTGGCGCTACTGCAAGCCTGGCTGGCGCAAAGTCAGCATCGCTATAGCGAAGTTAACACTCTGCTCGGTCAAGCCGAAACCGCGATGCTGGAACGTAAAATTCCGATTGATGCAGCCCTCAGCGCCGAATTTGACGCACTGCGAGCGCAGGTGGCTATTAACGCAGGCAAGCCGGATGAAGCGGAAAAACTGGCAACCGATGCGCTGAAATATCTGCCGATGGCCAGTTACTACAGCCGCATTGTGGCAACCTCCGTCACAGGTGAAGTGCATCATTGCAAAGGTGAACTGACTCGCGCACTGCCAATGATGCAGCAAACTGAGCAAATGGCGCGCCGCCACCAGGCCTATCACTACGCGTTATGGGCGCTACTGCAACAAAGTGAAATTCTGATTGCCCAAGGCTTCTTGCAGGCCGCGTTTGAAACTCAGGAAAAAGCCTTCGAGTTGATACGTGAACAACACCTTGAGCAATTGCCGATGCATGAATTCTTACTACGTATTCGCGCGCAGGTACTGTGGTCGTGGTCGCGGCTGGATGAAGCAGAGGAAGCCGCACGTCAGGGCATAGCTATTCTCGCCAACTATCAGCCACAGCAGCAGTTGCAATGTCTGGCCATGCTCTCCAAATGCTCGCTGGCACGGGGCGATTTAGATAACGCCCATATGTATATTCAACGCTGCGAAGCCTTGATTCACGGCACTCAATACCATCGCGACTGGGTAACCAATGCGGATAAACCCAGAGTGATTTACTGGCAAATGACCGGTGATAAAACGGCTGCGGCTAACTGGCTGCGTCAGGCAGAAAAGCCGGGCATGGCCGATAACCATTTCCTGCAAGGCCAGTGGCGTAATATTGCCAGAGTGCAGATTATGCTCGGTTATTTCGATGAGGCCGAAGTGGTTCTTGATGAACTCAACGAAAATGCCCGTCGCCTGCGACTGACCAGCGATCTCAACCGTAACCTGCTGTTAAGTAATATTCTTTACTGGCAAACCGAACGGAAAGGCGAAGCACAAAAAGCGCTGATAGAATCTCTGACGCTGGCAAACCGTACCGGTTTTATCAGCCACTTTGTGATCGAAGGAGAAGCAATGGCACAGCAGTTACGTCAGCTTATCCAACTGAACGCGCTGCCGGAACTGGAACAACATCGTGCTCAACGCATCCTGAAGGACATCAACCAGCATCATCGCCATAAATTTGCTCATTTTGACGAACGCTTTGTCGATAAGTTACTGACTCACCCGCAGGTGCCTGAATTGATTCGTACCAGTCCGCTGACTCAACGGGAATGGCAGGTTCTAGGGTTGATTTACTCCGGTTACAGTAATGAGCAAATAGCCGGTGAGCTGGACGTAGCCGCCACCACAATCAAAACCCATATTCGTAATTTGTATCAAAAATTGGGCGTGGCTCACCGTCAGGAAGCGGTTCAACAAGCGCAGCGATTGCTGCAAATGATGGGATACGGCGTTTAACCAACCGCTGATTTTATCTGGCGGAAATTTATCCATACCAACCAATGGGTCTTTATTGGCATAAAATTGATTACAATAGCGGCATAACCAGTTTAATCGCCAATAAAAGGGTGTCAGCAGTATGGAACAATTTGAAGCAATTGACGTTGAGCAAGCCTACTCCCGCTGGAAAGAGGGGCAGGCGGTTCTCGTGGATATTCGCGATCCGCAGAGCTATGAATCCGGTCATGCGCCGGGCGCATTTCATTTGACCAACGGCAGTTTGCAGACTTTTATGCAACAAACCGATTTTGACCAGCCGGTGATGGTGATGTGTTACCACGGCAACAGTAGCCGCGGTGCCGCTCAATATCTACTGGAGCAAGGTTTTGACGCAGTTTATAGCATTAATGGTGGTTTCGAAGCCTGGGCCAGAAGTTACCCGCAAGATGTTGCCACAGACAAAGCCTGATTTACCCTTTTTCCAATGCAAGAGGCCACCCTTGGCCTCTGCCTTGCGCCATATTACATCATCCACAAGAATGATATTAAGCCGCCATATTCACCAGTATCGGCGGTTTTCGTTGTTGTGGACTCTGGCTTTTTTTAAACAACAGATGACATCCCTACAGCGAAAAGGGAGAATCAGTTTGCTAACATGCTCAATTGCTACGATAAAGTTTAAGATGTTTTATAAATCATAACGTTAGACGGTAAATTATAAATATGATTCGTGTGATAGTAATTTCTAACCTACGTCTGGCGCAGGCCTTTGTGGACTATATGGCCACGCAAAAGGTGACTTTGGAACTCCGACACCACAGTCAAGATGCAGAAATCTGGCTAAATGAGGATGAAAAACTTCCTCAGGTTCAGCATGAGCTAGAACAATTTTTACTAGACCCGCTCAACCCGCGCTATCAGGCGGCGAGCTGGCAATCGGGCAATCTTCACACCGATATGCCTTATCAGCGTGTTTCGCTGTTGCAGAATTTACGTAGTCAGGCTGGCCCACTCACCCTCAGCCTGATGGTGGTATGTATTGCAGTCTATATTCTGATGCAAATCGTCGGTGATAATGCCGTCATGAGCTGGCTGGCCTGGCCGGTAAACAGCAGCCAGTATCTGGAAATCTGGCGTTGGGTCAGCCACGCTGTTCTACACTTTTCGCTGATGCATATCCTGTTTAACCTACTGTGGTGGTGGTATTTGGGCGGCCAAATGGAAAAACGCCTCGGCACGGGAAAACTCGTGGTATTAACCATTGTTTCCGCCGTATTTAGCGGCTGGGGGCAATCCTTATTCAGCGGCTCAAACTTTGGTGGCTTGTCCGGCGTAGTCTACGCCCTGATGGGTTACGTTTGGCTGACAGGCCAACGAGCACCGGAGCGGGGAATCTCTCTACCTAACGGGTTGATGGCTTTCTCTGTTCTGTGGTTAATCGCCGGATATTTCGATATTTTAGGTCTGTCGATCGCCAATGCCGCTCACGTTTCTGGTCTGGTCATTGGATTACTGATGGCATTTTGGGATACGCGTAATAGCACCCGAACCACACAATAACGGTCCGTAAACCGGGCAAATTAGGGGATTATCGTGAAGCAAACGCAGCGACATGATGCGATTATTGAACTGGTACGCCTTCAGGGTTATGTCAGCACTGAAGAACTGGTAGAACACTTTGCCGTTAGTCCGCAAACCATTCGGCGTGACCTGAATGATTTGGCCGATCAAAATAAAATTCATCGCCATCACGGCGGCGCCGCGCTGCCCTCCAGTTCGGTCAATGCGGCCTATAACGATAGAAAGGTCATGTGGTCTGAGGAAAAAGCTCGTATTGCCCAACGAGTTGCCAGCCAGATTCCCGATGGTGCAACGCTGTTTATCGATATCGGCACCACGCCAGAAGCCGTGGCTCACGCACTGCTCAATCATAAAAATCTGCGCGTCGTGACCAATAATCTAAACGTTGCGACCTTACTCACCGCCAAAGAAGATTTCCGCCTGATTCTGGCCGGTGGCGAAGTGCGAACCCGTGACGGCGGCATTATTGGCGAGGCCACGCTGGATTTCATCTCCCAGTTCCGTCTGGATTACGGCATTTTAGGTATCAGTGGTATCGATATGGACGGCTCTTTGCTGGAGTTCGATTATCACGAAGTACGCACCAAACGCGCGATTATCGAAAACTCCCGCTGCGTGATGTTGGTCACAGACCACTCCAAATTTGGTCGTAATGCGATGGTAAATCTGGGAAATATGAATTTAATCGACTATCTGTTTACCGATCAGCTGCCTCCTGCCAGCGTGATGAAAATTATTGAGCAGCATGATGTTCAGCTAGAACTGTGTTAATTCCCGCGCTCTGGCTCACCCAATAAGACTCGATCTACAATCGGGGGCTTCGGCCCCTATTTACGATATTTACCCACACTTTTACCGCTGTTCCTCGCCATTTTTCTCAAGTTATAAACTTGACACTCTGCCTATAAGACGGCAAAGAATCTTCCCGCAGAGGAAGTTTGCTTCGCTGTATTGATTACATCTCTAAAATGAATCCGCAACAAAACTGTTACCTTCATCACGCATAAATGTTTTTCTTTGGTTAACTCTTGGCTTGTTTGTTTGTTTTTGATTACAATCATGAGCGAAAACGAACATTAAAGAGCTGTTTCGAACATCTGGAGGAAGGTTACATGGAAACCAAAGACTTGATCGTGATCGGTGGCGGCATTAACGGTGCCGGTATCGCTGCGGATGCTGCCGGACGTGGCCTGTCAGTACTGCTGCTGGAAGCGCAAGACTTGGCCTGTGCTACGTCTTCCGCCAGCTCCAAACTTATCCACGGTGGCCTGCGCTATCTGGAACACTACGAATTCCGTCTGGTTAGCGAAGCTTTGGCCGAGCGTGAAGTGCTGCTGAAGATGGCACCGCATATCGCCTTCCCAATGCGTTTTCGCCTACCACATCAGCCCCATCTGCGCCCAGCTTGGATGATTCGCGCCGGTTTGTTCCTGTACGATCACTTAGGTAAACGTACCACTTTGCCTGCCAGTAAAGGCCTGCGTTTTGGCGCAGATTCCGTGCTAAAACCTGAACTGGTGCGCGGTTTCGAATATTCCGACTGCTGGGTAGATGATGCTCGTCTGGTGGTGCTTAACGCTCAGGAAGTGGTTGAACGCGGTGGCGAAGTACGTACTCGCACCAAAGTGACCCGCGCCTGGCGTGAAAACGGCCTGTGGATGGTAGAAGCGACCGACGTCAATACCGGTAAAACCTTCACTTGGCGTGCCAAAGGTCTGGTTAACGCCACAGGTCCTTGGGTAAAGCAGTTCTTTGACGATGGTCTGAAACTGAAATCTCCTTACGGTATCCGCCTGATTAAAGGCAGCCATATCGTTGTTCCTCGCGTACATAACCAGCCGCAGGCTTACATTCTGCAAAATGAAGATCACCGTATCGTGTTCGTCATTCCTTGGCTGGATGATTACTCCATCATTGGTACCACCGACGTGGAATACCACGGCGATCCTAAAGATGTGAAGATCGACGATCAGGAAATCGATTATTTGCTGAAAGTGTATAACGACCACTTTAAGAAACAGCTTGGCCGTGACGATATCGTCTGGACATACTCTGGCGTGCGTCCGCTGTGTGACGATGAATCCGACTCTCCGCAGGCCGTTACCCGCGATTACACGCTGGACGTGGCTGATGAACAGGGCAAGGCCCCATTGCTATCGGTATTCGGCGGCAAACTGACCACTTATCGTAAACTGGCAGAACATGCGCTGGAAAAACTGACTCAATACTACCCGAAAGTCGGCCCAGCTTGGACTAAGAACGGTTCGCTGCCGGGCGGCGATATCGGCGGCGATCGCGACAGTTATACCGTTAAACTGCGCCATCACTATAATTGGCTGCCGGAAGCGCTGGCGCGCCGTTATACCCGCACTTACGGTAGCCATAGCGAGATTATTCTGGCCAATGCCACCAGCCTTAACGATTTGGGCGAAGATTTCGGTCACGGCCTGTACGAAGCCGAGTTGCGCTATTTGGTTGAGAAAGAGTGGGTTGTCGAGTTAGACGATGCCATCTGGCGCCGAACCAAACTGGGTATGTGGCTGGATGAGGCGCAGAAACAGCGCATTGCCGAATGGCTGGCGGCGGTTCATGCCGAGAAAATGGATACGCTGTCACTGGTTTCTTGATGAAATAGACGCGCCACAATGAAAAATAACCGCCAGCTTCCTGATAGAAGCGGCGGTTTTTTCTTAGAGTTTTATCGGTTTAATATGCCAAATCTCATCGGCATATTCCTGAATCGTCCTGTCAGACGAGAAATACCCCATATTGGCGATATTTAATACCGTACGACGAGTCCATTCATCCGGTTGCAGATATAGCTCATCCACCGCGTCCTGCGTATCCACATAGCTACGATAGTCAGCCAATAACTGATAATAATCGCCCAAATTAACCAACGAATCGAACAGGTTGGTATAGCGATTGGGTTCTTCCGGGCTGAAAGTTCCGGTGGCGATCTGCGTCAACACTTGATGAAGCTCAGGGTCTTCATCATAGTATTTCCGTGGGTTATAACCACTGCGGCGTAATGCTTCAACCTGCTCAGCGGTATTACCAAATATGAAAATATTTTCCTTACCGACGTGCTCTCGAATTTCCACGTTAGCGCCATCAAGCGTGCCAATCGTCAGCGCACCGTTCAGGGCAAATTTCATATTACTGGTACCAGAGGCTTCGGTTCCGGCTAGTGAAATCTGCTCGGATAAATCCGCCGCCGGGATAATCATCTGCGCCAGACTAACGCCATAGTTCGGAATAAACACTACTTTCAACAAGTTGTTCACTCTAGGATCGTTGTTGATCACTTTAGCGACATCATTGATCAAGCGAATAATCTGTTTAGCATTGTAATAGGCCGATGCCGCTTTACCGGCAAAGATCATCACTCTTGGTACCCATTTCGCGTCTGGATCCTGCAAAATACGGTTATAGCGTGTGATCACATGTAAAACATTCAGCAGTTGCCGTTTGTATTCATGAATTCGCTTTATCTGCACATCAAACAGCGCCGCCGGATTGAGCACAATATTCAGGTTTTGTGCGACATAAATTGCCAGCCGCTTTTTATTTTCCAGCTTGGCTTTCTGTATCGCCTGTAAAAAACTCGGATAATCAATATTGGGTTTGATATCGCTCAGTTGGCTAAGATCGGTACGCCAGTTATGGCCAATGCTGTCATCCAGCACCGCCGCCAGCGGACGATTCGCCAGCCCAAGCCAGCGACGCGGCGTCACTCCGTTGGTTTTATTACAGAAGCGCGTCGGGAAAATGCGGGCAAAATCAGCAAACAGAGACTGAACCATCAGCTCAGAATGCAACGCCGATACGCCGTTCACTTTATGGCTGGCAATCACGGCCAACCACGCCATGCGCACCCGCCGCCCATGCCCTTCATCGATAATTGACACTCTGGACGGTAATTCATTATCGTCTGGGAAAGCTTCCTGCACCTGTTTGAGGAAGTGATCGTTAATATCGAAAATAATTTGCAGATGGCGCGGCAAAATCTTACCAATCATATCGATCGGCCAGGTTTCCAGTGCTTCAGCCATCAAAGTATGGTTAGTGTAAGAGAAAATGGTTTCCACCATTCCCCAGGCTTTGATCCAAGTAAATTTATGCTCATCAATCAGTAAACGCATTAATTCAGGGATAGACAGTACCGGGTGCGTATCATTTAGATGAATGGCAATCTTCTCTGCCAGATTATCGAAGGTATGATGGAGCGCCCAGTGGCGGGCTAAAATGTCCTGAACGGTGGCTGAAACCAGGAAATACTCCTGCCGTAGACGCAGTTCTCGTCCCGAATAGGTCGAATCATCGGGATACAGCACTCGCGATACGTTTTCCGAATGGTTCTTATCCTCTACCGCCGCAAAATAATCCCCCTGATTGAATTTACCCAAATTGATTTCATTACTGGCGCGCGCCGACCATAAACGCAATGTATTAGTCGCGTCGGTATCAAAGCCGGGAATGATTTGATCATAGGCGCAGGCCAGAATCTCCTCAGTTTCCAGCCAGCGGGTTTTTGTCCCTTCCTGCTGGATACGACCACCAAAACGCACTTTATAACGTGTGTTATGACGCGGGAATTCCCAAGCATTACCGTATTCCAACCAGTTATCTGGGGATTCTGCCTGCTGCCCATTGACGATTTTCTGGCTAAACATGCCATATTCGTAGCGAATGCCGTAGCCGCGCCCCGGCATGCCTAAAGTCGCCAGTGAATCCAGAAAACACGCTGCCAGGCGCCCTAAACCACCGTTTCCCAGCCCTGGGTCACTCTCTTCGGCTAGCAACTCATTGAAATCGATACCCATTTCATCCAACGCGGCTTTGATATCATCATAAATACCCATCGACAACAGCGCATTGGACAATGTACGACCTAGCAGAAACTCCATCGACAGGTAATAAACCTGCCGCACATCTTGAGATAATTGTGCCCGATTGGAGCGCAGCCAGCGTTCTACCATACGGTCACGCACCGCGAACAGCGTGGCGTTCAGCCAATCGTGTTCTGTGGCGATTGAAGGATCTTTACCGACAATAAACATCAGCTTATAAGCAATAGAATGTTTCAGTGCATCCACACTGACTACGGGTGAGGTGTAGCTAAAGGGTGACGTCATTAGCGATATTTCCCTAATTTGTGGTTACAACAAGTGTTGATAAAGCGACCGGTAGTCTGCTGCAGCTACCTGCCAACCAAAATCAAGCTCCATCCCATGACGCTGTACGTGGCGCCAATGTTTTGGACGAACCCAGAGCACAAAGGCACGGCGAATTGCCCGCTCCAGTTCCGTTGCTTCACATTCATCAAACACAAACCCCGATGCGCTACCATCGGCCAGATTTTCTAAAGCACAATCTACTACCGTATCCGCCAGCCCACCGGTATGGCGCACTAATGGCAGAGTTCCGTATTTCAAACCGTATAACTGCGTCAGGCCGCAAGGCTCAAAGCGGCTGGGAACCAGTATCACATCGGCACCGGCAATAATCCGGTGCGAGAATGCCTCATGATAACCAATCTGAACGCCAACCTGATCTGGATAATCCGCCGATGCGGCCAGAAAAGCTTCTTGTAGCACCGCATCCCCCGCGCCTAGCACCACTAACTGGCCACCCAGCCTAAGTAACTCGGGTAATGCCTGTAGTACCAGATCCAGACCTTTTTGCGCCGTTAAGCGGCTAACTACCGCGAAAACCGGCTTTTTATCAGTAACCTGTAGCCCCATGGCTTTCTGCAAATGGGCTTTGTTGACCGCTTTGCCTCGCAAATCTTCAGAATCATAGCGCTCAGCCAACAGAGCATCGGTGGTCGGATCCCAAATGTCGTCATCCACACCGTTGAGAATGCCGCTCAATCGCCCTTCCCGCGCTCGCTGTTGCAGCAATCCCTCCATTCCGTATCCAAAGGCAGGCTGGGTAATCTCTTTAGCGTAGGTCGGGCTAACGGTTGTCACATGATCGGCGTAAAACAAACCGGCTTTAAGGAATGAAATTTGACCGTAAAATTCCAAACCGTAGATATTAAAGAAGGACGGCGGAAGCTGTAGCTCAGCCATATGGTGAGCGGAGAATAGCCCTTGGTAGGCCAGATTATGTACCGTAAAGACCGAGCGGGCTGGACGTCCGCGCGCCGCCAAATAGGCGCAGGCCAGACCCGCGTGCCAATCGTGAGCATGCACAATATTGGGACGCCAGTAGCTATCCAGCCCGCAGGCCAGTTCGCAAGCCATCCAACCCAGTAGCGCAAAGCGCCGATGATTATCACCGTAAGCATTCAGCCATTGATCGTGGTAAGGGCTACCAGGGCGATCGTATAAACCAGGCGCATCAATCAGGTAGACCCCAACGCCATTGTAAGTGCCATAACTCAACTCCACCCGCCCGGCGAAGGTATCAATTTCTTTGACTAATATTCTACGGGGAATGCCATTTTTCAGGTCGGGGAACGCCGGTAAAATCACCCGAACGTCAGTGCCATCGGCAATTTGAGCCGCAGGTAAAGCGCCGACAACGTCCGCTAATCCTCCGGTCTTCAGTAAAGGAAACATCTCAGAACAGACATGTAAAACCCGCATCATTACTCCTGGTATCTCATCAGCTACCAATAGGTTTACAGACAACAGACGGCTTCGGCTAGCGTCAGGCTGACGTTAAATTACAACTGAGCCAACATCTCCCTTGTGACGAGTACAATTCCGCCTTCCGAACGGTAGAAACGGGCGCTATCCTCTTCCGCATTCTCACCGATCACCATCCCCTCTGGAATTTGGCAGGCGCGGTCAATAATGCAGCGCCGTAAACGGCACGATCGGCCCACATTAACGTCTGGCAGCAGTACCGCTGAATCTATCGTACAGAACGAGTTAACCCGCACCCGAGGGAATAGCACCGAATGCACCACCACGGAACCAGAAACAATACAGCCGCCAGAAACCAGTGAGTTCATGGTCATACCGTGGCTACCAGAGCGATCCTGCACAAATTTTGCAGGCGGCAACGGTTCCATATGCGTGCGAATCGGCCAAGAGCGGTCGTACATATCCAGCTCCGGCGTTACCGAGGCTAAATCCAGGTTAGCGCGCCAATAGGCATCCAGTGTCCCAACATCACGCCAATAAGGTGGTAAGTCGCCGTTGGAAGTCACGCAAGACAGGGTAAACGGATGCGCCCAAGCCTCTCCCCGCTCGGTAATTTTAGGTATCAAGTCTTTCCCAAAATCATGGCAGGAACCCAGAGTATTCATATCCTCGAGCAATAATTTATACAGATAATCCGCATTAAAAATATAGATCCCCATGCTGGCTAGCGCCATATCGGGATTTCCAGGCATTGATATCGGAACTTCCGGCTTTTCTGTAAACGACTTTATCTGATAGTCCGGAGACACTTCCATAACACCGAATCCCGAGGCTTCGCTCAGCGGCACCGGAATACAAGCCACGCTACATTTCGCCCCTTTTTCAACGTGGTCAATCAGCATGCGTGAGTAATCCATTTTATAAATGTGATCACCCGCTAGAATGACGATATATTCCGCATTATATCTGTGAATGATATCCAGATTCTGATACACCGCATCCGCAGTTCCTTTGTACCATTCTTCAGTGCTAAAACGCTGCTGAGCCGGCAGCAAATCAACAAACTCGTTCATTTCTTCGTTGAGAAACGACCAACCGCGCTGGATATGCTGAACCAGAGAATGGGACTGATATTGGGTAATGACGCCGATCCGGCGAATGCCCGAGTTTAGACAGTTAGACAGGGCAAAATCGATAATGCGAAACTTACCGCCAAAATGTACCGCCGGCTTGGCACGAGCTGCCGTCAGGTCTTTCAAGCGCGAACCGCGCCCTCCGGCTAGAATCAGAGCTACCGATTTAAGCGGCAGCAGTCTGGCTAACATCAATGGATCTCTATTTTCGAATTTAACCATGGCGAATTCCTTAGATTTTTTGTTCAAACACACGCACTGAAAATGCGGCGCTATGCCCCGTAAGTAATTCTGTCTGTTGCAGCTCAGCGATATCGCGCGAAGCAAAAGGAGGTACAGACAGCCATTTTCCTGCGGGTAAAGTAAATTCACAGGCTTGGTCGGAAGCATTAATCACCACCAGCCAACGTTGAGATAAACGAATCTGGAGCCTTCTTTGATCGCCCTGCTCCCAGGCTAAGGCAGTCATTTCCTGCCCCTGCATGTTCAACCATTGCACACTGCCATCGCCTTCCTGCCACCAGCGGTCTTGCGTAAGCGCCGGTATTTTTTGCCGCAGGCGGATAAGTTCGGCAGTAAAGTTCGCCAGATCGCTATCTGCCTGTGTCCAATCCAACCAGGTCATAGCGTTATTCTGACAGTAGGCGTTATTGTTGCCTTGCTGACTGTGACCGTGCTCATCACCGGCCAGCAGCATTGGCGTACCTAGCGAAAGCAGTAACGTGCTGAGTAATGCCCGCTGGCAGGCCTTGCGCCTATGCCACACCGCTTCATCCGCCGTTAATCCTTCATTTCCGAAGTTATTGCTGTAATTACTATCCGTACCGTCGCGGTTGTCCTCACCATTAGCCAGATTATGTTTTTGGTTGAAACACAGAAGATCCAGTAAGGTAAAACCATCGTGTGAAGTGATCATATTGATACTGGCGGAAGGCAAACGCTCCCGCTGAGCATAGATATCAGCAGAACCGGAAAAACGTTGGGCAAATTGCCCCAAAGAGAATTGATTGTGTAGCCAGAAACGCCGCATTCCATCACGATATTGGTCATTCCATTCGCTAAAATCGCGAGGGAAATGACCTACCTGATAACCGCCCCAGCCGATATCCCAAGGCTCTGCAATCATTTTGCAGTGAGCCAGCCGCGGCTCCGCCTGTAACGCTTGGAAAAAGGGTGCGTCCTGATGAAATTCAGGCGTGCGCCCCAATATCGCGCCGAGATCGAAGCGAAAACCGTCGACGTGGCAACTCTCAACCCAATAACACAGGCAGTCGATTACCCAACGAACCACTTCTGGATGATCTAGCTTGAGTGCGTTACCGCAGCCGGTTTGATTCTCATACTCACCCTGCGAGTTCAGCCAGTAATAGCTGGCATTATCGATCCCTCGCAGCGATAGCGTTGGCCCTTCAGCGTCCAATTCGGCGCTGTGGTTAAACACCACGTCCAGAATGACTTCAATACCTGCGCGATGCAGGGCTTTAACCGCATCCCGCAGTTCCCGCAGCGGTGAAAAACCTTCCCGCCCAGAGGCATAATCCGGCTCTACCGCATAGGGCGCTAATACGTTGTAGCCCCAATAGTTGGTTAGCCCCAGTTTCTGTACTCGAGGTTCATCCACATGATGCTGAATCGGCAGCAATTCCAACGCGGTAATACCGAGCTTTTTCAGGTAATCAATCATCACCGGATGAGCCAAAGCGCCATAACTGCCGCGTAGCGTCTCGGGAATGTCGGGGTGTAGTTGAGTTAATCCGCGAACGTGAGCTTCATAAATCACCGTATTGCCCCAAGGCACCACCGGCGGGCAATCGTCCTGCCAGTCATATTCCTCATGTACCACCACGGATTTTGGCATCGCATCGGCGCTATCCTGCTGATCGGCATGCTCCCTTCCGCCGAACAGGCGCGGATCGTCATCAACACGTCCCTCCACCGCACGCGCACAGGGATCGAGTAAGAGTTTCTGCGCATTAAAACGATGTCCCGCCTGGGGATCAAACGGCCCGCTAACGCGAAATCCGTAACGCTGACCAGGCTGACCGCCGGGCAAATATCCATGCCAGATATCGCCGCTGCGAGCGGGCAACGGTAGGCGAACCTCACGCCCCACTTCGTCAAACAGGCACAGTTCTACGTCATAGGCATGAGCCGAAAACAGGGTGAAATTAATCCCTGAACCGTCAAAGTGCGCGCCAAGAGGAGTAGGAGAACCAGTCTGTAGCGTGGTCATGCTATCTCTCCCGCAGCAGATAAAGGGTGGCGAGCGGCGGTAGAGTCAGCAATAAAGATTGACCGTGGTTATGGCTGCCAATCTGTTGAGTATCAATCGCGCCCTGGTTACCCAAATTACTGCCGCAATAATAGGTTGAATCGGTATTCAGCACTTCGCGATACCGTCCGGCACGGGGCACGCCTACTCGATAGTTATGGCGCGGCACCGGGGTGAAGTTACTGATAGCGATCAGTTCATTACCTGCCGCATCACGGCGAAGGAAAGCAAAAACTGAGTTTTCATGATCATCCACCACCAGCCATTCAAAACCTTCCGGCTGATAATCCAGCTCGTACAGCGGCGCATTATCTTGATAACAATGGTTAAGATCTCGAACCAAACGTTGAACGCCGCTGTGCCAGCCGTTTTCGTCATCGAGCAAGTGCCAGTCCAGACTGGTGTCAAAATTCCACTCCCGCCCTTGAGCAAACTCGCATCCCATAAACAGCAGTTTTTTGCCGGGATGCGCCCACATAAAGCCGTAATAAGCGCGGAGGTTAGCGAATTTCTGCCAGGCATCGCCGGGCATCCGATCCAGAATCGAGCGTTTGCCGTGTACCACTTCATCATGGGAAAGCGGCAACACGAAATTCTCGGTATAGGCATACAACATGCCAAAAGTCATTAGATTATGGTGGTATTTGCGGTGAACCGGATCGAGCTGCATGTAATTAAGCGTGTCGTGCATCCAGCCCAGATTCCATTTGTAATTGAAACCTAAACCATTGGCTTCTGGCGGCAAGGTTACACCGGGATAGTCGGTGGATTCTTCCGCTAACGTCACCGCGCCGGGTCGTTCTACGCCGAGGGTATGATTGGTGTAACGCAGGAAAGAGATAGCTTCCAGATTGTCTCTGCCGCCATATTGGTTAGGCACCCACTCGCCTTCGGCCCGGCTGTAATCTCGATAAATCATCGAGGCAACCGCATCTATTCGCAGACCATCAATACCAAAACGCTCCAGCCAGTAAAAAGCGTTTCCTGCTAAATAGTTGCGAACTTCATTACGTCCGTAGTTATAAATCAGGGTATTCCAATCCTGATGATAACCTTCACGCGGATCGGCATATTCGTACAGCGCGGTACCGTCAAACTGAGCCAGACCGTATTCATCACTAGGGAAATGACCCGGAACCCAATCCAGAATCACGTTTAGCCCTGCCTGATGGGCTTTCTCAATGAACTGCCTGAAATCCTGTGGCGTTCCAAAGCGGCGGGTCGGTGCATACATGCCCAACGGTTGGTAGCCCCAACTGCCGTCAAACGGATGCTCACTAATTGGGAGTAATTCGATATGGGTAAAACCCATGTATTTGACGTAATTAACCAGTTGCTCAGCTAGTTCGCCGTAGCTCAGCCAGAAATTGTTTTCGGTATGTCGCCGCCAAGATCCCAGATGAACTTCATAAATAGAAACTGGCGCATTGAGCGCATTGGCTTTTTGTCGAATGGGAGAGTTTTCAACAATATCTGGCAGTGGGCTAATCAGAGAGGCCGTTTCTGGTCTCATTTGCGCCTCAAAAGCGTAGGGGTCTGCTTTTAGGCGAATATTTCCATTACTATCGATAATCTCATATTTATATAGCTGTCCTGCCTGTACACCCGGTAAAAAAACTTCCCAAATACCGTTTTCTTTTCTAAGCCTCATCGGGTGACGGCGCCCATCCCAGAAGTTAAATGCGCCAACAACCGATACTCGCTTGGCATTAGGTGCCCAAACCGCAAAACTGACGCCTTCGACCCCGTCTAAAGACATCAAATGAGCACCTAAACGTTCATACGGGCGCAAATGTGTACCTTCTGCCAATAACCAGCTGTCTATATCCTGCAATAAGGGGCCAAATCGATAAGGATCATCGATAATTTGGGCACTATCTACCCAAATAACAGCTAACTGGTAGCGAAATGGATTTTTACGACGAGGAATGACAGCGGCAAAGAAGCCTCTGGAATCGATACATTCGAGCCGAGTGACTTTCTTATTGGTCTTGCAGTCAACGACCCATACTTCTTTAGCATCGGGCAACAGCGCACGCACTTGCAGCGTATCTGCAACTCTATGCATACCAAGAATGGAGAAAGGGTCTGAATAATTACCACAAATAACCTGATTAATCACATTCTGCTCTGGAAGTGCTGACATTTTATTCTTCCTATGACTAATAGCATGATTTATAAGAATCAATTATTAAGACAAATAAAAATTCAACTTATCTATCATGCAATCCATTTACCGTATAAATCATGACGACGATCAAAATGACGATTTTTTTAGCTTAAAATCACAAAAAACCACCCTAATTAATTTCAATCCCGACGCAGAGTTACCCCTGTGACAATGCCCGCCCCAAGGTATAAGCATAGTCAAAGGTGAGTAAAAAAATGGTTAAGCAAACAAGGAAATCCCTTTACAGCACTAAAAGGTATAATCCGGTTACTTTTTCTCGGGTTAGCGGGAGTTATTCACCCCAATTGGCACTTTGGTAGCAGATCTCACGGTCTGTGTTTTTTTATATTTAGTTGTTCGAGTTAAAATTTTCTCACTCATGCCTTAGTTATAATGGCTTCGGAAATAACGGAGGCAATACAGCATGGGCGTTAGCCAGACCGAATTGATTTTTTCATTACTGCAACAAATGTGTGTTTATCTGGTTATCGCATACCTGCTCAGTAAAACACCGCTTTTCATCCCATTGATGCAAGTCACCATCCGCTTACCGCACAAGCTGGTGTGCTATCTCACCTTTTCCATGTTTTGCATCATGGGAACTTATTTCGGCCTGCATATTGATGATTCCATTGCCAATACACGTGCTATTGGTGCGGTCTTAGGCGGCGTGCTGGGTGGGCCATCCGTCGGTTTTCTGGTCGGTTTAACCGGTGGATTACACCGTTATTCTATGGGAGGGATGACCGCGACCGCGTGTATGCTCTCCACGGTCGCGGAGGGTCTGATCGGCGGCTTCCTTCATAACTACCTCATTCGTAGGAATCGGCTGGATTTACTGTTCCAACCTTTAGTGATTGCTGGCATGACATTAGTGGCGGAAGTGCTACAAATGCTGATTATTCTGGCGGTTTCGCGCCCCTTTTCCGAAGCGGTGGAACTGGTTGAAAATATTGCATTGCCGATGATGATCACCAACACCATTGGCGCAGCTATGTTCATGCGCATCCTGCTGGATCGGCGGGCTATTTTCGAAAAATACACCACGGCATTTTCGGCTAAAGCCTTACAGATCGCCGCCAGAGCAGAAGGACTACTGCGACACGGATTTGATCAGCAAAACAGTATGCGAGTAGCGCGGATTCTGTATGAGGAATTAGGCGTTGGGGCGGTGGCGATTACCGATAGAGAAAAGCTTCTGGCCTTTATCGGCACCGGCTCAGATCATCATATTGTCGGCTCTGCAATTACTTCACACCACACTCATCGAGCCATCGGAATGGATCAGGTGGTTTATGCCGACGGCAACGCGGTGCCCTATACCTGTTCGATTTCACCCACTTGTAAACTAGGTTCTACGCTGGTTATTCCTCTGCGAGGAGAAGAGCATCGCGTCATCGGCAGCATTAAACTGTATGAACCGAAAACCAAGCTGTTTTCCAGTATCAACCGCACGCTGGGGGAAGGCATTGCTCATCTACTATCGGCACAAATTATGGCGGGCAGATTTGAGCAGCAAAAACAATTATTAGCCCAGTCTGAGATCAAACTCCTTCACGCACAGGTCAATCCACATTTTCTATTCAATGCCCTCAATACCTTATCGGTTGTCATTCATCGCGATCCCAATCACGCTCGCAAACTGGTGCTTTCGCTTTCCACCTTCTTCCGTAAAAACCTGAAGCGCAGCCACGATGTAGTGACTCTGAGCGATGAAATTGAACATGTGAATGCTTACCTTGAAATTGAAAAAGCGCGCTTTGCCGATCGATTGAACGTCACTATCGCCCTGCCAGATAACATTCTGGATGCTCGCCTGCCGGCGTTCTCTTTGCAGCCAGTGGTAGAAAATGCCATTAAACACGGAATTTCTCAGATGTTCAGCAATGGAAAGATTACCCTGCGCGGCAATATGCAGGATGGAATCCTGACGTTGGAAGTAGAAGATAATGCGGGATTGTATGAACCCAAGCCCGATGGAGACGGATTGGGCATGAATCTGGTCGACAGACGAATCAAGGTGCGTTATGGCCAGCAGTACGGCGTGACCGTGACCTGTGAGACGGAAATATTTACCCGTATCTCGATTAAATTACCGTTCCATACCGCAGAGGAAGGTTAAATTAATCCTTTGATATTTAGCAATAAAAAAGGTTGCCGGCATCGCAACCTTTTTTATTTTAGCGAGTTCAGAACGACAGCGATTACGCCAGAATCCGCAACATACGGCGTAACGGTTCTGCCGCGCCCCAAAGCAACTGGTCGCCAACGGTGAAGGCGGATAAATACTCCGGCCCCATATTCAGCTTACGCAAACGGCCTACCGGCGTATTCAACGTGCCGGTCACGGCGGCTGGCGTCAACTCGCGCATCGTCAGCTCGCGATCGTTAGGAATGACTCGCACCCAATCATTGTGGGTTGCCAGCAATTGCTCGATTTCAGGTAGCGGAACGTCTTTTTTCAGTTTCAGAGTAAATGCCTGACTATGGCAGCGCAGAGCACCAACACGCACACATAATCCATCTACCGGAATAACGCTGTTGGTATTCAGAATTTTGTTCGTTTCCGCCTGACCTTTCCACTCTTCCCGGCTCTGACCGTTATCCAAGGCTTTATCAATCCATGGAATCAGGCTGCCAGCCAATGGTACACCGAAGTTATCGGTTGGCAACGCGCCGCTGCGGGTCGCCGCCGTCACTTTACGCTCAATATCCAAAATGGCAGAAGCCGGGTCCTGTAGCTCTTTGGCTACGCCAGCGTGCAACATACCCATTTGAGTCAGTAATTCACGCATATGACGAGCGCCGCCGCCGGATGCAGCCTGATAAGTGGCGACAGACGCCCACTCGACCAAGTGATTGGCAAACAGGCCACCCAGTGACATCAGCATCAGGCTAACGGTGCAGTTACCGCCAACAAACGTTTTGATTCCCTGATTCAATCCTTGCTGAATCACATCATTATTTACCGGATCCAAAATAATAATGGCATCGTCTTTCATGCGCAGAGAAGAAGCCGCATCGATCCAATATCCCTGCCAGCCGCTGGCGCGCAGCTTAGGATATATTTCGTTGGTATAATCCCCGCCCTGACAACTAATGATAATATCCAGCGCACGCAGCGCGTCGATATCATAAGCGTCTTGCAAGGTGCCCTGCTGACCGGTAAAGGTAGGCGCAGCCTGACCATGCTGTGAAGTAGAGAAAAAGACCGGGCGGATGCCGTCAAAATCGCGTTCTTCGATCATGCGCTGCATGAGCACAGAGCCGACCATACCGCGCCAGCCGATAAAACCAACGTTTTTCATGTTTACTGTCCTGCCTTGGAAGAGGTGACAACCGATTAAGGGATGCCTGTCTTGTGGCGCTGCGCCGCCGAAAATGGCATGGCAGACTGACTCTAAGAGAGACCTAATACCACCTTACAAAATATGTAAAAAGTGGCAAGTTAATTTAATCGATGCCGGAGGAATTCACAGTAATCCTCCTAATACCCGAGTGTCTCTGGTTTGATATACCGGAAACTTTTAGCCCGTTGAGGTCACAATGACAGAAATGATTGCGGCAACCGTGTTGCTGTTTTTGATAATGGATCCTTTAGGCAATTTGCCCATTTTCATGTCGGTGCTCAAGCATCTGGAGCCGAAGCGGCGACGGGTAGTGCTGATTCGTGAGCTGCTTATTTCGCTGATCTTAATGCTGATTTTTTTGTTCGCGGGCGAAAATATTTTGGCGTTTTTGAATTTACGCACTGAAACCGTTTCGATTTCCGGCGGTATTATTCTGTTCTTAATCGCCATCAAAATGATTTTCCCTTCCCGTGAAGGTAACTCGACCGATTTACCTGCTGGAGAAGAACCATTCCTAGTACCGCTGGCAATTCCGCTAATGGCTGGCCCATCAATATTGGCTACGTTGATGCTTCTTTCTCATCAATATCCAAATCGCATGAGTCATTTGGTGTTGGCGCTGCTGATTGCTTGGGGTTTATCCGCAGTTATTTTGTTGATGTCAGGCTTATTTTTACGTCTGCTGGGAGATAAAGGCGTCAGCGCATTGGAACGACTGATGGGATTAATTCTGGTGATGTTATCTACCCAGATGTTTTTAGATGGCGTCAGAGCCTATCTCACCACCTAATCTATTGGCCGGGCGACAATAAAAACACACTAAGGGCCGCGATTGGCCCCCGATTGCCAAGCGGTGCCGAAGCTAGATTTTATGGCTCAGCGCCGCCACGCAGCGACGTACCACTTCATCAATATCGGCATCGATATCCACGCAAATCACGTCTTTCTCGTCTGCCAAAGGCTCTTCTAGGGTTTCAAACTGGCTTTTCAGTAGATCGGTGGGCATAAAATGACCCGAACGAGCTTTTAAGCGCTCCATAATTACGTCGAAGCTGCCTTTCAGATAGAGAAAAACCATATCTTTATTGCCTTCCCGCAGGCGATCGCGGTAACGACGTTTTAAAGCAGAACAGACAATAATACCGATTTCGTTTTTATGATTCAGGCTGTAGGCCGCGTCGCTCAAACGTTCCAGCCACGGCATTCTGTCGTCATCATTTAACGGATGCCCGCTGGCCATTTTTTGAATATTGGCGCGCGGATGCAGATCATCACCGTCAATAAATTTAGCGTGAATTTCATGAGCAACGGCTTCACCCACCGTCGTTTTTCCGCTGCCCGATACGCCCATCACAATGATGCTATGTCCTGCCATAAGTTTGATCTCTATCTCAGAATGGGAATTTTACCCTGTTCGACGGTTCCGTATTTTAACATGTTACCGGTATCATGATACCGGTAACAAATGGAGATGTGACTTTTATCACAAAGGGAAGAACATCGGGTTTTGTACTCAATCGCGCAATCACGCCGGCCTGTTTAAAGACTGAGCGTAATAATAAAACGAAGGTTCTTATCCCGTTACCTGTCCTGGATAAGCACCATACCCTACTCATTTCGAGCTGCAGCAAAGTGAGCAATATCAATACCTATAGCTTTCAGATTACAGCCAAACGGCAATTGGCCTAAATCCGAGGAACTTAACCCGTTAAGTGAATCGGGATAGCCAAAACAGCCGATGTCGCTGCAACGGGAAAAGAGACAAGGTACAAAGTCAGAAAACGCCGCGGCGGCGAGAAAAAAGCAGGGTAAATAAATCATAACGAAAAGCGATAAATAGGTTGGAGAAATGCTATGCCATTAGTCATTGTCGCGGTTGGCGTTGCCATGCTGCTGTTACTGATGATCCGTTTCAAACTGAACGGGTTTATCTCGCTGATTCTGGTCGCTCTGGCGGTCGGAATTATGCAGGGAATGCCGGTTGATAAAGTGGTCGGCTCGATTAAAGCCGGGGTTGGCGGCACGCTTGGCAGTCTGGCGCTCATTATGGGCTTTGGCGCCATGCTGGGTAAATTGTTGGCGGACTGCGGTGGTGCTCAACGCATCGCTACCACGCTGATTGATAAATTCGGTAGACAACATATCCAATGGGCCGTGGTACTGACAGGTTTTACCGTCGGTTTCGCCCTGTTTTATGAGGTCGGTTTCGTACTATTGCTACCGCTGGTATTCAGCATTGCGGCTTCTGCGCGCATTCCTTTGCTGTATATCGGTGTGCCAATGGCTGCTGCACTCTCGGTCACTCACGGCTTTCTGCCTCCTCATCCCGGCCCAACGGCGATTGCGACCATTTTCCACGCCGATATGGGTAAAACCTTGCTGTACGGTACCTTGCTGGCCATTCCAACGGTCATTTTAGCTGGCCCGGTTTATGCTCGATTCCTGAAAGGCATTGATAAGCCGGTTCCTGAAGGTTTATATAACCCGAAAACCTTTACCGATGAAGAAATGCCGAGCTTTGGCGTCAGTGTTGCGACCGCTCTGGTACCGGTTATTCTGATGGCGCTACGTGCCGTAGCCGAGATGATTTTGCCAAAAGGCCATCCGGTTCTGGCTTATGCCGAGTTCTTCGGCGATCCGGTTATTGCGACCCTTATCGCTGTATTAATCGCCATTTTTACCTTTGGGTTAAACCGCGGACGCTCCATGGAATCGGTAATGGAGACCGTTACCGACTCCATTAAAATCATCGCTATGATGTTGTTGGTTATTGGTGGTGGCGGCGCATTCAAGCAGGTGTTGGTGGACAGTGGCGTTGAACAATATATTGCCGGCATGATGAGTGGCAGCGGCGTATCACCAATTCTGATGGCTTGGTCTATCGCGGCGCTGTTGCGTATCGCACTGGGTTCCGCCACGGTCGCGGCCATTACCGCAGGTGGTATTGTTGCCCCATTGATTGCCACCACCGGCGCCAGCCCAGAGCTGATGGTTATTGCCGTCGGTTCCGGCAGCGTGATTTTTTCTCACGTTAACGATCCGGGCTTCTGGCTGTTTAAGGAATATTTCAATCTGACCATTATGGAAACCATTAAATCCTGGTCAGTGCTGGAAACCATCATTTCAGTATGTGGATTAGTCGGCTGCCTATTATTGGCGATGGTGATTTAATTCGCTGAGTTTGAAGATAAGTGCATACAAAAAAGGCCTGCTGCCGAAAGATAGCGGGCCTTTTCTTTAACGCCATCATGCGTCACGCCATTATTCAGATGCTGCCACCGGGCAAAATAGTGAAGCCGACATCGACCATTGTGGGTGACACCGGTTCGCCACGCAGTCTGGCAATCAGGCGTTCTGCACCTATTTGCCCCATTTTTTCGCGGGGAGTCAGTACGCTAGCCAAACGAGGCACCATCGACTGCCCAATATCATGGCCGTGGAAACCGGCAATCGCCATATCCTGCGGGATAGATAATCCCTGACGTTGGCATTCGAAAAACGCGCCAATAGCCAAATCATCATTGGTACAGAAAATACTGTCGATCTGCGGATAACTAGCCTGTGCTTCACGCAACAGCTCACCACCGGCAGAATAGGAAGACGAGCGGCTGGTCATAATACTGACCGGCTCCAAACCTGATTCTCTCATCGCCTGTTCGTAACCCTGCTGCTTAATCACCGTTCGCTCATCCTGACGCGCACCGAAATAGACTACGTGACGGTGACCCTGAGCGATAATTTGCTGAGTCATCTGGCGAGCGGCTTCAAAATTGTTAAATCCAACCGCCAGATCGATGCAGGGGGAAATACAATCCATCAATTCAATCACCGGAATACCGGCCACCTGAATCATTTTTAAGGTACGGGGAGTGTGATCCCGTTCGGAGAGAATCAGACCGTCGATGTTATAAGACAGCAGCGAGGTCAGGCGCTGTTCTTCCCGCTCTTTCTGATAGCCATAGTGAGCCAGCATGGTTTGATAGCCGTGAACGTCCGTGACGCTCTCAATTCCGCGTAAAACCTCGGCAAATACCTGATTAGTTAATGACGGTAATAATACGCCAATCGCCCGACTGGTGGCGTTTGACAGAATATCCGGTGCACGGTTGGGGATATAGCCCAACTCATCCAATGCCACCGCAATTTTCCCCTGTAGCACGGCGGAAACCTGCTGCGGATTACGCAAATAGCGGCTAACCGTCATTTTCGTGACGCCAACCATATCAGCTACATCTTGAAGCACTGGCCTTTTTTTCTTCATTATCAATGAACTGGCGCAAGAGAGACGGGCGGGGATTTTAACAAAAAAAAGGGTATAACGCGATGCGCATACCCTTTTTAGCCAATAAATGCAGGTTAAACCGGCGGCAGATCAAATAACAATATCTCACTGTCTTCATCGGCATGAATCGACAATGCGGTTTCATCCCAAATAGCCAAGGCATCGCTGGTGCCTGCGTGATGACCATTGATAGCAACCTTGCCACGGACTACCTGAATCCAGATTCGGCGCTCTGCCTGAATCTGATAAACAGATTGTTCATCTTTCTTCAGCGCCCAGCGCGACAGCGTCATATCCTGGAAAACTTTCAGAGAACCGTCGCGAGCATCCGGAGACAGCACCAACTGGCGCCCCTGTGGATTATCAAAGCGCTTTTGTTCATAGCGCGGTGGCAAGCCATTGGTCTCAGGAATAATCCAGATTTGATAAAGGTGCAACGGCTGGTCACCACGACCATTGTATTCAGAATGGCGCACACCGGTACCGGCACTCATAATCTGGAACTCACCCGCATGAATCTGCTCTTTATTTCCCATGCTGTCCTGATGTTCCACGGTACCCGACAGTACATAGGTTAGAATTTCCATATCCTTATGGGGATGAGTACCGAAACCCTGCCCTGCGTCGATCACATCTTCGTTAATCACCCGCAGCGCCGAGAATCCCATAAAGTTAGCATCATAGTAATCGGCGAATGAGAAGGTATGCCAGCTATCTAACCAGCCGTGATTAGCGTGACCACGTTCTTCTGCTTTGCGTAGATAAATCATATTCAATTCTCCTCAACGTTTTCTTTAGTCTAGATGTCGCAGGAAAATATGAAAGCGCAAAAAACTCATCCCTCTGTTCAAATAATTCGACAAAGAAAAAAGCATAAAAATAACTAGTTTGCAGATGAAGAAAATACGGAAATGAAACAGGTCGTTGCGACTATTCCATCTAGAAAAGGCAAAAAAAAAGCCAGCACCCGGCTGGCTAAGTAAACACTGGAAGCAATGTGAGCAATGTCGTGCCTTCGTCATGTGAACACCTAAACTTTGATGGTCTCACTTGAAAGCATGGCAATGATAATCATTATCACTCTCAACTGTAAAGCATTATTTTTAATCAATGCGAATATAATTGACTGTGATGAATAAACCGATAGTTTGTTAGGTTATTCAAACACTAATCAATAGGAAAGGCCCTATGTCTCTTGTGCAAATACGTCCAGTAGAACCTTCTGATTATTTGGCTCTGCAACAGCTATATGCACATCCGAAGGTGTATCGCGACACCTTACAGCTTCCGCTACCTGCCCAAGATTTGTGGGCAAAGAGGCTGGAGACTCTCGCACCAGGTATCTATAAATACGTTGCCTGTATCGACGGACAAGTCGCTGGTCAACTCAGCCTTGAGACAATACAAAGACCGCGCCGCAATCACGTTGCCACCTTCGGCATTGCTGTAGACGCAGGTTTTTTTGGTCAGGGCGTTGGCAGTGCGTTGATGAAAGCCATGATTGATTTATGTGATAACTGGTTGAACATCAACAGAATTGAACTTACGGTATTCGTTGATAATGATATTGCCATCGCGCTATACCAGAAATTTGGTTTTGAAATCGAGGGAACCAGTAAACGCTATGCCTTACGCGATGGTAAATATATCGACGCTTATCATATGGCCAGGATAATAGATCCAAAATAAATCACCTGAACACCGAATTAGCGGAATTTTCTTCTCATGTAACCTTACATTAGCCCGAAGATCGTGACCGATCGCGTCACGATCTGTTTCCATCTTCCCCCGAAATAAAACACGACAGAGATCACACTCCGCTGCCATAAATCAGAGAAACAGCGTAGAATACGCTCGCTTTTAATGGACAGATTTCCGACAGAATAGTCGCTCACAGCGTGAATTGATGATGAGGTTGTTGTGTTTGAGAGTTATGGAGTACTCAATCTTTGGACGTATGTCCTGGGTGCCATTTTCATTATTATCGTGCCGGGGCCAAACACCCTGTTCGTTCTGAAAACAGGCATTACCCGCGGTGTTAAAGAAGGCTACAAGGCTGCACTGGCAGTGTTTATTGGCGATGCGGTACTGATATTTTGCGCCTATGTGGGAATTGCTTCCCTGATCCGCTCTTCGCCTTTCCTGTTTACGCTGGTCAAAATGCTCGGTGCCATATACCTCTTGTATTTAGGGCTTAAAATCCTCTATACCACTTTGGTGAAACAAGGCCAGAGCGAAGCAACCGAAGTCGTGGAACACACTTTCCGCAAAGCGCTGACCCTGAGCCTGACCAATCCCAAAGCCATTTTGTTCTACGTTTCGTTTTTTGTGCAGTTTATCGATCAAAGTTATGCCCACACCGGCCTGTCCTTCGTGATACTGGCGGTGATTCTGGAGATGATTAGCTTTGTCTATATGTCGCTGCTGATTTTTGCCGGCGCGGCACTAACCCACTTCCTGAGTGAGAAAAAACGTCTCGCCAAGCTGGGTAATTCGATGGTTGGGCTGCTTTTCCTCGGTTTTGCCACCAAACTGGCTACCGCAGCCTAAAAACTGCCGATATAACGTTATAAATAGAAATGGCACCATCTTCAGGTGCCATTTTTGTTTTTATCCATCGGTACTTTTAGATGCGCATCTAGCGGGCTATTTGCTCGCCAGTGCCTGTGCGCACGCCCAAGCGGAGCTCCATGCCCACTGGAAGTTGTAACCTCCCAGCCAGCCAGTCACGTCCACCACTTCTCCGATAAAATACAGCCCCGGAACTTTATGAGCTTCCATAGTTTTTGAAGACAGCTCCTGCGTATCTACACCACCGATGGTAACTTCTGCGGTGCGATAGCCCTCAGTACCATTAGGTTGCACCTGCCATTCCTGCAAAATCACCGCCAGCGCTGCTTGCTGAGGCACATTAAGCTGTTTTAAGGTGACATCAGGTATCTGACCTAGCAGCTGTAAGCACTCCACCAAACGTTTCGGAAGCAGCTGCGCCAGCGTATTCTTCAAACTTTGATTCGGATGTACCTGACGCTCGCTATTCAGGAAAGCGTCCAAATCAGTATCAGGAAGTAAGTTAATGCTCACATATTCGCCAGGCTGCCAATAGCTGGAAAGCTGAAGAATTGCCGGGCCAGACAGACCACGATGAGTAAACAGAATGCTTTCGCGGAAACTGATGCCATTTTCAGCCGTCACTACCGCGGGCACTGAAACGCCGGACAGGGTTTGTAAATGCTCCAGCAGAGGTTTATGCAGTGTAAAAGGCACCAACGCGGCGCGGGTTGGCAAAATCTTCAGGCCAAACTGTTCGGCGATTTTATAACCGAAAGGCGTCGCGCCCAGCCCCGGCATCGACAAGCCGCCAGAAGCGATAACCAGTGAGGAAGTGCTCACTTTATGTTCATTTATCTGTAATTCAAAGCCCGCATCGATTTTCTCGACCGCCAGAATTTCGCTGCGTAAACGGATAGTGACCTGACCGGATTCGCACTCTTTCAGCAACAGTTCCACCACATGCTGCGCGGAATCATCACAAAACAGCTGGCCGAGGGTTTTCTCATGATAGGCAATGCCGTGGCGATTGATCAGATCAATGAAATCCCATTGGGTGTAGCGCGCCAGCGCAGATTTACAGAAATGAGGGTTTTGCGAAAGATAAGCCGCAGGTTCCACGTAAAGATTGGTGAAATTACAGCGCCCGCCACCAGACATCAGGATTTTACGCCCAGCCTTTTTGCCGTTATCCACCAGCAATACCCGACGCCCTAATTGCCCTGCCTGAGCCGCGCAAAATAGTCCTGCGGCACCCGCGCCCACCACCACTACGTCAAACTGTTCCACTTTCGGCCTCTCTCTGTAAAATCATTATCGCCGCAAAATTACTCATATTTCGCAATTTTACCGCAGTGTTCACCACAAATAACCGAATAATCAGCGGCGGAGGATTGTAAGGCCCTAACCGAAAGATCGCTATAGTAAGAAAATGTTAGATTCAGTAAACCAGAGTAACTTGCTGATATCTCATGGTTATGTTCATGGTTATGATGCATCTATCCGCATTTATATCAAAGAAAGGTCATTTTTTCCTTTTCCCCAACCCCTATTGTCACCGATAATGCGCCGCGTTCATGTCCACAAACTGGCGTAACGCTTATGCTACATCTTTTCGCTGGCCTGGATTTCCATACCGGCCTTATGTTAGTTCTTGCTCTTTTGTTCGTGCTGTTTTACGAAGCCATTAATGGTTTTCATGATACAGCCAATGCGGTTGCTACCGTAATTTACACCCGTGCCATGCGTTCACAGATCGCTGTGGTTATGGCGGGGGTATTCAACTTTCTTGGCGTGATGCTGGGCGGTTTGAGTGTGGCCTATGCCATCGTTCATTTATTGCCTACAGATCTCCTGTTGAATGTCAGTTCGGCTCATGGGTTGGCGATGGTCTTCTCCATGTTGTTGGCGGCAATCATCTGGAATCTGGGAACCTGGTACTTCGGTATTCCGGCTTCCAGCTCACATACGCTGATTGGTGCCATCATTGGGATCGGCCTAACCAACGCGCTGATGACTAGTACATCCGTGGTGGATGCACTGAATATTCCGAAGATGATACAAATCTTCCTGTCACTGATTTTGTCGCCGTTAGTGGGCTTAATCATTGCAGGGTTGATGGTATTCCTGCTGCGTCGTTACTGGAGCGGGACCAAAAAGCGGGCTCGTATTCACTTAACGCCTGCTGAGCGTGAAAAGAAAGACGGTAAACGCAAGCCACCGTTCTGGACCCGTACAGCTCTGATTTTATCGGCTATCGGCGTGAGTTTCTCTCACGGCGCTAACGATGGTCAGAAAGGTATCGGCCTGATTATGTTGGTGCTGATTGGCGTCGCACCGGCCGGTTTTGTCGTTAATATGAACGCGACTGGTTACGATATTGCCCGTACGCGGGATGCCGTAACTCATTTGCAGCAATATTATCAACAACACAGTGAAGCCTTGCCGCACGCTATCGCGTTGAAACCTTTGGTCCCTGCACCAGAGATGCTGCCTGATACACCGGCACAGTTCCATTGTGACAGCTCTCGCGCCATGATTGCTATCGACCATGCGCAAGCACTGTTGGCTAACCTGCAAAGCTACGACGACCTAAATGTGGAGCAACGCAGCCATATGCGTCGCTTGCTGATGTGTGTTGCCGAAACTGCTGGCACGGTTGCCAAGTTACCGGAAACCAGTTCTGCAGACAGCCGTTTCCTGAACAACCTGCGTAAAGATTTGCTGGAAACCGTGGAATACGCACCGACCTGGATTATCGTTGCCGTTGCTTTGGCGCTCTCTCTGGGCACCATGGTTGGCTGGAAACGTGTTGCAGTGACCATTGGTGAGAAGATTGGTAAGAAAGGAATGACCTACGCACAAGGGGTTTCGGCCCAGATGACCGCGGCGGTTTCTATCGGTATTGCCAGCTACACTGGTATGCCGGTTTCCACGACCCAGGTTCTCTCCTCAGCCGTTGCCGGTACTATGCTGGTCGATGGCGGTGGTGTACAGGGTAAAACCATTAAGAGCATCATGCTGGCTTGGATTCTTACCCTGCCAGTATCGATTCTTCTTTCCGGTTCACTGTACTGGATAGCGTTGAAATTCATCTAAGCCTAGCTGGATGACTCCACGTTACCGCAAATAAAAAGGCGACCTCATCGGGGTCGCCTTTTTTAGTTGGCTATCATCAAAAATCATCTTAGTACCATAGAGCCAGCGCCATCAGGCTGACAACGACCAAGCCGCACAGGGCGCTGGTGAGAATGAACTGACCGCGCAGTCTTTCACAGCGACGGATAAATTCCGGATCGTGGTGGTCGGTATAACGCTGGGCGTAGATATAACGCACCAGCCGAATTTGTTTACTGGGTTGTCCGTGAGAAGTGAAAAAGCCGCCCCCATCCACATATTGATACAGCAATGGATCACAGCCGCGTAACACCACTAATAGCGCACGTAGAGACGAATAATAACGCGCCATATTCACCATGCATACCACACATAAAGCCCAGAAAAGCGCGACGGTACTGATCATGATTTCCCCCTCCAGCGATATTTCGCGTTAACGACACCTTGATTCACCGTTACGCCATCGCCCGCTCTAGCCATTACAACCATCCCCGAGGCTCAGAAACATGCCTCTCTATCACCCTTTTTTATATATGAGCCGACGCTACCGCTAAAATTTTGCCTAACCCATTTACCAGTGTAGGAAATGAAATCAGAAATAGCCTGATAATCTCTGATTTATCCGGTCACATTTTGTACGCAACTGAAGCTTTTAGGTGTGAATTTCAGTGAAAAATCGCCAGAAATAGCTCAAAATAGTTAGTCTCTCTTAACTTAAATGCAGAGATAAAACCTAGCCAACCGGCGATTTTGGTCAATACTCACCGCTTTATCAGTACTATAATTATGGATATAGCGAGCTAAATCATGGTCGGATAATCAGCCAAATATTTGACAACAGCGGTCTGAGCAATAGGATTAAGCCGTCTGTTGGTGTAAAACAGTGACTTAAGCTTTAAAGCGTAAAATTAAAAGCCTGCGTTGTGATCGGTGAATCACTTCGCTTATGGATCATAGTGATAGTATCTAGACATAGCCTTAGCGCCCGTTCAGTTACCTGAATGATTGCTTACCCATTAATTAGCATTATGGAAGGAGTTTACTTATGGCTTACAAACACATTCTGATTGCGGTAGACCTGTCTCCGGAAAGCAAGGTGTTGGTTGAGAAAGCGGTCTCTATGGCCAAACCATACAATGCCAAAGTGTCCCTGATCCATGTGGATGTTAACTATTCGGATCTCTATACCGGCCTGATCGATGTTAATTTGGGCGACATGCAGAAACGTATTTCTGAAGAAACCCACAGCGCGTTGACCGAGCTATCCCAAAATGCAGGTTATCCAATCACTGAAACCTTAAGCGGTAGCGGCGATTTGGGTCAGGTTCTGGTCGATGCGATTAAAAAATACGATATCGATCTGGTGCTGTGTGGCCACCATCAGGACTTCTGGAGCAAGCTGATGTCCTCTGCTCGCCAGCTGATTAATACTGTTCACGTCGACATGTTGATCGTTCCGTTGAAAGACGAAGATGACGACGAATAAACCAAGATTGAATTAATATACACTTAAAACGCCTGCCTATGCAGGCGTTTTTCATGATATAACCCCAAAACCCTTTGTCCCCCACCCAAATAACTTCGTTATATTTCAGTGAGAAAACCCTTGCGGTATAAATAGAAAGCGGTGATATAGTCAAGAAAGACACAACATCGCCCTCTCACTATTTCGCCATACTCATTCCAATAAGAAGTCGTTAGCGGGGCTCTACCATGTACAAAGGAATCTTTTTTGATGAATGATTTAGCCTCTCTGGAGTCGTTTCTAGAATCTTTACAACAACGTGACACCCATCAACCGGAATTCCTTCAGGCAGTCCGTGAAGTTTTCACCTCCCTATGGCCATTCCTGGAACAGAATCCGCGTTATCGCGAGCAAAGCCTGCTGGAGCGTCTGGTTGAACCTGAGCGCGTAATCCAGTTCCGCGTATCATGGGTTGATGATAAAGGTCAGGTACAGGTTAACCGCGCGTGGCGGGTGCAGTTTAGCTCCGCAATCGGTTCTTACAAAGGCGGGATGCGCTTCCATCCCTCGGTCAACCTTTCGATTCTGAAATTCCTCGGCTTTGAACAAACCTTCAAAAACGCGCTCACCACTCTGCCAATGGGTGGCGGCAAAGGCGGCGCCGACTTCAACCCTAAAGGGAAAAGTCAGGCTGAAGTCATGCGTTTCTGTCAGGCATTGATGACCGAACTCTATCGTCATCTTGGCCCAGACACCGACGTGCCAGCCGGTGATATCGGCGTTGGCGGTCGTGAAGTTGGCTTTATGACGGGCATGATGAAAAAGCTGTCCAACAACACCGCCTGCGTGTTCACAGGCAAAGGTTTGTCTTTCGGTGGCAGTCTGATTCGCCCAGAAGCTACCGGCTACGGTCTGGTTTATTTCACCGACGCTATGCTGAAACGCCACGGTTTGGGCTTTGAAGGCATGAAAGTAGCAGTATCCGGCGCGGGTAACGTAGCGCAGTACACCATTGAGAAAGCGATGGAATTGGGCGCGCGCGTGATTACCGTTTCCGATTCTGGCGGCACTCTGGTGGATGAGGCTGGCTTTACGCCAGAAAAACTGGCTCACCTATCTGAAATCAAAAACCAACGTTATGGCCGCGTGGAAGATTATGCCCGCGAGCGCAATCTGACCTATCTGGCGGGTGAGCAGCCTTGGAACGTGCCGGTCGACATCGCTCTGCCTTGCGCTACCCAAAATGAATTGGATCTGCCCGCCGCTCGTCAGCTTATCGCCAACGGCGTGAAAGCCGTCGCGGAAGGCGCAAATATGCCCACGACCATTCAGGCCACTGATGCTTTTATCGAGGCTGGCGTGCTGTTTGCTCCGGGTAAGGCTGCCAATGCTGGCGGCGTTGCCACGTCTGGTTTGGAAATGGCGCAGAATGCGGCTCGCCTGAGCTGGAAATCAGAGAAAGTGGATGTACGTTTACGTCACATCATGCTGGATATTCATCAGTCTTGCGTGGAATTCGGCGGAGAAGGGAAACAGACGCAATACGTTCATGGTGCCAATATCGCAGGCTTTGTGAAAGTGGCCGATGCTATGCTGGCGCAGGGCGTACTTTAAGTTAAGGCCGGATAATAAAACCCCATTCTGGCAAAAACGTCGTGCTGGAATGGGGAGTTTAGGCAACGAATTTAAACGATATTGCCTAGGGCAAATAAAGATCGAAGCGGTGACTTTTCGTCGTAATGGCTGCCTGAGCGGGCACGCCAGCCAAAGGTTCAGCGTAGTCAGGCCGCTTCACTACCACTCTTTTGGTTGCCAGTGCGCGCGCCGGTGCCAATAGTCCATCAGCATCCTCATCCGCGCCAACCAATGACTGAAACACTCGCATTTCTTTCTTCACCAGCGCGCTTTTCTGCCGGTGCGGATACATAGGATCAAGATAAACCACTTCCGGACGCGGATCGATATCGGCCAACGCCGTCAGGCTGGAAGCATGTAGCAAAGTCATACGTTCTTGTAACCAGCCACCGATTTCAGGGTCCTGATAACCCCGCCGTAGGCCATCATCCAACAACGCAGCCACTACCGGGTTCCGCTCCAGCATCCGGACTTTGCAGCCCAAAGCCGCCAAAACAAAAGCGTCGCGCCCCAAACCGGCGGTTGCATCTACCACGTTCGGCAAATAGCCTTTTTTGATCCCAACGGCTTTCGCCACCGCCTCACCGCGTCCGCCGCCAAAACGACGGCGATGAGCCAGAGTACCGGAAACAAAATCGACAAAAATCCCGCCGAGCTTGGGTTCATCCAACTTACGCAGCTCCAATTGCGTTGGCGTTAACACCAGCGCCATTGTCGCCTGCTCGTCAGAAATCAAACCCCAGCGTTCAGCCAGAATAGATAAGGTGCCGGGATCGGCACCTTCTTCACAAATTAAACGAATACTCACGCGGGATAATGCCCTTCAAACTTAACCTTTAATACCGTAGTGGCGCAGCATAGCATCCAACTGCGGCTCGCGCCCACGGAAGCGTTTGAACAACGTCATCGGCTCCTCGGAACCACCGCGAGATAAAATATTGTCGAGGAAGGACTGGCCTGTTTCTGCGTTGAAAATCCCTTCTTCTTCAAAGCGGGAGAACGCATCCGCCGACAACACTTCAGCCCACAGGTAGCTGTAATAACCCGCCGCATAACCACCAGCAAAAATATGGCTGAAAGCATGCGGGAATCGACCCCAGCTTGGTGATGGTACTACGGCAACCTGTTTCTTCACTTCCTGTAAGGTTGACAGAATCTGCGCGCCTTTAACCGGATCAAACTCGTAATGCATACGGAAATCAAACAGTCCGAATTCGAGCTGACGCAGGATAAACAGCGCCGCCTGATAGTTCTTCGCCGCCAGCATCTTATCCAGCATTTCCTGCGGTAAAGGCTCATTGGTTTGATAATGACCAGAGATAAACGCCAGCGCCTCCGGCTCCCAGCACCAGTTTTCCATAAACTGGCTCGGTAGCTCGACCGCATCCCAAGGCACACCGCTGATACCGGAAACACCGGCGGTATCAATTTGGGTCAACATATGGTGCAAACCGTGGCCAAATTCATGGAATAGAGTAGTGACTTCATTGTGGGTAAACAGCGCCGGTTTATCACCGACCGGGCCATTGAAGTTACACACCAGATAAGCCACCGGTTTTTGCAGCTCACCGTTAGCCAGACGCAGACTGTCGATACAATCGCCCATCCACGCACCGCCACGTTTGTGTTCGCGAGCGTACAAGTCCAGATAGAAACTGCCGCGCAGTTCGCCCTGAGCATCAAACAGATCGAAGAAACGCACGTCCGGATGCCAAGTATCCACGCCCTGCCGCTCTTTGGCGGTAATGCCGTAAATACGTTTCACTACCTCGAACAAACCTTCAACCACCCGCTGTTCCGGGAAGTAAGGGCGAAGTTGCTCGTCGCTAATGGAGAATAAATGCTGCTTTTGTTTCTCGGAATAGTAAGGAATATCCCACGCAGCTAACTCGTTGACGCCGAAGTGTTGCTTGGCAAAGGCACGCAGCTGCGCCAGTTCTTCCTCTGCCTGCGGGCGCGCTCGTTTAGCCAGATCATTCAGGAAATTTAGCACCTGCTGCGGATCTTCAGCCATTTTGGTCGCCAATGAATGATCGGCATAGCTTTCAAAACCTAATAACTGAGCCAGTTCGTGGCGCAGAGTCAGGATTTCAGCCATGATTTCGCTGTTATCCCATTTACCGGCGTTCGGCCCCTGATCGGAGGCTCGGGTGACAAACGCGCGATACATTTCTTCACGTAGCGCGGCGTTATCAGCGTAAGTCATCACCGGTAGATAGCTCGGCATATCCAACGTCAGCAGCCAGCCATCCAGCTCTTTGGCTTCGGCCATCGCGCGAGCGGCAGCCAGAGCGCTTTCCGGCAAACCAGCCAGCTCTTTCTCATCGGTAATCAGTTTGGTCCAGCCCATAGTGGCGTCCAGCACATTATTGCTGTAGGTCGAACCCAGCTCGGACAGACGCGCCACAATTTCACCGTAACGTTTTTGCTGTTCTTCCGGTAAACCAATACCGGACAGTTGGAAATCACGCAGCGCATTCTCCACCGCTTTACGCTGCGGCGGAGTCAATTCGGCAAAGCCCGGACCTTCTTTCAGACTGACGTAAGCCTGATATAAACCTTTATGCTGGCCAACCCAGGTGCCGTATTCAGACAGCAGCGGCAGACTTTGCTCGTAGGCGGTGCGCAGTTCCGGGCTATTTTTTACCGCGTTTAAATGGCCGACAGGCGACCAGATGCGAGAGAGACGGCCATCGGATTCTGCCAGCGGCTGGCACAGATTATCCCAGGTGAAAGGACCCGGTTGGGCCACAACCCGTTCCACCGATTGACGACATTCATCTAAAGCGGATTGCACCGCAGGCACGATATCTTCAGGGCGAATAGCCGAAAACGGCGGCAGGGAGAACGGAGTCAACAGCGGATTTGTCATAGGGTGTCCTGATTATAGTTGTCGTCCTGACGATGGTTTACTCATGATTTTCCTACCGTCAGGCGATAAATGCGGATGAACATTTAACATGAGGTCTGTCGCGCGGAAAATCAATGGCTGGCGGCATCATTCCCTTTGATAGATAATGCTGCCTAAGCCGCAGGAGAAGCCGCAAATGTTAAGTTATCGCCACAGTTTTCACGCAGGCAACCATGCCGACGTACTCAAACATACTGTTCAAAGCCTGATTATTGAGTCTTTGAAAGAAAAAGAAAAACCTTTCCTTTATCTGGACACCCACGCTGGCGCAGGTCGCTATCAGCTAAGCGGCGAGCACGCCGAACGCACTGGGGAATATCTGGAAGGTATCGCCAAAATTTGGCAACGAGATGATTTACCCGCTGATTTAGCCCCGTATATGAGCGCCATTAATGCGTTGAATCACGGTGGGCAGCTACGTTATTACCCTGGTTCGCCGCTGATCGCGCGTCATTTACTGCGTGAATATGACAAAATCAGCCTGACCGAGCTACATCCCAGCGATTACCCGATGCTGCGTAAAGAATTTGCCAAAGACGAACGGGCCAAAGTGCAACGGGCCGACGGTTACCTGCAGCTGAAAGCTCAGTTACCACCGCAGTCTCGCCGCGGTTTTGTACTAATGGACCCGCCCTATGAAATGAAAACCGATTATCAGGACGTGGTAAAAGGAATTCAGGAAGGTTATAAACGCTTTGCGACCGGTACTTACGCTTTATGGTATCCAGTCGTATTACGCCAGCAAATCAAACGATTACTGCGTGAACTAGAAGCCACGGGCATCCGCCGGATTCTGCAAATCGAACTGGCAGTCCGTCCGGATAGCGATCAACACGGTATGACGGCCTCTGGCATGATCGTAATTAACCCGCCGTGGAAGCTGGAAAAACAAATGACCGATCTGCTACCTTGGCTGCATAAAGCGCTGGTACCCTCGGGTCACGGTCACACCTTAGTAAAATGGGTCGTACCGGAATAACCGCCACGCCTTTCGCTCTTGGCCGGGCTGCATTCCATGCTGTCCGGCGCATTCCGTATTACTCCTCATTTTTATCACCGTTTAGCGCAAAATTTCTCTCGTCTTCCAACACCTATCACAGCCATTGATGCAATCTTTGCGACAAAGTGGGATCTGGCGTTAAACTCTTTGCTTCTATAAAACTACACTCATGGAAATGACCCTGATGACCAAACATTACGATTATCTGGCAATTGGCGGCGGCAGTGGCGGGATCGCATCGATCAACCGGGCAGCCATGTACGGTAAAAAATGTGCGCTGATCGAAGCGAAACAGCTCGGTGGCACCTGCGTCAACGTCGGCTGTGTGCCGAAGAAAGTGATGTGGCACGCGGCACAAATCGCCGAAGCGATTCGCATGTACGGCCCGGACTACGGTTTTGATACCACGGTGAATCGCTTCGACTGGAAAACCCTGATCGCCAACCGTACCGCCTACATTGATCGTATTCATCAGTCCTACGAGCGTGGTTTAGGCAATAACAAAGTTGATGTGATTCAGGGCTTCGCTCGCTTTGTCGATGCTCATACCGTTGAAGTCAACGGCGAGAAGATCACTGCGGATCACATCCTGATCGCCACCGGCGGTCGCCCTAGCCATCCGAATATTCCCGGCGCGGAATACGGTATCGATTCCGACGGTTTCTTTGACTTAGATGAAATGCCAAAACGCGTTGCCGTCGTTGGCGCGGGTTATATCGCCGTCGAAATCGCTGGCGTACTGAACGGATTAGGCACCGAAACTCACCTATTTGTACGTAAACACGCGCCGCTGCGCAGTTTCGATCCGCTGATCGTGGAAACCCTGGTGGAAGTCATGAACACCGAAGGGCCAAAACTGCATACCGAATCCGTGCCAAAAGCCGTGATTAAAAATGCTGACGGCAGTCTGACGCTGCAACTAGAAAACGGCACAGAAGTGACCGTTGACCATCTGATCTGGGCGATTGGCCGCGAGCCTGCAACCGACAATTTGAATCTGGCTGCCTGCGGTGTGAAAACCAATGAAAAAGGCTATATCGTCGTCGATAAATTCCAAAATACCAATGTAAAAGGTATTTATGCCGTTGGTGACAACACAGGTGCAGTGGAGCTGACTCCGGTTGCCGTGGCTGCAGGTCGCCGCCTGTCCGAGCGCCTGTTTAACAACAAACCGGACGAGCATCTGGATTACAGTAATATTCCTACCGTGGTATTCAGCCACCCACCAATTGGCACTATCGGTTTAACCGAGCCGCAGGCGCGTGAGCAGTTTGGTGACGATCAGGTAAAGGTCTATAAATCCTCCTTTACTGCGATGTACAGCGCCGTCACTCAACATCGCCAACCGTGCCGTATGAAGCTGGTGTGCGTGGGTGCAGAAGAGAAAATCGTCGGTATCCACGGAATCGGCTTTGGTATGGATGAAATTCTGCAAGGTTTCGCCGTAGCAGTAAAAATGGGCGCAACCAAAAAAGACTTCGACAATACCGTAGCTATCCACCCGACCGCCGCGGAAGAATTTGTCACTATGAGATAATCATTTAGAGATTAGTTTCTCTATTTGAATCATGGAACCTGAAGCCGAAATGCAAATTTCGGCTTTTTTTCTAGGTACTCAGCCTCGCTACGCTCCCTTTCCTTCTTAGTGCTATATCACCAGCGTCTATATCCCGCGATTAAATAGATATGATGATAAAAAAGAAGCGTTGAGTCACTTACCGAGTCTAAAAATCACTGAAAATTATTACATGTTACAAAGTAAAAATTTGATGAATACATAAAGACAGCGTATAAAAATTGACATGTAAGAATTATCAATACTTACTGATGCGCCAATCAAATTGCATTTATTCTTATTTGTTATATTTAGCTGGCTTTAAGACATTAAACAGGCCAAAAAATAAAATTAAATATCCTTTAAAATCATCATCATAAAGAAGCAAGCCTTAGGAAATCAACAAGCTTAAAGAAACTGTCACTTATATAAAATAATATGAAAATAAAAAAATAATTAAGCTAATCATCATTCACAAGATTAATTGATTGATGCAATACTTTATTTCTAAATTTATCCAACGCGAATCCGATAACTTTATTTTCTTTTTATTTCCATGCTCAATGTGAATAAATAGCACATGAAAACACATTCACCATTCGCAGCGGTTAATTTAGAACCTACATTCATTTAAAATATAAAAAGGAACATCTATGAAACCTATCAATTGCAAAAAAAATCTGATTACGATTCTGACGCTATGCACTCTGTTTGGTTTTTCTCATTCGTCCGCGTTTGCCGCTCCGGTTGTTAATGATGACGCGTCCGTTATGCCAAGCTTGGTAAATAAAAAAATCATGGCGGGTTTCTGGCATAACTGGGACAGCCAAGAAAGTATTGGCTACCAAGGTGGTTATCCAAAGAATATAAAAATAAATGAAACGCCCGCGGCCTTTAACGTTGTAATTGCCTCCTTTATGAAAGGTAGCGGTATTCCAACCTTTAAGCCGTACAACGCAACGGACGCAGAGTTTCGTGCACAAATCGGTGAGTTAAACAAACAAGGCCGTGCTGTACTCATTTCATTGGGCGGCGCTGACGCACACGTGGCATTGAATAACGGTCAGGAACAGGCTTTCGCAGACGAGATTATTCGTTTGGTTGAAACCTATGGTTTTGACGGGCTGGATATCGATCTGGAACAAACGGCTATTAATGCGGCTAATAACACCACCGTTATTCCCGCCGCATTGAAAATTGTTCGGGCACATTACGAACAACAAGGTAAACACTTTATCATCAGCATGGCGCCGGAATTCCCTTATCTGACAACCGGCAGACCATACACTACCTATATCAACGCCTTGGATGGTGTGTATGACTTTATTGCCCCTCAGCTCTACAATCAGGGCGGTGACGGCGTATGGGTCGAAGAAGTAAACCTGTGGTTGGCGCAAAACAATGACGCCAAGAAATATGAATTCCTGTATTACATGGCCGATTCAATTGTTAATGGCAAACGCGGCTTCATTAAAATCCCAGCCGATAAATTAGTATTGGGTTTACCAAGTAACGTTGACGCTGCGGCATCGGGCACGGTAAAAAATCCGCAGGATGTTTATCGCGCCTTTGCTGATTTAGAAAAAGCGGGAACGCCAATCAAAGGCCTGATGACCTGGTCGGTCAACTGGGATCAGGGTAAAGATAAAGCAGGGAATGCTTATAATCAGGCATTCGCTAAGGCTTATACCGACTTGATTCACGGTCAATAATATTAACCGCTAATAAAGTTATTCCGTAAGGCAGTTTTATTAACCTGAGGGGACAAATCTACAGCCGGAGCTCTGGTTCCGGCTGCTTTATATCAATAATCTTCAATTTGCCTGAATACGCAAATAAATATCAGCCAATTAATCGATTGAAGCCGGCGTCCAAATCGGCAATTAAATCATCGACATTTTCCAGTCCAATATGGACACGTACCAGAGTGCCCTCAAAACCTACGCCGCCTACCGGACGAATTGCGTCCAGTTCTTCCGGCTGATTAGCCAGAATCAGAGACTCAAATCCACCCCATGAATACGCCATGCTGAAGTGCTCAAAATTATCCAGATAATTAGCCACTTGCTCATCGCTGAGACGAGATTTCAACACAAAGGAGAACAACCCGCAGCTCCCAGTGAAATCACGTAAATAAAATTCATGGCCGGAGCAAGATGGCAGTGCCGGATGGTTAACCTGCGCCACTTCCGGACGAGCGGCCAGCCATTTGGCGATCTGAATACTGCTGGTTTCATGCTGCTTCAGCCGTACGCCTAAGGTGCGCAGGCCGCGGCTAGCTACGTAAGCGGTGTCTGCATCAACCATTTGTCCCAGCAAATACGAATGTTCCCGCAATTGATCCCAACAGCGCGCATTAGATACCGCTGTGCCCAACATTGCGTCTGAGTGACCGACGATATATTTGGTTCCTGCCTGAATGGAAATATCGACACCAAACTCCAAGGCGTTAAATAGCACTCCGGCAGCCCAGGTATTATCGATCATAATCACGATATCCGGGTTAACTGCCCGAATAGCCTGCACCATGCCGGTAACATCCTGAACTTCCATTGTGATGGAGCTGGGAGATTCTAAAAATACCACTTTGGTATTTGGCTGAATAAGCTCCGTAATGCCAGCGCCGATCAGTGGAGAATAATAAGTGGTGGAGACGCCCAGTTTGGACAGCACTTTATTGCAAAAATCCTGCGTTGGCTCATAAGCCGCCCCAGTCATTAATATATGATCGCCGGTGGCAACAAAAGACAGAATGGCATTAGTCACCGCCGCTGCGCCGCAAGGATAAAGCGCACAACCTGTGCCACCTTCCAATTCCACCATCGCTTCCTGGAATGAAAAGTGGGTCAGCGTACCACGGCGACCATAAAACAATTCGCCTTTTGCCCGGTTTGCTGTGGCAAATTTTTTCGCCTTTACGGAATCAAACACTAAGGAAGAAGCTCGTTGAATGATGGTGTTAACCGATCCTTGGGTAAATTTTTTCGCCCGACCGGCAGTCACTAGCGCTGTTTCTAATTTTTTAGATGTCATTATTTTTTCCTTTTCTGGTGCTGGCATACTCAAATATTCACAGCGACTTACGGGCAATCCGCCACGCTGCGTCGTTATGTTTTAACAAGTAGGTTCATTCACCGCAGGAAGCTCAACCTGCCGCTCGGAGGATTTCTTACCGGTAAATCTTTCGATAATTTGGGCTGCATTAAGGTCATGAATGACGTTAATTAGCGTTGCAGGTGCATCGGTAATGGTGCCAATAACTACCAGCATTGGAATAGTTTCAACTGGCAGCCCCAGCGTGGTGACAATAAATATTTCGCCGAGGAAAGCGCCGCCCGGAACGCCGCCGACAATAATGGCGGAGAGCACCGAAATCAGCATGGTCAGGAAGAAAGTTTCGGTGGTGAAATCCAATCCCAGCACCGAGAAAATAAAGACGATTTTCAGTGCGGCAATCATCGCCACGCCGCCTTTATTTAGATTGACCAACAGCGGTAGAGAAATATCTACGATTTCCGGATTAATGCCCATCGCTTTGGCCGCTCGAATCGTCACTGGCAGCGATCCTAATGAAGAGCAGGTGCCTAATGCGGTAGCAGAAGGTTCAATAGCATGTTGCCAGAAAGCCCGAACCGCTTTCATGCCGCCGCCAATCCAAGAATAAAAGATAGAGCCGAAGACGTAATACAGTAGCGAGGCGATAAAGAATAAGCCGATGGCTCTGGCGAAAGTCATCAGTAATTGTGGGTCCTGACTGGCCATCGTCGCAGCGAAATAACTGCCTAAACCAATGGGTGCCGCTTTCATAATGATTGAGACAATCTTCATAATTACGGTATTTAAGCCCAACAAAGACTGGGCAATTTGTTTACCCTGGTCGCCCGATTGCCCAATCGCAATGCCGGCGATAACTGACATAATAATCAGCGCCAGAATATTGGATTTTGACAATAAGCCAACAAAATCATTTGTGGTAACCATATTCACAAAGTTCATTTCGCCACTGCCGGCCTTGAACTCCTGGGTTAATTCAATAGTGACGCCCTGAGCCGGATCAAATAAGGTCGCTAGCCCAACGATTCCTGCCGCCGGAATGAGCGCCATAATGATAGAGACTGCGAAAATTAGCCCCATTATGCGCCCCAGTTTTTTCAAATCCGTCATACCGGCAATGGACGACATAACGCTTACGCTCACCAATGGAACGATAATCATGAACAGCAAATTCAGGAAAATTTTTCCGATAGGTTGTAATTTGAGAGCCAAAGAAGGGGCATAAATACCTATAACCCCACCGAGAGTCAGTGCAAATAAAAGAATAATAGAGGACTTGTAGGGTTCCAGACGTTTCCACATAGGATTTTCCTTGGTGTGTTATTTAAATTTCATGTGACTTCAGTCACCTTTTATTTTTCTTTCGGTAAGCAAATATCTTATTTGTGATTAAGCTCACCTTTTTTATTTCTTATTCTTAATACGAATAACATATCGCTACTGGTAATAAATGATTACATTTGTAGTCAGCAAATGAAATACGACATTGATGCCATTTACTAAAATCACTAATGAGCTGAAGGAAAGAATGAGTAATATCGCATCGCTAAAACAGCTGGAAATACTGGTGAAAATCGTGGAGTGTGGCGGGCTGTCTGAAGCCGCAGCTCAGCTGAACATCTCGCCTTCTGCGGTCAGCAAGAGTCTGTCTCACCTGGAATCACAGCTAGGCACTATGTTGCTAAAAAGAACGACACGTAGCCTGACGTTAACCGACGCGGGGAAATATCTTTATCATCGGGCAACTAAATTATTATTAGATTTTGACGAATCTCTTAATACTACCGCAGGATTTTATAACCACCCGCAGGGTGAATTGCGTCTTACCTGCTCAATTGCCTTTGGTTATTCTCACCTCATCACTTTGGTTAATAAATATCGAGAGCGTTATCCTGATGTTGATTTATATATAGATCTAAACGATAACTTTGTTAATTTAAATGAGAGTAACTTTGATATCGCTATTCGCGTCGCATCGACTCCTCCAGATAATTATGCATTAAGGAAACTGTCGACTATCCACTGGGCTTATTGCGCTAGCCCCACCTATCTGGAAAAAATGGGGACACCAACTTCCGTCCAACAATTATCAGACCATCAGTGTTTGTTATATCCTGGGTTGACACCGGTATTAAAAGATACCGACGAAAGCGGCAGCGCTCATTTACTTAAGTTACGCTCACCGATTCAGGCAAATAGCAGCCTGGTATTGCTGAAAGCTGTGCTGGAACATCAGGGTATTGCCTATTTGCCTACTTATTTGCTCGGTGACGCGATTCAACGAGGTGAAATTACTCCGCTGGCGCTTGATGGGGAAATAACCCACGCGACTCATGGCCTGTACGCCTTGTATTTCCCCAGCCGTTATAGCAATCCCAAGGTTCGTTCTTTTATTGATTATCTGGTGGAAACTTTGCAGCCCGTACCGGTATGGGATAATTGGATCACCCGAAAGCCCTGATATTCATTACACATTAATGATGCAATCAGGATGAATTAGGCTGGCGGCAAGCCCGCTTGTCGCTCACTTTATCTGCCTTAGCCGCCGTTTGTGATAAGCCATGACTCTGCTATCATCAACAGAGTTAGCCGTCTTTGTAGGATATTCTGTAGGATAATCATCTGCATAAGGCATGAATTTAGGCCATGAGGAATATTATGCCGAACTCATTCAAGGATAATCAGACATCATCCAGCGCAGATACTGATTCGCAGCAGAGCAAAGCCACGCCGTTAAGTGCAGGAATTGAAAACGGAAAAAAAGCGCTTTCCGTCTTAACCCATCTGAGCAACCGGATTAAAAACTATCCCAGTATTGCGCATATTATTCGCGCTACCGATCGCTTTAACGATCGATTAGGCAGCCAGTTTGGCGCAGCTATCACTTATTTTTCATTTTTATCGCTTATTCCCATTTTGATGGTTTCTTTCGCCGCCGTGGGTTTTGTATTGGCATCCAATCCAGATTTGCTGGCCAAGTTGATCAATAAGATCGTTAATAGCATTAGCGACCCCAGCCTAGCAGCTACCTTAAAAAATACGGTGAATACCGCTATTCAGCAGCGTACTACCGTTGGATTAACCGGCTTGGCTATTGCGCTATATTCCGGCATCAGTTGGATGGGAAATTTACGAGAAGCAATTCGCGCTCAATCCAGAGACGTTTGGGAGCGTAATCCGCAGGATCAGGAGAAATTTTATGTGCGCTACACCCGCGATTTTATTTCGCTTACCGGTTTGGTGCTGGCGCTGATTATTACTCTCTCTCTCACATCAATTGCTGGTTCTGCGCAGTCTGTGATTGTGAATGCGTTAGGGTTGGGCGATATTGAATGGCTACGACCAGCCATGACGCTAATTGCGCTGTCTATTTCCATCGCAGCGAACTATTTATTGTTCCTATGGATATTCTGGATTTTGCCGCGTCATAAACCAAAGAAGAAAGCTTTGCTGCGGGGAACTCTTATTGCCGCTATCGGCTTCGAAATCATTAAATTCATTATGACCATGATGCTTCCACGTCTTGCCAGCTCGCCTTCGGGCGCGGCTTTCGGTTCTGTCATCGGGCTCATGGCCTTCTTCTATTTCTTCGCGCGTTTAACCTTATTTTGCGCCGCCTGGATCGCCACGGCGAAATATAAGAATGACGAAACTTTACCTGAACGCCACGCCTAATCTGCGGTCAGATATACCCGCCGTCAACGTGCGGTAAGTTATTCACCCATCGGTGATGAAGCCTTTGCCGTGCGCTGGAATTTAACCCTATACTGCTGGCGACTTAATCGATCATGGAGGGTCAGTTAATGCCATTTTTATCTTATCGTCGATGGATTACTTTGGGTGTATTGGTACTGATCGCCGCCATTACGGCGTATGCACTGCAACCCAAAATCCGGAATCCAGATGCTCTGTGGCAAATTGTTAGCCAGCAGTGCGTTCCCCATCAGCGCCAGCTGAATTCCCCTAAACCTTGCGTCGAAGTGAATACTCAGGCTGGTTTTGTGGTGTACAAAGACCGTAACGGAACGCTGCAATACTTGTTAATGCCAACTGAAAAAATTACCGGTATCGAAAGTCCCGAGTTGTTATCCGCTGCAACGCCTAACTATTTTGCTCAGGCATGGCAAGCCAGGCATTACATGGCGCTAAAATACGGTCATCCGATTGATAACCAAAATATCTCTCTGGCGGTGAATTCAGAATTGGGTCGCAGTCAAAATCAACTGCATATTCATATTTCCTGCCTATCGGCAAAAGTGAAAAAAGCGCTCGCAGATCAAAGCGATTCGTTCCGCCCAAGCTGGCAGCCGTTGCCAAAAGGATTACTCGGTCATGATTACCTAGCAAGACAAATCACCCCCAGTGAACTCACGGAACAAGGTGCGTTCCGCCTGCTAGCCAATGGCGTACAGGGCGCTGCGGAAAATATGGGCAAATACGGCTTGGCCATGACCTCTCTGCCCAACGGCGATTTCTTACTATTAGCCACTAAACGCGATCTGACCGACCTGAATCTTGCCTCAATCGAGAGTATCCAGGACCACAGTTGCAGTGTGCTGCCCGCGCCGCCTTACTGAAACTTACTTCTGCTTCATACTTTTCAGCAGCGGCGCGCATTGGTTTTCTTCACCTTCACTCGGCGAAATCAATGCCAGTAAGGCCGCCGCTGGCGTTAAAGCCACGCCCAACACAGCCGCAACCGCACCGCGAGCAATTAACGGCCCGGTCTTCACACCTGCATCCGGATTTTTAAACGAGCCCTTAACGTACAGGGGCGAACGTAACGTCAGAATACGTAACCCTTTGCTTTCCGGATCAATTGAGAGATCCAGTCGTTCGGTGGCGAAATTAACATTACCGGTAATATTGATGATGGCATTTTCCGTATCGAAGACGAACAGCCGCGGCGTAGCCAGACCGTTACGCATCACGATATCTGCGGCGGCACAGTTAATTTTTACTTCGTCATCACCGAAGAGTTTTGCCACGATGTAGTTACCCACGTTCAGCCCCAATAATTCCATCAGGCTGCGGCTGATTAGCCCCTGATTCAGCAATATACGTAGGCTACCGTTACTGGTTCCCAACAGCGCCGACACCGAGTTACCCCGAGCAGTGAAGGAAGCATCGCCATTAAGCTGCCCCAGACTATTACGCATCGACTCGACTTCCGGCAGCAGCTGTTTTAACTGAAATCGACGCGCGTGAAGGTCGATACGCCCTTGCATCGGATTTTTATTACCATTCAGGCGTAAAGTGGCGTTTAGATTGCCACCGGCAATACCAAAGCGCAGCGGATCGAGTAATAACTCACCGTTTTTCATCACCATATGAGTAGAAAGATCGCTGATAGGTAAGGCTTTATCACGCTCAATACGCTTGGCGGCGTAGGTCACATCTGCATCCATAACGTTCCAGCTTTTGGTTTCAAAAGCCTCTACCGGCAGAACTTTATCGGATGGCTGGCGACTTTTCTCACCGCGCCCTTTTTTTTGTTGATTAGAATCAGCGCCGATTAAAGGAGCCAGATCGGCAAAACGTAGTTGATTGGAGACAATCTTTCCTTGCAGTTTGGGCCTTGGCTCACTGGCGGTATAGGTGAGATCGCCATGAATGTCGCTATCTCCGATTTTACCGTTGAATTTTTGATACTGATAAACCGCGCCGCCCGATTGACGCAACCGAGCAATCAAATGCCCATCGGTGGCATAAGGTGGTGTATTCGGTAAAAGTACCCCAATCAACGGATATAAATTCCCCAGACTATCCCCGGAAAATTTCAGCCGTAGGTCGATATCCGCCAGATGGCTCGGGTCATTGAGCGTACCGACGATAGCCACTCGCGTAGAGCCGGAGCGTACGTCTGCCTGAATGGGGAAAGGAATATCAGCGTTAGTCAGAGAAAGCATACCCCCGATTTTTCCGCTGCCGCTCAGCGGTTGCCCTTGGTATTTCCCTTCTACCTGCCAGCCGAAAATATAATCCACCGACGTATTTTGAACCTGACTGTCCTTCACCTCACCCTTTTCGCCAATCACTTCGGAAAAAGGAAGAGGCTTGCCCAAAGGGTCGATTTTCGCCCGTAGATCCGCTTTCAATAACGAATCTTTAAGCGAAATCTGGCCGCGATCGAACACAATATCGCTGATATTCACCGACCAATCGGAAGACGCTTCACCCGTAGCTTTGTCGCTATTGGCTAGAGTAAAGGTCCAGTTGTTTCTACCATTGGCTAGGCGCTGTAAATTAGCATCGGGTTCCGTCAGCCAAATTCGGGGAATGCGAACCTGCTTACCCAGCAATGCCAGCGGAGACAAATTGGCCTCAACTCGCTTTAGGGTAATCATATTATCTCCAGGAATATCTGGCGGGTTACCGAGAACCAAATCTTCTGCATGAATCTGCGGCCAGGGAATCCAGGCACGCCAGCCGCGATCGTCCGTTTTGCGCGACCAGTCAACGCCCAGATCACCACGAATGGAAAAGGGGCGCTGTAATTCATCACTAACTTTTTGGTTTATTGTGGGTTTTATGCGATTCCAATCGAATGTAAGAACGAAAATCACTAAAACAGCCAGCAATGCCAGCACAATTCCGGCCATCCAAAGCAGTACCTTCCCGGTTTTTGTCATAATCGCTCCACAAAATTGATCAGAAGCTAAATCCGGTTCGGCAATAAACAAAACGGCTATGGGTACTACCGCTCAGCCTGTCAAGGTAGACAAAAAAGAGTTAATCGATGGGGAACACGGACTTAGACGCTTGTATTAACCATAGTTGAGGATCAAGTAACGTCCATTATTATTGGCCTGATGAAAAGCAGCCAATAGATATAAACGTCAATTTATCTGACGGTTAATAATCAAACAACTCATCGGTTTTGACGATTATTTCACCTAGGCATTACCCGGCGAATAACAGGGGAAGTGACTGTAAAGTATCAAAATGTGCGGGTCTGGAAAGGTAGTAACCTTGCGCAGCACAGGCATCAGATCGTTTAACCAGCGCCCATTCCTTGTCGGTTTCCACGCCTTCTACAATCACGCCTTTACTGTAGCGGCTCATCAAGGTTACCAGCGTAAAGAACAGCTGCTGCCCGACCTCACTTTGCTGTAACAGAATAAATAAATCGCGAGCTATTTTGATGTATTCATAGCGCCAACTGACAAAAGACGAGAAGTTAGCCACGCCGCTGCCAAAATCATCCAGCCATAATCGATCGGCCTCAGCGATTTGAGCAAACGGAGTAATGCAGGCGGTATCCATATGTTCGACCAGTTCAAAACGCACATAAGGCATAGAATCAATAAGCTGCCGCGCTTCGGGATCGTTTTGCATCTCCATCAATGCCTGACCGTCGATATTGATCGATACCAGCATCGAGCGATGGGTAAAAATACCGTGCCATTGCTTCACTAATTCCAACTGTTCTAACACCACGTTCAGGCGTGCCCGAATACTGATAGAGGAAAAATAATCCTCTGGTGAGAGTCGGGTTTCCGGCGAGGAGGGATGATAAACAGCCGTCAATAATTCTATCGCCAGTAACTTCCCTGAAGTGCGATAAATCGGTTGGAAAGTATACCTACGCTGACATTGCCGCCAAAAGCTGAATCCCTTATTACAATCTTGAGCGGCAAGGGATGGCGCAAGTAAATCTGATATTTTGTTAGTTAGCATCAGTTTTGTCGCCATATGTCGGGGTATCAGGCAGTCAAAGCTCATACTATGCTTACTGCCATAAAGACGCTCCCCAATGAGAGCGTTCCTCCTTCTGGAGATGTTATCGACTCGTTCGACCAGAACTTTATATGTGAGCCAGGCAGATTCTCAAAACTGCGAAATCGCATTTAACTGAGCGAGGAACGACAAACCAGCAAACGTGATTGAGTTAACGCTAACATTAAGATAAATGGAGAGAATAATGCCATATGTAAATATTAAAATTACCCGTGAAGGTGCCACCGCCGAACAAAAGAAACGGCTGATTGCCGGTGTGACGCAACTGTTAGTCGATACCTTGGGCAAAAACCCGGCGACCACCGTCGTGGTCATTGATGAAGTTGATACCGATAACTGGGGTATTGGCGGGAAATGCGTAACCGAACTGCGAAAAGCCCCCTAATTTCGACGGAACAAACGGGAAACCTGTCAGTTTCCCGACCTAGGTCATAAAAAATATAAAACACCATTTTAATTCTATTGACTCACGCAGAACCAGCAGAGAGACTAAGCCTATATCCCTCATATCGAGTTTTCTTTAGAAATAGGCCGCTTTCCATGACCAGCAAAAAGATTGCCGTTATCGGCGAATGCATGATTGAACTGTCGCAAAAAGGTAACGATTTGAACCGAGGCTTTGGCGGCGATACGCTAAATACTGCGGTTTATATTGCCCGTCAGGTTGCCGAAGAGGCACTGGAAGTCCACTACGTTACTGCCTTAGGTACTGACAGCTTCAGCGAAGAAATGCTGGCGGCATGGCAGAAAGAAAAAGTTAAAACCGATTTGATTCAGCGTATGGATAATAAGTTGCCAGGCCTTTATTTTATCGAAACCGATGATACCGGTGAGCGTACTTTCTATTACTGGCGCAATGATGCCGCCGCCCGCTTTTGGCTCACGGGGCCGCAAGCCGATAAAATTTGCCAGAAGCTGGAAAACTTCGATTATCTCTACCTCAGTGGTATTAGCCTAGCCATTCTGGACGCCTCCAGCCGCCTGCGCCTGTTGAAACTACTGCAAGCCTGTCGTGCCAATGGAGGTAAAGTTATCTTTGATAACAACTACCGCCCGCGCCTGTGGCAAAACAAAGAAGAAACACGGGAAGCCTATCGCGCTATGCTGTCCTGCACTGACACCGCGTTTCTGACGCTGGATGATGAAGATATGCTGTGGGGTGACATGACACTGGAACAGGTTATCGATCGTACTCAAGCTTTGGGCGTTAACGAAATCGTGATCAAACGAGGTGCAGATTCCTGCATTGTCTGGAATCGAGAGCCCGGTAGCCAACAGCCCGCGGATCAACATGTGGTGCCCGCCGTAGCCTTGCCAAAGGAAAAAGTAGTCGATACCACCGCTGCGGGGGATTCATTTAGTGCAGGTTATCTGGCCGTTCGCTTAACGGGAGGCACACCTCAGCAAGCCGCAGCGCGTGGCCATTTGACGGCCAGTACTGTGATTCAGTATCGGGGAGCTATTATTCCCATAGCGGCAATGCCAAAAGTCTAAGCCAAACGAGCTGCATTGACGGTATAGATAGAAACAATATTCGGGACCAGAGCGGCCCCGAATATTTGATTTGAATACACGGTTTTACTGAGCGGCCGAACCTTCCGGCGGCGTCCCTTCTGGCGTGGTGCCTTCTGGAGTCGTTCCTTCTGACGCAACACCTGGCGCCGCTTCCGGTTTCACTTCTTCCGGCGCGGCCATTGGCGTACTCGGTGTCATAATGCTGTTATAACTTTTCTGCAATGACTGCACACTGACTTCAGGCTCGCCCTTCGGTTGAACCAGAACCAAAGTGGTATCTTGCGAAAGCTGTTGTTTTAGCTCCTGATTCAGATCGGCTAACGTTAAGCCAGACAGGAAGGTTTGACGCAGCTTCTGATATTGCTCAGGCGCGATATCCACCACACCGCTCTGCTGAGAACGCAGGCGCTGACTCATCAACACATCGGTATCAGTACGGGCATAAGTCGCGAACAGCTTACTTAACTGATCGTTTTTCTGCGCCATCAGCCCATCAAATTCAGCCTGACTCAGCCCATTAGTACGAATACTAGCTAATTCATTGGCAATAAACGTCATGCCGGAATTCAAATTTTCCGTCGGCGTATTCAGATGAATCGCACACTGAGCACGCTGATATTGCACTCGGCAATCAAAGCCCAGCTTCATATTCTTCTGACTGCTTTTTTCCAACGCCTGCTGCATATGCCAGAACAGCGCCTCTCGCGCTAGATCACTGCGCCAATAGCGGCTAAGCGCCCGAGAGTCCTGTATCGGATGCCATGGGGTATCCCACATCAGCGACAAGGTATCCTGCGTCGCCTGCTCGCTCATCAGGCTCACCGGCTGAGGCGGTAAAGGAGCCAGCATCGCGATAGAAGACGGGGTCTGTCGCTTACTTTCCAACGAAGAGAAGGTTTTACTGATTTGCGCCACCAAACTACGGCTATCGACATTGCCCACGACATACAGCGTCATGGCATCTGGCGTGTACCACTGTTTGTAGAATTGCTTCAGTTTTTCCGCATCAACCGGACGGTTTACCGGCTGCCCAGGATCGTGACCCAGCAGCGAAGACCCTTTTAGGCGGTAGCGCCACCAAGTGTCCTGTACATTTTGCGGGAAAGTCGCAATGGGATCATTAGGAAGATTCAGCGCGGCATTCACCGTTTGCTCGCTGATGGCCAGCTTACCGCTGGTATCAGATAGCCAGGCAAAAGCCTCTTTAATCAAATCAGGGCGATTGTTTGGCAGACTCAGGCTGTATAGCGTGAAATCATAAGAAGTAATCGCTGGTGGTAAAGGGCGCTCGTTATCGACTCCTTGCTGCCACAGCGATTGGAGTTGCGCAGGCGTAAAACTCTGGCTCCGAATAAGCGCCAAACGAGGTAACAGATGGGCAAAACCAACCTGCTGTGCGCTTTCCGAAAGCGATCCGGTATTGACCACCAGCCGCATCTCGACTCTATCGCTTGGGCGCTGCGGCGTTGCCAGCAGCTGCCATGTAAACCCGTTGTCTAACTTTCCCTGCTGCCAGGCAGGGTCGGGTTGTAGTGCTTCAGCCTGCACATTGCCGCTGGCCGCCGCCAACAACAATCCACCAACCATAAGACGAATTCTGGTGCCCTGCATGTGAACCCCTACTTAATAACTATCCAATTTAAAACTATCCAACTTTCAAAGAAATTACACGCTCAAAACAGCCCAATGATACGAAATCCATCGGCGTGTGCTTATGTTGGATAAAAAACTACGCTCATCACAGTTATGACAGCGGAAAAAGGAAGTGTACCATTCTGTTAGACCGCATGCTTTTGCCGATATCACCCATCACTGCGAAAAATAATGTTCAACGGGCAATACGAGCGAAAAATGGTAGTGATTTACTATGCAGAAACCACCGGTAACGATGAGCTACCGGTGGTTGATTGACTGATCTGGCGACCGAAAAGAATCAGGAAGAGGAAATCTGCCCTTCTGATTTACCTGCCGGGCTCTTGTTCGACAATGTCGCCTGCAGTTGATCGTTATCCAACTGGTTACACCATTTCGCAACCACAATGGTCGCTACGCCGTTACCGACCAGATTGGTCAGCGCCCGCGCCTCGGACATAAAGCGGTCAATCCCCAGAATCAGCGCCAAACCGGCCAATGGTAAATGTCCAACAGCGGAAATAGTCGCAGCCAGAACGATAAAGCCGCTACCGGTCACGCCAGCCGCGCCTTTCGAGGACAGCAGCAATACCACCAGCAGCGTCACCTGATGCATGATATCCATGTGAGTATTGGTCGCCTGAGCAATAAATACCGCCGCCATGGTGAGGTAAATGGAAGTCCCATCGAGGTTAAATGAATAACCTGTCGGAATAACCAAACCCACTACGGATTTTTTACAGCCCGCACGTTCCATTTTCTCCAGCATTCGCGGCAATACAGATTCTGAGGAAGAGGTTCCCAGAACAATCAGCAATTCTTCTTTGATATAGCGAATAAATTTGAAGATATTGAAGCCGTTAGCACGCGCAATGGAGCCCAGCACCACTACCACAAACAAAATACAGGTAACGTAGAAGCAGACAATCAACTGACCCAGTTGCAGCAACGTACCCACGCCATATTTACCAATAGTAAACGCCATCGCACCGAAAGCACCCAGTGGAGCCAAGCGCATAATCATGTTGATGATACCGAAGATTACGCGGGAGAAGCTTTCAATCACGTTAAAGATAAGCTGACCTTTTTCGCCTAAACGATGTAAGGCAAAACCAAACAGTACAGCAAATAACAAGACTTGCAGAATATTACCGCTGGCAAAGGCACCAATCACGCTTCCGGGAATAATATCCAACAGGAATGGAATGATTCCTTGCTGAGAAGCCTGATCCGCGTACATGGCAACCGCTTTAGCATCCAAAGAGGCTGGATCGATATTCATCCCTGCCCCAGGCTGCACCACGTTCACAATAACCAGGCCAATCAGCAGTGCTATCGTACTAACAATTTCAAAGTAAAGTAGAGCAATAGCACCCGTTCGCCCGACCGCTTTCATACTTTCCATGCCGGCAATACCGGTCACGACGGTACAAAAGATAACCGGAGCAATAATCATTTTAATTAATTTAACAAATCCATCGCCCAGAGGTTTCATCTGAGCACCGATGTCAGGATAAAAATGGCCTAACAGGATACCTAACGTGATTGCCGTTAGGACCTGAAAGTAAAGGCTTTTAAAGATGCTGGTTTTCATATCAATGTCCTTTTGGAGAATGCACGGCAATGTGTCGTTATGGTCTCCGCAAATGAAAGGGACGCTTCATTTTTCTATCCGCGCTAGCGCGAAAAATAACACCCCCATAACAATATGTAAGTCATTTATTATCGTAAATTGTCCCATTAACACGAAACTAAGAACTGAAACGCTTCAAGAAAAGGTAACTGACGTAGCGCAGCGAAATATTCTTTGCTGCCGAGCCGGTCTGAGAGACCGGATAAGGGAAAGGATAAAGAGGAAAAGGTGGGGATATTGCGAACAAACGTTGACCGGACAAACCCGATCAACGTGGCAGAAAACTGGCCTCAAACTCTTCGCGCGGTACCGGACGGGAGAACAGGAAACCCTGCCCGCTAGTAACACCGTGGTCTAGCAGCCATTGACGCTGAGCTTCATTTTCTACGCCTTCGGCCATCACGCGTAGTTTGAGCACGTTGGAGATACTGCCGATAATTCGTGCCATCGCATCGTCCTGCGGTAGCGTATGGACGAAACTTTTATCGATCTTAATCATATCGATGGGCAGGCATTTCAGGCGATTGAGATAATGTAGGCTGGAATAACCCATACCGAAATCATCCATTGCTATGGAAACGCCGAGTTCATGCAGCTCACGCAACAATAGCAGTGCCTCATCCAGATCGGGAATACGTGCGGTTTCCGTAATTTCCAGCATTAACTGGCTAGCATCAATTTTGTAATGACTGAGGATAGTTTTGAGATGTGGTAGAAACGTCTCATGCTGCACCTGCAAACCGGAAATATTCACCGCCAGTGGCAATTTAATGCCCTGTCGCTGCCAGTCTGCCAGTATTCGGCAGGACTCTTCCAATACCCAATTCCCCAGCGGTACCATGATGCCTTTTTCTTCCACCAGCGGAAGAAAATTCACTGGCGAGAGGTAAGTACCATCGGCCTGATTCCAACGCAGCAGCGCCTCCGCGCCGATGACTTTTTCAGTGCGCATGTTCCACTGCGGCTGCAGGTGCAATATAAAATCACGTTTTTCAATGGCTCGAAGAATGTCATTTTCGTAAGTCAGATGCTTTTGCGTTTCTTCTGACAAATGCTCTTCGTAATAGAGAATTTGATTTTTACCCTGATGGTGGGCAGCCACCATGGCAGAGCTAGCACTACGCATTAAATCTTCAGCGCTTTCATGCTGATTAAGATATTGCACGATGCCAATACTGGCTTTCGGACGCAACTGCATGTTTTCAAAGGTCAGAGGAGCGGTAATCTGCGCCATAATACGCCGGGCAAGCTGCATCGCAGGGAAAGATCGCGATATCTCTTTCGCCATAACGGCGAACTCGGTTTTACTCAAATGGCCAAGCAAGCAGTTCTGGTCAATGCACTGCTCCAGCTCCTGCACTATGGTCAGCAACAGTTGCTCATGCTGCTGTTCCGTCATCACGCCGGACGCTTCATGCAGCGTTTCTATGCCAATAACCAAGAGGTGAAATTTTTCTGGTCGAACGGGGGAATCAATGTGCTCATTCAGCATGGCTAAAAACAGCCTGCGATTCGGCAATTCAGTCACCGGATGGCGGGTGCTGATACGGCTCATTTCCGCATAGGCTTTCGCTAACAAATGCTGGTTACGATTATAATTTCGCGCCAATACCCCTAATTCATCATCAAGATGACGAGCGGGCATGGAAAGCTGATGATCTAACACCTGATCCTGAGAGATATTCTCCAGTTCACGAGCCATTGAACGCAATGGATGCACGATTAACCGGTTAATACACCATGTAATTGAAACGGAAAGAATCAATGCTAACAACAGATAGGTTGAAAGCATGGTGGATAAGGTATTAAGAATAAACTGATAAATGCGGTAAGAATCAGCCTGTAGCACCAAATAAGCCAGGGGCTTAGGGTTGGCGGGGACTCTTTCTAATGAATAGAGCGGAACGGTAATTTGCACCGGCAGATTAAATACCCGGTTAACCCAATGGGGTACCGGCTGCTCTGGCTTAAAATTAGCGTGTAATACCTGTAGTTCATTAGGCAATACCACATCTGCCCGACTCAAAATCCCAATCGGCAATGTGCTATCCAACACCCGTTTAGCGCCGGGAATATCAACGCTGAGTATGGCGGAAGAAAGGGGGTTTTTAATGGAGTACGCGATACTCTCCAACTGTTTGGCGTAGTCATCTTTGCGCTGCTGCACAAAATGGAACAGTTGAATGACGATAAAGATACAAATCGTCACCAGCGCCACACCGGACACCGTTGCCATTTGCTTTATCGTTAACGAATGCCTAACCCGCAAACTTATTCTCCGCCTATCGAACCTGTAAAAAAGCGGCTTAATCATCAAGCTAACCGCCAACTCAGTCTGAGTATACTCGATCGTCTGCCGATTTTATCTTGCGAGACCAAACTGATGGGCAAGAATATCGCGGGTTCTGGCGTTTTCCTATCAGGATCCTGCTTTTTATAGCGCAAAAATCATTTTTAGAGCAGTTTTTAACCCGTTAAACCGCCCCGAAAGATTATTTAAAATCAGCGTAAGGCACCAACGGCTGCGGCGGCATATCCAAATCGCCCTGCCAGCCCGCCATTGAGTAACGAAGATACACCAGTGCATGACTTGGGGTGTAGTCTTTCGCCTGCTGAATATCAATACCGGCACCCAGCGTCCAGTGAGAACTGAGTCGCCGCTCAATCAGCGCTCGCAGGGTATAACCGACGCCGCTGCTGCTGCTCCCGAACTCGGTATCGTTACGATCTCTGATTTCCTGCAAGCTTGGCGACAATAAACCTTTCAGCGGATAACGCGGCTCATCGCTGGTTGCCGAATGAGAAAGAGAAATCGAGCCACCCAGTTCCCATGACCAGTTTTCCGTGCGCTGGCGATAATTCACCGGAATAGCCACAGACAGGTATTTTTGTGGACTGTAATAGCCTCCTTGTCCCAAGGTGTAGCCGCTGAGATCTTTTTGATAGTGCCACCACATTCCGTTCAGACCCACGGAGAGGCGGCGGTTATCTTCGTTAATCAGCTTGTAGTAGTAGCCGGTCATCAAACGCAGGCGTTGGTTATCCGCAACGTTCTGACCCGTCAGATAGTGGTAACTGACATCGCTCCAGACTCCGTGCGCTTCGCCACGATCGTAGCTGGTACCCAAACTGACGCCGTTGGCGCGAACGCCGCCCCAGGTCACATTGGTATTGGGGTCTTTTGTTCCGGCAAACGCCAGTAATGAACTGGAAATCGGGCGGCGAGATGCCGTTGCTGTCCAGCCAATATGGTTCCAATCGCTGCTATAGCTGACGCCACCGACCACATCAACCACATCAAAACCCATCGGAGTGGTACCGATATCCGTTTCCCAGCGATCGTTTTCCCAACCGGCGGCAATACTGGTACCGGTTGCCCGCTGGTGCATGTTAGCTACACAAGGATTTTCAACGTCATAGCAGGTACCAGCCTTATAGCGTTCATTGGCATGGAAAGTACCAGCATCCATTTGAATAGTATCAGCGCGGAAGAACGCCCGACCGTCAGACAGCGACGTATCCACCTGTAGCATGGTGTTATGGGCATTCAGATCGGAAATACCTTCTGTTCCGCTGGAACGAACATAATCATGATCCAGCGTGACTCGCGTATCTTGTTGACGATACAAATCGGCGGCATCGGAACGAATACCGCGTTTCAGCCAGTCATCCGTAGCCTGATTACGCGTAAGGAGCGTGTAGCTGTCGTTATCCGCTGGCAGCGTTGGCGTAATGCCGCTACCAACCATGGCGCGCTTATAATCCTCTTGCGCCAACTGTGGATCGCCCAGTTTTTGCGAAAGACGCGCCGAATCACGGAACAGTAACGCGTTAGCCTGAGATGGGCCTTCTTTCTCAGCCTGTGGTTTAAGCTGCTGGAAGATGGCCGATGCCTTTTGTGGATCGCCCACACCGCTCCAGGCATTGGCTACGCGCCGCTGGGTATTCAACGTTGCATCCTTCGCCACCAGAGAATTGCCTTGCAGAAGCTGGCGCGCATCGTCGGTTTTCCCCTGAGCCACCAGCGTTTCGATTTCACCCAAACGAGCGTCTGGATTATTGGGTTCACGAACGCGAATACCGCGATAACCGGCCAGCGCCTGCGCGTAGTCGTTACGCTCCAGCGCCCAGTCCGCCAGCGTCATATCAATACGCGTACTCGGCGGCTGCTGACGTAATAAAGCTATCGCCGACGGTTCATCCCCGCCAGCGCGTAGCCGTTGGGCATTTTCCAATACTCTGTCGAATTGCAGTCGTTGATCCAATTCGCGAATATCATCATTCCATTGGCCCTTAGGAAGCGTGGCCAAGTGGCTAAGTGGCTAAGTGCCTGATTGTCTCGATCGGTGCTAGAAAGATATAGTGCATAAGCATAAACCTGCTGGGGATCGGCCGGTTTGCGTGCCGTCAGCCCGGCGAATTCCCTGTCAGCCTGCTGCGACTGCCCGCTTTGATACAGCGCCTGCGCCAAACGATAAGTCAGCCAGACATCGTCCGGCGCCATTTTCTGAGCCTGTCGGTATTTTTCCGCCGCCTGATGCCACTGTTGCCGTGCCGCAAGTTGCTCGGCCTGCTGTTTCAGCATATCCAGCTTCAGCCCATTCAGCGTGTCGCGCATTTTCGCCTGTTGCCCCGGCGGTAAACCGTTGAGGTAAGCCAGCGCACTTTCCGGAGACTGCCGCTGGTAGATTTTTGTCAGACCGCGCACCGCACTGCCGTTACCGGGTTCCAAACGCAACGCCTGCTGGTAAAGCTGTTCAGCCGTTTTATCATCATGGCGCGCTATGGCCACGTCGGCTAAACCCAGTACCGCATAGCTGTCGCTGCTATCAATCTGGCGCGCCTGCTGATATTTCTGCTGTGCCAACTCCGGGTTACCCGCTTTCAGGGCTTTATCTCCCTCATCCGCGAGTAACCAATAACTGTTGGTTTTAATCAGACTGGTCCATTTAGCGCTGTTCAGTCCATTTTTATCGGCTTTCTGCGCCTGTTCAAACAAACTAGCGGCCTTTTGCCGATCTCCGGCTCGCGCATAGGCGATACCTAATGCGCCCAAAACGTCGGCGTCATTGGGTTCGGTAGAAAGCGCCTGTTTCAAATCCGGAATGGCATTGCGACTCTCGCCACCATCCACTTGGGATAATCCGGCCAAGCGTGCCTGATAGCTAGGATCGGCTAGCATTTTTTCCTGCCGAGCCAATTCAATGCGCGCTTTATCACTCGCAGTACCGGTGGAGAAAACATCGAGAAAACGATTTAACAGAGATACACTCTGCGAGCTAACAGGCAACGCTTTGATTTGATCCATCCACAAATCGGCAGCCGGTGAGTTACCCGCAGGATCCGCAGCCATTTGTTGAAGTAAAACATAGGCCTGATCATCCTGCTTTTGACTAAACAGCATTCTGGCTAACGCCATACGCAGCGGAATATTACCGGGGAATTGCTGATCCAAGCGCTGCAACTGCTTCATCGCAGTCGGTTCTTGCCCCGGCAAACGCGCCACCAGCCGCCAGTATTCCACCGCTAAATCCAGCGTTGGCAGCTCACCTTTCAGCAGCAGATCATATTGGACTTTCGCTTCCTGAACGCGACCAGCGGCGGCAAGCAATCGCGCCTGCTGTAATTTCTGCATAACTTCTGGCTGTGTAAGCGCCAGCGCCATTTTTGACTGGCGATAAATATCAGAATTCGGGGCAAGCTGTTGCAACCTATCCAGCTGTTTTTTCGCCTCTTCCGTGTTCCCTTGTCGCAGTGCCTGACGTATTCCCGCCGCCGCAACTTCCGGGTTATTTGGATCCATCAGGCTTAGGCGATACAAAGATTGGCGCACCAGTTCATCTTTATGGGTCGCTTCCCCCAGACGAACCTGTTCCAGAAGAAATTGAGCGGGAGCAACGGCCTCTGCGCCTTTAGCCTGCGGCAATAACGCCAGACTAAAAGGAAATACGCTTAGCCAGTTTAATTTGAAGTTACGCATTGACTGCCCCAAGAGGGTAATAGCTCACCCTGCCGATTAAAACGATAACGATTCTGTGCCCACCCCTGACCATAAAGCGTCAAAACGGAACTGTAATAAGCATCGGATCCGAGAGGAGATTCTTCCACCCGCTGCGTCTGTTTTTTCAATATTTCTGAGCCACTTGCCGTTGCGCTAGCGCTTAACAGTGGCAATAGGGCGGCCGAGAAACCTACAGGCCCGTTGCCAGTAGTTTTGCCACTGGCAGTATCGGTTTTCTCCGGTGGAAGTCCTTGCTGCTGCGTCACTTCAACCATCGGCTGAAAACGTTCGATTAACGCCGCTTTCTGCGGGCTGTCGTCCGCTAACATACCGGCCCAGAGATAAACCCGAATGGCATCGTAGCTGCCGATATTGGGTTTGACCTTATCCGGCTGCCAGCCGTTGGTTTTGTGCCACACCACCCAATCCGGCGAGAATCCTTTCGGTGCCGTTTGCAGCCAGAGTCGCTGATTTACCGACTCCATTGCCTGCCACGGCCTTTTTTTAATACTGGCAAACCGCGCCAATAACTGCGGCGGTTGATAGCTGGGATTCAGGCGCCAAGTATCTTCGTGAACAAAACCGACTTTTCCCGGTAAAAGTATTCGGCCTAAACCGGGAATATGCGCCACCTCTTCTTTGGCAATTCGCTGTAATAGCAAAGTCCCCATTGTCGTGTAGCGGCGGCTATTCCACAGCCGCCCGGCTTCCAGCAGATCGTAGGCAATCCACAGATCTGCATCGGAAGCGGAATTGCTATCCAGTACGCCCCAAGTTTTGTCCTTTTTCTGCCCCCAAGACCAAGCCGGCAGGCGAGCGGTTAAATCTCCCGCCGCCAGATTGTTTTCCGTCCAGTCCAACAACAGGTTGAAAGTCGGGCGATCGTTAGCCACTAGCGCAAAAAATAGTGCATAGCTTTGGCCTTCCGAAGTGGTCAGCATTTCGGGGACGCTAGCATCAATAACGCGTCCCCCTTGGCTTATATAGTGTTGTTTGAACTGCTGCCATGCGAGCCAATGACATTCTGCCGCTGTTGCCCCGCTACAGGCCAACAGCAACAGGCTGCATATCAGTCGGTTAAACATCACAACCATAGAACCTAGTCCCTCTCATCCGGAGATAAACGACGGCGGCTCACTACGCGCAGGACCCGCCACAACATCATGGCAATCAGCACGACAACCAGCACTGCAACCCCCGCCAACAGCACTGGATGGGTCGATAAGGCGTACCAGATGCGTTCCCACCACGGCAGATGACCGACGCTGTAGGTATCGCCAACCCGCAGGCTATTAACGCCGGAATCACGAATAACCGCCACTGAACCGAACACTGCCGCACGTTTGCCAGTATCCAGTAAAGCATCGTTCAGCAATTCATAACCCTGCGGGCTATCAGCCAGTAATGCGACGATGCTGCGTTGCTCGTGATAAGGAGATTGGACTCCGATAATCGCCGACATGGCACCTTCGGAGCTGATAGTCGTTTTACTATCAGGCACAGAATCCATTGGATCGATGGTTGCCGCCGCGACAATCGACTGGCGATTCGGCATTTTCACCCAACTTTGAGTCGCATCGACCAACAGGTTGATTTTCTTATCATCCCGTAGTTCTGGCGGAATAGAGCCAATCATCAGAATATCGGTATCTTTGTTCTTCGCCTGGCTCCAATCATCGGTAATGCTGATGCCCACCGCAGGATAACCGACCTGCGCACCGATATTCCCCACCGTATTCAACAGCGCGGTAACCTGGGCTGGCTGCGGCTTAGGCTGTACCAAAACCAAGGTTTGGGATAAATCGGCCAGACGGCTGAATGGGAAGCCCGCATTGGCAAATGAACGCAGATCCGGCATTTCCATAAAGTGGCGATAACCGGAGAAGTCGATAGTGGAGTTTCCGTCGATCACCACATGGTTAAGCCCGGTGGTGAAGGTTTCACAACGCCCTCCGGCATTGCTGGCAATAAGCGTGCTGTAATCGAAATCAAAGCGCAGTTGATTGGTCATACCCAATTTCAGCGCAGGGATCGTCACCGCTCGCGTGCCGTCTTGCAGACCCTGAATCAACGGTAAACGCAGAATTTTGGTGCTTTCCTGACGATTAGGCACTAACGGATAATCGGTAAAGAACTGATCATTCAGGCTAACGCTCAGGCGTGAACCGTCTTTTAGGATTGGCGCGGTATAACGATATTTCAGCTGCATATCGATACCGGCACTGCGCAGCAAGAACAGATCCGGCGGCAGATTCATGGAAAGCAAGATCGGCGGCGGCAGCAATCCATTGCTTTGTAACTGTTCAGGATATTGCTGTAGCTCGGCAAAGGTCATCGGCCTTTCGGTACGCACCCAGTTTGGCGCATCGTAAGGCACACGAGGAGCCAACTGCTCAACTTTGTCTACGGTCACATTTTGACCGCGGAACAGAATATTGCCTTGAGCAATACCCGTTGCCGCCACAATCAGATCCTTGTCATCCCGCCCGAGCACCAGCAGTAGCTTCACGTAAGGATTATTCGGGTGACTGATCATTTCCACCGTTGGTGCATTGACCGCCGGATAGTCTTTCAGGAAATCAGGCCGTTTGTCATTAGTCGCAAAAATCACCCCGTGACGATCGGGGATCTGATTGAAAACGGCCGGGAAGTGTTGACCTCGCCATTGGGCTTGTTCACCAAACCAAGAGGCCAGAATTGCGGCCGCTTTTTGCTGAGCCACGTCAGGAGGCGCAGCAAAAACAATTGGCAATGTTAGCGGGCGATTATCTCGCGCATCGAAGAAAGGCTCAGGGAAATGAGACAAATCATTCTTCAGCGGCAGTGACTGATAGCGTAAGTCCAGCGAGCTATTCTTCCCGATATTCAGCCACAGCGTACTGTTTGCTGGATTTTCACAGGCATTCGGATAATGCCCGATAAATACCAGCCGCAGACGGTTGAAGTCGGTAATGTAACGAGGATCGATCGATAGCTGGATGCGATTCGGTTTACCCAATTGTTCGCGGGTAATAGCCGTCACGTTCATTAGCTCATCGTTCAGATAGACTTTGAGCTGCGATTCGATCGGCGTTAGCGACGGTGACGGGGTAAACTCCAGATTCAACGTTGCCTGTGTCACCACTTCATCGCTACGTACGCCAAATTCTAACTGACCGTCCGGCTTAACTCCCCCTAGGGAGAAATTGCCCGGCGGCGGAGCCAATTTGGCAAAAGGATGCACCACATCCCGTACCGGTGCGGGCTGCGGTATAGCCGTATCCGCAGGCGTAACAGCCAACGAAGGATCGACAGCCGCGGGAGAGACCAACGTCGGCTGTTCGGACACCGTACCGGTTGGGGTCGTTTCGGCATGAGACAGTGTCGTTAGCCCCAAAGCCATTGCTGTAAACCAGGTTATTTTTCTAATCATCATATCATCATCAATGTTGAGCCACTGTCTGGTCCTGACTCCGCAGAGTCTGGCCCTGTCCTACGCCATGAGGAACAAATGACGCTACCCACGCAAGCAAAGAGGTAAATCCAACCAGTACATTACGAATAAGCGGTGGCGCGTAATTCGCCATACGAACATAACCCCGGAAACCCAGCGCCAGAACATCGCGCAGACTTTCGATAGGCTTATCTTCAGGGAAACTGTCTTGCCACAGCGCCCAAGTATCGGCGCGGGCAAAAGTACACTGGATAAAGTCAATGTGCTGAGCCACGCTCAGGTCGTCCATACGCATCCCGACTTTTCTGCCAAATGCCCGAGTGACCTTGCACGGGAAAATGTACTCCTGCTGACCGCGTTTCAGCAGCAAATTGACCGCCTCGCCGTCCTGCAATAGCCCTTCATCACGCATTTCAATCCCTACGCCACCGTCGGAATAGTCACGCAAAGTACAGGCAAACAGGTGACCGTCTTTCCGCTCAACCGCCGCTGGCAGAGCAATTTCCACCCGGTGTGCCTGACGAACCTGTTTAGCTTCAACCGCAACGGCCACGGCCCCCCCCAGAATCGTCATGTTGTAAATAACCCACACCAGACTGATTATCACCGTCATGATTTCGTTGGTCGGTCCATTCCCCAAACGCCACAACCCGGCAATCAATCCCGCTAGATTGAGCAGCACCAGTGCGATATAAGGACGAGTAATAACCCAATCCACATGTTGCTCTTCTACCAAACCGCCTTTGGCCGTTACGTTAAACTTCCCTTTATGCGGACTCAGCAGCGCGACCGTGGTTGGCCGGGCGATATACCATGCCAATACGGTTTCGTAGATTTCGCTCCAGAACGAGTGGCGATATTTGCCCTGCAAGCGAGAGTTCGTCAGGCTGGCGTGAATCATGTGTGGCAAGACGTACAACGCAATCGCCAGCGCCGGCGCAAAAATGATGTACGCATGCATCAGCAAGAAGGCCAGCGGTGCGGTCAGGAAGATCAGGCGTGGAATACCGGCCAAAAAGTGCAACATGGCGTTGGCATAACACAACCGCTGAACAAACTTCAGCCCCTTGCCCAACAACGGGTTATCCAGCCGGAAGATCTGCACCATGCCTCGCGCCCAACGAATACGCTGGCCGATATGCGCCGAGAGGCTTTCGGTCGCCAACCCCGCCGCCTGCGGAATACGGATATAAGCCGAAGTATAGCCCTTACGGTGAAGTCGCAATGAGGTGTGGGCATCTTCAGTGACGGTTTCAACGGCAATGCCGCCCACCTCATCCAGCGCGCTGCGGCGCAAAACGGCGCAAGAACCGCAGAAGAAGGTCGCGTCCCACATGTCATTCCCGTCCTGCACCAAACCGTAGAACAGCGTGCCTTCGTTTGGCGTCTGACGGAAACGTCCGAGGTTGCGTTCAAAAGGATCCGGTGAGAAGAAATGGTGCGGCGTCTGCAACATACCCAGCTTCGGATCTTTGTAGAACCAGCCCAGCGTTAGCTGTAGGAAAGAGCGTGTTGGAACGTGGTCGCAGTCGAAAATCGCCACAAACTCGCCTTTAGCCTGTTTCAACGCATGGTTGATATTACCGGCCTTGGCGTGCTCGTGGGTTGGGCGAGCGATATAATTTACGCCAACCTGATCGGCAAAGGCTTTAAACTCCGGTCGATTACCATCATCCAGAAGATAGATATTCACCTTATCTTTCGGCCAATCTATGCCTAACGCCGCGTAAATCGTTGGTTTGACGACGCCCAGATCTTCGTTGTAGGTCGGCACCATAAGATCGATAGTCGGCCAGGTCGAAATATCCTCCGGCATCGGTACCGGCTGGCGATTAAGCGGCCAGATAGTCTGGAAGTAACCCAGAATCAACACCACCCAAGCGTAGGTTTCTGCCAATAACAGCAGTAAACCGCAGATCAGGCTCACCGGGTCGTCCCAATTTAGTGTTTCGGTATAGCGCCACCACAGATAACGGCAGGAAACGGTAAGCGATAGCACAATCAGCATTAGGGTAGGTAAACGCCCTGGAATACGCCGAACCACCATGGCGATCGCCCATAGCAGCAGAACAAACACAAACTGCGCCATCAACCCAAAAGGCTGGGAAATACAAATCAGCGCCAGAATTCCGGCAAAAATGCCCAATGAGATAAACAGAATGCGTCGGGTTCGTTGCTGTAAACGACCGACCCACGCCACTAATGCCTGTTCCCAGCGACTTTTTTTGACCTTTTCCGGCAGTGCGCCCAACCAGGAGCGATAGCTCAGCTTTTTGGTGTGAACCCAGCCTGGAGCCGTATCGACGGGCTTCGGTTTTTTCTCCCGCGGCTGAGGCGAACGCGTCAACACCAGCCATAGGCCTTGCAACAGATAACGCACCGCATCTGCCAAGCGTGGACGGCGATTAGCGATATGTGGGAACCAGTAACGACGATTCTGAATCACATTTTGCCAGCTCGGAGATTCAAGACGCAAAAATAGCCACCCCAGCGCCACCGCGAACGTGGTCAAAAAAGCGGTCAGAATCGTGCAGCCTTGGTCCAGATATTGGTGATATCGGCGCTGTAGCCCCTGATAGACCGGAGGCATAAAAAGTCCCCGAATTAACAGGCTCATAGATTTTTTTCCGCGCCGTGAATCAGACACCAATTTGCCAGCGTATTCATTTCTTCTGCGACCAAACTTTGCGGCGCATATTCACCCAACGGCTGTTTCGCCGCTAACGCTTCCGCAACGGCTTCATCACGATGAATAAATAGCGGCAATAAATTACGCAAACTTTGTAGCCACAATTGATGCATATCTTGTTGTAAGCGGCTAGCGGCAGAGAATTGACTCAATAGGAAGTGACAGCCAACCGGCAGCGCCTGTTGGTGCAAACGAGCATGAATCGCAGCATCGGCGGCGATCAGCACTAGCACATGATCCGCCAACGCCAGCGCTTGCTGAGTGAGCGGGCTATCTCCTGCGGGAACATCCAGCAAAATCCAGCGGTGATCGCCAGCGGCCTTGAGGTCGGCCAGCTTTTCCTGCCAATCGAACGAAGATAAAGAACCGGACAGGTGGCGCTGCTCATTCATATTGAGCTGGCCAAAAGGCAGGAAATCCAGCAAAGGCATATAACGCATGGCTTGCTGCTGCCAGCTATTACCATCCACTGCCGCCCGCGCCCAGCCGTTCGCCTGCTCGTAAGGCATATTAAAATGGAGACGTAATAAATTATCAGGCGAGAAATCAATAACCAGCACCGATTCCTCAAGCTGTTGTAATGCCCAAGCGAGTGCAGCCGTAATGGATGTCGCACCAATACCGCCTCTTAGCCCTTGCACCGCAATCACTGGCATAAGCTATTTGCTCCTCAAGGTTTGCGCCAGTTCGGCTAATAATGGCCATCGCGCCATCATTTGCGCCATACGTTCCTGACGGACAATATCAATATAACTTAATTTAGGTAATGCGAATGCTCGGCTTAATGCTAGTAGATCGTCCTGAACTTCGGGAGATAAATGCACATAAAACCGATTTATTGGAGTATTCATTCTGCTGCCCTTGAAAAATAGGCTAGTGTAATTAAGTATTTCGATTATTAGAGTATACTTTGCCTAATAAGATAAGTCTTAATTTAATATCCTAGTACAAAGTTGGTTAATGTCAGGTGCGATGATACAATTGAAGCATAGCATTTCTTTTTACATTGACCTGTAGAACTTCAACCCAATTAGAAGCATAAAAATCTATGTTGAGAACATTCTCATTAGGTATTGATAAAATTTGGGATGAATTAGCCGTTGTGCAGGCTTCTGGTCTCTATTGGATCAATATAGACCGCGAAAATGACGCTAATCTATTCTGCCAACAGATAATTAGAAACCAGCCCAAAGATACCCGCTCGGCATTGATTTGCTCAGGCCAAAATCCCTCGAATTTACTGGGAAATATTGTCGGTTACGGGCCGGAAAAACTCCCTTTATTTACTCTGCCGGAAAAAAAGCCGCCGTTAAAAATCTCGCCAATGATTTGATGCGCTCATTAAGACCGCAGCGACGTTTTTTTATTTTATTGGCCCATGCCAGCTTATGGCAAACATTTACAACGGAAGAAATTCAGCGTTGGGTGCAGGAATTAAATGACTGGCTGGAAAAATACCAAGCCACATTAGTGATTCTGAGTCATGGCAGCGGCGTCAGTAAACTCAAAACGCAATTAGTTAACCAGCATCGAGCATTGCAAGGACTTGCCAACCTGCAATGGCAGCACGATCACGCCCAATATATGATTTCTTGGTGGAGTACCATCAGCGGCGTTACCGCAAACCAATTGGTAAAATTGCAGCCAAGCCCAGAAGGCTGGCAAATGGCGGAAGAGAAAGAACAGCAGTCATTGGCGCAATCTCGTAACGACGAATATATCTATTTGGCTGAAGCCAGCGTGCTGGAAGGCGCTCCGCCGCTCTCTACCAACTGGCAACTATTTGAAAATAATCTTTTATTGTCTGAGAAAGCCTTTAATGCTCACGCCGCAACGCTGATTTTTTCGCTTCACCAAAGCGATCAAATAGATGAGCTGGCACACCAGATACACAGCCTGCGCCGCCACCGTGGCAATGCGTTAAAAATAGTGGTGCGGGAAATGGATTCCAGCCTGCGTTATAGCGATGAACGTCTGTTACTCGCCTGCGGCGTCAATCTCATTGTGCCACATGTCGCGCCACTATCCCGCTTTCTGACCATGATCGAAGGTATTCAGGGCCAGCGTTTTTCTCGTCATGTACCTGAAGATATTAATAATTTACTGGCTTCTCTACGCCCATTGCAGCTAAAGGGCTATCTACCACCTGAGCAATTCTGCCAGTCGGTGCTAGCCTTGATGAATAACACCTTACTGCCAGAAGACGGCAAAGGCGTGCTCGTAGCATTACGTCCGGTTCCAGGTTTATCGGCGCGTCAGGCGCTAACTCTGTGCCACATGCGTCGCTTTGGCGACATCGTCACGTTGGCTGGCGATCGGTTGGTCGTATTCTTATCCACGTGCAGAATCAATGATCTGGATACCGCCCTGAACTTTATTTTCCACCTTCCGGTGAATGAAACTTTCAGTAATCAGCTGGTGTGGTATCAGGATCAGGAAGTCATTTCTGAAATCAATAAGATGAACAATCCAGACTATTTACAAAGCGTCGGAGAAAATAAAATCCATAAACTGAACAAAACTCAGCAGAAATTAGCACCGTCAGCGCGCAGAACCCCCGTAGCCTTGACGCTGAATCTGGGTAGCCGCAAGGAGAACGTTTAATGAATCTCAGCGATATTTTTCAGGTTATCTTACTGGCAGCCATCGTCTTTTTCCCACTGGGTTATTTTGCTCGCGGTCGCCTGCCCGCATGGTGGGCAAAGAAACAACACCTTTTTCTCTCAGCACGCTATCTGAAATCAGAAGGGATCTGGTTGCGTGACGGCTCTTCCTCACATATTAAGAAATAACCATGAACCTGAAAAAAAATGCGCAAGAATCGCAGGCGCCATGGCGTTATTGGCGTGGCCTGGGCGGCTGGAACTACTATTTTCTGCTGAAATTGGCCCTACTCTGGTTTGGCTACCTTAACTTTCATCCATTAGCCAACTTGGTATTCGTCGCTTATCTGGTTTTCCCTATTCCTTCTGAACGGCTACATCGTTTGCGTCATTGGATCGGTATTCCTATCGGTCTGGGGCTTTTCTACTACGATACTTGGCTGCCGGGCATCAATAGTGTTCTCAGCCATGGCTCGCAGGTTGCCGGGTTTAGTTTGCGTTATTTCATCGAGTTAGTTGAACGCTTCATCAACTGGCGCATGGTCGGCGCAGCCTTCGTGATGCTGGTTGGCTATCTGTTCATTTCCCAGTGGATTCGCGTCACCGTATTTATCGTAGCGGCAATGATCTGGCTAAACGTGCTGACCATCGCTGGCCCTGCGTTTTCGCTGCTGCCGAGTACCACAACAGCCGCTGAGACCACGGCGTCCACGAGTAATACCAATGCGTCGGGTGCCACGACCAGCGCGCAGCCCGCAGCTAATGCGCCGCCAACCAGCGCAAACCTGACGGCGTACTTAAACAGTTTCTACGAACAGGAAAAAGGTCGCGTCACTCAATTCCCGACCACACTGCCAGCAGACGCTCAACCGTTTGATTTACTAGTGATTAATATCTGTTCTCTCTCTTGGTCAGATATAGAGGCCATTCAGCTAGAAAAACATCCGCTGTGGAGCAAGTTCGATTTAGTGTTCCAGAACTTCAACTCGGCCACCGCCTATAGCGGCCCAGCATCCATTCGCTTGTTGCGCGCCAGTTGCGGTCAGGAATCCCATCACGACCTGTATCAACCAGCCGAGCAGCAGTGCTATCTATTTGATAATTTAGCTAAATTGGGTTTCAGTTCTCAATTGGTTATGGATCACTCCGGCGTATTCGGCAACTATCTGCAAAATCTGAGAGAAGATGCCAATATGCGCGCGCCGCTGATGTCTCAAAAGGGTATCAGCAACCAGTTGATTTCCTTCGATAATGAGCCGGTTTACAACGCTTTAGAACTAATGAACCGCTGGCTGGAGCAGCAAAAGAACGAGGCAGGAAATGCGCGTAGCGCTACTTTCGTCAATATTGTGCCGCTACACGATGGCAACCGTTTTACTGGAACAAGTAAAACCGCCGATTACAAAACCAGAGCACAAACCTTGTTCGATCAGCTAGATAGCTTCCTGAATGAGTTAGAAAAATCTGGCCGTAAGGTCATGGTCGTTATGGTTCCTGAGCACGGTGCAGCGCTGACCGGAGATAAAATGCAGATGTCCGGTCTGCGTGATATCCCAAGCCCGAGCATTACCCACATTCCGGTTGGCGTGAAGCTGATCGGTATGGCAGCGCCACAGCCCGCTAGCCCGCTGGAAATCAAAGCGCCAAGCAGCTATCTGGCCATTTCAGAGCTGGTTTCTCGCATCGTAGACGGCAAAATATTTACCGCGCCGAGTGTAGATTGGCAAACGCTGGTTAAAGGATTACCAGAAACCGCCATCGTTTCAGAGAATGATAATGCGGTTGTTATGCAATATCAGGGTAAAAGCTATATTCGTCTGAACGGCGGGGATTGGGTGCCATACCCGCAATAAATCTGATGCGGTATACAAACTAAAAGGGGCGTAATAATACGTCCCTTTTTTATTTCGTCGGGACGAAAAATCTATATTCCCTGATTAGCATTACGCTATCAAAGATGAATTTACTGATTTATTTAATCAATACCAGACTATTGAAGTGAATAACTATCTCAATCAAGTGAATATGCCAGAAGTGAATAGATTTATACCTTCAACTCCCCCCGATGTTTATTTACGACAGACAATAAAAATCATTCGCTTATAGAATTATTCATCTTATATCGATTCTTTATTTGTTTTTGTTATAAAAAAAACGCCGGTAGTAACATCACCGGCGTTGTTATTAACTTCCGCAGTCCATATTAACCGGCCGCTTCGGCTTCATCCTGATCGACAGCAAAACATGCCACCATTTGATCGCCATACTGTTTAAGCTGCGGCTGTAATTGGCTACAGGTGCCAAAGGCCCGACGGCAGCGAGCATTAAACGCACAGCCCGGAGGCGGATTCATCGGACTGGGTAGCTCGCCAGTTAGCTTGATTCGTTCCCGGCGCATATCCGGATTCAATCGTGGCGTAGCCGATAGCAGCGCCTGTGTATAAGGATGACGCGGATTATTAAAGATGGCCTCTTTGCTGCCTTTTTCCACGCAGCGACCGAGATACATCACCATCACTTCGTCCGCAATATGTTCAACCACCGACAGATCATGGGAGATAAAGACATAAGACAGCCCCATTTCCTGCTGTAAATCCATCATCAGGTTCAATACCTGCGCCCGCACCGACACATCCAGAGCAGAAACCGGCTCATCGGCGATAACCACATCCGGATTCAACATCAACCCTCTGGCAATCGCAATACGCTGACGCTGCCCACCGGAAAACATATGAGGATAACGATCGTAATGCTCAGTTTTCAGGCCAACTTTCGCCATCATTGCCAACGTTTTCTCACGGCGCTCCTGACGGCTTAACGTCGTGTTGATTTGCAAAGGCTCTTCGAGAATCTGCCCCACTTTTTTACGCGGATTAAGCGATCCATAAGGGTTTTGGAAAACGATCTGAATCTTTTGGCGACGCAGTTTCTCTGCGCTTTCATCCGGCTTCAGCAAATCCTGCCCTTGGTAATACAGTTCACCGCCGGTGGGTATTTCGATCATGGTCAGCAAGCGGCCCAGCGTTGATTTACCACAGCCAGACTCACCAACTACCGCCAGCGTTTTGCCACGTTCCAAAGTGAAAGAGACACCGTCTAGCGCTTTTACCAAGCGTTCCGGAGCAAAAAAGCCTTTCTTCACCGGATAGTATTTTTTCAGGTCCATCGCCTGCAAGAGCGGCTTGGTCACTTGGAATTCTGGCTTCATTTCAGTTTCATTGTGGTTCATAGGGTTGGCCTCCCCGCATCATCCAACGGTGTATGGCATTTAACCTGACGTCCCGGCGGGCCGAGCAGTTCGGGTTCTTCGCTGCGACAACGTTCGTTGGCATATGGGCAACGAGGATTAAGCAAACAGCCGTCGGGACGATCATATTTACCCGGCACCACGCCCGGCAGTGATGCTAATCGTGCTTTATCCTGTGCGAATTCCGGCAGCGCACGTAGCAGTGCCTGAGTGTAAGGATGGCGCGGCGCACGGAAGATTTCCGAGGCTTTACCGGTTTCCACTACCTGCCCGGCATACATCACAATAATATGGTGCGCCGCCTCGGCTACCAGCGCCAGATCGTGAGTGATCAGCAACAGAGCCATATTTTCCTGCTGCTGCAACTCCAGCAATAGTTCGATGATCTGCGCCTGAATCGTCACATCCAGCGCGGTAGTCGGCTCATCGGCAATCAACAGTTTAGGACGACAGGCAATTGCCATAGCGATCATCACGCGCTGGCTCATCCCGCCGGAAAGCTGATGAGGATAAACATCCAGACGTGAAGCCGGATCGGGAATACCCACCAACGTTAGCAAATCTACCGCTCGCTGATGACGAGTACGACGATTGCCGCCCTGATGCACCTTCAGCGCTTCCATAATTTGGTAGCCCACGGTGTAACACGGATTCAGGCTGGTCATTGGGTCTTGGAAAATCATCGCCACTTCTGAGCCAACCAGTTGGCGGCGTTCGTTTTCCGAAATTTTCGTCAGATCGCGACCGTTAAATTCCAGTTTGTCGGCCATGACTTTACCGGGGTAATCAATCAATCCCATAATCGCCAGAGAACTAACCGATTTACCGGAGCCAGACTCACCGACAATACCCACAACCTGACCTTGCTCAATGCTATAGCTGATACGGTCTACGGCTTTAAACGGCGCTTTTTCATCACCAAAATGCACCGACAATTTATCTACTTTTAAAAGTGCCATCTCTCTCTACCTCTACTGCTTGAGTTTGGGGTCGAGAGCATCACGCAGGCCGTCCCCCATCAGGTTAAATGCCAGAACCGTCAGCAGAATTGCCACGCCGGGGAAGGTCACCACCCACCAGGCACTCTGCGCGAACTGCAACACATCGGAGAGCATGGTGCCCCACTCCGGCGTTGGTGGTTGCGCGCCCATGCCCAGAAAGCCGAGTGCTGCCATATCCAGAATGGCATTAGAGAAACCGAGAGAGGCTTGTACGATCAAAGGTGCCAGGCAATTTGGCAAGATATTGATAAACATCTGACGCAATGCGCCAGCACCGGCAACGCGAGAGGCGGTCACATAGTCGCGGTTGACCTCCACCAGCACTGCCGCGCGAGTCAAACGCACATAGTGCGGCAATGCCACAAAAGTCAGCGCCAGAGAAGCATTCACGATTGACGGCCCAAATACCGCAACCAACACCAAAGCCAGCAACAGGCTCGGCAGTGCCAGCATGATATCGACGAGACGCATGATAATAGCGTCAACTACGCCGCCAAAATAGCCCGCTAACAAACCTAAAATCACGCCCATCACCAGCGATAGCGTAACAACCAGGCAGCCAACCAACAGGGATAAACGCGCGCCATACATCAGGCGAGATAGCACATCACGCCCTACGTCATCGGTGCCAAGAATGAATTTCCAGCTGCCACCGTCCTGCCACACCGGCGGTTTCAGCAAGGCATCGCGAAACTGTTCTGCCGGCAGATGCGGAGCCAGCCAGCCAGCGCCAATCGCGACCACCAGCATGATAATAATATAGAACAGGCCAGCAACGGCCCCTTTGTTGCGCTTGAAATAGTGCCAAAACTCCTGCATCGGGGTCATTGGCTTCGGCGCACTTTTTACTGCTGACTCGGTAAGTTGAGACATTCTGCGCCCCTTATTTCTTATGGCGAATACGCGGGTTAACCACGCCGTAGAGCACGTCTACCAGCAGGTTAACAACAATAATCATGATCGCGACCAGCAATACACCGCCCTGCACCACCGGATAATCGCGGCGTTGCAACGCATCCATCAGCCAACGCCCCAGCCCCGGCCAGGAGAAAATGGTTTCGGTCAGAATCGCTCCAGCCAGCATGGTGCCAACCTGTAAGCCAATTACGGTGACAACCGGCAGCAAAGCGTTACGCAGGGCATGTACCACAATCACACGCATCCGGCTCAATCCCTTGGCACGCGCGGTACGAATGTAATCTTCCCCCAGCACTTCCAGCATGGATGAGCGGGTCATTCGAACGATAACCGCCAACGGAATAGTGCCCAGCACGATGGCAGGTAGGATCATATGCATCACAGCGTCTTTGAAATCGCCTTCTTCACCCCAAATCAGGGTATCTATCAGCATAAAACCGGTGAGAGGATGACTGTCGTCGAGGAAAATAGTATCGCTGACTCGCCCGGATACCGGCGTCAGATTGAGCTGCACCGAAACCAGCATAATCAGCATGATGCCCCACCAAAAAATCGGCATCGAGTAACCCGTTAGAGAAATCCCCACGGCGGTATGATCGAATATTGAACCCCGTTTGACTGCGGCCAAAACGCCAACCGGAATCCCGACGCTGATGGCAAATAGCATCGCGCACAACCCCAGTTCCAGCGTGGCTTTAAAGCGTGGCACGAATTCTTCCCATACGGAAATACGGCTTTTAAGGGAAATCCCCAAATCACCGTGCAACACGCCGTTAACGTAATGGAAGTATTGTTGATAGAGAGGCTTGTCCAGCCCCATTTCTGCCATGATTTGCGCATGACGTTCTGCGGATATACCGCGCTCCCCAGCCATGATGGTCACCGGATCGCCGGGGATCATATGGACAAAAGCAAAGGTCAGCAATGTGATGCCGATAAACGTTGGGATCACTAATCCCAAACGTCGGAGTATGAACTGAAACATATCCCGAGCTCTCTGTGTAAAGTGCCCAACAGCTCATAGGCCGTCAGGCTTATTAAAAACCCGGCCCCGGAGCCATCCGCACAGGCTCTGCTCTCAGGGATGGGTTTAAGGCTCACATCTGAAACGATGTCTTAACTATCTGGAATGCCAGACAAACGAGGGCACCGTAGCGCCCTCATTCATAAACCGCATTGACAGGTTATTTATCGATATCCACTTGCTGGAAGTAGTGGCCACCCAGTGGATCGACGATATAGTTTTTCACTTCTTTACGCACAGGTTCGTACACGGTGGAGTGAGCCACAATCAGCGCCGGAGCCTGATCGTGCATAATCACCTGAGCCTGTTTGTAAAGTTCGGCACGTTTAGCCTGATCGGATTCGGCGCGCGCAGGCTGGATCACGTCTTCAAACGGCTTGTAACACCATTTGGAGTAGTTTGAACCTTGCTTGGCCGCATCACAGCTAAACAGCGTAGCGAAGAAGTTATCCGGATCCCCATTGTCCCCAGTCCAGCCCATCATCACGGTCTGATGTTCACCTTCTTTGGCGCGCTTCAGATACTCGCCCCACTCGTAGGTAACGATTTTGGCTTTCACGCCAACTTTCGCCCAGTCAGACTGGATCATCTCGGCCATACGACGAGCATTCGGGTTATACGGACGCTGTACCGGCATCGCCCACAGATCGATAGAGAAACCGTCTGGCAGACCCGCTTCTTTCAGCAACTCTTTCGCTTTTGCTGGGTCATAGGCGTAATCTTTGATTTCATCGTTGTAGCCCCACATTGTTGGTGGGATCAGGTTTTTAGCCGGTTGACCAGCCCCCTGATAAACGGCTTTGATGATCGCGTCCTTGTTCACGGCCATAGTCAGCGCCTGACGAACCTTGACGTTATCCAGCGGTTTTTTCTCTACGTTAAAGGACAGGTAACCCACGTTCAGGCCAGCCTGCTCCATCAGATTGATTGATTTGTCTTCTTTCATGCGGGCAATGTCAGCCGGATTCGGGTACGGCATGACCTGGCATTCGTTTTTCTGCATTTTGGCGTAACGCACAGAGGCATCTGGCGTAATAGAGAAGACTAAACGATCGATTTTTGGTTTAGTGCCCCAATAACCGTCGAAGGCTTTATACAAAATGCGTGAGTCTTTTTGATACTGCTGTAGCTGGAACGGACCAGTGCCAATTGGGTTCAGATCGACTTTCTCCGGCGTACCGGCTTTCATCATGTTATCCGCGTATTCAGCAGACAGGATCGAAGCGAAGTCCATTCCCAGATCGGCCAGGAAAGGCGATTCCGGACGAGTCAGCACGAAGCGAACGGTATGATCGTCCACTTTCTCAATATTGCTGATTAACTCCCCCATCCCCATCCCCTGGAAGTACTCATAGCTGCCGCCAGAGACTTTATGGTAAGGATGGTTAGCGTCTTTCTGACGCATAAAGGTGTAGATCACATCATCTGCGTTGAAAGTGCGGGTAGGTTTGAAATCTTTGCTGTCCTGCCACTTCACGTCTTTACGCAGATGGAAAGTGTAAGTTTTGCCGTCTTCGCTGACTTCCCATTTCTCAGCCAGCGCCGGCTGAATTTCGGTTGTACCAATCTTGAACTCAACTAAACGGTTATAGATGGCACGAGAGCTGGCATCGTAAGTGGTGCCAGAGGTGAACAACTGCGGGTTAAAGCCTTCCGGCGAGCCTTCTGAGCAATACACCAGTGTTTTTGCCTGAATACCGGCAGAAACAGCCAGCGCAACCAGCCCAATACCGAATTTTACTATCCCTGCTTTTCCCAAGGAAATCGTCATCGCTTGTGCTCCATTGTGGTGATGTGTGTTGTGTGTACAGCCAGACCCTATAATTTTTTAGTCCGCGGTCTGTGCTGTTTTGGCCTGATGGCCGCAGGAATGGTGGAATGAGATGCCGAATAGAAACCTATTCAGGCGGTCGGTTTGAAGAGGTTAAAACCTCAAAACTTCTCTCGCTAACTACCCCTGAGGGTACCAATTTGGCAACAGTTAACAGCAACGTCAATATGGCTGATGGGGTTTTATACAGAGTATGAGAAACAGCGAGCAAACATAAAAAAAACTTTTCGTTAACATAATTAGCATTAAAAATTATGCTACTACTAATTAGTCAGTGTTATCCACTGGGTAGAATTCATACACCAGTGGTAACATCCAGAGATAATCAGAAAAACTTTGTTGCTAAATGATGAAAATCTGCCCAATTATTTTTGTGATCTCACAGCAAAGCAGGATGAAATGCTGCCTCATACCCATAAATAGGTAATATTCAAACTCACTTCATACAAGGTTAATTCATCTTTACCGGCTGGCTCGTGAAATGAATAAGATCCGTTCCATCAAAATGAGATTTGAGATCGTAGGGCGTCTAGCCTTCGCGCACCAATGTAAAGCACCAAAATAGTGCGTCAGGGTGGACCGCTGTAATCACCACGCATTGGCCGCATAAAAATATGTCTTTGCACCGCCATAAATCACTCCGCGCTTCAGGAGAATGAAAATAGCCTTCCCTCAAGGTCTAAACGTTTTCTTCATCCCTAAACCACCTTGGATCAGACCCGAATTGTGAGTATCCCAGCTTGCGCTACGCATAAAACCGATAGACCAGCTCTGATTTAACGCTTCAGGCGCAGCCAGCTGTGGTGGATGACGCACCTGTAGATGCAAACAGTCAATCCGGTGTAAGCGCTTGTGGTTCCAAACGTGCCCCTGCTGACGAAGCACCTGAAAAAGCTTTTTAAAGCCGTCGCGGGAATAGCACCCGGCATTCCAGACTCAGGGCAACAAACATCTGCTTCAGACGACGGTTTTTGTCCCTAAGATCTTTCATCTTTTTGATATCAGAGGCTTCCCAATGGGTCGGGCTTTTCGTAGGTGATCTCCTTAAAAGACATATTCAGTATGTCGGGAGAGCTTTAAAAGTGAATGGTTTGTTTTGCAGGGATACTTACAATCGCACGGGAACAGACGGAAAATTTATCGTAGAAAGAAGGCTGGAGTCTTGGAGTCTTGGAGTCTTGGAGTCTTGGAGTCTTGGAGTCTTGGAGTCTTGGAGTCTTGGAGTCTTGATAATATTGAGGGCTATAAACGAAAAAACCCCGGCTAAAAAGCCAGGGTTCTTAAATGTGGTCGGCGAGAGAGGATTCGAACCTCCGACCCACTGGTCCCAAACCAGTTGCGCTACCAAGCTGCGCTACTCGCCGAATCGGGGCGCATCTTACTGCTACGCTCCTGGGGCGTCAATCACTTTTTAACAACCCTGCGCCAAGTGTTGATAAAACCACCGTCGCTGACTAAAAAGTGACTTACCCCCCCTTTCTACCTCTTTGATCAGGCGTTGGCTTCAACCTGACGCGGTGACTGTGCACGTAGGAATGGCAACAGGAACAACGCGGACATACAGGCGGCAATAGAGATAACCATGAAGAAGCCGTTCCAGTGCCACACTTCCATGATGCGTGCAATTGGATAGCCAGACAATGCGGCTCCCAGATAGGCAAACAGGCCAACAAACCCGGTAGCCGCACCAGCAGCGTCTTTATGGGAGCATTCTGCCGCCGCCATACCGATTAGCATCTGTGGCCCGAAAATGAAGAAGCCAATCGCGAAGAAGCAGCCGGCCTGAAGCACATAGCTGATGCCCGGCATAATCCACAGGGACGCCACGGACAGGAAGATACCGATAGAAAAAATCAGGTTCATTGGACCACGGTTACCACGGAACCATTTATCAGAACCCCAACCAGCGACCAGAGAACCGATAAAACCGCCGACTTCAAACAATGAAATCGCCGAGTTTGCGGTCATCAGGGAGTAGCCTTTTTCCTGCGTCAGATACAAGTTGCCCCAGTCATTAATCGCGGTACGCACGATGTAAACCAGCACATAAGATACCGCCAGCAACCAGATGTATTTGTTCGTCAATACATAGCGTTTCACGATTTCTTTGTTGGTCAAACCCAGACCTTCAGATTCCTGTACCAGTTCCATGGCGTCATTACGCCATTTACCGACGCTCGGCAGCCCCATGGTGCTTGGCTTATCACGTAGACGCCAGCACATCAGCAAACCAATCACTACACCAATAATACCGGGAATGATCATGCCGTAACGCCAGCTGAAATGCAGAGAAATACCGCCCACCAGTAGTGGGATTAAAGCACCACCAAAGTTATGGGAGGTATTCCAGATTGCCCACCAGCCGCCGCGCTCAGAGCGGGAGTACCAGCTAGTCAGAATTTTGGAACACGGCGGCCAGCCCCAGCCTTGGAAGAAGGCGTTTAAAATCCATAGCGCACCAAATACCAACAGGGAAGAACTCATACCAAATAGGATATTAATTATCCCCGTCATAATCAGACCGATACCCATAAAGTAGCGCGGGTTGGAGCGGTCACTGATCATGCCGGAAATAAATTTGGAGCAGCCGTAGGTAATATAAAACAGCGTGCCTAAAATGCCGACGTCAGACATGGTCAGGCCTAAATCGCTGAGCATTGCTGGCATGATGAAGTTGAAACTTTTGCGAGTGAAGTAAAAGGCGGCATAGCCAATGTACATCGTCCACATCAACTGAATACGCCAATATTTGTAGGTCGCATCAATTTCTTTTTGATCCGTTACCGGCGGCACGTTATCGCGGCTTTTAAAGAAAGACCACATGTTGAACCTCAGACATTAATAAAAGTGTGGTCATCATGACGCGCGCGCGTAGGAAAGAAACGGGGTACTTTCCCACCGGCACCGAGAGTATTTCCTAGTTTTGCTTAGTTAGCAAAGGAACTGTGGGCAGGATCACACTCAAACAGGTGCCGTTATCCACCTGTAATTTGAAGTGCCCGCCTAGCGCGCTAACCCGCTCCTGCATCCCACGTAAACCGTAGCCAGGCGTGAACTTCTCCAGATCGACCCCTTTTCCGTTATCGCGAATAGTCAGATGTACCTGCTGCTTAACCTGTCGAGCATCAACCTCAATACGACTAGCTTCGCCGTGGCGATAAGCGTTCGTCACGCCTTCCTGACAGATGCGATACAAGGTGATTTTCAGGGTTTCATCCAATTGCCCATCGCTCAGTTGCCATTGCAATACGCCAACCACAGATTCATCCTGCGGAATAAGCTCGCGCATCAGCGCCGCCACCGCCGCAGAAAGCGGCAAATTATTCAGCGCCGCTGGCCACAGCTGCTTCAGAACGTCATGAACTCCGTCATAAACCCGTAATGCCAGAGTCTCAATCACGTCAGAACAACTCACTACCGGTGCCTGATCTGTCAAACGCCGGATGATCGTCGCCTGAGTGCGTATGACAGTAATACTTTGTCCCACTTCATCGTGCAACTCTCGCGCGACTTCGCGCCGGGTTCTTTCTTCGGCAATCACTAAGTCTCTGGCTAACCGGCGATTTTCGCTCAGACGCGCAGAAAGTTGCTGATTCAGTTCCCGCTGACGTTGAATACCCGCCCCCAACAATAAGCCAGTCAGACTTTGCGCCAACAGAGAAAGCAATAAATCCCGATGAGAATCAAGCTGGGCGGGTTCATTAACCATCAGCGCGACACCGTTTAGCAAGGTCGCCACTAACGCCCCCTGCCAGCCATAGCGATAAGACATAAAGACAATAGGGATAGCCAGACAAAATGGTGCAAAGCGCCTTAATTCCGCTTCGCTAACCTGATGTTGCAGCCAGATACTCAGGGCAAACAGCAGCAAATACCAAACCAGATGGCGCAAACGCAGGTTAATTGGCTTGTGAATCAGCCCCGGCTCCAGTGGCAGCCAGATTTGGCGCGCCAGATAGTGCCACAGCAACAGACAGGTGGGCGCGATGGTAAATCCTCCCGCCAGTCCTAAAAGTAGCGCCATCGCACCCTGCCCGGTGGAAAGCTGCCATATCAACGCCTGAATCAACGCGGCAATGGCAACCACCGAACCTTGCATCAACGGCCACTGCCACTCGCTATCGCTCTGCTGGTGACGCAATAACCAAGGAGAGGCAAACACCGCCAGCAACGTGGTAAACAGCAATACGGGTAAGGCAGTCCACAGTAATATCAGACTATCGAATTGATCTGCCAGCAACCATAGCAGTAAAGTGTCGGCCAATAAGATTCCCGGCCAGTAACCGCGCGGACTTTGCAGTAAAATGCCTAAACGCAGCCCGAAGGGGAAGAGCAATAATGCCTGTAACGGCTGTTCGACCAGCAGCGTCCCTATGCTCCACAGACAAAATGCAGCGGCAAAATAGATAAAAAACAACGCTAATAGCGTAATCAGGCGCTGCATCATAAATTCAAAACTCGCTTCGCCAATTCAACGTTATTACTGACGCCTAATTTGGCGAACAGATTCGCCCGATGCACATGTACGGTTTTAGGGGATAAACCCAACGATTCGGCAATTTCCCTCACTTCCATCCCCTGAGCCAGTAAAATAGCCACCTCTCGTTCACGGCGTGTCAGCGGATCGACCGCTACTTGCACCAACCGCTGGGCAATTTCCGGCATTAGATAAACGCCACCGCCGCCCACGGTGCGAACCGCCGTAATCAGGTCATCCGGTTTGCAGCGCTTGGACAAAAAGCCCTTGGCACCGCGTTCTAGCGCCATTTCAACCAGCGCCGGACTGTCGTGCATCGACAGCATGATCACGCCGATACCGGAGGGAATGTCATTCAACAAATCCAAACCGCTTTGATCGGGCATGGAAATATCACAAATACAAATATGTGGATTCAACCCCGGCAAACCGGCGCGCGCCTGCTCTGCCGAACTGAATTCCCCAACCACCTGGATATCGTCCTCCATGGATAACAGCTGCACAAAGCCCGATCGCACAATGTCATGATCGTCAATAAACGCCACGCGATAAGTCATGGAGGTCTCCAGTTATTGGGGGGAAATATGGCGAGGAGTATACAACAAGCGATGCTCAACTGCGGAAGGAAACAGGATTAACGCCGGATAGCAGAACTAGCCGGCGTGGATGATTAATTAGCGTGGCGAACTTTCTTCTCGGGTGCCTGACACCAGTTATTTTTCTGCGCAATCCCCCCGTCTGGCGAGGTATAACCCAGACAACCCAATATGGAATCAAACAGCTCTTCATGACGATGTTGGGTTCCCAGGCGTTGTTGGGCCTGTAAATTCTCAAACGCATGTTGGTGCTGCGGTTCCGCGAGGAATTTATCGGAAGCCCACACCATCAGAGGAACGCGGAATTGCTCTACTGGGGCCATTTCACGAGGAGTACCGTGGAAATGAGCGTTGGCGGCAATGGATTCCCCATGATCGGCGGCGTAAAATACCAACGCTTTCTTATCTCGCACCTGATCGATAACGTTAGCAATAAAGGTATCCGTATATAACACGCTATTATCAAAGGCATTGACCAATTGCTGACGAGTACAGGAATCGTCTACGCCCATACATTCCGGCGTGTAGCGGGCGTAACTGCGGGGATAACGTTGCGAATATAAATAATGAGAACCTTTGGTATGTAATACCACCAGATGTTTTCCATCCGGATAGCGGCCCAGAGACTCTTTCAGCTCATCCACTAACAACATGTCATCCACCGGTTTGCCGTCGTTGCGTTTCTCAGAGGCAATGATTTCGCGGAATGAGTAATTATCCGCATTGGCATTGTTGTAGAACCACACTTCGCTTTGCATCGCGAACAGTTCGGAGCTGAAGCCTAGTGATTTCAGCACGGAGAAAATATTCTGCTCCTTCAAAGTACGCTGCGGATTGTTTGCCGCTCCGCCTTCCCGAACGAACATGCAGCGCAGAGAAAGTTTTGTCGAGGTATCGCAAGACGTCCCTTTGAAAGCCACCAGATTCTTCTCTTTACTCAGGCGCGGCGTGGTATCACGCGGATAGCCCAAAATTCCCATATGATCCCAGCGGGTCGTTTCGCCAATAATAAAGACGACATAAGTTTGATCGATATCTGCGGGGGCAACATAGGTAAATTCTTTGGTGGGATCGAGTAAGGTCGCTGCATCGTGGCTTTCGTCATATTGGGTGTAAGCATATAAACCCAAGGCTGCCAGCCAGTTAGACGGTAAGTAAGAGTGAGCTACCACGCCACCATAACTCGGTAAATCTACCGTTTTTAGCTGTTCATCCAGTTTTTGTGCCTTATCCAAATAGCGTAAAGGCAACCACACCAAAGCCACCACGGCGACCAGTAATAACAATGGCTTAATACGCTGGCCCGGCGTGCGACACTGCTCTAGCAACGTTAATCGCAAAGAGTTCTTCCAAATCAGCAGCAGCGGTAAAGCACTGACCAACACCATCCATAGCACGAAATGCAGACCAATGACCTCTTTCGAGAGGTCGATATCTGTCGTCATCACCGAAACCACGATGCCGTAGCCAATCACTACGTTGAAGAACGTCATGTAATAGCTGGCAGCAACGGAAATCAGTACTAATAGGCTGGCAGTAATGCGGTAAAACAAACGGCCACCCAGCGAAATCAGGCGCATCACAAAGAAGGTAAACAGAATAATGGCCACCACCTCAGTGACGGCGGAAAGCACCTTTATGCCTTGAATACCTTGGGAAAATGAGTCGAATCTACGGTAAAAGACCGAAATATTCAGGAAAATACCAATATAGATCGCCAACAACAAAGAAATGTTTTGCTGCGATAAAGACTTAACTCTGTCCATAAAAAATGGGATCCCGGGAGCAAACTATTTACAACTTGAATGTCTCAGACAGTAATCATCACTGCTGGTTCAGTTTACAGGTGATAAGCACGCTATTGATTTCACCAGCAATAAATATCTTATGGATTATCACGCGAGCAGACATGCGTCGGAACAAAGTTATAGCGAGAAAATCAGGAAAAACAGAGGAATGGCGAGAAAAAGGGTACATAAAAGAGGGAAATAGATAAATCACCCATAAAGGACATTCCGCCCTTTATGGGTGTATAAAATACAGACGATTCTATTACTTCAGGTTCAGCGTCACGTCGATATTGCCGCGAGTCGCGTTAGAGTAAGGGCAGACAATGTGGGCTTTTTCCACCAACGCTTCCGCTACGCTGCGCTCAACGCCCGGCAGGCTAATATCCAACTGGACTTCAATGCCGAAACCAGTAGGAATAGCGCCGATACCGACGGTTCCTTCGATTTGTGCATCATCAGGAATTTTCACTTTATCCTGAGCGGCGACAAACTTCAGCGCGCCAAGGAAGCAAGCAGAATAACCAGCAGCAAACAGTTGCTCTGGGTTGGTGACTTCACCGCCAGCGCCACCCATTTCCTTTGGCACACCCAGCTTAACATCCAGTACGCCGTCAGAAGAGGTCGCACGGCCATCACGACCACCGGTAGCTTTAGCTTTTGCACGATAAACAACTTTCTCAATAGACATAATATTTTCCTTTTTAGGTACTTATTGGCCTTGTTTATGTTTCAAGAAATAACATTTAAATACGTTACGATTAAATCGCACACTACTTAAATGGTTTTACAATAATAAGTGTAGAACAGATTGGAGCCATGCCATTGTGGCTCTCATCTATGGAAATCAGACTTCCTGTAACAACTTCGCTCGCAATGACTCGAGCTGTTGTTTTATATCTACTAACTTTTCAAGATCACAGTCTGTGGCGCACATCACCGCTTCTGGAATACCCTGAGCCTGTTCGCGCAACGCACGGCCTTGCTCGGTCAAACGGATGATCACCTGCCGCTCATCATTGGATGCGCGGGTGCGGATCAGCAGCCCGGCGTTTTCCATGCGTTTTAACAATGGCGTAAGAGTCGCAGAATCCAAAAACAGCCGTTGTCCAATATCCGATACCGTCACTTCATCCCTTTCCCACAGCACCAACATCACCAAGTATTGCGGATAGGTCAGACCCAGCTTCCCCAGCAGCTTACGATAAACTTTATGCAACGCCAGATTGGCGGAATACAGAGCAAAGCACATTTGCTGGTCAAGCAGTAACGGGTTCTTCAACGTCAGGCGTCCAATTCAAAAATTATGCCTTCAATATATATAGTGCACGATGTAATCGCAAGCAATTTTAGCTCAAATAAAAAGCCCCCAGGAAATGGAGGCTTTCTGCGCTTACCTTACTTAGTCACTTAGTCACTTAGTCGGTGCGTCTATTTTGGCATCGATGCGTTCCAGCATATACGGATAGAACGGATTAGAAGAAATACGCATCAGAGAGTCTAATCCCACCACCAACACCGCTCGCTCCCCGCGCGCTGCAAAGGTGCCCAAGCTGATACCGTACTGATCCCGAGGTTCCGGATAGCGGCCATACAGCGAATCGCTCATTGGGAAAGGCAAAGCCACGTGAGACAGCGAGAAAATGTCCGGCGGATAAATCAATCCGGTCGGTACTGACGTTTCCTTAGTTTCACCGGCCAGAGTGGTTATCGCCAAAGTGTCGTTACTTTCCGGTGACACATTGGTAATGACCGTGGTGTTGTAGTTACGCGGCGGCGGCGGCAGCAAACGAGCCAACGCGGTGTAAGACGATGTGCGTAATAACGGGCCAAAGCTAGCGGCACGGTTTAAATCAAACAGCACCACTTCGCTGCCATTTTTTGGCAGGTGATTGTACAACGCGGTAACCACTGCGCGGGTACTCACGGTGGAATCCATCAGCGACTGGAAGGTGAGAATCGGCGGCAGGTTTTCTAGTTTGTTATCTCGTGCATCGCGGGAAATCTGCTGCTGCAGCGCCGCCGTCAACAGGTAGGATTGTCGAGCCGCATTAACCGGGAACGAATTGTATTTAAATGGATTAAACTCCGGCACTATGCCCAACCAGGACGCTTTAGCAAACGCAGGGAAAATAGCTGGCCAGCCAGCGATACCGGCAAAGCGGGCAAAACTGGTGACGCCAATCATCGGCGAAATCAGGATCACTCGTTCAGGTTTCGCTAACTGCGGATCGTCCAGAGAATCCAGCGCATACTTCATCGCCAGCGCACCGCCGTTGGAAAAGCCTACAACATGCAGCGGCAAATCTTTTCCGCTCAATATCTTGGCTTCACGAACCGCCAAACGGGTAGCGGCCATCCAATCCTGCCAATCCACATCCGTCAGCGCCGCAGGTACAGAACCATGAGCCGGCAAACGAATACCGATAGCCACGTAGCCGCGTTGACGATAATTTTCGGCAATATGACGCAGGCTGTATGGCGTATCGGTTAAACCATGTAATAAAACCACCGCCCCTTTCGGCGTGCCTTCCGGCTTCAATATATAAGAACGGTTCCAGTCATTGGCAAAATGCGGGGAATAAATAGGGCTGCCGGAATAGTAACGGTTTAACGGCACCTCAACTCTGGGTTCCAGTTTATCCGTCACATTAGCTTTAACTTCGGCAAAAACATTGTCTTCTGCTTTAAGATAATCCGCCCAGTTGGCTTTATCTATTTCTGCCGCGCGCATTTCATGGGGAACAAAGGTATGCCAAAGCTCAAGTTTAGGGCCTCTTTGCGTATCGTAAATTCGCACGGCCAACAGGGTAACGGCAATCACCACCACTACCAGTACAATTCGTTTAATCCACCGCGTAATAGCTCTGGTAGGCATGCGCCGTTACTCCCGACCTGTATTAGGAATCAATATAACTTTGAGTTTATCACCATTCGGTAATCCCAGTATCTTAACCGGATTCCATTCGGCTAGAACAGAAGTTAACGTTGAATAAATAAGCGATTGATTGAGCAGCTAAAACAACCTGCACTATTTTCCACTAAGGTAAATAAAGACCCTAGTTAAAATTGAATCTCCCAATTCACGATATGGATAAAACATATGAATAGCTCTCAAACTGAGCCAACGACTCAATCAGGTAGCGGTTCGCGTCGTGATTATCTTCGTTTCCACCGCACTCACGAGCATCTGTCCGGCCCCTTTGGCAACGGCTGGTTTGCGCTAAAAGCTGAGGCTTTCGCCCGATTTTTTGGCACTCCGCTATTTCTGGGAGCACAAACGCTGATTGTTGTTCTGTGGATCGGTGCCAATGTTCTGGGTTTCACCAAATTTGATATCTATCCCTTTATCTTGCTGAATCTCGCGTTCAGCTTACAGGCAGCCTACGCTGCGCCGCTTATCCTGTTGGCTCAAACTCGTCAGGCCGAACGTGATAAAGCCAATGCCGAAGCTGACGCACAGCACCGGGAAGCGCTGGCTATCGCCAATGAAGAACGACAGAAAATGGCCGCGACCATGGCCGAACAAATGCTGGAATTATTGCGCCAAAATACCGAGTTGACGAAGTTAACTCATCAGCTGGCAGCGAAAATTAATGCGTCAACAATGGGGAAATCAAAAGAGAGTTAGAACGAAAGTGAAGTCGTGAAGTCGTGAAGTAAAACAGGCTGCACTAGGCAGCCCGTTCATTCATTTTCTCACGGTCGTTTAAGACTCGCTACGCTCCGTCAGATCAACCGGTGTTGCCGACGCTTTTCGCGCCCAAATCCACCATGCCAGCGTCATTAATATGATCCAGCCTAATCCTACATACATCGCAATCCGAGTATCCGGGAAATAGCCCAACACCATAATAATAAAGCCCATAAACAGAATGGCCAGCATTGGCGCTACCGGCCAGAATGGTACCGGGAATGCCAAGCGAGAGGCACTTTCCTTACTCATGGAGCGGCGCATAGCTACTTGCGAAATCAGAATCATCAGCCATACCCACACGGTAGCAAAAGTGGCGATAGAGGCAATAATCAGAAATACATTCTTCGGAATCAGATAGTTGAGAACCACACCGCATAACAAAGCCACCGACATCACTAAAATCGTCATCCAGGGCACACCGTTACGCGTCAGGCGGCTAAAGCATTTAGGCGCCAATCCTTCCTGAGACAGACCAAACATCATACGCCCCGCGCCATAAATATCGCTGTTGATCGCGGATATTGCAGCAGTAATCACCACCAAATTAAGGATGTTCGCTGCAGAACTGATACCCAGACTGCTGAAAATCTCAACAAAAGGACTCCCATTCTGACCAATGCTATTCCACGGATAAATCGCCATCAGCACCAATAACGTCAGAACGTAAAACAGTAAAATGCGCACCGGTACCGTGTTGATGGCCTTCGGGAGCACTTTTTCAGGATTCTTCGCTTCGCTGGCGGTTACCCCAATAATCTCAATACCACCAAAGGCAAACATCACAACGGCAAATGAAGCTATCACTCCACTGATGCCATTCGGCATAAAACCCTGATGCGACCATAAATTACTGAGCCCAGTGCTTTCATGTCCAGCACCAAAACCAAACATCATAATGCCCAAACCTGCGGCGATCATGGCGATAATTGCGGTGACTTTAAGCAATGATAGCCAAAACTCCATTTCACCAAACACTTTAACGCTGCACAAATTCAGCGCGCCGATAAAGAAGATAATGCTGAGCACCCATACCCACTGCGGCGCATCTGGGAACCATAACCCCATATAGATGCCAAACGCGGTAACGTCGGCCAGCGCCACGATGACCATCTCGAAAGTATAGGTCCAGCCGGTCAGAAAGCCGGCTAACGGCCCGATATAGCGACCGGCATAATGCCCAAAAGAGCCCGCCACCGGATCGTGTACCGCCATTTCACCCAACGCTCGCATCACCATGAAAACGGCTGCGCCACCAATTAAGTAGGCCAGCAACACCGCTGGACCAGCCAGACGAATCGCCTCTGCCGAACCATAAAACAACCCGGTGCCAATGGCCGAACCTAACGCCATAAAGCGAATATGCCGCGCGCTAAGCCCGCGTTTGAGCGTGGATGAATCATTTTTCATGGTGCATTCTCGCAATGTTTAGCCCTTTCAGGCAGGAGTTCAGAGAGGGTGATACCAATATTTAGCATCACCCATAAAATCTGTTTTTATTATTTTATGAAAGGCTTGGAAGCAATCCGGCAGGCATCAACGCATTTAAATGACGCTGAGACAGCAGTTGACTGGCGGCTTCAATATCAGGAGCGAAGAAGCGATCTTTATCATAATAGGCCACCTGTTCTCGGAGCAGATGGCGCGCAGACTCCAGCGTATCAGACGTTTTTAGACCGTTGCGTAGATCCAATCCCTGACAGGCCGCCAACCACTCAACCGCCAGAATCCCGCGCACGTTTTCGGCCATTTCCCACAGGCGTTTACCGGCTCTCGGTGCCATCGAAACGTGGTCTTCCTGATTCGCAGAGGTCGGGATGCTATCCACACTGGATGGGAAAGCCAGCCCTTTATTCTCACTGGTCAACGCCGCGGCGGTCACCTGTGCAATCATAAAGCCGGAGTTAACACCGCCGTTATCCACCAAGAACGGCGGTAACTGGGACATATGTTTATCCATCATTAACGAGATACGACGCTCGGACAAAGAACCTATCTCGGCGAGCGCCAGCGCCAAATTATCTGCCGCCATCGCCACCGGTTCCGCATGGAAGTTACCGCCAGACAGCACGTCGCCCTGCTCGGCAAAGACCAATGGATTATCAGACACTGCGTTCGATTCAATCGCTAGGACTTCGGCAGCCTGGCGCATTTGGGTCAAGCACGCGCCCATAACCTGCGGCTGACAGCGCAGAGAATACGGGTCCTGCACTTTTTCACAGTTTTTATGGGAATCAGAAACCGGGCTCTTTGCGCCGAGCAAGTGACGGTAAGCATGGGCGGCGTCAATTTGGCCTCTCTGGCCACGCACCTCATGAATACGAGCATCGAACGGACTACGCGAGCCCAACGCCGCTTCAACCGTCAGACCGCCACATACCGTCGCAGCTGCATACAAATCTTCCGTTTCAAACAAGCCACGCAGCGCATATGCGGTAGAAACCTGAGTCCCATTGAGCAGCGCCAGCCCTTCTTTCGCTGCCAGCGTCAGCGGTGTCAGTCCGGCTTTTGCCAGCGCATCGGTGGCTGACAACCACTCACCCTGATGACGAGCCTTACCTTCACCCAACAGCAGCAAACTCATATGCGCCAGAGGTGCCAAATCGCCGGAAGCGCCGACGGAACCTTTTAATGGAATATGGGGATAAACCTCGGCATTAATCATCGCAATAAGCGCCTGAATCACTTCCAGACGAATACCGGAAAAACCACGAGCCAGACTGTTTACTTTCAAAACCATAATCAGACGCACGATAGCGTCATCATTGGCTTCACCGACGCCAGCCGCGTGAGAAAGTACGATTGAGCGCTGTAAGTTTTCCAAATCTTCCGTCGCAATACGGGTTGAAGCTAGCAATCCAAAACCGGTGTTAATACCGTAGGCGGTGCGTTTCTCGGCCAAAATTGCCTGCACGCAATCCACACTTTTCTGAATTGGCCCATAGGCTCCATCATCCAGAGTGATATGTACCGGCTGCTGGTAAATATGGCGCAGATCGGCCAGCGTCAGCTGGCCCGGACGCAGTGTCAGAGTTTTCATACTTTTTTCCCTTGAGTGGCGGCAACCATCGGCAAGTTAAGCCCTTGTTGTTGTGCGCAATTGATCGCAATCTCATATCCCGCATCGGCATGACGCATCACGCCGGTGGCCGGATCGTTATGGAGAACTCTGGCAATACGTTCTGCGGCCTCATCGCTGCCGTCGCATACGACGACCATACCGGAATGTTGTGAGAAGCCCATGCCAACGCCGCCGCCGTGATGCAGAGAAACCCAGGTCGCGCCGCTGGCGGTGTTGAGTAATGCGTTAAGTAACGGCCAGTCAGAAACTGCATCGGAACCGTCCTGCATCGCTTCGGTTTCCCGGTTCGGACTGGCGACCGAGCCGGAATCCAAATGGTCGCGGCCAATAACGATAGGGGCAGACAGTTCGCCACTGCGAACCATCTCATTGAAAGCCAATCCTAATTTTGCCCGCTGACCTAAACCGACCCAGCAGATACGCGCCGGCAATCCTTGAAAACTAATACGTTCTCGCGCCATATCCAGCCAACGATGTAAATGCTCATCATCTGGAATCAGCTCTTTTACTTTGGCATCAGTTTTATAAATATCGTCCGCCTCACCAGAGAGTGCAGCCCAGCGGAATGGTCCAATACCTCGACAGAATAATGGACGAATATAAGCAGGAACAAAGCCTGGGAAATCAAAAGCGTTACTGACACCCATGTCTTTAGCCATTTGGCGTATATTGTTGCCGTAATCGAAAGTCGGAATGCCCATTTTTTGGAAAGCCAGCATGGCTTCAACGTGCTCAGCCATAGAGGTTTTAGCCGCATTGACGACCAAAGTCGGTTCGCTTTGCGCACGCTGACGGTACTCTTCCCAGCGCCAACCTTTCGGTAAATAGCCATTAAGAGGGTCATGGGCGCTAGTTTGGTCAGTCACCATATCCGGGCGAACGCCACGGCGTACCAATTCCGGCAAGATTTCAGCGGCGTTACCGCACAGAGCAATAGAAACGGCTTCGCCAGCGGCGGTATATTTTTTGATTCGCGCTAACGCATCATCTAAATCCGTCGCTTGCTCATCCACATAGCGAGTTTTTAAACGAAAATCGATACGGCTTTGCTGGCACTCAATATTCAACGAGCAAGCGCCCGCCAACGTGGCCGCCAGTGGCTGCGCACCGCCCATCCCGCCTAAACCGGCGGTGAGAACCCAGCGCCCTTTCAGGCTACCGTTAAAATGCTGACGACCTGCTTCCACGAATGTCTCATAGGTGCCCTGTACGATGCCCTGACTACCGATGTAAATCCAGCTGCCGGCGGTCATCTGACCGTACATTGCCAGCCCTTTCGCATCCAGTTCGTTAAAGTGCTCCCAATTGGCCCAATGTGGCACCAGATTGGAATTGGCGATCAACACTCGTGGCGCGTTGCTGTGAGTTTTAAACACGCCAACGGGTTTTCCGGACTGAATCAACAGCGTTTCGTCATCATTAAGCTGTTTCAGACTTTCAACAATTTTGTCGTAACATTCCCAGTTACGAGCCGCTCGGCCAATTCCGCCATAAACTACTAATTCCTTTGGATTCTCAGCCACCTCAGGATCAAGGTTGTTCATTAGCATGCGTAGTGGCGCTTCGGTAAACCAGCTTTTGGCATTCAGTTGCGTACCACGCGGGGCGCGAATTTCACTATCACGAAATCTGTTTTCAGCAGTCACGGCAATTTCCTTCAACAGTGTTTCTGAGTGCCAATAGGCACTGCTCGCTTTGGATGTTTATTAACATATACTCGTATAGACAAGTACAAGCAAGCGAAGGAATAACAACTGACTTTTGAAGGTGAATGACGATATAAAATTATAAAAACCATTTATAATCAATTATTTAATTTTATATCCACATTGGTGTATATCGATTCAAAAGAATATTAGACGTGATATCACTAACAAAACCAGCATAAAATTGGTCTATTTTTGCGCACAAAATCACATATATTTCACATTGAATTTACATAAATCATTGCGGGAATTAACGCAAATGATAATTATTCACAATGGTACGTCATTCCATCGACAGAACATTTAACATAATATCACTGGCAGTGGACAACCTTCGGCGGTAATTGGAACAACCATGATGGCATCGACTGTTGCGGATTTATGTCCAAAGAATGGCGCTGGCGAAGACCATCCGAGTCAACCTTAAAAGCCTTATCTCGCTGGCTTTGTGGCCAAGGCTCCTGCATATTTTCTCTGAAAAAATTGGCTGTGGTATTTTCTCTTTGCGACAAGGTTTCGAGCAATCCGAGAAACCCCGGCGTTAAAGCGGCTGATTTTCCCTGATAGTGGTTAATCTGTGGCCCGTTCTCACTCATGCTCAATACCGCCTGAGCCGGGCCAGCTAAAAAATCTGATACATACTGCCACGCCAACGCCTGCTGCTCATCGTAGCTCAGCCCTTTCCCATTCTGGTTCATTGGCTCCAATACCTGATCTTCCCACTGTTTCTGAACCCAACAACCAGTACAGCGAATAGCATGGGCTAATAGAAAATCACCGTCGCTTTGATACAGCTTCCAAACTGCATTTATGCCCAAATCCTGCGTATGATGACCGGCTCCTTTTTGCAGTTCGATATAACGTTGAAACAGCCGTTGCAGCGGATTACTCGTCGTTTCCTCCTGTTGCTGGAACAATCCTTCGGTCAATTTACGGCTATCCTGCGCAGTCCTGATGCTTTCTTCAACCGCAAAACTTAATGCCTCTCGCCAGGCCTGCCATGCGCGGAGCGACACTTTAGTTGCAGCTGCCGCCGATTGGGGCTTCGGCATCAGCCACCGCTCGATACGCTGCCGCCATTGTTGTTTTATTTCATGCGGATACCCCATCATCGGTGATCGCGTAATATATTGATCGAGAATGATTAAACGCCGGTGTTCTTGTAACCAAGGCTGGCTCTGTGATTCGGAAATATCAGATAATTGCAGATTCATTTGTCTGGCAAATTCCATCGACGGACTACTACCCCGTCTGATACTTAACAAGCGATCTTGCCACTCCTGCGCGCTCAATGGCGGAAAATCCTCATTCACCACGTTAAATAGAAGCTGTAGCCAGTTCTCCTGCCGCATGGATGGCCATTGCTGGCGAAAAGCGGTGAGCGTGGTCAGGGCAATATCATCGCCAGCCGCCTGTTCAACGATATCCAACCAATCATTGACCTGCTGTACGCGGACTAACGTCCAAAGATCGGGAAAATCGTCCATAGACACAGAGTGGAGCCAGATGTTAACTGCAGGCTTTACCGAAGCATTGGATTCACTGGCCAGTAACCAGCGCCATTGGGGATCGCTTTCGACTAACTGAGCCAATAATTGTCGTAGCTGAGTTAACTCACTTTTTTCAGGTTGTAATCGCCATTGCGCACGCTGCAAAGCTAAGTGGATGTAAGGCAATAAAATAGGAACGGCAACATCAGAGACTGGTTTTTTGACATAACGTAGCTGCTCAAAAGAACCGGCAAGATAATCGTGCTCGAAAAGCCTTTGTTTAACCAAAATATACTGTGCCAACGCCAATATCATTTCACGCTGCCGTATTGGTGCTTCAGTGCGGAAGCGGTCATAATGACGGCGAACTTCCTCTGTGATATTTCCCAAATCAGCAGGAGCGCTTTCCAATAGCGTTGTTTCAAGAATTTGATGCTGCCATTTCAATAGGGGTATAAACGGGAGATAACTCAGCGGCGAATCTTGCCAGCGCTCGTTGATCTGTAATTGAGTAACCAACGCATTTGGGTCGAGATTTTCTATTTTAAAAGTAATTAATGATCCACTCCGCCATCCCCAAAAAACCGTTAATCCGAATAGCATGGCTAACAATCCTATTCTGACCTTTTTATCGCAAAATCCTCGCCATCGTGTATTGAACATACGCAAAGCTAAAGACCGGTGAGCCGACATTCCCTCCCCATGGAGAAGCGTTACTTTCTTAATCATAGATCCAGTCTATAAGCATCACAAAAACTCAACCCATGAAATAGCCAAGAAAAAAAAGAAGTACAATAATAGACGCTGAGCATTTTTTATTAATAAACCGATTCAATATCAACTTCATCATTGATTTTTTCCTGGCACGCATCAATTTATGGCTAATATCAATTAACTTGAGATAATAATACTCAGGCAAGGATTTTTCTTCATTGGCAATAGTTTTATTCAGAAAAACACCATTATCCTTATTATACTTTCCATGAAACCCTAACCGCAGGCAAAGCAAATAAAGCATTCTCAGTTCATTTTCATTTTTATCCATTTGCTCTAGCTGGTTGAAAAAAACATCTCCACCGCTAGTGGTCTGAAATAATTGTGTTTGCAGCAAAATATCTTTCCATTGCTTAGCATAAGAGAGCGAGGAGGATAAAATAAACTCATCAAACCAGACCATGACAGCCAATAATGCCCGATCGCATTCAGAATCACTATAACCCTGCGACTCGGCAGCTTTCGCTGCTATTTCAAAAACCTCTGTGGTTTTTTCACGAACATACTGATAGTTATGGTTAAAATCAGGCTGCTTTTCCAGAATCAAGGCAAAACGAAAAACATCCACATAACAATCAATTAATGTCTTCATAATGCCACCGAGCATATAATCTCATCTTCCTGAGTTAATAATGCGCTTAACAAATAAGGCATAATCCATTGCCTTTCGAAATACATGTTAATTCACCCCCTGCTTATCCTTGATTCACCCTGCTGAAAGCAGGAAGTAACATAATATCTCATAACGCAACGGGACTTATCTGGATTAATAAATAATATTAAAAGTGTACATCATTGCTAGATATTCGACAGGTTAATTATCATTAAAATACATGCATAAACATTAAATACATATGTAATGCTTAATAATTTAACAAAATGAGAAAATGAGAAAATGAGCATTAGAATAAAAAATTCATTACTCATCATGAAGATATGGCAATGGAATTCTTATAAAAAACGGTAATTTGATTTATTAATTATCTCACTAAAATTATTATATAGGCCTTAAGGGGAAGCGGCGGAAAACAAGGATTATTCCCAGTTTCGTTAGCCGCTAAAGCCAAAGGGTTAGGTTTTAGTACTGAGACGTTAAAAAATACGCAGTAAATACGGAGTGAGTTACATTCACTAATATAACTGATTCTAAATGACGTCCTGTGCCGGATGGAGAGCATCATGGTAGCCGGTCTGGTAGACATTTCCATAATAAGTTAATTGCTGATTTAGAAGGTGCAATGTCTAAAGCTGATGCTAAGAAGATAATAGCGGTGACCTGCTCCCCGTTGATTAGTACACCACTATGTTAGTAACGTCTTCATAAGCCATGTGAGGACATCCCCATGAAGAAGCGTTTTTCCGACCAACAGATCATCAGTATTCTCCGCGAGGCTGAAGCCGGGGTATCCGCCAGCCTGCCGCCAGCGGCGTGATATTGAACAAATAAACGATAAAGTAAAACTTCGGCACCGCGTTCCAACCCGGTGCAGTTAGTGAGATTGTATTGACCAAGATGGCGCCGCCAACAAAAACCGCGCCATACGAAAAACCGGACAACGCCAGACTGATCGCTGCACCCGGAACAGAACCGATTTCCAACACCATCGTCATGATTATCATCGAGAAAACTTGCACGATCAGACACAGTATCAAAGAAAACTCTGGCTTCATAAAACGGGGGATCGTGAACTGCACGCCACCGGCTACCAGCAATTATCCGGTAGCGATATAGCCAAAGTAAGCGAGTGACTGGAGCCCGAAGACATCAATAGCCGTCGTTGTGCCCAATGACAGGATCAGCGCAGTATACGACCAGGAAATAAACACGCACAGCGCAAGCAGGTAAAACAAGGGGTTACTAAAACCTGTGTCATTTTCAGCTGTTTTTACGCCTGCAACGTGGGCGCTAAGCGGCGTATTTTCGGCCAAAGCAGAACGATGGCGATCGCAGATAAAAAACAACCGCCGCCGGCGAGGCGAGCGGGCAAAACGCAAGCTGGGAGTAAACACGGCTGATCATCGACCCGAGCGCCAGACTGCCCAGCAGTGCTGCGCGTTTGGCACTGTCGCCATGACTGAAGTTAATCAAGAGTATGTTAATGATTGCATTGGCCGTTCCGGCACCCAAGCTGGAAATAAACCTGAAGGAACAGAGCGCAAGCAACGACGTGCAAACGGAAAAACATAATATAGGTACCACCACCATCAGCGAAGTAACCACAGTAACCTGGCATTTTTATCGGTTATGGTGAGTCTGCGAGATAAAAACAAAGCCAGCAATACGCCAAACCCGTACGAAGAGAAGATCAACGTCAGGTCGATATTACTCAGCCTGATATAAAGGATATAGCGGCGTAGGGGAGCCACTATTCAATAAGATAAAAACAACGCGATTGTCAGCGCAGCCAATATGTTCACCTGGCTGCGGTTTGTCTGGGAAGAAGTTATTATGACTCCATCATTGAAAACCCCGATGGCAGCACCCTGCAAGATCGCGAACTTTCGCACTCGCACTTTTTTTCTTATCGTTCGGTCAGTACGGAGGGATAGCCTGTACACCTGCTACTGCCTCCCTCATAATGCTTCTACCCCGCAGCGAAACTGGGGGGGTTGTACAGGCCTGGCAAATAAGCGGCTATTATCTACAGTAAACGCGTCAGACAAGCAGGTAATGATGGACCCGTTATCCGATATTGTTTCCAGGTTAAAAATCAGCAGCCAGAAAATTGTCACGTTTGACATGACAACCAATACCAAAGCGCTGTTCCCCGAATATTCCGGAATGAAGATCTACATCGCCAAGGGTGGATCTTTTTTCATTAAAATGGCAGACGACGCAACCGCTTATCCGGTTGAGCAAGGTGATGTGCTGATCTTATCCAGCGGACGTGAATTTAGCATTTTCGATAACCCCCATGCGCCAGCCATCGACATAAGAAAGATTCACGTGATGAAAGACAGATCGTCCTGCTTTACCAACGGCGGATGCGATTTCTCATTTGTGGGTTGTCGATTCGTTTTTCAGATAAACGATACCTTCCGTTTTATCACTAGCCTTCCTGAACCCATCGTGATCAAAACACAACGAGAAGAAAACGAAGGCATTAAAGATTTTTTGAGCCGACTCTCATCTGAGATAGAAAAACCGGGCCCAGGTAGTGAGCTTATCACTGAGCATCTTCTGCAGATCATTTTGACGCAGGCGCTGAGAGTACTGCTGTCTTCCGGCGCGCTTGGCCGTGGCGAAGGCTGGTTTTACGCAATGGCGGACAAAAATATCGGCCTAGCGCTAACCAGCATACACGATCAACCGGGAAGGAAATGGCGTCTGGACGAGCTCGCCAGCATTGCCGGCATGTCACGCACCGCCTTTACCACAAAGTTCAGAAAACTGGCCGGCTACAGCGTCAACGAATACATTCGCGTCTGGCGTTTTAGCCTAGCCATCGAACGAATGATCGCCAATAAAGAAAAAATATCCCAGATCGCCTTTGACCTGGGATATGAATCGGAAAGCGCCTTCAGCACCGCGTTCAAGAAAAGCATGGGCGCGTCGCCAAGGAGCTATATCGGCAGCCATACCCCCTAAAGCGGCCAAAGGGGGCACATCTTTGTGCCAGTCTTATCCTTATTCTGCAAACCAGGCCGCGGGCAGATCCGTCTGCAGCGTGATGGTTTTTATTTGCGTGTAGGCATTGAGCGTTTCTTTGCAGAACTCGCGACCGATCCCGCTGTTCTTGTAACCACCGAACGCGGTGCCATCGGTAATGTTCGAGTAGCGGTTGATCCAAACGGACCCGGCTTCCAGCCGGTCTGCGGTCGCTAGGGCGTTTTTCAGACTGTGGGTGTAAATCCCTGATGCCAGACCATATTCGCTGTCGTTAGCCTGGGCGATCATCTCGTCGTAGTCTGACCATTTGATCAGCGTCAGCACCGGCCCGAAAATTTCTTCCTGGCAAATGCGCATACCATTTTTCGCGGCAAAAATCGTTGGCTCAATGAAGTAGCCGTGCTCGCAGCCGGCGACAGTGCGTCGTTTGCCGCCAGTCAGCAGGGTTGCTCCCTCCTCGAGACCGGTCTGAATATAAGCCAACACCCGCTCGCCCTGCTTCTCAGAAACGAGACAGCTGACCCGGGATTGCTCGGCCAGCGGTGAACCGACGTGCACCCGTTCAAAAGCCGCCACCAGCCTGGCGCTGAAACGGTCGTAAATGTCCGCGTGGACAAACAACCGGGTGCCCGCCAGGCAGGACTGACCGTTATTGTGGATAGCGGCAAAGGTCACGTTGTCCACCACCGCATCCATGTCCTCAATATCCGGGAACACAATATTGGGGCTCTTCCCGCCCAACTCCAGCGTGACGGGCACCAGCCGCTCTGCGGCGGCCTTGGCGACCAGCTTGCCCACCTCCGTACTGCCGGTGAACGAGAGCTTGCGTACCTTTCGGTTGCCGGTCAGCGCCGCCCCCGCCACGCTCCCCAGCCCGGTAATGATATTGACGACGCCGGCAGGAAAAATGTTGGCGATCATCTTGCCCAGCTCCAGCGTGGAAAGAGAGGCGTTTTCATCGACCTTCAGCACCACCGTGTTGCCGGTCACCAGCGCCGGCGCCAGCTTGAACGCCGCCATGATCGCCGGCGCATTCCAGGGGATAATCTGCCCGCAGACGCCAAGCGGCTCGCGTTTCGCCAGGCTGTAGCCGTCCGCGATGCTTCTGCCGCGGTCTTCGTGCCCCATGACAACCGCGGCGAAATAGCGATAGTGTCTGACCGCCGTTTGATAATCGCGGCGCACTTCGCTGATACAGCGGCCCACATCCTGCACGTCGATTTGCGCCATTCTTTCCAGATCACTCTCCAGCACATCCGCTAGCTGTGCCACCAGGCGTGCGCGGGCCTGCTGCCCTAACGCCTTCCAGGCGGGGAAAGCCGCTTCCGCCGCCAACACGGCGCGCTCGACGTCCCGTTCGTTGCAGTAATGCAAATCCGCCAAGCGTTCCCCGGTCGAGGGGGAAATAACGGGGTGAATGTCCGTGCCATCCAGCTCGAACACGCCGTTAATCAGTGGCCCGTAGGCTTTATCTAATGTCATGTCTGTTCCATTCATAGCAAAATTAATGCAAACCGCCGCCGACGATCAGGCTTTCGCCGGTCACCCAACCCGCCTCGCCCGAGGCGAGATAGGCCACTGCTGGGGCGATATCCTCCGGCGTGCCGATGCGCCCCAGCGGGGTGATGGATTCAATGTGCATTTTAAAACCGGTGTCGAAAAAGCCGCTGTCATGCACGCCTTCCGTGATGACCAGGCCAGGGTTGACCGCATTGACCCGGATCTTGCGCCCACCAAGCTCGTTGGCCAGCGTCTTGGTGATCGAATCCACCGCGGCCTTTGAAGCGGTATAAACCAGCGAATTGGTCGGCGTAAACGAGGTCACGCTGGAGCTGATATTGACGATGCTACCGCCCGATTCAGGCATGGCGGCAACCGCCGCCTTGCAGCAATAAATCAGCCCTTTGACATTTAAATTGAAGTGCCTTTCATATTCCGCGTCGCTAAATGCTTCCAGGCTATTGGTGGCATAAACCCCGGCGTTATTGACCAGCACGTCTACTCGACCGTACTGCTCAACAATGTTTTGAATCAGTCCGTTGACTTCGGCCTCAATCCCGACGTTGGCCTGCAGCGGAAAAGCGACGCCGCCCTGCTCATTGATTTCTTTAACCAACCTGTTGGCATCTTCACGCCCGCGGGAATAGTTAATAAAAACCACGGCGCCTTCCGCCGCCAGGCGTTTAGCAATGGCCGCGCCAATTCCCTTTGAACTGCCCGTCACCAGAGCAACTTTATCTTCAAAGCGTTTCATTAGTCATTCTCCTCAGTGTTTGTGCAACTCAAGAGGAGATTACGGGAATTTCACACCATGCTGGATAGCGGTGCGAACATAAAACCTTATCTATCGAACAACGTTGCCAACCTGCGTATTTAAGACCCTAGAATGAACGCGAAGCCAAAATGGCAATGGCCAACACCAGAATGACGGTGCCAAAAAACTTATTAATATAGATGGCGATGGTAGGCCGAATTTTTATTTTCATTGCAATTTTACCTGCCAGAAACACCAAGGGAATTTCAATCAAGAACATAATGAAGATTAGCTCAATGCCCAATATCAGCATCTGCATACCCGGCATTCCCGCTTCAACCCGAATAAACTGCGGGATAAACACCAATGAAAAAATGATGGCCTTAGGGTTCAGCAAGTTGGTCAGTAATCCTTGCGAATAAAGTTTATGGAGGCTTTTCCGCTCGCTGTTGTTTTGAAAGCTGATCGCGTTTTTGTTGTTAAAAATGCCAAAGCCTACCCACATGATATAGAGTGCGCCGCCAACGACAAAAAACTTATACAACACAGGTGAAGAGGCGATCAGTGCCGTAACGCCGGCAATCGCGAGGCCGATGTGACACGTCACCCCGGTGACAGCGCCCAATAAGGTAATCAGCCCCGCTTTCGTTCCCTGGCTTATGGCATTAGACAGTGCGCAAAGCATGTCGGCACCAGGGATAAGCGTTAACGCAGCGGCCGAAAGAGCAAATAAACCCAGCGTGGAAATATCGATGAACATGTTTTCCTCCCGTCGTCAAAAAGGCACATTGTCAGCCTCTCTTAGTCGACGAGATAGAACGATATTGCTCAAATGCTCCGGTCGCGATAGCTACGCGGCGTGACGCCGTAAGTCGACTTAAATATCCTGCCCATATGCGATTGATCGGCAAATCCGCAGGCGCTGGCGATTTCCGCGATGTCGCCGCCTCGGGAAAGCAAGGCCTTAGCCTGTTGCAATCTGAGCTGTCGTTGATAGCGGCTCGGCGATAAACCGAATTTTGCCGAAAACTGGCGACATAGGTGGAACTTCGACATGCCGACAGCCTGCGCCAGTATATCCAGACGCACCTCCTGGGCATGATGATCGTGCAGATATTCTTTTGCTCTGCTCAAGCCTGGCGAGATGTCGCTGGCCACCGTAAATGACTGCCACGGGGAAAACACCTGAAGCAGATCCGCCACGCAGTGGCTCCATATCACTTCACGGTCAAAGTGACTGGATTGCGTATCGGTCAAGACCATAGCGGTTTCACACAATTTCTTGGCGAAAGTCCTATGTTCGATGCGCTTCCCCTTGATCGCGGGTAAATGCATTGCCATGCTTTCCGCTGCACCAAGCAGCATCTCGTTGCTGGGATAAAACATGACATAGTGACAGCCTTCATTACCCAAAGTGGTGCCGGCATGCATCTGCCCTGGCGCGATGATGCTGATTTGCCCACGGCAGACAATACCGTCGGCATCGCCTTTAGCGCTGTTGTTATTGGCACCGCGCAGAACAACACCAATCGACCAGGTATCATGCCAATGCACGTCAAATCGATGGTCTGAAAAGTCCGCGACGAGTAGTTCAAGCCCGTCCAATGAGTCAAAACGATGCATAAATGCCGAATTTCCCATCACCTTTACCCGATTACTGGTTATCCACGCCGGCCAAAATAACACACAAAGTACGGCGTGAAAGCCCTTCGCTCGGTATGGAAGCGGCTTTCTGAACATCATAGAAAAGGGGCCGTCTGGCCCCTTCACATTCTGTTCACCTGCCTTCTTGCCTCACTCTCATGTCGATTAATGTTGATTAATCGCGCCATAGTTCAACGGCTGCCAGTCATAACCCTTCCCCTTTTTATTGGTGTTTCGGTGTCAGATTATTCAGGGACTCATGAGGTCGCTCGCTGTTATATTCAGCCAGCCAGCGATTTGTGATCAGTAAAATTCCTAACTGGATTCTTAAGAGCAAATTTTCAATTTTTATATAAAGAAACTATTTGCATCAGTGTTTTTGATGGAGATAAAGAAGGTAGTGATGAGCGGCAAAATATTCAAAGTTTTATAAGAGGAAAACTCCAAATACCTTTCGAACCTAATCGTGATTTCATATCTATAAGAAGTGGGTTTGCTGTAGAAGGATTATTTCCCGATGAATGGATTAAAGAGGCATACGCACAAAGCCCTACATGGTTTGATAATTACTCTGTAGATGCAGCTAATACTGTTGAACCATTCAAAATAAATGATACAAAAAAGAGATCATTCCTCAATTTTGTGTGTTCCCACGAACGTGATACAGAAAAAGAATGGGCAATACATTGGATAGCTGTATGTAATGCTTTAGATAACGCCATAGTAAAAAAATACAAATCTATTAATTAATTTAGATATGAGACAACCGAAATTGCCCCATATTATTATGGGGCAAGACAGTCTGAATACCACTGCAGCATATCTCTACGCTTTTCAAGATACTGCGCATGGTTATAAGTACCGCGAATACTATTCTTATCAACGTGAGCTAATTGTAGCTCTATCCATACACTATCATAGCCTTGCTCATGCAATATCGTTGACATGGTATGTCTAAATCCGTGACCCGTCGCACGGCCTTTATAACCCAGTAATTCAATGACCTGATTGACTGTTTCTTTACTTATAGGCTTTTTACGGTCATTTCGTCCAATGAAAATATAAGGATAATGCCCGGTGATGGGTAAAAGCTGTTTAAATAGCGCTATCACCTGCGTAGACAACGGCACGATATGAGGGCGACGCATCTTCATTCGTTCTGCGGGAATCTCCCACAACCCGTTCTCAAGATCAATTTCCTGCCAAGTAGCAAAACGCATTTCCTTAGTTCGTACACCCGTTAACATCAGTATCTTCGCGGCGTTCTTGGTTATGATGCTGCCGGTGTAACCCTCTAAGTCACGAATAAAATATGGCATCTCTTCAGCAGACAGGAACGGGTAGTGCTGTTTCTTCGGCGTACTTAATGCGCTGGCAAGGTCAGGGGCGGGATTATATTCAGCCCGACCAGTAATAATGGCATAGCGAAATACTTCCCCGCAGCGCTGACGTACTTTGCGCGTTTTTTCTAAGGCTCCGCGCTTTTCGATACGTTGAAGCACATCAAGTAATTCCATCGGTGTGATTTCTGCAATTGGCCGTTTACCAATATACGGGAATATATCTGCCTCAAAGGTACTCATGATTTCTTCCCTATATCCCAAAGACCAACGATCCGCTTTAGCTTTATGCCACTCGCGGCTAATGGCCTCAAAAGAGTTTTCCGATGAAAGCCGCTGCGCTAACTTATCAGCCTTTTTCACCTCTGCGGGATCTGTTCCATCTGCAACCTGTTTACGTGCCATATCTCGCTTAGAGCGAGCTTCAGCAAGGGATATCAGGTCATAAGTTCCTAATGACATTAATCGGGCTTTACCGGCAAAACGATAGCGAAAGCGCCAACCTTTACTGCCGTTAGGTTCAATTAAGAGTGATAGCCCTTGCCCGTCACTCAGGGTATAGGCTTTTTCTTGTGGTTTAGCACGGCGAATCTGGATATCTGAAAGTGGCATGTGTATAGCTCAAAAAGGTATAGGGTAATTCTATACCATTTACTATACACATTCGTTACGGATTTAGAGAGATTAACTCGAACACTCACGGACAATAACACGCTCTATCTATTGTTTTTACTGGGGTTTTAGGACTTTTGGGGAGTAATACGGAAGAGCTTTGGCGGAAGATCACAGGAGTCGAACCTGCCAGGGACCGCTGGCGGCCCCATCTGGATTTGAAGTCCAGCCGCCCCACCGGGAGCGATGATCTTCCATAGATAGTCTTTATGTAAGCTAGCGATTATAACGCGTTTATTCAACAAGGTATTAGAAATCAGTCAGGCATTTTCAACATTGTTAATGTTGAGCAGAAATCTGCGTAACCCTTGATAAAAGTGAGCTTCACTCAGTATGGCAAGCATACAAAAACCTACGGTTGACAGCCTTCAGCCATTAACCACAGTGACAGGCTACCCAAATATTGCCCCAATTGGATTGCTATCTTATAAACCAGAGGCAATCACACGACAAATTGTTCCGTGACAGCTAAAGCTCAATTCTGGATGAGCACCATAATCATTGATATAAGTGATAACCGGTGAGGGGTGATTTTCTGAAACCAGTTCACTGCTGGATAGAGGTGCGACCATTACTGCAGGAAAATCCTCTTTTGCCGCAGCTCCGCTTCTGGCCGCTAACCCGATCACCGTCAGATAATAGGGCGTCGGATTCTCGAGCCGATATCCTTGAGAAGTTTTATGCAATATGACTCGCTGCTGCCAGATTTCATCGGGCTGAGGCACAATGCTTAGCGGGCGGTAAAACAGTTTTATTTTGGTTTGCAGCGCTACCTGTATCGCATCGGGAATATCGCTACGCGGCGGGATTTCTCGCAAAGTGTAATAAAACAGCGATTCACGATCCTGAGGCAATGTTTTCGCATTTGGTGTGGCATAAATGCGGACGATATTTTTTTCACCCGAATTAACCCTCTGTATTTCCGGTGAAACCGCCAACGGCGCAGAGACGCTCTGCGGAGCTACATTTTCGATCCACGATTGAGCCAGATAAGGCAGCGTTTTATTCTCATTCCGAATACTCAGGTTAACGAATCCGACATCAGCCGTATAAATAACCCTTGTACGATCCAGCACGATAGCGGCATTCGTCTTGTAACCAACGAATATCAAACAGGTCAAGAGCGCCATTAATCGTATTTTTTTCATAGCGTGCCCATCCTTGCTTCAAGTCACACATAACAGGACGCTATATCATTCATCATATCATCAGTAACTAATCCGCCGTTCAGAATACTAATTGCAGCTTATATCCGTTAATACGAGGTTATTTTTCATTAGCCTCGGAATAACCTGATGTAAATAAGGATAAAGAGATGAATAAGTTAACGAAAGCGAATTGTTTTTTGATGACCGGAACTGGTCTGTGACATGTTTAAAAACAGCAATGAGGCAGAAAAAACATTTAAAACAATAAATTACTTACACTAACGCATTCAGATGGCGATTTTATAATGCTGTGAACCCGGCAGACTCTCTAGCCCGCAGTTGTCTACGGGCATCGCTTGATCAACTGACTAATCTTCTTTTATCAATACGCTGTAACCCTATAGATAACAACATGCTACCACCCAATGCCAAAGCAAAAACGTAGAAAACATCCAGCACCGGATAGGCGGTAAAATCAAAGTGGTGGGTGCGGATAAAGTGAATGATCAGCGCGTGGAAACCATAAATCGCGAGAGAATGACCCGAAAGCCAAGTTAACCAAACTCGGGGTTGGGAAAGACAGTTTTTAAACCAGATTAGCAGAGACACCGTCGCAATAAAGACCAGAGGGCTACAATACATGTAGAAGGTATCAGCGAAATTTCCATTGATAATACTTTGTTTTTTCGTCGAAATGACGATCAATCCTACGCTCACAATAAAAGCAAACGCTGCTGCCCAACTTATCGATTTTCCGTCCGTATTCAGCATACCAATCGCCCGCCCTAACATTGCATATAGCAGGTAATAGAAGGTATCTCCGTAGATATACAGGTTTACAGGCAGCAAATGGAAACCACCGAGAGAGAATTTACTGGTATAAGGATTGGCAACCACTGCCAGCAACAGTATCACTGCGGCAACGTAACGGCCTGATACAGGCTTGACGTTAATCAGCGGGGAAACCAGATACACCACGATAATGGCGTAGAAAAACCACAGGTGATAAAACACCGGCTTTTGCAAAATATTTTTTAATGAAGCCCAGCCGCCAATCGGCGTCAGTATGGATATATAAATCAGAGCAATAGCACTATAAAAAGTCAGGCATAGACCGATGCGTAAAAAATGCTTCTTACCGGCACTTTTTTCACCCAAAAACAGATAACCCGAAATCATAAAGAACAAAGGGACGCCAACCCGAGACATGGAATTCAGTAAGTTAGATAAATCCCAACTGAATTCACCGACCGCTGCTCCGCTGGTGAGATAGTAAGTGGTGGCATGAATCATAACCACCATAATGCAAGCTACAGCCCGCAAATTATCAATCCATCCAATTTTATTGGTCATGCCTATTCTCTGTTGCTCATGCATTTGGGCCAAAAAAGTTAACAATAAGTTATATACTAAGGGCGCTAACAGTAACTCAAAAAGAAATACTCGCCCAAGGTAATTAAGAATCTACCTGCATGTAAATCGTTGCCATTATTCATTATTGACGGCAAAATAGCCGTCCTAACTCGTCTCGACAGCGTTTCTCGCTGAGGCAGTTCCACTTTTCTTATTAATCATTAATTACTTAATCTATGCAAACTACGTTAACACCCGCGAAACCTTTAGGCCGCCGGGCGCTGTTGTTTCCCCTGTGTTTAGTACTATTTGAATTCGCAGCCTATATTGCCAACGATATGATTCAGCCCGGTATGCTGGCAGTCGTCGCTGATTTCAACGCCAGCATAGAATGGGTTCCCACATCCATGACCGCCTATTTAGCAGGCGGTATGTTCCTGCAATGGTTGCTAGGGCCGCTCTCCGATCGCCGTGGCCGTCGTCCGGTAATGCTGGCGGGCGTGGCTTTCTTTGTCGTTACCTGTCTGGCTATTCTTTTGGTCAATACCATAGAGCAATTTATTGCTATGCGCTTCCTGCAAGGCATTGGTCTGTGCTTTATCGGCGCCGTAGGTTACGCCACCATTCAGGAATCATTCGAAGAAGCGGTATGTATTAAGATCACCGCGCTAATGGCAAACGTAGCTCTGATCGCCCCGCTGCTTGGCCCGTTGGCCGGTGCAGCCTTGATTCACGTTGCGCCGTGGCAAAGTATGTTTGTGCTTTTTGCGGTTCTGGGTGCAATTTCATTCATTGGCTTATGGCGAGCAATGCCAGAAACGGCCGTGTTGAAAGGTGAAAAGCTCTCGCTTTCAGCCATGTGGCGTGATTATAAGCAAGTGCTGGCTAACCGTCGCTTTCTGTGCGGAGCATTGGCATTAGGCTTTGCCAGTCTGCCATTGTTGGCCTGGATTGCACAATCGCCGGTTATTTTGATCAGTGGCGAGCAGCTATCGACCTTTGACTATGGTTTATTGCAAGTGCCTATTTTCGGCGCATTAATCATTGGTAACCTGACGCTGGCGCGTTTGAGTGGTAAAACCCGCATTCCTCAACTGATTAAACTCGGCGCAGGGCCGATGATCGGTGGGTTGATACTGGCCGCTGTTTCAACGCTTTATTCATCTCACGCTTATTTGTGGATGACAGCGGGTCTCAGTTTATATGCTTTTGGTATTGGTGTAGCAAATGCTGGTTTAGTGCGCTTGACCCTATTTGCCAGCGATATCAGTAAAGGTACGGTTTCTGCCGCAATGGGGATGATCAGCATGTTTGTCTTCACCTTGGGCATAGAGTTGGCGAAAGTCGCCTATCTGTGGGGAAACAGCGGTATCTTCAATCTTTTCAATTTAATCAGCGGCCTGCTGTGGCTATCGCTGGTAGCAATATTTATTCGTAAACAGCCTGAAGCTGTAGCTGCGAAATAATAAAAACCTAGCGCTGATGATGTGAACAGATGGGTTCGGCTAATGCTGAACCCATGTTTAATAGTTATTAAATCTATAAAGCATCGGTAGGAATGTATTCATCACAAAATACATCACAATTGATATGGAATCAGGTATTTACATCAGCGCTGATGCACTAACAAAACATACCTCGGTCGCGCAGAATATGGTCGTTGCCACGGCGGCGGGTAAAGCCGCTGCGATCGAAAAATTCCAGAATCTGAATCGCTAACTTACGGCCGACACCAAGGATGTCGCGGAAATCCGCTGCGCTGGCGCTACCTTTGCTGGCATCCAGAGTACGAATCAAATCGGCAAACTGATAGATTCTACGGTTCAAATAGTAGCGGTCAGGCACAATCGCGGTGATATGACCCAAACGCGCCGCTTTACGTAATAGTCCACGCATCGACTCTTCATCCATTTCCAGCGCTACGGCCAGATCCCGTACCCACCAAGGGTCACTTTCAAAATATACTCGCGCACGCAGCCACTCTTTTTCCTCTTCAGCGGTAAACGCCAGACTGTGTTCAGGCAAATGAAGCCAGCCACGCGTATTCGCCAATTCGCCGTCAGCAACTAATTGATCGATAACCCGATTAACCAAAGCCTCATCAAGCGTCGGTAAAGCCATGCGGCGCAGACGGGCACGGCCCAATCCCAACTGATCGCTGTGCTGCTGATGGTAACTGGCGAGTACTTGCAGCAGGCTTTGCCGGGCATTTTCGGCCATCGCTGAGGAAAGTACGCTATCGCCAGCCACTAACTGTTGGCTATCTGCCAATAGCTTATCGAGTTGTCCCTCGGATAATTGGCGTGCCCAGGCAAACTGTTGAACCGACACCGGCCCTTTATCCAATTGAAGGTTAAGCACTTCCGCATCTGTCGTGGCCTGCGCCAGCGCAGTCAGCCACGCCAAAAACGCCGGCTGCCGCTTACCTCTTTTCGGGGATGACAGAGCAATAACTCGCGCGCCACCTAGAGTATGTTTTGCCGCAATGTCACGCAGGATAAAGCGATCGTTCTCTGCTAGATACAACGGTGTATCCAGCAACAATTCGGCCAACATCGGGGTTTCTGTGCCATTCAACATGGAAACTCGACCGGTAATATGGCTCGCACCTTGATGTAAATGTAGAGATTGCCAATGATGCATCGGCGCATCCGTTGTGACTTCCACCAGCACCCGATCCTGCGCTTCCGGCGGCTGTCGCTCCAATAGCCAATCGCCGCGAGAAATTTGCTGTTTGCTAGTATCACCGGTGATATTCAGCGCAATCCTTTGGCCTGCCTGCGCATGAGTGACTGGCTCATTCTGCGAATGAATACTTCGTACCCGAACCGGACAATCGCTGCCGGTTAACCACAGAGTATCGCCAACGGCTACTTGCCCCGCCAGCAGCGTTCCCGTCACGACTAGCCCTGAACCTTTCAGACTAAAAGCCCGATCGATTGCCAGACGGAATCGCCGTTGAATACGTTGAGCATTGCTATCCAGCTGGCTAAGCTGCGCCAGATGAGCGCGCAGTTCGTTGATACCGACTCCGCTGTTAGCGGCGGTGATAAACAGGGAAATCTGATCGGCAGCCCAACCTTGCTGCGCCAGTTCGCTCAACACCTGCTGGCGAACCTGCTCAATCTGTTGCTCATCGACACGATCGGCTTTGGTTAACGCCACGGTCAGTTTTGGGTGGCCACTGAGACGTAAAATGGTCAAATGTTCATGTGTTTGCGCCATTACGCCATCGTCACAGGCCACTACCAGCAGGGCGTGGTCGATACCGCCCATTCCTGCCAGCATATTGGATAGAAACTTCTCATGACCGGGAACATCAATAAAACCGAGACTACTGCCATCCGGCTGCGGCCAATAGGCGTAACCCAGATCGATAGTCATACCACGCTGTTTTTCTTCCGGCAGACGATCGGCATTTACGCCGGTTATAGCCTGTAATAGCGTGGTTTTACCGTGGTCAACGTGACCGGCGGTGGCAATGATCATCAAACAAGCTCCCTGAGCAAAGCATCTTCATCATCTAAACAACGTAAATCTAGCCACATGCGCCCATCCCGAAGATGACCGATCACCGGCTGATTCAGACGGCGCCAGCGGTTAGCCAGCGACAGCAGAGTGCTACCCCGCCCGTCTTTAGGTGTGAAGGTTATCGCCCAACTGGGCAAACGATCGACCGGCAAAGAACCGCTGCCAATCTGCGACCAGCATTCTTCGCTGGCAAGATCAAAATCCAGATAATGCGCGCTAAGCTCCGGTAATAGGCGCTCGGCGCTGTCATGCATCTCTTGCTGTGGACGAGTGAGTATGCGCAACGATGGCAGTAAATCTGCCAACCGATCCGGTTGTTGATAGAGACGTAGTGTAGCTTCTAATGCTGATAGGGTCATTTTATCGACCCGCAGAGCGCGTTTGAGCGGGTGCTGCTGAAGTTTGGCGATCCAGTGCTTTTTACCCAGAATAATCCCCGCCTGCGGCCCTCCCAACAATTTGTCTCCGGAAAAAGTAACTAAATCGACGCCAGCGGCAATCAGTTGCTGCGGCATTGGCTCGGCTGGTAATCCGTATTGGGTCATATCGATTAGCGAACCACTGCCCAAATCCGTGGCCGTCGGCACAGAAAACTCCTGCCCCAAGGCTGTTAGCTGAGATTCCGTTACCGCGGCGGTAAAACCTTGAATACTGTAATTACTGGTATGAACCTTCATCAGCAGACCGGTATTTTCACCGATTGCCTGCCGATAATCCTTCAAATGAGTGCGGTTGGTTGCGCCAACCTCAATCAATTGGCAGCCCGCTTGGCGCATGACGTCAGGAATACGGAAAGCACCGCCGATTTCCACCAGTTCACCACGTGAAACCACGACCTCTTTGCCCGCAGCGACCGCCGCCAGCATCAGCAATACCGCCGCCGCGTTATTGTTCACAATACAGGCGTCTTCTGCGCCGGTCAGTTCACAGAGCAAATCCGCTACCGCCCGATCCCGATGCCCGCGTCCGGCGTCTCCGAGATCATATTCCAGCGTCACCGCACCGCGCATCGCCGCCGTCACTGCGTTAATAGCAGACTCGGCCAAGGGCGCACGGCCAAGATTGGTATGCAATACCGTACCGGTGAGGTTGAATACGGGTTTCAGGGCGGGTTGGCGTTGGTTAAGCCGTTGACGTAATTCGGTAATCCAGCCGCTATGCCAGTGCGGCAGCGCCTGAGTCTGGCGGATGATCTCGCGGGCCTGCGTTTGCATTTTCCGCAGGATATCAGTGAGTAGCGTCGCACCATATTCATCCAGTAAAGGAGCCATTTCTGGCTCCCGCAACAGGCGGTCTATGGCAGGTAACTGGCTATAAAGTTGCTGAGGTTCTGCGCTCATAGTCACTCAAATCAGGGAGATAACGGAAAGTTATTCGCCGGGGAACAGGAACGGGTTAACGCTACTGCGGGCGAAACCTTCGCCTTCCATTTTGGCATCCAGAATCAGCGAGGCCAAATCATCAGCCACCGCTTCAACCTGCGGATCTTTTTCCTGATACAGAATTTTCAGATAAGTGCCGCAATCACCGCAACTTTCTGCTTTTACCGCTGCCAGTTCGCTATCCAGTGACCAGTAATTCAGATCGCGGCTTTGCTCGCAGTTACTGCATTTTATCCGCACGACGTGCCATTCGCTTTCACACAGATTGCAGTGCAAGTAACGCAAGCCATTCACTGTACCGATATGCACCACGCTGGAAACCGGAATACTACCGCAGACAGGGCAGAACTGACGGTGTTCACCATATTCCGCACGAGCTTTACCAGGGATCTGACTGGCCATTTGCGCCCAATACAGCGATAGCGCCGCCCAGATAAACGGGGATTTCTCACTGCCGATCTTGCCGAATTCACGATTCAACAATGCGTCAGCGTAGAGTTCCAGCTCATGTACCGATGATTTTTCCAGATTATCCAGCACGACCTGAATATGCTCAGGCGCATCCGGGCGCAGTTCGGCAATCAGCGCCGACAGCAACAAGCGCCAGTGCTCGGTACGAGGAAATACGCTCGCATCCAACGGCGGCTTGCCGCTAGCGGCTGAGTGCTCCAGTTCCGCCCGCATATCCAACGTCAGCGGGTGATCATGCAGCGCTTTTTGCTGCGCTTCGGTAATTTTAGCGGCAAAATCCAGATAATCAGACAACGGATTATCTAGCGCCAGTTGCCGTAAACGTTCGGTTCGGCGGGTATACAGGCTTTTTAAATTCGCGAAAAGTAACGGCGGGATTGTCCCCGCCGTTGATGCTCTTTCGCTTTGTTGACTAAGTTGGTCCTTAGGGACAATGCGAATACTCATTTCAGGGTTTCTCTTCCTGTTTTTTCTGACGGGTTTCCCGATACCAGCGCGGATGGTGCTTTTTCGCCCATGCCGCAGGCACCCAGCCTTCCACCATCGCCGTTATCGTGCCTTTCACCCAAATGGCCGCATAAATGTGAACCATGATGACGATGATTAGCCCCACCGCTGCCAATGAGTGCACCAGTAACGCCAGGCGAATCAATGGAATCGGGAAATACTCGGCGAAGTAAGGCCGCCAGATAACCACACCACTGGCCACTAACAGCACCAGACTTATAATTGCTGCCCAGAATACGCATTTCTGACCAAAATTATAGCGTCCTGTGTCGCCCACTTCCTCATTCATGGCAATTTTGTGGATATTCTTCGCCCAGACCAGGTCTTCGCGGTTGATCAGGTTATGTTTCCAGTAACGGAAAAACATGATCATAAACGCAGCGAACATAATCACCCCGGCGAAGGGGTGAAGAATTCGCGCCAGCTGCGGCGTACCGAAGATGTTCATCAACCAGTTAAAAGAAGGGAAGAAGAATCCCAGCCCGCTAATGGCCGCCAGCATAAAGCAGAAGGCCACTATCCAATGGTTGATTCGCTCCGGTGCGCTGTAGCGCTGGATCGGCTTTTCTTTTTTCATTTCCGCGTCTCCCCGTCTTGCTGTTCGGAAGATGGCTGAGTGGATGACGGTGAATCTGACGATGCAGGGACGGATTTATCCTCTTCATCCTCATCTTCTTCCACCCGGTTCGGGCCAACGCCAACATAGTGGAAAATACTGGCAGCAAAGGTGGCAGCAAAGCCCACCGCAGCCAATGGTTTCCAGATGCCTTTCCAGAAAGTAACCGTCGGGCTAATGGTCGGATTTTCAGGTAAACCGTGGTAAAGCTGAGGTTTATCCGCATGGTGCAACACGTACATAACGTGAGTACCGCCAACGCCCGCCGGATCGTATAAACCTGCGTTATCAAAACCACGGGTTTTCAATTCAGCCACGCGCCCTGCCGCCACTTCCTTCATCGACTCTTTAGTACCAAAGTGAATAGCGCCTGTCGGACAGGTTTTCACACAGGCCGGTTCCTGACCCACATTTACGCGGTCAACGCACAGGGTACATTTGTACACCCGATTGTCTTCCTTGTTCATGCGCGGTACATCGAAAGGACAGCCGGCAATGCAGTAACCACAGCCGATACAATGCTCCGATTGGAAATCCACGATACCATTGGCGTACTGAATAATAGCCCCTTCCGACGGACATGCCTTCAGGCAGCCAGGATCGGCACAGTGCATACAGCCATCCTTACGGATCAGCCATTCCAGCTTGCCGTTTTCCTCCACCTCGGAGAAACGCATTACCGTCCATGATTTAGCGGTCAAATCGGCGGGGTTATCGTACACCCCGACGTTATGACCGACTTCATCACGAATATCGTTCCATTCCGAGCAGGCAACCTGACAGGCTTTACAACCAATACAGGTGGTGACGTCGATAAGCTTCGCCACTTCAGCCTGATAGTTACGATCCTGCGGTGGTGGCGTCAGGGAATTAGTACCGGAGCGCCGAATAATGTCTTGAGATTGCAGTGACATAGTTGTTCTCCGTTACACCTTTTCCACGTTAACCAGGAACGCCTTGAACTCTGGCGTTTGCGTATTGGCATCGCCAACGAACGGCGTCAGGGTATTGGCAATAAAACCTTTCTTCGCCACCCCTTCATAACCCCAGTGAATAGGAATACCAATGGTATCCACTTCCTGTCCGTGAACGCTCAGCGTGCGAATACGTTTGGTCACTACCGCCTTAGCTTTGATATAGCCTCGGTTAGAGCTGACTTTCACCGTATCCCCGTGCTTGATACCTTTCTTCTCGGCCAGTTTTTCACCGATTTCCACAAATTGCTCCGGCTGGGCAATAGCATTCAATAACGCATGCTTGGTCCAGTAGTGGAAATGCTCGGTCAGACGATAAGTGGTACCCACATAAGGGAATTGCTCATGGGAACCCATACTTTCCAAATCGTCTTTAAATACGCGAGCGGCCGGGTTGGAAATCACGTTCGGATGCAGCGGGTTGGTACCCAGCGGCGTTTCAAACGGCTCGTAATGTTCTGGGAACGGCCCTTCCGCCATTTTGTCGATGGCAAACAGACGCCCCATCCCTTCCGGCTGCATGATAAACGGCCCGACATCACTGCCCGGTGCAGCGGCACTGTAGTCAGGAACATCAACTCCAGTCCATTTCGCTCCGTCCCATTCCAGCAACTGGCGTTTCGGATCCCAAGGTTTACCCTGTGGGTCAGCCGAGGCGCGGTTGTACAGAATACGGCGGTTCAGCGGCCATGCCCATGCCCAACCCAGCGTATTACCGAGGCCAGACGGATCGGCGTTATCACGACGTGCCATTTGGTTACCCGCTGGCGTCCAGCTACCGGCAAAGATCCAACAACCGCTGGCAGTGGTACCGTCATCGCGCAGATGAGCAAAGGTACTCAACTGCTCACCTTTTTTCACCAGCACTTTGCCATCGGCATCGGTAATATCTGCCAATGCGCGACCGTTGCTTTCCATCGCCACTTCTTCCGGCTCCGGATTGTCTGGCGTCAGGTAGTCCCAAGTCATATTGAGGACCTGTTCCGGCACCGCGCCGCCTTCACGCTGATACATCTCGCGCAAGCGCATCAGAATACCCGCCAGAATGCCACCGTCGTTCATGGCTTCGCCGGGGGCGTCAGCGCCTTTCCAGTGCCATTGCAACCAGCGGCCGGAGTTCACGATAGAACCGTTTTCTTCAGCAAAACAGGTAGATGGTAGACGGAACACTTCGGTCTGAATTTTTGACGGATCGACGTCGTTAAACTCGCCGTGGTTCTGCCAGAAATTCGAGGTTTCCGTATTCAGCGGATCGATAGTGACCAAGAATTTCAATTTGGAAAGTGAAGCTATTACTTTGTTTTTATTCGGGAACGAAGCCACCGGGTTAAAGCCCTGGCACAGATAACCGTTGACCTTACCCTGCGACATCATCTCGAAGTACTGTAGTACGTCGTAGCCTTTATCCCATTTAGGTAGCCAATCGTAGCCCCAGCTATTTTCCTTCTGCGCTTTATCCCCGTAGAAACTTTTCATCAAACTGACGAAGAATTTCGGGTAGTTACTCCAGTAGTTCACCTGACCCGGTAACAGGGTTTTCGGCGTATTGGCAGCAAGATAGGTTTCCAGATCCGGCTGTTTTTCGGACGGCAGGTTCATGTAACCCGGCAGGCTTTGCGACAACAGGCCAAGGTCAGTCAAACCCTGAATATTGGAGTGACCACGCAAGGCGTTAACCCCGCCACCGGCCATGCCCATATTGCCGAGCAGCAGTTGTATCATTGCCATGGTACGGATGTTTTGCGCCCCGACGGAATGCTGAGTCCAGCCCAACGCATACAGGAAGGACGCCGTTTTATTCGCTGCACTGGTTTCGGCAATGTATTCACAAACTTTGATAAAGTCTTCCTGCGGCGTACCACAGATATTGCTAACCACTTCCGGCGTGTAGCGGCTGATATGTTCTTTCAGCAGGTTCCATACGCAGTGCGGGTCTTGAAGGGTAACGTCCCGTTTGGCGTAGCCGTTTTCATCCAACTGATAGTTCCAGCTGGTTTTATCATATTTACGGTTATCAGCGTCGTAGCCGCTGAACAGGCCGTCTTCAAAGGCAAAGTCTTCCCGCACCAGCAGGCTGGCGTTGGTGTAAGCCTCGACGTATTCGCGATTAATTTTTTCGTTGGTGATCAGGTACAGCAATACGCCGGACAGGAACGCAATATCGGTACCGGAACGGATTGGCGTATAAAAATCAGCCACCGATGCCGTACGGGTAAAGCGTGGATCTATCACGATCAGCTTGGCATTGTTGTGGATCTTGGCTTCCATCGCCCAGCGGAATCCCACTGGATGCGCTTCTGCCGCATTACCGCCCATGACGATAACTAAATTCGCGTTCTTAATGTCAACCCAGTGGTTGGTCATCGCACCGCGACCAAATGTTGGAGCAAGACTTGCTACCGTTGGTCCGTGTCAGACACGTGCTTGGTTGTCTACGGCAAGCATGCCGAGAGCGCGACTAAATTTTTGAGTCAAATAACCCGTTTCGTTGCTGGATGCAGAGGCACACAGCATACCGGTGCTGAGCCAACGGTTAACGGTCACGCCCGCTTCGTTGGTCTTAATGAAATTCGCATCCCGGTCTTCTTTCATCAGTTTGGCGATACGAGTAAAAGCATCATCCCAACTGATTCGTTGCCATTTATCGGAGCCTGGCGCGCGGTATTCTGGATATTTAAGGCGACTTTCGCTGTGGATAAAGTCAATCAGGCCTGCACCTTTCGGGCAAAGCGCGCCGCGGTTGACCGGGTGATCCGGATCGCCTTCAATGTGGAAAATACTCTCTTTGGCGTTTTTTGCGCCATCGCCGAGGCTATACATCAATAGCCCGCAACCAACGGAGCAATATGTGCAGGTATTACGGGTTTCGCGGGCTCGCAGCAATTTATACTGCCGCGTTTCCGCCAACGCCACCGCCGGCGCAAAGCCGAGTGCCGCCGCCGTGGTTCCTGCCATACCGCCAGCGCAGATCTTAAAGAACTGCCTTCTGCTGACCTGCATGGGTCTCTCCTCAATTCACGATTGTCACAGTGTTTTTAACAGGCGCTTTCCCCGATAAAGGCGTCGGCGCTAAAATCGTTATCTCACTACCGCTTCGCAGCGATAGAGAATAAGGTTCACAGCCTTATCCTTACCGTGGAATACTACCACACTGTCATTATGGGATATAACACTCAGGATCGCATCAGTGAGCCAGATCAAACCAGCACGAACAGCCAATTCGACCACTATTTGCGGTGCCAGACAACTCGAGCTGTGGCAGCGGCAGGACTTAACCACCACTCAGCCCGACTGGCTGGCGGAAGAAGTGCCTATCGCTCTGGTATATAACGGAATTTCTCATGTCGTCATGATGGGGACGCCGAAAGATCTGGAGGCTTTTGCTCTCGGCTTTTCTTTGTCGGAAGGGATTATCAGCAGCCCGCAGGATATTTACGCTATCGACGTTAATCCCACCTGCAACGGCATCGAGGTGGCGATTGAGCTATCCAGCCGCCGTTTTGCCGGTTTGAAAGAACGACGCCGAGCCATGGCGGGCCGCACCGGCTGCGGCGTGTGTGGCATCGAGCAGCTGGCCGATATTTTCCGCCCAATAACACCTTTACCCTTCAGCCAACGTTTTGATTTAAACCAATTGGATAGAGCATTGGGGCAGCTTAAACAGGTACAAACCGTAGGCCAGCTCACCGGTTGCACCCACGCGGCGGCCTGGATCAATCCAGAAGGCGAATTATTAGGTGGCTGCGAAGATGTCGGTCGCCACGTAGCCTTAGATAAACTGTTAGGACTACGAGCTAAACAGCCGTGGCAGCAAGGCGCGGTATTGGTTTCCAGCCGCGCCAGCTATGAAATGGTGCAGAAGTCCGCCATGTGTGGCGTCGAGATTCTATTTGCCGTATCTGCCGCCACCACGCTAGCTGTTGAGGTCGCCGAGCGCTGTAATCTCACGCTAGTTGGCTTTAGCAAACCCGGCAGAGCCACGGTGTACACCCATCCGCAGCGGTTAATCTAAAGGCGGTGGTTTTTATTGGCTTAATACGGAGTTAAAAGCTGGACATAGAGGACGAAGCACACGGTTACCTTATTTCGCTTTAGTTCTGGGTAGAGGGTGCAACAGAGAAAGCCATTATTCTGAGTGTAAAGCCCCCAAAAAAGTGCCCGTCGTATCGAAGAGTGATTGAATTAAAAAGGATAGTAAAAATTTCGTCACACTTTTGCTTCATAGAAAACACGCAGTAACCACACAAAAACTACGGCATTGATAATCATTTTCAATATCATTTATTTAACTATAATGATCCGAATGCTTACGTGGCGCTCACCTTTTTGCGCCGCTCTACACTACGGAGACGATGAATATGAGTTACTCACTGCCATCCCTGCCTTATGCTTACGACGCACTAGAACCACATTTCGATAAGCAGACGATGGAAATCCATCACACCAAACATCATCAGACTTATGTCAACAACGCGAACACCGTGTTAGAAGCCTACCCGGAGCTGGCTAGCCTGAGCGTGGAAGACGTTATCAAAGACCTGAGCAAAGTTCCTGCTGACAAGCGCACCTTCATGCGTAACAACGCCGGTGGCCACGCTAACCACAGCTTGTTCTGGAAAGGTCTGGCGCTGAACACCACGCTGGAAGGCGATCTGAAAGCCGCTATTGAGCGCGATTTCGGTAGCGTAGACAAATTCAAAGAAGAATTCGAAAAAGCGGCGGCAACGCGTTTCGGTTCTGGCTGGGCGTGGCTGGTTCTGAAAGACGACGGCAAACTGGCCGTAGTGTCTACCGCTAACCAGGACAGCCCGCTGATGGGCGAAGCGGTTTCTGGCGCATCTGGCTTCCCGATTCTGGGTCTGGATGTGTGGGAACATGCTTACTACCTGAAATTCCAAAACCGTCGCCCAGACTACATCAAAGCATTCTGGAACGTGGTTAACTGGAATGAAGCGGCTAAACGTTTCGCTGAAGCGAAAAAATAAGCCCGATTAGCCAGAGTCAGCGCGGGTTTCCGCCCTTTCTCGCTAATGACCATGCCGGCAGCTGATTGCCGGCATTTTTTTGCCTATAGAAAGCCCAGTCTTATCCCTATTCCCGCTGATTGCGAAGATACACTCTAAGCACATCGCTATTTCCACGAGTTTCACCCCATCTCACCGCCGGGAATAGCTCTAGAGCGGCTATTAATACCGCTTTTTATTGCTAAAGTTTAACCATTACTTGCCGATAGATTGTACAAGAAGAACTATTGCCCACATCGCTATTGAGAAACAAATCCTGAGTAAAACAGGCTAGTGACTGCTCAATAGTTAAGCCAGCAATAATCATTCCCCAAAAACTAGACCCTTCCTTGGATTCACCTGCGCTGATTGATCTGTCTTAGGAATACCGCATAACGGAGAATAGTATGGCTGCTATGAGCAATTTATTTGGAAGCTTTGAGAACGTAAAAGTAGGGAAAAAACTGGGATTAAGTTTTTTCATTATGCTGCTGCTGGTTAGCATCATCGCAGGCACTGGTGCTTACCACTTTTCCGAGATCGAAGCGCGCGCCTATAAGGTTGACCTGAGCTATCAAATTAACGATGAAGTGAACCAGGCAAAGTACAATCGTGCGCTGTACGAACGATCTTACGATCCCGCATTTATGACCGCTAACGCCAAACATATCAATAATATCCTTACACTGTTGGCGCAAAATGAGAACATGAGCTGGAGCGCTGAAAACCGCAAAAACATCGATCGAATTATCGAGGTGATTAAAGCCTATCAGCTGGAACAGAGAGAGTTTCTGGCTACGGTTGAACGAAAAGATAACGTCCGCAAAAGCTGGAATATTTCTGAAACCCAGAAATACCTGAATCAGCTTGAACAAAACTTCCTGAATGAAGGGGCAGATACCAACACCCGCATCCTACTGGCAGAAATGAACCAGAAACTGATGGCGGTACGCTATAACGCCCGTGGGCTGCTGCTGGATCGCAATCAAGAAGCGGAAGACTCGATCATTACCGCCATTGATGTGGCGCAAAACGCCGCCAACGCATTCCTGCCGGTACTGTCTAGCGAGCAACAGAAAATGATGGCGCCGGTTATCGAGAGTTTGAAAGCCTATAAAGCGAATGTTCTGGCTTACTTACCGGCTTACGAGCAGGAAATTGCCGCAGGGAAACAGCTAGAAACTAAAGCTATCGAGCTGAATTCTCTGGTGAAAAATCTGTTTGTTCAGGAGTTACAAGGCACTCATGATGAAATCGACAATGCGCAGGCGCAGATGACCGTTGTCGCTATCGTGGCGCTTTTACTTGGTTTGTTAATCGCCTGGCGTATTACTCGCCAGATTACCGTGCCATTGCGCACCACGCTGGCGATGGCGGAACGTATTGCCACTGGCGATCTGACCGCGACCACCACTTCATCTCGTTCCGATGAACTGGGTCTGTTAATGAACGCCGTGGCGCGCATGAATGAAAATCTGCGCAGCATGATTGATGATATTCGCATTGGCGTCAGTCAGGTTTCTCATGCTTCTGGCGAGATTGCTGCTGGTAATACCGATTTATCATCACGTACCGAACAACAGGCCGCTGCGGTAGAAGAAACTGCCGCCAGCATGGAGCAGCTAAATGCCACGGTGAAACAGAACGCAGATAACGCACATCATGCCAATCAGTTAGCCACCGAAGCTTCTGATACCGCGCAGCAAGGCGGAAAACTGGTAAATGACGTAGTGCGAACCATGAGCGATATTTCCAGCAGCTCTAAGCGTATTTCTGAAATTACCTCGGTAATCAATAGCATCGCTTTCCAGACCAACATACTGGCACTGAATGCGGCAGTTGAAGCGGCACGAGCAGGCGAACAAGGGCGCGGTTTTGCCGTGGTCGCCAGCGAAGTACGTAATCTGGCGCAGCGCAGTGCACAGGCGGCAAAAGAAATCGAAGGGCTGATCGCAGAGTCGGTTTCACAGGTCAATAACGGCACATCTTTGGTGCAAAATGCCGGTCAAACCATGGAGAATATCGTTCGTTCGGTGACGCATGTACGCGATATTATGGCGGAAATCGCCTCAGCGTCCGATGAACAAAGCCGTGGAATCACGCAGGTCAGCCAGGCGATATCTGAAATGGATAGCACGACGCAGCAAAACGCCGCACTGGTAGAAGAATCTGCTGCCGCTGCCGATTCGCTGGCGGAGCAGGCGATTCTATTGGCGCAGGCCGTCGCCGTATTCCGTTTATCGGAAAGCGCTGAAGCCGGCGATTCGTCTCAGGTTGCGACTAACGCATCGCCAGCCGCATCTCGTCCAGCATCAGATAATGTAAAAGCAAATCAGCAGGATAATTGGGAAACCTTCTAATCCTCGCACTACGGGAGCCGCTTCGCGTGGCTCCCGTCCATTCACTCATATCGATTAACCCTGCGTTATCCATACCATTTTGCCATTGGTAGCCAGACTGATTGCAAGGTATTCTGAGTCTTCCCCGCGTAAGCAGACAAGGAGAGCTTAATGGTTTATCCGCAGGTTTATATCGGTAATATCGAGCCTTATCCCGGCAGCAGCCCCAGCGCCATTGGTAAGCGCCAAACGGACGGCAGCCTGATGCTGAAGCCGTTAGGATTAGAGGGTGATGAGCAGGCTGAAACACGCTTTCACGGCGGCCCTGACCGCGCTCTGTGCCACTATCCCCGGGAACATTATGCTCATTGGCGTCAGCAATTTCCAGAACAGGCGGATAGCTTCACTGCGCCCGCTTTTGGCGAAAATATCTCTACCGAAGGCTTAACCGAACAGAATGTTTATATCGGTGATATTTTCCGGTGGGGAGAAGCGCTGATTCAGGTTACGCAACCGCGTTCGCCTTGCTACAAACTCAATTTTCACTTCGCTATTGAGGATCTTTCGGTACTGATGCAGCAAACGGGTCTGTGCGGCTGGCTTTACCGCGTGATATCACCGGGAAAGGTGAGTGACGAACAGCCGATAGAGTTAGTGACTCGTTGCAGCGATATCTCGGTCGCAGAGGCGATTGCCATTGCTTTCCATATGCCATTTGATGAAGAGGAATATCACCGTTTACTTGGTGCCGCTGGGCTGTCTGCTAGCTGGAGTAAAACCATGGTGATGCGATTGACTCATGGCAAAATAGAGAATTTCAATCACCGCCTGTTGGGTCAGGCGTGAGCCTAAAGATTTGATCTACGTGTTTTACGGGAAACATCTAGATATCTGACTAATACAAAAGAAAAACCGGGTGATAGCATGGCCATCAACCCGGTTTCTATTTCACCGCGTATAAAAATCAGAACGCTTTTTTCGCGTAACCGGTCACTTCTTTCAGCCCCATTTCACGGCCTAGTGCCGTCATTGGGTGCACCACGATCAAGCCACGAGCCACTTTTTTCAGTGAACCCATATCGGCCTGTTCTTTTTTGGTGATGGCTCGGCTGAATGGCATTTTGGTCAATTCCTGCGCCTGAACGCTCAGGTTTTTTACCCGAACCTCTTTCAAACGCTGAATTTCAGCAGCCAGTTTCTCTTTTTCTTTCATATGCTGGGCGATCAAATCAACGTTACCCTGTTGAATGACTGCGGTATCTTTGTGTTTCAATGCATCCAGCATGTCGCTCAGACGTTTGATTTCTGCTTGTTCTTTCATAAAGTTGGCCCGTACATGCCACTGATGGGCACGAAAATTCGCTAAAGTTGGAAATAGGATATCACCTATAGTGTATCAGGATGCGCTTCTTTCGACAGCCCACACCTCAGCAGATCACCAGCCAACGCCTGCGGGTAATCCACTGATCTCACAGGCTGCCGCTCCTACCACCGCCAAAGCCCAAGTATAACTATCGTTAAACGGATAGCAGCATGACAGGCGGAATGCGTGACGGTAGCGCCCGCTGGGTGAATACAGCGTGCCCGGTGTCAGGCAAATATGCTGTTGCAGCATTTGATGATACAACGCAACGGTATCCACCGAGGGAGGCAATTCTATCCAAAAAACGAAGCCGCCGGCAGGTCGGGTCGCTTTCGTTCCTAGGGGAAAATGTCGATTAATTAAGATGCGCGCCTGTTCCACCTGAGTCGCGTAGCGGCGGCGCAATCCGCGTAAGTGATGATCGTAGCCACCTGATTCCAAAAATAGCGCTAGCGTTTCCGATAACAACGCCGGTTCTGCCATCGAAGAAACGGCCTTTAGCTTGTGTAAAGCTTCGGAGAAACGACCACCGTCAATCCAGCCTATACGAAAATCAGGTGCCAGCGTTTTTGTAAAACTAGAGCAGAATAGTATCCAGCCATCCCGATCGAAAGCTTTCACCGCTGGCGACAAACTGCTGCCAAACTGAATTTCAGCGTATAAACCATCTTCAATCAGCGGCACCTGATGATCGTTCATCAGGTTGGCCAGCCGTTTTTTGGCCGCCAAAGGCATTGTATAACCTAGCGGATTCTGCACCGTCGGCATTGCAATAACCGCATTCAGCCTCCCTTCTTGGAGCAGCAACTCCAACACATCCAGCGATAACCCTTGCTGCGGATCGGTCGGAATTTCAATGGTTCGCAAGCCTAAACTAGCTAACAATGGCATCAGATAGAAGTAGGTCGGTGATTCCAGGCCTACGCAGTCTCCCGGTTTAGTGGTGACACGCAGCGCCAGCTGTAACGCCTCCATACAACCGTGAGTAATGGTTATCTCTGAAGGATTTGTCACCATACCCAAAGTTAGCCCTCGACGAGCAATTTGCTGACGCAAACGATGACTGCCGGGTGGTAATGCGTATTTGCTGATTAAATCCGGCTGGCGGCGCAGCAAAGAAGCCATCACTCGCCCCAGCTTGGCGCTGGGATAAAAATCAGACGTTTGTGGGCAAGCCAATGAAATATTTGTAAAAATTGGGTTGGACTGAGCGGCAAACACCGTTTCTATCAAATCCAGCACCTCGTCCACCGGTTTACTAGCCGAAGCCGTTGGCACCAACGCACTGGAGGGAGTGCAAACATAGAAACCGGACTGCGGACGTGCCTCAATCAGGCCACGATCTTCCAACGTACGATAGGCGGCCACCACGGTATTAATGCTGACCTGATGGCTCTGGGCGCAGCTTCGCACCGACGGCAAGCGGCTTCCCGCAGATAAACTGCCATTATTTATCGCTTTGGTTAACCCATCTGCAAGTTGTAAATAGCGGATTTCATTAGTAATAGTAGACATGGTGACAATTCTCCGCTGTTCCGATGGGTACAGTTTATAGTTTTCTTTACTGTACCCATCAGAATAGAGAACTTCTGGTTCTGCCGCCACTGCCCATTGCTGGTTATGCTAATTCCTTTGTTTTATTTCACTGAGGAATACCCATGTTGGATAGCGCATTTATCAGTTATGTCACCGTTATGTCCATCACGCCCGGTCCGAATAATCTGCTGCTGGCTGCATCCGGCGTCAATTTCGGCCTGCGAAAAACCGTACCGATGATGTTAGGAGTGACCTTTGGCAGCGCCTTTCAATGCGCGCTGACCACAACGCTATTGGCATTGGTACTGAGCTGGGCCACGGTGATTCGCCTGCCGTTGGTGACAATAGGATGTGCCTATTTACTTTGGCTATCGTGGAAGATTTATATGTCTGGCGCGCCGGGAAGCAAGGAAAAACAGCAGCCAATGAGTTTTATTCAGGCCTCACTGTTTCAGGCCATCAATCCCAAAGCCTGGCTGATGAGCATCAATGTCGCGATTTTATTTACCCCTCGTCCCGGAGAAATGCTCAGCCACACGCTGCTACTGGTGACCGGATTTGCCTTACTCAATTTGCCGTGCGTGGGCGTCTGGGCAATCATGGGGGATAGGTTGCGTCATGCGTTAACGGTGAATTGGAAATTGCGGTTATTTAACGGATTAATGGCAGGACTGATGGCAACGACCGCCCTGTGGCTATTAGTCGATGAATGGATGGCGGTCTACCAATAAAAATTTAGGAAGGCAGAATCGGCGACAGTTTAGACACTTTTTTTAAGCTGATACGGGAAATGAACTCGGTAATCGACAATACCATCGTTGAACGCAAAACCTGCTGATAGCGTTGGTGCTGCATAGCAATAAGAGAAGGTTCGGCCTCTTCTGGTGTGAGAAATGTGGGAACGGGCGGTAACGCGGTAACACAGTGCAACTCCCCAAAGGGGCCGAGAATCTCATCGTCGGTGAAACGATATTCCGCGCCGTCGTGGTTCATCTCTTCACGCAGAGCCATTAAGAGTTCGGCATCTTCATATTCATGGCGGGAAATCACGCCCAAGGCATAAACCAGTTTCAAACGCACAGATAATTCGCCCAAGGGGCCGTCAACAATTAATAGCGGTTCCACGGCATACTTCACCGCATAGTCGTCCTTTCGGAAAACCTGCACCACTAAAATGTTTAAGGCTTCGGCCAGTAGATCGACGGCGGCGATAAGGAAACTTCGAACGGTTTTACCGGCGTTAAGCTGTTCCAGAACCCTATTTTCAAATGCCTGTGCTTTTTCAATCATCTGTTATCTACTACAGTGGTTGGTTAATGGCCATCCTGCGGACTTTTTTCCCCCTCGCATTCACGCGGCAGAAGCCCCGCGATAATGCAAACCCTACTGGGTTATACACCACTCACTGAGATAAATACCCTGTTGTTAAGCCGATATTTAGAGCAGAAAGACGCGTCCCACTGCTCTTATCATCATTAACAAACTTCCGTGATTACTGACGCGGTATTTATCTCCCGACGCAGGTCGGGAGGGCAAATCCGTTGGCATATCCCGTCGTGAGCCGCTTTTGCCAGCTTAACGCGCCAGGTTTTCCTGCATGGCGTTATACACATTCACCGCCTGTTCGACAACCTCGCTATTCGCAGGCAGGCCAGAAACTTGCGCCAGTGCAGCTTTTGCGCCTATTTTATCCAGTAACTCGACCCATTCCTGCGCCTGCGGGTCCTGATCACTGCGATAGCTCATGGCGGCGGCAATGCCTTTCACCAGATTATCGTGGGGCAGATGGTATTCCAGCGTGCCCAATAACGGTTTAATCAAACGATCGCCCGCGCCTAGCTTACGTAACGGCTGACGGCCCACTCGCTCAACGTCATCGTGCAGGTAAGGGTTTTCAAAGCGCGATAGGATTTTATTGATATAGGCAGCGTGTTTTTCAGGGTCAAAGCCATAGCGCTTGATCAGCACTGCGCCGCTCTCTTCCATTGCCCCTTTCACAACCTGACGAATTTCGGCGTCAAGAATGGCATCGCGAATGGTCTGTAGGCCAGACAGCTGCCCCAGATAAGCGGCAATGGCGTGTCCGGTATTCAAAGTGAACAGTTTTCGCTCCACAAACGCCATCAGATTATCGGTCAGTTCCATGCCGGCGATTTGCGGCGGCTGGCCTTTAAACTGGGTTTGATCGACAATCCACTCGCTGAAAGTTTCTACCGTCACCGCCAACGGATCGGTGCTGCCTTCGGCGGAAGGAGGCACGATTCGGTCTACGGCTGAATCGACAAAACCGACGTGTTCTTCCACCCAGGTCTTTTCATCTTCCGGCAACGTAGCCAAAACATGCTGTTTGAACTGGCTGGTCCCGCGCACCATATTTTCACAAGCGATAATATTCAGTGGCTGATTATTACCGGCCTGATGACGGGCAACCAATCCCTGCGCCACGATACCGGCAATTTTTGCCAAAACCTGCGGCCCAACGGCAGTGGTGACAATGTCGGCCTCAGCAATTAGCGCCACAACTTCCGGGCTACCGCTGTGTACCGCGCTGACGTTTTTCACTTCTTCAATGCGTGCCTGCTCACCGACAACTTTGACCTGATAGGATTTACGACGATTCAGTTCATCCAGCAAAGGCTGATTCACGTCAGCGAAGGTCACCTGAGCTCCGGCATCGGCCAATAATTTGCCAATAAAACCGCGGCCAATGTTACCTGCGCCAAAATGTAATGCTTTCATAGTTTTTTACCTTGAATTTGCCGTTGGAAAACGAGGGCCATTGGAGAATTCCGACCCCGATTCGGGCTGCGCAATTTGCTGCGCAGCCGGACAACACTCACCGCCCTCAGGCAGATTTCTTACCGGAGAGCAGGTCTAAAACTTCCTGCACACTTTCTGTTTTGCTCAGGCGCGCGATGACGGAATCATCATCCAGCGCATTGGTCAGGCTGGTGATGACCTGAATATGCTCGTTATTACGTGCGGCAATACCGATGACCAGACGAGCAACTTCGTCCTCTTCATCGCCAAAACTTACGCCATTCGGGTATTGGCAGAACACCACACCGGTACGTAATACGCGGTCTTTGGCTTCTATGGTGCCGTGCGGTACCGCGATAGATTCCCCTAAATAGGTGGAAGTCAGTTTTTCGCGTTCCAGCATGGCGTCAACGTATGCGGGCTCAACATAACCGCCCTTCACCAACTGCTCACCCGCAAAGCGAATGGCCTCTTCTTTCGTTGCCGCATGCAGATTCAGGAAGATGTTTTCTGTACCCAGCTTGAATAGTTGCTCTTCAGAAGCTTCAAAACTGTCATCCAGGGTTTCGATCACTTTCTTCACCAGCGGTGCGCTTTCCGCCTCTTTACTGGCTTCCAGCAGACGAGTCGTCAGATTGGTATACAGCTGGCTATCGAGGAAGTTGGTCAACGAGATGTGCTGTGCCTGCGGGGCGTGACGCATTGCCCGCTCAGTCAGATCTCGGTGGGTAATAACCAGATCGACATCTTCCGGCAAGTTATTGATTGCACAGTTAGTCACGGAGATATGCTTTAATCCGGCATCCTGTACTTTTTTACGCAGAACCCCGGCCCCCATCGCGCTCGACCCCATACCGGCGTCACAAGCCACAATGATTTTGCGCACGGTAGTCAGATCGCCCGCGGCAGCAGCAGCGTTAGCCGCCTGAACGCCTTTGGACTGTTGCTTCATGTTCTGCATGCGGCGAGTCGCTTCTTCCAGATTGTCTTCATCATCTTTAACTTTGCTGTTTTTCAGCAAGATGGCTGAGACCACGAAAGAGACAGCAAAAGCAGCGGCAACCGCCGCAATGTTAGCGAAGTAAGCACCCTTAGGCGTCATTGCCAATACGGCCAGAATAGAGCCTGGAGAAGCAGGAGAAACCAGACCGCCGTTCAGCAAAGTCAACGTGAACACGCCGGTCATACCGCCCAAAATCACCGCCAACAACAGGCGTGGATTCATCAATACATACGGGAAATAAATTTCGTGAATACCGCCGAAGAAGTGGATGATGGCTGCGCCGCCAGCAGATTGCTTAGCATTGCCTTTACCAAAGAACATATAGGCCATCAGCACGCCCAAACCTGGGCCTGGGTTGGCTTCAATCAGGAAGAAGATTGATTTGCCGGTTTCAGTCGCCTGCTGGATACCCAGCGGAGAGAAAATACCGTGGTTGATAGCGTTGTTTAGGAACAGGATTTTCGCCGGTTCGACGAAGATTGAAGCCAACGGCAGCAGGTTGTTTTTAACCATAACATGCACGCCAGCAGCCAGCATTTTGGACAGGATTTCGACCAGTGGGCCGATCGCCATAAAGGCCAGAATAGCGAGCAGCATCCCGAGAATGCCGGCAGAGAAGTTGTTAACCAACATCTCAAAACCGCTTTTGATTTTACCGTCAACCCAACGGTCAAAGCGCTTGATCGCCCAGCCGCCCAACGGACCAACGATCATCGCGCCGAGGAACATCGGCATATCCGCACCGACGATTACCCCCATGGTGGTAATAGCGCCGACGACGCCACCACGTTCGCCACCGACTAAACGACCACCGGTATAACCGATTAGCAACGGCAATAAATAGGTAATCATTGGGCCAACGAGCTTGGCTAAAGTTTCATTTGGCAGCCAGCCAGTTGGAATAAATAAAGCGGTAATAATACCCCAAGCGATAAATGCGCCAATATTTGGCATGACCATATTACTTAGGAATCGGCCAAAGTTTTGCACTTTAACCTTAATGTCTGGTGAAAGCATAAAAACACCCCTATTGGTACGCGCTAGCAATAAGAGCGCGAGATAATTATTAAGGCGGCACTGCGAAATCCGCCGAATTGCTGTATGCAAATTAAACTCTAGCATGGGCTGTAACGAGGGCGTAATCCGCGAAAATTTTGTGATTCAGATCACCACAACCACCCCCTAACTGTGGGTTAATTAGTGATATTGATCACATTTATTCCAATCATCAAAGTGAAATTAGTGCAATTATTCATCACATCATGAATTAAATGTGATGATGATCACCTTTTTTATCGTCTACTTTGTTTTAGAAATGTGATATTTATCACAATAAATTTTCCATCCAAAAAGGAATTAGAGCGGTTGCTTGAGGGACGCTCGGCTTATTAAGCCGTTTCGCAAGAGGGGATATATTTAAACGTGAATTAGTCAAATAGAAGATTGAGTTAAATGATATTAATCAATTGAAATCTATCAATAAAAATATAATTAAAGAAATTCCTAATTTAACACTCTAGAGCCAGCGGTTCTAAAATTGATAATTAATTAGTAAGACTGTCACTTTTACATTGGGTGAACTTGAAATTTACCCAAGGCTAACCTAGGGTTTAATCATAAAGAACAACCGATTAAGCAGTAAGATTTCATTTTTATAAAAATAGATCTGGCCAGCTAATTTAAGGGTAAATGATGAAAAAATATTATCTTATCTGTGGCGTCGGTATACCTATGATTATTCTCAATTCGGCTCTGGCGGCAACTACAACGGGCAGCATTAGTGCCACATTAACGCTGACTAACGGCTGTTTAGTTAACAACAGTGCAGCTACCAGCGGCTTGGCATTAGGTACATTGAGCTTTGGTTCATTCACCACCACCGGATTTACCGGCGGCTCGGCAACCCTTTCGGGAGCTTCAGGTACGGGAAGCAGCGCCATCAGCGTGAAATGCTCCCCTGGTATCACCCCAGTGCTGACGATTACCGGCAGTAATGCGGCTCCGGCCAACATACACGGCACTGTGCCGTCTACCGGCCCGCGCTATTTGGTCGGTACCACCAACACGACTCAGGCGATTGCCTATGGTCTTTATACTTCGAATACTTTTACCACACCGATTGTCAACGCCACCACGGTAACGCCAACCACCACCGGCGATGCCACCTACGGCAACCTGTATACCTTCTTCGGTAACATAACCGGCGTAACCGGCGGCACTGACATTTACCCAGATATTTACACCGATACTATCGGCGTACAGGTAACTTATTAACATCTGGGGGAATGGAGAGGCTATGTGCCATAGAAAATGGGGTTTTGCATTTTTTATCTATCATAGCCCGGCAATCTTAGTATTTTTGGTCTTCCCTGTATTGGCATTGCCGACACAATCCTTTCAGGTCGGGGCAATTATTGCCAATGGCTGCCTGATCAGCGGCACTAATACCGGCGTATTTGGGCAGATTAATTTCGGAACTTATCCGGGCACGTCCACCGCTCAGGTCAACGGTACTTACACGCAAAGCTCGACGATTACTCTCGCCTGCACGCCTAATACCCTTCTCAATATGAGTATTAACGGTGGAGCTAATTACACCTCGACCCGTAATCTTAAAGTCAGCGGACAATCCTATTTAGTGCCCTATTCGCTTTATAACAGCACAACCAATGCGGCTATTCCGATCAATAGCAACGTCGCCGTCAGCTTTAGCAATGCGAATAATATTACTTTGCCAATTTATGGGCTGTTAACTCTGAATGGAAATAACTATTCAGGGCTTTATACGGACACCTTAACAGTGACTTTAACCTGGTGATAAATACAATGAAAAAAATAAACGATCTCGCTAATAACGGTTATAAACCATTTGTTTTATTAATTTTAACCGGGTTTTCCTTCAATAGTTTCGCAACCAATAATGTGTTGATTTGGCCTATCGACCCAGTCATTCCCGCCGATCAAAAGGCCTCTAGCCTATGGGTTGAAAATAAAGGCGATCAAGCCACTATGATGCAGGTTCGTATTCTGGGTTGGCAGCAAACGGCGGGGAAAGAAGGGTATCTCAATCAACAAAACGTCATTGCCAGCCCGCCAATTATTCGTATTGAAGCCGGTAAAAAGCAGTTAATTCGTTTAATCAAACAGGTGAATCCTACTGCAGGACAAGAGCAGGCCTACCGCATTTTGATTGATGAAATCCCTACTCCAACGCTTTCTGCCAAAGCGCAGGAAGGCGCAGGCGTCAATTTTCAGATGCGTTACTCCATTCCACTCTTCGTCTACGGTGATGGATTGGATTACGACAATACGGTCGCAGTCAAAAATACCCATCAGCCACAACTGAGCTGGCAATTGGTAGAGCTACAGGGAAAAAAAATGCTGGAAGTCACCAATAGCGGTGCAATTCACGCGCGTCTGAGCGATGTGAAACTTCAGCAAGGCGGCCAAAATCATCAGGTAGCCGACGGACTATTAGGCTATGTTCTGGCGAACTCCAGCCAACGCTGGCCTGTCAGCGTGAGTTCCGCCAGTTCGCTGACCATGCAAGTCAATAATCAAAAAAATGTCAAACTCAGCATGAAGTAATTTAATAGGGACGATCAGACCGCATACCGATGAAAAACTACCGTCATTCTCCATTTTGGGGGCTGGTTATCATTACGACAGGTTTTTCTGGTATTTATACTGAATCGCAGGCAGATGAAGTGATGTCCGAGCTGCCACCGCCGCCGAGTGCGCTATCGGCCGATCAGGCGATTCAATATCAACTGGAACTTGTTATTAATCAATATGCAACGGGGCAAGTCGTACCGGTTGAGTTTCGGCGTGGGCATTATTTGGTACAGGGAAAGGATCTGGAGCAGGCTGGAATTGTCGCCGAGCACCTGACATTCCCAACGACTGATATCAGTGCCAATCCGAATATTAAACTAAAATATGACAGCGAAAACCAACGCCTGCTGCTCGACATCCCCACCAATTGGCTACCTAATCAGACGCTATCGAATAACATGGGAAACCCAAAATATCAGGCAGTTAGCAGCGCTGGGGCGTTATTCAATTACGATATTTATGCCTCCCGCTACGAAGGTAATAGCCAGTTGGCGGCATGGAGTGAACAACGCCTGTTCGGTACTCAAGGCTACCTGTCTAATTCTGGGGTGATAAAGCAGACGCTGGCCGGTGAATCTATCGATAATAACGGCGGCTACCTGCGCTACGACACCCGGTTTTCCCACTTCGATGAAACCAATGCCGTTCGCTGGCAAGCAGGGGATTTGATCACAGATTCGCTTACCTGGAGCAACAGTATCCGCGTAGGTGGGCTCAGCGTTTCCCGAGATTTTTCTATTCGCCCCGATATCATTACCTTCCCATTACCGCAGTTTTCCGGTCAGGCGGTCGTCCCCACATCCGTTGATTTATTTATCAACGGCAATATGACCAGCAGCAATAACGTTCGCCCTGGCCCTTTTACTCTGACCAACGTGCCTTTTATCAACGGTGCGGGAGAAGCGACGGTCATCACCAATGACGCGCTGGGGCGACAAGTTTCGGTCTCTTTGCCATTTTATGTCGCCAGTACCTTGCTCAAACCGGGCTTATCCGATTACGCATTTTCTACCGGAGCCATACGTCGTGGTTATGGGGTGGATAGCTTTAATTATGGCCCTGCCGCTGTCAGTGGCTCTTATCGCTATGGCGTAACCAACTATCTTACTCTGGAGAGCCACGCCGAAGGCGCGGAATCACTCGCTTTGGGTGGCGTAGGCAGCGTGTTTAAACTTGGGAATCTCGGCGTCGTTAACGCGTCTTACAGCCAGAGCCAAATGCGTGGCCAGAATGGCGATCAGATAAGTTTGGGTTATCAATATAATACCGGCCTTTTCAATTTAGGGACTCAGCAGACATATCGCAGCGATACTTTCGGTAATTTGGCAATTTACGATAATCAGGACGCCAACAGTACCAACAGCGGCAGCAATAATAACGGCGCGGTTTATTCCCTTAGCCGCCGCAGCGCACAATACTCTGCCAGTATTATGCTGAATGAATTCGGCAATCTGGGCGCCGCCTACATTGACGTCAGCGGAAGAAATGACGAGCGGACGCGATTGTTGAATCTCTCATGGAGCCGCACGCTTTTCTCCGGTAGCAATCTTTATATTTCAGCCACGCGAGATATTGGCGCTAGCGGTTGGTCCGGCGCAGTTTCGCTGGTCATTCCATTTGGTGCATTATCCAATACCAGTATTTCCAGCCAGCGTAGTATTGATGGACAAGCTCGTCAGCAGGTGAGCTACAGCCGCGGAATGCCTAGCGATGGCGGCCTGAGCTGGGATCTGGCCTACGCCCATCAATCCAATCAGAAAAATTATCAGCAGGCCAGCTTGAACTGGCGCAACGCCAGCTTTGAATCCAGCATTGGCGCCTATGGAAATACCGGAGATTACACCCAATGGGCAGATTTGAGCGGCTCGTTAGTATTAATGGATAAATCGTTGTTTGCTACCAACCGAATCAGCGACGCTTTTGTATTGGTCAACACCAATAATTATCCCAATGTGAGAGTGCGATATGAAAACCAACTGATTGGCGTGACCGATAGCGGCGGCCATCTTTTGGTGCCAAGAGTCACGTCTTATTACCCGGCTAAATACGATATTGATACCACCGACCTCCCGGCGGGTGTCCAAATTTCCAATACAGAAAAACGGCTTTCTGTGCAGCGAAACAGCGGCTATATGATTAATTTCGACATTAAAAAGTCAAACTCGCTCAGTTTTGTCGCCGTTGACCAACAGGGGAAAAGCCTGCCAGTGTCCAGTCGCGTGTTGAAAAATAATCAAACGCTCACTTATGTCGGCTGGGATGGCATCGTATATCTGGAAGCTCTCGATGCCAGCAATAGTTTGAAAATCATCACCCCAGACGGTCGTCAGTGCCAAATCACAGTGCCTTTTGACGCTTCGGCACCTCAGCCGGTCATACTCAAAAGCCCGATAGTCTGTCCACTTATTCCGGCTCAGGTGAATTAAATGAAAAAAATCATTGGCCTCGCAGTTCTTACTATCGGCTCACTGGTGGGCGGAATCCAAAGCGCTCAGGCGGCCTGTAGCACGACGTCTACCAACGGTTCCTTCGGTACCGCCACCTCTTTTGCCGTCAATACCACGGAAAGTAATACCTCGGGTTCAGTTACAGTAACCTGCGCAGCTCTGAGCATAGGTTTGCTCACTCAAGACTCCATCACCTTATCGCTGGTTAGCTCCACCGCCGTTAACGGAACCAATGCTGCAATGACCGCCGGTGGAACCGATACCATTCCGGTAACGGTCTGCGCAGCCGTTCCTACAGCGACAACCTGCGCTTCTCCGCTGCCGTTAAATGGCGCTAGCGTCACTTTTGGCGGTGCCAGCCTGATCAATCTATCTTTGACTCAAAAACAATTCACTCTACCAATTTATATACAAACGGTGATCGGCTCAAACGTAGCGGCGGGAACTTATACAACCACGTTGGGAATCAAAACCAACTACTCAATCTGCACCACGCTAGTCTGTCTGGGTACATCAGGGAATACCAATGGGCAACCCATAGTCCCGGTCACTGTGACCCTCATCGTCACTAACGACTGCACTACGATCACCGCGCCGCCCGTCAGTTTTGGCACTCAGCCCTTGCTCAGCAGCTTTGCCTCCGTCAGTAACCAGGCTATCAACGTAACCTGTACCAAGGGCAGTATTTATACCGTCAGTCTGGATAATGGGCAGCACGCAGTGAGCAATGTGCGCTATATGTCGGATGGAACCTATTCTATCGCTTACGACATTTATCAGGGCGCAACCAGTACCCGTTGGGGCAGCCTAACGGCTGGTCAAAGTTGGTCCAGCACGACCTCCACCGGTATTAGCAGCGATTTACTGACGCGTAATTTTGCCTATACGGCAAAGATTTTACCAGACCAAACCACACCGCAAGCCGGTACATATACCGACACCATTATGGTTTCATTGTCTTTTTAGCTGCATATAAGGGAAGTCAGGATCTGGTGCAAAAAGCCAAGGGAGGAGAGGAAGGGAAAGTGGAGAAGCACAAAGGGAAAGGCGTTATACCAAGCGGAGTAAATTCTGTCAGGCCACCATCGTCATGGCCTGACATGCACTAAACTGATTATTCCAGAGCAGCCTGAACGCTTTTCTTCGCGGCCGCCATCGCCGGATACTTAGCCACCAGATTGGTCATCATGGTGTTGTACTGTACGGCCTGAGCCTGAGTCGGGAACTGCACGCCACCGTTATTAAAGGTCACCTGTGCGCCCTGCTGTTGCAGGAAATCACCCACTTGTACCAAATCCTGCACGAAGGCAGCAACGGTCGGAATAGCAGGAATCAGTGCGGCAGATGGCTGAGTCACCAATTTGTCGTAAACCTGATTGTAAACCGCCTTCAGATCATCCGGCTGTTTCAACGCCGCATGAGCGGTATCGGCCTGATGCTTGGCAGTTTGAATTTGTTGGGTCAATAAATTGAGCGTGCCTGCCGCTTGCTGTAGCGCAGCACGTTTATTCACGTAATCCTGCGCCACGCGAATTTCATCAATCTGAGTGACGGCTGGTGTAAAACCCGCTTCGATTGATTTATTTAACTGCTGCGAAAAGGTCACTAAAATCGCGTAATCACCGGCATAGTTGCCGAATTTCTGCTTTTGATCTTCGCTCAGCGTTGGCAGTTTCATCCCGCTACGCATGACGGTATTTTGCAAATAGTCGATGAAAGCCTTGCGTTGCTCTGGCTCTTTATCGCCACATGCCGTGAGCTGGAACACCATAAACAGCGCCAAAATTGACGTTAACCAACGAGAATACCTTGTCGTATTCAGTGCAAAAGCCATGTGGAATTACTCCTGTAATAAACGTTTATTTTCACTAGTGTCCGTTCTTATTACCCATCCCTGAATCAATAAGAATAGCGCAAAGGGAGAGGTTTTCTCCCCCTTTGCTTTGACCGCAGGACCGTTACTGTAGCAGCGAAATATCCGCTACCTGCAAGAACAGCTCACGCAGTTTACTCAACAAGGTCAGACGGTTGATACGTACAGCATCGTCTTCGGCCATAACCATCACGTTATCGAAGAAGGCATCGACGTTTTCACGTAACGCAGCCAGTTCGACTAAAGCTTCCTGATAACGGCCTTCGGCAAACAGCGGTTCCAGCTGATCGCGCAGCACCACCAGATGCGTTGCCAGCTGCAACTCTGCGGTTTCTTTCAGTACTGCAGCGTTCACGCGATCGTTCAGCTTATCACTAGATTTCGCCAGAATATTCGATACGCGTTTATTGGCCGCAGCCAGCGCCGCTGCCGCTTCCAGAGTACGGAAATGGCTCACCGCTTTCACCCGCGCATCAAAATCTGCCGGTTTAGTCGGACGACGAGCCAACACCGCCTGAATAGTATCAACGCTATGACCTTCTTCCTGATACCAAGCGCGGAAACGGCCCAGCATGAATTCAACCACTTCATCAACAACTTTGCCGTTAGTCAGCTTGTTGCCATACAGGCGCACCGCTTCTTCGGTCAGGGTTTGCAGATCCAGCGGCAGGTTCTTCTCAACGATAATACGCAGTACGCCCAGTGAAGCACGGCGCAGCGCAAACGGATCTTTATCGCCTTTTGGATGCTGGCCAATACCAAAGATACCTGCCAGCGTGTCCATCTTGTCGGCTATCGCCAGCGCACAAGCGACCGGGTTAGACGGCAGATCGTCACCAGCAAAGCGCGGTTGATACTGTTCGTTTAACGCAACGGCAACGTCTTCAGCCTCGCCATCGTGGCGGGCATAGTGCATTCCCATCACGCCTTGGGTATCTGTGAATTCGAATACCATGTTGGTCATCAAATCACACTTGGAAAGCAGGCCAGCGCGCGTAGCGTGGTTAACGTCCGCACCAATTTGTTCTGCTACCCAACCGGCCAGAGCCTGAATACGGTCGGTTTTATCACGCAGCGTCCCCAACTGCTGTTGGAACAGCACGGTTTCCAGACGCGGCAGATTATCTTCCAGACGCTGTTTACGGTCAGTCTTGAAGAAGAACTCGGCGTCAGCCAAACGTGGGCGAACCACCTTTTCGTTACCGGAGATGATTTGCTGTGGATCTTTAGATTCTATATTGGCAACGAAGATGAAGTTAGGCAGCAATTTGCCCGCAGCGTCGTACACCGGGAAGTACTTCTGATCCCCTTTCATGGTGTAAACCAGCGCTTCCGCAGGAACAGCGAGGAATTTCTCTTCAAACTTCGCCGTCAGCACGACAGGCCATTCAACCAGCGAAGCCACTTCTTCCAGCAGGCTTTCACTCAGATCGGCAACGCCGCCAATCTTCTGCGCAGCCAGCTCGGCATCACGTTTGATAATGGATTTACGCAATTCATAGTCAGCGATAACTTTGCCGCGCTCCAGCAGGATCTGCGGATACTGATCGGCATTATCGATGGTGAATTCGGCTTCACCCATAAAGCGGTGGCCGCGAATCACGCGATCAGAATCAATGCCTAACACGGTACCAGGGATCAGCTCACTACCCAGCAACAGGGTCACGGTATGCACTGGACGAACGAATTGGGTTTCTTTATCACCCCAACGCATCAATTTAGGAATCGGCAGTTTGCTCAGCGCGGTATTAACCATAGCGGTCAGCAACAATTGTGCCGACTGGCCTTTAACGTGGGCGCGATACAGCAGCCATTCGCCTTTATCCGTAGCCAGACGCTCGGCCTGATCCACGGTAATACCACAACCGCGCGCCCAACCTTCGGCAGCCTTGGTTGGCTTGCCTTCGGCATCGAACGCCTGAGAAATGGCAGGGCCACGTTTTTCAACTTCACGATCGGCCTGAGCCGCGCTCAGATTGGCTACTTTAACCGCTAAACGGCGAGGAGCAGCAAACCAGCTGACGTCACCGTGAGATAAATTGGCGTTATCCAGCTCGGCGGTCAGGTTGGCAGCAAAAGATTCTGCTAGGGAACGAAGAGCCTTCGGCGGCAATTCTTCCGTGCCGATTTCCACCAGGAAAGTCTGTTGAGTCATGACAGCCTCTTAGTTCTGATTCTTTTTGCACATAGGGAAGCCAAGGGCTTCGCGGGAAGCGTAGTACGCCTCGGCGACAGCTTTGGTCAGCGTACGGATGCGCAGAATATAGCGTTGACGCTCGGTCACAGAGATCGCTTTACGTGCGTCCAGCAGGTTAAAGGTGTGACCTGCTTTCAAAATGCGTTCGTAGGCCGGCAACGGCAGCGGATTTTCCAGCGCCAGCAATGACTGGGCTTCTTTCTCATACTGCTCGAAGCAGGAGAACAGGAAATCCACATCGGCGTATTCGAAGTTATAGGTTGATTGCTCAACTTCATTCTGATGATAAATATCGCCGTAGGTGGTTTTACCCAATGGGCCATCACACCAGACCAGATCGTATACGCTGTCCACGCCCTGGATATACATCGCCAGACGCTCTAGGCCGTAAGTGATTTCACCCGTAACTGGTTTGCACTCCAGTCCACCGACTTGCTGGAAGTAAGTAAACTGGGTGACTTCCATACCATTCAGCCACACTTCCCAGCCCAGACCCCAGGCACCCAGCGTTGGGTTTTCCCAGTTATCTTCGACGAAGCGAATATCGTGAATGGTCGGATCCAGACCCAACTCTTTCAAGGAACCCAAATACAGCTCCTGAATGTTGTCTGGTGAAGGCTTAATGATCACCTGGAACTGGTAATAATGTTGCAGCCTGTTAGGGTTCTCGCCGTAGCGACCATCGGTCGGACGGCGGGAAGGCTGCACATAGGCAGCAGCGATTGGCTCTGGGCCAAGCGCCCGCAAGCAGGTCATTGGGTGGGAGGTACCCGCGCCGACTTCCATGTCCAATGGTTGAACAATGGTGCAGCCTTGGCGCGCCCAATATTCCTGTAACGTCAGGATCAGGCCCTGAAAGGTCTTGGTATCAAACTTTTGCATGTTGGATTCGCACGCGATACAAGTGGATAAAATGGAATGAATCAGTATACCCGCTGACCGTAAGATATACAGCCAGAATCCGGCGAGATGTGTAAATCAGAGGGGATTTGTTGATTAAATATCCAGATAAAGGGCGTGAAATAACGTATTAAACCGGAAATAACCGGCGAGAGCCTTAGGTAAAATAATAGAATTCCGATGAACTAATTGAATCAATCTATGAGTCGCCTGCGGAAATAGCACGGTCAGAACCGTATCCACTGATATAAACCGAGCGGTAATAAGTACCGGTAAGATACGGCCTGAAACTGTTAATAACGACAAGCTCTTTCACCGCCAGCCCCTTATTTTAATCAGCAATCCAGCAGTGCCATGCCAATGGTGACCACGCGACCGAATCGGTATTCTGGTCACGGCGGCGCCCTATCGGAGGAGCAAGGATCGGTTCCCAGGCACCCTGCTCGATAAAGCAATGATCCGATTTTTGGTCATCGCACAGATATGGGGAGGTATCACATGAAAATGCCCCTTCACCCAAGGGGTAAGCGGCAAGAGTATGAGAACAACCGAGGAGTAACCCCAGCCCAAAGGTACACACTGACGACATCTTCAGAATAATTCTCTTAGATAACATAATATACGCTCCTATATAATTATACATTGCAACAATAATGGTATTTAATGCTGCAATTGATTAATTATTAACCAACAGTTATCTGCGTCAAGTTTCTGCCCAAATATAAAATGAGTAGGTTGCTTATCAGCCACCGAACGGCGATTATCCTCCTGCCGAGCATCTCATAGAGGAAACAGTAAGATGGCTTTAGAACGCTGTGGTTGGGTCACTGCCGATCCGTTATATCTTGCCTATCACGACAAGGAATGGGGAATTCCTCAGCGAAACAGTCAGGCGCTGTTTGAGATGATCTGTCTGGAAGGACAACAAGCCGGTTTATCTTGGATTACCGTTTTAAAAAAGCGCGAAAATTACCGAAAAGCTTTCCATAATTTCGATCCTCACTTAGTCGCCCAAATGGGGCCGGAACAGGTGGAAGTATTAGTGCAAGACAGTGGCATTATTCGCCATCGTGGGAAGATTCAGGCCATTATTACCAACGCTCAGGCATATCTGGCTATGGAGGCTAACGGCGAAGATTTCTCCGAATTCATTTGGAGTTTTGTCGATAATACGCCGAAAGTTAATCACTGGTGGAGCCTAGCAGAAGCCCCCGCAACCACCCCTGTGTCAGATGCCATGTCCAAGATGCTAAAAAAGAAAGGCTTTAAATTTATTGGTTCAACTATCTGTTATGCCTTTATGCAAGCCACAGGCTTGGTGAACGATCACATGTGCAACTGCTTCTGTCATCCGGATAACGCCAATAAATGATTCGTAAAGCGAATACGGAAGACCATAATGCATTGATCGAGTTATGGTTACCAAGCACCATCGCTGCTCACCCTTTCGTGCCAGAGAGCTACTGGCACGAAAGCCTTGATTTGGTAAGCAATACCTATATTCCTCAGGCCAGCAACTGGATATATGAAACACCAAATGGCCCCGTTGGATTTATTAGTGTATTGAACGAGCAATTGATTGGGGCGCTGTTTATTGAGCAAAACTACGTCGGTCAAGGCATTGGCCATGCTCTCATGCAACATGTGCAAGCTCGTTATCCTGTGTTAATCCTTGAGGTTTACCAAAAAAATCAGCGAGCCTATCGCTTTTACCGTAAGCACGGGTTTAACGTTTCAGAGCGATCTTATAATGAAGAAACGGGAAATTATATTTTAACCATGCATTGGGTAAATCATCAGAGCTAAAAATAAATATTAGTGACTATTTTCCTATTAAGACCATTAAATTTTAATTACTTACTACTATTGACTTCGCTAAAAATAAAAAACTAAATGTTATTGGGTAGGTTAACATTCAAATACCCGCCTTATAAAAAAACACAGTGTAATAAATCATTTTTATATAGACCTAAACTTTCCTCGTCAATAAAACCCGAACCGATAATGAAATATTGTTTGTATATTCACATTTCATTAAAAACAGCGACTGAATGGAGCTATTACTATGGGTGATAAAACTAAGGCCCCGTTACTTTTATTCTTGCTTTCATCCACCCTATCCTTAGCCGAAGACGGGATATATTTCGAAGGTATATCTCAACAGGGACCCGTGTATGAAACCGAAAATAGGCAAAATGAAGAAATATGCTTTTACTCAAAAGATTATTTCAGTGGGGAATCATGGTGTTTACCCCCTAATAGCAAACTGGATCAGGAATCTCTCGCCGCTCATCCGAACATAAACTCTATACGAATACCTGATTACACTCAGGTTACGCTTTACCAGAATCAACGTGCTCTTACGCTGGTTGACAGCATCACTAACCGTGGCCTAACGTCCTTATTACCGAATAAAAAAATAACTCATATTGTTACCACCAATAAAAACTCGCCAATTTGCACATCACAATGTGGGATATCACAGAAAATCATTATTCCTGTAAATGATATTTACCCCAATCACACTCAAGAAAAAAAGGGGAAAGAAAAAATTATTTTATTAAGTTTCGCTATTAACAAGGACAGCTCATTCAATATAAACGTCACCAACAAGTTGGATATCACTGTCAATGCGTTAAGCCTAATTATTTATTCCATAGATAATAATCTGAACACTAGTTTCAAGGTGAGCCCACAATCTACGCAATTAACCTTTCTTATTCATTTCAAGAGTCAGGGGCTGGAGATTCATTACTTAGAAAGTACCCGTTCTCAACCACGTTATCTCTCTCCTCGCATGAGACTTGATCACTCATTTCTTTCTGCGCCAGATACGGAGCACGCCATCGCTATTTATAACGGCAATGGAGAAAAAACATTATTGATGGAGCATCTCGTCATGGCAGAAATTGATCGCCACAGCAGATATAAGCGAGGCTCCGCCGGTATATTAGGTTGCCTGGTATCCGGTCCACTTGCGCTTTACAACGTAGTCATTCATGGGCGTTGTAATCAGGTCGAAACCGCCTGGCACAGTATAAAAAGCTTTTTTGCAGGGAAAGATGAAACTCAAATGACGCCGATCGCGGGTAATGTCAACCCGTTAAAACCTCTGCTTAATCAGACGAATACTCAACCAGATGATACCTTCAGTCTGCAATTAACCCGCCTCGATATGCAATTGCATCAGCAGTCTATTACTCTGCCTGCCGTAGCGCGTTATTGTGGTACTACGCTGGAATATACCCTAAGTAGCCGTTATCCACGTCAAACTCCACCGGCATGCCACTACTGGCTGGCTTCTGTATTACAAGACTTTACTACGCTGTTTGGCCGCAGCTTACATACCTGGTCAACCGAATATCTCATACAGATAGTGAATGGTATTCTGGATAGGCAAACCATTGATAGTGACAATGAGGCTCGCAGTGCGGTAGCTAGCAGGCCGGAAACCAGCCAAAGATTGATTCAAACGATTATTGATTCAGCAAATATCTACGAGCGCTCTCAGCTTATCGATCATATTACTGATGCTTTTCATCATGCAATTTTGAATTATGCAAACTATTGCGTTTCAGCTCATTCAGCCGCTCTCAATAATAGTAGCGATAGCAACTCAAGCGAAGCAGAAACTGCCTGCGCTGCTCCACGGGATGCTCAAGATCTACCTTTAGGGCATTACGAACTGTTGTTGGAACATTATCAACATCAGGAAACTTTACCGCATATTTTACGCAATGGTGCTTGGGTAGTACCTGAAGAACGCTTTGAAATACAAATTTTCGAGAACTTATCAGCAGCACCCGAAGCAGACCAACGTGCGTTGCATAGCACGCTATCCGCATGGCGGGAAAGATATACTCTGCTCAATCAAGTCATTTCTTCATACCCTCCAGAACAGCAAGAGCTAATCAATTTGGGTCAGGAATTAAATCAAATATTACAAAAAAATCAGCAACAAAGCCTTACTGGCTATCAAAATTATCTGTGGGTAATTGTACGTTTAAACGGGGAAATTGTTAGCCTGACACTGGCTGACTATGACGGTGATAATATCGAAATTGCAGATAGAGACAGCATTGAACTCGCCCTCTCATTAACTAACCCACTTTTTGTTATTGGATCCAACCACGAAGGTACTATCAGAGGAAGTGGAACAGCCGGTGCAAGAGCATTGGCTCAATATATGAAAGATAAAGGAAAGAAAAAATTATTTTCTCTCGTGGTTTCAAAACCATCCGCAAAAGTAAAAATGAAAGTCGGTTTTAGATTGCACACTGAAATGTAAACTATTATTAGTTATAATTACTCAGAAAAAATGCGCCAAGACCCTCTTCATAAAAGAGAGAAAATAGATTTAAAGGAATATATCAAACTGCCCCCCTTCCAAATCATTAAGAATCGCGAGTCACATTAAAAAACGAAAAAAATAAATGAAATCTTGATAATGAGTAGAATTATATTAGCAGAGCAGAAAATGCCGCTGTGTAGGCTCTCACTCGCCATTTTAAAAAATGAATGTAAAAAATCAACCTCTGATGTTTCTTCTCAATTTTCATTCAAAATAAAAATAAAAATCGGATTCAAATATGATAAACGACAATATTAATAAAAAACTCATCCTGCCTAATCTCTCTACCACCTGTATCTTTGTTTTTTGATAAAGACACCTTTAGTGATTTCCTGTTAATAACTACTCATCATATATCTAAACTCACATTTAACTTGTCACCTCATCAGTGTGACAAGTTAAATTGTTTATCTAATGATAATAAAGTCACATTTCCACATCATAAATAACAAAGCAATTAAAAGGGATTAATATGTATAAAAATATACTGATTTCCATCCTGTTTTTGGTTGTATTAACAGGAACACCGAGCATAGGTTTATCCCAGGACTTACCTTACACAAATGGGGTAAATGATATAGGACCTACATATGCTTATGAAGAACCCGGAGTTGAAGGTGGTTATACGTTAATGCAACCGGAAGAGATATTTTATCTGGACATAAATGATCATTTTTCACAGGATTGGCAATCAAGACAAGGAATCTCCGTCAGTAACCCCTATTTGGATTGCGATACAGACTGCACAATATTACTGAGAAAAATTATCCCACTAAGCGATATATTTACTCAAGCCGCTATTGACCCGAGTCATTCCAGTCAGCAAGTCTTATTAAGTTTTGCCCTAACCGAAACCAATGAGTTCAATTTTAGCATTGAACAATATCTGAATATAATCGTTACTAAAGATAGTGTCCGTCTGCTTGGCGGTGCTTCGCCAAAAAGCATTGAAATCCCCCTTAATCATCAATCCAATCAGCTCACTTTTCTTTTCCACGTTCAAGACCAACAACTCTCTATGAGTTATATGGAGAGTGACAACACACAACAGCGCTACCTTTCACCCACAATAAATCTGGAAAAGAAAGAATCAGAAGAAATAAATTATTGGCCGGATATCGAGATATTCAACCTCAATCCTAGCAATCCTCTATTACTAAAGAAAATACTATTAACTAGTCAGAGCGCTCAAAGCCGCTTTAAACGCGGCATCGCCGGAAAAATAGGTTGCTATCTGTCTGGCCCATTGGCACTTTACAATCTGGTGGTACAAGGGCATTGCACTCAGGTTGAATCTGCATGGTCGAGCATAAAATCCTTCTTTGCCGGAAAGGACAGCACAAAAATGGTGGTGATTGCAGGGAATCCCATTCCGCTAAAACCGACGGCGCCTCCTCACTCTGAGCACACTGAGAACCTGAATGCCTTCGAGCTCACCGTTTTGAATACCCACCTGCATAATCAAGCACTAACGTTGCCTGCCGTAGCCGATTTCTGCCATACATCGATAAATGAAATCAAAGGTGCTCGCTATCCGCGACAAATCAGACACACTTGCGCCAACTGGCTATCCGTCGTGTTACAGGATTTCACTTTGCTATTCGGCAATAGCCTGCGTACCTGGTCCGCAGAGTATCTGACCCAAACGCTAAATGGTATTTTGGATCGTCAGGCAATTGATAATGATAACGACGCCCGAGATGCTTTTATTCGCCAACCTGCCGCGGGCGTGCGACTCATCCAAACCATTGCAGATATTGCTGATAGAGAAGGCCGAACCGAAGTTATTGAGCAAGTTAGCGGGGCATTTACCCATGCGGTCCAGAATTATACCAACTATGTGATCACTCAACCGCCCTCCGGCCCCTGTACTCCTTCCTGTAGCGATTCAAGTTCAAGTCATAGCAGCTGTAGTTGTTCCGATTGCGATATAGATTCACCATTAGCGGCTCAGGAATTACCGCTCGGAACTTATCAGTTGACGCTCTCCACCTATGTTCCTCAACATACGCAACCGCTGATTTTACAAAATGGATTATGGGTAGAGCCAGCGCAAGGTTTTGATATCGAGATAATCCGAGGTACCTTTGCAGAAACTCGCCAACGACGATATGAATTGATGGAGACAATCCAACTATGGCGTAATGCATACATCGAAAAAAGAGTGTATTGCAATAAATACGGGAATTTCCCCACGCAAATAGAGACGACACGCTACGCCGGACAGTCCACCAGCAGTCTTATCCGCAGTACCTTGCAGTACTTTGACGAAAATAACCTGATTGCAGTAGTCCGATTTAATAACCAAATTATTAATGTGAGCGCGGTATCTCGTTTTTCTGATTTCGATGGAGACGCAAGCATCATACGAGCTAAGATTATTGCCACATTGACTCACCCTGCCTACGTTTTAACCCCTAATAATGAAGGTACCGTCCGCCGTGCAGGTACGGCCGCTCTGCATCAACTCATCCAGCAACTCATTGCCGATGGCGTTCAAACGCTTAGTACGCATGTCATTTCAACGCCCTCCGCTATTGTGAAAAAACGCCTAGGCTTCAGTTTTATCCCTGATAAACCCTATGTCATCCCGCCAACACCTAACAGCGATCTTTAGCCACCGGCTCTCCGCCCTGATAATTTCTTATTCTGGGCGGACAACCATTTCAACATTTAAACAGCAAACTTTTCGTGCGCTCTTTGACGATAAACCGGCCAAAAACCCACATTACGCGGCACTATCAGAGTTTTCTCAATAGTATTCTGTGACGTTTTACCGGATAACGATGCCCATCATTTTCAGCTTCCAAACCCTTATCGGGAGCTTGCTTCAAGTTTTAGTGACGGCGGACAATTTCTTTATGAAACCCCCGTTGATAAACACATTTAAGGACATCACATGCAAAAACGCACGCTTGCCATTGTTGCTGCACTCTGCGCAACGTTGACTCTATCGGCCTGTACTACTAACCCTTATACCGGCGAATCTCAGGCTGGAAAATCTGGCTACGGTGCCGGTATCGGAGCCTTAGTAGGCGCTGGCGTGGGTGTTTTATCCTCCTCTAAAAAAGATCGCGGCAAAGGCGCACTGATTGGCGCAGCGGCAGGCGCAGCGCTGGGTGGTGGTGCCGGTTACTACATGGATGTTCAAGAAGCCAAACTGCGTGACAAAATGCGTGGAACCGGCGTCAGTGTCACTCGTCAGGGTGACAATATCGTACTGAATATGCCAAATAACGTTACCTTCGACACCGATAGCAGCAATTTGAAACCGGCGGGTGCCAATACCCTGACTGGCGTGGCTATGGTATTGAAGGAGTACGAAAAAACGGCGGTTAATGTTATCGGTTATACCGATAGTACCGGCGCTCGCGCTCACAATATGACGTTGTCCCAGCAACGTGCCGACAGCGTAGGTAGCGCATTGATCACTCAGGGCGTAGCGGCTAACCGTATTCGCACCATTGGCGCAGGCCCAGATAACCCAGTGGCAACCAATAGCACTGCGGCGGGTAAAGCACAAAACCGTCGAGTCGAGATCACTCTTAGCCCGCTGTAAGTGACAAAAAAGGTGACGGCTCATAACGTTCTGGCCGTCACCACTTCACACCCAAAACGTTCTCGCCTCAGAAAATCCCCGATAAACACCGCCACCGCGCAAAAATAACCCGTATCAATACCCTATGGATTTCACGTTGTGGCAAGGCGGCAACCGAAATAATCTCCAGGAGCTTAGTCCACTAAGTGACTGGGGTAAGTGAGGGAAGCCAACACCGCCACCGCGTGAAAGATGACGGTTATTTGTGATAATCTGCCGCCAGTTACCCTTCCAGGACTAAACCGTGAGCAGTACGAAAGGATCGCGCCCATCTGGGCGAACAACCATCAATGATGTTGCTAAGAGTGCGAAAACTGGCAAGACTAGCGTCTCTCGCTATTTGAATGGCGAACATAACCTGCTGTCCGATCGATTAAAACTGCGTATTGAAGAAGCTATCACTAAACTGAATTATCGACCTAGTCAGGTTGCCCGCAGCCTGAAAAGGGGGCGAACCCGATTGATCGGCCTGATTTTGGCGGATATCACCAACCCTTACTCTATTGACGTTATGCGTGGTATTGAAGCCGCTTGCCGTGCTCATGGCTTTACCTTGCTGATGTGCAATACTAACAATCAGGTCGAACAAGAGCAGCATTATCTGCAACTGCTGAGCAGTTATCAGGTGGAAGGGATTGTGGTTAATGCCGTTGGGATGCGGGAAGAGGCGCTATCGATGCTGCAACAGTCGCGCCTGCCGATGGTGTTGATCGATCGGAAAATCGCCGGTTTCTCCTGCGATATGATTGGTTTGAATAATGCCGAAGCGGCAATCATGGCTACCAATCATTTAGTCGAGCAAAACTATCAGTCTATTTTATTTCTTAGCGAGCCTTTGGGGCTGGTTAATACCCGCCGAGATCGCCTGATGGCGTTCAAAGCTGCGATGGCGGTACATCCTGAGCGTGCGGCGGAACACGCTGAAGTCACGCTGGAAGATAGCCAGCGAATCGATGACATTGTCGGTCAGTTCAACCAAAAACATGGGGATAAACGCCGTGCCATTCTAGTGGCTAACGGCAGCCTAACCCTGCAACTGGCACGCACCTTACGCCACAAGAATATTCAGTGGGGCATCGATATTGGCCTGCTCGGTTTTGATGAGTTACCTTGGGCGGAACTGGCTGGCGTAGGGATTACCACGCTTAAACAACCTACTTATCAAATAGGTTACGCCGCGCTCGAACAGTTAGTGAAACGCATGCAGGGAAGTGATGAACCTCCGGCTGATATCATGTTTTCTGGCGAACTGGTGATACGCGGCTCGACACAGCTTTAGTCCATCACTTTTGGCTCGTCACAATCCGATAAACACAGCGGCGGGAGCCAGATAAAATGTGCTCGGTACGCTCCACCGGTGCTTGTAAAGCCTGCCGGAAAACCTCTAACTCCGCGCGACAGAAGCCCTGACAACGGGTCGCCGCGGCGCAAATCGGGCAATGGTTTTCAATCAGTAAGATAGAACCATCTTCCTGCATTTCCCATTCGGCCATATAACCTTCGCGCGTACGAATAGCCACCAGCCGTTCCACCCGTTCACCAATATTACTGGCTCCTTTCATAGCCTGGCAATATTGATCGCGAGTTTCTTGTTCGCGGGTATCAATCAGCAAATTAAGAGCATCTTCGCCTAACTTAGTGCGAACCATACGCAGTAATTGCACGGTTAATTCGCCATGAGCATCAGGAAATCGCGCGTGACCAGCATCGGTTAATTGCCACAGTTGAATCGGCCGTCCGACGCCTTTAGCCTGAGCGACCGCAATCACCAGACCTTCTTTAGCCAGCTTGACAAACTGCTGACGCGCCGCTTCCCCTGTGGTTCCAAGGATCTTGCCCGCATCGGTTGCCTGTAGTGGGCCGCGGGTTTTCAGCAGCATCAGCAAGCGCTCGGCGACAGATTGCGTACTTATTGCCCCATGGTCGGTGATATTCATATAACTCCCGATATTAAAAACATATTGCCATTTACCAAGCATATGCTTGACTTATTAACCCTGCACGACCACAGTTATTCCAAGTTAACACTTGTTTAACTCAGTCTATCACCAAATCTTACTCAACAACCAGTCGTACTGGTCAGGATAACCACTGTGCTAATGAATGATGCGAGCCGCTGGAGCGATTTATTCTCCGGGAAAAATGCGGTTTTTGCCTTTGCGCTGTCGGCGGGCGTCGCGTTACACGCCATTAATATTTATATCGTAACAACCATTTTGCCGTCAGTGGTGCTGGATATTGGCGGGCTTAATCTCTACGCCTGGAATACCACGCTCTTCGTTACTACATCGATTCTTGGCTCAGCACTTTCCGCTCGCCTATTAAGTCGCTATGGTCCACGCGCGGCCTATAGCCTAGCCGCTTCGGCCTTTATGCTCGGTAGCCTGCTATGCGCTATTGCGCCAACTATGCCTATGATGCTGGTAGGCCGTGCAGTTCAAGGACTGGGCGGGGGTTTTCTGTTCGCACTCTCCTACGCCATGATCAATCTGGTCTTTCAGCAATCTCTATGGCCACGGGCGATGGCGCTAATTTCTGGAATGTGGGGCGTAGCTACGTTGATTGGCCCGGCAATAGGCGGCGTTTTCGCGGAAATGGGGGCGTGGCGTTTAGCGTTTTGGCTCTTGCTGCCGGCTACACTGCTGTTTGCAATATTCACCTGGCGAATTCTACCGGTGGGAACAAAACGTACCAAACCGTCCTCATCCCTACCGATAATCCAGCTGATACTGTTGACGACGATTGTACTAACCGTTTCAGCCAGCAGCATTGCCACTGATTTGCGCTATAGCGCCATAGGCATTACCGTCGCCACCCTACTGCTCACTTTAATGATCCGCATCGAGCGCCGTTCCGCCATTCGTTTATTACCGCAGGGCGCACTGCGTCTGGGCTCGCCGTTGGCAGCTTTGTACATCACCATGTCGTTACTGGCGCTTGGTATAACCAGTGATATTTTTGTGCCCTACTTTTTGCAGACTCTTCACGGCCAATCCCCGCTGGTTTCCGGCTATCTTGCCGCCACGATGGCCGCAGGCTGGACGGTTGCGGAAGTGCTGAGCTCCGGCTGGAAGAAAAACGGGATTCGCTTAGCCATTATTAGCGGGCCAATTATCGTTTTGCTGGGGTTGACCGCCTTGGCGATTTTGCTCCCACAAAAATCTATCGGCGACTGGCTAACCCTCGCACCTATCGCTCTCGCTCTGACGCTGGTCGGTTTTGGCACCGGCTTTGGCTGGCCGCATCTGCTTACGCGGATTCTACAGGTCGCCGCGGATGAAGATAAAGACATAGCCGGCGCCTCCATCACTACGGTGCAAATGTTTGCTACCGCTCTGGGCGCCGCACTGGCAGGTTTGGTGGCTAATATTTCTGGTTTAAACGATCCCGGTGGCGTTGCCGGTGCAGCCAGTACCGCACATTGGCTATTCGCTCTATTTGCCATCGCGCCGCTGCTGGCAATTTTTACCGCAATCCGCTGTGCGGCCATTCGTCAACCGATCGCAACTCTTACCACATCCGAACTGCACTAACTCATAGCCCGTAGAAAGTGGTCATATCCAGGCAGCCATGACTCCTTGATCTTTAGGGGGTAATGGCTGTTATGCTGGCTGGGCTTGAAACTTACTTATTCTTAGTTAGCCGGAGTGTGTAATGAAACCTTCTGTCATGTTGTATAAGCCCCTTCCTGCCGAACTGCGCCAACGTTTAGAGCAACATTTTACCCTACACTGCTTTGACGGACTGACATCGGAAAACCCGCAACCACTTCTTTCAGCATTGGCAAACGCCGAAGGCATCATTGGCTCTGGTGGCAAAATAGATCAGGATTTTCTTGATAAAGCCCCACGCCTACGCGCCGCCTCCACGATTTCTGTTGGCTATGATAATTTCGACGTCGAGGTACTTAATCAGCGGGGCATCGTCTTGATGCACACTCCAACCGTGCTAACCGAAACCGTTGCCGATACCATGATGGCACTGGTTCTGGCTACCGCTCGACGGGTAGTGGACGTTGCTGAACGGGTTAAAGCCGGCGAATGGCAGGATAATATTGATTCCAGCTGGTTTGGCGTCGATGTACACCATAAAACCCTAGGTATCTTAGGCATGGGTCGTATTGGTCTGGCAGTTGCCCAGCGCGCGCATTTCGGTTTTAGTATGCCAGTGCTCTATACCAGCCGTCGGCCCCATGCAGAAGCCGAGTCACGCTTTAACGCCCGTCATTGCGATCTGGATACTTTACTCGCTGAATCAGATTTCTTGTGCATCACCCTGCCGTTAACAGAACAGACTTTCCATATGATTGGGTCGGAACAATTGGCAAAAATGAAGTCCAGCGCCATTCTGATTAACGCGGGGCGCGGCCCGGTAGTCGATGAACAAGCACTGATAGACGCACTGCAAAACGGTACTATTCACGCCGCAGGGCTGGACGTTTTTGAGCAAGAACCGCTGCCACAAAACTCGCCACTGCTGAAGCTAAATAACGTTGTTGCCCTGCCGCATATTGGCTCCGCTACTCACGAAACTCGCTACGCTATGGCCGCCTGCGCCGTAGATAACTTGATTGCCGCGTTAACCGGCACGGTGACTGAAAACTGCGTTAACCCGCAGGTTATTGAAAAATAACCAAGAGAGATAGCCGCGCCCCCAATACGTTAATAAGCCGAACGGGCCTATAACTGCTTATAGGTCAGTCGGTTAGTTTGGCGACTGATGATAAATCCCCCGCTCATCCAGCCTTCTCCTCCCTGAAAAAACAATATGAGGATGAGGCTATTTTTCCACCGGCTGACACACTTAACTCGCCTCAAACCCTACAAAATCAAACGATCAGGAAGGCGCGTCATGAAACGTCTCACATTACCCTTATTGTTAGTATTTTCTCCCGCAGCCCTAGCCACTTGGTCGTTACAAGGCTTCCCTGCATTTTCCGAGCAAAGCAGCGGTATTTTCAGCAGCTCGGCCACGCTAACTAAAGGCCAATATCCGCTTAAATTTTATCAGGATAAGCAATGCTGGCAGCCAACTAACACCGTCAAACTCAACCAAACCTTTTCTCTACAGGCTTGTGATAATCAGCCTGAAATCATGTGGCGACTGTTTCGAGATGGCCAGTATCTGGCGCGCATAGATACCCGCAGCGGTACACCAACACTGACGCTGAGCTTAAAACAGCCCGCTGTTGATGAATCCCAAGCCGTTACCCATATTTGCCAGCGCTGGAACGGTCAGCCGGTAACCGTAGACGTCAGCCAGACCTTTGCCGAAGGGGAAAAACTGCGTGATTTCTATTCGGGCCAAACCGTTATCGTCACAGACGGCAAAATCGCACTGCAACCGGCAGAGCAAAGCGGCGGCCTGTTGTTGCTAGAACTCGCACAAACTCAAGGCCCTGCACCATTTAGCTGGCAAAACGCCACGGTTTACTTTGCGTTGACCGATCGTTTCAACAACGGCAATCCTGCCAATGATCATAGTTATGGCCGTAAAAACGATGGCCAGCAGGAGATCGGTACTTTCCACGGCGGCGATTTGGCCGGATTAACTCAAAAGTTGGACTATTTACAACAACTTGGCGTAAACGCGCTGTGGATTAGCTCACCGCTGGAGCAAATTCACGGCTGGGTTGGCGGCGGCACCAAAGGAGATTTCCCGCACTACGCCTACCACGGCTATTACGCGCTGGATTGGACCCGACTCGACGCCAATATGGGTGATGAACAGGATTTACGCCAATTGGTCGATCAAGCTCATCAGCGCGGCATCCGCATAATATTTGATGTAGTGATGAATCATGTGGGTTACGCCACTCTGGCAGATATGCAGAGCGGCCAATTTGGCTCATTGTATTTATCCGCAGAACAGGCGGAGAAAACGCTGGGCAAGCGCTGGACCGACTGGAAGCCAGGCAGCGGTCAAAACTGGCATAGTTTCAACGACTTTATTAATTTCAGTGATAAATCCAGTTGGGATAACTGGTGGGGTAAAAACTGGGTTCGCACCGATATTGGTGATTATGATTCTCCCGGTTTTACCGATCTGACAATGTCACTGGCTTTCCTCCCGGACATCAAAACTGAATCCACGCAGCCCAGCGGTTTGCCGTTGTTTTATCGCCATAAATCCGATACTTCAGCCAGAGAAATCCCCGCAGCTACGCCTCGAGATTACCTTACTCATTGGCTAAGCAAATGGGTTCGAGATTATGGCATTGATGGATTCCGAGTCGACACGGCTAAACACGTAGAAAAAGCGGCTTGGCTGCAGCTTAAACAACAGGCTACGTCAGCATTAGCAGAATGGAAAGCCGCTCATCCCGATCGGGCGCTGGATAATACTCCATTTTGGATGACCGGCGAGGCTTGGGGGCATGGCGTAATGAAAAGCGATTATTATCAGAATGGTTTTGATGCCATGATTAATTTCGATTTTCAGGATCAGGCTAAACAGGCACTGGACTGTTTCTCTGCCATTGACAGCACATATAGCCAAATGGCTGAAAAATTGCAGAATTTTAACGTACTGAGCTACCTTTCCTCACACGATACTCGCCTTTTCTTCCGCGACGATGCCGCTCAATCATTAGCAAAACAGCGGCGCGCCGGAGATTTGCTGCTGCTGGCTCCTGGAGCGATTCAGATCTTCTATGGTGATGAAAGTGGGAGAGAATTTGGCCCAACCGGATCCGATCCGCTGCAAGGCACTCGCTCGGATATGAACTGGAATGAACTGAGCGGCCCGAAAGGAGCGCTGCTGGCTCACTGGCAAAAAATCAGCCAGTTCCGCGCGCGTCACCCCGCGATGGGTTCCGGGATACAGAAGTCACAGCAAACTGCTGATTATTATGCGTTTAGCCGTCAGCATTTAGACGATAAAGTCCTTATTATCTGGAGTGGAGATAAAAAACAGTAACGCAGATTATTATCCTGATATATCGATTTTTGTTGATACATCTGCGCACAAGGCAGAATCATGGGTACGTTGCACCCGCAATTATCTGGCTGTATGGTGCTCCTTTACCTCCAGATAACAATTAGTCAGCATTTATGAAGTTTTCACTTTTTGGCGATAAGTTTACCCGCTACGCGGGCATTACACGGTTGATGGATGACCTGAATGAAGGATTACGCACACCGGGCGCTATCATGCTTGGTGGGGGCAATCCGGCTCAAATTCCTGAGATGGATGCCTACTTCCAGCAGCTATGTCAGGAGATGCTGGATAAAGGACAGCTCACAGAGGCGCTATGTAACTACGATGGCCCGCAGGGTAAGAATCTGCTGCTAAACGCGCTGGCAAAAATGCTGAGTGATGAGTTAGGTTGGCAGGTCGAACCACAGAATATTGCACTAACAAACGGCAGCCAAAGCGCGTTTTTCTACTTATTCAATTTATTCGCTGGCCGCCACGCCGACGGATCGCTGCGTCGGGTATTATTCCCACTGGCGCCTGAATATTTAGGCTACGCCGATGCCGGTTTGGATGAAGGGCTGTTTGTTTCGACTAAACCGAATATTGAGCTACTGCCAGAAGGCCAGTTCAAGTATCACGTCGACTTCGATCACCTGAAGATTACCGATGATATCGGGCTGATTTGTGTCTCGCGACCGACTAACCCAACCGGAAACGTCATTACAGATGAAGAGTTAATTCGTTTGGATGCTCTGGCACAGCAGCATGATGTGCCGCTACTGATCGATAACGCCTACGGCGTGCCTTTCCCCGGTATTATTTTTAGCGGTGCAACCCCACTGTGGAACCCGAATATTATTCTGTGCATGAGCCTATCGAAGCTTGGCCTGCCGGGTTCTCGCTGTGGCATCGTTGTCGCCGATGAAAAAGTGATTTCGGCTATCACGAATATGAATGGCATTATCAGCCTGTCTCCAGGTAGCATAGGGCCAGCAATAGCGGCAGAAATGATTCAACGCGGCGATTTGTTAGACTTATCCAACAAAGTTATTCGTCCGTTCTATTCTCAACGCGTACAGCATACTCTTGAAATTATTCGGCGTTATCTTCCCGCCGAACGCTGCCTGATTCATAAGCCGGAAGGCGCGATTTTCCTATGGTTATGGTTTAAAGACCTGCCGATTACCACGGAAATACTGTATCAACGCCTGAAGAAGCGCGGCGTATTGATGGTACCCGGCCACTACTTCTTCCCCGGTTTGGAACACGATTGGCCTCATACTCATCAGTGTATGCGAATGAACTACGTGCCAGACCCAGAACAGATCGAAAAAGGTGTCGCGATTCTGGCAGAAGAAGTGGAATTGGCTTATCAGGAAGCGCGCTAACAACAATGACGCGCGGAGAAAAATAAGGCGATATTCGCTATCGGTATAGTGAGCAGCAATATAGTAAACACTGGCATAGCAAAACTGCGCTATGCGGCAAAATCACCGAGCAGCTCCCTCAAACTCAAAAGGACAACCTCGGTTGTCCTTTTTGAAATTTAGCGACCCGAGAGCGCTACAAAGTCCAGAACAGCACGGCCAGTATCTGCGGTGACATAATCCTTAGGAACATTGCCAGCGGATACACGGTGGCATAAGACAGCGCCGCCGCGCCACTGGTTGGGTGTAAGCCATTGGCAAAAGCCAGCGCCGGTGGATCGGTCATGGACCCCGCCAACATACCGCACAGCGTCAGATAATTCATTTTAGTGAGAATGCGCGCCAAAATCCCGACGGTTAACAGGGGAATCGCGGTAATCATCGCACCGTAGCCAATCCACGCCAGCCCATCGCCATAAACCAGCGTATTAATAAAGTCGCCGCCTGATTTCAGCCCGACCACCGACAGGAAAAGTACTATACCCAGCTCACGCAGCGCCAGATTGGCGCTGGGCGGCATAAACCAGTACAGTTTACCGATGCTGCCGATACGCCCTAAAATCAATGCGATAACCAGTGGCCCCCCTGCCAATCCCAAGCGTAAAGCCGCAGGAAAACCGGGAACAAACAGCGGTATTGACCCCAGTAATACCCCTAATCCGACGCCGATAAATACCGGCAACATTTGTACTTGTTGCAGTTTTTGTTGAGCGTTACCAATAACAGCAGCAACCGCCTCAATGGATTCCGGTCGCCCTACCAAATTTAAAATATCACCAAATTGCAGGCTGGCATTGTTGCTGGCAACCAGCTCGATACCAGCTCGGTTTAGCCGAGTGATGGCGACGTCGTATTTCTGTTTTAGGTTTAGATCGCGAATTTTTTTGCCTAAAACAGCCTCGTTGGTCACCACCATCCGCGCCGATTGCAGCGCGCTACCGGCGGTGGACAGCGCCACATCCACCTCTTCACCAAGCACTAAACGCACTTTTTCCAGATATTCGCGTTGTCCAACCAAATGCAGATAATCACCTAACTCGATTATGGTAGCAGGCAGCGGCACCATCAATAAATCACCGCGTTTCAGGCGAGAGCACACCACATCATCGCTATTTAACAGCGGAATATCCTGCATAACCAAGCCATCCAAATTAGGATTACGGACCGCGACGTTCATGGTTTGCAGCAGTTCACGGTTTTGTCCGCTCCGACTATCAAAATCTTTGGCTTCACGATCGACATTTATCTTAAACCCTAGCCGGATCAGCCACATAACCAACAGAATCCCGCAAATACCAAAAGGATAGGCCATGGCATATCCCATTCCCATTTGCCCAACCAACTGAGGAGAAGATCCTAAATCCGTCAATACCTGCTGAGCCGCGCCCAGCGCCGGAGTGTTGGTCACTGCACCGGAAAAAATACCGAGAATGATCGGCAGTGGAACGTTGAAAAGTTTGTGGATAACCGCCGTTACCAAGCAGCCCATCACGACCATTAATATAGCGAAAGCATTCAGCCGTAGTCCGGAAACTCGTAGGGAAGAGAAAAAACCCGGCCCGACCTGAATCCCAATGGTATAAACGAACAGAATCAGGCCAAACTCCTGAATAAAGTGAAGCATGTCACCGTTGAGACTAACCTGATAAGTTTGGGCGAAATGACCAACAATAATTCCGCCAAATAACACACCACCAATCCCTAACCCAACGCCATATACCTTCCAATTACCGATCCATAACCCCAATACGGCGACCAGCGCCAACATACTGACGGTAAGGGCGATATCAGTCATAAATCACTTCCTTGCCTAAGTTTAAAATCCGGTCGACCGACTTCGGTCTTAAATTCTTACAATTAGTAGGGATTCTGGCAGAAGGGCAACGAGGGGACTGTGGGATGCACCACAAAATGCGCCGGATAACAGGAATGTTTCCGGCGCCAAACGCTAGGGAGGAGGGTTATACTTTTTTATTATCTGCACCGGCTCCGGGAAGGGAGACCGGTGCGAGTTGGGTAACTGCAAATTACTGCTGAACGGTTTCCGCGTTATCCAATGCCGGGCGACCTTCTACCGGACGACCGATAGTAATACGCTGTGGCTGGAGTGCTTCAGGAACTTGGCGCAGCAGGTCGATATGCAGCAAGCCGTTTTCAAACTGCGCATTATCAACGTTCAGGTGCTCTGCCAGAGTGAAGGTCAGATTAAACTCTTTACGAATCAGACCCTGATGCAGATATTCTACCTGTTTCTCCACTGGTGTTGGCTTACCACGAACCGTCAGGCGAGGGCCTTCAACTTCGATCTCCAGTTCACTTTGCTTGAACCCAGCCAGCGCCAGAGAGATACGGTAGTGGTTATCATCACTTTTTTCGATGTTATATGGAGGGAACCCCTGTGCCTCGGTAGAACCCTGCATGGTGCTTGCCAATTTATCAAAACCAATCCACTGACGAAGCAAAGGTGACAAATCATAATTACGCATAGTGTTAACTCCTTCTTTGAAGCGAGGTAATGGACTGCCACGGTAGCGTTAATAACTCCTTATCAAACCAAAATCTGCTGTTAAATAACAAGCAGGCGTTATTAACCCGTGACAGGTTGGCCCCCGATTACGGCAGGCCAAACTCTTGAGTAATAATGTGTCTAATACACATTGTTTAAATTTTATTTAATCTCAATCCGACGAGGTTTCATACTTTCAGGAACAATTCGTTCCAGATCGATATACAGCAGGCCATTTTCTAAATTGGCGCCTTTAATTTTAATATGTTCAGCCAATTGGAATTTTCGTTCAAAGTTTCGCTCCGCGATCCCTTGATATAAATAAGTGCGCTGCGCTGGAGTTTCTACGTGAGAACCACGAACAATCAACAGGTTATCCTGCGTGACGATCTCCAGTTCCTGCTCGGCAAAACCGGCAACGGCGATAGCAATACGGTAGTTATTTTCATCTACCAGCTCGACATTATACGGAGGATAGCCGCCGTTATTCTGGCTCTGACCCGTTTCTAATAAGTTAAAAAGACGATCAAAACCAATAGCAGAACGGTATAATGGAGCAAGATCCGAATTACGCATAACAACTGCCTCCTAAATTTATTAGCAAGGTTAAATAGGTCTTCCTTTATGGACAGACTCTTGGCCAGAATACCCTGTCAGGCATATTCTCTCTCGGCCTGATAATAAGATGGGATCGAGTTTTCTCATTTCAACTGTCAAAATGAAAAAAATTTTTATCTAAATATTTTTGCTCTAAAAATGGGGTTATCGCATACACTTAATTGGGAGCGCCGCCACATCTGCGTGTAATTATTATATTAAAGCGACAGCAAAATGTTATAACTCTGACAGATTGCTTTTATGTTGGCTGACAACCTGAACACTGCCAAATGAGATGTAACGATATGATAAGAACCACCGTTCTTCCTATGGTCACTGGCTGTACCCTGCTCTTTACTAGCGGCTGTTCCAGCATTATGACTCACACCAGTAGCAGTCAGGGCTACTATTCTGGCACCCAGGCTAACGTCGCCATGCTCAAGGATGACAACACCGGCTGGGCGCTGCGCCCACTGCTGGCCGTTGATTTACCCTTTTCTGCCGTAATGGACACGCTATTTCTCCCTTACGATTATCTGCGTTCAGATAACGATCCTGCGCCCGGCTCTCCCCGAGAACGTATCCGTCAGGAAGAAGCGCAAAATATGGCCGCCAGCGGCAATAGCGCAACCGCCAACACCCAACCCATTCAATAAAGATATTATTTATCGATTAATATAGGGCTTACCGGTTAATGATCAATTAGCCGGCTTCAACCACAAAAATTTGCGACCAACCGTCAATTTCCCGCATATAGGCAACTTTCGTCCCATCAGGGGAAAAGACCACCGCGTCTCCCAATGGTGGAACCGCGCTTCTCTCCGTTAGCTGCTGTACTCGGCCGCTGCCAATTTCGCAGCACACCACGCTGTTATCTCTGACAAAAGCAAGTCTGTCACCCTTAGGACTCCAGCTGAAAGCCGATTGCACTCCGTACTTGCCATGAGTCAATTGCCGTGATTCACCGCCCAGTGTCGATACCAGATAAAGCTGTACGATTCCCTCATCGTCCTTCATCAAACAGGCAATGGCGCTACCGTCTGGAGAGGAGCGTAACCAGTGGCGCGGCGTGGTCGCCAGACCTGGATATCTGCGTTCTTCCGTATAGGTCAACCGTCGTTGATTTACCCCCAGCGGAGGCGCTGGAAGACGGTATTCATCGCCCTCCAACGGTCTCGAACCTGCTCGGGCAAATTCTCGGTTTTGTTCTGGTAAATCAACAATAAAGACTTCAGGGAGTTTAGAACCATCCGCCGCGACCGTATCGCCAATAAACGCCAGCGCCCAGCGTTGTCGGCTGCCGTCGGCTTTCAGGTAACCCTGCTCGCCAATCCAGCCTTCTTCATAAGCGCGGTTGATTTCATCACTGCCTGGTCGGGGCGTTGACGTGGTACTGCTGACCAAAACGCAGAAATGGCTGCCATCATATTCACGATGATGATGCTTTGGCGGATTAACCCCATGCAACGGCACGGCAACGCCGACGTTACGTAAATCGAGCGCGGGATCGCGTTCATGCAGCACATGATCGTTATAGGTAAAACTCAGACGCGTGCCGTCGGGACTAAAAACGTGCACATGAGTCCCACCACGCAAAGCGCCGGGAGTATAAGGCGCAGTGATATCCAGAGCGTCCAACGTAATGGCCAGTTCCCGATCCGGCTCGCTGACAATCACGCCGCGCCGATGATGAAAATCATAATGCCACTGGCTATCCGGATGTTCTGGGCCGTGAATAAATACATAGCGAGAGGGAATATCAGGGCTGACGGTCACGACACCAACGTGAGCGCCATGCTGAGCACGATAAATAACCTCAATCATTCCCGTCTTACAATTAACTCTTTCAATAGTTAAACCGGTGAAAGAAGCCCCGTTTGGCCGAACGTCATAAACCAGCCATTGGCTGTCCGCCGTCCAGACATTGATATTGGTGAGCTGATGACCTCGAGGATCGAAAGTTAACTGTTTTTCCTGATGGTTCATATCGCTTCTCGCTGATAACCCGTATAGCGCTCATCCTGCCCCATTCGCCGCCCCCCGTCATCCGCGATATGCCATCCGCGCGACCCAACGGGCGATTTATTCACCTTCACTGCTTCCAATTTAGAATTTAATGTCTAATATAGAATTTTTAGTATAAATAAATCGAATATAAATAGAGTTACCTATGCTGAGCCGCTATCACACCATTGCCGATGCTATCGCAACCCTCTTTGCACCCTATGCCGAAGTTGCTATTCACGATATGGCAAGTCAGACGCTGGTTTATATCGCCAATAACTATTCACATCGTCAATTGGGAGAGGACTCCAATTTAAGCGAGCTGGCCTTAGATCAAAGTGCTCAGCTGCTGGGACCTTATCAAAAGCGCAATTGGGATGGTCGTCAGCTTCGGTCAATCAGCTCGGTGCTGCGGAACGATGAGGGGGAAATTATCGGGTTACTGTGTATCAATCTGGATATTACAGTGTTTGAAAATGCCAAAATAGCGTTGGATATGTTTCTCAATAACAGTGGGTTACAGCCTCAACCTGCGGTTTTATTTCAGGATGATTGGCAGGAACGTATCAATACTTTTATTCACCAGTGGTTACAGCAACAACAGCTTTCTCTCTCAACGCTGAATAATCATAGCCGCCGCTCCTTAGTTGAAGCGCTTTATCAGCACGGCGGATTTAAAGGCAAAAATGCCGCGGGCTATGTAGCGAAAATCCTCGGAATTGGCAGAGCAACCGTTTACAACTACCTAAAAAATAATAAGGAATCTCTATGAGTTCGCTATTTGAGGCCATTCAGGAAGCCCATCAGATTCTGCGCCCACAGGTACGCATTACGCCGTTGGATTACAGTCCGTTGCTTTCCCAGCACACTGGCTGTGAGGTTTATCTCAAATGCGATCATCTACAGCACACCGGTTCCTTTAAATTTCGCGGTGCCAGTAACAAACTACGCCTGCTGAACGAAGAACAACGCCAGCGCGGAGTGATCGCGGCCTCTACCGGCAATCACGGTCAGGGCGTGGCGCTAGCCGCAAAACTACTGGGCGTCGAAGCCACTATTTATGCACCAGAACAGGCCGCGACCATTAAATTAGACGCCATCCGCGCGCTGGGTGGAAAAATAGAACTGGTAGCTGGTGATGCTTTAAATGCAGAACTGGCTGGAGCCAAGGCGGCTCAAGAACAGGGGAAAATCTATATTTCCCCCTACAACGACGAGCAGGTTATCGCCGGACAAGGCACCTGCGGCATGGAAATAGTCGAACAACAGCCGAATCTGGACGCGGTTTTTGTTTCCGTTGGCGGTGGCGGCTATATCGCCGGAATCGCAACCGTATTGAAGACGTTGTCGCCAAAGACGCGGATTATTGCCTGTTGGCCAGCGAATGCCACCAGCATGTATAGCAATCTGCTAGCCGGTAAAATCTATGAAGTGGAAGAGCAGGAAACGCTGTCTGACGGCACCGCTGGCGGCGTAGAAACTGGCGCGATGACTTTCCCGCTATGTCAAAAACTAATCGACGAGAAAGTACTGGTTACCGAAGAAGAGATCAGGCAAGCCATGCAGTTAATTGCCCGTAGCGACCGCTGGATGATCGAAGGGGCGGCTGGCGTGGCGCTGGCGGCAGCATTGCAACAGGCACCACAATGGCAGGGCAAAAAAGTAGCGGTGGTTCTGTGCGGTAAAAATATCGTACTGGAAAAGTACCTTAAGGCCGTTTCCTGATGCTTATCCTCAATAAACAGCAAGTACTCGACAGGTTCGCCGTCGAACGCACCACTTTACTGCTCAAAAAAGGATTTATCGCGTTCAGCCAGCAGCAAGTTCAGATGCCGTCAGTACAGCATTTGTTGTTCACGCAGGCGAATGGTGATTGCTGTATCAAAAGCGGCTATCTGGAAGGAGACGAAAGTTTTGTCGTGAAAGTGTCCAGCGGATTTTACAACAATCCATCATTAGGATTATCCAGCAGTCAGGGTTTGATGATGGCCTTCTCGGCTAAAACCGGTGAACCACAGGCGCTATTAATGGATGAAGGCTGGCTAACCGCTCTGCGCACCGCATTGGCCGGTCGAATTGTTGCAGAACTCTGTGCCCCAAAACACATTACAGCTATTGGCATTGTGGGCACCGGCTTACAGGCTCGCTTGCAGTTGGTGCACCTGAAAACCGTAATTAATTGTCGGGAAGTCTGGGTTTGGGGACGAAATCCTGAAGCATTATGCGATTATCAGTCATTTGCTGAATTAGAAGGTTTTCGCGTACATATTACACAAGATGCCAGCCAGTTAGCGGAAAATTGTCAATTTATTGTGACGACTACGCCGAGCCGCGAACCTATTTTGCGGGCTAAAAACATTCAACCCGGCACTCACATCACCGCAGTCGGCGCTGATGCTGCTGGCAAACAAGAGCTGGAAACCCAACTTGTGGCCAAAGCAGACAAGATTCTGGTGGATTCATTAGTGCAATGCAGCGCATTCGGTGAAATTTCCCATGCTTTTCAGCAGCAGTTACTTCAGGCAACACGCATTAGCGAGATCGGTGAAGTATTAGCACTAAATAAGCCCGTTAGAAAAAATGATCGCCAAATCACGCTAGCTGATTTAACGGGTTTGGGCATTCAGGATGTACAGATCGTAAAAAGCATTCTGCTTTCCTGAGCCTAAGAGCAGGAAGGGGCCACTAATGGCCCCTAAAATGTTTTTTGCGTTATTTGGCAGCAAAATTAACGTTGATTCAGCACAAATTTTTCAATGGCTAGCGCTACGCCATCTTCTTCATTGGTTGCCGTCACGTACTGGGCAATCTCTTTTAGCTCGGGAATAGCATTCCCCATCGCTACGCCCAGACCAGCATATTCAATCATCGCGTAATCATTACTCTGGTCGCCTAAAGTCATCACATTTTCCTGTGCGATGCCTAGATGCTCCGCCAGCATTCTAACACCGGCGCCTTTATCAACGCGTTTACTCAGAATTTCTAGGAAATAAGGCGAGCTTTTCATAATGGTGAACTTATCGAACACTTCAGCAGGAATCTGTGCGATGGCGCGATCCAAAAGCTCTGGTTCATCGATCATCATTACCTTAGGAAATCGCATTGTTGGGTCCATTTCACTCACACTACGATATTTCAACGGAATTCCCGTCAGAACAGTTTCGTGAATAGTGTACTTACTGATGTCTTTGTTAGCGGTATACAACGTATTGTAATCAAAAGCGTGGAAATGTACGCCTAACTGCCGTGCCATCGCTTCGAAATACAGATAATCATCAAAGCTTAAGGTTTCCTGCAATACACATTCACCGGTCGCGGCTTTTTGAACTAATGCTCCGTTATTGCTAATGCAATAATCGTTGCTGTTTTCCATATTCAGTTCGCGCAGATATTGAGTGACACCGATATAAGGCCGGCCGGTAGCCAGTACCACCACCACGCCTTTTTGCTGTGCGGCCTCGATGGCCTGCTTAACTCTCGGGGTAATTTGGTGAAGTCCGTTAAGCAGCGTACCGTCCATATCAATCGCAATCAATTCAATAGCCATGAGACCCTCATATATTTTCATCGTCTTACATCATGCTAACGCGATTCAGCGAACGAATGCTAGCAAGGGTTTACTCAACCCGCTAGGTTCTCTATGAAACCTGGCTAGAAGCAGTAATATTGGCTGCAAATCGCTCCTAAACTGGCTTTTCAGGCAAAAAAAACCGGAGACAGTCGCCTGCTCCGGTTTTCTTACCGCCGCAATTTATCAGATATCGATATTTGCTGCTTTTAAGGCGTTTTCTTCAATAAAGGCACGGCGTGGCTCCACTGCATCACCCATCAGAGTGGTAAACAGTTGGTCTGCGGCAATGGCATCTTTCACCATTACGCGTAGCATACGGCGGCTTTCTGGGTCCATAGTGGTTTCCCAAAGCTGATCCGGGTTCATTTCACCCAGACCTTTATAACGCTGAATTGCCAGACCACGGCGGGATTCTTTCACCAGCCAATCCAATGCTTCTTCGAAGCTATCGACCGCGAAACGACGCTCGCCGCGCTCAACGTACGCGCCTTCCTCGATCAGACCACGCAGTTTCTCACCCAGCGTACAAATCTTGCGATATTCGCCACCGTGAATGAAATCGAAGTCCAGATCGTAATCGGTATCAACCCCGTGGGTACGAATGCGCAGAATCGGTTCAAACATCTGACGCTCACGATTTTCACGAACGATCGAGCTGTAGCTGCTACCGTGCTGTTCATTTTCATTCAGCAAGTTCACCAGAGAATCGATCCACTGCTGTACCGCTTCCTTATTACCTAAATCGTCTTCCAACAGCGTTGGCTGATAAATCAGGTTATTTAGCAACGCACGCGGATAACGGCGCTCCATGCGAGTAATGGTTTTCTGCACGCTGTAGTGTTCAGCAACCAGTTTCTCCAACGGTTCGCCAGACATTGCCGGTGCATCAGCGTTGATATGCAGAGCCGCGCCATCCAATGCCAGAGACATTTGATATTGCTCCATCGCATCATCATCTTTGATGTACTGTTCCTGCTTGCCTTTCTTCACTTTATACAGCGGCGGCTGAGCGATAAATACATGGCCACGCTCAATAATTTCCGGCATCTGACGATAGAAGAAGGTCAATAGCAATGTACGGATGTGAGAACCATCGACGTCGGCATCGGTCATGATAATGATGTTGTGATAGCGCAGTTTGTCCGGGTTATATTCATCCCGGCCAATCCCGCAGCCCAGCGCAGTAATCAACGTGGCGACTTCCTGCGAAGACAGCATCTTATCGAAACGCGCTTTCTCAACGTTCAGAATCTTACCTTTCAGCGGCAGAATCGCCTGATTCTTACGGTTACGGCCTTGTTTAGCCGAACCGCCCGCCGAGTCCCCTTCCACTAAGTAGAGTTCGGACAGCGCCGGATCGCGTTCCTGACAGTCTGCCAATTTGCCCGGCAGACCGGCCAAATCCAACGCGCCTTTACGACGAGTCATTTCACGAGCTTTACGCGCTGCTTCGCGAGCACGAGCGGCATCAATGATTTTACCTACCACGATTTTGGCGTCGGTTGGGTTTTCCAACAGATATTCGACCAGCTTCTCGTTCATCAGCGTTTCAACCGCGGTTTTCACTTCCGAAGAAACCAGCTTGTCTTTGGTCTGAGAGGAGAACTTAGGATCGGGAACTTTTACTGAAACTACGGCGATCAGGCCTTCACGAGCATCGTCGCCGGTGGCGCTAATTTTCGCTTTTTTGCTGTAGCCTTCTTTATCCATATAGCTGTTCAGGGTACGGGTCATCGCCGTACGGAAACCAACCAAATGGGTACCGCCATCCCGCTGAGGAATGTTGTTGGTGAAGCAGTAAATGTTTTCCTGGAAACCATCGTTCCACTGCAACGCCACTTCCACGCCAATGTCGTCTTTTACCGTAGAGAAATAGAAGACTTTTGGGTGAATCGGGTTTTTGTTCTTGTTTAGGTATTCGACAAACGCCTTGATCCCACCTTCGTAATGGAAGTGGTCTTCTTTATCGTTACGCTTATCTTTCAACTTAATGGAAACGCCGGAGTTCAGGAATGACAGCTCGCGCAGGCGTTTCGCCAGAATTTCATATTGGAATTCAGTATTATTGGTAAAGGTCTGGAAACTCGGCCAGAAACGTACCATGGTGCCGGTTTGTTCGGTTTCGCCTACAACTTTCAGCGGCCCCTGTGGCTCACCCATTTTATAAGTTTGCTCGTGAACTTTGCCTTCACGACGAATGACCAATTCCAATTTTTCAGAAAGGGCGTTTACAACCGAAACCCCAACGCCGTGCAGACCACCAGACACTTTATAGGAGTTATCATCAAATTTACCGCCGGCGTGAAGCACGGTCATGATGACCTCAGCCGCGGAAACCCCTTCTTCTTCATGCAGACCGGTAGGAATACCACGACCGTCATCCTGTACGGATACGGAGTTATCGGCGTGAATAGTCACCTGAATTTCTTTACAGTGACCCGCGAGGGCTTCGTCGATAGCGTTGTCCACAACCTCGAATACCATGTGGTGCAGACCGGTACCGTCATCAGTATCACCGATATACATGCCCGGACGCTTACGAACCGCATCCAGCCCTTTTAATACCTTGATACTTGAGGAGTCATAAGTATTCGACATCAACGTTTCTCGCTCATCTTTAATCCTGTGGTTGAACCTCTATTTTGCCATGTTCCACTCGGAACATCTTGCCCTTTTCACCTACCATGTCGGTTACTTGTTCAGCGCTAACCGCACTGACAAAAACCTGTGCCTGGGTGGCTTTCAAACGCTCAGCCAATAAACGGCGTCGGCCGGTGTCCAGTTCAGAAGCAAAATCGTCAAGCAGATACAGGCAACGCCGCCCGCTCTGTCGGGTGAGAAACTCACCCTGCGCTAACCGCAGCGCGCACATCAGCAGTTTTAGCTGACCGCGCGATAGCAAATCTTCTACCGGCGTACCCTCGGCCCGAATGCGGAAATCCGCTTTATGCGGCCCGACGGCGGTATAGGTTAGCGCTCTGTCACGCTCAAACTGGCGTTCCAGCAACTCACCGTAGTCGCTCTCTTTGTCCCAGCCACGCTGGAAAGAGAAACTCAAGGCGAACTCTGGCAGGAACAGGGCGCATGTCGCAGCAATATCTGCGGCAATGGCGTCACTGTATGCCGCTCGCCATTCGCTAATACGCTCAGCCAGCGGGATAATTTCCTGATCCCAAGGCCGTATTTGCGCATAGCGACTCACCTGGCGCAGCGCGGCGTTGCGCTGCTTAAGTAACCTTTTCAGGTTGCTCCAGGCGGTAAAGAAACCGGGTTCATTATGAAAGCAACCCCAGTCTAAAAAAGCGCGCCGAAACTTCGGCCCGCCGTTCAATAAGGTGAAACCTTCTGGCGTGATCAGCTGCATTGGCAACATCTGCGCCAGCTCAGCCACTTTATGGCCGTCACTGCCGTCAATCCGCACTTTACTGTCGCCCTGGCGACTCTTGCTTAGCCCAACGGACAACTCTCGTTCTCCGCCGTCTACCCGCCCGTGTAATACAAACTCAGGGCAGTCATGGCGAATCACTCTTCCTGCCTGTAGGCTGCGAAAAGCCCTACCATGACCAAGGGTATATACTGCTTCGAGTACGCTGGTTTTACCGCTGCCATTGGGGCCAACGAGAAAATTAAATCCCGCGGCCGGTGCCAGATCTGCAGATTCGATATTACGAAAATCTTTTATCAGTAAACGCGTCAAAGCCATGAAGCTGATTCTTATTCTTATGACCGAGGACGTAATTATCGCCGGCAGACTGGATGTGAGCAGAGTTCAGCCTCATCCCTGCAGGCAAATACGACAACCCGATAAATACTACAAACGCATTGGCATGACTACGTAAGCCGCCGCCTGACTCGCGCTATCTTCAATCTGTACGCTCGAAGTCGAATCCGTTAGCAATAGGCGAACATCTTCACATTTCAAGGCGTTAAGAACATCCAGTACGTAGCTGACATTGAAACCGATTTCCATTTCCTCGCCTTCATAGCTAACGTCCAGAATCTCTTCTGCTTCTTCCTGTTCCGGGTTATTTGCCGTGATTTTGAGCTGATTATGGCTAACATAGAGCCGAACACCGCGGAATTTCTCATTCGACAAAATAGCAGCGCGAGCGAAGGCCTGCTTCAGCAAATCGCAGCCTGCTTCCAGCGTTTTATCAGGATTCTTAGGTAATACGCGGCGATAATCAGGGAAACGGCCGTCAACCAGCTTGGAAGTGAAAATAAAATCACCCACGTGAGCACGAATGTTGTTACTGCCGATTTGCAGACGCAGTGGCGTTTCGCCGCCGTCCAGCAATCGAACCAGTTCCATGACCCCTTTACGCGGCACGATCACCGAATGTGAAGGCAAAGTTTGGCCAATAGGCATTGAGCACACCGCCAAGCGATGGCCGTCGGTGGCTACGGTGCGCAGTTCTTCACCTTCGGTTTCAAACAGCATACCGTTCAAGTAGTAACGTACATCCTGATGGGCCATTGAGAACTGGGTTGACTCAATCAAACGCTTCATCGTGGCTTGAGGCAGCATGAATTCCACCTCACTTTGCCAGTCATCCAGATTCGGGAAATCGGCGGCAGGCAGCGTAGACAGCGAGAAGCGGCTGCGGCCCGAACGCACCAGCAGGCGATCGCCATCCAGCGCAACGGTAATTTCAGCACCTTCCGGCAAACCACGCCAGATATCAAAAAACTTCCGCGCAGGCACGGTCGTTGCGCCCTGCTCATGGGAATGGGACAAGGCGACTCGCGCCACCATTTCCATTTCCAGATCGGTACCGGTCAGCAGCAAAGAGCCTTCCGTGACTTGCAGCAACAGATTGCCCAGAATTGGCAACGTCGGACGTCCACCCAGCGGGCTACTGACCTGTTGCAGGGGTTTTAGCAGATGCTCACGTTCAATGATAAATTTCATAGCGCTAGGAGGATAATGTTCTGATTAAGTTAGAGAAATCTTCTTTGATGTCGTGACTTTCCTCACGCAACTGCTCAATTTTCCGGCAGGCGTGCAACACCGTGGTGTGGTCGCGGCCACCAAACGCATCGCCGATTTCAGGCAGGCTGTGGTTGGTTAGCTCTTTGGCCAATGCCATCGCCATTTGGCGTGGGCGAGCCACCGAACGGGAACGCCGTTTGGAGAGCAGGTCTGCGACCTTGATTTTATAATACTCGGCCACTGTCTTCTGAATATTATCGATAGTGACCAGTTTTTCCTGTAACGCCAGCAAATCACGTAGCGCTTCACGCACAAAATCAATGGTAATAGCGCGTCCAGTAAAGTTCGCGTTGGCAATGACGCGGTTCAGCGCCCCTTCCAGCTCACGAACGTTAGAACGCAGGCGTTTAGCAATAAAGAACGCCACTTCTCCTGGCAGACGAATATCATTTTCATCCGCTTTTTTCATCAGGATCGCCACGCGGGTTTCCAGTTCCGGCGGCTCAATGGCGACCGTCAAACCCCAACCAAAGCGTGATTTCAGACGATCTTCCACACCATTTATCTCTTTCGGGTAGCGGTCCGAGGTCAAAATGATTTGTTGATTACCCTCAAGCAACGCGTTGAAAGTATGGAAGAACTCTTCTTGTGAACGCTCTTTATTGGCAAAGAACTGGATATCATCGATCAGTAACGCATCTACTGAACGATAATAACGCTTAAACTCTTCAATTGCGTTGTTTTGCAACGCTTTTACCATGTCCTGCACAAAGCGTTCGGAATGCATGTAAACCACTTTGGCATTGGCTTTACGTGCCATGATGCCATTTCCCACCGCGTGTAACAGGTGAGTTTTACCCAAGCCGGTGCCGCCATAGAGGAATAACGGGTTATAGGCACCACCCGGATTATCCGCAACCTGACGGGCTGCCGCGCGGGCCAGCTGGTTAGATTTACCTTCAACAAAGTTATCGAAAGTGTGCTTAGGGTTAACGTTAGAGCGATAAGAAAGCTCTGGCTGCGCCGGTGAGCTGTCCCAACTCGGGCGCATCGGCGCACTGCGAATCACAGGAGCTGCTGGCGCACTGACGCTGGCGGCGGTAACCGGTTGATTCTGTGTTTGTACCATGGGTTTGCTGCCAACTTCAAAGCGAAGTAAGGGTACATTTGTACCGCAGAAATCATTGAGCAAACCATTGATATTGTTTAAGTACTTATCACGTACCCAGTCCAAAACAAAACGATTAGGTGCGTAAAGCGCCAGAGTATTGTCACTCAGTTCCGCCTGTAAAGGGCGTATCCACATACTAAATTCTGTGGCAGGTAACTCATCCTGCAATCGGGCAAGACACTGCTGCCAAAGCGAAAGTGACACGGCGGACTCCACTCGAACAAGATCAATAAAAGAAAGAAATCAGGATATTGTGTAAATCATCGTTTTTGACACACGCCAATTGGCCTGTAGCAGGCCGAAGCGACATGCGAACCGTTTTTTACGGTTGTTTTTTTACGATTAACATCCCCCCACGATCCCAGAGTAGAGATCGCGATCGGAATGGCGGATCATAGCGCAAAAGGAGCAATAGATCCTCCCCTTCCTCACAGATTAGATCCTTTTTATCCACAGGGTGTGGCTTGACAAACAAGTGTAACCCACCGCGCCGCATTTGGTTGAGCACATCAGCATTAATCAAGAAAAATTTCAGACTTTCCTGAAATAACCCACAGCCTGCCCACAATCCGATCCCCTAATGAGATCAAAGGATCTTGATGCGATCCTTGCGATTTATCAGGGAGTCCGTATAATCCTCAGCCCTACGTGTGATGCCTGTTTTCCTGATGGCTTTTGGCCAAACGGAATCCTTCGGTAAACACGGGCAGGCTCCTTGGTAAACTCCCGGTTTGGAAAACTTCCTTACTGGCTTGCGCAATGTGAATTGACTCAGGACTGTACAATTATTACAATCCCGCTTCTTTATATGTTGCGATTGAGGCGTCGGTGGTCTTCACTCCGAGCAGCCAAACGCGTTTACTGAATCAGTAATAATTTTAAGTTTAGGTAGAAATCGCTATGAAACGCACTTTCCAACCGTCCGTATTGAAGCGCAACCGTAGCCACGGTTTCCGTGCTCGTATGGCCACCAAAAATGGTCGTCAAGTTCTGGCTCGCCGTCGTGCGAAAAGCCGTTCTCGTCTGACTGTTTCTAAGTAATAAAGCTAACCGACTGAGTGGTTAAGCTCGCTTTCCCTAGGGAGTTACGTTTGTTAACTCCCAGTCATTTCACTTTCGTCTTCCAGCAGCCACAACGGGCTGGCACGCCGCAAATCACCATCCTCGGCCGCCTGAACGAGCTGGGGCATCCCCGCATCGGTCTTACCGTCGCCAAAAAACATGTCAAACGTGCTCACGAACGTAACCGGATCAAACGCTTAACGCGTGAAAGCTTCCGGCTGCATCAGCACACGTTACCGTCTATGGATTTTGTGGTGTTGGTTAAAAAAGGTGTGGCTGACCTTGATAACCGTGCGTTGACGGAAGCTTTGGAAAAATTATGGCGCCGCCACTGTCGCCAGGCTCCCGCATCCTGATCGGCCTGATTAGGGGCTATCAGCTCGTAATCAGTCCGCTGTTGGGGCCACGCTGTCGTTTCCATCCGACGTGCTCTCATTACGGAATTGAGGCATTGCGCCGGTTTGGCATGATAAAAGGCAGTTGGTTAACGCTGAAACGCGTATTAAAATGCCACCCTTTGAACCCAGGTGGCGATGATCCCGTGCCGCCGAAACCCGACGATAACAGAGAACACTAACGATGGATTCGCAACGCAATCTTCTCCTCATCGCGCTGCTGTTCGTGTCTTTCATGATCTGGCAAGCATGGCAAGTGGATAACAACCCACAAACCGCCGCCCAGACCACGCAACAGACTTCGAATGCTGCTAACGGTGATACCGCAAGCCAGGCCGTACCTGCCAGTGGCCAAGGTCAATTGATCACGGTTAAAACTGATGTGCTGTCTCTGACCATTAATACACGTGGCGGTGACATTGAGCAGGCTAACCTGCTGGCTTACCCGGATTCTCTGGGTTCAGACAAAACATTTGAGCTGTTGGAAACCACGCCAGCCTTTGTTTATCAGGCGCAAAGTGGCCTGACAGGCAAGAATGGCCCGGACAACCCGGCAAACGGCGAACGTCCGCTGTTTGAAGTGGCGCAAAATAGCTTTGTGCTGGCTGACGGTCAGGATGAACTGCGTATCCCGCTGACCTTTACCGGCAAAGATGGCTCGGTCTTTACGAAAACGTTCATCGTTAAACGTAACGATTACGCAATTGGCGTGGATTACCACGTTAAGAATGCCTCTGCCGCACCGCTGGAATTGACGTTATTTGGGCAACTGAAGCAAAGCATCAACCTGCCTAAACACCGTGATACCGGTAGCAATAACTTCGCACTGCACACTTATCGCGGCGCGGCGTACTCTTCTGATGAAGATAATTATCAGAAGTATGCTTTCGATAAAATCGAAAAAGATCCGCTGAATATCACCACCAAAGGTGGCTGGGTTGCGATGTTGCAGCAGTATTTTGCAACCGCGTGGATTCCAGCGGCTAACGAAACTAACACCTTCTATTCTGCCGATCTGGGCAATGGACTGGCGGCTATCGGTTTCAAAGGTGCGCCTGTTGTCGTACAACCGGGTGAACAGAAACAGCTGGGAGCAACCCTGTGGGTTGGCCCAGAAATTCAGGACAAAATGGCCGCTATCGCGCCGCATCTTGACCTGACTGTTGACTACGGCTGGCTATGGTTTATCTCTCAACCGCTGTTCAAACTGCTGAAGTTCATTCACGGTTTCGTCGGTAACTGGGGCTTCTCCATCATCGTAATCACCTTTATCGTGCGTGGTATCATGTACCCGCTGACGAAGGCGCAGTACACTTCGATGGCGAAGATGCGTATGTTGCAGCCTAAACTGGCCGCGATGCGTGAGCGAATCGGCGACGATAAGCAACGTATGAGCCAGGAAATGATGGCACTGTACAAAGCTGAGAAAGTGAATCCTCTGGGCGGCTGCTTACCGTTGATCATCCAGATGCCAATCTTCCTGGCCTTGTACTACATGCTGATGAGTTCCGTTGAGCTGCGCCATGCGCCGTTCATCCTGTGGATCCATGATTTATCGGCGCAAGACCCGTACTACATTCTGCCGATTCTGATGGGTATAACCATGTACTTCATCCAGAAGATGTCACCGACTACCGTCACTGACCCGATGCAGCAAAAGATCATGACCTTTATGCCGGTAATTTTCACAGTGTTCTTCCTGTGGTTCCCAGCAGGTCTGGTACTGTACTATATCGTCAGTAACCTGGTGACCATCCTTCAGCAGCAGTTGATTTACCGTGGCCTGGAAAAACGTGGCTTACACAGCCGCGACAAAAAGAAATAATTTGTATCGGTAATCATCTGTAGTAATAGCCTAAGGCGGTCAATTGACCGCCTTATTCTTTTTTAATAGAAACCATTTTTACGCCGTCCAAGAGAGAGATAACCATGAGCGCAACGGATACGATCGTCGCACAAGCTACCCCGCCGGGACGCGGTGGCGTTGGCATTTTACGTGTTTCAGGCCGTGCCGTGGCCGCAGTCGCCGAGGCAGTTTTGGGTAAATTACCCAAGCCGCGCTATGCCGACTATTTGCCTTTCCGCGATGCCGACGGCACTACGCTGGATCAGGGTATCGCTCTCTACTTCCCCGGCCCGAATTCTTTCACCGGCGAGGACGTGCTTGAATTACAGGGGCATGGTGGCCCTGTAATACTGGATTTACTGCTTAAACGCGTCCTGGCCCTGCCAGGCGTGCGTATTGCTCGCCCCGGTGAATTTTCCGAACGTGCGTTTCTCAATGACAAGCTAGATTTGGCACAAGCGGAGGCTATCGCCGATCTGATCGACGCCAGTTCTGAGCAAGCTGCGCGTTCGGCGGTCAACTCGCTGCAAGGCGCTTTTTCAGTCCGCATTCATCAACTGGTGGAAGCACTCACTCACCTGCGAATCTACGTGGAGGCTGCGATCGATTTTCCAGATGAGGAAATCGACTTTCTTTCTGATGGCAAAATAGAAGGCCAGCTGAACGGCGTAATGCGCGATCTGGAAAACGTACGCGCCGAGGCTCGTCAGGGCAGCCTACTGCGAGAAGGGATGAAAGTGGTCATCGCTGGTCGTCCGAACGCAGGAAAATCCAGTCTTCTCAATGCGTTAGCAGGACGTGAAGCCGCCATTGTTACAGATATCGCCGGTACCACCCGCGACGTGCTGCGGGAACATATTCATATCGACGGTATGCCGCTACATATTATTGATACCGCAGGCTTACGCGAAGCAAGCGATGAAGTAGAGCGAATTGGTATCGAACGTGCTTGGAACGAGATCGAACAGGCTGACAGAGTGCTGTTTATGGTCGATGGCACAACGACTGATGCTACTGAGCCTGCGATAATCTGGCCAGAGTTTATGGCTCGTTTACCCGCGACATTACCTATTACCGTCGTACGTAATAAAGCCGATGTGACAGGCGAGACACTGGGCTTAACCGAAGTGAATGGTTACTCACTTATTCGTTTATCAGCCCGAACCGGTGACGGAATTGACTTGCTGAGAGATCATTTAAAACAAAGCATGGGATTCACCAGCAATACCGAAGGGGGCTTCCTGGCTAGGCGCCGCCATTTACAGGCGCTGGAAGCCGCTGCACAGCATCTGGTTCAAGGTTATGAACAACTGGTTGGCGCACAGGCTGGCGAGCTTCTGGCTGAGGAATTACGCCTTGCTCAACAATCACTTAGCGAAATAACCGGTGAATTCAGTTCTGATGACTTGTTGGGGCGCATTTTCTCTAGTTTCTGTATCGGTAAATAATCAAAACCTAATCGGGCTAAGTCAAATACACTGCTTATCCCGATAATTCATAATGGCGTCTTATTTAGATGCCATTATGAAGACCAAAGAATAGTGCAACAACAAGTAAGTAAGCGCTCACACTCATGATGGCTCTAGCTAATAAAGCCGCTCAATCGGCAAATGCATAACTTTTACCTCATCAACGCCAAATCACGCCGCTGCCATTTCGCCCTAAAATTAAGATTATTTATAATTGACGGTGAAAGCGGCCGTAGTCATCAGGCTGCCAGCAGCTATTCTATTCTCGGTTTGATAGAATCTGGCCTTATAGGGCAGTTTGGTTAAAGTAGAGAGACTCCCAAGCGGTTGTTCTGCATCAAAAACCAAAGGTGCATCCCGCTCAAATATTTGAATGCCCATCCCCGCGGAAGTCGATGTCGAATCCGCTGTGATGACACCGTTGCTACTTCCCCCCTGCCAGACAATATTCGCCTGAACCCCTCCTCTGCACAGCACTTCAATATCAAAGTTTCGCTCACCGCTAGTGCTGCCAACACCTTTAAAGGTATTTTTCAATACAGCACCCATTGGAACATTAATTTTTGGCGTCAGGACTTCACAGGTTTTTGCCATTACTTTAAAGCTGGGAATTTCGTAGCTAAATAAAACCTCTTCAGTATTTACCCCCTCTCATTCTGACGAGATAATATTATTTTTATTGGATTAACTACACCAGACTCGGCATTCTTATCAACTGATATATAAAATTTGCCGATAAATTCTTTTCTGATACCGATCCCTCTCATACTACCGACGTTCATTTCCTGAGGCTTTAAATTATTTGGTTGGAGAATCCATTTTATTTTACCCCGGACAGATTGGTATCGAAATAATTATCTCCGTGAGTATTCGACACTCCTGTCATAGACTTAACATAGATTCTCTGATTGGTTTTTCCCGGACAGTTTACCTTAACCCCACCTAAAGTTTTATATATTACTTTCGGTGAATGAGCTATATCGTGACGAATAAAAATATCATCAGAATTAACCATCCCTACAGTTAGGTTAACGTTACATACAGGGACCCTGCAGCTTTTGTTACATTAAAATAACTATAAAAAAACAATAGATATAACTAACATCAATCCTATTTTATTATATTTTTGGATAATAAAAATATAACTAATAGAAGAAAAAATCCTTTTAATGATGACAATGGGCCGCAAGCCGTAAACACCTTCCTCAGAATCATGACTATAGGTAGATTACTTTCTGGTACGCCAAGAACCAATATTCATTCAACTTCGCAAATTTAAAAAATAGCTTTGGTTTTTACTTGTTCCATTATGATTATCCGAACCGGTTAAATCCTAGTTCACTAAAAATGTAGTCTGCCCCTGTTGCCATAAATGCGATGAAACGGTATCTCTGACCTGAGCACCTAGCGCAGCCTGCGGGATGCTGATACCCAAACGTTGAGAGTAAAAATTAAAAACAGCAGACACCTGAGGAATATATTCTTTAAGGTCATCAAGAATATGAGTTGAAGGAAGATCACTCAGCGTCGGTGTTGACGATATTTTTACACCAAAGCGGCGAAGATCATCCACGATTAACTGTGGTAATAATACTTTATCCACCGCCTGAATAAATCTGACCCGTCTGGTTTCTTTCTCATTTCCGTTAAGAAATATAACCACCTGATACTCAACGGGTAATTGACCACCCGAGTTTGAAAAAGCACTTAAATCAATAACCGCTTGCTCTGCATCGCTTAACTCCAACGCAGATAATCGAAAATGATCTTGCGCCATAATCGAGGATGATAAGAGTACCGATAAGCATAAAAAAGGCTGAAATAAGCGTACAAAATAATAACTTTAGCGCACCTAGCTTTATATTTAACATAATACTTTTCAGCCTCCTTCTGATCGTTCATCTTCCTTTTACCGCAGTTTTTGTGTGATCTCCGGGCTGACGCCACCGTAGCTATTAATGCTGCTCCATTTTACGGAACAACCCGCTGAATCCGATGGAAGTAAGAAGTAAGAAACACCCTGCGGGGCTATCATGTCCGCGCCTGCCAAAGCTTTACCATTAACCCTAATTTGTCCTAGCGTCACGTAATAATTGCTGGGGTTTTTAACCTCAAGTTGGTTACCAATACGCCTAAACATCAATGATTTATAAGCATCTTCCGCATCTCCACTAATGCCTTTAGGCCGGTAAAACAGTTTGATCCTCGTTTTAACCGCTATTAATAAAGTATTTTGTTCATTTTCTTGCACCGAAGGGATCGATTTCACATTGAGATAAAACACCGATTCCCTATCATCCGGTAAGTGACCACCGGTGCGTACAATTCTGAGCGTACTTTCTTTACCTGCATCCAAACGAAATAATGGAGGCGTCACGACAAAGGGAGGTTTCTCACCTTTTGTATTGCTATTGATAAAAGATTGAATTAAATAAGGCTTTGTTTCATCAGAATTAATTACCGAGATTGACGCCTCTTTTTTATTTCCATCATAGATAACTCTCGTTCCTCCAACGGTTACGCCAGCCCAAGCCGGAAATATGAATAACATTGATAATATCAACGCTGTTTTTCTAGTCAAAAGAGACAAATTAAATAAATTATTTATTTTATATTTCATAATAACTGTCCATGGTGTTAATTATCCCTAGCAAATAGCGATCACAATTCACCTGTTACTAGGGAATAAAAATTTATGAAAATTAATTTATATTTTTATTTATAAGAAATGTCAAAATTTAGAGTAGCCTCTGCCTTTCCTGCTGCGCTAGCTTCACCATTAGAGACATAAGTGACTTTAAAAGGAATATTCACATCATTATTACCAATAGTAACGGGATAATCATACTCGGCTGAATTTAAAGGTATTTGATTTCCACCCTCGTCGTAAAGACCTATACCGATCCCTTTAGCGCCTGATGAATCTAATATTAACAATTTGTTATCCACTTTATCTGCCGTACCGGTAAAAGCAATAGACATCAGAACCGGAGCGCCAACAACAACCGGGCAACCAATTAATCTAATACTTAAATCTCTCTCACTCCCACTAAATTTATCATCGCCTCTGTTTTTTATCTCGCTTTTTAAATATGCTCCCATTGTGACAGGAAAATCTGAAGCACCAGAAACAGTACAGGTTGCTTTCATAATTTCACCGTTCCTTTTGTCAACGCATACGTCGCGCCACTTAAAGACATCAGCGTCCCAGTAGTTAAAAATAAAACCACCATTCCTTATATATCTCCTTGATAAATAAAATATACATCCATTTATTTTTAAACTACGAAATAAAAAACGTTAATAATTTATGACAAAAACAATTTTCCAGTACAGATATAAACCTGTACTGATATAACAACAAGAAAATTAAAATAACCAGAATAAAATTTTCGATAAAAACAAGAAATAAGAGCTTTGGATAACTCCTATGTTTTTACTTTAAAATAACCATTGGCACTTTATAAAATCCATTTACTTTCTTAATTAAGATTCCGTCCTTAGCCTTTTAATTAATATCTTTTAAGGAGAAAAATTATATGGGATTTTATGATTTAGATCAAACTTTAATCTATTTACAGCATAACAAGAAAATGACTTAAGTTAAATCGTTTTTTTACAATAAGTTAAAATTTGAAGTAAATAATTCTTTACACATAGAGGTTAATTATCTCTGCATTCATCTGGTCTGTCCTGTAGGCATTTCCTGCTTTATTTAATTAATAATCTCGAAAACCTTAATCATCGTTGTCATCTATTTCGATATAAAATGAAATAATCTACTTTAATAGCATGTTTATTTCGATCTATTAACCTGTTTAAACCGAGGTATTATCCTTAAAAAGACACATAACCACACTGTTTATATGTATAACGTTAAAAAATGTCTCATCTACACATGCTAAGAAAATTTTATTTTTCTTCATTTCCCTCCGCCTGGCGCTAATAGCCGAAATAACGGAGTATTCTTCAGTCACGCCCACCGCGCAGCCTTATTTTAATGGCAATATTAATGATCACACTCTCCCGACCTAACCCTTCCTGATTAAAGTTATTGATCGCAGCACTAAGCCATAAATATCTACTTTACTCAAAGAAAAAAGCTATACAGTTGCAGGTCAATTAACGTTTTTTTGATTATTATTAGTACAATAGAAACAGAGTTCCCCTTTTTTATCAAACCGATAACCTTACACCTACTCCCACACCCACTCCCACTTGGGCAGCGATATTTTTATTGATATTCAGCAAGATAAGTAGGCAAATACCTATTGTTTAATTCGGGTAAGCAAGCCTAATCTAGTTCAAGGTAATATTATTTCACCAATAAACAGGAGTGAGTCATGTCACAACAGCCGCTTAAACTTGTTACCCTACTGGGTAGCCTACGTTCCGGTTCCTATAACGCTATGGTTGCCAAAGCCTTGCCGCAATTAGCTCCCGCTGGAGTGACCATCGAGGCCCTGCCTTCTATTCGCGATATTCCTCTTTATGATGCTGATGTTCAACAGGAAGACGGCGTTCCAGCTAGCGTAGAAGCCATTGCCGAGCAAATCCGTCAGGCCGATGGCGTGATCATTGTGACACCGGAATATAACTATTCAGTTCCCGGCGGTTTGAAAAACGCTATCGATTGGCTTTCCCGCCTGCAAAACCAGCCTTTGGCTGGCAAACCCGTGTTAATTCAAACTAGTTCAATGGGTCCTATCGGGGGCGCACGCTGCCAATATCACCTGCGCCAGATTTTGGTCTTCCTCGACGCTATGGTAATGAATAAACCAGAATTTATGGGCGGCGTCATTCAGAGTAAAGTCGATGAAGATCGCAGAGAATTAACCGATCAGGGAACCTTAGATTTTCTGACTAAACAACTTGCCGCGTTCAGCACTTATATTGAGCGAGTTCAAGTGAAGTAAGCCCCATTTTGTATCAGACCCAGATAAAAAAAGCCCCGATCTCTGCAGATTCGGGGCCATTTTTATTATTCGATCCAATAATTAATGATCGACAAAAGCAATTTTTAGCACAAAGAGTAACGCGACAACGACCACGCAAGGGCTGATTTCACGCCAACGCCCTGTGCCCAACTTCATTACACAATATGCGATAAAGCCTAAAGCGATACCTTCAGTGATTGAGAAGCTGAATGGCATCATGGCAGCGGTCACAAAGGCCGGAACCGCTTCGGTTAAATCATCCCATTTCACTCGAGCCAGGCTGGATGTCATCAGAACCCCAACATAAATCAGCGCGCCAGCAGCCGCATAAGCAGGCACCATCCCGGCAAGCGGTGAGATAAAGATCACCAGCAAGAATAGGATTCCCACCACAACAGCGGTTAAACCCGTACGGCCGCCGACGGAAACACCGGAGGAGCTTTCGATATAAGCGGTTACCGAGGAGGTTCCTACCAGTGCCCCTGCTACAGAGCTGATACTGTCGACGTAAAGCGCCTGTTTCATACGCGGGAACTTGCCATTTTCATCCGTCAGGCCCGCTTTATCTGTTACACCAATCAGCGTGCCAGATGAATCGAACAGGTTAACCAGCATAAAGGAGAAAATGACGCCTGCTAGACCCAGATTCAACGCACCGGCGATATCCACCTGACCAACAACGCTGGTTACGCTGGGTGGCATGGAGAAAATGCCTTGATACTGTACATCGCCCAACACCCAGCCGATCAGCGTCGTTACGACGATGGATACCAGCACTGCAGCATGGATATTACGCGAAGCCAATACAGCTATGATAAAGAAGCCTAGCGCTCCCAATAGGACACTGTGGGAGCTCAGATCGCCCACGGCGACCAGCGTGTCCGGATTTGCAACCACGATACCGGCATTTTTCAGGCCCATCATCGCGATAAACAGACCAATACCACTGGTAATACCGACACGAAGGCTCAATGGAATGTTGGCAATCATCCAATAGCGGATGCGGAAAATGGTCAATAACAGGAAACCGATTGCGCCCCAGAAAATAGCGCCCATCGCCACCTGCCATGAAATACCCATAGCGCCAACGACGACAAAAGCAAAGAAGGCGTTCAGCCCCATAGCGGGAGCCAGAGCAACGGGTAAGTTCGCGAGTAATCCCATAAAAATACTGCCAAAAGCGGCGATCAGGCAGGTAGTGACAAAAACAGCCTGCACATCCATACCGGCAACCCCAAGGATTTGGGGATTAACAAAAACGATATAGACCATGGTTAGGAAAGTCGTAATACCGGCGATTAGCTCAGTGCGTGCCGTTGTTCCATGCTGTTTTAGCTTAAATACGCGTTCGAGCATCCCCTGCTCAACATCAAGGTTTGGTTTACTCATTATCAGAGTCCACAATAGGGGGTGAATAGTCGGCTGCTATCCTATAACAAAACGCGTCAATGTTGAGCCGGATCACATTCTTTTTTAGCTATTTTTCGCAGAGGTTTGTATCAAATCGCCTCGTCTTTAACTGCTATTCCACTGAAAAAAACCGCTGATTTTGACGATTTTTTTTACTCAATCGACTGTATTTATTAATTTTGTTATTAATTATCACGCTAACAATGATAATAAACGTCGCAATATTAATCCGTGACGCTAAAGTGGGTTTAAGCGATTTTTACAGTAAGGATTGGTGCTATGTCTCAGATTCAATGCGTCATGTTTGATTGCGACGGAACATTAGTAGACAGCGAAGTGCTATGTTGCCGAGCCTACGTGCTACTTTTTGCCCAATATGGTATTCACCTTTCGCTGGAAAGCGTCATTAAGCGCTTCAAGGGCATAAAACTCTATGAAATTATTGAGTGTGTCAGCGGAGAATATGATTTAAATCAGCCAGTTGCTGAAATGGAGAGAATATATCGACAGGAGGTCGCGCGGCTGTTTGACAGTGAATTGCAACCTATTCCCGGCGCTAACTCACTGTTACAAACAATAAATGTGCCAGTCTGTGTGGTATCTAACGGACCGGTCAGTAAGATGGAGCACTCTCTGGGGCTGACAGATTTGCGCCATTACTTCGCTAACAACTTATATAGTGGCTATGACATTCAGCGCTGGAAGCCCGATCCTGCCTTGATTCACCACGCAGCCAATAAAATGCAGGTTCCCGTTGAAACCTGTATTTTAGTCGAGGACTCGCTGGCAGGCGCTCAGGCCGGCATCGCAGCTGGCATACCGGTTTTTTACTATTGCGCCGATCCCCATAACCAGCCAATCGATCATCCATCAGTCACCACTTTTTACGATATGCAGCAACTTCCTGAGCTATGGCAGCGAAAAGGCTGGAAACTGACGAAAAATTAGCTGGCAGGCAGCGCCGGTTTATCCCTCCACCAGCGCCATGCTCGTTTAATTGCCCGTGTTTGCGGGCTGAAACGACGATTGATAACGTTAGCCAATACATCCAAAGTCAGACAAAAAATAAAGTAAATCAAGGCAACGAACAGGAATACCTCCATCGGGTATACCATGCTGCGGTTATTAACCTGAGTCGCCAGAAACGTCAGTTCATTCACGCCAACGATATAGGCCAGCGAAGTATCTTTTATCAATGAGATCCATTGATTGATAAACGACGGCACCATCATGCGCAGCGCCTGCGGTAAAATCACATAAGCCAATACCTGCCAACGGTTAAATCCAAGGGATAACCCCGCTTGCCATTGGCCTTCTCCTATCGCCAGAATGCCCGCTTTTACCGCGTGAGCCAGATAGGCCGAGGCAATCAACGCCAGCGCGCAGACCACGGTGGTAATTTCCGGAATATCTACGCCAAAAACGATCGGTAGTAAAAAATAGGTCCAGAAAATCAGCATAATAACGGGGATTGCGCGAAAAAAACCTAAAACCGCCGCCAATATTCCGCCCCATACGCCACGCGACATCGCCAGCGCTACGCCAAGTATAATCCCCAGAACCGCTGACGCCGCCCCCGCCATCAGGCTAATCGCCAGCGTCAGCGCCGCGCCGCCTAATGGGCCCTCGGGGAATGTCCCCCACAGCAAATAGCGCCAGTTATCCGCAATAATCGTAAAATCCATCTTAATGCCCTCGCGCAATCAATCGCTGTTGACGCCACATTCCCCATGCCTCAATCAACGCAATAACCGAGATATACAACAGAGTCGCCACGCCGAAGGCCTGAAAGGTGCGTAAAGTTTCAGTTTCAACCTGACGAGACGCATAAGAAAGTTCTGCGACGCCAATCGCCATAGCTAAAGATGAGTTCTTGATTATATTCATGTATTGCCCCAATAACGGCGGCATGGCTATTTTTAGCGCCTGTGGCAAAACGACGTAACGCATGGATTGCCAACCCGTTAACCCAAGAGCGTGTGCAGCATATTTTTGCCCTTTAGCTACACCGCTAATTCCCGCACGTAATTCTTCCGCAATAAAAGCCGAGGAATATAAAGTCAGGCCAATAAATCCGGCCAGAAACTCAAATGAAGGCCAAGGAAGTACCAATCTGGAAAAGGATAATTCATGGGGGGTATTTAACCACTGCATCCATGATGAAGGCAGTACCTGACCGGCGGCGAAATACCAGAAAAAAAGTTGTATTAACAAAGGAGTATTGCGAAATAGCGTACTGTAGGCAATGGTCGACCACTGAAGCAGTTTTAGGTGGCTATCTCTGGCTGCAGCCAGAACAAAACCCAGCAAAGTCGCAGCGACAACCGTACAGGCGGAGATCCATAGGGTCAGTAAAAAGCCGTCCCATAGCCAGCCAATATAGGGTGAAACCAGCAACCAATCAGTTAATCGATGAAAATTCATATACTTCTGTACCCGTCGGGTTATCGTTCAAATCCATTTGGCGCGACTCTCCCTGTCCTGCAAATAACGCCCTTGCGTAAAACAAATAACCCCGCATTGGCTATCAATACGGGGCATCCAGGCTGAGTGAATCACATCGAAAAAAATCAGGCTTTAGGCTGCTGATCCAAAGGCGCAAACTTAAAATCGCCGCGCGGCTGGGCAGATTTGGTTTCCGGCCCGAACCAGTGGTTATAAATCTTCACCGCGTCACCGTCTTTCTCCAGTTTTTCCAATGTTTGATTTACCGCTGCAGTCAGACGATCCTCACCTTTAGGCATTCCGATGCCTTGGTATTCTTTGGTAATACTGAATGGAGATATTTCAAAATCTGCTTTTTGCGCAGCGGGTACGTTACCCAGTAAACCCACTAATTTTGCATCATCCTGAGTAATAGCCTGAACGTTACCATTACGCAAAGCGGTGAAAGCCAGCGGCGTATCATCGTAGGAGATCACTTTAGCGGTGGGATAACGCTCCCGCAGGGTAATTTCTTGTACCGTACCTTTATCCGCGCCGATACGCAGTTTGCCGATGTCCTCCGGCGTTTTTAGTACCCCTTTGCGGGCAATAAATTTCTGTCCCGTGGCAAAATAAGGCAGGCTAAAGTTCACTTGTTTAGCACGCTCATCGGTAATAGTGAAGTTGGCAGCGATCAAATCAACTTTTTTCGATGCTAATAGCGGAATGCGGTTAGCTGGGTTTGTTGCCTTTAGCTCCAGCTTTACGCCTAAATCTTTTGCTATCGCATTAGCCACATCCACATCGTAGCCCACCAACTTTTTACTTTGCTCATCAATGTAGCCAAACGGAGGATTGCTATCAAAAACCGCAATTCGCACCACACCAGCCTGTTTAATATCATCCAGTTTATCGGCGTGAGCCATGCCGGAAAGCGTAGCCAAACTGGCCAACAGCGTTAATGTGATCGCCTGGTGTTTCATGGATAGCTCCTAAGTGATTGATGTGCTGCATTGGCTATAAGCTATCAATTTGGTTTTAGGTCAGGAAATAATATAAAACGCTATATTTATAACTATTTCAACCAAGCGAAGAATTTTGAGTATATTGGTCAGGGAATCAGCGTGCGAGGCAATAAAAAGCCCGGAGAACCGGGCCGATAACGTTACTTTTTACCTTCGGAAAGCAGTTTTTCCAGATCGTCTCCACCCAAATGACGGAAATCATGACCTTTGACGAAATAAAAAATAAACTCACAGATATTCTGGCAACGATCGCCAATACGCTCAATAGAACGAGCGCAGAATAGAGCGGTTAACACGCTGGGAATAGTGCGGGAATCTTCCATCATATAGGTCATTAGCTGACGCACAATGCCTTCGTATTCCTGATCTACTTTTCGATCTTCACGATAAATTCGGATGGCTTCGTCTAGATCCATACGCGCGAAGGCATCCAGCACGTCATGTAGCATTTGCACCGTGTGGCGACCCAGAGATTCTAGGCTAACCAACAGCGGCTGATGCTGGTGGGAGAATTTCTCCAACGCCGTGCGGCAAATTTTGTCCGCTACGTCGCCAATACGTTCCAGTTCGGAAATAGTTTTGATAATCGCCATAACCAAACGTAAATCGCTGGCGGTAGGCTGACGTTTAGCGATGATGCGCACGCAGGCTTCATCGATCGCCACTTCCATCATATTGACCTTTTTATCGCCTTCAATCACTCGCTTTGCCAGTTCACCATCCTGGTTATGCATCGCGGTGATAGCATCGGTCAGTTGCTGCTCAACCATGCCGCCCATGGTTAACACCTGGGTACGGATATGCTCCAACTCAGCGTTGAACTGACCAGAGATATGTTTATTCAGATTCAGGTTATCCATAATACTTCCCGTACGTATAAGCCTATCCCAATAGGCGTAATGAACGCGATCCCGTTGCGGGCGCTCTGGCCGAAAGTCAATCCTCGACCAGACTAACTCGCAGGGTCAGTGTAATAGCCTAATGAGTCAGGCAATCAACCATAGCGGCCGGTGATGTAATCTTCCGTCTGCTTCATCTGTGGCGCAGTAAACAGGGTGTCGGTATCACTGAACTCAATAAGTTCACCCAGGTACATAAATGCCGTATGGTCTGAGCAACGCGCCGCCTGCTGCATATTATGGGTTACAATCACCACGGTATAGTCAGACTTCAGCTCGCTGATCAGTTCCTCAATACGCCCGGTAGAGATCGGGTCTAGCGCTGAACAAGGCTCATCCAGCAGTAATACATCGGGGCGAATAGCGATACCGCGCGCGATGCACAGACGCTGCTGCTGACCACCGGACAGACTGTAACCGCTCTGATGCAGTTTATCTTTGGTTTCATTCCACAGCGCCGCTTTGGTCAGCGCCCACTGCACCCGCTCATCCATATCGGTGCGTGACAGATTCTCAAACAGTTTCACTCCAAAAGCGATGTTATCGTAAATCGACATTGGGAACGGCGTCGGTTTCTGGAATACCATGCCGACCTTGGCGCGCAGCAGGGCGATATCTTGCTTATCTGTCAGGATATTTTCGCCATCCAGCAGAATGTCACCTTCGGCACGCTGATCCGGATACAGCTGATACATCTTGTTAAAGGTGCGCAGCAAGGTTGACTTACCGCAGCCTGATGGGCCGATAAAAGCCGTGACCTGATTTTTAGCAATATCCAACGAAATATTCTTCAACGCATGGAATTTGCCGTAATAGAAGTTCAAATCGCGAACCTGAATTTTGCTGTTGGTGGTCTCAGTAGCCATACTCATCAAGACTTCTCTCTTTTAGCTAACGCAGCCTAAGCTACGCTTTTGAATTTGGGTGACGTATCAGTATTTTTTCTTCGCGAAAATAACCCGCGCCAGAATATTCAATAGCAGAACGCACAGGGTAATCAGCAGCACACCGGCCCAGGCCAACTGTTGCCATTCGGCAAAAGGACTCATGGCAAACTTAAATATGGTGACCGGTAAATTGGCTATCGGCTGGCTCATATCGGTACTCCAGAACTGATTGGAGAGCGAAGTGAACAGCAGCGGTGCCGTTTCCCCGGCGATACGGGCTATAGCCAACAGTACGCCGGTAAGGATGCCGGAGATTGACGCCTTCAATGTAATCGCAGAAATCATACGCCATTTAGGTGTTCCCAAGGCGTAGGCCGCTTCACGCAGGCTATCCGGTACGAGCTTCAGCATGTTTTCCGTGGTTCTTATCACAATCGGCACCTGTAACAGCGCCAGCGCAATAACCCCCGCCCAGCCGGAAAAGTGCTCCATTCTCGCCACTACAATGGTGTAAACGAACAGACCAACCACAATCGACGGAGCTGATAGCAGAATGTCATTGATAAACCGAATGATCTCCGCCAACCACGATTTGCGTCCATATTCAGCCAGATAGATACCGGCCATAATGCCAAGAGGAGTACCGATAACTGTGGCCCACAGAATCAGGAGTCCACTACCGGCAATGGCGTTAGCCAGCCCGCCACCAGCGGTATTCGGCGGCGGCGTCATTTCGGTAAACAGCGCCAAAGACATACCGTCTACGCCTTTGGTAATTGTGGAAAACAGAATCCACACCAGCCAGAACAGGCCAAAAGCCATGGTCGCCAGAGATAAAATCAGTGCCAGCCGGTTCTTTTGACGGCGCCACGCCTGTTTCTTACGACGAGTTTCCAGTAAGGCTGCGTTAGTTTGCATATCCATAGTGGTCATATTAGCGCCCCTCTTTCTTAGCCAGACGCAGAATCATCAGCTTCGACAATGCCAGAACAATAAAGGTGATGACGAACAGAATTAACCCTAGCTCCATCAAGGCTGCGGTATGCAGGCCAGATTCGGCTTCGGCAAACTCATTGGCCAGCGCAGAGGTAATACTATTGCCCGGCATAAACAGAGAGAAGCTGTCGAGTTGGTAGGTATTACCAATGATAAAGGTCACCGCCATAGTTTCCCCCAGCGCGCGCCCCAGCCCCAACATAACGCCGCCGATCACCCCATTCTTGGTGAAAGGCAGCACAATACGCCAAATCACTTCCCAGGTGGTGCAGCCAATGCCGTAGGCAGACTCTTTCATCATCACCGGCGTTTGTTCAAATACATCACGCATAACGGACGCAATGTAAGGAATAATCATAATGGCCAATATTACACCGGCCGCCAGAATGCCGATGCCGAACGCCGGGCCTGAGAACAGCACGCCAACGATTGGAATACCTGAAAGGACATTACCGACAGGTTCCTGAAAATACTTGGCAAACAGCGGCGCAAAGACAAACAGCCCCCACATGCCGTAAACGATACTTGGGATAGCCGCCAGCAGCTCAATAGCTACGCCCAACGGGCGTTTCAGCCAGTTTGGCGCCAACTCAGTCAGGAATAACGCAATACCAAAACTAACGGGAACGGCAATAATTAACGCAATTAACGAAGTAACCACCGTACCGTAAATAGGTACCAGCGCCCCGAATTGCTCGGCCGGTGCGTCCCACTCTTTGGTCCACAGGAAAGCAAAACCGAATTTTTCGATACTCGGCCAGGAGGCAACAATCAGGGAAATAATGATCCCGCCCAGCAGGAATAGGGTTATTAACGCAGCCAGTTTTACCAGCGCGCCAAATATGATGTCACCGTGCTTGCTCGGTGCTTTGATAGTCGGCTTATAACCAGCCATAGACTCTCTTCTCATCCGGGTGTTATTTCCCTCCCCACACGGGGAGGGACAATTAATGGAACCAATTACAGTTTTTTACTGCTTTATTCGTTTCTATCGAGCTTAGAACAATGCTTTGCCTGAACTGTCTTTTATCTGCGTTTTCCAGGCCGCACGTACCTGCTCAACCACTTCGGCTGGCAAGGTTGCATAATCCAGTTCGCTAGCCTGTTTTGCGCCGTGGGTGTAAGCCCAGTCGAAGAATTTCAGGACTTCAGTGCCTTTCTCAGCATTCTTCTGGTTTTTGTGTAACAAAATGAAGGTAGTAGAAGTAATTGGCCACGCGCCTTCAGCATTCTGGTTAGTCAGGTCCTGAGCGAATGTTTTGCTCCAATCAACGCCTTTCGCCGCTGCACTGAAGTTTTCTTCCGTTGGGCTAACGGCTTTACCATCAGCACCAATGAGTTTGGTATAGGCCAGATTATTCTGTTTGGCGTAAGCGTATTCCACATAACCAATAGAACCCGGTAAACGCTGAACGAAAGCAGCAATACCGTCGTTACCTTTACCGCCCAAACCGGTTGGCCAGTTAACCGTAGAGCCAGCACCGATTTTTTCTTTCCATTCCGCATTTACTTTAGCCAGATAACTGGTGAAAACGAATGAAGTGCCTGAACCATCGGCGCGACGAACCACCGCAATATTTTGATCCGGCAGTTTTACGTCTGGGTTCAATTTAACAATAGCTGGGTCATTCCACTTTTTCACATTGCCCAGATAAATATCACCCAGCGTTTTGCCGTCTAACGTCAATTCACCGGATTTCACACCCGGCAGGTTGACGGCCAGCACCACACCACCAATAACGGTAGGGAACTGGAACAAACCGTCCGCCGCTAGCTTGTCATCAGACAGCGGCGCATCAGAGGCACCGAAATCAACGGTATTGGCGATGATTTGCTTCACGCCACCCGAAGAACCAATCCCCTGATAGTTAACTTTGTTACCTGTTTCTTTCTGATAAGAATCTGCCCACTTGGCATACACCGGCGCGGGGAATGTCGCACCTGCACCCGTCAGGCTTGCAGCAGCGAACGCGGACACAGTTGTCATAGATAAAGTCGCTGCCACAATGCTGGCTACGGTGGTACGCATCAGTCTCATAATCCCTCCTAATGGGATATTGGTATCAAACTCAAAATTGTTTTCATCAGATTAAGTATGGTGCAGGAGGGAAAATAGGACAGTTTGGTGACAGAAAAATGTATGAAACATGACACTTTTATGACAACACAGAAAAGCAGCGGCAAAACCACCGACAACCATAGGTTTCATTCAGACATTTTGCCCACCAGCCAGAAGTGAACGAAACTACAAAGCGTGATTTAGAAATCGACTATGACAAACAATAGTTAACTAAACGATAAAACGCTATTTATTACAGAGTGTGACTAGATACTCTCATAAAATGGTTATCTCCTAATATTCATAATATTAAAGGATAAAATCATGACTATATCTATGGAAAGAGTAAAAAATGAAATTAGAACTATTCTCGACACTGCAAAGGATCAGAAAAAGGTAACATCCAAAAGTGCCACAAAATTATATAACCTAATGAGAAAAATAAAAAATACACCTCTTAGAGGTAGTCAAGAGTGTAAAACAAATGCAATCCATGATTTATATAATTTAAATGAAATATTAACACAACAGAAATCAAAACTAGTTAATGAAAAAAGCAAAGGAATACATGCATTATTAAATAAAATAAATACAGCAGAAGTAGAGAATAGCAACACAATAAATAATAGCATATATAACGCGGGAGAATCATCCTACATGCAAATGAATAATGAGTTATATGCTTCACAAGAACATCTCTACGAATCAATGAATGATGACGTTAATGGTTCACAAGAACACTTGTACGAATCAATATATCATGACATTAATTGTGATAATCAAAAATATAGTAAACCGTTACCAATCAATAGAAAAGACAATATAGAAAAACACATAGATGAATCAACTGAAATTACTAATGATATTGTTTTCATCAGCTCATCATCAGGAAGACTATCCCCAACATCTAATAATTTTTTTGCATCAAGCAACAAAGAACATTTTATACAGATTATTAAAAACAATAAAATACATATAGTTAAGGTAAAATAAAAAATATAAATTAATACATATCAGTAAGATATATCGATATTTACAGCCGGATCTTAGACGCTAAAAATTTTTTGATTATCAACGAAGCAATACGCAATGAATTTTCATTAGTCAATAATAGGTTGGGTAAAAAAATGCTGTTCAGCAGACTGAGAGCTCGCTGAACAGCATATGCATCTGATTTATAGCCCGAAATTACTCAACGGTAACCGATTTTGCTAGGTTACGTGGCTGATCCACATCAGTGCCCTTGATCAAAGCTACGTGGTAAGACAGCAGTTGTAGCGGCACGGTATAGAAGATTGGAGCGATAATGTCTTCTACATGTGGCAGTTGGATAATTTTCATCCCTTCACTGTCGGAGAAACCCGCGTCCTGATCGGCAAAGACGTACAGCAAACCGCCGCGAGCACGTACTTCTTCGATGTTAGATTTCAGTTTTTCCAACAGATCGTTATTTGGCGCTACCACAATAACCGGCATATCAGCATCAATCAGCGCCAGAGGGCCGTGTTTCAATTCACCCGCTGCGTAAGCTTCCGCATGAATATAAGAAATTTCTTTCAGCTTCAACGCGCCTTCCATTGCGATCGGGTATTGATCGCCACGCCCCAAGAACAGAGCATGATGCTTATCAGAGAAACCTTCCGCCAGCGCTTCGATGGTTTTATCCAAGGATAGCATCTGCTCAATACGCGCAGGCAGAGCCTGTAACGCATGAACCACATAGTGCTCCAAGCTTTCCGGTTTGCCCTTCAAGCGGCCAATTTTAGCCACCAGCATCAGCAAAACGGTCAACTGAGTGGTAAAAGCTTTGGTCGATGCTACGCCGATTTCAGTCCCTGCTTTGGTCATTAGTGCCAAATCAGATTCACGTACCAACGAAGAGCCTGCTACGTTACAAATAGCCAGAGAACCCAGATAGCCCAGTTCTTTAGACAAACGTAAGGCTGCCAGCGTATCCGCCGTTTCGCCAGACTGAGAAAGCGTAATCAACAGACTGTTTGGACGAACCGCAGATTTGCGGTAACGGAATTCAGAGGCAATTTCCACGTCGCAAGGCACGCCAGCCAAGGCTTCGAACCAATAGCGAGAAACCATGCCTGAGTTGTAAGAAGTGCCACAGGCGATGATTTGGATATGCTGAACGTCAGAGAGCAATTTATCTGCGTTCGGACCCAGTTCAGACAGATCGATCAAACCGTGGTTCAAACGGCCTTCCAGCGTATTTTTAATCGCCATCGGCTGTTCGTAGATTTCTTTCTGCATGTAATGGCGATAAATACCCTTGTCGCCTGCATCATATTGAACCTGAGATTCAATTTCCGCACGTTCAACGGCGTTACCGCTTTTATCGAAGATTTTCACACTGCGGCGAGTCACTTCAACCACATCACCTTCTTCTAGGAAGATAAAGCGGCGAGTGACTGGCAGCAAGGCCAGTTGATCAGAGGCGATAAAGTTTTCACCTACGCCACAGCCGATCACCAGCGGGCTACCGGACCGCGCGGCTACCAGAGTACTTGGGTCACGGCTATCCATCACTACGGTACCGTAGGCGCCGCGCAGCTGAGGAATAACGCGTTTCACCACTTCCAGCAAAGAACCGCCCTGTTGCTGCTCCCAGTGCACCAGATGAGCAATAACTTCGGTATCGGTCTCAGAATTGAACTTATAACCGCGGCTAATCAGCAATTCACGTAAGGGTTCGTGGTTTTCAATAATGCCGTTATGAACGACGGATATATATTCAGAAACATGCGGGTGAGCATTCGATTCTGAAGGTTCGCCGTGAGTCGCCCAACGCGTGTGAGCAATACCTGTGCCACCGTGCAGTTCCGTGCTTTCTGCCGCATCGGACAAAGCCTGAACTTTCCCCACGCGACGCAAACGGGTCATGTTACCTTTGGCATCAACTACCGCCAGACCGGCAGAGTCATAGCCACGGTATTCCAGACGGCGCAAGCCTTCGATCAGAATCTCAGCAATATCACGTTGCGCTACTGCGCCAACAATTCCACACATCAGTTTAATTCCTATTGAAGGTTCTTTAAAAAGAACCCATTCGATGCCAGTGACCTGATTTTTCCGGATTTTCCGGGTTCCCCGAGCCTGTAGAGTTTGGGGATTATTATGTTTTGCTCGATCTTCTCAGCCGCTAATAGCTAAAAAAATCGGGCAAAACATTCCTTTCATGGCATGACACCATGAAAGGATATTAATCAGCTTTTTTTGACCGGACGCTTCCAACCTTGAATATTGACTTGCTTAACGCGGCTCAATACCAGCTCATTTTCAGCTACGTTACGGGTGACAGTCGTGCCAGCGCCAATAGTGGCACCTTTTTCGACGGTAACAGGCGCTACAAGTTGGGTATCAGAACCAACGAACACATCATCACCAATAATGGTTTTAAACTTGTTCTTACCATCATAGTTACAGGTGATGGTTCCTGCGCCGATATTCACATCTGCGCCGATTTCAGCATCGCCTAAATAAGACAAGTGGCCAGCTTTTGATCCTTTACCCAAACGAGCTTTCTTCAGTTCGACGAAGTTGCCCACATGAGCCCCCTCAGCCAGCTCAGCGCCAGGACGCAGGCGAGCAAACGGCCCAACGGTACAGGCGCTATCCAAACGAGCATCTTCCAGCACGCTGTAAGGGCTGATTTCGCAATCATCGCCAATCACACAATTTTTCAACACACAGCCGCTGCCAATACGAACCCGATTGCCTAACGTCACTTTGCCTTCGATGATAACGTTGGTGTCGATGGTGATATCACGACCGTGAGTTAACTCTCCGCGCAGATCAAAACGAGCTGGATCTAACAGCATTACGCCCGCCAGCAGCAGTTTTTCCGCTTGTTCAGACTGGAACTCACGTTCCAACGCAGCCAATTGCAGACGGTTATTAACGCCTTCAACTTCACTCAGGCGGGAAGGATGCACGGCTTCAATCCTTTTACCGTCAGCATGTGCCAGAGCGATAATATCGGTGATATAAAACTCACCCTGCGCATTATTGTTATCCAGCATAGACAACCAGCGTTTCAGATCGCGTCCGTTAGCCACCAGAATACCCGTGTTAACCTCGTTAATTTCACGCTGGGCTTCACTAGCATCTTTATGCTCAACAATGCCGACCACTTCGCCGTTTTCACGCACGATGCGGCCATAACCGGTTGGATCGTCTAACTTAACCGTCAGTAGCCCGATACCGCCTTCTGGTTTAGCAGCAACCAAACGCTGCAAGGTATCCACAGAGATCAGTGGTACATCGCCATACAGCATCAAAATATCTTCATCATCAGAGAAATGAGGCGCAGCCTGCTGCATCGCATGACCCGTACCCAGTTGCTCAGCCTGTAACACCCAGTTTAATGCCGGATCGCTCAGCGTCTTTTTCAGTAAATCGCCACCATGGCCGTAAACCAGATGAACATTGCTGGAACCCAGCTTCATCGCAGCATCAATAACATGCTGAACCATAGGCTTGCCGGCCAATGGATGTAATACCTTGGGAAGGTCGGAATACATGCGCGTTCCCTTGCCCGCGGCAAGAATAACGACGCTCATTGTGCTGTTAGACATAAGCAACCTGATAACTCCAATTGAATTGACGGAAGTAAACCCGTTTACCGATAAAATTACTACATATTTCTCAGCGAAAAACGCCGCAAAGCCTCACCGTTAAAGGATTGTTTCACTTAGCGAAAATCCAAAAAAAAGCGAGAAATACTGTCTGCGATCGACGACGTTTTACCACTATTATTGGCTGAGAAAGCCTAACTTTATCGCGCAATAAAACACTTATTTTACGGCAAGAAACAAGATAATTCAGAAAGAAAACGCCTTCCTCATGATCAACTCTCGCCGAAATAAGATATCCCACTCAAAGGTTAACGATGCTTTAGCATAGAAACACCATTACCGACTTTATATGTCCAATCATAGTTATACGGATCGCACCTTATTAAGTAAGGTTTAACAATCTTAAAAACACAATGAAATGACCGATTGGATTGGAAAAACCGAGAGGCGAGAACGAAGAAGAGAGAGAATAGTGGGATTCACAGAAAAGAAAAATGCCAGTCAGCTTGCGCTAACTGGCACCTTATTACTCTATAAATCAGGCTGCTTTAGGCAACCTGACTCGATAAAGTTACATCGCTTTACGGGTCAGTTCGATTACGCGTAATTTCGCAATCGCCTTCGCCAGTTCAGCGGATGCCTGAGCATAGTCGACATCACCGTGGGAATTGTTGATATGGGCTTCGGCTTTACGCTTAGATTCCAGCGCCTTAGCCTCGTCCAGATCGGTTCCGCGAATAGCAGTGTCAGCCAATACGATCACAACGCTCGGTTGCACCTCAAGGATGCCGCCAGAAAGATAGATAAACTCTTCCTCACCGAACTGTTTAACAATACGTATCATGCCAGGCTTAATGGCAGTGAGCAGCGGGGCGTGACCAGGGAAAATACCCAACTCACCCTCACTACCCGTCACCTGAATCTTTTGCACTACGCCTGAGAACATTTTCTTCTCGGCGCTCACAACGTCCAGATGGTAAGTCATTGCAGCCATGTCACCCTCCAGTCAACAGCGTTACAGTTTCTTGGCTTTTTCCACTGCTTCTTCAATGGTGCCAACCATGTAGAACGCCTGCTCCGGCAGGTGGTCATAGTCGCCATTCATGATGCCTTTGAAACCACGGATGGTATCTTTCAGCGACACGAATTTACCCGGAGAACCGGTGAAGACTTCTGCCACGAAGAACGGTTGAGACAGGAAGCGCTGGATTTTACGCGCACGGGATACAACCAGTTTGTCATCTTCTGACAACTCGTCCATACCCAGAATCGCGATGATATCTTTCAGTTCCTGGTAACGTTGCAGAATAGACTGCACGCCACGCGCTACATCGTAGTGTTCCTGACCAACAACCAATGGATCAAGCTGACGGCTGGTAGAATCAAGCGGGTCAACCGCCGGGTAGATACCCAGAGAGGCGATTTGACGGCTCAATACCACGGTTGCATCCAAGTGAGCAAAGGTGGTTGCTGGTGATGGGTCAGTCAAGTCATCCGCAGGTACGTAAACGGCCTGTACGGAGGTGATTGAACCCGTCTTGGTGGAAGTGATACGTTCCTGCAACACGCCCATCTCTTCTGCCAGCGTTGGCTGGTAGCCTACCGCAGATGGCATACGACCCAGCAGTGCAGATACTTCTGTACCGGCCAAGGTATAACGGTAAATGTTATCGATGAACAGCAGTACGTCACGACCTTCATCACGGAATTTCTCCGCCATGGTCAGGCCGGTCAATGCTACGCGCAGACGGTTACCCGGTGGCTCATTCATCTGGCCATAAACCAGTGATACTTTGTCCAGAACGTTGGAGTCAGTCATTTCATGGTAGAAATCGTTACCCTCACGAGTACGCTCACCCACGCCGGCAAATACAGAATAACCTGAGTGCTCGATCGCGATGTTACGGATCAGCTCCATCATGTTTACTGTTTTACCTACACCCGCACCACCGAACAGACCAACTTTACCGCCCTTAGCGAACGGACAAATCAGATCCATTACCTTGATACCGGTTTCCAACAGATCCTGTGAGCTGGCAAGCTCTTCGTAAGAAGGCGCTTCGCGGTGGATTGCCCAACGCTCTTCTTCACCGATGGCACCTTTCATGTCGATTGGGTCACCCAATACGTTCATGATACGGCCCAGAGTAGCTTTACCGACTGGCACTTCAATTGGGTGTTCCAGGTTGATTACTTTCAACCCACGGCTCAGACCATCGGAAGAGCCCATTGCGATACAACGAACAACACCGCCACCCAGCTGTTGCTGAACTTCTAGCACTAGCTTGGAAGCCGTGCCTTCGACCTCAAGGGCGTTGTACACTTTTGGTACAGCGTCTTGGGGGAATTCGACGTCCACTACGGCGCCGATTACCTGGATAATCTTTCCAGTAGCCATCTTGAATCCTCTACGTAATACATTTACCCGTCATACTTCACATTGCAGACGCGTTGGCTGTCTTCTTTCACTCCAGTTGCTTACTTCAAGTAAACACCCGGAGGCTCGCTCAGTTGCCGCCTTCCCGCAATATGAACTATTTGGGGTAATAGCCTGGTTAAACCGCGGAGGCTCCCCCGACGATCTCGGTGAGTTCCTGAGTGATGCTGGCCTGACGAGCCTTGTTGTAAACCAACTGCAGCTCTTTGATCAGGCTACCGCCGTTATCGGTGGCGGCTTTCATCGCTACCATTCGCGCGGCCTGTTCGCTAGCCAGGTTTTCAACGACGCCCTGATAAACCTGTGATTCTACATAGCGACGCAGGAGAGTATCCAGCAACGCTTTAGGATCGGGTTCATACAGGTAATCCCAGGATTTCTTCTTCAGCTCGCCGTCTTCCGCTGGTGGAAGAGGTAACAGCTGCATGATCCGTGGTTCCTGAGACATTGTGTTGATAAACTTGTTATTTACTACATACAGTTTGTCTAGGCGGCCTTCATCGTAGGCTTGTAGCATCACTTTCACCGGCCCGATCAGTTCTGACAGCGAAGGGTTATCCCCCATGCCAGTAACCTGAGCAACAATATTGCCGCCCACGGAACCGAAGAAAGATGCCGCTTTGGAACCAATCAGGGCGAGATCGCACTCAACGCCTTTTTCGGACCAAGCTTTCATCTCAGCCAACAGTTTTTTGAACAGGTTAATGTTCAAACCACCACATAGACCACGGTCTGTAGAAACCACCAGATACCCGACGCGTTTAACTTCACGCTCGTCCAGGTAGGGGTGTTTATATTCCAGATTACCTAACGCGAGGTGACCAATCACACTGCGCATCGTTTCTGCATAAGGACGGCTGGCCGCCATGCGTTCCTGCGATTTACGCATTTTGGAGGCGGCGACCATCTCCATGGCTTTGGTGATCTTTTGCGTGTTTTGCACGCTGGCGATCTTGGAACGTATCTCTTTTGCGCCGGCCATTTCTGCTTCTCCTCATTGCCAGACGGCCTGCTTTCCTAACGAAAAGCAGGACCGAATAGCGTTACCAGGACTGGGTTGCCTTGAATGTGTCGAGGATGCCTTTCAGCTTGGCCTCGATCTCATCGTTATACGCGCCAGTTTGGTTGATTTGTTGCAGAAGCTCAGCGTGCTCACGGTCAGCAAAAGCTAACAGCGCAGCTTCAAAGCTACCCACCTTCGCCAGCTCGATATCACCCAGATAACCACGTTCAGCAGCGAACAGAACCAGAGACTGCTGTGCGACAGACATCGGCGCATACTGTTTCTGTTTCAGAAGCTCGGTCACTTTCTGACCGTGGCTCAGCTGTTTACGTGTTGCATCATCCAGATCGGATGCGAACTGGGAGAACGCGGCAAGTTCACGATACTGTGCCAGAGCGGTACGAATACCACCGGACAGTTTTTTCATGATCTTGGTCTGCGCTGCACCACCCACACGAGATACGGAGATACCTGGGTTTACCGCAGGACGAATACCGGCGTTAAACAGGCTGGATTCCAAGAAGATCTGACCATCTGTAATCGAAATTACGTTGGTCGGAACGAACGCGGAAACGTCACCTGCTTGCGTTTCGATGATCGGCAGAGCGGTCAAAGAACCGGTTTTACCTTTCACTTCACCCTTGGTGAATGCTTCAACGTAGTCGGCGTTTACACGCGCAGCACGTTCCAGCAAACGGGAGTGGAGGTAGAATACGTCGCCAGGATAAGCTTCACGGCCTGGTGGACGACGAAGCAGCAAGGAGATTTGACGATATGCAACGGCCTGTTTGGACAGGTCATCATAAATAATCAGCGCATCTTCACCGCGATCGCGGAAATATTCACCCATGGCACAACCGGAGTAAGGTGCCAGGTATTGCAATGCTGCAGATTCAGACGCGGTAGCAACAACCACAATGGTGTTAGCCAAAGCGCCGTGTTCTTCCAGTTTGCGCACTACGTTTGCAACAGTAGAGGCTTTCTGGCCGATAGCAACATACACACATTTGATACCGGAATCGCGCTGGTTAATGATCGCATCAATCGCCAGAGCAGTTTTACCGGTTTGACGGTCACCGATGATCAATTCACGCTGACCACGACCAATTGGAATCATGGCATCAACGGATTTGTAACCCGTCTGAACAGGTTCATCAACGGATTGACGTTCGATAACGCCTGGTGCAATAGCTTCAACGGCTGAGAAGCCGTCGTTTTCTACCGGACCTTTACCATCAATAGGTTCACCCAGAGTATTGACGACGCGACCCAACAGGCCACGACCGACAGGAACTTCCAGGATACGGCCTGTACATTTAACCTTCATGCCTTCAGCAAGATCGGCGTACGGACCCATAACTACTGCACCAACGGAGTCGCGCTCCAGGTTCAGTGCGATAGCGTAACGGTTGCCTGGCAATGCGATCATCTCGCCTTGCATAACTTCGGCCAAACCGTGTACGCGGATGATCCCGTCGCTGACGGAAACAATAGTACCTTCATTGTGAGCTTCGCTCACCACATTGAACTGAGCAATGCGCTGCTTGATCAGTTCGCTGATTTCGGTGGAATTCAGTTGCATATGCTCCAGTCCCCTTAAGACTGCAAGACGTCTGCCAGGCGTTCAAGACGACCGCGAACGCTGCCATCTATCACCATATCGCCTGCGCGTATTACGACGCCGGCCATTACAGACTTATCAATTTTGCAATTCAGCTTAACTTTGCGTGACAGACGTTTTTCCATCGCAGCGGCAATCTTAGCCAGCTGTTCGTCACTCAGTGCACTCGCAGAGGACACTTCAACGTCGACGGTAGACTCTAATGAGGCACGCAGTTGAATAAACTGCTGCAGCACCTCAGGAAGAACCAATAAACGGCCATTCTCCGCCATAACTCGGATAAAGTTCTGTGCGGGCACATCGAGTTGATCACCACAAACGGCAATAAACGTTTTCGACATTGATTCAGGTGCAACTGCACCTGAAAGCAATTCGGCAATCTGTTCATTGCGCGTTACCTGAGCGGTAAACGCCAGCATTTCCTGCCAACGTTCAACCGCCTGGTGCTCAACAGCAAAGTCAAAAGCTGCTTTGGCGTAGGGGCGAGCTACAGTTACAAATTCAGACATCAGCCCCTCCCTCCTTACAGTTCAGCGACCAGTTTATCAACGATGTCGCTGTTAGCAGCTTCATCCACGGAACGTTCGATGATCTTCTCGGCGCCAGCTATTGCCAACATCGCGACTTGCTTACGCAACTCTTCACGAGCGCGCTTACGTTCGGCGTCGATCTCTGCCTGCGCTTGCGCCACGATTTTGTTACGTTCCTGTTCAGCTTCAGTTTTAGCTTCATCAAGGATCTGAGCTTTGCGTTTAGACGCCTGCTCGATGATCACCTGAGCTTCTGCTTTCGCTTTCTTCAGTTGGTCGGTCGCATTGGCTTGCGCTAAGTCCAAATCTTTTTTGGCACGCTCTGCAGAAGAGAGACCGTCAGCAATTTCTTTTTGACGCTTCTCGATGGCAGCCATAATTGGCGGCCATACGTACTTCATACAAAATATGACAAACAGGACAAACGCGATGGCCTGGCCGAGGATTGTTGCGTTAAGATTCACAGCACAATGCCTCTTTCAAAGTTAATAGTTTGGTGTAGTTTCACAGTAGAGAAAATCTCTACTTACGCGACAGCAAACATCACGTACAGACCCAGACCAACAGCGATCATTGGGATGGCGTCAACCAAGCCCATGACGATAAAGAACTGTGTACGCAGCAGAGGAATCAGGTCAGGCTGACGTGCAGCGCCTTCCAAAAATTTACCACCCAGGATGCCGATACCGATCGCAGCACCGATTGCCGCTAAACCCATCATCACAGCGGCAGCCATGTACAGCAGATCCATATTCAGGTTTTCCATGACAGTCTCCAGTTATTTCAGTTAAAACGCAGTAGTGTTATAAGAAAATCAGTGCTCTTCGGATGCCATCGAGAGATAGACAATCGTCAGAACCATGAAGATAAAGGCTTGCAACGTAATAATCAGTATATGGAAAATGGCCCAAGGCACACTTAACAACCACTGAGACCACCACGGCAGCAGGCCAGCAATCAGGATGAAGATCAACTCACCCGCATACATGTTGCCGAACAGTCGCAGACCGAGTGAAACCGGTTTGGACAGCAGGCTGACACCTTCCAGGATCAAGTTGACTGGAATGAATACCGGGTGATTGAACGGCTGCATCGTTAATTCTTTTACGAAGCCGCCTACACCTTTCATTTTGATGCTGTAGAACAGGATAAGGATGAAAACACCCAAAGCCATAGACAAGGTAATGCTTACATCGGCAGTAGGTACCACACGCAGAGCCGGTAATCCAAAGACGTGTTCACCGATGAATGGCAGTAAATCGATAGGTAGCAAGTCCATCATGTTCATCAGGAAGACCCAGACAAACACGGTCAACGCCAGAGGAGCGATCACTTTGCTCTTGCCGTGATACATGTCCTTCACGCTGCTATCGACAAAACCGATAATTAATTCAACGGCGGTCTGCAGTTTACCCGGGACGCCACTGGTGGCACCGGCAGCAACTTTGCGGAACAAAAGCAGAAAAGCTAACCCCAGCACGACAGAGAAGAACAATGAGTCAATGTTCAACGTCCAGAACGATGCAGGGCCAGTAGAGTGGGGATTGACCAACTCGAAGGTACGCAGGTCCAACTGAAGGTTATTCAGATGGTGGCCTATGTAGTCCCTTGGAGTAGAGATTTCTCCTGATGCAGACATGATGCCTCTTACCCTTTTTTAGTTAAATACGATAACTGTTTTAAGTACGGTAACCGCTAATTACGGCCGGTGCCAATATCTGCACAATCAGCACCGATAAATAGGTTAAACCGAGTGGGACAAACGCCGCTTTAAACAGCCCCAAAGCCACAATCAGTAAAATTATCGTAATGATAACCTTTAACCCTTCGCCAATGGCAAACGTCCAAGCAACACGACCCGGAGCCGCTGTTTTTGCCTGATGGCGGCAAGCAAACAGCATGAACATGGCATTTGGCAACCAAGCCGCCAAACCCCCTGCGAATGCAGAAGCACTCCATTCCAAGCCTTTCAAACCGAAAGCAGCGCTGAGAACAACAAAAGTCATTAACTGCAAAAGCAGCAACTTTCGCGCAATTTTCCCGTTGTAAAGGGATACAGGCATGACGTTTGTTCTCTCCCTACCCCTCGATGGGTATACTGAGTGACGTATAAAACTGCCTTTGCCCCAGAGAGTCAAGCAGCAAAAAACGAGCAAATTATACGGTGCACACCAACGAATTCAATCGATAAGTAGCGAAAAGGTGAACAATTATTTAAATTTTCTTCTTTCGGACTCTTTTCACAAGAAATCCCTCGGAATAAATCTCGCATTAATTTGTCTGACTATTCCACTGGCTCTCAATAAAGCGTGCTCTTGCTCACATAACTTAATATTATCTCTTTATATCGAGAACGCTTTTCTTTGTCTTTAACCAAAAGAGCCATTAAAAATATATATAAATCAAAGAATTGAATTTAAACACACTGGAAACATCTTATCTACCGAACAAAAACCTTCCATTGACATTTTCGATAATAATATTGCAACAAGTTGAACACATAAAAACGCAGAATAATGAATCAAAGTAGTTTCATTCGTGATTATACCCTTGCGTCCAGCCTGAACATGTCAATTCCCGGATACATTCTTGTAATAATCAGGTGAATATTTACACATTCACCGTATTAATTACCTCAAACAATTATTCCAGGCGAAATACCTAATTCCGAAAAACTTTATTGCTTTTTTTTGATAAATAACAAACTTAGTTTGGTTTAAGGATAACCAAATGCCGTTCACCATCTAACTCAGGAACCTGTAGTCGAATCACAGACTCCAGTTCAATACCTTGTGGCAAAGTCGATAATTCATCATCAGGGCGCACGCCTTTTAGCGCGTAAAAACGCCCTTCAGGCTTGGCTGGCAGATGATGGCACCAAGACAGCATATCGTCCAAAGAGGCAAACGCTCGGCTTATCACGCCATCAAAACCTGGTTCTCCGCTAAAGTCTTCCACACGGCGCTGTACAGGCTCGATATTAGTCAACCCCAACTCATGCTGTACCTGACGCAAAAAGCGCACACGCTTTCCGAGACTGTCTAGCAGGGTGAAATGTGAGTCAGGGCGCACGATAGCCAGAGGAATGCCAGGTAAACCCGGCCCGGTTCCGACGTCGATAAACCGCTGACCTTGCAAATGAGGGTTAACGACAATGCTATCCAGGATATGGCGAACCAGCATTTGTTCAGGGTCGCGGACTGAAGTCAGGTTATAAGCCTTGTTCCACTTGTGCAGTAGCTCAACGTAGCCAATAAGCTGCTGTTTTTGTTGATCGGGTAACGAAATTCCCGCGCTTTTAAGCAAGGATTCTAATTTTTTTAGCACCACAAGTTCCTCTGGCCATAAGCGGCGTAGCCAGCGTTAATAAGTCATCGAAAAAAAGATTTTCCTGCGTGAGCAGGCGGTTGCTGGTGCGCTAAATCTAGCGCACCGCAGAATACATTCAGGCACTACGACGAAGTAAGCCTTGTTTTTTCAACCAGACCAGCAAGATCGAGATTGCCGCTGGCGTAACGCCAGAAATACGCGATGCCTGACCTATCGAGTTAGGTTTATGATCGTTCAGTTTTGCCGTTACTTCATTCGACAAACCTGAAACCTGGCTGTAATCCAAATCCGCAGGTAGCAACGTGTTCTCATTGCGCAGCTGGCGTTCGATTTCTTCCTGCTGACGGGCAATGTAACCCTCGTATTTCACTTGAATTTCAACCTGATCCGCAGACTGAGGATCGCTCAATGCTGGGCCGAATTTGTCCAGTGAAGTCAGCATGCGATAATCGATTTCAGGACGTCGTAATAATTCTTCGCCATTGGCTTCTTTGGACAAAGGAGCTTTAAGCAGCGCGTTAATTTGCTCGATGTTCTCTGAGTTCGGATGCACCATGATGTCGCGCAGACGCTGGCGTTCTCTCTCGATTTGCTCGATTTTCTGGCTGTAATGAGCCCAGCGAACGTCATCAACTAAACCAAGCTTACGTCCAGTTTCAGTCAGGCGCAGATCGGCATTGTCTTCACGTAGCATCAAGCGGTATTCAGCCCGAGAGGTAAACATGCGATAGGGTTCTTTGGTACCCAAAGTGCTTAAATCGTCTACCAGCACGCCGAGGTAGGCTTCATCACGGCGCGGTGACCAGCCTTCGTCTTCGTTGGCAAAGCGACCTGCGTTGAGGCCAGCCAGCAAGCCTTGAGCCGCCGCTTCTTCGTAACCGGTGGTGCCGTTGATTTGTCCTGCAAAGAACAGCCCCTGAATATATTTACTTTCCAGAGTCGGCTTCAAATCACGTGGATCGAAGAAATCATACTCAATAGCATAACCAGGACGAATAATTCTTGCGTTTTCCATACCTTTCATCGAACGAACGATTTGCATCTGCACATCAAATGGCAAACTGGTGGAAATCCCGTTTGGGTAAATTTCGTTGCTGGTTAAGCCTTCTGGCTCAAGGAAAATCTGGTGCGCATTACGATCGGCGAAGCGCATGACTTTGTCTTCGATCGATGGGCAATAGCGTGGGCCGATCCCTTCAATGATCCCAGCATACATTGGGCTACGATCGAGGTTATTACGGATAACCTCATGGGTTTTTTCATTGGTATAGGTGATATGGCAGGCCATTTGCTTAGGATGCTGTGAGGCATTCCCAAGGAATGAAAATACCGGCACCGGATCGTCACCGAGCTGCGGTGTCAATTGGCTGAAATCGATAGTTCTGGCGTCTATTCGCGGTGGCGTACCGGTTTTCAGGCGATTCACTCGCAATGGTAGTTCACGCAGACGTTGTGATAGTGAGATCGATGGAGGATCGCCTGCACGGCCACCGCTGTAGTTTTCCAGCCCGATGTGAATCTTACCATCCAGGAAGGTCCCTACGGTCAGCACAACAGCTTTGGCGCGGAATTTAAGGCCCATCTGGGTGACAGCACCGACAACCCGATCGTTTTCCACAATGAGATCTTCGACAGGTTGCTGGAAGATCATCAGGTTTGGCTGATTTTCCAATGCGGTACGCACCGCCTGACGGTAAAGAACCCGATCGGCTTGTGCACGAGTTGCTCTGACTGCGGGGCCTTTGCTCGCGTTTAGTATCCTAAACTGAATACCCGCTTGGTCAGTAGCCATCGCCATCAGCCCGCCGAGGGCATCGATCTCTTTTACCAGATGCCCCTTTCCAATACCGCCGATCGCTGGGTTGCAAGACATTTGCCCCAGTGTGTCGATATTGTGCGTCAGCAAGAGGGTCTGACGTCCCATGCGTGCCGCTGCCATTGCAGCCTCTGTGCCTGCATGACCACCACCGATGATGATGACGTCAAATTGATCTGGATAAAACATGGTACTGCACCTCGCCGTTATGCGAATGATCGTTGGTTTGCCCTGGGGTGGGGATTCTACTCAAGTTTAGACGATCGACCAAGTGCCTTGGGATCGCTCTTAATTAAAAGAAGATCTTTTTATTTAAAGATCTCTTTAATTAGATCTTCTATTAGGATCGCGATCATCTGTGGATAAGTGATTATTCACAAATAAGATCATGGGATTAGGAAGGATCGTTTGCTGTGCATGATCGGTGATCCTATTGCGTATAAGCTGGGATCTAAATGGCATGTTATACACAGGTCACAATACGTACAAAGGTTGTTATAGGGATAACTACCGGTTTTACCCTGCTTTTAAGCCTAGTTATCCACAATCGTTCGCGCGATCTTTGAGCGAATTAGAGTAAAATAATCCACTTTTTAACCCATTCCTCAGCGGGATCTTCAGGAATCTCATGCTGAGTGACGTCGATCTCGAGTATTTCACCGATCCGTTTCGCCCCTTTCGCGATCAATTGCTGATCAAGAGAATGGATCGCACCGCAAAAAGTGTCGTACTCGGAACTGCCAAGACCAACGGCCCCAAAGCGAACCTGCGATAAGTCGGGTTGTTGTTGCTCGATTTGTTCAAGCAAAGGCTGAAGATTGTCTGGTAGATCTCCGGCTCCATGAGTCGAAGTCACCAGCAGCCACAGGCCTTCCAGCGTTAATTCGTCTAATTCCGGGCCATGCAAAATTTCAGTGGAGAAACCCGCTTCTTCCAGTTTCTCAGCCAAATGCTCAGCGACATACTCTGCACTGCCAAGAGTGCTGCCACTGATCAACGTAATATCAGCCATAAACAACCCAACCAAAGTAAAGAGGCGGTATTGTACTCTGTGAATCAGCTGGGATCTACCTGTGGACAATATGGGTATAGTTATTTCTTCATTATGGCACGATGGTACGCATAATGGGGTTCTGTAGTGAAATTAACGTCTCGGTAGACTGGATCTCATCAATGGTCTGGATCTTGTTGATAAGTACTTGTTGCAGCGCATCAATGGATCGACACATGACTTTAATAAACACGCTGTAGTGCCCAGTGGTGTAATAGGCTTCTACAACCTCTTCCAGGCTCTCCAGTTTTTTCAGCGCTGAGGGATAGTCTTTGGCGCTTTTTAAAATAATGCCGATAAAACAACACACATCATATCCCAACCGTTTTGGGTCAACGTGAACGCAAGCCGCGGTAATGATGCCTGCCTGCTTCATTTTCTCGACCCGAACATGAATAGTGCCTGGGCTAACGGCAAAATTTTTAGCTAATTCGGCATAAGGTGTCCGTGCATTTTCCATTAATGCGTTCAGGATGCCGCGATCGAGATTATCGATCTGATACATTTCGCTCATATTTACCCCCTGTTTTTATCGATAATGTGTTTTTAACCGATAAAAAATGAATGATTAAAAGTGAAAAGGCAATATTAGTTGTTGGATATTGAATTATAGGTCTGTTCTGTTGCTTAATCGATGTCAAGCCAAACGGCATCCTGATAATTAAGCATTGAGAAAACAGCCATGAAAATACAATTTATCCAGAAACAGCAACAAATCAGCTTCGTAAAATCCTTCTTTTCTCGCCAGCTGGAACAGCAACTGAATCTGATTGAAGTACAGGCTCCTATTCTTAGCCGCGTAGGTGATGGTACTCAGGATAACTTGTCTGGCTCTGAGAAAGCGGTTCAGGTAAAAGTGAAAAGCCTGCCTGATGCGACTTTTGAAGTGGTTCACTCTCTGGCTAAATGGAAACGTAAAACCTTAGGTCGTTTCGATTTCGGAGCCGATCATGGGCTGTACACTCACATGAAAGCTTTGCGTCCTGATGAAGATCGTCTTAGCGCTATTCACTCTGTTTATGTGGATCAGTGGGATTGGGAACGTGTAATGGGTGACGGCGAGCGCAACCTGCCTTACCTGAAATCCACGGTTAACAAGATTTATACTGCTATTAAAGAAACAGAAGCCGCAGTGAGCAAACAATTTGGTATCAAGCCTTTCTTGCCTGAACAGATTCATTTTGTACACAGTGAATCCTTGCGTGCTCGCTTCCCGGATCTGGATGCTAAAGGTCGTGAACGTGCGATTGCTAAAGAGTTAGGTGCTGTATTCCTGATGGGTATCGGTGGCAAGTTAGCAGACGGTCAATCTCATGACGTTCGTGCACCGGATTATGATGACTGGACGTCGCCAAGCGCTGAAGGTTTTGCTGGTCTGAACGGTGACATTATTGTCTGGAACCCAGTTCTGGAAGATGCGTTTGAGATTTCTTCCATGGGTATTCGTGTGGATGCCGAAACGTTGAAACGCCAGCTGGCGTTGACCGCAGATGAAGATCGCCTGAAGCTGGAATGGCATCAGTCACTGCTGCGCGGTGAAATGCCTCAGACTATCGGCGGCGGCATTGGTCAATCCCGTTTAGTGATGTTACTGCTGCAACAGCAGCATATTGGTCAGGTGCAGTGCGGCGTTTGGGGCCAGGAAATCTGCGAGAAAGTGGATGGCCTGCTGTAATTAGGTATAGCTTTAACCGATAGAATTATCAGGCAGCCCGGCAGTATCGCCGGGTTGCCTATTTTGTTTCCTATCAGGGCATTCTTCGTCCCTATTATAGTTTCCTCTTTTTTATCTTCTAACTGTCTATTGCTACTTCAATCTCTTGCCTTTTTAATCACTTATTCGCCGAAGTAATAAAGAATAGTTCGGCTATGCCGATAGTTTCTGCGATTCTGGAACTTATATACAGCCGACCTGACGCTCAGATGCCCTTTCCTGCGCTAAGGCAAATAAGGAAATTGACAAAGATGGCATCCACCTTCCGCTCCCTTGCTCCATATATAGAACAGCGTGAACATTTACGCTCATTATTGGCTTCCCATCAATTTGATGCGCTTGATTCTCTGCTGGATGCCGCAGCGCTACGTTGGTTGGAGAGTTCTTCTCAACCCTTTGATTATGATTGGATCATCAACACTCTTTTCGATCCGGCAGAGGTTGCTACAGACACGCTTTCAAACCTGAATGCCTGGATTAAACACAAGCCAATGTCTTATCACGGGCGTTTGCTGCATGGTTGTTATTGGGAGGCAGCGGCGGCGCGCATTCGTACCTCGAACGGTGGAGAATACGTCTCTGACGATCGCTGGGTTGGCGCTCAACTCGCGCGTGATTTGGGGCTGATCTCCTATCTGCGCGCTATTTCGCTGCATGAGCGCCCGGCTTACGCATTGCGTCGGATGTTACGTTTAACCGCGTATCTGGGCGAGCCGCAGTGGTTGTACGATTTGGCTCATGGGCATGAACCAACAAATTACGTGCAATTCCAAGCTGAAACCGAGTCGGAAGTGTGGGAAGCGGGTCTACGCCGTCTGTTGGCTGAAGGCGGTGATTTGGCGTCTATTCCACAGGCATTGCCTGAGAGTCTCCCTGCCCGTCGGTCTGAGAATGTTAAAACCTATTGGCTCAACGCGACTTTGGCTATTCGTCCTCAGGACGTTGGCGTTCGTAATGAATATCTTTACTTCCTTTATCCGCGTTGGGGCGGTAGCCATGAGCAAATGGCGGAATTTATCGAAGGGCCGGTTTGTGCCGTACTCAGCGAGCAAAACCTCAATCTTCTATGGATTACAAAGGCTTGGGATTTCCTCGGTTATTCCATCTATTTCCCTGATAAAGAGCAAGCCGACGATATTGCTTACTGCTGTGATGCGTTTGAGCAACTGTTAGCGTTGGATCTTGAAGACGATCAGCGTGCGCGCGTGTTGTATCAATACGCTAATTTCCTTGCTCATTATGGTAATCAGGACGGTGTCTGGCAGCCGGAAAGAATGCAGCCTTGCTACGATCTGTTAGCGCAAGCTTGGCAAGTCAATCCAGCTATAGCCAATCCGCAAATGGGGCTGGATACATTGATGAGTTGCATTAATTTCGCGCACATCAATGATAGCCATAACTTATTACCGCAATGGTTGGAACGGTTACAACTATGGGGAAACGATAAATACGCGGTAATTCTGGCGGGAGTCGCCAGTAAATTCGGATTGTACGGCATAAAGAAAGGCCAGTTTAATCATCAGACGTTATTGGCCCGAGCAGCACATCTGGACTCTGAAGATGTGGATGTCGGGCAAGCCGCTGCGAACCTGTTTGGTTCGGTATCGGAAGAGGCTGGAATATATTTACTACAACAGGCCTGTGAGTGGGGCGACACTTCGGCAATGGCGACGTTATCAGACGTCTACGCCGGTGTGTTATCCCGCCAGAATGGGCGCGATATGGAAACCTATAAAAATAACGAATTAAGGACGTACTGGATGGAACGAGCCGCAGACGGCGGTGATGCGACCTGTCAGTACAATTTTGCCTATGAAATTATTGAAGATAATGAGCAACTCAGTTCAGAGCAGTATCAGCAGGCCAGGGTATTACTGCTAAATGCTATGAATACGCCGAATGTACGCCGAGACGTATGGGAACGTTCGACGCGTCGACTAGCGACATTATTGATGTTTAGCGATATTCAAGCTGATATGGAACTCTGTCTTGACGTTGTGCTGCCTGCGCTGTGGAGTGATGAGGAAGCGCCAAACCACGTCTTTGCTGCGGGTTATTATGCGCTGGCATTTCATTTGGGTGCTGGATGTAATCGTAACAGCTATCTGGCTAAAGTCTGGCTGGAACGCGGGTTGGAAATCGATCCCGATGATAGCTATTTAGCTGACCGCGCGACTGAAATATATCGCTATAAAGAGCTGTTGGGCAGTGTTCGCGCCAAAATGGGGTTCGGCAGAGATAAAAAGCTGATGGATCAACGCGGATATAATCTGACATTTGATGAGTAAGCCGCAAGTACAGGCTATTGCTGGAAAAAATAGTCTGCTCTGTTTCATCATCATTCCCTCTATATAGAATAGAGAAAAGCCGTATGTAGAGAAAACCAGCCCGGTTATTACCACCAGCGTAATTTTCGGGCTGTTTGTTATCTGGTTCTAAGCAGTTGTTCAGTCTGCTTTCTTATTTATCGCCTATCCTCATCATAGTTAGAGATTTAAAAACCGCACAAACAACATGGAAGGTTAAATACTCGCTATGGCTCTATCACACTCTATTCGCCACTATTTACATGCTCGTCCACGTTTTTTGCTTTCCGTCGGTGCTGGCGTCGTCAGCTTTTTATTATTGCCGTCCGATCTGAGCGTTCTGTTTCGGTTGATGGCTAGCTGGAATCTAGGGGCTTGGATATATTTGATTTGCCTGTGGTTGCTGATGTTACGCACTGAGTCAACCCAGGTCAGGCTGGTTGCCAAAGTTCAGGATCAAAGCGCTAGCGCCGTGTTGGCTATTGTCTCTATGGCTTGCCTGGTTAGTATTTTGGTGATTCTGTTTGCTCTGAGCAAAGCCAATACGTTATCCGATGGAATGAAAGTGCTGAATCTGTTACTAACGGGAACGACGTTATTAGTATCTTGGCTACTGTTGCCCACCGCTTTTACCATGCACTATGCCCACCTTTTTTATCTGGAAAGGCCCATACCAGAAAAAACGTTGCCGCTGATTTTCCCTGGGGATATCACCAAACCTACTTATTGGGATTTCCTTTATTTCACCTTTACCATCAGTGTGGCGTCGCAAACTGCCGATGTGTCTATCGGCAACTCAGATGTCCGCCGTATCGTTTTGCTGCAGTCGGTTTTATCTTTTATTTTTAATATGACGATTCTTGGGCTGTCGATAAACGTCGGTGCCGGATTACTGAATTAAGAATATACGTCGATTAACGCTGCCAACGGCGCATCAGGCGACTTTTCAATCCGGTATCAAAGCGCCAGATATGGTCGAATATCCGCATGATTCCAGGCTTGCCATAGGCTGACATCGCAACCGCATGGAAACGATGTTGGTGTGCTTGCTGCTGGATTTTGATGCGTCGGATTAATTCTTCTGGTAATCGCTGCGCCACAAAATCGGAAATAATCACCGCGTCGGCGTCATACCATTCTCTGTCGTCCATTTTGGTCAGCGTAGCGGATAGGCAGGCTGCCAGATCCGTTCCGCCCCGAAAACGCTGGCTGAGGAAGCGAATCGCCTGTTCGAGTCCGCTGGATGCGGAGAGTTCGTAGTGAATGATTTCTGTGGCGAATAACATAATGTAGCAACGGCGGTTGTCTTCCAACGCGATACGCAGCAACGCGAGGCAAAAGGCTTTAGCGCACTGTTCATTGAATCCCCCCATCGACCCTGAAGTATCTACACAGACAATAAAAGGGCCGCGCGGCTGTTGATCGCTATTTTTTAAACTGACTGGCCGCTGTAACTGCTGTTCTTGCCAGGCATCACCCTGTAGCCGATAAGTCAGCAACCGGCGTTCCAAGAGGCGACGGTAAAACTCGAATTCCAGCTCGCTCATGCCGAGCATCACCAGTTCGGTTGGCAGTAAACGCAGAATGTCATTACTTTGATGAATACCACTGACTTCCTCAGGCACGGCGTCTGGCATTCGCACCATCACCGAGTAAGGTTCGAAGCGAGCATCTGGCGTCGGTAATGCCTTAGCGGAACGGCTGCGCCCTAGCTGTTCGGCCAGTTTTTGTAATTCCGGCTGCTGTTGCAAAAAATCACCGTACTGCAGCAATAACTGATAATCCCCGCGCTGTAATTTCCCCTGACTCATATCCCACAGTCGGCCTGCGGCGGTGTCGTTATCCGCTAGTATGGGCTCCAAGGCCCCGGTCAGCGCCAGCCGCTGCTGCAATTCGGCCAGTAGCTGCTCGCGTTCCTGTTCTAACAGCTGGTGGTGAAGCGTAACGGTTTGTACCGTCAAACTGATGCGCCAGCGTTGTAAAAACAGCGTTTGCAGGCTATCGCCGTGGGGGGGATTGTTGGCCAGATCGGCGGCTTCCAACATGGATCGTGCCTGAGTCGCGAAAGGAGAATGGATCTTCTCCATATTTTCCACCACTTCCCAGACCTGCTGATAAAAGGTCACGCTGTCCTGAAGCTGGCAGCGCTGATAGAGCGTAAATTCGTTAGCCAGCGCCGGTGGCACCTTTGCTTCGTGAATTCGTTGCTGCAGTTTGAGTTTCCAGCCGGGGATGTCTTTCATCAGAGCACGTTTCATTCGAGGGAACTTCTCAAAGAAAATAGCCAACTGTGGCGCGGCCAACAGACCGATCACCAGTTCATCTATCAGTTGGTTTTCACTGATGGACAGCAGCATATCCAATGTTGCCAAGCTGAGCACGGCTATTGCCCACGCAATTTTTGGTGCTGCTGTTTCGTCTGCTCAGCAACCTGTAGCAAGCTGGCTTCGATTTTTGCCAGCCAGCTTGAAGGTGTGAACAGGCAGGGTTGGTGCTGGCTAAACTGTCTGCGTTGTTCAGAGAGACGGATTTCCAAATCACTCATTTGAGTTAACAATGATTCTGGCACTGCACCGGCTGATTCACCCGGCAGCGAAACAACCGCGCCCTGACGGCTAACGTCCAAAATAACCAAGTGCTGGCGATCGTCAATTTCGGCATCAATGCTCTGTGCGAAACCGACGCCATTCAGTTTGGCACGTAGCACGCCGCCTTTGTTTAGCCATTGCAACAGAGAGTCACGCTCAATTTGCAGATGATTGACTTGAATATCGTGCAAATTCAGCGGTTTTTGTAGGAAAAATGTCAAAGTTGCGTCTGTCAGATTTTCTGGCAGAGAATATTGGGGCTTACGGCTGAATATGCCGTTCTGCTTTACCAACGTGAGCGCTTGCCGGTCGCTTTGCTGTTGCTGATGGTGCAGCCATTGAGCCTGAATATGTTGGAGCTGAGTGATGAGTAGCTGTTGCTGATAGCCTTGCTCACATAACAGCTGTTCTAACTGTTGCTGGAGTAGTTTGAGAGAGTTAAGGTCATGCCACAGGCAATCTTTCAGCAAAATCATATCGATAGGCGCAATGGCATCGCGACCGCTGAAAAAGGCGCTGGCTTGCAGCAAACGCAGGGCTTTTTTCCAACGTCGATCAGAAACATAAGGCGCCTGTTCTAAGGCACCTAAGCGTTGACGTAACTGGAAAATAAGTTCGAAACAATGATCGGGTAGCGTAATTTTATCTATCTGTGGTTGCCACTGATGAAACTCGTCATCGCTGATACTGAGATTTTCCGCCACCGGATTATGGTTTTCGTTTTGACGCGTTAATAGTAATGAGCGGAAATTTTGTTTTTCCTGCACTCGATCTAACCACAGGCGAATTAGCATACGGTCATAAAGAGCCTCCAGGCTGCTATCGGCATCGGGCAGTTCGTTGGATGCCGTAACCAACAGGCGCATTGGAATGCTTTCTTCTTTGTCACCGTTGCGAAAACGCCGTTCGTTAATCGCTGTCAGCAAAGTATTCAGAATCGCCGGGCCCGCTTTCCAGATTTCATCCAGAAAAACGATTTCCGCCTCCGGCAGATAACCGTTGGTCATTCGTTGGTAACGCCCTTCTTCTTTCAGCGCCTGAATGGATAGCGGGCCAAAGACTTCTTCCGGCGTTGAAAAACGCGTCATCAGGTATTCAAAAGCCCTAGCATTGCGGAAGGCAAACTTTAGGCGGCGGGCAATCAAACTTTTAGCAATCCCCGGTGGACCAAGTAAAAACACGCTTTCTCCGCTCAAAGCGGCGAGCAGACATAAGCGTATCGCTTCCTGCCTTTCATACAGTCCGGTTTCCAGCGCGTTACTTAAACGGGATATTCTGTCTGCTAACTGCGTTGATTGCGCCATAATTATCCTAAATGGTCGATGCGTGAACTGATTTTTACCCAAGAGGTAGAGATTAAACCATCTTTTTTTTAATGTTATAGCTTCTTGATTAGTAAAATCTTTATGTTATTGATGATGCTTACCTCATCATTTATTGCCTTCTTTATCTCTCGATTTAAGGGTAGGCAATTAGTGTAAATCGTGCATACTGTGCGCCTTTTGGTGAGCGTCAAGGGACAGGGAACCGTCGGTTGGGTTCTTAAACGCACGCATCAGCTTATGGATGTTCTAGCAAAAAGAAACAAATTATGAGCACAGAACATAAACGATCTTTATCGGCAGTAACCCTTGCAGCAATAGGGGTAGTGTACGGTGATATTGGTACCAGTCCTCTTTATACCTTAAGAGAATGTTTTTCTGGTCATTATGGTTTTGACGTGCGTCCTGACGTCGTATTTGGTTTTCTCTCTCTGATATTCTGGATGTTAATCCTGATTGTCTCGCTAAAATATCTCACCTATGTGATGCGAGCCGATAACGCCGGTGAAGGCGGGATTTTAACCCTGATGTCTCTGGCGGGCAGGAACACGTCCTCCCGTGCAACGTCGATATTGGTCATACTTGGCCTGATAGGCGGCAGTTTTTTCTATGGCGAGGTCGTGATCACTCCTGCGATCTCGGTGATGTCGGCGATAGAAGGTTTGGAAATAGCGGCCCCCGCCCTCGATCCTTATATCGTTCCCTGTTCGATTGCCGTTCTGACTTTACTGTTTGCCATTCAAAAACACGGCACCGGTAGCGTGGGCAAACTCTTTGCACCGGTCATGTTAGTTTGGTTCCTGACATTAGCGGTGCTGGGTATTCGGGGCATTATGGATAACCCGGAAGTGCTCAATGCAATGAATCCAAAGTGGGCGCTGGCCTTCTTTGCAGAATACAAAACGGTTTCTTTCTTTGCCTTAGGTGCGGTAGTGCTGGCAATTACCGGCGTAGAGGCACTGTATGCAGATATGGGGCATTTCGGTAAGTTCCCTATTCGTCTAGCCTGGTTCACCGTGGTGCTGCCTTCGTTAGTGCTGAACTACTTTGGTCAGGGCGCACTGTTGCTGAAAAATCCAGAAGCGATAAAAAACCCCTTCTTCCTGTTGGCTCCCGATTGGGCGCTGATTCCATTGTTGGTGCTAGCAACGTTAGCGACGGTTATTGCCTCGCAGGCCGTGATTTCTGGCGTATTCTCCCTGACCCGTCAGGCGGTGCGTTTAGGCTATTTACCGCCAATGCGCATTATCCATACTTCAGAAATGGAGTCTGGCCAGATCTATATTCCCGTAATTAACTGGACGCTATATATCGCCGTAGTATTAGTGATCATCGGCTTTGAACGTTCCAGTAACCTAGCTGCGGCCTACGGTATTGCCGTTACTGGCACCATGGTATTGACCAGTATTCTGTTCTGCACCGTGGCTCTGAAAAACTGGCACTGGAATCGGGTATTCGTAGCCTGCTTATTGATGATATTACTGATCATCGATATCCCTATGTTTTCCGCTAACGCCTTGAAGCTGTTCTCAGGCGGTTGGCTGCCTCTGACAATGGGCCTGGTGATGTTCATCATCATGACCACTTGGAAAAGCGAGCGTTTCCGTTTACTGCGCCGGATGCATGAACACGGTAATTCTCTGGAAGCGATGATCGCCTCACTTGAGAAGTCGCCACCGGTGCGGGTTTCAGGTACGGCGGTATATATGTCGCGTGCCATGAATGTGATTCCTTTCGCGCTATTGCATAACCTCAAACACAATAAAGTGCTGCATGAGCGCGTCGTATTGCTGACGCTGCGGACTGAGGATGCGCCTTATGTACACAACGTTCGCCGTGTGACTATTGAGCAGCTTTCACCGACCTTCTGGCGTGTGGTGGCGAGCTACGGCTGGCGAGAAACGCCGAACGTGGAGGAAATCTTCCACCGCTGTGGTCTGGAAGGGCTACCTTGCCAGATGATGGAAACCTCCTTCTTTATGTCCCACGAGTCGTTAATATTGTCGAAACGGCCTTGGTATTTGTTCCTGCGCGGTAAACTGTTTATGGCTCTGAGCCGCAATGCGCTGCGCGCGCCGGATCAGTTCGAAATTCCGCCTAATCGAGTGATTGAACTAGGAACTCAGGTAGAAATTTAGTTATCTAAGGCCGTCGTAATGACGGCCTTTTTGCTTTGTGTACTGATACGCATTGACTTTTTATCCGCAGAGTTTCCCCACAACTTAATTTTCCGAAGTATTCAGCCAGTTAATTCATTCTTGTTTAATCGTACAGCGAAACGTTTCGATGGCGATCACAAATTCGCCAAATTAGGTTTGCCTTCTGCTGTCTTTTTTTTAAACTTATCCACCAGCGAAACGTTTCGCTGTCGGAGCAAAAAATGAAAAAAGGCGTATTACTGAATTCTGATATTTCCGCGGTTATCTCCCGATTAGGTCATACGGATCAAATCGTCATAGCGGATGCTGGGCTGCCGATTCCGGCCAGTACCACCCGCATCGATTTGGCGCTAACACAGGGTGTACCTGGCTTCCTCCAGGTGCTGTCGGTGGTAACGCAGGAAATGCAGGTAGAAAGCGCTATTTTGGCGGAAGAGATCGCGAAGAATAATCCGCAGCTCCATGAAGCTTTGCTGACACAACTGAAACAACTTGAGCAACACCAGGGAAACTCCATTGCTTTGCACTATGTCAGCCACGAGGCTTTCAAAGAGCAAACAAAACATAGCCATGCGGTCATCCGTAGCGGGGAATGTTCACCTTTTGCGAACGTGATTCTCTGCGCTGGCGTAACTTTCTGAGGCGTTTATGCAACCTTTGCTGCAATTGAAAGGGATTGATAAAGCCTTTCCCGGCGTTAAAGCGCTTTCTGGCGCTGCACTCAGTGTTTACCCCGGACGGGTTATGGCGCTGGTGGGTGAAAACGGCGCAGGGAAATCGACGATGATGAAAGTGCTGACGGGCATTTATACCAAAGATGCCGGTAGTCAGCATTTTCTCGGTCAGGAAGTGGTATTTAATGGTCCCAAGGCCTCGCAGGAAGCGGGAATTGGGATTATTCATCAGGAACTTAACCTGATTCCACAGCTGACCATTGCCGAGAATATCTTTCTTGGTCGTGAATTCGTTAACCGCTTTGGTGGCATCGATTGGAAAAAGATGTACGCCGAAGCGGATCGCCTGTTATCTCGCCTGAACATTCGTTATAGCAGCCATCGTTTGGTCGGTGAGCTTTCCATCGGCGATCAGCAAATGGTCGAAATTGCTAAGGTGCTGAGTTTCGAATCCCAAGTCATCATTATGGATGAGCCAACGGATGCGCTGACAGACACGGAAACTGCCTCGCTATTCAACGTAATCAAAGAGTTAAAAGCTGAAGGGCGCGGCATTGTCTATATTTCTCACCGTCTGAAAGAGATCTTCGAGATCTGCGACGATGTGACGGTTTTCCGCGACGGCCAGTTTATCGGTGAAAAACCGGTAAGCGAGCTGGAAGAAGATACATTGATTGAAATGATGGTTGGCCGGAAGCTGGAAGAACAATATCCACGCCTGAATTTGCCTTTGGGCGATGTGCGCTTGCAAGTGAAAGAACTTTGCGGTCCAGGAGTGAACGACGTCAGTTTTACGCTGCACGCCGGTGAAATCCTCGGCGTGGCTGGGTTAATGGGTGCAGGGCGTACTGAACTGATGAAAATCATTTACGGTGCGCTGCCGCGTAAATCTGGTTATGTGATGTTGGATGGTCGTGAAGTGGTGGCCCATACGCCGCAGGACGGTTTGGCTAACGGCATCGTTTATATTTCCGAAGATCGTAAGCGTGATGGTTTGGTGTTGGGCATGTCGGTCAAAGAAAATATGTCTCTGACGGCATTACGTTATTTCAGCCGCAGCGGCGGATCGCTGAAACACGGTGAGGAACAGCAGGCCGTGGCTGACTTTATTCGTTTATTCAATATTAAAACGCCATCAATGGAACAACCTATAGGTTTGTTGTCCGGCGGGAATCAACAGAAAGTGGCGATAGCCCGAGGATTAATGACTCGACCTAAAGTCCTGATTCTGGATGAACCTACCCGCGGTGTAGACGTAGGGGCGAAAAAAGAGATCTATCAGTTAATCAACCAGTTTAAGCAAGAAGGGCTCAGCATCATTCTGGTTTCTTCGGAAATGCCAGAGGTCATGGGGATGAGCGACAGAATTCTGGTGATGCATGAAGGTCATTTAAGCGGTGAGTTCTCCATTGAACAGGCCACTCAAGAAGTGTTGATGGCTGCCGCCGTCGGCAAGCGTGATTTATTTATGAGTAGTAGCGCGCAAAGCAGGAGTAATCAGATATGAGTTCCCAGACTATCCAGACCAAACGCTGGTTCAGCAAAGAGTGGCTACTAGAACAAAAATCGCTGATTGCGCTGCTGGTGCTGATTGCCGTGGTGTCGTCCCTCAGCCCGAATTTTTTCACGCTAAATAACCTATTTAATATTCTGCAACAGACCTCGGTGAACGCCATCATGGCGGTAGGGATGACGTTGGTTATCCTGACGTCAGGCATCGATCTTTCCGTGGGTTCCTTACTGGCGCTGACCGGCGCAGTCGCGGCATCAATTGTTGGATTAGAAATGAACGCGCTGGTAGCCGTGGGTGCCGCGTTAGCGGTAGGAGCCTTTGTTGGAGCCTGCACGGGCGTCATCGTGGCAAAAGGCAAGGTGCAGGCCTTTATCGCCACTTTAGTGATGATGCTGCTATTGCGCGGTGTGACCATGGTTTATACCAACGGTAGCCCTGTGAATACCGGATTTACCGATGCTGCTGACGCCTTTGGCTGGTTCGGTATTGGCCGTCCGTTAGGGATACCAACGCCTATTTGGTTGATGGTTATCGTTTTTGTCGGTGCCTGGTACATGCTGCACCATACCCGTTTAGGCCGTTATATTTATGCGCTGGGCGGCAACGAGTCTGCCACTCGCTTGTCCGGTATCAGCGTTGATAAAGTTAAGATTATTGTTTACTCCCTGTGTGGTTTATTAGCTGCACTGGCTGGCATTATCGAAGTTGCGCGTCTATCTTCAGCCCAGCCAACTGCCGGTACCGGCTATGAACTGGATGCAATTGCTGCTGTGGTATTGGGCGGTACAAGTCTGGCGGGAGGCAAAGGACGCATTGTTGGGACGCTGATCGGTGCCTTGATTCTCGGCTTCTTGAATAATGGTTTGAATTTATTGGGTGTCTCCTCCTATTACCAAATGATCGTTAAAGCAGTAGTCATCCTGCTAGCGGTATTGGTAGATAACAAAAAGCAGTAGGCGACGTTGCAACAATAGCGCCTGCAAAATTAACGATGCTCTCTCCCTACAGGAACTGCGACCATGAAAATGAAAAAACTGGCTACTTTGATCTCTGTTGTTGCCCTGAGCGCCACGGTTAGTGCTAATGCGCTGGCAAAAGACACGATCGCGCTGGTAGTTTCCACCCTGAATAATCCGTTCTTTGTTTCAATGAAGGATGGTGCGCAAAAAGAAGCGGACAAACTGGGCTATAACCTGGTGGTGCTGGATTCACAGAACAACCCGGCGAAAGAGTTGGCCAACGTACAGGATCTGACGGTTCGTGGCACCAAGCTGTTGCTGATAAACCCAACTGACTCAGACGCAGTAGGTAATGCGATTAAAATGGCAAATCAGGCCAAAATTCCGGTAATCACGCTGGATCGTTTGGCTTCTAAAGGCGATGTCGTTAGCCACGTCGCTTCCGATAACCGCTTTGGCGGTAAAATGGCCGGTGACTTCATTGCCAAAAAACTGGGTAACGATGCCAAAGTGATTCAACTGGAAGGTATCGCCGGTGCTTCCGCTGCTCGTGAACGTGGCGAAGGCTTCAAACAATCGATGGAACAACATAAATTCCAACTGTTAGCCAGCCAACCGGCAGACTTTGACCGTACTAAAGGCCTGAACGTGATGCAGAATTTGCTGACTGCACATCCAGCGGTACAGGCTGTTTTCGCTCAGAACGATGAAATGGCGCTGGGTGCGCTGCGTGCATTGCAAACTGCAGGTAAAACCGATGTATTAGTGGTTGGTTTTGACGGCACAGACGACGGTATTAAAGCGGTTGAAGGCGGTAAGCTAGGCGCAACTATCGCTCAACGTCCTGACCAAATCGGCGCTATCGGGGTTCAAACTGCGGATAAAGTGCTGAAAGGCGAAAAAGTACAGGCCATTATCCCGGTTGATTTGAAGTTAGTGACCAAACAATAAAAGCAGAGAATTTAGGTATCACGCCGCCGCAATGTTAGCGGTGGCGTTATCTACAAAGGAATAGATGCGATGGAAACAGGTAAGCTAGTGGTTCTTGGCAGTATCAATGCTGACCATATTCTGAATATTGAGCAATTTCCACGTCCGGGTGAAACGGTGATCGGGAAGCAGTATAACGTTGCTTTCGGTGGGAAAGGTGCCAATCAGGCGGTTGCCGCCGGCCGCAGCGGAGCGGATATCGCATTTATTGCCTGTGTGGGTGAGGACGATATTGGTGAACGCGTTCGTCAACAGTTAGCTAAAGACAATATCGATACCACGCCGGTGGAAGCGATCGCAGGCGAAACTACCGGTGTGGCACTGATTTTCGTCAATGGAGAAGGTGAGAATGTTATCGGTATTAATGCCGGCGCTAATTCTGCCGTGACTCCTGAATACCTTCAACGTTATCAGCAACAAGTTATTGATGCGCAGGCATTATTGATGCAGCTGGAATCTCCGCTGGAAACTGTGATAGCCGCGGCGAAACTGGCGAGAGAAAGCCAGACGCAGGTGATTCTAAATCCAGCACCGGCGCGCGAGCTACCGGATGAATTATTACAGCTAGTGGATATGATTACACCGAATGAAACCGAGGCCGAGCGCCTGACCGGTATTCATATCGAAAATGAGGAAGACGCCAATCTGGCGGCTCAGGCATTACATCATAAAGGTATTATGACGGTGATTATCACCTTGGGTAGCCGCGGTGTATGGCTTAGCCAGCAAGGTCAGGGCAAACTGATGCCGGGCTTTAAGGTGAATGCGGTCGATACTATTGCTGCCGGTGATACTTTTAACGGCGCACTGCTTACAGCGTTATTGGACGGTCAGGAAATGGCATCGGCGGTACGCTTTGCCCATGCAGCAGCTGCGATTGCCGTGACTCGCCCTGGCGCACAACCCTCCATTCCATGGCGGGCCGAAATTGATGCCTTCTTGCAAAACCAGAGGTAATTTTGGCTACCATGAAAGATGTCGCTCGTTTGGCGGGCGTTTCTACCTCGACGGTTTCCCACGTCATCAATAAAGACCGTTTTGTCAGTGAAGCGGTACGCGACAAAGTCGTTGCCGCTATTAAGTAACTCAATTATGCCCCTTCGGCTTTGGCGCGTAGCCTCAAGCTTAATCAAACTCGCACGATTGGCATGTTGGTTACGGCCAGCAGCAACCCGTTTTATGCCGAGGTGGTTCGCGGTGTGGAGCGCAGTTGCTATGAGCGCGGCTACAGCCTAATTTTGTGTAATACCGAAGGCGATATCGATCGGATGAGCCGTAGCATGGAAACCTTGCTGCAAAAGCGTGTTGATGGCTTGTTATTAATGTGTACCGAAAATCATCGCCCGTCGCAGGATGTTCTCCGCTGTTACCCCTCTTTACCTATTGTCATGATGGATTGGGCTCCTTTTGAAGGTGTGAACGACACTATTCAGGATAATTCGCTGTTAGGTGGGGAAATGGCCACGGATTTCCTGATCGCCAGAGGCTATAAACGCATTGCTTGTATCGCCGGACCACAGGATAAGACTCCGGCCAGAGAACGCCTAGAAGGTTACCGTCAGGCGATGAAGCGCGCTGGCTTGCCGATCTTAGCTGGATATGAAATTGCCAGTGATTTTGAGTTTGCGGGTGGTTTGGCGTCAATGAAGCAGTTATTGGCTTTGCCAGAAGCGCCGGAAGCGGTATTTACTGGTAATGATGCGATGGCTGTTGGGGTTTATCAGGCGTTACATCAGGTTGGATTATCCATTCCGCAGGATATGGCGGTTATTGGTTACGATGATATCGAGATCGCCCGTTATATGACGCCACCGCTTACGACTATTCATCAGCCGAAAGATGATTTGGGTGAATTGGCCATCGATACATTGATTCATCGTCTGAATAACCCATTGGCAGAACCGCAGATTCTCACGCTCACACCTGAGCTGGTGGAGCGTGGTTCTGTTGCTCAGCGCTAGACTTTGCTTTTCCGCGCGCTGCGGCCTTTAATCAGATTGTCGCCATCTTTGGGTTTGAGTAGCAAGAATACAAGGGATGAAACCAATGTCACTGCGCCCATGGTAATAAAGGTGTAGTGGAAATGGTCTATATGATTGCCAAACGGTAATTCCTCGTAGAAACGCAGTACGGCGGCGCTGATAGCGACGCCAAAGCTGATGGAAAGTTGCTGAGTGACGGCCAGTACGCTATTACCGGAGCTGGCGTTGTTATCGGTCAGGTCTGCCAGCGTAATGGTATTCATGGCCGTAAATTGGGTAGACATTGCCATTCCCAAAATGAATAGTGGCACGATCATTAGCCAGACAGACATGCCCGGCGTTTGTAATGAAAACAATCCAATCAGCGCGCCAATAATCAACGTAATGCTCACCAGCACTTTTCTGTAGCCTAACCAGCGCAAAACCTGAGTCACGGTAGATTTTGCCATCATTGAGCCGATAGCCGTCGGCGCCATCATACAACCAGCAATGATGGCCGAGTAGCCAAAGCCAACTTGTAGCATCAATGGCATCAGGAAAGGTACGCAACCAGTTCCCAATCTGGAAGCGATATTACCGGCTATCCCGACGGAGAATGTTCTGGTTTTGAATAGAGGTAATCCGATTAATGGATTTGGATGCCCCTTGGCGTGGAAAATATAACCGACTAACAGCAGCAATCCTCCAAACATCATCGTGGGGGAAAGATAACCCGACACTTCCGCTTTCCCCATCATCTCCAGACTGATAGAAATCATGACCAAACTAAAGCCGAACAGTAGGAAGCCGCTAATATCAAAGGCTCGCTTAGGCATAGTGAAGCTAGGCATGTATTTCAGCGCATAAAAAATGCCTAACAGGCCAATGGGGATATTGATGATGAAAATCCAATGCCAACTGGCGTAAGTGACCAGCAGACCGCCCAGCAAGGGACCCATGATGGGTCCGACTAAACCGGGTATGGTTACGAAATTTAGAACCGGCAGTAATTCACTGCGCGGATAAGCACGTAATAATGCCAGTCGCGCGACGGGCATCATCATAGCGCCGCCAATGCCCTGGATAACCCGCGAGGCGACCAGAAATGAGAGGGAACCTGATAACGCACATAATAAGGAGCCAAAGGTAAACAGCGAGACGGCAATGATAAAGATTCGCCGGGTGCCAAAGCGATCGGCTAACCAGCCGCTGACTGGGATCAGCATAGCGACGGTTAGCGTGTAGCTGATAATGGCAGATTGCATAGTTAACGGCGAGCGGTTGAGGCTTTCGGCGATCGCGGGAAGGGCTGTATTTAATATTGTTGCGTCCAGCGCCTGCATAAAGAAAGCCATGGCGGCAATCCAAGGTAAGCCGGCCATGCTACGAGCAGATTTAATCATTCTATTTCCTGATGGAATTCGTTATCAACAATCCTCTCTTCTATATATAGATAACATGTGATTACACACTCCGTCAGTTTTTGTCTTGTAATAATACCTGACAGGCAACACAGGCACCCTGACTGTCGCCGGTCAGGATGGTATCGACGATAGATTGGTGGTGTTGCAGCTTTATCACTTCATCGCCGGTAATAGCACGGAAATAACTGTGATATACCGAACTGAACAAATTGGCGAATGAAGTCAGGAACGGATTTCCACTGGCTTCGTAAATCAGTTGATGAAATTGGGTATCCACCTGAATCCAGCGTTCACGATCAAATTCACGGTGCAGCGCCTGCATTTCTGCCATCAATATAGCCAATTGCTGTTTTTGTGCAGGATTGGCGTTAACCGCGGCCAAAGCGCAGGCCTGCGGCTCTAACGCGGTTCGTACCAAAATAAAGTGCTGCATTACCTGATCGAAGTTCTCACGGGTCATCCACCAGGTTAGTAACTCCTGATCGAGAAAATTCCAGTTGGACTGCGGCATAATGCGCGTACCAATCCGTGGTCGTGGCAACAACATCCCTTTCGCCGCTAACATTTTCACCGCTTCACGTACCGCAGTGCGGCTTACGCCGAACTGTTCGCCTAGTTCTATCTCTCCAGGTAGTATAGATCCGGCTATATATTCGCCTGCCAGGATACGCTGGCCGATCTTTTCAGCTAATAAATAGGAAAGGTTGCGTTGGGCGGCTTGTTGTTGGGCGTTAAATTGCATGGTGATTTGTCCTGGCTAACTTCTTATCCTTCTATTTTACTCTACTGTTTCACTCTGGTATTGGCTGTTTAACTGAAAAGTAGTAGAAAAGTTATCCAATTCCGCACTTTTTGATGAAAAAAAAGCCGGTTGGAAAATTATTTGAAATTAGGGGTTGCAGCCTGTCAGGAACTCCCTATAATGCGCCTCCACTGACCGGGAACAACGAAACAAACTTCGCCGGGTCAGGAAGTGTTAAGCAGGCGGTAACGCCGGTTCTTAAAACGAAAGTTGAAAAGAAAAGCTTGACACTTCAGCGGGAAAGCGTATTATCTGCCTCCCGCGTTACTGTAAGATTCGCCGCAAGCGAACAGGTAACGAACGCTCTTTAACAATTTATCAGACAATCTGTGTGGGCACTCGCAAGACGATATCAAAGCCTGTTTCG